>CAVSPC010000032.1:0-87708 GCA_963729795.1 uncultured delta proteobacterium | reverse complement strand
GACCGCAAGCTGTCGTCAGCGTCAGCGACGGCCTTCTTGTGATCTTCAGCCTGAAGGGCCTGCTGCTTTACCTCCTGTTCCCGAACCCTTTGCTGGGCCACTTCAAACTGCTGTTGAGCCTGGGTCAGCTACCTGAGTAATCGCCTGTTGCTGAGCCGCCATTTCAGCCGCACGCTGGGCAAGATCCGCGCGGTCGTAAGCCTTCTGCTGAGCAGCCTGAACCGCGGGGTCCGAACTCAATGTACCCTGCGCATCTGCAGCCTGAGGCTGTACGGCCTGCTGCCCATAGCCCTGCTGCTGATAATAGCCGTCCTGGCCCGCAGGATATACGCCCGGTTGCTGCTGATAAGCGGCTTGCTGCTGGGGATATAACCGGTCTGTGGCTGCTGCTGATAAGCGGCTGACTGCTGCTGAGGGTAACCGGCCTGTAGCTGCTGCTGATAGGCTTGCTGCTGGGGATAAGCCTGCGGTTGTTGTAAGCTTGCAGTCGCTGTTGATAAGCCTGTTGCTGTGCGTAATCCTGCGGATTCTCCCTGCCGGTATTGAGCCTGTTGCTGGGCATGCCTGTGGCCCTTTTTCATGCTCAATCGCCGTTTCTTGCCCGACGTCCTAGCGGCTTGTTGGCTTCCCGATGACAGCTTGCCGGACGCGACAGGGGCCTGGGCCTGATACGCGGCGCCGCCCTGGTTGGCGTAATATTCGGAAGGATTGTAATATATATTTGACTGACCTACATTCTCCTGCGGCGAAGTTGCTGGCTGCCCTCGTTTGCGGGATAATAGCTGGTGACCGGTGCCGAACCCGGATAGTTGCCCGTTATCCCGTAATACCCTCCCTCTTGCTGCATTCTGTCCAGGTAGTTAGTCCAGTACGGTAATAAACGGGCGGCTGGTTGCCATGACGCCTCCGGAAGGCGTTTGCATTAAGTAGAGCCTTCATATCCGGCAGAGCCGGTCTGACCCCGACCACTGTCCGGAGCCGGGGCAACCATCAGCATTAGCCCTAAGGCTGTGCTTATAAGGACTATCGATCTTCGTCGCATAGCGATTCTCCTTTGGAGAAGAGCAGTCCGCAACGCCACCGAGCGCCGGCTCGTGTGCCCAACAGTCTCTATTGCCGCTCGAACTACCCACAGATACCACGATTCATATTATACTTTTTTTTGTAAGAAAATCAAGGTGAAAAAAGGATTTCGCATCTTTTGAACCGTCATTCATC
Organism: uncultured delta proteobacterium; assembly: GCA_963729795.1. GTDB lineage: Bacteria > Desulfobacterota > Desulfomonilia > Desulfomonilales > Desulfomonilaceae > CAWBBA01. Next base: position 86,490 of record CAVSPC010000032.1, on the reverse strand, counting down.
TCAATCATATGCGATCAGTTCTTGCTGCAATAGTTAAATAATCACATTTATTTAACTATTTTCAGCGTGTTTCTGGAGGATCTCGGCGGGTCGGGCGGGTCGGAGCCTTTTACTTTCTCGTTGAAAATCTTGTTCTTCACACGCACGGAATTGATCAAGAAGTATACTACTATGGATCGTTCCCAATCCCGAGTCGGTGAAAACTCCGAGACCTTCTTCAAGTATTTCTCCTGAAGCTGACCCAGCGAGGCCTCGTCGAAATCAGAGTACGCGATCAGCCAGCCCCAACAGTACCTCCTCAATCCCCACGTTGCCTCCTCACGACTTCCATACAGGGTAAGGCTTTTGAAGACTCAGGTCAAGGAGAAGGCCACCTCGACCAACGAGCGGGGCTGCACAGCGAGGAACGGGACCGACCAAACAAACTTGGATTTTCCGCTCGCAATGAAAAGACTGCTTCGTTCTGCCCGAGAATGGATTCGAAATGACACCGGCAGGAACGCACCGTTGCCCAAGGCCACCTGTGTAGTATCTTCTCTTGCCCCGCATAGAGAATGGATGGCAAGAGAAGGCATTTCAGTCCCCCCTCTCCCCGCAGGCAAACAGGTCTGTTCCATGGTCCGGAATAGTTCTCTCACCTTGCCCGAATCCCGGCTTCCAGGGCCATGAGGTTCATAGCTTCGCACTTGGTCTCTGGTTTCCTTGTAAGGTGCGCACGGACGTCTTCCACGGAGACCGGAAAACTATCCAGTGTGCGGCAAACCCAGAGAACCACATTTTCAAGCTGCACGCGTCCGAGATTTCCGGCCACGCCGCGTCGACACGTTTGATGCCAAGGCTGTCCGGCAACGTGGAATTCTCTACCGTCACCCCTTCGCGTTTCAGATAATGGCTGTTGTTGGGCGTTTCAGAAGGATCCAACGAAAGGAGAAAGTCCGCGTGACCGGCTCGAATCAGCGGTGAGAAAAAGCGGCCCTATTCTCAGATGACTGTTGATAGAGCCTCCCCGGACCGCCATGCCGTGAGTCTCGGAGGAGACGACGTTCAGCCCTTTGGCTGTGGCTATCTGGCCAATTTGGCGCGTCAGGAAAACGATTCCCTGGCCGCCTCTCCCGCGAGAACAAGTTCAACCATGATCAATGACCTTCAGGCCTTACGGCTTGAGACGGGCAAATCTGAACGCAGAAGCCGCAGCCCGCGCACAGATCCGCGTCGATCCTCATCTTCTTGTCTTCCTTCACGAAGTGAAATGCCGGGCATTCCAAATCCTTCATGCAACTCATGCACAAATCGCAACCATCTGCCACCCGGAACCTTACGGACGGGAGTTCCACGTTCGGCAGCAGGACACAGGGCCGCCGGGTGATGACTACCGCAACGCCCTTGTTTTCCTTAAACGTGTAATCCTTGGCCCTTTGCAGTGCTTCTCGCGTGCTCGACTCATCGTAGGGATCGACTACTTCCAGAAAATCCACGCCACATCCTCTAACGACCCTTTCGAGGCTGATCGCAACGCCTGGGGAGCCGTCTGCAAGAAAATCATGCGCGGAGTCGGTTGGCCTCCTGTCATGGCAGCAATGTTGTTGTCCATGATCATGAGGACGAATGGGGCCTTGGTGTGAACCGCGTTGATGAGGGCCGGAACGCCTGCATGGTAAAAAGTGGAATCGCCGATGGTGGCGACAACTTTGGTCTCACCGTCACGGACAGAGGTGCGGGTCAGACCCCCTGCCATTCCTATGGAGGCCCCCATGCACAGACATGTGTCCACTGCTCCCATGTTGATCCCTAGGGTGTAACAGCCGATGTCCCCCGTGAAGACCGCCTGATCGAAGACCTGCCTGATCGTGTAGAAACGCGGGGCGGTGGGGACATCCCGGACATAGAGAGGGACGGCGAGGTTTAATTTTGGGGGGCTGCACTGCGGTTGGCTGTTCACCTACCGCTTTCAGAATTATCTCTTCCACAACTTCAGGCGTCAGCTCACCTTGGGGCGGAACGTGGCCGGAAAGTCTGCCCATAACATTGCGCCCTGTCCTGAATTTGAAGTTCCGGCGCGGGGTATGTCTCTTCCACGATAAGCGTATGGTGGTGGGAATCCACAATTTGTTGCATGGCGTGATGGTCAGCGGGAAAAGGAAGATCAACCTTATATACGGCCATGTCGCTTAACCGGGGATCCGAGGCCACAATATCCCTCACATGGGACGAGACCGAGCCCGAGGTTATCAATGCCGTCGAATTGCCTGAACCCTGGGATATAAGCTCGGGCCGAGCTTCGGGAACTTCATGCCTTATAGTTTCGAGCTTTTCGTTCAACTCGCCGTGAAGGACAAGCCGATAGCGTGGTATAGCTGCCCATCTGGTCCAGTTCTTCTTAAACGGCCCCACATCCGCCGCAGGACGAGGAGAGCCTAATGACACGTTTTGGCGGGCATGGCAAACTCTCAAGCAGGGTCTCAGAAGCACCGGCACCTGGTATTTTTCGGAAAGGTCAAAGGCTCTTAATGTCATTTCCAACGCTTCTGAGGGCGTGCCCGGGTCCAGAAACCGGCACCTTTGCGAACCAGCCGAAGAATCGGCTGTCTTGTTCGGTCTGGCTGGAATGAGGTCCGGGATCGTCCGCGACAACTACAACAAGCCCGCCTCTAATCCCCAAATAGCCGCGCTCATGAAGGGATCTGATGCCACGTTCAACCCGACCATTTTCATGGCCGCGGCAGAAACGCGCACCCGAGAGCGAAGCTCCGTAAGCCACTTCAAAGGCGACTTTTTCGTTGATGGACCACTCCAAGTAAATGGGATGGCCGAGTTCCTTTTTCCACCGGACGAGAGATTCGAGGACTTCAGACGAGGGGGTACCGGGATACGCTGCTGCGACGGTGCATCCTGCCTCGATGATGCCGCGACCGATGGCCTCGTTCCCCATGAGGAACCTTACATCAGGAATATGGTGCTCAATCATATCTGTTTCTTAGCGCAGAGGTCAAAAACTGTCAATCGGTGGTAGTAGTGGTAGCAAAGTATTTGGGGACGCGAGGTCTCCGCTTTGTCGATTCTTCGCGCCGTTTACCATGCGAATACAGGGCTGCTAACCGGATCAGGTCCCTCAAAGACCTGCCAGCTTGGGATAAGATTCCGGTCACTCATACGCCTGCCCGCTCTGTCATTCCTACCAGCCATTTGTGTAAGGGGGACATCTTCTTAAACCTTTCGAAGCAGTAGTTTAGTATTTTTGCCGAGTAAAACTCCGGCGGAATCTCATCTTCAGTCCACACATAGAGGCCGTTGTGCAGAAGTAGGGGGCGCGTTTTTCGTGATTTGAGTCATAACCTCGAGGCGTCTTCTTGTAGTGCTTTCCGCCAATAGAATAATCTCCTGCCTTAGAGATCCGTTTTATGGCTTTCTTGAGCGCCGGCCCGTGCTTAGGGTCCACAACCGAATCACGATAAGCCCCCAGCAACAACGGCGAGAAGCAATGCATGCCCGCAGCGAGAAACAGCGTTGGAGGTTCAATATGAAAGTAGTATCCGGAACAATCCATTTTTCGCGGGAGCCCTCCCAAAAGAAGATCCCAAGATGGGTTTTATATGGAGTTTTATCCTTGCTGAAGCGAGTATCGCGATACGGACGAAAAATTGATCTGTTCAGGCGGGGGTCTGCATTAATTCCAGGAGATATTTGTCCGAGAAGTTTCCCCATTTCAGATACGAAATCTCGCGCGGGCGTCATGACATAACTTTCGAAAACATTTTTGTGCGAGTCAAACCAAGCCTTACTGTTGTTTTGTACAACGTCCACGTAAAAGTTGACGCATTCTTTGGGGAAACCTTTAAACTCAGAAACCAAAGCCATCGGCAGCAACTCCTTTCATCATGGGCCATCGTGATCAAGATGCTGTCAAGTTAATTTCGATTGGTTTTACTTTCCGGCTACCAGCCGGGCGTGCTCCTGCATCAGTCAACTGTCTTCTATCACCGTTAAACCAGCCTGGCGGGCCGTATTCGCAGCATCCTCGCTAGTTACTCCCACCTGCATCCAGAGCGCCTTGGCGTGTATTGCCACGGCCTGTTTTGCTATTTCAGGGAGAAATTCCGGACGCCGGAACACGTCCACTATGTCCACAGATTCAGGTATAGACTTTAGATCTGGATAGCTCTTTTCACCCAAGATTTCGTCTGCCGCGGGATTCACTGGTATTATTCGGTACCCGTGGTTTTTCAAGTAACCGGCAACTTTATGGCTATCTTTCTGGGGATTGGCGGAAAGACCCACGACGGCAATCGTGTGACTATCTGTTAGCAATTGTTTCAAAGTACCATCATCGGCAGTCGAAGCGATCATAATTCACCCCCTATTTAACTAATGAATTATATCATAAGCTATCACCTCCACTCAACGGATCAACTTGTGCCTGGCTCTGTCACGCAGTTTCGCTGCAAATCCACTGATGAGAATCGTTCAGAATTTCGTGGGGTTTAAAGCGCGCTTTGTACTTCATGGAGGGGCTTTCTCTGACGAAAAAACCGAGATAGTAATGCGGGATGTGCTGCGCACGGCAAAACACGATCTCTTGGATGGCGGAAAAGGTCCCCAAGCTCCTTGAAGAATAAGCGGGATCGAAAAATGCATACACGCTCGACAGCGACCTGGAACATAAGTCTACTATTCCCACAGCCAATAGCCGCCGCCCCAGCCGGTATTCGAACTCAACCGTGCGAACAGGCGAGATATAAAGGAAATCTTTTAGGCTGCTTGCAGAAAGATCAGGGCCGCTGGAGTGTTGCGATGCAAGGTAGTCGGAATAGATCCTGAATTTCTCCTGCGTAAACCTCGGCGAGTCTATTCTGATCTCGACATCCTGATTTTTCCTGGTGACGCGTCTATCCGACCTGCTGAGGCGGTAATTGTCTGCCAGTATCCTTATGGGCCGGCACTCGCTGCACGCTGGACAGATGGGCCGGTAAAAATGCAGGCCCGACCTGCGAAACCCATGATTCATGAAATCGTGGTAAAGCTCCGGCGGAAATTCGAGTGCGCTGAACGCTTCCTCTCGGGCCGTATTTTCCGGGAGGTACGGACAGGGGTGCAACTCACCTCGTTCGAGGAAATCCAGAGACACAATCCCGTACAAGGGGGAATCTATCGCACTCGTCTCGTCCGGTCTGGAAGCATAACGACTGGTCTCGGTCATTGGCGGATACGTCATTGAGCGTAGCGCTCTATAGCAAGGTCAACTGTGATTTGCGCTTTTCCTCAATCCTGGAGCTGGCGCAGCATGCTGGGCCCCTAATCTTCTTTTCGATACGGGCACGTTGCGTCCCATGTAGGGGCACGGCATGTCGTGTCTCGGCCTAAGAGAGGCATTCAATGCAGTTTGCTCTAGCATGCAAAAGTCACATCTTTTTCAACAACTGATTAGCCGCAGTGAGCAGCGGGTCCCAGACTGGTGAAAAAGGCGGCGCATAGGCCAAATCGCACTGAGAAAATTCCTGTACGCTCATTCCCGCGTGCAGCGCCACGGCCAATGCATCGACGCGGTGAGCCGCACCTTCTTTTCCCACCAGGTCTCCTCCGAGCAACTTGCCGCTTTTTTTATCGGCAGTCAGATGCACGTAAATGTCCTGATTTCCTGCATGCGCGTGGGCCCTGGAACGGCTCTTGATAACCTCATCGATCACGTCGAAGCCGGCGTGTGCGGCTTCGTCGGGGCTCAGACCGGTATGGGCTACTTCCATATCCAGGACTTTGAATACCGCACTTCCCAGAATGCCTGGCAGTTCGACATGGCGGCCGGTAACATTATCCGCCACAGCCCAGCCGCCGCGATTAGCCCTTAGCGCAAGTGGGATCCAGACTCGCTGTCCCGTTACTACGTGAAAGGCGTCCGCGCAATCTCCCGCGGAAAAGATATCGGGATCCGACGTGCGTAACATCTTGTCCACTGCAATGGAATTGTGAGGACCCAGGTCAAGGCCCGCTTCGGAGGCAATCTCGGAATTCGGAACAACCCCTACCCCCATTAGCACAAGATCCACATCCAGCACCGTGTCGTCCAAAGTCACCCGCAACCGGCCGCCGAATTCTTCGATTCTGGATATTCCCATCCCCAGATGCAGCCTCGCTCCTTTGTCTTCCAGTTCGTTCCTGACCACTTCACTCATCTCACTCGGCAACCAGGGGAGCAATCCCGGCAAAATGTCGGAGATTTCAACTTGGGCCCCGCGCTCGTGAAAAGCCTCAGCCATCTCCAGGCCGATGTATCCCGCCCCAACAATCAGAGCCCTTTTGACTGGGTTTGTCGCCATGTACGCCTCGATAATGCGCCCGTCTTCCAAGGATCTGAGAACCTTGGCACCCGGCAAATCTTCTCCAGGGATATTGAGCATCCGCGCACGAGCACCGGTCGCAATAAGAAGTTTGTCATAATCAACCTCAAACGGTTCCCCGCCCGAAGTTCGACCGGACACAGTCTTACGATCTCGATTGATCCGTTCCGCTTTGTTCCCTAGTCTTAAGTCTATTCGTTGCTTGTCTCTGAAGACCTGGGCAGTCCTAACAACGAGATCATTCATGTCACGTTCCGGCTCCGCTAAGTTGTACGGCAAACCGCAAGCCGAGTAAGATACATCGGTTGTCTGCTCCAGGACCACTACATCTGTGGCGGGATCGTTGCGTTTTGCCTTCGATGCCGCGCTCATACCCGCCGCGTCCCCACCGATGACTACGAATTTCATGGACAAGCCTCCTCGAAGAGAATCGACAGCCAAGCAGTGTGAGGACCGCTGATGGCCTCGCAATACAGGTCCTCGCCCGCGATCTATTATAGACCGATGAGGTGGATTCGGACAGCCTGGAGTACGTTCCGGACTGCGGGTGTTTTATTTCATCAATTCCTTGAGGGCAGTCTTAACAGCGTAAGGTAATGATACGTCCGGTCCGGCGTCTTTCAACACCTTCTTGGCCACCATCTCAGCCATTCGGTCCTTATATCCGAGGTTGGTAAGAGAAGAGACAAGATCGTCTTGAAGAGAGGAGGGTGAGCAATTGCCCGAAGCAGAATCTCCGAACATAGGCATCTTGTGAATTTTTTCTTTGAGTTCCAGAACAATCCGTTCAGCAGATTTCTTCCCGATGCCTGGAATGGATGTCAATCGGTGCAGATCGCCCTCAAGCACGGCTCGCCGAAAACCATCGGGCGTGGTGCCGGAAAGGATGTTCAGAGACATTCGCGGCCCGATTCCTGCCACAGTCAGCAGCATCTCAAAGAGCGCCTTCTCCTCTTGCGTCACGAAGCCGTACAATTCCAGGGCATTTTCCCGGAGTGCCGTGTGGATGTTCAAAAAGGCCTCCGCATCCTGAGGGAGAGCTTCGATGGTTGACAACGAAACCGCCACTTCGTAACCGACCCCTTGGACGTCTACAATGACCCGATTCAGCCCTTTAAAGGCAATTTTTCCACGCAAAGAAGCGATCATCCGGCAATCCTGTCAGGCAGAGAAATATGTGAATGGTAAATGGCCATTGCCAGAGCGTCTGCCTGGTCGGGAGACTTGAGAGTCGGCAAGGCCAGCACTTTCCCCACCATGAATATCATTTGCATCTTTTCGGCTTTCCCGTACCCGGTAAGCCCTTTTTTGATCTCCATCGGACTGTATTCGAATATGTCCATCGAATAGATCTCGCCTAAAAGCAGAATGACTCCACGGACCTGGCTTAATTTCATCAGGCTCTGGCTGTTGTTGGAATGAAACAAAGACTCTACGACCATAACCGAGGGCCTATGTTCGCGAACAACCGTATCCAGCCTTCTGTAAATTTCCCATATTCGCTTGGATTGGCCGAGATTGGCAGAAACCCGTATGACTCCGCTCGCCACATGCGACGGCCGAACACCGTTTTTTCGGATGATTCCGTATCCTGTTGCCGTACTTCCCGGATCTACTCCGATGATCAACATTTTCTCGCTTGTCCGTTCAGTTTGCCTGAGGTTTTGCCAGACCTATGCTGATCTCCCATGAGGATTGCGTCTTATCACTGGCCTTGAAGTCCACCCGCCTGTACAGGTTCCCTTCCCTTGACTGGACGGGTTAGGAGAGGGTGATCTTCGGCGCAATTCTCAATGCCGGAGACTATAGCCATGAAATACACGAGCAAAACCACGGCCACCCGTGTTTGTAAGCTGCAGTTACCGTAGCCCACGGGAGAACGGTGATCTCTATACTATTGATTGGCCTTTCTTTCCAGGATTTTGTTGCAGGGCCGAGGATCGGCCCGGATGAGGCGGGTGTAGACTATAGAGGGGTATAGCGATTCAAGTAGTTATACTACTTGCTCTTTCATCTCGAGGCGCTCAACATAATTCGGGATACGTACGCTGCTCTGAAAGGTCATGCAGAGAGCCTCATCATTTCATCTTCCGAAATGTCAAAATTCGCGAAAACTTTTTGCATGTCGTCGTTGTCGTCCAGCGCGTCCATCATTTTGAGCATCTGTTCGGCCTTCTTCCCTTCCAGCTTTACCGTGGTCTGGGGGATCATGCTGGTCTCCGCCAACTCGACTTTCCATTGCTTGTCCTCGACTGCCTTGCGCACCGTCTCAAAATCCGCGGGTTCGGTCGTAATCTCAAACGTCTGGCCATCGCTGCTCACGTCCTGCGCCCCGGCTTCCAGTGCCAGTTCCATGACATCATCCTCAGTCAGACCTTCGGCCGTGACTACAATGACCCCCTTCTTATCGAACATCCAGGCAACACAGCCGGATTCCCCGAGGTTGCCGTTGTACTTGTCGAAAATATGGCGAACCTCGGCCACCGTTCGATTCCTGTTGTCAGTTAGGGCTTCCACTATGACCGCAACACCTCCAGGGCCATACCCCTCGTAGGTTATTTCTTCGTAAGTCACGCCTTCAAGTTCGCCGGTGCCCCTCTTTATGGCTCTGTCGATGTTCTCCTTGGGCATGTTGGCGGTACGCGCCGTGTTGACCGCGGTTCTCAGGCGAGGGTTGCCATCCACGTCCCCGCCGCCCATGCGAGCAGCGATAGTGATCTCCTTGATAAGCTTGGAGAACATCTTTCCGCGCTTGGCATCCGCCGCGCCCTTCTTGTGCTTTATCGTGCTCCACTTATTGTGACCGGACATTTTGCCTCGTCCTCCCGATTTATGCTTAGTAAGTTAATTGGTTATCGCTATTGTACTGCATCTTCCCAGTCCTTTGAAAGCCCGTCGCAATAGCCTTTTGCTGAAAGAAGGTTGACGGTAGCTCCAAGGTCCTCATTGATTTTCTTAATATATCTTTCCGCCAGGCTCAAGTTCTTATGCCTTGGAATGCGCCGAATTGTGTCGGAGGAATGGATGATTCCCACTGCCGGATCAAGGATGTAGAGGACCTAGCAATAGATCTCGCACCCCTGTGGAGATTTTGTGGTGCAATTGCCGATGAGCTCGGACGCTCACCTTTCGAAAAGATAGTTTTACCCTCGGATAGCCTTGCAAGCATGGCGCATGTACACCCGTTACCGTAGCCAAACGTCGACAGGGCATAAATAGCTGCGAAATGGTGCCGCCGGCTCGTATAACAGTACCGCGGCAAGCAGATTTCTCTAGCGTCTTCTCGCGAGTAATGGCAATTTGATAATAATCTAGGAAGGTGGTGGCCAGTCGGAAGACTCTTGCGTCGAGAGAGGCCAGTGGCCCTTTTCGGGGTCAAAGGAACCATCCTGCCATCGGCTGCAAGCCCAAGGGCCTCCTAAATGGCAAGACCACCTCATAATTCCGGCTTAATGGTCAATTCCTGGAGACAAAATCAAATCTTATGCTCTCGATCTCGTATTCCAGAAGCTCGTAGAAGTTCTCGCCCTTTCTTACTAATTCCAGATGCTCTTCAGCGATCACCACGACGAATAGGCCATCCTTGTTGTAAGTCGTATGAATCTCCCGCAGTGCGTAAGCGCTGTCACCGACTCCTGTAACGCCTTTGGGAGCCACAAAAACGCCCAACTTCACGCGCGAGTTCTGCATCTTTCCAATGAAATCGCGCACGTGTTTGGCTCCAACCGGGTCCTTCCAGTTCTTGCACTCTACGAGGAAATAACGCCCTAGTTCATCGAAAACGGTCGTTTCTTTGAAACCCCTATAAAGGAAAACTAGGTCAATTTCGGCGCTTGCCGTCCTCAGATTGGAATACTTGAATGACAAGAAGGGGATGCCTTGAAACAGCAGTTTGGCAAGACCCTCGAGCGATTCCTTTTTCTGTTTATTGGTGCGTGCTCTCTTCGTCGCAGCCAGAGCCGCTGAGTATTTTCGAGCATCGATCGAGAATGTGGCACTCCTCATAAGGGTGCCCCAGTGCCGATGTCAGAGGGTCGCTTACTCGCCCCATCGGAGGATTTCGGCGGTCGGCGCAAAAGCGAGTAAATCTCGGATGATTGGTCTTCGGTTAACTGAGTCAGATCATAGAGACGCTCTTCGGATTTGGACGCTAAACCCAAAACTTTCGGCGAAAACAACAACAACCATTGGTTGTCCTCTGAAAGAAACTCCAGGTAGGAAAGTTTCAACGCCTTCCATGTCCCCTTTAAATCGTCACGCATTGCCTGGAATGTTTTCACCTCTACAATTATCCACGGCAATCCGGTTCGACGCTCCGCTACCAACGCATCTGCTTTGACACGACGAGGCAAACTGAGCAAAAACTCGAAAAAGATGGTCGACCCCTCATATCCCAAAATCTCTAGAAACTTAGGAAGATCTGATGTCAGGAGCGTTGTGTGGTCAGCCGTAATTCGCTTGGGTAGCGCCCTCAAGTAATCATAGAGTTCGCGTTCTTTCATGTGCTTTCCTCGTAAAGAATTCACTTACCTGGCGTCGTCGTTTGGCCGCTTCTGATTGATCCGGCGGTTTTGCCATTGTGGAGGTCTTCAAGCTCTGGGCGGCCCCCCACCGATAACTCCTAACTCCCCGACAGCCGGCCGGTCCGTACGAGGATGTGTGTTTCCTCGGTTTTTTGACACCTTGGCTGAAAAGACAATTGCCTTAGGCTCGTAACATACCTTCCAAGCTCGTCCCACGTCAAAGAAAACCTTGCTAAGTCATTTCGCACATTTCCCTGACAGTAAAGATATCAACACTGCCCGGGGCATCAACTCACGATCTCGAATAATCGAGTCAAAATAGCGCGCCGCCGTTTTCTTAACTGGTTTGAGGTGCGCGGCGTGATCATTTGCTGCACGCTGGCGTTTGCATTCGTCGGCACTATCGCAACATTTGGATGCGCCTGGGGAAAGACTCGGAATACTTCGTCTGTGCCAACATAGATTCATTATCGGCCCGCAATATTCCACCATTTTCGTCAAGCAAAACGAATCAGCAAGGTGACCCACAAAAGCCCAATAAGGTACGATATAGCCACATCACTTGGCCAGTGAGCCGCCAGATCAACTCTGGCTATCCAGCCGATAATAAGAAGCAAACAGCAGACGATAAACAGAACCCAACGGGCCTTTCCCGATGCTTTGACTGCTGCCACGACAGCCAGAAAGCCGACCGTCGCTATGTAATTAAAGGCGAAGATGGACGGAAATGCGGAACCAGGGAGCGCTTTCGCAACCTGAACCAGTTCGGCAGAAGGCCGCGGCTGAGCAATGGCTGGCCCAAGCCATTTTCCCAACAACCACAAACCGACAAACGCGGCAATAGATAAGAAAGCGGCACGCCATCCTGCCATTATCCAGGATAGAATGAACGTCACCGCGATCAAAACCAATATCCAAGGCATTTCCGCGGTGGATGACAGCACCTGAGCCCAATGTTTGGCTTCGGGCAGCAAAGACTGTATCAATCGGGTACTGCTTACATCCCCAGGAAGAAAGGGAAAGTACTTGAGGCAAATAGTTAATAGAACCGCTACAATAAGCAGAATCAGCCATATCACTTCTTTCGTTCTCATCGTCTCTCCCCCTGTACTAATTATGATGCCCGTATCCCGAGCGGGGATTTGTTTGCCCCGGAGCAATGGATCGATAAATTGTAGTAGTTCGCAGCGGAGAACGCCAGCGGCCCCCGGCCAGTTTCCAGGATTGTGGCCCTGGCTCAGAACTTTCAACCGGAATCGGTATTCCTGTGGTAAGGTGCCCGCGTCTCCTGTTTGACGGGATTGTGTCTTGGGGGTAAGCTCCGGCCAGCGCTCACATCCGAGCGCGGAGGCTATCCATTCAGTCGAAGAAACCGATGAACCAAAAGGATCAGTTGCATGACCGTGGAACGCATAATTACAGCCTGCCCCACGCCTAACGATGAGGATACGGATCGGACGTTACGACCCCGCAATCTGGTGGACTATGTCGGTCAGGCAAGAATAAAGGAGAATCTCGCTGTCTTCATCGAAGCAGCGTCCGGTAGAGGCGAAGCCTTGGACCACATTCTCTTCCACGGCCCGCCCGGCCTGGGCAAGACCACGCTGGCCCACATAATAGCCAGGGAGATGGGGGTTCAAATCCGGACGACCTCCGGACCGGTGGTGGAAAAACCCGGTGACCTTGCTGCGATTCTAACAAACCTCGAGACCAAAGACGTCCTGTTCATCGACGAAATTCACAGGCTCTCACCCGTAGTAGAAGAGATCCTCTATCCTGCTATGGAAGATTTCAAGCTTGACCTCATCATAGGCCAAGGCCCTAGCGCCCGGACCATAAAGTTGGACCTCGCTCCATTCACTCTGGTGGGAGCTACCACCCGCAGTGGACTGCTGACGAATCCGCTGAGAGACAGATTTGGAATAATATTCCATCTGGAGTTTTATTCACCGGATGAGCTGAAAACGATCGTGAAAAGGTCCGCGGCAATTCTCAAGGTCGGAATTGATGAAGAGGGCGCTGCCGAGATAGCAAGCCGTTCCAGGGCCACACCGAGAGTTGCAAACCGTCTCACGAGACGAGTGAGGGACTTTGCCCAGGTGAGAGGCCAGGGCAAAATTGATAAGGCCATCGCTATGAACGCACTGGAAATGCTGGAAGTGGACGCTTCCGGCCTCGACCGGATGGATCGAAAGTTTCTCGAGACCATAATGTTCAAATTCGGTGGAGGGCCTGTGGGAATTGAGACCCTTGCCGCGTCGGTGGGAGAAGAGAGGGATACGCTGGAAGATGTTTACGAACCATACCTGGTGAAAGAAGGGTTCGTTGACAGGACACCGAGGGGACGCATGGCCACCAGGAAGGCTTACGAACACTTTAAGGCCCTTGGGTTCGACGGAGGCCAGGCGGGCCTGTTCGATTCGAAGCAGACAAAATGACCGAGAACCACATGCAATAAAGATTCACCGCAGAGCGCGCCGAGAACGCAGAGAAAAAAGAATAGCTTATTCAACGCCACGAGAGTTATTCATGATTGCAGTCAGGCCGGAATTGCCCTCGCTGTCGCAGACAAGACTTGCAGTGCTCCAACGGATAGCCGCGCAGCAAAACAGGATACTCCGCGGTCTCTGTGCTCTCCGCGGTGAACTATTACAATGACCGAATCCTCGTCGGTGGAACGTTGCGTTCCAAGCACCCCAAGGAACCAATGTCGGGGCGTATAAGAATACTTTCGGAAAGTGTCATTAACCGGATAGCTGCCGGCGAGGTGATTGAGCGTCCGGTTTCCGTCGTCAAAGAGCTGGTGGAAAACAGCATTGACGCTGAAGCATCGTCCATTAACGTGGAGATAGAAAACGGAGGTAGGAAACTCATTCGGGTCCGGGACAACGGAACCGGAATGAGTCACGACGATGCGTTTCTCGCGCTGGAAAGACATGCCACGTCCAAACTGAAATCGGAAACAGAGCTTGTGGGCATTGCCACCATGGGATTCCGAGGGGAAGCACTGGCGAGCATTGCTTCGATTTCCAGATTAAAGCTGTTGACCCGGGCTGAACCTGACACGGCAGGAACTGAGATCCTCATTGAGGGCGGGGTACTTCGTAAATCCGAGCGTGTGGGCATGGGAACGGGAACAGCCATCGAGGTCCGCAATTTGTTTTTCAACGTGCCTGTGCGCAGAAAGTTCTTGAAAGGATCCGGAATCGAAGCAGCGCACGTTCAAGAGCTTGTCATCAAACTTGCCCTGGCTTTTCCAGCGGTCGGGTTCACTTATTCGGAAGACGGCCGGACCAAGATGGACGCACCTGCCGTTCGCTCGACATTCGAACGCATCCATACTCTGTACTCAAAGGATGTGCGTGAAAATTTGGTCGCAGTGGACCATTTTGTGGGGGAGGCTCGACTCCACGGATACGTTGCCCGCCCTCCGTACGCACGTTCGAGCATGAGGTCAGTGCTTACTTTCGTAAACGGTCGATCTGTTCGCGACCGACTGGTTAACGCGGCGGTTACACGTGCCTTTTCCAACCTCATGGAACGCGGGCGGTATCCCCTGGCGATCCTGTTTATTGAGCTTCCGTCCAACCAGGTGGATGTGAACGTTCATCCTCAAAAGGCTGAGGTTCGATTTGTCAGTCCGGTTCAGATCTCACAACTGATCCTGGATGGTATCCATCAAGCATTGATGGGGGCTCCGTTCAATCTACCGCGTGCTCCGTTCGAACCGATTTTCCCCCGGCCCGCCGTTAACCCCGGTGGAGCGTCATGTTTCGGGTGAAAGAGAGCCGTCAGATACTTCCGTTGCACCTCCTCAGTACCCCGAACGACCTCCGGTTGAGCCCGCGCAAGTAAGCGTCACCCCAACTCTCCATGAACCATCAGGCAAGTTTTCCTCACTCGGGATAGTGGGGAGGCTGCCGAATTCATTCCTAGTGCTCCATAGCGACGATGAGCTTGTGATTCTGGACCATCATGCAGCGCACGAGAGGCTCATATTCGATGAGCTGATGGGAGCGGACAAGCACACGAAACCCGTGTGCCAAGATCTTCTGATCCCGAAGATTCTACAGTACTCGGCTTTGGAGGCTCGGGCCTTGGCAGCGCACTTGGATCTGCTGCAAGATGCGGGCTTTCGCATCGAAGAATTCGGTGAACGGGAGTTTGTGGTAAAGGGAGTGCCGGAATGGCTTGGAAACGCTGACCTGGAAGAGTTGTTCGGCGAACTGCTCGATGTGATGCTGGACACAGGAGTTCGGGGCGATCCGACCAGGTTCAAAGAGGAAGTCTTAAAGAGCATGGCCTGTCAGGCCTCGGTAAAGGAGACCATGACCATGCGAACCGAAGAAATACGGTCCCTGTTGAACGATCTGGATAGGAGCAGCTCTCCTGAAGTGTGTCCGCATGGGAGGCCGCTGGCCGTGAGATTCTCTTTCGGCGAGATTCGTCGGAAAATGGGAAGAAGATAGGTGACCGGCTATCTGATCAGACACGTCTGCTGCGATTCGAACGAAAATAACCGTTTATTGAGAAAGTAGTTTACTAGATCTTATGAGGATTCTCGAAACCATCACGGAAAAGAAAATGATTTTGTGGTAACAGGCATCTTGGAGTGGAGACAGGCATCTTGCCCGTCCATCGGCGACAGGCTGGAAGCCCATAGGCGTTAAAATAAGAGTTAAAAGTTTCAGATGAAACCGCTGCTTATAAAGGATTTTCTCCTTCTTCGCGAGTTTTTTAATCGGTGATATTTGTTTTCATCGTTAATCACCAATAATGGGCCGCAGTAGAGAACCGCAACTCTCAGGGTCCATAATGTCATCCGGAAACGCGACCATGGGCTCACACCGTATTGGGTTTCACCGGACGGCGCTTGCTCCGGGGGGAAAAGGCTCAATGGGAATGAGCATCTGTTGGGCGACGGCTGCGGCTAAAAATTTAAGCAGCAACCAACTCCGTGCCGTCGGTCCCTTTCTTGTAGGCAAATCCTTGAGATCCAACTGAGACTTGAGCCTCTTGAAGAGCAGCTCGATCTGCCAACGGACCCGAAACAATCTCTTTGCCGCCTCCGCGGAAAGACGTTCGGAAGGCAGATCGGTGAAAAGCCAAATCACCTCCCCCTTCTTATTGCGAAAGGCGATTATGCGTCCACAAACCCAT
Organism: uncultured delta proteobacterium; assembly: GCA_963729795.1. Classification (GTDB taxonomy): domain Bacteria; phylum Desulfobacterota; class Desulfomonilia; order Desulfomonilales; family Desulfomonilaceae; genus CAWBBA01. The sequence goes on along the minus strand of CAVSPC010000032.1, from coordinate 70,478 downwards.
GCCTTGGCCTTACGCACATGCCACGCTCTTACAGCATTATCCGGCGGGACCGGAATACGGACCCTCCATTCCTTGGTCTCGCCTTCACCGATATTCTGCGCGTAAGACATCAAGCTCATGATGCGTTCGGAATCATCGCAAATCCTCATGCTACATGGACTCACACGTACCAACACGTGGCCCCCGGAAGAAATCACAGAGTAAATACCGCGCGCCCTGGCATATCCCCGATCACCCAATACAATCTCATCCTTTTTCATAGGATAACGGGAAAAACTCTCTCCCCCTTTAGAATCCGTCAGCTCACACGATATAATCCACCCCGTGTTGGGATCCAACGAGACATGCGCTCGCCAATCCGTCCCGGTTGAACCAGGTCCGGTGATCACAGTTGCATCCACGATCTTGATCGGATAACCCACCGGCTTGGATTCAATTCCTTGGCTTAAAACATCAACTAAGAGCCTCTCGAACCACGACTCGGCCGTCTTTAAACGATAATGCAAGCCCGGGCCGCTGATGAAGGCTATCTCAAGCGCCCTGGCCCAAGCAGCAACATCCTTTAAAGACAAATCCGATACCGCATAAACCATCCCCATCCGAATCAAAGCCTCGGCGTTCGGCACTCTACGGCAGCGCTTTACTGCGCCGCAACGCCGAGCAGATTCCTCCAGATGAGGAAAAAATCGAGAGACATCAGGCCACATGTCGGTGTATAAGTAGTTTCCATTCATGGGCCAGACTCTCTAGCACCATTCCGCACTCAACGCGAGCTTATTTTAACGCCTATGGGCTGGAAGCCTGTCGTCCTGCCCGTGTACACGGGCACCCAAACTGGACCCCGGATCGAAGTCCGGTGTGAGGAATGGCAGGCAAGATGGCTGCCCTCCACATCCCGTCGAAGATTGTCACTTGTTTGACGGCGCACTGGTATCAGCCCCATCTCTTCATGCGGAAAATCTTCTCCTTGGCAAGGTTGATTGTCTTCATGCGCTCTTCGTCACCTCCGGTTGCGTCGGGATGATATCGCCGCGCCAGTTTGCGCCAGGCTTCGAGCACTTGTTGTCTGGTAGCGTCTGTGGCCACCTCAAGCACGAGGAAGTGCTTCTTCAGGGAGTATTCGAAGGTATTGCCCGAGGATCGGCGATGGCGCTCGAATAGCTCCGGCGGTATTCGGTTGTCTGACCTACGCCGTCGCATTTCGTCCTTCCATCTCAGTGTCTTGAGCGCGGCATCGAGCAGTCCCAAGAATTTGCTCTTTTCGACTTCATCCCTCTGCGTAAGCGGGGCTATTTCCCTCAAAGTCTCGGTAAGGTTCCGGACAATGGCCTGCGTGAGGTGGCTCAAGTGAAACGCTGTAGGTTCCGCAGGACCAACCAGATAGTCCAACTTTCGTTTGAACGCCACCATCTCAGGATTTTGGCACTCGGAATGTTCGTAACACCGTCTGTCAGGGAATTCCGGCTCGTTCGAGCACTGGCAGTACCCGCCGTCAAAAGCCCCGGACCATCGTGTGCCCAAGCACCTGAGCGGATCAACTTTCACCACCCAGACGCCGTTCTCTTCGTGGTGAACAAGAGTATGCCCTTGCAGATCTCTCTCAATATGGCGAAATACCCTGTGGAGGCGGTAACTGGAAAGGTTGAACAATCCGGCAATCTTTCTCTTGGAGGTGCCGGGGCTTTTTAGGATGGTCTCAAGAACTCGCTTTTGTAGATTCATCTATTCCAAAATTCTTCTTCGTCTTCTCGTGACATGAGACTACAGACAGTCGCATTGTCAACCCTGTAGCATTTAAGATCAAGTTGAAGACCAAATTCCGATTACTACCCTAAAGAACTGGCCTGGCGCTCCCGCTTGCGGCTAGAAGACAGCTCCCACGTGAAAGAAATCTAGAATTTCCCTCATCTCCGATTCCAAATCAAACCAAGACGAGCGACTTTCGCTGCAGTCGATGATCCGCAAGCGCTCTGGTGGAACCCAGGGGGCCCATTGAATCGGGTCACTGGCAACGAAGAAAACAGAAGATGGGACCCCAAGTCCCGCGGCAAGGTGGCTGATTCCCGAATCATTTCCCATGAAGAGTCTCGCACCGCCCAATTGTTTACACAATTCCGCGATGGGTTTGTTCTCCATAAGATATGCACGCGGTCCGCGGACAAGTCTCTCCCAGTCAGGAAGGGCTCTCAGGAAGCCATCCGCTTCACCCGCTGTCACTGCCACCGATAAACCGGTCTCACGTTGGATAGCATCGGTCAAGCGTCTCATAGTCACCAGTGGAATGCATTTCTTAGATCCACCGCTGCCGGGATGAATCCAAACCAAGTCGCTTTTCGCTCGCGGGGCCAGTTCCGCGAGGGCTGGTCGCCTCGGCGGAACATTAAGTCCAAAGGCTTCGTGCAAACTCTCCACCAGGTGTTTTCCTTGGACGGGGCTGGACGAAGCGGTGAATACCAACTTCGTTCCGGATTTAACCAAGTTTGTTGCTACCGCGGCGGCATTTTTCAGAATAACGTACGCGCGGTCGAAAGCAGTCCTGGATAGCCCTGGATTCACCGATTCGAAAAGCCATGTCCATCGGGCAGCATCAATAGAATGGAACTCGATGTCGGCCGGCAATAGATTCTGATACGAGGGGTTTCCGAGAAACGTTATCTTCGCTTGGGGATATGCGGATCGTATTGATGCCAAAAGAGGCAAAGAAAGAATCGTGTCACCTAATGCACCGGGACGAACGATCAGGATTGTTTCGGACGACATGGGGCAAGCGTAAATGAAAGATAGTTGTGGGATCTCCGAAATGTTGGGATACTCAAAAATCTTGACGGATTTCCGCGTAAGGAACTACGGGGGGGCCGGCCTGGAATTGCCTGTCATTCAGTTGACCGGTCTCCGACCCGGGTACAGGATCCAAAGGCATCATTTCCGTCGACAGGTCCGGCGCGCGGGATTTCACTCCGGGCAATAGAGCGGGCCGATGTCCCCGCATTGCTGAATGCCTTGCGAAGCAGCGCGTATTAGAGCGTCCTGGCCGAAGCCCAGCGGTAGATTCTTTCGGCAGCTTTGAAGTGATGCGGGGTGTTCAGAACCACGACCACGCGTTCCTTGTTTTTATCTTTAAAAAGGGCGACGATGCATCTTCCGGCCGCGTTTGTGTATCCCGTCTTGGCGCCGGCGACCGGCAAGTTTTTGGCTAATAGCTTGTCATTGGATCTCAGCACGTAGTCATGCGGGATGGCATTGTGCGTCCGCATGGTAAAGTTTCGCATAGCCGCGATCTTGCGTATGATCGGATGTCTGAATGCTTCCCGGGCAATCAGCGCTACATCTTCTGCGCTAGCGGTATTTGACCTCCGAGCCTCGAGACATCGGCCGCCTTTTCTGCCCAAGGCAATTTTCATGTCGAGGCCGCTCGGGGTGTAAAGATTCGTGTGGGTAGCGCCAATTTGGGCAGCTCGCCGATTCATGGCCACCATGAATCCGTCTCTTCCGCCCTTCGGGTAGGCTCGTGCCAGAACTTCTGCGCAATCGTTCCCCGATTCGATCAGCATCCCGTGAAGAATATCACGTACGGTAAGTAGATCACCCGGCCTAAGCCCCACCCTATGGCGTTCCACTTGGGTGATATCGGCCGGAACCTCCAAAACTCTGTCCAGATCCATCTGTTCGATCACGACGAGGGCTGTCAGCAACTTTGTGATACTGGCTATGGGAAGAGGCGTGTCTATATTTTGCGCCAGCATGATCTTGTCGGAAGAACAATCGAGACAAAACATAGCCTTGGCACGCACGTGAGGCTTGGAACCGGCCATGCCTGCTTTGGTGACCGGCGCAGAGAGCCTGCCCGAGATCTTCGAGGCAGAGCTGCCCTGACCCTAGAGTGTCGCGGCGAGGAAATACCGGACACCACGTGTGTCATTCGGGTTGTGCGAAGCGGATTTGAGGCTCGGAGGTGCAGACGCAGGGACAAGACCGCGCCGCGCCGCAGCGGCCTTGTGTGGGGACAGCAGCCGATTTGCACTGGGGAGGCCCATAGTAGAGACTCGGCCTGATCGTCGCTTTCCATGAATATTTCGTCCAGCGGCCTGTGGCCTGGCCTGGATCACCACCGCCTTCCCTTGGCCTACGCTATTTACCATCTCCTGAAAGGAGCTTTCAGAATGCACAGGTTGCAAGGCCCAAACATGAGAGCCACTGAGCAATGCCACAAGGAGACCTATTAGTAAAAGATAGTAGCGCAATGACCCTCCAAGGGTAAGAATGCACCGTGGCGTGCTTCCGGGGAGCACTATTACTTCATAAGAGAGATGCAATCCAGAGAAATTATTTCCATACCCCATCCAAATCTTCGCCGTAGAAATGTCAAGATGCTAAAAATAGACAATAAAGAGAAACTTGTCAAGGCCATTTTCGAGTGAACGCGGAGTTGTCGTTCGTCCCATCTTCGGAGCGGCACTGGTAGCGCCTCGCCGCCGATGTTACAAAATTGGTCGGCTTTGATAAAGGCATCTTACAATAAATTAACTTGTGGCCGGTCATGCGGATCGAACATATTGCACATTTTTAGTTCATTGAAAGGATAGTGGCAATGGCTGCCACCAAATGCTGGGAATACTTAAGCTGCGGGAGTGAACAGAAGTGTCCCGAGTACCCGGATCATGGGCGCAACTGTTGGGAAGCGACGGGCACTTTGTGTCGAGGAGAGGTACAAGGTACTGCCGAAGAAAAGAGGCGAGACTGCATAACGTTGTGTAAATTCATGGAAGGAGTGATTGGCGGAAAGCTATGACCCGCACTGTGCTGCCCACTTTACAGTCGTGCCATTTTACCGTAATGACGCCCGCTGAAAGGCTTACGACGTGCGTCATGGGTACAGTCTGTCCATCAACCTCGGAAATGCGATCGCCTCCCTGACATGGTGGATCCCGGCTATCCATGCTACGGTCCGTTCGATACCCAGCCCAAAGCCCGAGTGTGGAGCCGAGCCGTAACGCCGCAGGTCCAGGTACCATTCGAGCGGCTCTCGGTCTAGACCGTGAGCATCTATCCGTTCCTCAAGCTTGTCTAACGAGTCCTCCCTTTGCCCTCCACCAATGATCTCCCCGTACCCCTCCGGGGCCAACAGGTCAACTGCGAGTGCCAGGTGCTCGTTCGCGTCGTCTCTTTTCATATAAAACGCTTTTACATCGGCTGGATAGTGCGTGACGAACACCGGCCGGTCGAAAGCCTGTGACAGGACCGCTTCTTCATCGGCTCCAAAGTCGTCCCCCCAGTTGAAAGCTGTCCCGCGTTCCTTGAGTATTTCTACTGCGTCAGAATAAGTGATTCTAGGAAATGGAGAAACAGTTTTTTCCAGGGCAGAAGTATCGCGCTCCAGGGTGAGCAATTGCTGAGGACATTTCTCCAGCACCTCCTTCACTATCCGACAGACAAGGGCTTCAGCTAAATCTATGGTTTCCGGAAGCTCCCAGAAGGCCATCTCCGGCTCTATCATCCAGAACTCGGTGAGATGGCGACGTGTCTTTGACTTTTCCGCTCGAAAAGTCGGTCCGTATACATATATCTTCCCCAGGGCCATTGCTGCTGCTTCGCCGTATAGTTGCCCTGACTGCGTGAGATAGGCGGAGCGGTCAAAGTAGCCTACCTCAAAAAGCGACGTTGTTCCTTCGCACGCTGTTGGAGTGAGTATGGGAGCTTCCACGGACACAAATCCCAGGTCATCGAAAAAAGCTCGGGCCGTATTGGTTATGACTGAGCGGATCTTCAGAAGAGCAGTCTGCCGGGAAGATCTCAGCCACAAGTGGCGATTGTCCATTAGGAAACCCACTCCGTGATCCTTCTTCGAGATGGGGTATTCCGCGGCTTCGGAAACTAGCTCAATGTCGTCGGTGGCTATCTCGAATCCCGCAGGCGACCGCGGATCCTTCTTCACTTCCCCTCGCAGGATTACCGATGACTCGTAGGGTACGCGGTCCGCGAGCTCAAATGCTTGCGGCGGCACCCGGTCGGCCGTTACGACGCACTGAATCACCCCGTGCCCATCCCGCAACTGCACAAAACGAATTTTTCCGGAAGATCGGCGATTAGCCACCCAACCTCTAAGTTCGACGCTCTGCCCTTCGTACTGGGCAATGTTATCTATTGGTATCCACTTCATGAACACCCCCGGAGTTCTCATTGCTGGCTATTTAAAGGCATTGTGCCTCAGGTCGCGAGGACCGGTCAAGGGTAGTCGACTTTTTAGAAGCTGTCTGAAACTACTTTGCTGTCTGAGACATGCGACGATTTTGTTGCATGCCTGGATCTTGAGACAGCTCCACTCCCTGAACTCCGTTGACCTGAAAGCCCTATTTTGTTGCCCGGAAGGGGCTCTCCCCATTGCATACCTCATAAGGCTCTGATAAGAAGATCGTCAATGAAAAGACTGAACGTTATAATTATGCGCCGAAATCGGCCCACTCCGCAAAGACCTAACTCATATTTGATGGTCTGCCTCATAATTCTCGTGACTTTGCTTGCTGTAGGTCCGAGTCTGTCACTGGCCGATCCTATCGTCAGGCCGCAGGATATTCCCGAAACATTGGCAAAGAAAGGGAAGAACATAACCGCACTAAAATGCGTCATGAATGTCACGAGCGTGTACGATAGAGGGAAATCCCGCCAGGACATCAAAGGATTCCTTTTGTACAGGCGGCCCAACGACTTCAGATTCCAGGGAATAGCCCCGGCGGGTAATTCATTGTTTGAGTTGGTCATCAAAGCCAATCTCTTTGAACTGTACATTCCCACGGACGGAAAAATTATCAAGGGTGGAAAAGAATGCTTTAGCCGCAGGTTTCCGGATGTTGCGGAGATTGAGGGCTTGATCCCTCTGGTGCTTCTCCAATGGAAGAACGTTCGTTTTGACAGGGTGCTCCGAAGCGATCCGGACAAGGTCGTGATTCGTTTGGCTTTTCAGGGCCGCGTATGGGGGGCAACTCTGCAACCTCAGAAATTGCTGCTGACCCGTCTCGTAAGACTCAGTCCCGACGGTGACATAGATCTGACAGCAGATTTCTCTGACTTCCAATCCGGCACTGACGGGTGGCTTCCTCGGCGCTTTGAGGTGCAATCCCCACCAGGAGGCTGGAAAACGCTGGTGAGGATCAACAAGATCGAACCAAACCCTTTTTTGGTGGAAAAAAATTTCCAGCTCCAGACAACATTTTCAACCAAAACCGAACAGTGTCGATGAAGGCCCACAGATCCCGCTGGGATCAAGTACCCGCGTGCGCTCAGCCCAGATGAGTCGTTTCATATACAATATAGTCCTTCACTCCCTAGTGGCTCCTTTCCTTGCGGTCTATTATTTTCCGCGAATCGTGCTGGGCAAGAAGTATCGACAATCTCTCCACGGAAAGCTGGGTAGACTGCCCACCGGCTTTGTTCCGGAAAAATTGTCGAAGCCTCGCGTATGGTTTCACGCTGTCTCTGTGGGCGAAGTGACCGCGCTCGGACCTCTGGTGAAGGCGTTTAAGGATCTGCAACCGTTGGCGTCCGTCATTGTTTCTACAGGGACTGAAACCGGCCAGGCCAGGGCGCACGAAGTAATCTCCCACGCGGATGCCTTCTTTTATCTTCCCCTGGATTTCCCCGCATTTGTTAACAATGTAGTCAGTCGGATACGGCCCGATCTCTTCGTCTTGATGGAAACCGAGCTTTGGCCAAACCTGATCCATAGCATCAAAAGCAATGGTGCAATCATTGCGCTGGCCAACGGCCGTATTTCAGACCGGTCATTTCCTCGTTACAAGCGGTTGCGAGGATTCTTCGCCTCGACTTTGAAGCATATTGATCTTTTTCTGATGGCTTCGGAAATAGACGGGCGGCGCATGGAGGAAATGGGTGCACCCTCCGGAAGAATCCAGGTTACCGGCAACACCAAGTTCGATGCGGCCCTTCGGAAAATCCCGATAGAGACTGAAACAGAGATGAGCGACGTTCTCGAGATCAATGGTTCTGTGCCGGTTTTTGTAGCCGGTAGCACGCACCCGGGTGAGCACGAAATTGTCTTGGATGCGTACCGCACTCTGACTCAAGAGTTCCCTGAACTGTTGCTGATCCTCGTCCCCAGACACGTGGACAAGACACCTCAGATCCTGTCGGCCATGCGAGATCGTAGTATGGAGCCGCCATTTCTCCGCAGTTCCGTGGAGACCGGAGAGAAGAGAAACGGACGCAAAGTCATAATAGTGGATCGTACCGGAGAGCTGTTTCAGATCTTTTCACTTGCGTCCGTGGTGTTCATTGGCGGTTCGTTGGTCCCGAAGGGAGGTCAGAATATCCTGGAGCCTGCCGCGTGGGGGAAAATGGTGCTCTTTGGACCGTCCACGGAGGATTTCAGAGAAGCGCGGGACATTCTGGTGAGCGCGGGTTCAGGCGTAGAAGTTACCGGGACAGAAGACTTGGTCCGAAAGGTGGCCGGGGTACTTTCAGACCCTGCACGCGCCGAAATACTGGGCAAAAGAGGCCGTGAGGAAATACTAAAACACATAGGCAGCTCTCGAAGAAACGCTGAGATCCTCGCGAAATATGTTTCAACTAGCCAAATTTCGTGACGTCACCCTTGCCAGTGCGGAGCACCTTCGGCTCTTCTTCGAGGAGGCTGATAATGGACGAAGGTTCCGATAAGAATATGCCTCCGTCAGTTACAAGATCCACCTGCACAAGACTATCCCCCGTTTGGACACTCGAGTTCTAATATCCAGCCTCCGTCGTCCGTATATACGTGAAAGTTACGGCAGCCGGCGATCTGCACCAAGCATTTCAGGTTGTGACAGCGCTGGGATAGGCTGGGAGCAAGATACTAAATCGTGCGCCGGACGCGCTCCCCTCTAAAGTTATGGTCCCATGGTGCGCGGTTACAAGAGCCCTGACAATCGAAAGGCCCAAGCCCGTGCCACCGCTCTCTCTCGCTGTGGTGAAGAATGGCGTAAAGATCCTCCCACAATCGGATTCCGAGACCCCCGGTCCATTGTCCTGCACTATGATTTCAACGAGATCCCGGCCTGCGACCTTCTCAGGCCGAGTCGAGAGGTGGACGCTGACTTGAGAGCCGCCGTGCTGCCGCGCATTATCCACAAGATTGGACAGGATTGATTCCAACACCTCTGGTGCCATAGCTACCTGCTGCTCTTCGGAGCGAAGATCATAAGTTAGGCTGAGGTCGTAGGACCGGAACCGCTCAGTCACTCGCTTTAGGACTTCCGTCACCTGAGCCCGGTCTGTTCCCGGCTGTGCAACCTCGGCCTTCGCAAGGTCCAGGAGTCGTCGAACTAACCTCGCCAGACGGGCTGCGTCCTGTTCCAAAATATTGAGAAAACGTTCACGAACTTCTGGAGCCATGTCCGCGAAATGGTCCTTCAGTAGTTCAACCGTCCCGCGAATCGAAGTTAGAGGGGTCTTGAACTCGTGGGAGACGTTAGACGCGAAAGTCCGTATGTAGTCCGACCGTTTTACTAGCGCTGCGGACATCTGGGCCAGAGCCTTCGACAGCAGTTCCACCTCGTACGTGCCAGGTCTTTTTAGAGGTGCCGCGACAGCCTTTGTTTCGCCACGAGTGACCTGCCGGGCCTGGAGAATCAGTGCTTTGAGCGGCCGAGTTATAATGAGCGTGGTTAGGGCAGTCGCAACGCACATCAGAAGAAGGACGGTTACACCCCCACTGAGAAGATAGAATCTGTTGAGATTCAGCGCCTTGGACAAACCGATCGGGGTTCTCGACAACAAAACTACACCAAGCAGTCTGTCGTGTTCGATAATAGGCATTGTCACAAAAACCCTCACTCGACCACCACGACTGATGGAGCTTACAGACGGAGTCGGCCCCTCGTCGACCCTCTGCCTGAGCAAACTGACATGCGCCCCCGACAGAGCTCGCTTGACTTCTTCCTGATTGATCAATGACTTACCTAAGTCCCCTTGCGTAGACGCTACAACTATTGCCCGAAAATCAGTGACCCTTACACCACTCAGGGTCACTCTGCGCGCGCCCAATAACACAGGCGTGATCCTCTTTCCGATCGACTCACCCAGGGGGTCTGGAGGCACGTCCGATTCCACGGCATCGGGTGCTCGGGGATAGACTCGATCTTTGGCTATGTCCAACAATGGCTCAATCGGCGTCCAGCGCTCGCTGAGGTTCTTTGGGTTTGGTCGTTTCCGAGCTAGGGCGAGACCGTAAGTAGAGAGACCTGATCTCGCCGTGCGAACTGCTTTGGCTGAACTCAAAGACCTTAACAGTTCGGTACGGTACATGGATGCCACCAGAGCGCCTTGCGCGTTGAGTTCCGTCTCGGTGCGCCTTATCAACTCGCTGTCGTATAGCCGAAGAATGGCAATCCCACCCAAAGGTAATAGGATTATCAGGAGATTGACTCCGAACAGAACACCAGCAAGGCGCGGACGCCACCTTATCATCCGGATGCCTTCCCACAGGGACTCAGTCGATACCCGAGACCGTGGACAGTTTCTATAGGGTCTGCTCCGACTTGGGCAAACTTCCGACGGACGCGGCGAACGTGGCTATCAACGGTCCGGTCGGTCACGATGTTGTCATAAGAATACGCCGCGGAAATTAGTTCATCCCGCGTGAACACCTTTCCCGGATAAGTCAAGAGCGTCCGGATTATTCCGAATTCCGTGATAGTGAGAACCACCGATTTTCCGTTCCAGTGGGCCTCAAAGCGGTCTAGGTCCAGTTCCAAGAGGCCGTGGCGCAGTATACTTTTCGCACCGGGCATGTTCCCGGCAGCGCCTGTCACGGCTTCAAGGTTTTGAACCCTTCTCAGAACCGCCTTCACTCTGGCCACGAGCTCCCTTGGACTGAACGGTTTGGTGACATAGTCATCACCGCCCAACTCCAAACCGACAATGCGATCGACCTCCTCGTCGCGAGATGAGAGAAAAATGATAGGTGTCGCCGATTGGAGGCGAATTTGGCGGCACACTTCTGTGCCATCCATCTCAGGCATGAGTATGTCCAGAATCACCAGAGCAGGATGCACGGACCGAAACTTTTGTACCGTTTCCCTGCCGTCGGAAGTCTGCACAGTGACATAGCCCGCTTTTTCCAAGGCAAATCGCACCACCTCCCTGATGTGGGGATCATCGTCCGCTATGAGGATCAGAGGCGGTTCGCTCATGGATTGTTCTGTCAGGGCCCGTTGATTGTTTCGCCGAAATGTCGTGCTTTTTGTTCATATTACTCTGTTCGGCTGTTCAGAGCCAATAAATTTAGTGGCCTACGTTCCCCTGAACGGCCTTCCCGTCTTTTCGCACCAAAATTGCACAAAATCTCAGCGATCTTTTCACATCGCCGTCATCGTCGTTGCACGGACGGATGTCATCTTAATCTCACAGGCGGGGGGAAGCCGCCTCAGCCCCGGTCGGTGCTGCCTCGGTCGCTGAGGGCCTGGCAATATCAATCCTGTGTATTGCTACGCTGTTCATCACAATGCAGATCACGTCTCGCCTCAACTAGGATGTCGTATTTCGGAAAGAGGGCGCCAACGGATTTGCCTCACGAAAAGGCAAATTTGGAGAGACTCAGCCGGCATCATGATTTCAACAAAAAGTGGCTGTGGCTTGAATCAAGAAGCCTCCAGTCAATCATCAGGTGCAAAACGGAAGACTGTAAGCGAAAGGATCGGTCAAAATGTGGGCGGTGAAAACTTGTACTGCAAAGATCACCGGTGCAATTCTCGCCATGGGATGGATTATTGGTCTGATGGGTTCTCCCGCTGCTGCCGGGGACACAGACCAAAATCGGGACTTAATACATGCCGTTGTGTCGGACGATCTGGGTCGAGTCACAGTTTTCTTGGAGCGAGGCACCGATGTCCATGCAGAGGACGTCATGGGTGCCACGGCCTTGATGATCGCTGGCGAGCCCTCTATACAAATGCAGTGACGTCCCCCTTGCCCGTGCGGAGCACCTTGGGTTCTTCTTCGAGGAGGCTGATAATCGACGAAGGTTCCGGTAAGAATATGCCTCCGTCAATTACAAGGTCCACCTGACCTTTGTACATGCTGTCAATCACCCTGGGATCATCCAGGAGTTGATCGTCCGGCATGCGTACCGATGAGCTGAGGATCGGGTTTCCGAGTTCGGTCACCAGCCCCTGGCAGATGCGGTTGTCAGGAATACGAATCCCAACTTCGTTGCGTTTCGTCAGCACTATCCTCGGGACCAGCCGCGTGGCCTTAAGGACAAAGGTGTATGGGCCGGGCAAGTAACGGCGTAATATCTTGTACGCATTGTCGCTCACCTGTGCGTACTGAGAAATCGTCTTCAGGTCTGCAAAAACAAACGAAAGATGCCTCTTGGGGTCGATCTTCTTGATCCGGCGGACCCTATCCAGGGCTTTCTTGCTCTGAATATCGCAACCAAGGCCGTATACAGTGTCGGTGGGATAAACTATCACGCCGTCGGTACGGAGAACTTCTGCCACCCGAGCAATATGCCTGGGTTGAGGATGAAGAGGGTTAATTTGGAGAATCATGGCCGCTGCCTCGTGCAGTAAATTGGCCGGAAATGGCCAAGGCCCGCTGGCAAGTGACACGGGCCGTCAGTTGAAGACTAGCTTAAGTCTCGGGATACTTGCGGCAATCCTTTGTGCCCGAGTAAACCACTCGCCCGTCAAGCAGAATATCGGAGCCGACGCGGAACGCCTTTACCGTGACGAGCCGCGGAGCCTGTTCCAATCTGCTGATCCCGTTGCCACCGACGCCTGTTGGAGCGTTTGTTCCGCCGATTATAATGGGAGCATAGAAGAATAAGCACCGATCCACTACTCCCGCATCGAGTGCTCCCCAGGCCAAAGTCGCTCCGCCCTCGATGAGGATTGAAGTAATGCCTGCATCATACAAACGACTGAGCAAATCAGTCAAATCCACGCACTTGGATCCCTTAGTCCTTAGGATTTTGGCTCCCTGCTGCTCCAGGTTGGCTCTGTTGTCCGGGGGTGGCTCTTTTCGCGTCGCTATTATGACCCCGGCAGCCGAATCGGGATTGAAGATCGCAGCGCTCGCCGGGGTTCTCAAATTCGAGTCCGCGACAATACGAACGGGATCGCGTCCCCGACTTTTCGGCAGACGGGTCGTCAACATGGGATTGTCAGCAAGAACCGTCCCCACGCCCACCATTATGGCCGATACACGATCTCTCAGTCTGTGGACCTTATTTCGAGAAGCTTCACACGTAATCCACCGCGCGTGGCCGGTTTTTGTGGCGATTCGCCCGTCAAGACTCATGGCCAACTTCAGGAAGACAAACGGACGGTGAAGGGTGACGTTGGTGAGGTACACTTCGTTGATCTGGCGGCAGCGGTTCTCAATCACATGGCCTATCACCTCTATACCCGCCTCTCTGAGGGTCTTGGCACCTCCACCCCGGACTCCCGGGTTCAAATCGTCCACGCCGTACCAGACCCGAGCGATTCCGGCTTCGCGGATCGCGACTGTACACGGGGGTGTGCGACCGTAATGATTGCAAGGCTCCAGTGTAACATACAGTTCTGCCCCGCGTGCCTCGGAACCCGCGGAACGAATGGCCTCCACTTCGGCATGCGGCTCTCCGGCAGCACGATGGTAACCTTTTCCAACCACCTTACCGTCTTTAACGAGCACTGCCCCAACAACGGGATTAGGGGCAGTTCGTCCGACTCCGCGGCGTGCAAGCCGAAGGGCCATAGCCATAAAACGTTCAGCTTCACGGGGAATCGTGGACTGTTGCGCCATTATCCGGGGGGCCGCTTTCAGTTGGCCGCTGCTCCCGGGCTTCTTTGAGTTCATACAATTCCTTTATTTCTTTCATAAATTCTTCAATATCCCGGAAAGACCGATATACCGACGCAAAACGTACATACGCGACGTCATCCATCCGCTTGAGTTCCTCCATCACCCGCTCGCCTATATACGCAACGCTGATCTCTTTTTCCGGCCGTTCCATTAACTCCTGCTCGATGGAGTCGGCAACCGCCTCAATTTTGTCTATGCTCACCGGTCTCTTTTCGCAGGCACGGCGCATTCCTTCGACGATCTTTCTTCGATCGAACGCCTCGCGGCGGCCGTCTTTCTTGATGACATACGGCAGGATCTCTTCTATCCTCTCGTAAGTCGTAAACCTTTTCTTACAGTTGAGGCACTCGCGTCGCCGACGAATCACCGAATTGTCCTTACCGAGGCGGGAGTCGATCACTCTGTCATCGATAGCTCCGCAGGCAGGGCATCTCATTTTAACCGCCTTTCAGCGCGTAGTCAGTAAAATATTGCCGCCAGCCGATATTTATAATGAATCTCGGTATGATGCAAGCAAAATAAAGAATTCTAGTAATCGTTTGCCAGCGATGTCTCAGAGTACGCAGACGATTCTGTATTCGTTTCGTTTCTCTGAATTGAGGCATGGCACATTAGGAACTGCAACTGTATAGGCCTGCCAGGTTGGCTTTGAACAAGTTGGGGTTATGGCACGATGAAGAAGCCATCAATCCTCGCTGTGACTTCAGAGTTCTTTGCGGTGAACCTGGCCCGGACGTTGAAATCGTTTCTTGACAAGTGCACTAGCGCGGCTATCCTAAAATCGTCCGGAATGCGAGCGGATTTCCGGAAAGTGCTGGGCTGGCTTCCTGCGCAAAGTGCCCGGTTTGTCTTCAAAAGGTGTGGGCATCACTCGATCGGAGCGACAAAATGGTGAACAAAAGAGTCGAACGGTCCGCCTGTCGGATGTGCCACGGCGTGTGCCAGGTACTCGTCCACATGGAAGGGGACAGCGTCGTAAAAATCACCGGAGATCCCGACAGTTCCACCAGCCGAGGTTATCTGTGCCCGAAAGGCGCTGCATCGTCTCAGTTGCTCTATCACCCCGATCGCCTTACTCATCCGCTGCGTAGAGCGGGAAAGCGCGGTGAAAACAAATGGATGCGCGTTTCGTGGGACGATGCACTCGACGAGATGGCCGATCGACTGACCGCTATCAAAAAGGAGAACGGCTCTGAATATTTCGCAATGATGCAGGGCACAGGGCGGCCTTATACCGGGTTCACGGCACGGTTCGCCAATGCCTTCGGAACTCCCAATTTCACCGGAGGTACGCATATTTGCTATTTCCCGCGTGTAATTGCGTCGATTTTTACTCTGGGACAGCTTCCCGTGTGCGACGTCTACGGTTTTGGTGGCGAACTGCCGGCCTGCGTGGTGGTGTGGGGATGCAACGTGACCTATGCCGGAGCTTCCGATGGCTTATGTGGCGGAATGGTGCAAAAGGCAATCAAGGCCGCCCGGAAAGTTGTCGTGGTGGACCCGAGGCGGATCGGCCCGGCTGAAAATGCCGACCATTGGCTCCAGGTGCGGCCGGGAACAGATGGAGCCCTTGCGCTTGCCATGATAAACACGATTGTTGCCGAGGACCTATTTGACCGGGATTTTGTGGAAAATTACACGATAGGCTTCGATTCTCTGGTGGAGCATGTTCGCCGGTTCACGCCTGAATGGGCCGAGAGCATTACAAGGCTTCCTGCAAACGACATTCGATCCGCGGCACGCACTTACGCCACCACTAAACCCGCGTGTATTCAATGGGGCATGGCCCTGGATGCCGGTCCGTGCAGCTTTCAGACAGCCCGCTCCCTGCTCATACTCCGTGCCCTGACCGGCAACATAGACCGACCGGGGAGTGATGTCCTGTGGGTCCCGCCGGACAAGGTTCGTCAGAAATCACCCTTTATGAATCATGAAGTGATTGGTGAGCATTTCTTGCCTGCTGACAAGGCAGCTCGTGCCATTGATGCGGGGAAATACCCGATGAATCCTATGGTGCACCCGCCGTCGTTCTGGCGCTCTGTAGTCACAGGGGAGCCTTATCGGGTCAGAGCTTTCTGGATTGTGGGCTCAAATCCTCTTCTCACGATGACGCATTCTTTGGAAATTGAGAAGGCCCTGAAGATGATTGAATTCGTTGTTGTCTCGGATTTTTTCCTCACACCCACGGCCCAGCTTGCCGATCTGGTGTTGCCTGCTGCGACATGGCTGGAACAGGAGGACGTGGTTAACCTTCACAAGATCTGGTGTGTGCTTGCCAGGAAAAAACTCGCGCAAATCGGCGAAAGCCGGGACGATCGCGAAGTTATCATTCAGCTCGCAAAAAGACTGGGCTTAGAGAAAGCCTTTCCGTGGGAAGATTTGCGGGACTATAACGAATGGATCCTTGAAGAAACAGGCATGAGCTTTGACGAGTTTTGCGAGAAAGGGATAATAAAGGGCGAGATGCGATATGACAAATACAAAACCGAAGGGTTTCGCACGCCGTCCGGCAAATTCGAGATATACTCGGAGCGACTGAAATCGCTGGGCGTTGCCCCGTTGCCCGTCTATAGAGAGCCGCCCGCCACACCGGTCTCTGCTGCAAACATTGCCGAGGAATATCCCCTGATATTGACCAATTCCGGAAAAGTAAGAGAGTTTTTTCTCAGTGAGGGCAGGCAGATAGATTCTCTCCGGAGAGCGAATCCCGATCCGCTCGTGGAAATTCATCCCGACACCGCAGAAAAGTTGAGCATTGGCGAAGGCGATTGGGTCTGGATAGAAACAAGGATCGCTCGGGTAAAAATGCGAGTGAAACTCTTCGATGGAATTGCCCGAGATGTGGTTGCTGCTCAGTTCGGGTGGTGGTTTCCCGAAAAGACGCCCCCTGAGTACGGGTGGAAAGAAAGCAGCATGAACCTGCTATACGGCGACGAGGAGTACGATCCCGATACCGGCTCCGAGTCATTGAACGGCACCCTGTGCAGAGTGTATCCGTGCGGATGAAAACCAATCGCCGGGAGGGAGCATTGCTGCGCCTACCTTGCAGAAAACGATACAACTCTCTAGAATTCAGTCCTTATGGATATGAAAAGGTACATCAGGCCCGCGGACTGGGCCCTTATCGGTCCTCTGCTGCTCATAGCAGTTCTGTCTTTTTTCCTCATTCCCCGTTGGCTGGCAACCCAAGCAACCGAAATAGAAGTACTTTCAGATAACAAGCTCCTGGGCAAATATCCGCTCAATCAGGATCGACGGATTGAAGCCCCGGGGCCGCTCGGAATCACCGTGGTGGTAATAAGGAAAGGCCGCGTTCGCATTCAGTCTTCGCCGTGCCCTCACAAGACTTGCATGGCAATGGGAGAGATCGGGAGCAAAGGGGGAATCCTGGTTTGTTTGCCCAATAAGATTGTTGTCAAAGTCGGAAATGGACGGCCCGGCGCCTTGGACGCAGTCAGCCGATGACGGATCGTGTAACGAAATTATCCAGATTAGCGATGCTTCTTGCTCTTGCTACCGTCATACACACTGCGGAGTCTTTTCTTCCCGTAACGGTCGTCTGGTTCAGGTTTGGCTTTGCCAATATAATAGGGCTTGCTACGCTTTACCTCTTCGGGTTCAAGGATGCGCTATTCATAACGCTGGGGCGGATCTTTCTCGGGTCGTTGGCCACAGGTCTCTTCGGCTCACCGGCATTTCTCCTGTCCTTCGCGGGCGGCGTTTCCGCGATTCTAACGATGGGCCTGGCTTACAGATTGGGATCGCGCTTCTTCTCAGAGATCGGAATCAGCCTCATAGGAGCGGTTGCGCACAATTCAGCTCAGCTTGTGGTAGCCTACTTTATATTGGTGAGAAATCGAGGAATTTTTCTGCTACTTCCCATGATGCTGGTGGCAGCAATAGCCACGGGCTTCCTCAACGGGCTTGCCGCGCGGTTTTTCATCAGACATTTCAAAAAAATCTCGGCCCTCAATACCCCATAAGACCGCAGCAGCGGGTGCAAACGGGCATCAGACCTTTTTCGGATATGCTTTTGCGGAACTTGCGGTACGGCTCTGAGTTCCAAAGGTCGGTGATTGTCTTCTCCTTGATGTTTCCGACAACAAAATCGTGGTAATCCCGGCAAGGGGACATATCTCCGTTGGAATTGATCTCCACGGCCGAAAATATTGAAACGCAGCGGTCGAAGCCGAAGCGGCAATCGTGGTCTGTATAATAAGTTTCCAGGTCGCGGGCATCGGTGAGAGGCGGCATGATGATCACAGCCGGCCCTGAGAGACTTCCGGCGCGGTCACTAATGCGCTTTAACTGATCGGACAGCACCCCGTAGTCCGGCGGCCTCCAATTGCCGATCCAGCCGAAATGCTTTTCCGGCCGGAACCCGAATCGTTCTTCGAAATCTTGCGCGTGCTTTTGCGCGGAAGCCTCATCGATCCACCATGCGAGATAAAAGACGGCGAAGTCCACTTTGTCCCGAAAAACCTCGTAAATATCCACTAGGCGATTGTAGTTGACGTTGTTTATCGTGGTAAGCGCGGCAATCAAAGGGAGGCGCTGTTTCTTGTCCTTCCTGATTTCGGTTATCGTGTCGATGGCCCTGGTAATGGTCGCGAAGTTGTCCACGCTCGCGCTCGCTCCCGGACGGCTGGCATTATGGGTTTGCGCATCCGGGCCGTCAACAGAGATCTGAATCACAAACATCGGTGCCGAGACGAGGCGTTCCGCGTGTTCCACAAGGCCCGTTCCGTTGGTAGCGATAAAGGGCGGCATTCCCAAGCGGGCGGCTTCTTCTATGATATCCACTGATCCCTTGTAGAGCATCGGTTCGCCGCCCCAAAGGTAAACAGACGGCGTGTGCCCGTTTTCTTTGAGGTCGCGAAGCAAATCCAGGTAGCGTTGGGGGGTGACTTCCTGGTTCTTGAGTTCCTTCAGGGAGCAGGAGCGCAGAAAGCCTTTGTCGCCCCACTGGCCGCAGGTGTGGCATCGAAGGTTACAGACGTCGGTGATGCGAATGCTGCACTGTCGGATTTTATTGCCCGTGCCTTGTTCCGAACGAGGAGACAGATAGCGAAGGAATTTGTCCACCTGAACCATGGCAATATTCTTCGCGTACCTGGGGCTTTCGAGGATCTTAGGGGCAGTCTTTAGTATTGTGGAAATAGGTACCCAGCTTTGACTCATGGCTTACAACGTCTCCATAAGAATGATTGAGCATCATACACAATTTGGACGGGTTAGGGAACACTGGAGGCATCCAGGTAGGTCAGTTTGAAGTCTTCACGCTTTTCTTTTTTGCTTCGGAAGCGGCTTGTCACTCTTCCCATCATGTTCCACGCCAATGAGGATTAGTGGGAAGTGCTCAGCCTCCCGAAACTCGATTTCGATGTATCTGACCGTTTGGCTGAAACTGGGCGTACGGTCGGGTAGGAAGACGGACATGAGATCCGTTGGAACTACGATTATCCCCACGTCAATCTTGCCCGATTGTAGATTATTTCTAAGGTGGATCAAATCCCGGATTACTAGGTCGCTTCTCGCCGAAACTTGGACTTCAACTCCCAATCTGGAAACGATCTTATCGTTGTATTTCGCATCCTTGATCCAGTCGATATCTCCGACGACATTCTTTGCCCAGCCCCCTTTTTCGGTGAAAGCCTTGTCAAGTGCGACTCGGACTTCTTTTCCGCTATTTGCATCTTTCTTTTCCAGCAGAAATATCTGTGTGCCACGTATTAACCGCAACAATTCAGATACCAAAGGACGAAGACCCAATCGGTTAATCTTATCCCGTGCTCCATTATATGACTTGAAGTTTTTGATTTTCAACAGGCTTCCACAAAGAGGCGAGATCGAAAGGCGGCTGTTCCCCGATGAGAAAGCCGAACTTGTCTATTAATCTACTTTTGATGTGTTCGCAATCATAAAGCTCAACGCCTACCCAGTTTCTCCTATTGGCTTGTGCTGCTTGAAACGACGAGCCTCCGCCCCCGAATGGGTCTAAGATGATGTCTCCCGGCTCGGTTGAAATTAGAATAGCCCTTTCGGGAATTATGAGCTTCAACTCGTTTACGCCAGGGCGAACTTTATATTTCCGATGCCGATTCGGGGAAGTGTCTTCCCAGAAATCAGTCAAGTTGAGGCCCTGGGGGTTCAGCTTGTTCCGGTGGCCACCATAATCCTTTATTTCGCCGCCACAATGACGACAGGTAGGCACAGGCAGACGCAATTTGTTAAAGGTCTTGGGCTCCCCCTTACTATAGTACAGGAGAGCATAGTGAGCTGGGTACAGTTTTCTTCCCCTTGGGTAAGTGCCTTTCATGGTCAAAGCTATCCAATGGCGAAAAGTCAGGCCTCCATTCATGAAGTTAGCAAAATGGACGGCCAATTCGGGAAGCGCGTATATAAAGAAGGCTCCGCCCGGCTTCAACAGCCGGACTCCCTCACTAATCCAAGCCTTACACCATCTCAAATACTTGGCCCCATCCAAATTGTCGCAATATCCGTTTTTATAATTCTTGCCCAAATTGAACGGGGGATCCGCAAAGATACAGTCGAATATTTCAGATCTCAATGAATTCATGACATCCATGCAGTCCGCATTGAAGAGGACACCGTGGCTTGTCGTCAAATAAGGCAACATGAACTTCTCGCAATTCTGCCAGATTCGAAGTTTCTTCTAGCATGCGTACATTGTCAAAAATGCCTGCTTGCATCGCACGGGATAGGTTCGGCATCTTGACAGTACGTCGAACTCTATAATACAGCAACGGAAAGGCAACAGCCTAGATCAAGTTTTCAACTTTTTTTGAGAAAGTGTTTGTCAACTCCTAAATTGACGCATCCTCATTCTCATCGTCAAGTCCTGCCTTTCACCATAACTTGTCGAGAAATGAGCCGTCTCATGATTGCCACGTATGAGAATGCGCTCTGCGCTGACCCATTTGGAAGCGCTATATCGCTTTTCCTTCTGAGGATCAAGACCATAAATCTTGACCAGCATCGCATAATCTACATCACAACCGAGCGCCCCCTCCATTACTTTTTCTCGTTCACAGGCTCTGCCTTGAAATGCCTACTCAGTTGGCTCTGCCTTACTATGATACTGAAATAAAGCCAATTTTTTGGAAGAGTCAGCGCCCCGCGGGATTCCCGACCGTGGCTTGGGAACCAGAACTCAAACGAAGAACATATGTATTTAATATCGGAACTTTATACTTTACAAACTAAACTGCTCCCAATCTCTGAAAGAAAGTTATGAATAAAACACCTTTTATAAAAGATTTCATTGCTTTCCTTAATAGTCGTCGCCGTAAGTACGAAGTGCTTGAACGAGGCCTTTTCATTTTTGATACTTCTAGCGATGGAACAGCAGTTAATCCGCGACCTCTGAGACCGGGAATGGTTATTGAACGTACGCACCGCGTTATGGAAGGCGCGATGCGTACGCGAGGAACCTATCCACTCAGGCCGGGTTGGGTCGAGATTTGGGAGCACAATTCCCTGACCCATAAGGACATCGTAACAATTCGCATGAGACCTTGGCGAAGGCTATTACAGAAAGTTTTCAGGCTAATCATGTCTGCAAAACAACATCTTGAGGCAACTCAAGCAAGATTTTCAGCAATTCGTTAGCCATTCTCTTTGCTTCGTCAAAATTGCCTACGATAAAGGGATTCGGCCATGATTCTTCAGCCTGAATCATATTGCTTATCTCACGCCGTGACGGCAATGCTGATTCTAGCGTATCACGGTCGGTGACTGTAAAATTATCTGGCCCGTGCATTTCTACAGTAATGTCTTTGATCTCCGCGTATGCAGCGATGGGTTGCTTTAATATCAATACAAGGTTGATCATAAGAGCCCGCATGATTCTTACCTGGTAACCCATCTGCACGTCCGGCGGCAGGTCCCCTATACACTTGATGTCTTCAGGCCGCTTCATTTGTTCTGACATTTTGACTTCCTTTTCGTGCGCCTCCCCAAGAACGCTTGACAGAGATTTGTCTGTATTCTAAAAAGAGCGCAGCCGAGGGGGGGGGCATGACACATGCCATCTAGCCCCCGGTTTGAAAAAAGGACAGGCGGCAACCTGCCCGCGATGTTGTTTAGGATACATAACCCCCTTTCTCTCTACGAATCGGGTAATATTCCAAAAAAACTTCTCCTTAAAATATCCTAGCAACCAAAAGCCATAATATAACATCAACATATAAAGTATGCAGAACCTAAAACTGCCCTTCTTATATAAAACAATCTCTCAATCCATCATTATCATCATATTGCCACTGTGCAATGTCCAGAGATTCCCAGTGAACAGATTCTTCATATTCGAATAAACTGCCAGCCAAAACGATTGTTTTGCGAGGAAATTCTGCGGACTAGCTAAGTCATAAAGTCCTACTCGATAGTTTTCAATCCACGGATTCAAACAGAATGTCAAGGTCGTCGCGGATTTGAAGAGCATTGGTCGGTCACCTTATTGAAAACATTCTCGAAGTTTGTCAGTGATACAGATTCAAAAATTTCTTCGATCTCATTGTGAGCCTCGTTCAGCCAGTCCCGCACCCAGCCAAGCGAGGTCTCTGTGCCAGAGACCGTAAAGTAACTGAGATCAAGCGAGAATTTGCTTGTATTAGTGTCGCCAGATGGAACGCTCTGCATCGTGATCTTGAGAGAATTTGAACCTTCCTTCATTGGAAACTGCACTCCAATCATGAAGAAGTCAATCTGTTGAGGAAGAGTCTCATCTAGACCGGGGTTAGGTGGAAATATTGGTCCAGATTTACACTCGGCACAGTATCTGATATGATTCAAGTGTCGGTGCCGCCAGACCCCTGTAGTTGGTGTTTTCAACTCCGTAAGGCGATTCGTCCGCGACAAGCTTTGCCCTGATAAAACTCTTCCCATGATTCGTACGGCTTCACCCTATGAATTGAGACGAAATGAGGACCTACTTGAACTAGTTGCTTGCCATCCGCTCGCTGAAAACGGACAAGGGAGAGCCGGCTTCATGTGAGATGCCCTCATCTTTCACAATGATATTCCAACTCTGCTTAGACTCTTGCCTTTTAGGATACTGTTCTCGAATCCGGCCATGAGTGCTCGCATCTGCACTAACGCTTCCCGTATTCTATGACTCATGAACCAAGCGGATTTGACGGTTATACCTACTTCCCGGCTCAATTGAAGTGAACTGATACCCTTTTTACAACTCATCATCAAGTGCATGGCCATAAGCCACTTGTTTAGAGGAATATGAGAATCCTCGAAGACCATGCCGATGCGGACCGTATATTGCTTCTTGCAGCCCTTGCAGGTATATACTCCGGGCCTTACTGGGCTTTTGGAAGTCGGTCTTGGGTTCAGCGTGTAATGATCCGAGCAACCGCATCGGGGGCAAACAGGACCGTTCGGCCATCTTTGAGACTCTATGAATTTGCGAGCGGCTTGTTCGTCGGCGAACAGCGGAGAGAGAGTTGCGAGGTTGAGATTTTTGGCTTCCATAACGGCCCCCATAGTGTTAATCAACTGGGGGGATCATAACATGAATCAGTTTAGTTTGTAAAGTATAAAGTTCCGTTTAATATTCCGGCGCACCGAGCCGCTAGCGCCCCTACCAAGATCTCTTGTCGGCCCTGGCTTGAGGTATCTGTTGCACTTTTTCAGAGAGCCATCCGATGCGTTCCGCGCTGCGAGTGTCAACCTCCGGGATGTAGGGCTTCACGTCAAGTAGTGGAGTTCCGTCCAGGATGTCCATGTCCTCGACGTACAGAGTCGATCCTTCCACGCGCACAAGTCTCACAATCGATAGCCCGATGGAATTGGGTCGTTTCGGCGCACGGGTAGCAAAGACACCCCGAAGTTGGGTATCCAGGCAAGGTTTAACCTCGAGAGCATAGCCTGCGGACTGATGGAAATGATAAACCAAGATAATGTGTGAGAAACCGGAGAGATCTTTGAGGCCTGCTGCGAATTCAGGGTCCAGCTCAACAGTCCCGGGGGCACCGATGGCACCCGAAGGTTGGATGGGCATCCCTTCAAGTTCTTTGAAGGGGGATCGTATTACTCCTATGGGGTTGTACGTTATTGCTTCCATTATGATGCCATACGCTTCCTTTCACCGAGATCGTCCAGGCATAAGAGGCCTTGGCCGGCCGCTTGCGCCGGCTATTTTTCCCCAGCCATTCTCGTAGCCCTCTCAGCCAAAGCTGTGGATTGGACATTTATTCCTACTCTCAACGCCATTAGGCCCTGCACGCCCGGAAGATCATCTAGTTCAAGCGATTCGAGGCCGTCCTCGAGGTAGCCCTGGCCCTGAAGGAAATCAATGTGATGAGCCAATTCCTCATACTCCTTGGGCCTTGAATAGACAATGGCAATCTTCCCTGGCTGAGTCAGTCTTTCATTTCGGTCCTTAACCATAGCCTTGTCAATCCTCGAGCGGATGATCTCATGCCCTATGTCATAGGCCCCATCCACATCGAAGCGCTTTTCATCAAACCGGAATCTTATGGACACCGGGTTATGATTGATCAATATGAGGTGGGTTGCCTGTAAAGGGACCTTGAGGGATTTCTGTACGTCTTCAGCGTGCCAGGCGATTCCACAGGCAACCATGAGCTGCCAGAAGCGAAGATTTCTTACATAAAGAGGGTCAAAGTCGCGGTTCTCCACCATGGAGGCCCCGACGTAGATCACGTAATCCACCCCGTCGGTCTGATGTTTGTTGAAATAGTGTGGAAACATAGCCTGCGCCTCGGCTTCTTCTGCGCCGAGATAAGCAGAAATCCGCTGGTTGAAAATCGAAATGCTTCGCTCAAAATCTCGCCGTTCACGATAGACCATTCCCATCGCGGGATCCATTGCCTTCCCGTAGGCTTCGATGGAATCCGCAACCTCAGGCCCGAACTGGCGCAACATTGGAAATAGCGGTTCCAACTCGCTGCGAAGGAACTTCAGGATTGAGGTCTGATCACCAGTGCCGAGGCCATTGCGAATCATCTCCAGATTTCGTTCAGTTCGATATGAGACTTCGCTAAGGATGGGAAGAGACCTGGCTTCTGAGGCGGACCGGACAACCCTAAGCGCCAGGTCGAGGTGCTCGATAAGATCCGACTGGATCGCGAGGCTTCGAGCCTGGGAAGATCCTCGAACATCCGATGCGCCGTACAAGGGATACACATCTCTGAAGACTATGGGATCGAGTTCCGATGACTTCCCGCTTGCCAGCCGCTCCAAATGGCTAAGAGCGGCCCTTCGGAAACGCCACTCGACTGACGGATGCACCGCCGTGCATTTTTCCTTAATAACAGCCTCGACATTGCTCTCAAGCTCATCAAGGGACCTCTTCAGGGCCATAGAGAATAAAGGGAGAATTTGACCCAGAACCAGTTCCTCCCCAGGCCCGAAGTCATCCGGTTGGGGAGAACTCAAATCCAAAGAGCCGATGAGTTGCCCCTGGAACCTCAGCGGGGCAATCATCATGGACCTAATGCCAAACTCGAGGAGGTCCTTGTGCACGCTCGAGCTTGCCGCTTCCTCCGCCAGATCCCGGACGATCAAGACTCCGTCGCCTTCTGAGGCCTGGTGGAACACCGATCCTTTGAATTCACTCATGGGCAGGTGCCGCGAATCAGAGAAGATGCAACTATGGGTCATTTCGCAGCCGTTGTTGAGCAGGAGCACTTCATTGTTCTTGATGGCTGCCAGCCCAACCATCAAATGGGGGCGGAGGAAAAGGGTCCTGAGCCTATCCTGCAACCTGAGGAAACCGTCCTGTGAGGCGATGGAACCCTTGTCAATCAGATCTCTTTCCAGCCCGGAGACAACCTCGGACATTGTCACATCTACGGCATGGATTACTGTGAATCCGTGAAATTCGAAATTCTCGGGCGGGAAAAATTCCTGCAGCACTTCCGGCTCCTTGAGGTGCTGCATGACCGTCGCCAGGTCACAGTCCGTTAAGCTTGGAGGCGTGCCAACAGCGCGCACTTCGACGAAACGAAGGTCGGGCCGAAACCGGAAGTGTCTTTCCACGCCGGTATCCGGATCTTCCACAATACGAATCAGCGGATAGTCCAAGTCCTTATCAACGTTGTAATACCTCCGCAAGATCAAGAGAAAGAACCTGATTTGCCTGGCCCTGACAACCTTGTCCCATTCATCCGGGATTCTTCCGCGAAAAGATCCATCGTCATTGAGGAGTAGACGCTGAAACATTGGGGTAACGAAAGCGGGCCGAAGCGTGAAAGGAGTCAAGGCTCCCATGAGCTCAGTTTCCCAGAACGCGCCGGGAAAGACCGCGCTCATAAGGATCTTAACCAATTCCTGGTGGGTTTCCAGAACGGAAAAGTCCTCCAAGGGTTCCAGAAGCTCTGGCGCTTGCGCGAGACCTGTCTGGATAACTTCCAGAATCTTTGTCCTGCAAGTATCGGAACAGGTCATTTCCCGAGTCCAGTAGTCAATCAGAGGCATTAAGCTAAACACACAGCGATAAGCAGTGTCTTGGCGGTAAGCGTCCATTGTTTACCTCCAGCGGAGGAGCCGTACGGGGTTCGAAAGTGGTCTGAAGCATTTTCGGACCGATAAATAAATTATACCAGTGTAAGCCTAAAAAGTAATACTAAGTGGATCAATTCATAATTCAGATGACGCTTGCTCCAATCAAAGACAATGAAGGAGGCTTCGCGGCCACTGCATTAGTGGGACGGCATCTTGCCTGTCGATCATGAAATGACAGGCAAGATGCCTGTCCTACTACTTCTGCTCGAAATAGGTTACCGAATTTATGAGTCAGAGCACTAAACTGCGGCCCGTGGCCGCCATATTGCGTCGGGCACGGCCCGACGGCCTACCCTGGCTTCGGAGTCCTAAACGTTGCCTTCCGGCAGCGAACGGAGATTGGTGTTGGTGAGACAGGCGTTGGCCATGGGTGCCACGGACCTGGGCTCCGGCAGGTCCGTGCTGTAGCCTCGATCTACAGCCAAGAACAGATAATCGATCGCCCTGACTAAAGCGCCGGCTATTACAGGCCCTATCTGTCGGCCTTTCTCCCTTTGGATTTAAGCTTATGAGGTGAAGGTCCCGTCGGAATGTGACTCAAGAGCAAAACCGGGACCGATCACTTAGGCGGGAAGAATGCACGGACCTGCCAGAGCCCAGGTCCGTAGCACCCACTCGATTCTTAACCAAAATATTTCGCGTTATGGCCTCTTCTGTAGGCCACCCGCCTACGTTGCAATTCTGCGGCTATGGGTTACAAGGTGGAGGCTATAACAATCCGTTGGATCTCGTTTGTCCCCTCGTAGATCTGCGTGATTTTTGCGTCGCGCATAAACCTTTCCACCGGGTACTCTGTAATGTAGCCATATCCCCCAAGCACTTGAACGGCTTCAACAGTAGTCCACATGGCAACATCCGAACAGAATGCTTTGGACATGGATGAGTGTCGAATAATCTCGGGCGGCACCCGAGAGAGATCCTTCGGCACATGAGCGTCCAAAAGAGCGCAAGTTTTGTGAAGTAACTGTCGCGCGGCGGTAACTTTCATGGCCATGTCGGCCAGTTTGAACGAGATGCCTTGATGGGCGATGATCGGTTTGCCGAAAGAATCCCGTTCCTTCGCGTAAGCAGTCGCGTATTCGAACGCGCCAGCGGCGATCCCGAGAGCCTGAGCTGCGACCGACGGCCGGCTGAAATCGAGGGTCTTCATCATGATGTGAAAACCGTCCCCCTCTTGACCCAGAAGATTCTCAACGGGGACTTCGACTTCATCGAAAACCAACTCGCTGGTATCCGAGCTACGAATGCCGAGCTTGCTCTCCTTCTTACCTACGGTGAAGCCAGGCATTCCCTTCTCGAGGATAAATACGCTTGCTCCCTTGTAAGGCTTCACGTCGGGATCGGTTACAGCATACACGGTGAATGTGTCGGCGACTCCGCCGTTGGTGATGAAAATCTTCGAACCGGTCAGAATATACTTGTCCCCTTTCCTTACGGCCCGTGTCTTGAGAGCGGCGACGTCGGAACCACCTCTTGCTTCTGTGAGACCAAAGGCCGCAACCTTTTCGCCAGTTGAAAGAGGGGTCAGGTACTTCTCTTTTTGCTCGTGGTTTCCTGCAAGGATTATCGGTAGGGCGCCAAGTTCCTGGCATGACGGTATAAGTGCCACGGAAGCGTCAACTTTCGCCAATTCTTCCACGGCAATGCAATGGGCTATCATACCCGCAGCCATTCCGGCGTATTCACTCGGAAAATCTATTCCCATGAGGCCGTTTTCCCTCATGAGTTCCAGCATATCCCACGGGTATTCACCCTTCTTGTCTCTCTCTTCGGCTGCAGGCGCGACTTTCTCTTTTGCCAGACGCCGGACCATATCCTGAAGCATCTTTTCTTCTTCGGTCAGGCCGAATCGTTCTATTTCTTCCATCTCATCCTCCAGTTGAAAACTCTAATCGCCAAAGCATCCGGATTTCGATCTCGGACCGCCCCCGGCGCTTGGGACAAGCAGGCGCCACGGATGCGCTGCGCAAAAGATCCGAATTAACTGTAATCGTAAAAACCCTTGCCGGACTTGCGACCCAACCGCCCAGCCCGCACCATCTTCTTCAGCAGGGCCGGCGACCTATATTTGGGGTCGCCAAACTCTTTGTAAAGATGCTCTTGAACCATAAGCAGTGTGTCCAATCCAACGAGGTCCGCCAGGGCCAGGGGACCCATAGGATGATTCGCGCCCAGCTTCATTCCCTCGTCTATTTCGGCCGCAGTTGCAAGTCCTTCCTGAAAGACGAATATGGCCTCTATAATCATGGGGACCAGAATCCGGTTCACCACGAACCCCGGAGCTTCCTGGACTTCAATTGCATTCTTCCCCATCTTTCCCGCCAATCCCTTGATTACTGCGACTGTCTGATCGGAAGTTGCTATGCCGCGAATCACTTCGACCAGTTTCATCACAGGGACCGGATTGAAAAAGTGCATTCCGATGAAACGATCGGGCCGGGAAGTAACGGAAGCTAATTCGGTTATGCTTAAGCCCGAGGTGTTACTTGCAAAGACAGTAGATTCTCTTGCCGCTTCATCCAGTTCTTTATACATGTTCTTCTTGAGATCCATGTTTTCAATAACCGCTTCGATGACCACATCCACTTCCTTTGCGGTATCCGTCAAAGACAAATATCCGGTGATGCGTGAACGTATCGTGGCAGCATCCGAAGCAGTCATCTTACCTTTTTCGGCCATGCGTTGAAGGTTCTTTTCAATGTTTGAGATTCCCTTGTCGAGGAATCTTGTCTCCACATCCATCAGGTTGACTTCGAAACCGCTCTGAGCAGCCACTTGTGCTATCCCGGCACCCATCAACCCCGCTCCGATAACCCCTATCTTTTTGATTTCCATCGACCTTTCTCCCTTCACGTGGGATTGAAATTGCAAAGTCTCGTGGTTCCATTTGGCAGGAAACCAAGACGGAGAGTCCTACCCCGGCTCTGATACGGCACCACCTCCATGCAAGGAAAACGATCCTCCGCAAGGCGCTACCCCTCTCAATTTGTGAAAACGAGTAGGTTGGGCCCACTGAACCGAACATTAAGTGCATACCAGAGACATGACGATTGGGCAAGCAATTCCGCTAGCTTGATGCAACCATTCTCTAAGCGGTATAGAGGCGATATCGAGCCCTGGCGTGGCGTACCATGAGTAGCCACGGGTGGAAAACCGTGGAACAAGTGATCCCCTAGACCCCAAAACACGGGCCCCAACGAGGTCGATCAAACATGGCGATTTTCAATGAGATTCGGTGGACCCTTACAGGTTCCCTTGGAACCAATGTTGCACCTTTTCCGTGGGTTCACACCCACGGCTACCGTTGTGTTGCCCCTTAGGGGCGCCATGGCCTGTCTCGCTCAACAATTAGGTTTGTGAGAGCTTGATACCAACTTCAGTGGCGGACATCACCGATTCATCGGACTATTCCCTAGTAGCTACAATTAGAAACCCTCGTAAAATTGCTAAGGCGCTTTTCCCCTTGGTTGAGCGTACGCCTATCAAAGGCTCCCATACTTTTTCATTTTTCGCCAGAGGGTCGTCTTGTCAATACCCAGCTCATTCGCTGCAGCTACTTTCCTCCCCCCGTTTCTCACGAGGGCTTCCCTGATCACCCGAGCTTCGATCTCGGCAAGGGTCAAACCGGTTGCCAGAGCTTCTCCATTTTCGCCGAGGTCTCTCAGTGCCGGGGGGAGGTGACCGAGGCGGATAAGGCCCCCTTGGCAAAGTATGAACGCATGCTCTACCGCATTCTCCAGCTCTCTGATGTTGCCCGGCCAATTGTGACGCATAAAGGAGGCCAATGCCTCTCGGGAAAGACCCGCAATGTCTTTGCCTTTGAGACGATTTAAGCGATCTACGAAGTGCTGTGCAAGGAGCGGGACATCCTCGATTCTTTCCCGCAGAGGCGGCAACGAGAGCCTGAAAACCTGCAACCTGTAATAGAGATCCTCACGAAACCCGCCCCCATGAATCATGGTCTTGAGATCCTTGTTCGTCGCCGCAAGGATACGGGCATCGGAAATCACAGTCTTGGTTCCCCCCAGAGGTTGAAAGCTCCGGTCCTGGAGTACCCGGAGCAACCGGACTTGGAGCGCGGGACTGACGTCTCCAATCTCGTCCAGGAAGAGCGTCCCACCATCAGCCTGTGCAAAACGGCCCGGTTTGTCCCGGTTCGCCCCGGTGAAGGCCCCGGCCTTGTACCCAAACAACTCGGATTCTAGGAGCGTGTCGGGAATGGCGCCACAGTTAACAACGACCAGAGGCTTGTTCCGGCGGGTTGACAGATTGTGTATCGCTTTTGCCATGAGTTCCTTGCCAGTGCCGCTTTCCCCCTCGATCAGAATTGTGCTGTCGCTCCTGGCAACATCAGGCAATATGTTGAATATCTCGCGCATCTTCTGATTCCGGGAGATGATGTCCTCAAAACTAAACGACCTTTCGACTTCCTTGCGAAGAGCTTCCACTAAGGTGAGGTCGCGGAAGGTTTCCAGCTCCTCCCAGTACACGCCCACGCTCATCCTTGAGCACTGCCGTGCTGATGCTGATGGGTACTCGTTTGCCGTCGGCTCTCACAATGAAAACCGCGTGATTCACCACCGGTTTGCCCGTGAGTATGGTTCGTTTCAAAGCGCAATCAGCCTCGCATATTTCAGCGCGGAATACTTCGCAGCACGGCCTTCCGAGGGCTTCACGGACAGGAACTCCGGTTATCTCTCGAGCGGCTCGGTTGAAGGAGGTTATAATGAATTCATCGTCCACCGTGAACACGCCGTCCGCGATGGAATTGAGAATCATCTTCATTTCAGCGGAATTGAGGTCTTTTCCCGATGTCATGTTGAACCCGGCATCTTGGCTTATTATGCAAATTGCAAATAGGATACCTCATAAGGGTGCATGTTGCAACCGGTCTGGCCCCTGATGGCCGTCCGAGTAGAACACGGCTTGCTACCAAAACCAGCTAAATAGCCCTCCAAAGAAGGTTGGCACTAAAGTTGCTATACTGACCTCCAGGTGAAAAAATGAAACTGGCGGTGCCGGAACATCAGGGGAGAATAGCCCCCGTCTTCGACTGTTGCAGGCGATTGATAATCGTCTTGCAGCACCCGCAAGAGGATGAGTTGCTCCAGAACGAGGACTGGTCTTCAGTTCCTAGGCAGTATCGGCCGGCCCGTCTGGTGGAGCTCAAAGTGGAATTGCTGGTATGTGGCGGCATCAGTTGCTGGATGGAGGAACAGATTCGCAGGCACGGATTACGCTTGGTTCCATGGGTTGCCGGAAACGTTCGGGAAGTCCTGGCGGCTTTGAGAGAGGGCAGGATCTGCGATCCTTG
Source organism: uncultured delta proteobacterium (assembly GCA_963729795.1). Lineage (GTDB taxonomy): Bacteria > Desulfobacterota > Desulfomonilia > Desulfomonilales > Desulfomonilaceae > CAWBBA01. Next base: position 38,764 of record CAVSPC010000032.1, on the reverse strand, counting down.
CTACACCATGCCCGGACGAGGGAAATGCAGGAGGAGGGGCCAGACAACATGAAAGCGATGGAGAAAGGAGCATAATCATGCCCGGATTCGATAGAACAGGGCCGTTTGGAGCCGGTCCCCGAACCGGATGGGGCGCAGGGCTCTGCGGTGCGCCCGCAGGTAGGGGGACCAGCGTATTGGGAGGAATTTTCCGAGGAGTTGGTCGTGGTGGAATTCCTTGGGGCGGAGGAAGAGGCCGCTGCTTCGGTGGTCGAGGCGCACGGTGGGGCTCGGGCCCTTTTGCCGGCGCGGCTCCTTTGTCTTCAACAGAAGAAACCGAAGTTCTGAAGGCCCAACTGGCAGCCACGGAGAATGAGCTTGCAGCCATGAAGGCTCGCCTGGAGGAGCTTGAGAAAAAAGAATAGGCCAGTTAGAGGGAGTCTTTCGGAGTCATGGGAGTCTCGGAATTGGCAACCGGGTAAGCACTAATTCCAGGACGGGCTCCCATGGCCCTAAATTTCATTTTGAAACCGGTTTACTACATCGCCGGCGGTTTGGGAGAGAGGTCGAATTATCTCGGCCGCATCGAGCGGCAACGAAGAACTTAAGACGGGTAGGGACAATAAACATGAACAAAGACGATAGCTGTTCAACCAAGGCTTCTTGCGGAACGTGTTCCTCAGCCGGAACCTGCGATTCGCAGACCCAAGAGCAGCATACTGAAGAACTTTTGAAAGCAAGGCTAGCTGAAATAAAAAATCGCATCGCAGTCATGAGCGGCAAAGGCGGAGTGGGCAAGAGCACGGTGGCCGTAAATCTCGCCATGGCCCTGGCCGCAGAGGGCAAGTCTGTGGGAATACTGGATGCAGACGTACACGGCCCGAACGTTCCCAAGATGCTGGGCCTTAACGGCCGGCAGCCCATGATGGGAGAAAGCGGGCTCATCCCTATTGTTGCGGCCAACAATGTGCGAGTCATGTCCATGGCCTTCATGCTACCCGATGAGGACACCCCGGTAGTGTGGCGAGGTCCTGTAAAGCATACACTCTTCAAGCAGTTCCTGGCAGAGGTGGATTGGGGAAAGCTCGACTACCTGATCGTAGATCTTCCGCCGGGGACCGGAGACGAACCCTTGAGCATTGCGCAACTGTTGGGAAAGCCTTTGTGGGCGCTTGTCGTGACAACGCCGCAAGATGTCGCTCTTCTGGATTCACGCAAGTCAGTTGTCTTTGCACGCACTGTTGACATGAACACATTGGGAATCGTCGAGAACATGAGCGGCCTGGTGTGTCCCCACTGTGGCGAACGGATCGACCTTTTCAAGACAGGCGGAGGAGAGAGGTCCGCAAGGGATTTGATGGTGCCGTTTCTCGGGGCCATTCCTATCGACCCGACAGTGGTGACCGGCGGAGATGCTGGAATCCCTGTATCTGTGATGAATCCCGATTCAGGAACTGCGAAGGCGTTTCGTACTCTCTCGCTTGAGATTCAGACGGCAATCGAGGGCAACACAACCGAAAAAGCCCAGATCTCGGCGTAGGCGAAGTCTCAAGCCGAAACTGGATACACTGGCAGAAATATCACTAGAGGAGATATCAAGAAATGCAAAAGACAGTAGCAATCCCTTCCATGAATCCCGGCGGGCTTGAGGCCATGAGGGCAGGGCACTTCGGACACTGCGAGGTTTTCACGCTTGTCCATGTAGAAGACGGTGAAGTCCGTGACGTAACTGTGGTGCAAAATCCACCTCACGTCCAGGGAGGGTGCCAGGCGCCGGTAAATCTTCTTCACAAGAGCGGCGCTCATGCAATTGTCGTCGGCGGTATAGGCATGCGGCCTCTCATGGGATTTCGGCAGATGGGGATTGAAGTCTACTACGGACCCGAAGGAGAAACAGTCGGCACAGTGGTGGATCATCTGATCCAGGGCCGTCTTCAACTGATAGCCGAGAACCAGGTTTGCGGCGGTGGCTTCATGCCGTGATGCCAAGGAGACAACCATGAAGATCGCAATTACTTCCATGGGGAAAGAACTGGACTCCCCTATTGACCCCCGCTTCGGGCGAGCGCAGTACATCCTGATCGTGGAGCAAGACGGAATCCTGATTGAGGCTGTAGACAATTCCCAGGGTTTCAATGCGCTGAATGGAGCCGGAATCCAAGCGGGGAAACTACTCGCCGACCGGAAGGTTGACGTTCTGATCACCGGCCACTGCGGCCCCAATGCCTTCAAGACTCTTCAGGCTGCGGGGATCAAGGTGGTCGCCGAGCAATCCGGTTTGGTAAGAGAGGCTTTGGAACGTTTCAAAAGCGGGACGCTAGCATTTTCTACTCAGCCTGACGTGGAGGCTCATTGGTAGTCGACTGGGCCCGCAAATCTGCCCAGTCGCATGTCGCGCCCTCCCGTCGACGGGGATGGAGAAGGTTGAGCTAAGTTCCCTACCCTTAATTGATGGTTCGGCCTTTTCTCATCCCATGTGCCTACAAACGGCCGCTCGGGGGAGTGGCTGGAAATCCAAGCTGAGACGCGAGATTAGCCGTTAATCAGCGAGTAGCGAAAGTATGATTGTAAGTGTTGCAAGCGGAAAAGGCGGTACAGGAAAAACTACTGTTGCGACGAGCCTTGCAGCGGTGCTCGGCTCCAGAGCACAGTTGTTGGACTGTGACGTGGAGGAGCCCAATTGCCACCTCCTGATGAAGCCGATCATTCAGACCAGCGAAGTTGTTAACGTTCCGGTTCCTGTCGTAGAAATGGAAAAATGCACTCTGTGCGGCAAATGCGGAGAAGTATGTCGTTTTAGCGCCATCGTCGTGATCGGGGACCAGGTCCTCACTTTCCCTGAACTGTGTCACGGCTGTGGGGGATGCTCGCTTCTCTGCCCTGAAAAGGCTATCCACGAAGGCGCCCGGGAACTGGGTGTCCTGGAAACCGGATCGGCAGGACCGGTGGAGTTTGTTCAAGGAGTGCTCAGGGTTGGGGAAGCTATGTCTCCTCCGCTCATAAGAGCGGTAAAGTCAAAGATCAATCCTGCCAAAATCGCCATTCTCGACGCTCCTCCCGGTGCCTCGTGCCCGGTGATCAACACTGTCTCCGGGGCCGATTTCATTATTATGGTAACCGAGCCTACTCCATTTGGGCTGCACGATTTGGACATGGCCGTGCGAGCGGTTGCTCAGCTCAACATTCCCATCGGAGTGGTATTGAACCAGGCAGACATCGGAGACACGAAAGTGGAATCCTTTTGCGGCCAAAAAGATATCCCGATCCTTGCAAGAATTCCCCACGACCGAAAGATCGCTGAAGGATATGCAAGAGGAGATTTGCTTGTGACTTCGGCCCCCAAGCACATAAGTCTGTTCCTGGAGATGATTCAGACCATCCGAAGTCTGATCTGCAACCGGGAAAAAACAGCCGGCACGGGTGCTCTATGAAAGAATTGGTCCTTATCAGTGGCAAAGGTGGCACAGGCAAGACGACGCTTACTGCGGCCTTCGCATATCTGGCCCGAAACAAAGTCCTTGCCGATTGCGATGTGGATGCCCCGGACCTTCACATCCTTGCACTTCCCGAAATCATTCAAAGAGAAGATTTTCGAGGAGGGATCAAGGCGTATATCGACGTCGATAAGTGCATTAAGTGCGGAGCCTGTATCGAGGGGTGCCGCTTCAATGCCATTTCCGATGAGTTTCACGTGAATCCGCTGGCTTGTGAAGGCTGTGGAGTCTGCTTTCATCTTTGTCCTGAGTCGGCAATAACATTGAAGGAAACGGTGAATGGCACCTGGTACATTTCCCAGACACGCTTTGGACCCATGGTTCACGCTTCGCTGTTTCCCGGCGAGGAGAATTCGGGCAAGTTGGTCGCACTGGTGCGAAATCAGGCAAAAGTACTTGCCGGGAAAAGGCAAAGCAAATTAATACTTGTGGATGGGGCGCCCGGGGTCGGTTGCCCCGTGATTTCATCGGTCACTGGAGCGGATCATGTCATTATAGTCACAGAGCCGACGCTCTCCGGACTCCACGACATGGAACGTGCGTTGCAGCTAGTCCAGGGCTTTAGGATTCCTGCATCGGTCATCATCAACAAGTGGGACATAAATCCTGATGTAGCAGAGCGGATCGAGGAGTTATCCAAAAAAAAGGACGCTAATGTCCTTGGCCGCATTCCCTACGATCCTCAGGTCGTCAAGGCGCTGGTGCAGCTGCGATGTGTCGTCGAGAATGGAACTTCTCCGGCAGCGAATAGCATACGAGAGATATGGGAGCGGCTTGAGACCGATTCTCTCACGGAGTAGAACTTGTGAACTCGTCAGGTATTGAAGAGGAAGTGCGACAAGCCTTGGGACAAGTCATTGACCCCGAGACAGGCTTGAGTATCATGCGTATGGAGCTGATTCACAATATTGAAGCCAACCCGGACGGATCGGTGAGCTTGATCTTCCGCCCTTCTTCGCCAGTCTGTCCGTTGGCGTATTCGTTGGCCAATTCAGTCAAGAAGAAAGTCGAGGCAATAAAGCATGTGAAATCGGTCAAAATAACTGTAGAAAACTTTGAAAGGGCAGAGCACTTGGAAGGGCTTTTGAATTCGGCCGAAACTAGTTCGTATAGAAAGGATGATTGATGCCTATTTATGAATACCGATGTTCGGAATGCGGTCATGTGAGTGAGCTGCTCGTGGGAATCGGTAGAAACTCCGATGATCTCGTCTGTTCCTCTTGCGGCGGATCACAGCTCGAACAACTCATGTCCGCATCGGCCTTTTCGATCAATAACGCGCCGGCCGGCCATGCGCAAGGCTCCACATGCTGTGGAAGCGACCCATCGAGCAAGGGCTGCGTTCCGGGGAGTTGCTGCGGTTCCTCCTCCTAGCGCTGCGGGATCAACTTCGAAGAGACAGAGCGAGGGAAGATTGTAGGCAGTATAGGGAACTGCCTTTAAAGATGCATTGAGTACATTGGCACGGCATGCCGTGCTCCTACATAACATGCAGCACGGCCGTGTCGCAGTGTAGGGGCGCAGAATACTGCGCCCGCTCGAAAATAGGAAAAGAGCGAACTCCGATGCAGCCCACTACAGCATGGGCAAGCCACTGAGGTTTGTAAACCCCCAACATATCCATCAAGGTCAAAAGGATGAGCAGGGAAAAAGAAGTTTTTGATGATATTGAAGGACTGATTCTCGAAGAGGCACGAAAAACCTATTCTCCCGAGGTCATAGATCATTTTTTGAATCCCAGAAACGTCGGTGAGCTGGAAAACCCTGATTGCTTCAATGCAATGAGCGGGATTTGCGGGGACACCATAGGGATTTACGTTAGACTTAATGAAGGTACAATCAAACGCATCTGCTTTGTCACGAACGGGTGCGGCCCGACGATCGCCTGTTCGAGTGCGTTAACGTGCATGGCCAAGGGGCTCAACATTCAAGAAGCCATGAAAATCACAGGCAGCGATCTGATGGAATTTCTCGGCGGACTACCGGTGGAGCACACCCATTGCGCGGATCTCGCGGTGAACACTCTCCGGAGCGCACTTGCAAAGGCCAGGTGAGACATGAGACTGAGGAAACGCATCATCGACATTCTTGAGCCATCGTGCGCAAGTTATGCGATTAGGGACGTGCGCATCGGGCTCGGGTACACGGCAGTCCAGCTCGATGACGGCAACACAGGTGTGGCATACACGCTTGGAAAAGAACTGTTTAGAGGCTGCACCGCGTTTGCCGGAAAAAGGCCCATTGCAGGCATACCGGCAATGGAGGCTCTCCACTATCTCAATTCTGATGGTCTAGTCGAATCAGCCCTTGGACTGGCAACGGCAAACGCAATGGCCAGCCGGCTTTCTTCGAGCGGTATGACGGGCGATGTCTTGAAGGCCGTAGAGCTTTTCCCTACCGACTCTGTGGCGATGGTAGGATTCTTTGCCCCGCTGGTTTCGGCGCTCCAGGATCGGGTGGCGGAGCTTGAGATTTTCGAGGAACGTACCGGGTTAATGCCGCATCTTCGGCCTTCTAACGAGACAATTTCCGCGATGCCAAAGTATGATGTGGCATTCATCACTTCCACTACTATCATTAACGATACCGTCGACGATTTGCTGGAAGCGGCCCGAGACTGTCGTGAGATTGTTCTCCTCGGCCCGTCTACTCCGTTGATTGCGGAAGCGTTTGAAGGCACTGCGGTAACATGCCTGTCAGGGGTCATTGTTGACGACGCCGACGGACTGTTGAGAGTGGTGAGCGAAGGCGGTGGAACCCGTCTCTTCGGACCTTTTGTCACGAAGCGAAATATTTCACTCCAGGGCCATCTTGTACGAGCATGTGTGGCAAGTCGGTAGCTGTTTCAGCAAAAGAGATGAACAGTTGAGAGCGCAAGATCTTGTTGAAGCTGTCCGACCGTTTTCCTAGGAGCTTTGGTGCGCTCGCCCCGTTCGGGTTTCGATGAAGGAGATGGCTTGACTGGGGCGTTTTTTTAATCTTTTTCGGAAATCGTCTTGGTATTTCGGTGATGCGCACTTACTATCCGCTCCGAATCTCACCGTATCCAATGCCACGAAGTCGTCCCCGTATGCATTCGCTGCTCAGGAGGAGAGACCTGACAGGCAAGATATTCGGTTAGAAATTTGGGCTAGGGAATGGAGAGATGACAGCATAGGGTTTGGAACCACGGTCACTGTCAATGAGCTCAGCCAGGCCCGTCCGATCCTTGACACGCTTTCAACGAAAGGTGTCGCGGGAATTACCCGAAACAATCCCGAGGCGGTGCTTCAAACCTGCGCGGTTAATCCCCTGGACTTGGTCGTTGCGCAGGACAGCTTGAGGGGAATTACAGCCATCAACTTCCTGACCCAGCTACTTAAGGTTCCGTGGAAAACCGCCGCTATTCTCATCACCGATCAGGAAGAGGAATCGGTTCATAACATGACGGAAGGACGGGGCATTATCGGACACATGAGGAACTTTGAGGACACGGTCACTCTGGGGAAGTTGCTGGTCAAACTTCTCGATATGAGTCTTCGCAATCGTTGACAGGCGTGTGTTCAGCAAGCGCTATGAAGATGCAAGATATAAGTTTTAAGCCCATAGGAATCGTTCGCTCTCCTTTCTCGGATGTGGAGGGCATGCCGATACAGACAATCGGAGCCGTAGGTGTAAAAGGGACGGTGGAACTCGATTCGGATCTGGGGCATGGTCTCAAAGACCTCAAAGACTTTTCACACATCATATTGATATATTGTTTTCATCTATCAAGGGGCTATTCGCTTCACGTCCACCCTTTCCTGGATGACACTCTCCGAGGTGTCTTTGCCACAAGGGTGCCCAGACGTCCCAATGCGATTGGCCTGTCGGTCGTCAAACTCACCGGAATTAACGGGTCTACCCTGGAGATCGAAGACGTAGATATTCTGGACCAAACGCCAGTTCTGGACATAAAACCCTTTGTACCCTCTTTTGATAACCGAGAGACCCAAAAGACTGGATGGTTTGCCAAACGAGCGCAAAACGCCTCCGAAATTAGAGCAGACAGGAGATTTGTTGATCTTGCGCATGATGTGGTAGGTCAGCATCACAATCGCGCAGAGTCAAGGAGCGAACAAATGGAAAAAATCCTGATCCTGGGGTGCAAAAAGGCAATGGACGACGTATGCATCGGTTGTTCGCGGTGCCTGGTTGCCTTCAACCGGCGGGAGGGTGAATTTTCACGCTACAGGGGCCGAGACGCTGAGATAATTGCCCTGCTGAATTGTGGAGACTGTCCAGGCGCCACCATAGTAACCCGGCTAGCTCAGGTGAAGCTCTGGAATTCTCCCATGGGCGAGATCGCTACCAAGATCCACTTGGGACCCTGCATCACCGATCACTGTCCCCATAAAGAAACGCTTTTGAACAAAATCAAAGCCAAGTCCGGAATTGAGGTGGTGGAGGGCACTCATCCGTACAGCCCGGAGAATATTTTTGCATAACTTAAAGGAAAATGCACTGGGATCGCAGCGTGAGCTCTCGACATGCCTTACGATTCTCGTTGACGACAACGTGTCGACAGGATCCAACCTGGTTCAGGAGCACGGCTTTGCTGTGCTTGTCGAACGTGGGCCGCAGAGGATACTTTTTGATACAGGGCAAGGCCGCGCATTGGAAAATAATGCTGCAACCCTCCAAAAGGATCTTTCGGACCTGAATTTCGTGATTCTCAGCCACGGCCACTATGATCACACAGGGGGGCTGCTCCACGCAGTCAAGATGAACCCCGGGATCAGGATTGTGTCCCATCCAGCGTTATTCTCGTCCCACATGAAATTGGAAGTTGGGAAAATGGCCTCACATTCAGTGGGCATTCCCTGTGCGATGCGTGAACTGGAGGAATTAGGGGCGTCGTTTCAATTCACGGCGGAATTCAGGCAGGTATGCCAAGGTGTCTGGTTTACAGGATATGTGCCTCGTGTCTTCAAAACACCCCCAGCCGGGGCCTTGATAACTGAGAACAGTGAGGGAATGGTTCCGGATTCCATGGAAGACGATGCTTCCCTTGTCATAGAAACGTCTTCAGGGTTTTGCGTTTTACTTGGGTGTGCTCACGCTGGGCTGAGAAATATCCTAGAGCACGTGCGAGTCCATTTGGGAATTGATCATGTTCACGCAGTGATAGGTGGGACGCATCTGGGACCCGCAGACAGAGAGGACACGCTCGAAGCGATCAGGGCTTTGGAGGAATTCAAGGTGCAGCTTGTGGCACCAACACACTGCACGGGTAGCTGGCCGAGCGAAGTTCTCAGATCTTATTTCGGCACAAGATATTGTGAGGCTACGGCAGGCACAGAATTCGTGTTTTGAACAGCACGAGCGATTCCTCGAGGCAATATCGAGACGTTTTCACCGAAAAAGTGTAAAGTGTTTAACAGGTAGAGGATAAGGGGCTGCCAGGACAAGGTCGCGGACCTTGAGATTTTCGAGGAGCCTACCGGGTTGATGCCGCATCTTCGGCCTTCTACCGAGGTGATCTCCGCAAATGCTAAAATATGATGTGGCATTCATCGTCTCCACAACCATCGTTAACGATACAGTCGACGATTTATTGGAAGCAGCCAGCGACTGTCGTGAGACAGTTATGCACGAAGGCACGTGGGTAACATGCCTGTCCGACGTTATTGTTGACGCGGCCGACGGACTGTTGAGAGTGGGGAGCGAAGGCGGCGGAATCCGTCTCTTCGGACCGTTTGTCACGAAGCGCAATATTTCACTCCGGCACCATCTCGCGGAAGCGCCCACGGAGAATCTGCGCTCAGTGACAAATGCCTGACCGACCTGCCACTGGATTAGAACTCGCCTAATCCTGCACATAATAGTGAAGGTGTGAGAATGAAGAAAGCTTCTGAAAATGCCGAGCTTAGGGCAGTGGTCTTGGCCGATGATTCGAGACCGGTGTCAGGTGTTCTGGCATGCCTGTCGAAAAGGAATATCTTTACAACTGTCCTAAACGACCCTGATAAGGCTCTTGACGAATGCCGCAACAATCCCCCGCAGCTTGTGATCGTCGAGAGCGCTTTGGCCACCATGACTGGAGTTCGCTTCCTGTCGGAGTTGCTAAAGTTTTCGTGGAAGACCGCCACAATTCTCGTAGCCGATGAAGAAGAGGAAACCATTCACAACCAAACCGAAGGACTCGGAATTCTCGGCGCCATCAAAACTGTGGACGACATCGAAGGCCTGGAAACACTCCTTGACAAGTTTCTTGAGATTGCCTCGGCCAATCGGTGAATCGCAGCCAAAGATTAGATGGACAACAGGGAAAGAAAGAGACAACTATAGAGATTCTCGAAAGTAATGACGTCAAAAAGAAAATGGTTTGGTGGCGACGGACATCTTGCAGTGGGGACGGGCATCCTGCCCGTCCATCAGCGACAGGCTGGAAGCCTGTCCCACCATTCATTCCTAGCAATGACAGTTCCGACCAATCAGCCAAAAAAAATGTCACTTGAGATAGAATGTGAACCGGTCAAACTACGGAGGCACGACAGTGGGATCGAATTCGGTGTCTTTGGGCGACTTGATCGCAAGCGTTAAAGCACACCCGGAAATCGCACGAGCAGGTATGATACTGTGCCACAATGGGATCGTGAGGGGGTCCGATCGCTCCGGTGCGAAACGCGTGCGTGCACTGAAGGTGGAAGTGGACCGCGCAGAGATAGACCGTATCCGATCTTGGGCTGAATCCCGGCCCGGGATTGTGGCCGTGGCAATCGAGGCATTCGAAGGTGAATTTCACGTTGGAGACGATCTGCTGTTGGTAGTGGTGGCGGGGGACGTTCGAGAAAACGTCTTCGCCGTAACTCGGGAGATTGTTGAAAGGATCAAGTCTGAAGCCGTGCGCAAGACTGAGTTGTACAATGATTGACCGCGTTGGTTGGCTTAGAGATGGCAGGATCTCAGAAGTGGGATGTCCGGACAAATGGCCCCACGATGAAATGCAACCGGAAGGAATCTCGATGAAAAAAACAGAGAATCTAGCCAAGGGCAAGTCTGAATCGGTTGGTTCGTTAATGTGTGACAGGTGCGGCTCGCACATCCCTCAAGGAGAAGATCGGGATTATTATGGCAAACAGTTGTGTGAAGACTGCTATATGGACGCTCTCTCTCCCACTCGCACGTGCGATCCGTGGGCTGTGCACAGCGCAAAACAGTTGGGAGACAAGACCGGCGGCCTGCAAACAAACCCGCTCCAGAAAAAGATCTTGGAAGCTTTGACTGAAACGGGTGGAATGGAGCCTGCGGATCTGGCGCGGCGCCTGGGAATAGAACCTGTTGAATTGGATCGGGAAACTGCTGCCTTACGGCACATGGAAAAGGTCAGAGGTGAACTCCGGGAGGGCAGAAAGTATATCGTCTTGTGGTAGCGATTCGGCAAGAGCGGTGTGATATCATGACAGAAACGCAGATGAGAAAATTCCATTGCCTGAAATGTAATTACGAGTGGGAGGTTCCTTTCGGAGGAGGTCGGCAACTCGTTTGCCCAAAGTGTGGAAGCATGAATATTCACAGAACAAACCCCGGAACAAGACCCGGCCGTTGTGGTGGGCCACGCGGAAGAATGGTCAGGCGGGAAGGATCCAATTGAGAGGATGTACCGATACGCAAAAGTAGCCATCTACTCCTGTCTGCTAAACTTGGTTCTCATGGCGCTGAAGTACTATTTGGGTGAAACTTCCGGTAGCCTCGCCTTGAAAGCGGATGCTGTACATTCCCTCGCAGACGTGGTCTCGTCACTCACTATATTCTTGGGAATAGTGATAGCTGACCGCAAGACTAAAACCTTCCCGGAAGGGTTGTACAAGGTTGAAAACCTGGTCGCCTTACTGTCTTCCTTTTTCATCTTCTATGCTGCCTACGAGATCGGTTTCGAGGCTTGGCAGGGAGAAACCACCGGCCAAATAACTGCTGTCCCACAGGTCGTGGCAGGAATTGTTCTCATCATGGCTGCGGCTGCGGCATTTTCGCGATACGAGCTAAAGGTTGGACTTGAAGTAGGCTCACCGAGCCTGGTGGCTGATGCCCGACATGTTACCACTGACCTTCTTGCGTGTTCCGTAATCGGTGTTGGCATCATCAGCACCTATCTGGGATACCCCATAGACCGTTACGTGGCCATGTTGGTGGCCGCACTTGTGGCTCGAGTAGGCGCTGAAATCCTGGTGGAAGCTGTGAAGGTGCTTTTAGAGGCAACGCTGGACTACGCTACTCTTGACGGGATTAGGAAAATCCTGGAAAGCCGCGTAGAGGTGAAAGATATCCTTGGCATTGGCGGGCGCAGTTCGGGCAGGTTCAAGTTCGTGGAAATATCCTTGACGACGGATTTGAAGCTCTTGCGTGACGCACACGAGTTGACGTCCCAGGTTGAGGAGGAAATCCTCGACCGATACCCCAATATTGACAAACTTCTCGTGCATTACGAACCGATACATAAGGACGTTCGACTCATCGCGGTTCCTCTGGAGGTTCCCGCAGGCAATTCACCGGATGAGAAATCGGGATTGTCAGAACATTTCGGTGAAGCGCCATATTTTGCCATCATTGCAGACGACTCTTCGCATGCGACAGTGCTCATCACCGATTATTTGAAGAATCCTTTCAGGGACCTGGAGCGCAAAAAGGGGATCAAAGCTGCCGAGTTGCTGGCAGAGCACGAAGTGGATCAGGTCCGATCTCCGGTCCAGTTAGATGGCAAAGGCGCCGGCTACGCTCTTGAAGCGCTGCAGATCGAGGTCGTGGTCACCTCTGCGTCAAATTTAAAAGAGTTGCTGGCTGAAATGGCGGAGAGTGTCGGACCGGCAGGGTCTTTTGGATATTGCAATTAAGGAGAGCAGAAGACCTTGGGGAAGACAGTTGCACAACACTTTCGTACGGAGCAAAACAGCTTCAGACACCAGAGCTCTGCAGCGGGTCAGATGAAGGCATCAGGCCGAAAAAATTGTATGCGGAGGCGGCAATAATGAGAGCTACCGCCCCTAAAATCAGGGAATTGTTAGTCGGACAACTCGGCCGGGACTCAGTGATAGTCGTGAGTACCTAGCACCGGCTTGATACCTGTTGCGCTTTCCAGAATATTGGCAAGTTCCTCTGGTTTCAGGTAAGGGCAACCAGGCTTAGACTTAGCCAGGCAGGTACTGAAATAGATGGCGTCGGGCTTGATTTCGGATAGCTTGGCGGCCATGCCCAGATTGGGAGCTACCGTTCGCCCGGGACACTCGCACTTAACAAACGCGACAACTGAGGAGGGCTCTTCGAAAGTTCCCTCTCCCTGTGAAGCGGCTTTCAGGCAACGCCATTCGCCCGGACAGCCGTAACCACTGTCCATATACGCCCCGCAGCCTACAATTGCGACCTTCTTCATCGTTGTGCTCCTCAGGTGGTTTGCTTGGGAGGAATGTGTGGCAACACGAACCCACTCACTTTGTCCTCGAATTCCTTAAGTCTCTTGGCTTCCACTCTTTCCAAACCTTCCCCACAAGGTCCGGGCGGGGCTTCAATGTAGGTTCCCCCGGTTGCCATCCTGCCGGAGTAGCCTCTGTTCCGTCGCTGTTTCTCACCCGCTGGAAGGCTAAGATTTGCCGGATCAACTCGTCAACGTTCCTGCCTACAGGTGGAGTCATAACCTCCATTGCTTGAATGATGCCGTCCGGGTCAATCAAGAACCGTCCACGTATGTCGACTCCTGCCTCTTCATCATAAACGCCATACACCTTACCTATTTCTCCACCCGGATCAGACAGCATGGAAAAAGGCACGCCACCAGGAACCATCTTAGAAAGTTCCTCCTCTTGCCATATTTTGTGGGTGAAACGACTATCCGTGCTCATTGAGAGAATCTGAACACCCAGCTTCAGTAGGTCGTCGTGCTTTGCGGCAACTGTCGCAAGTTCCGTGGGTCAGACGAATGTGAAGTCTCCCGGATAGAAGCAGAGCACAACCCATTTCCCTTTGTAGTCCGACAGCTTGATATTCTTGAAGCCTACATCAGCATAAGCTGACGCTTCAAAATCCGGAGCCGGCTTGCCCACTCTTGCTACCATGTGCAATACCTCCTTTCGGGTCCCCCCAGTGAAAGCCTCATTCGCTTCCGGATGCACGATAGGCCCTTTGGCCGGTTTCACACAAGAATCGGCGGCTTCTACCATTGCGCATTCCTCCTGTGTAGTCGTAATATCGACCGATCAAGATCGGACGAGGATTGTGGAACGTTTGAGCACGTAATTCGTCCACAGAGCATTATTATTCGCCCCGCTATCCCTATCTTCCGATCGGTTGACGCTGTAGCGTTTATTTTTTGTTGCGTGTTGCTTCCCCGGTTCTCGTCCCCCGATCATTCAAACTATAACCGAAAATCCGGCATTATTCCAGCCGCGTATGCCGCCTGTCGCGCTGCACCCAATCACGTACGACAGACACCCCGTTCCTGGCACTGCGATCTGCTTGAAGTAGATGAAGTTTCCTCCCTGAAGAGCGCATGATCCGCGCTTTGTCAGATCCGCGGGGTGTTACCATTCAGGCTAGCCTTGATGATCCTCGGGATGACATCGGACCAACCAAGAGGCATGAAATGGATGCCTTGGCACATTGGAGCGACTTCTTTAAGAAATTCGGAGGTCATTTCGATACACAGTTCTTTGGCACCTCCTTTCCCCGCGTCCTTAAGTCTTTTGACCCAACCGTCGGGAACTGTGATCCCTGCGATGTTCCGGTTCATAAACTGAGCCATTTTCTCAGATTTGATGAGGACGATCCCAAGTTGGATAGGTACCCCGAAGCCTTCGGTCCGTCGAATGAACCGCTCAAAGAGCGTCGCATCATAAACCGTTTGCGTCTGAAAGAACTGAGCGCCGGCTTTTATCTTTTTCTCCATCTTGATCAGTTGGAGATCCAATGGCTCAAAATTGGGGTTAACCACTGCACCCAACGCAAAGTCAGGCGACTGGGTCAGTTCGTGGCCCGTCATATCGTAACCATTTTTCATCTGGGTTGCGATTTTTAGAAGCTGAACCGAATCCAGATCGAACACGGGTTTGGCGGAACGATGATCACCCAATAAGGTGTGATCACCAGTAAGGACCAACACATTGTCGATTCCAAGGGAACAAGCGTTGAGGAGTTCGGACTGGAGCGCTATACGGTTCCGATCCCGACATGTTATCTGATAAATTGGCTCAATGCCCTGTTCCTTTAGTTTGAGGGAAGCAGCCAGTGACCCCAGACGCATGACTGCGCTCTGGTTATCAGTTACATTGATTGCATGAACATGGTTTCTCAGGAGTTCGGCTTCTTCGACGCATTGGGGCACTCGTCCATCTTTAAGGTCCCTCACGCATCCTTTCGCCGGACCGACTTCACTGGTAACAACGTATGCTTTGTTGGAAAAGAGCTCAGTTAGCTTCATGATCTTCCCCTATCAGGCTAGTCTTAGAGACCGAGGCTTGTTGAATTTGTCGTAGTCTTTTGGAGCCTTGTAAACGGAGAGAGAGCCCAGCTCCCCCAAAGCCTTGAGGCGGTTGTAAATTAGTACCCAGGCGCAGTCTCGATTGCGATCAACCTCACATTTTCCATTCTCAGCTCCGCCGCACGGACCGTTCAGCAAGCTTTTGGCGCACTTTGTAACAGGACAGATTCCTCCTGTTTCGTTCAGCACACATTCCCCACATTCCTGGCACTGCTCGATCGCGAGAGTGCCCGCTACAACCGTATCCATGTGGCCCACCGAGTCCAGTGCGATCTTCACTGGAATGGTCATTCCCAGCTCCTCTGTCGCTTGCCGCACCACCTGCAAGGCGCCGCCGCAGCCAAGGACGAGAATTGCCTCGCTTTCTCTGAGCTGCTTTTCTTTTCCTTCAAAAGACGCCACGGTGTGATTTATGTAACACGTGCGCTCTGGAGTGACCTCAAGGACGACCTCTTTTCCGTCCTTGCGCAGTTGTTCGGCCATCGAAGCCACCTGCGCCTCGCCGCCCGTCTTGCAGACCTTCGCACAGCCGTTGCAGCCGACAACGGTGAGGTTGTGGTATTTGCCTACCGCTTGCATTATTTCTTCGTTGGGCTTCCTAGCAGTTCCGATCATCATGTCCTCCTGTTGATCGCCTCGTCAAAAGCCGAGGCGAATTGTGAGTACGCTCTTCCTGTCGTCTTCCTTACGAAGACTCGGTCATATACGTCCGAATTGAGAATTTCGAGAAATTTACGTCCGACCTTGGAGAGCCAAGCCCTGATACTGCGGCAACCTTAAGGATCGACGGTTCTGATTTCAATTACCTGCCGCAGTCAAGTGGCCGATTGCCTCCCGGCCTTAAATGGCGGGCCAGGTCATGGGGACGAACACGCATCAGCCAGTTTGGACGCTTTCAAACGTGCAAACCTTATGGGGTTAATGATGCTTCCCCTGTTCGAACAACTAGCAAGGCTTGTGCCAACTTCGTGAAGTTTAGCGTAAGGAAAGGCGTTACGTTTATCATCTCAACCGGATACGATTCATGTTCCCGCTGCCTCCTGTGCACCAGCGGTCTTGCTTGCAGAAATTTAGGTGCAAATTGCACTGCTTGGCCAAGGCTATGATGCGTAATGCATCCGCGTGCCCGCGTTCAACATCCAGGCCGCATGACACGTGACCCCTCATACCAACTTTCATGGCGGGAAGCGCCACAACGAAGGATGAAAATCCTGTTCGGAATGTGAGGGCTTGGTTATTCTTCATCATTGGATTAAAGGACAAACTGATGAAGGAGTGAGCCATGCCCTCGAAGAAGCACAATAGCAGGTACTGTTTCGGTAGTTCACGAGATTTGTTGTGGGTTGGATGTCCACAAGAAGACGGTCTCAGCCTGTCTTCTTTGGTCAGACGCCGGCGGTGCGGAGCAATGCGAAGTCATGGAGTTTGAGACCTTTACCGATGATTTGTTCAGGCTCAAGGAATGGTTGATCGAGCGGGAGTGCTCTGTAGTGGCGATGGAGAGCACCGGTCCTTATTGGACGCCGGTTCACAACATATTGGAAGGATTTGTTCAGGTTATCCTCGTCAATGCTCGGCACATGAGAAACGTGCCGGGTCGCAAGACTGACTTGTCCGACAGCAGATGGCTTGCGGGTCTGTTGCGTCACGGTCTTCTCAAGGCGGCTTTTATTCCCCCGAAATACCAGCGACAGTGGCGAGATTTGACGAGGATGAGAAACAGGTACCAGCAGACCGTCGGCGATTTCAAGAGGCGCGTTCATAAGTTATTTCAGGAAGCGAACATCAAGATCGACTCAGTTCTTTCCGATCTGTTTGGGTTGACGGGCCGTAATCTGATGAAGTTACTTACATCGAAGGGCTCCACCCCCACTCTGGGTGAGGTGGAACAATGTCTTCGGGGCTCCCTCAAGGAGAAACGCACCGAGGTTTATCGTTCCATTCAAGGTTTTTTTGAAGAGCATCACAGAGACCTGTTGGCTCTCATGCTTGAGACCATTGAGAAACTGGAGAGCCAGGTCAAAGCGCTGGATCAGCGGATCATCCAGTCCATGAGTACTTACCGGGAAAAGATTAACGGGCTCGACGAAGTACCTGGAATCAGCGATGTCTCAGCCCCGGCTGTCTTGGCGGAGATCGGCCCCACCCTTGAAGCTTTCCCAAACGCTGACGCTTTGGCCTCCTGGTGCGGCCTGTGTCCTGGGAACAATCAAAGCGGGGGGAAGAGATTCAGCGGAAAAAGCCGAGTGCGAAAGAACCGTTTGAAGACAATCATGATCGAAATAGCCTGGCCGGCAATAAAAAAGAAAGGGTCATATTACAGAGCGAAGTACTATGCTCTCAAAGCTCGCCTTGGCCCCAAGAAGGCGATAGTCGCTGTGGCGCACCGAATCCTCAAGGCGATCTACCACGTAATAAAGTATGACACACCCTTCAAGGATCTAGGGGAAACGTACCTCCTGGAGAAGAACAAGGATGCGAAGATCAGGTATCTCACGAGGCAGGCGGCCTTACTCGGCTTTGAACTTGTACTTGCGCATCAAGCGCCGGCTCAACCAGAACAACCAATTTTCTCATAGAGGTCGTACCGCGAACTGAAGCTTTATTGCTCGAATACCAACATGACCCGTTGCCGGCTGGCACAACAAACTGTCGGCTCTTCGGAGACCACGCATAGGAATCTTTTCTAACCTGCCGGCACACCTCAGAGCGGAGTTGTTCATGGTGGCTTTTCCTAAACTGACGGCTAAACCCAAGGCTCGTGCCTCCCCGACCAGCCTGTCACCACCTTGGCGGCCTATCGTCGGGGGATTTTCATAGGAATTCGCTATCAAGCAAGTGACACCGGTTTTTGGTGGGACAGGCATCTTCCCCAAAGGCGGCAAAATAAGTGAGTATCCATTCTATTAAGTTAGCGCCTATGACGCTCGCCGGACACTTCCTCGGGGAACAGGAATCAGTCTCTTGTGGCGAGATATAGGTCGAGCCCTTCAGGTGAGGCGGCTGAGTAAATGCGTTCCAGCGATTCGACGAAGTGCTCCCGGCCTCGCCACAGGGGAAAACTCCCGAGCCGTTTCACCAGAACTGCCGGAAGCCGCGGGATCGACACTTCCGTTTCCCTGGTCCGACCGCTTGCAGGAGATCGCCAGAACAGGTCCGGATCTTCAGGCAGCGGTTCCGGAGCCGACGCGGCTTCAGGTTCTTCGGTACTGTTGCCGGATTTTCGCGACTTCCCCGGTCGTTTGCCGTCAACTTGGCCGAGTTTCTCCACCAGTTCGTTTCGATCTACGCCTCTGAGTTTGAATATCAGGAACGGATCACGGTCGAATTCTTCGCCGAGTAGATAGTAGACCGCGGCGATGTGCTTGCATGGATTGGACCAGTCCGGGCATGAGCAGTCCGTCTCCAGGTCCTTGAGCTTCTGAGGGAAGAGAGAGATCTTCTGCTCCCTGAAAACATCTTCTATGTTGTCCGGCATCTCACCGGCCAGTAGCCTGGCCGCAAAGATCACCTGTTCCGAAAGGGCCTCAAGAATCCTGCCCCATTCCTGTTCGGAAAGAGTCTTTACAGTAATAGTCACGTTGTAGGGCCTGGGCCTGCTTCCCTGAACCGCGGCAATGATGGATCCCTTGTCTATGGCGACAGATACCACCTGTCCTCGTCGAGCATACGATCGGCCACGCTGGAGCCTTGCGCCGATATCAAAGCTTTCCAAGACCGCAATCCATCGTTTGGCCCACCAGCTTTGGCCGAAGCCCCCTCGCTTGGTCTGAGCCTTGATGCCGCCCTTGACTTCCCGAGGGGCTGCCGGCCTGTAATAATCTCGGTAGTACCAACGGCTCATCTTATTCCCCCATAGCTTCTTTCCGGAGCGTCCATAGACCCTTCAGGTCTTTGTTCGACAGCTCGGTAATCCATCGTTCTCCGACACCAACCACCTTCTCGGCCACATCTTTCTTCCGTTCTATCATTTCGTCGATTTTTTCTTCCAGGGTGCCGGCACAGACGAACTTGTGCACTTGCACATTCTTGGTCTGACCTATACGGAATGCACGATCCGTAGCCTGGTTCTCGACCGCGGGATTCCACCAGCGGTCGAAGTGAAACACATGGTTCGCTGAGGTGAGGTTGAGACCGGTCCCACCGGCCTTTAGCGAAAGCACGAAGATTGACGGGCCGCCGGTTCCGTCTTGGAAACGCTCCACCATTCGGTCCCGATTCTGTTTGGTGATGCTACCGTGGAGGAACAGCACCTCCCGGCCAAAAATTTCTTGAAGATGCCGCTGGAGGAGCTTCCCCATTTCCGCGAATTGGCTGAATATGAGGGCTCTATCGCCGATCTCCAACACCTCTTCCAGCATTTCAGTGAGACGTGCCAGCTTACCGGAACGGCCCGGGACGGCCGAATTGTCTCCCAGGAAATGCGCGGGATGGTTGCAAACCTGCTTCAATTTGGAGAGAGTGGCCAATATGAGGCCCTTCCGCTTGATACCCTCGGAGGATTTAAGTTCTTCTTCGGTTTCCTTGACAACCGCTTTGTAGAGCGATGCCTGCTCCTTCGTCAGGGGGCAGAAAACCTTCATTTCCATTTTGTCGGGAAGATCCGTGATGATAGATTTGTCAGTCTTGAGCCGCCTCAAAACGAATGGTGCGGTGATTCGCTTGAGCCGCTCAGCCGCTTGGGGGTCTCGCTCGGCCTGAATAGGCACGAAGAATTTTCGTTTGAATTCCGCTTGGCTCCCGAGAAATCCTGGATTGAGGAACTCCATGATAGACCACAGGTCTCCCACGTTGTTCTCCACAGGAGTTCCCGTGAGAGCTATTCGATAATCCGCTTTGAGAGATTTCGCGGCACGCGCCTGTTGCGTCTCGGGATTCTTGATGTTCTGTGCCTCATCCAGGATGAGGCCGGACCATCGGATGTCTTGAAAGAGCTTTGCATCCCGGTACAACAAGCCATAGCTCGATACTACCATCGCATGCTTTGTCACTTCCTTCTTGAAGCCGGCACCCCTGTTTCTAGTGACCCCGTGATGAATCATCACGGGAAGGTCAGGAGTGAATCGGGACGCCTCTTTCTGCCAGTTGTTGACCACAGTGGTTGGGCAGACAAGGAGAACAGGCTTCGTACCGTTGGAGTTTCGGTAGCGCTGTATGAGGGCCAGTGTTTGGACTGTTTTCCCAAGCCCCATATCGTCCGCAAGGCAGGCTCCCATGCCCCATTGAGAAAGGAAACCGAGCCAGGACAGTCCTCTTTTTTGGTACGGGCGGAGTTCGCCTGAGAAAGACCGATCCGGCTGAAGATTCGCGAATCCAGTGGCATTCTCCAATTGCTTGAGCAGGGAACCGACCCATCCGGTGGCTTTCACTTTTTCAAGTTGAAGTCCTCGAGAGGCTTCCTTAGCCCCCAACGCGATCTGGACCACATCTCTTACCGTGGTTTTCTCCGATTCCTTTTTCGATAAGAAGTCTGCAGCCGCCTGGATCTGATCCGGACTAATCTCTACCCACTGCCCCCTTATTCTCACCAGAGGGGCTTTGAGCTTAGCCAAGGATTCCAGTTGCTCAAGCGTGAGCCGTTGATCTCCAATTGCGACTTCCCAATCAAATTGGACGATCTCGCCCAGCGAGAGTCCGCTGCTAGCCTTCATCTTCGGACTTTTCACGTTCGCACCGAGGGATAAGCGGAGCTTCGTTCCTTTGCCGGTCCACCAGGCCGGGAGCATCACGCCGAATCCCGACTGCCTGAGCAGAAGGGCCTTCTCCGTGAGAAAATCATGAGCACTCTGCGGGTCGAGCGGGCACCCGGCAGGACGAGCGCTCTTCAAGCTCGCGGCGATCCCTCCGCATATAGACGAAGCCTGTCCCAAAGACGTGAGAAGATATTCGGTCACCTCGGGTCCGGTTATCTTCAGTCCGGCAGTTTTTGCCAGACCGCCGTTCCAAGTGTCCGCCACCGGAAGTAAAAGGCTAAGATCATCCTTAGGTTGAAGCAGATAGCGCACATACCACGATTCTCCTTGAGATCTTGCACGCCCCCGCTTGGGCGGCTCCGAAACGAGAGGCTCTTCCAGGCGGAAGCACAATCGAAGCGGGGACGAAGCCGTGACCGCAATGGGTCTGGACCAATCACAGGCACTAGTCGCGAGGCTAGCTAATTCCGTTTTGTCTCCAGAAATCCGGTTGTCCGTAGATTTCAACGCGGAGAGCCACGCATCATGGATGCTCTCGAAGGTAGTTCCTTTTCCACGTTTCCGAACCGGCCGTTCCTCCGGGCTTGAAGATCGAACCAAATGGTCCAAGGTACCTGCCAGAAACGCTTTCAAGTGATCGACGGCCGGCACTTCCGGAGGGGCTGTGGAGGTAACTTCATGTAGAGCCCGAGCTGACGGAGGCATTTGTTGGGCAAGGTTCGTAAGGTCCTCCGTGTCATTTCCCAGGTAGACCGGCTTCCACACCGCCAGAAAACCCCCTTCACCGGTTTCTATCGACGGTAGGTACTGCTGACGTGCAACGAGTGATCCTGAAAAACGAAGGGCCTCGGACCAGAAGCTCAAATCATCACCTGTCGCCACTCCCGGAGCGAGAACTTTCTTCCGTGAGGAGGCACAGAGAAAATCGACCGCCTCCGCCCACGCCATTTGGTAGGCGGTAATGACCCAGGGGCAGAGCTTAGTTTTACGTTTTTCGGGACGCTGTTCAGCGATGAGGGGGCTTGAGGGGACTGGTCGCGTACCACTGGTCGGAAGCCACGCAGCAAGGTCACGGAAGCGCTTCTTTTCAGGCCCGGTCTTTGGAAATGCCTGGTCGAGCGCGGAGACAAGGTCCTGCATGCGGGCGCCCTGGCAGTGCCGTTTCGCATTTTCTTTTTGACGGCTCTGGGGAGATTTTGGCTTTTCCCGGACCTGTCCGGGCTCGGATGTCTCTCCCCACAGGAATAGCTGCCCTGAATGCATGGCTGAGTGGACGATAATCATCTGCGGCTCTCCTTTGGACAGTTGCGCGTTGAAGTGCCGCGCACCGGAATGAACCCCCGAGCGGCAAACGAGAAGTTTTTTCTGTCTCACATTTGCACTACGATTAGTTGCACGCGGGAATATCAAAAGCATTGGGTGGCGTCAAGTTTGTTGAAAAGCCGGAAGGAGTTTTTTTTGCCCTGAACATCGGCTCGTCTTATTGATATTCAAAGTAGGAATAGTCGTGCTGCGAGCAGGCTTCTGCGGATGGCCGTTTCTCATGTTCGGAGCAGGCAAGGGGTAAAATTGAAGACAGAGCACCTCTTAGAAAGTGAAATCGGTGGATGGGAATGCTATGACAGCGGATTCAAAAGAGGCCCTGCCGTCGACAGATGCTTTGCCATTGGACCGTATTGCCGCGTCCCGGCAGACTCTCAGCCCAAGCGAGATCTCAAGATAGCTTTGCCTGAACGAGAGCACCGTTTTTAACATCATCCGTACCGTGCATCCCCACTTGCAGGCAATATTTTTCGAGTCAATACTCTCCTCGTTTCTTCAGCCTTCGCGGAGACAAGATGGCCTCAGGGTGGCTTGAAATAGAAAGAGACTTTGGAAAATAGAAGATGTTTATAGTCTCTTTCGGCGCATGGACCACACAAAATCGTGCTCTTCCGAAATCTTTTCGGTGACTGGTGTGTCCAAGTACATTAAGTTTAACTTCATGCAATAAAAGGGGGGCAACATGTCTGCGGAACTGGTTTTCGCCATAGTGATCATCGTTCTGGCCGTCATGCTCTTTGGCACTGCGCTGTTGGTTAGGGGGCGGATCCCAAAAGCGGCAGAGCCATCTGTCGGGTCACGCGGCGTGGCTTTTAAGGATTGTTATGAGCTTGGCGCAACCGAGACCGGACGGTCATCTGAATCCTTTAAAACTATGTGTACCCCTGGTGGAACTGTGTGACAGCCATCGAGCCAGGTGTTGTCAGGCGACGCACGTGCCCGTGATGTAGAGAACTTGGGCATGACCCAATAGGTTGAATCTTTCGTGGTGGAATGGCAGCTACCTGGATGGTCTCGCCCGATAAGCCTCGGTGTCTTCTGCCGCTCTCTCGGATTTGTGATTACGCCGGCAAGGGGACGGTTCTTTGACGAGCAGGGGCCATGCTCCTTCCAGCGAAACGTGAAATTTACATGTTCCGGCCGAAGCTACACTGTTGTCTGTCGTCGTGTCGCACCACAATGACGCCTTCGATATGAGAGGCAATTCTTGAGAGGAGATGTCGCATGTGCGCGATCAAGGTCGGTGACCAAGTGGTGACTATGGCCCCAAACGGAGAAACAATAGAAGTGCACACGGTGGTCAAAGTGCTCACAGATGGGGCGCAGGTGGACGGAACTTCAGGGAAGCTGAGTAAGTCAGAACTGCGGGCATACAGCGCGGATACTGTGAATCGGATCAGCGAAAAGGAGAGCCAACTAAGAACCATCAAACGGGAGATCAGATCGCTGTATGACACACTCGATGGAGTAAAGTGACAAACCTCTTGATTACTGCGTTGGCTTGGCGCGCCACCCTGTATGCGGCTCCTGATTGGAGCCGAATCTGGCGGGAGCCGAATGTCTTCGAAACCCCGGAAAGGAGCGTGTGTCATGAAAGCGGGCATTTTCTTTACCGGTTCCGGACCCATTCTCATCTTGACTTCGTATGAATCACTCACAGATTCCCGTCTGACTGAAAAGTTAACAGCAAAGGGAATCAAGAAGTTCGTGGCTTTTGAAGTACCGCTGGACCTCGCCAAAGAGAACTACGGGCATCATTATAACGTTATCATCGGCGACCTCCACCAGGAGGATGACTTGCGGATACTAGACTACGACGGCCACCACGTTTTCGACCTCTTTCGTCTTGGGGAACTTGGAAATCCAATCTACTTCGAGCCGTGAAGTATCGGTTCAGGAATCGAGAGATATCGGTTGAAGCGGGCAGACCGCGATCAGCGGAGAGAGAGTGGCAGATTGATTGTTCGCTATTGTTAGCCGGAAAGACTGGAGAGTTGAGTCAGAGTAAGAGAGAGGTTGCCCAGACTTTTGAGTCTTATGCTACAGTGTTGGCCTGCCGGTATCTTGATCGAGTACCAGGATAGAACCAAGCCGATGCTAATTGATTCCCACTGCCACATCTTCACGACCCGAATTGTGGACAATATGAAGGCCAGGCCTGCTCTGGTCGAACAGTTACACCTGAATGTGTGGGATGCATTGAACCGACTCGAACCCGCTGCCTTGGAGGCATCGGCAGACGAAAATGGGTTTGAGGTCTGTTTGCTGCTTCCCTCCACCGGACCGGATAGAATACGTGCCGAGAACGACCGATTCATTGAATTGACGAGGGCATTTTCTCGGCTTCGTACACTTGCTACGTTGCATCCGATGATGCGAGGTCTTTCCCATGAAATCTCCCGCATATTTGATCTCGGGATCATAGGGTTCAAGTTTTCCAGCTTTTCCCAAAAATTTGACTTGTCGTCTCCGGAAGTCGAGGCCATGCTGACCGAAGTTGGACGATTGGCCCAAAATCGAAACATACGGCCGGCAGTGGTTTTTGACACGTTTAGTCGAGCGGACACTTATCTTGATGCAAACCCCAATCATCTCACTACGCCGTTCAAACTCTCACAATTGGTCAATCGACATCAGGGCATCAATTTCATCGGTGCTCATATGGGCGGGCTGCTCGCCCATTTTGATGAAATCCGCAAAGATCTGCCTCCTGCATCCAACCTACATCTGGACACCTCAAACGCTGCTCACACGCTTAAAGAGGCGCAGTTCATCGACCTGTTACTCGTACACGGCTCCTCACACATTCTTTTCGGCACTGACTGGCCCTGGTTCGTCCATGACACGGAATTATCAAATATCAGAAATCTCCTGGTGAAGGCCGGATATGATCACGCGGAGCAGGCAGCCGTTTTCGCTGAAAACGCCCGAAGGCTTTTTGGATTTTGACCTACCTCGCGCAAAGATATCTCAAACTGGACTAAGAGCCTGTCGCGCAACCTCACTCATCAACGCGGGCGTTCTCATCGAACTCCTGGACCTCCTATTTGCAAGTGGTGCGATGTAGATGTGTGTGGCAGTTCAAAGCTTGGTGTTAACGTAGAATTCAACGCCCATGACTGGCGCTATGACCCTGTTGGGGTCTATCCCCCAATTGTTGAGCGATGAGGGATCGTCCCAATTGGACACCGATTTGTCTATGCAAGCAAAGTTGAACCATTTTCCGGGCTGCCAGTACGCGGCTCGAAGATAAAGTTCCCAACCTTCCAGCAGTTTCCATGCAATGCCGAGATTTAGCTCCCAACCCAGATCGTTATTCGGTACCGAAGGGGTCGGATCTGAAAAAGTTCCTCTGTGGCCGAAATTCACATTTCCGGACCTGTTAGGGTTGGGCCGTATGTAACCATAACCATATCCATAAGACGCTCTTTGTGCCAGCATGATGGAAGTGACAATGTCAAGGTTGCTGGCTACCATGTATTGAAGCTGCCCTGCCACGACGTCCGAAGCTGACATGTCAAGATACGAATCGACCCCGGCCCTGTAGTACTTGGCCATCAACAGACAATATGGGTAAAAGACACCGTAGGCGCTCCTTCCTCGTGCCTGTATGAAAGGTTGCTTGTCAATGAGTATCCCGTGTCGTCTATCAGGGCCCGGCATGTGACACAAGAGAAGGCTAAGTTTGACAGGTCCGTATAGCCCTCCTGATTCCAACATGTACCGCCAGGACTCGATATACTTTGGTGCAAAGCGACTCCCTCCGTCTTGGAAAGGTATGGCAGGTTCACCGTAAAAGGTACCGTCTTGCGAAGATTGATATCGTACGGTCCTATAGAACCAGTCTGCCTCGGCATTGAAGAACAGTCGGGCATTGGTGTATTTGAAATAGATCCAACCTTCCGTGCCACATGTGGTAGATGGAGGAGTAGAAATCCGCTCTTGGGTACTCGTCTGACCTTCAGGCCCTTCGTCAAATGTCCAATAGAACCCGCCGATCCCTGTATCGATATTTGCAGCCACGTACCTCACGTAGCCCAATACATGCGCCGCCCTTGCCGCATTCTGATCCTCAAAGTTCCAGTATAGTAAGCTTCCGCGTCTCCAAGGATATAATCCCGCTCCTATGGTAAAGGGACCATAAAATGTCTCCAACTGAAAGATTTCCACAGTCCGCCTGGAAACATCGAGAAAGTCTTCGGCCATTTCTGTGCTACTGAATTGAAGTCCACATCCTTGCTGGAAGCCTCTTTTTCCGTAATAAAATATGCCCAAAGGAGTATTTACTGTCATCCACAATCTGGTCCATGTCCCGCGAGAAGACAGTTTCAAGATCCGGACTTACAATGGCGTCCAAATCTCGTGTGTTTTCCGGAGCGACCCTGTAGGTCCCTGTCAGAAAGACAGCCTTGTTCAATTTCAGGAGCGGAAACATCACGAAACGTGTTGAGGATGCAACGGCAGTGGTTCCGGAAAGCATTCTTCGTTGGAACCAGCCATTCATCGAGGCTAAATCAGCTCCCTTTGAACTCATGTCCGTATTGAATAATCCAAAGAATCCGTTCGGTCCTGCCTGTGAAGCATAGATGAAGCGAAAATTTACTAGGGCAGAATCAATTGTAAATTCCCATGCGTATGAAGTGGAAGGTATTGCCAGAAGAAACTTAATGATCAGAAAAGCGCAGAGACCGAGTCGAATTTTCAAAATGGAGCTTACCTCCCGGAATGAGATTGCTCTATGCCGAAGCCATCACAGGGTCTAACTGCGATTATCCTGCTCTGCTACTTGCTCTGAAATTGCTGCCCCATTTCTTGACCTATTTTTGTCGACATCTCACGGGATCCCGAAAGAAATCCCACGGGGCAGAATTCGGACAATTGTGAAAAGATAGGTGTTTTATCCAGTTGGCCAGCATATCCTTCCGCACTTCTCCCAGTCAATGAGAATCTTCATTCCCGCCTCAAACCCGCTCATCAGAGGTAGGCACAGCGGTGCCGGATGGCGTAGCGGGAACGATCGGACAACCAATACGCTTTTCCCATCTCATCCACGTAAGTGAGGCATTAATCTGCTTGCCGCCATTCCGCTCTTGACACTAAGGAAGGCAGAATGATAAGAGAAGTTCATGATGTGAATATTCAGTACGGTAACATGCAGGACAAGAAAAAACCACGGAATCCGGCTGACTTCCCAGTATTGGGCGCACTTTACCTTGGCTCGGCTCACGGCTACGACCTCTGTCGCGGACTCAGTGAGCGGCTGGGAGAAATCTGGAGGCTTCATACGAGCCACATTTATGCTCTGCTCGCAGGGCTCGAAAAGGACGGCCTCGTGAGCCACGAGCGCGTAGACCAGGAAGCGCGGCCGGCGAAAAAGGTATTTAGTATAACCGACGAAGGACGGGTTCTTTTTCTAATGTGGGTACGTTCACCGGTCACAAACGTGCGTGACATTCGCCTGGAATTCTTGACTAAGCTGCATTTTGCACGGTTTGATTCGCCTACAGCGGTAGAGGATCTCATTGGAAACCAGTTGTCGGTCTGCCGCAGCACCGAAAAACGCCTGACAAACAGCCGGAGACTGTGCAAAACCGACACTGAACGGGCCGCGTTGGATTACCGATTAGCCATGCTC
Organism: uncultured delta proteobacterium; assembly: GCA_963729795.1. Classification (GTDB taxonomy): domain Bacteria; phylum Desulfobacterota; class Desulfomonilia; order Desulfomonilales; family Desulfomonilaceae; genus CAWBBA01. The sequence continues at coordinate 11,152 of CAVSPC010000032.1, read as the reverse complement.
AACGCGGTGCAGGAATGGCTGCTGGGACTGCGCAAACCTCGACAGCTGGAATCCGGCGGCGGATTTGAAGGGGCCCATACGACCTCAGAATTCCGGAATTCCGGGGACACCATACTTGATTCTTAGCCCCCACTCCTGCCCCATTTTCTTCACCATTTAACAATTGCTTGTGATATCATGCCATCCCGTAAATGGTTCCAAAAGTGGGCAGAAATCGCCCGATGGGCGCCTTTTGATCCTAGGGGGAGGCTATTCCAGCCATGCTGACAATCAAGGCCAAGAAGATAGCGGCTGATGTACGGGCACGAGTGTCGGATTTCGAGCTAATGTCCAAATATGATCTCTCTTTGGAGCAACTCGAAAAAGTCCTGAGAAAACTCGTGGACGCCGGAACCATAAGGGAAGATGAGATGAATGAAAGGGGCCCATTCTTTGACGACCCGGCCAACCGATTAAAGACACGGCGGTTTGCGAGAACTTACCTAAGGATTCCGCTTGAGATCGAAGATCTGAACGAACCTGCCAACAAGGGCCTACTTATCGACCTGTCGAAAGAGGGATTTCGTACCCGAGGTATTGCCGCTGCGGTGGGAGAAGAAAGGACTTTTTTCGTGTCTCTACGGGAGGTTCGGAAAAGAGTAGTCAGACTTCAAGCCACATGTGTATGGGTGAAGCAAGGGGCTGATCGCGAAGCAGGTTTCACGATAGCATATATATCGGAAAGGGATTTGCATGAAATACAAAGGGTTGCACGTCTCTTAAGCCTGGGAGACCGCAATCTATCTCATAAAAGATGAATCGGCCCAAGCAATGCCTCAGTCTGGCGTCCAGACCCTTCTTCAATGTGTGACTAAGCCATCATATAGCCTACAGTCGATTGATCGCACCCTCCGGCCTTGTTCCCTCGAATGCTTGGAGGATGTTGCGTGCAGCCTCTAATTCTATTGCAAGCCGCACATCATCCACGGCAGATCCAAGATGAGGCGTGAAAAGGGTAGGGCTCACGGTGTTCAAGAGAGACGGAGGAATCACGGTTGGTCTGTCTTCCCGTGCCCAGTCTTCCAGTTCGAACACATCCGCAGCATATCCTGCAAGATGTTCGGATGCCAGCGCTGATGCTACGGCCTGTTCATCTACTACCGACCCTCTGCATGCGTTTACAAGGAAGCTCCCGGACTTCATTCTTGCGAGCGCCCTCTCATCGATGAGGTGAAGGGTATCCTGAGTCAACGGAACCGTTAAAAGCACAAAATCACTACGTGTCAGCAGAACTTCCAGTGGCACGTGACTGAGCCCCCAGAGTTCTTCTCGTTCCGCGGGCAAACGGATTCGATCGGCATAGAGCAATGCCATGTCAAATCCTGACAGCCGTTTTGCAATGGCTTGACCCACGGCTCCCATACCTACTATTCCAGCAGAACCACCGGCCAAGCCTGCCCCGTACAGTTCCGCACGCCAGCCACTGAATTGGCCTGAACGCACGAAGCGGTCCCCATCGAGCAACTTCCGCGTCAAAGCTATTAGAAGTCCGACAGCAAGCTCTGCCGTTGGAATGGTTAGGAGGTCCGGTACTATGGTGAACCAAATCGCACGCCGCGTGCAACTGTGCACATCGACGTTGTCGTAACCTTTGAATGCGCCGGCCACAATTCTCAGGTCCGGGCATGCGCTCAGGAAATCATCGTCTATCCTGTCAGGCATAAAGACCATGATGCCGTGAGCATTTCGCGTGCGCCGCAGGATCTCCACACACGGCAAGGACTTCGTGCTTTGATTGAGAATGACATCGCATGATTGTCCCAACAACCGAATGACTTCGTCATGCGCCCAATGTGTGATTACAACGCGATGTCTCATTTTCGACTTATCGTCCCCTTCACTTGAAATGGCGCCTCAAACGGGCCCCAAAGCTGTCAACCATAGTGACAGTCAGCAGAATTACAATCAAAATTGCCGACACGTGACGGTATTGCATGAGTCTCAAGGAACTCATTAATGTCCCCCTCGGGGAATGGGAGAAAATCCCTCGCCTTTAGGCGAAGACTTCAGTAGGCCCAAAGGGCCCGAAACGGGATTGCCTCGATACCGCTCGGTGGCTGGGCATCGTCCCATCAACTCTGTTTGGGACAAGAGGTTTTCTCTGGGCGGCTGCGAAAGCCGGATTCATTCGGCTGAGCGAAAAAGCCGCCGAAGCCACCGCCTTCAGGCGGTTGGAGCCTTCACTTCAAAACCTATGCCGCCCGCTCCGACCATTCCCATCACTGTTGATGCCCTGAAGTTATATTCCCACCTGTACAAGGATACATCAGCTATTTGCGACAGCACCTGCGGCAAGACCCCGTGAATGACGACTTGCACAGGCCGCGCACCCACTGCTCTGACCGCCTCTACAGGTCCTTCTGCCACGTGTTCGACGGACTCAGCAAAGAATTTCCCTACCATCCCTACCGAATGGAGCCCCAGCGCGAGCACGCCGGGCAGCGCACCAAAACCCACGGCGGCCACAAAAATGATCCCCATTATCAGCTCCGGAACAGAGCGCAGTGCGTTGAACAACCCTCGAGTGAGTTGATAGACCACAGGATGGGGCGAGGTGTTACGTGCAGCTAAAAAGGCTAAAGGCAGAGACAGTCCGACCGCTATTGCCGTTCCCGCGATGCTCATGGCCAGGGTGTCCGCGAGAGGCTTGATCCAATCGGCCGCTTCGGAGAAATTTGGAGGCATACTTTCTGCCATCAGGCTCAATATTGACGGTATACCTCCCAGCATCCGGGCCCGGTCGAACATGCCGACATAGAAAAAGCAGATCACGATGATCGGAGCCACTACGGCAATCCGGAATGCCGAATTGTACCACTGCCGACGCTGTTCGACCAGAAGGCGTTCAAACTGTTGCTTCATGGAGCATCGCTCCCCGGAGTGTTATATCTTGGATAGGTCCACATTGAGTAAGTGGGCTAGATTTCGCACGACGTCATAATCCTTGTCGTTTATGCGAGCAAAACCGTCGGCCTTGAAGGTCTTTAGAATGGCCTTATCTTTTATGCCCAGAAAGGTGTTGATGATTTTTTCTTTAAGCTGAGGATTCAGACTGGATCTTAAGACCCAGGGATATTCAGGAAAAGGCTTGGATTCCGCTATTACTTTGACCTTGTCGGGTTTTATAATGCCACGCTCCACCAGAGATTGAAAAATCGTTTTGCTCAAGCCCCCGGCCTCGGCTTTTCCGGTTTGCACGGTAAGTGCAACCGCGTCGTGGGCGCCGACAAAGTGTTCGTTATAATCTTTCTTGGCTTCTAATCCTTGTGCGGCCAACAGAGACTTCGGGATTAAATGGCTGGAAGTGGAAGCCGGATCACCATACGCCATGTTTTTGCCTTTGATGTCTTTCAGAGTCTTTATACCCGCACCAACGTTCGCCACAACCACGGCTTGATAAGTTGTGCTCCCTTTGCGCTCAACTGCTGCGAATGGTTCTATGTCGCTTTTGGATTTGGCTAATACGTATGAAAGTGGCCCGAAATAAGCAATATCGATACGACCGTGACGCATCGCTTCGATCATAGAGGAGTAGTCGGTGGTCACGACTAATTCGATTTTCTTGCCCAGCTTTTCCTCGAGATATTTCTTCAGAGACTGGTTGTTCTTTATTACCGTTGAGGCGTTTTCATCGGGAAGCAGAGCCACCTTTAACTCCGCGGGATCGGAGTCGCCCGCGGCGAGAGCGAAGCTTGCGGTTACAACGCCAAGAATAAACGCTAGTAAGACAAATAGGAGCTTCTTCATTTTTCGAGTCCTTTCATTTTTTTTGCCTATTTTCGTCAGTACGAATCCGCCGGCCGAGGATGCCGAAGACCTTTCTCCACCTTTTCGTCGATTCAAGCAGCCTCAGCGGCTCGGATCTTCTTCTCGTGGTAAATCTGTTGAAGGATTTCTGAGGTTAATCTTTGGGGACTTCCGTCGAACACCACCGATCCTGCCGACAAGCCGACTATGCGGTCCGCATATTTCTTGGCAAATTCCACTTGGTGGAGACTCACAATCGCTGGGATGACGTCTTCTTTTGTTATTTGGTGAAGAAGGGAAAGTACATCGTCGGCCGTAGCAGGGTCGAGGCTTGCAACCGGCTCGTCTGCAAGGATCATTTGTGGCTTCTGGGCCAATGCACGGGCTATACCTACCCGCTGTTGCTCGCCGCCGCTTAGGTTATCAACTCGTTTCAGGGCTTTGTCCAAAAGGCCTACTCGTTCGAGACATTCCAGAGCAAATTCCCGCTCGTATCCGGGCAAAGGAAACAGGCTCCGAAAGGAGCTATACTCGCCAAGTCGGCCCACAAGGACATTCTTAAGAGCAGTTTGACCGGTGATCAACTGATGTTGCTGAAAGATTACCCCGGTCGTCCGTCGCAACTCGCGCAGGCATTTGCTCTCAAGGCAAATCTTTCCTATTCCTTCTACAATCACTCGACCGCAAGTGGGATTATTGAGGAAGTTGAGACAGCGAAGCAGGGTGGACTTTCCAGCGCCGGATGGTCCCAACAAGACCGTGAAGTGGCCTCTGTGGAAGGTCAAGTGGGTCGGCTGAAGAGCCACTACTCCTCTAGGATAGCGCATCCCGACTCCGTCCAATTGTATCATGTCAGGCTCCTTTCAGGGCTTGCAGAGCGCAGCTTTGCTCGGCGTGAATCATGGTTGTCATTTGGGTGAAATCATGGCGGACAAAGGTTAGACCTTCGTGTAGAACAAATTAAAAGAAGGTGAGCATCGAAATCTGGGCGAAATCTGGGGACATTTTACTCAATTTTCGGGCAGAGTCGAAATAACCATCATCTTGTCAGAGGGTTGCACAGATCCAATGCCGCGGAGAGCGTTGACATTTTGCAAACGCAGTCCATATTAATTTGTAAAAGTGCTCGTGAAGCAGAGGAGATGGCGCCGTACGCCGACTGCCATGAACAGAGTTTTCGTTCAGCATGCTGTTCGCAATATTTTCCACTCAGTCGTGTTAATGGCCTGTATGTTACTTGTGTGCGCCATGGTCGGGTGGGTGTTCTGGGGAGTGGACGGCCTCGTGTATTTTAGTACCCTGACCGTTGTGGGGCTTTTCATCAGCTTGAGGATTTCTCCGCGGCTCATTTTCAAAATGTACGGGGCCGTGCCGATCCGTGAAGAAGAGGCGCCACACTTATTGTTGATGATGAATAGACTTGCTCAGAGGGCCGGACTTCCTAAGAGACCGCAACTATATTACATTCCGAGCCAAGCACCTAATGCCTTTGCCGTGGGTAGCCGGCGGACGGGAGCCATTGCAATCACCGAAGGCCTACTGAACGGATTCACGCCACGAGAACTCCAGGGGGTATTGGCTCACGAAATGGGGCATCTACGCAGGAACGACGGATTTGTCATGAGTCTGGCGGTTTCAGCTGGTCAATTGGTAAGTATTATGTCCTGGATTGGGAAAGTGGTGGTGCTAATCCATTTCCCCTTCTATGTGTTCGGAGGATACCAACTCCCCTGGCTTCCGATCATCATTCTTGTCTTTGCCCCGCCTATCACTGCTTTGCTCCAGTTGGCTTTGTCCCGGACACGGGAATTTGAAGCTGACTTCGAAGCAGCAAGGTCCACCGGAGATCCTATAGGGTTGGCCTCGGCTTTGCAAAAGCTCGAAGGGCTTTCGGGAAACTGGTTCGAAAGGCTGTTTCTACAAAGAAGAAAGGCGCGCGAATCATTCTTATTTTGGACGCATCCTCCTACTGAGGAGAGGATACGGCGGCTTTTGGAGCTTGAAAGATCGCTGGATTAAACAATCGCCGCCCAAAGCCCTGGTTACCGTTCCCCGACGGCCGTACACGGTGTGACCGGCAATCTAGGTTAACTCTTTAACAGGTCCAGATAACGGTCACACTGGAACCAAATTCCAGTGGGTCACTCTAATTAAAAGAATGAGGAGCGATCAATTTGCCGCTTTGCGTTTGACCACGGCATATTGGTTACGATTGATTCCCATGATCAGCGGTCGAATTGTTGAGCTGGTCGACGAGATCGAATTACATACGTGGGGCACCAGAAATGAAAGCGAAAATCACAAGTCGTCGAAGTCTGATGATAACAATGTTAATTGTCCTTGCATTCTTCATCTCCTCTAATCCGTCTTGGGCCAAAACCCAGACGCCGGTTGTACCAGTGGCAGTGGTGGAGGGGGTGCAGGGAACTGTTGATATGACTACGGCGGGGGCCGAGCAGCCATTGAAGCTTGTTTACGGCGATATTCTCAATAGTTGGGACACCATAATCACTAATGCCAGTAGCAAGCTGTACCTGAGATGGGACACCGGAGTGTTGACGTCTGTGGGTGAGTTCGTCTTCGGTCTCTCTGAGTCCAAAGTGAAGCCGGCAACGGTCCATTTAGCATTCTCAAACTGACTAAGGGACTTCTTCGGATAACGAAACGAAGTGGTGGCGGCAATGTCACTCCATACTATAGTTAGCACGCCTAAGGTTTCCGTCGAGCCGATAGATTACGGTGCGCCAGTGGATTTCATCGTAGATGTCCGCTCGCCCGGAATGTCAAGTGTAACCGTGATTGCCGGTCCGGTAAGAGTCTATGGTCTATCCGTGACTCAACCTACAGAATTCCCGTTCCCGACTGCCATACGGTTTTGATCAAAAAGGGAAGGCATCTCCGAAAGTGGTCGGGATCGACACTGCTTACCTTGACAAACTTGTGAAACGAACAACGATTCCAGGGACGATAGTGACGGATTTTGCCTGTCCCGTACCGACATGGCGTTTCTGAATTGCCGCAGACCCGGCGATACGGCAACATAAACGACCTTAGAGATCTGTTTCCCAAGCTCCGCCTGAGAGTCCATATATCGCGGGCTTTGCCCGCGCGGATTCCACTGCTGGCGAGTCCAGCAGTGGCATCCAACACACGATCCTCATTTGCTGGATTCCGAGTGTAAACCGTGAGAACTTGCGAGAACTGCTATAAGCACGGCGGCACAATCTCGGGTCGATTTTCAATTTCGAAACGGTTCCATCCTGCCGCTCCCGCCAATTCTACATTAGCCACCGCCCCGTGCTTTTCTGCAGCACTTGGAGTATATACTCGACCAGAGTGACACACTGAAGAACAAGGGGGATTAATATGAGAAGGACCTCTGTGGCACTGGCGATCTTTTCTCTTTGGACCACCTTGGCCGTCGGAGAAGTTGTGCCCGCAACGACCGAGCCACCGCCTGTGACAAAGGTGGTCCTGTACAAGCATGGCATGGGTTACCTGGAACGAGAAGGGAAGGTCAATGGTAATGCGATCCTCTCGCTCGCATTCCGTGCCGATCAGATGAAAGACCTCCTGACCAGCTTCTTCGCAGTGGATCTCGGTGGTGGCAAGATCTCTGCCGTTCGGTACGAAACTCGCGATCCGCTCTCCAAACAGCTTCAGAGATATCCTCATCAAGGTGCCCGAGAAGGCGGCGCTAAGCCAGTTTCTGATGCAACTCAAGGGCGCCCGGCTGACTGCCAAGGCGGCCGGAGAAACCGTCGAAGGACGCATCCTCGGCGTAGAGCCAGTCACCGAAATCGTTAACAATCAGGCGGTAAACAAGAGCTATCGTCTTGTGCTGCTTACCGATGCGGGTCCGATCCGCTCCCTGGACCTCTTCGCGATCTCCGAGTTCAGTTTGACGGACAAGGCGCTTCAGCGCGACCTTCGCCGGCTCCTGGATCTCTCCTTGGACAGCAAATACACCAACCGCAAGAAGCTAACGTTGAGCGCCACAGGAAAGGGCGAGCGAGAGGTGCGCATTGGTTATCTCATCGAAATGCCCATCTGGAAATGCTCCTACCGTGTCATATTCGATGAAAGGAAAAAGAGCGCTCCTGCGCTTCTCCAGGGCTGGGCGCTGGCTGAGAACAACACGGAAGATGACTGGAAGAACGTGACGATCTCTTTTGTCGCGGGCAATCCAATGTCCTACGTCATGGATTTGTACTCTCCCTATTACGTCAAGAGGGCACAGGTGCCGATTCCAGGCTTCCAGAACCTGGCCGTGGATTGGAGCGCAGTATCGCCACCCGATCTCGCCAAGGGTGCTCCTGGAGCCCGAGCTCAGGCGAAGGCGAAGATGTACCGCAAAAGCACCAGATTCACGGGTGCCCCTGCTCCGCCTGCAAGCATGCCCCAAGTGATGGACAAACAGTTCGGCTCCTTGAGCGGTGTTCCACTCCAGTCTACAGGCCGGGATGCCGAGAAGAAGGCCGCAAAACCTCTGGGTGAACTCCTCGCGAGCAGCTACAATAGCTGCGGCTCAGGGTGCAAAAGTGGGGGAACTCTTTAGCTACGAGCCCAAAGAGAAGGTTTCAATTCCACGCGGTCAAGCGGCGATGGTCCCGATCCTCTCCAACAAGATCAACGGGCGGCGGCTCCTTTACTACAAGGCATCGTTCTCGCCCAGGGCTGCCAATGCTTTTGTCTTGCGAAATGCTACCGACCTCACGTTGGAGCCGGGTGCAGTCACTTTTTTCGAGGGCAGCACGTCGCTGGGCGAGGGCATTCTCAGCCACACACTCCCTCCCGGCAGCCAGGAAGTCATTCCATACGCGATGGACGCGTCAGTGGATATAAGTCCGCAGCAGAAGAAACATCGGGAGCCTCACTTCAAGGCTCGCCTGGTGGACGGCATACTCACACTCACTTCGATGGAGACCCTCACCAACACATGGAAGATTGTGAACCGGGGCAAAGAGCCGGCGACCTTGTGGCTCCACCAGCCCAAGAACATCGGTTGGCAGCTCAGCAAGCCGGAGAAGCCGCTCAAGGAAGTGGACAACCATTACCGCTTCGAAGTGCCGCTGAAGGCAGGCGAGACAGTGGATTTCGTGGTTGAGGAGAAGCGCGACGTGCAGGAAACGGTTCGTCTGGCTAACAGCACTGAGGAGCAAATCCGTTTCTATCTCACCCAGTCCTATTTGTCGGGCGGAGCCAAGGCATTTATGAAGGAGTTGAGTGACCTGATGGCGCAGAAGGCCGGCTTGCAGCGGCAGATCACCGAGTGGACACAACAGACGAAACGCCTGACCGAGGAACAGGGGCGACTGCGATCCAATCTCCGGGCGCTGGTATCAAACCTGCCCAAGGAACAGGAGTTGCGAGCAAAGTGGGTTGCAGCATTGGCTTCTAATGAAGATCAATTGACTGCAGACCCGCAGCGAAGCTCGACGATGCCGGGGCCAAACTGCGCCAGATGGAGGAATCTCTGGCCAAAAAGGTGCGGGAATACAAAGACGAGTAGACGGATAGCGGAGCGTATCGAATCAGCGGATCGATTTAGGATCCTTAGACGCCTAACTTGATTCGCGGATCGCAGACCAAGTTAAGTATGGTGTCCTGGGATTCTCCCTGCTTCCAGCTTGCTTACTGCCTGATCTTTCTTCATACTCGTCTCGGTACTGCGAGTCCAACGAGGGTTGCCTTTGCCCTCAACGGCAATCCGTCAGATTCAGGGGAACTACATCATGGAAGCAACAGGAATCAAAGATGAGGCAAGGCACCTCGTAGAGGAGCTGCCGGACGATGCGTCCTGGGATGATCTTATGTACCGGATCTATGTTCGCCAGGCGATCGAGGCTGGGCTCGAGGACAGCGAATCAAGACGCACAGTGGACGTGAAAGATCTACGAGCTGAGTTTGGGTTGGAGAAGTGAGAGTACGCTGGACGAACACGGCAGCGAATCATCTTCGGGCGATTCACGATTATGCGGCGCAAAACTCGAAGATCTACGCGGACCGTCTGATAGATCGTCTGATCCGTAAGTCCGAGCAGATCGGTCGGTTCCCGCAATCCGGCAGAATGGTTCCGGAATATAGGCGGGAGGATATTCGAGAGGTGATAGAGCGGCCCTATAGGATCATCTATCGAGTTAAAGGGCAGCAGATTGACGTGTTGGCGGTCCTTCATGGCGCACGACAATTTCCGCCCGAAGTGCCGGAATAACGCGAGGCAGAAAAACGTCTGTAACCTGTTCCGGTGGACATGGGAATTGCGAGGACGCCGGAGTAACGGGTCAGAAGACGTCTTACTCAATTCGCGGGTCGCAACCCAAATTAGGTATGGTGTCCCCGGATTTTGCGCGGATTTTGCAGATTTTAAGTGGCATTAAGCACTAGATACGCAGTACAGCCCGCTGCACCGACCGGAATTGCTCTTGTTTTTATGTAAAGGCGGTCTGCAATCCTTTGGACAAGCGGTCATTCTTCCGACCAAATCAACCATCTCTCCAGCAAACCGGCAAACGATGTAAGCATCAAGTGCGTCGGACGTCGCTCCGCTGGTCAAGACCTTGTTTTCAAAAAACTCGCACCGCTCACATCCCCATCGTGTCAATCTTTGCGCATAGCCGTCGAAGTACTCGTGTTCCGAAGACACACGAAGCCTTGCCCTGTGCACATCTCCAATCAATTCTGAAGCCCTCATAATTTGCTCCCTCCGTATGCAATTAGCCTGAGTTCGGCGGGCGAGACCCGCCTACACCTCTTCACTTCTCACCTAATTTCCCACCCAGAGGGGCAATTCCCCTTTTTCGGAACTTTGAGGCAATATGATTGCTGAGTCGGCAGGATGTTCCCGAAAATTTGTGGCATCGCTTCCAATTTGTGTGGTAGAGCGTGTCTTGCTTAAGTCGCCACCATTGAAGCACCAGGACCGGACTCGTTTCGCCGGGCTCTTGAATTGGATTGGAGCAGAACTAAAATAATACAATGACGGTATAAGCCGTAGGCAGGATACACTGTTTGAGCTTCCAACACCGCTCCAGTTTCCGGTGTGGGTAACGAAAACACAGGTAAGCCCCCGGCTTTGCCGGGGAGACTCCCAGAGGTTTGACCGTGTGAAGCAGTAGAGGCAACCTCCCAGACTACACAAACAATCAAGTCTGGGAGGTTTCAATGAAAGACGTGCAGAGTCTAAATCACACGAGATGGGACTGCAAGTATCATGTGGTGTTCATTCCGAAGCGCCGCAAGAAAGCCTTTATGGGTCAATACGCAAGCATCTCGGCAGCATTTTTCATGAGTTGGCCCGGCAGAAGGGGTCCAAGATTGTGGAGGGATGTTTGCGGGCGGACCATATACACATGTGCGTGAGTAT
>CAVSPC010000031.1:0-44242 GCA_963729795.1 uncultured delta proteobacterium | reverse complement strand
CCCTTATTAATGGAGAAGTACAATCTGTCGCGAAAACAACTCGAAATGGTCCTGAGAAAATTATTGGACGCGGATTTGATCACCCACATGCAGCTCTACGAACGAACATCGCTCTCCGATACCCAGGTAACTCGGGCGTTTGTGGAAGCCGAGAGCGCTATCAAAGAGTTGGATTAGATTGAATTCTGTCGGTGGCACTTTCTCGAAATCGCAACACCGTATCATAACATGCCAAATCCTGCACCCCGACCCTTCCGGCAGTGGCGCGATTTAATTTGCTTGCCGGTTCCGGTCCGCTTTGGTATCATCCGTTATAATTTGATTTGATCAGGATGGGGGTAAAGAGTGAAAACTGCGGTGCTGCCTATTGTTCTGCTTGTGCTGCTAGGGTTTATGGTGATTTCACCACTATCTCATGCGGGGGGAGGAGTTCAGGGTGCCTATTATGGTCCGCCGCTGGACGAGACCCTGATGGCTTTTGTGGATCAAGGGGTTTGGTATTACCTTTGTACGGCCCCGGTTTACCCGTGCCGGATTGCGCCCCGCTATCTTACCTATGGGCCGCCTCCACCTCCGTGTTGTCCTGTTCCGTGTGCGTCTCCGCCTCCGCCTGCACCTTGCAAAGTGCGTTAGGAAGTAAATCGCTTGAGTTGCTGAAAGGAGATCGAATACTTCTTGATAAGCTAATGATGTGGATGCATACCCTCAGCTCTGACAGACGAGACGAAGACAATTGCTGCGGTTGGGATTGGCGCTTGGGCTTTTTATTGACCTGCTTTGATGAAGAGGTGTACTGATGGCGAAAAATGGCGGAAGTAGGAAAATCATGTTGGCTAAGGTTTTAATTGGCGTTTTGGTCTGTTCCTTGCTCTGCCCTTCCATGTCCCATGCTTTCGGGTTGCTCCGGTACACGTTTGACGCCATAGCCAATCAACTGGGTCTGGATCGTGGCCCAATTCCCAAGACCCTGCCCAGGACACCTCCCGGAGCTCTGTACCCTCACCGTGCCCCGTTGACCGAGTGCCCGGACGGTCAAAGAGTCTATATCCAGGCAGAGGGCTTCTGATTGATACTATTTTTGCGTACTTATCGGCCGGCTAGTGAATGATTTGAGCTGAATGCGTGAATGAGGGGGGACAATACCACTCGCCGGCAACCAGGAATTAGTGAAGCAACCAGGACGACCGAGACGCCCTCGGTTCCGGGACCGTGTTGATGCGTGCAATGTCTCTTTCGGTGGAATCGTCTCCCGAATAGTGATTGACTTAGGTACGATTGTGATTTATGGCTTTGTTTCGAGCCAAAATTGAAATCCAAGACCGCCGCGCCATGGGGGTGCATTGAGGGAGTTGTGACAATGGCTGGTCGGCACAGAGACTCGGGTGATTCAAGGCTTTTTCCTATGAGCCGCGAAAGACCCCTTTACCAAGCTCCGCACCAATCCGGTGAAAGACCATACGTGCCGTATCAAGAATCTGATTCAATGTTTGGCGAGTCCGGCGAGACGCTGCGCGATTATATCGCGGTCGTACTGCGAAGAAAATTGATAGTCCTCTCGGTGTTCGTGGTTATCTTCTCCCTTGTGGTCGGCTACACCGCCACCTGCACACGTTATTTCACCTCAGTTGCAGTTCTGGAATTCGAAGAAAAGAAGCCCAAGCAGCAAGAGAGCGTCTTGGCAAAGCCCGAGTACGATCAGTACAAGGGTTATCTAGCAACTCAGTTGGAGATTTTGAAATCCAGGACTATGGCGGAAACACTTGTTACCCGGATGAACCTTCTCGAATCGCCTGAATTCGCGGCCAAGCAGAGCAAGATTGGCTGGATAATCCAGTGGGTCATGGCCCCCGTATCATGGTTGGGCGGAACCGGTGACAAGCAGACCGGGCAAGACCTTGCCACAGTAAAGAAGAATGGAGTCGCGGGTCAGGTTTTGGGCAGGGTGTCTGTCAAACCGGTCAAGACCAGCAATCTCGCCCAGATCAGCATGATCGGGAAGAGCCCTGGCGCTGCTAGTGAGATGCTCCGCAACTATTTGGACATCTACCTGGAGAAGAATCTGCAAACTCGACGGAAGGAAAGTCTGGAGGCTGCTGCATTCCTTAAAGAAGAGTTGGCCAAAGTGGAAAATAAGCTGATGGCCTCTCAGGCTGAATTGGTCGGCTTTCTCATTGACAATGGAATTGTTTCTTCATCGACCGAGACTGGAGTGAGCCCTGTCATGGACTTGCTCAACAAGACCATTGAGAGCCACGTCAAGTCTCGCGAGGCTCGTCTCCGGATGCAGGCGTTGAAGGACCAGAAGATGAGCGACGAAGGAGCTGTCCTGCCGAAGAACGTGGGCACCGAATATATCGGGAAACTCAAAGGACAGTTGGCATTATATGAATCCGAATACTCTGAAATGAAGGGGGTTTATTCGCCGGGCTACCCGAAAATGGCTATGCTCGCCCAGAAGATCAAGTTCCTGAAAGACAGAATCGTGGAAATCGAAAAGAGTGTTGTGGCCACCTCGCTGGATACCGCCAAGAAGGAAGAGAAGCTCTTCCTGGGATCTGTGGACGTGGCAAAGGCAGAAGCTAATAGAGTAAAAGCATTGGATGCGCAGCACATGCTTCTCAAGAAGGAAGTGGAAACCAATGAGGAATTCCACAAGATTATCCTGAAAGAATATAAGGAAAACGACATAAAGGCGAGAAGCACGAGCAATAATGTCAGGATAGTTGATCCGCCCAGCGTGCCTATGGGACCGAGTTGGCCCAAGAAATCTATGCTTCTTCTCGCCGGGACCTTCATGGCTCTGGTAGGAGGAATCGCCGCGGCGTTTATTATGGATAGGATGGACAACACCATTCAAAGCCCTGAAGAGATTGAAAGAGATTTCCGAGTTCGGCGGCTGGCTATTATCCCTGATATCGGCAAACTTGGAAAGCTGCAAGGAGGCCGCGTTAATCCTAGTCGCTACGAATTCCTGGCGCACGATCGTCCCAAGTCTCCCATGTCTGATGCTATCAGGAATCTTCAGGCCTCAATCTTTCTTTCTGGCAGCGCTCGTCCCGTGCGTTGCATGGTGGTGTCGAGCCCAGGTCCCAGTCAAGGAAAAACCCTTATATCCGTTTCTATGGCTTCGGTGCTATGCTCGGGCGACAAGAAAGTTGCACTCATTGACGCAGATATGCGTAAGCCTAGGATACATAGTGTTTTTGGTCACCCACAGCCAGGGCTTGGCTTGTCCAGCTTGCTAAGCGGCAAAGGCGCTCGCTTGTCCCAGGTTTTGCACGCTCACAGCATCAAGGGTTTGTTCTATGTCACCGCAGGACCGCAGGTGAGCGATCATTTGCCCCTGATACAATCTGAACGGATGAAAGGCCTGGTGGCCGAGTTGAGGGACTCATTTCATTACATAGTCTTTGACTCGCCACCCATCTTGGGCTTTTCCGACACTCCGACAATTTGCACTTATGCGGATGGTTTGATCATGATCGCGAAACAAGGTGCGGTGGGCCGCGAAGAAATGCGGGAAGCCATCAATGCCACATCGGCAGTGAATGCGTGCGCGATTCTTGGGATCGTTTTGAATAAAGCTCACGGACACGGAGGAAGCTACGGCTATTATCACGCTAACTATAAGTATTACGGCGATAGTTGCTGACCACAGCCAACGGCATCCCCATGAGAGACCACTTCTCAGAATATGATTATTCTTCGTCCGCTTCCAACTGACATTCGGCATACCCTGGAGAGCTACTCATGCAAAAGCGAGACGTTTATCAACGACTGGCCGATCACTTGAAAAATGTTGGCATGGGGTACCCGGTCAAAGACACGCTGCTGGAAATTTTAAGAGAGAATCTCGAACCATCCGAGGCAGAAATCGCTATAGCACTTCCCACTGGCCGCATTCCGTTTTCTCCTGTCAATGTTGATGAGATAATGAGCCGAGTTTCGCTCCCCAGGACTGAACTGGAGCTGGTTCTTGAACGACTAGTACAAAAAGGATTCTTGTACGTGGGCCCTACGTCTGCCGGTGAAAAAGGATACGCCTTGCTGCATGTGGGATTCGGATTCCCTCAAACTTTCTTCTGGAAAGGGGAAGACACCCCGCATGCCCGAAAGATGGCACTTCTGGTGGCAAAGTACTTCAATAGACAGGTTACGCAAGAGGCGTACGGGAGCAAGACTAAGCAGTATCGTTACATCCCGGTGGGAAAAGCCGTAAAGCCAGGGCTGCAAGCAGTCTTTCCCATCCAACTTATGGAACGGGTCATTACAGATGCCCGGCGTGTTGCAGTGGCTCATTGTCCTTGCCGCATCTCGTACCGTCTTGTCGGCAAAGGGTGTGACCATCCAACAGAAGTCTGCATGAAGTTCGACGAGTTAGCTGATTTCGTCGTCGATCGGGGTTTAGCTAGGGAACTGTCCAAGGAAGAAGCCCTCGACCTTATTCGCATCACCGAAGAAGCGGGGCTCGTTCATTTCGTGGACAACGCGGAGGGAGAAATCAAGCACAACTGCAATTGTTGTGGTTGCGCCTGCTGGAACGTAGGGAATATCCGAAGGAGAAAAATCCCTCGTGACGCTATCATGGCCACGTACTTCATGAGAGATACGGATCCTGACGCATGTACGGGATGCGGAGAGTGTGCAACGATTTGCCCGGTAGAAGCCGTAACCATGATAGATGACGTACCGGTCATAGATCGTGAATGGTGCATCGGTTGCGGCGTATGTGCGACGGTGTGCCCGGCCGATGCTGTGATCCTGAACGTGAGAGATGACAGAATCATGGAAAGGCCGGCTGCAACCTTCCGCGAACTGCATCTCAGGATATTAGAAGAGAAAAAGTCCGAAGATTGCGGCTAGGATGAGGCAATCCGTGCGTGAACAGTCCTATGGGTTCGTCTTCGGAGATCAACCGAATGAAGTCAATGCGTCATGACGTCAGATTCTGTGCCCCGGTAGATGAAGACAAAGTCCTGGTTATTGATGTCCACTGTGATTTCGCCTCCATGTTTTTCAGCGTACACCAGCCAACTGGGCTTTTCACGGTCACAGCATATTTGCTCGGGAGCGAATGCCCCTGATTTCTTGTCGAACCATGCCAACAGCATTGGCTCAACAGCCCTTTCTCGGGCCCTTTGATCTGCAATGGCTTTCGCGGCGGAGAAGTCCAGAGAATCTCCCGTCCGCACTTCAATTGGGTCTTTCAACATCCAGTTCGTGACGTACGCACAATTGAACATTTTCGATCTCCTCTGCCTCGTCTCATTGAGAAATTTTTGTCTCTTCCAGGCAGAAACTCGCTGACAACTTAAATACTTGATTTGTTATTTAATCACTGGGCAGCCGAATAACAAGAGAAACCCGCGAGGACGCGGGAGTGCGGAGACAGGCGTCGAAAGATATTAAGACCGCTCCAACGCGGCACTGGAAATCGAGTAAACAACACCCCTGGACGAGACTGGCATCGCCTCGCTTCCAATCAACAAACCCGGATTATCTGTTCGACCGACGCTCTTGATCACAGAGTTGCAGAACTCCTCCCCTCAGCGATTTAGGCCGACATACGAACCTCGGCAGGAGTGTCCGCGACGGGATATTTGCCCCGCATAGGGCGGTCCACCGCGACATATCCTCCCTTTTCGTCCCCGACCTCTATACGGCTGACTGTGTCGATTTCAGGCGAAAGCCCTGCTTGCCTCACTCTGTTGAAGGCTTCGATCGCCTTATCAAGAGTTTCGGCAACAACGTCCTGATGTGTCGTGGTAACAAACCGGTACGTTTTCATGGCTCCACCTCCGTACTCAGTTGGACAGCAGTGGTTCGCGGATGTTTCACCGTGGCGAGACGATACGTAACTTGCGTCGCTTGGTCCAAACAAACGCTTTGCGGCAATCATTCACTTACAGGCGACAAAGGCCTGTCATTGCGAGATCTCACTCCTTGCAAAGACCTGGACCCGAAGGTTACCCACCTGTGGAACTCTTTCCACACAAAAGAGGTATAGCCTCCGCTGTATTCTTCCGACTTGACCGCGGCATTCCAATAACAACGAGTCGTGTGAGACGCACACGTTGCCGCACGAGAAGAAAACCGTCCGACATGCAACTTATCGTTTGCGCTGGCACACGATTTGCTAGTAAATTGGTCGGAAATTTGACACCAAAGAATCCTGAGATCTAGACAGAGAAGCGTGTCACCGGCTTTATGAGCCACTTGGGAGAGCGGCGATGCGAGAGGTATATGGCAACGGTAATCACAGGCTTATGCATGCAACTGGCTTGCCTTTGGGCCCTTCGTCTCAGAATCATAGCCCTCTTCCATCCGGCCTGAATGGATTTCACTTTGTCGAATCGGCTTCACTGAAAGTAGGGCTTAAGGAGCGAACCCATGAGAGCAACGGCGCCGCAAGACTTTCGGAAATTGTATGCCGGTGTACATATTCCTGACGATGCCGCGGATGCGGAATATGGGCAGGCTTTCTTCAATGTGGCCGTTTTGCTTCACGTTTTCGCAGACCTGGGCAACCCTGTGAAGAGAGCCGACAATATACTCGACTTCGGCTCTGGCGCAGGCAGTATGGTTTATGCCTTTAGAAAACTTGGGTACAGGGCATTCGGGACTGATACTATTTCGCCTTCCCCCGACGTCGAACAGATCATGGAGCAGGAACAATTATGCGGGCTCGGAGAGAAGTCATTAACTACCATCCCGATTGGCGACTACAAAATACCCTTTGAACATGATTACTTTGACTTTGTCGTCTCCTGGGACGTCATGGAACACGTGCAGGACCACGACAAAGTACTTTCAGAGATACAGCGAGTGTTGAAGCCTTGTGGATGGAGTCTGCACTTTTTCCCTGCACGCTATCGCTTGCTTGAATCGCATGTGCATGTTCCTCTCGGGACTCTATTCCAGGGATACGGTTACCTGTACTTTTGGGCCTTGATGGGACTGAGAACCACATCTCAGAAGGGTTTGACAGCCAGGGAAGTTGCAGAAAGGAATCACGAGTTCCTTACGAAAGAGACAAAGTACCTGACCAAGAAGAATCTAGTGCAACTTGTTGGCAACCATTTCGAAAACACGGACTTTGTCGAAGCTAACTTTTGGAAACACCATGGCGGAAAGACCGGATTCATTTATAAGGTGCTTTCTAGCCTGGCGCTCGCAAAGTTGACACCTTACATCGCATACTTAGTCAGCCCTTTCGCACAACGTGCTCTCTTCTTTTCCAATCCGCGAAACAAACGTAACCGACAGAAGCATGTCGAGGTTCGGGCCGAAGACTTGAAGTGGCCCGCCCAACTTCGGACACTGTAATAAGCCCTCGTTTGAGCCATCACTTGCCCGAAGAGCCCGACCGACTGCCAATGAATGACAGCGGCTTGTAGAAACCCAGGCAATTCAAACAGAGTTGATAGAAGAGCTTTCCGAGAAGCGTTCCCGCGCTTAAATCGTGAGCGATCTTTCTCAGGCCGAGCCGCTTTCAAGCAAGTGAGACCGGGTCTCGATCAAACAATAAATAGGGCACGGATCTGACAAAGCCTCCCGCGGGACGCGGGATCGCACCCGGGACCTCCTGAATGGATGTTGGGTGCACTGACCTGAGCACCGTCACGGAGCTAGGTCAGTGCTGTCTGCTATTTGCGACTCTCACTTAATTTGAGAGCGGACTAGTTGAGGGGTCGGGTTAAACAAGCCTGTCCTCGACCCCTCTAATACCCGCTTGCGGATATTGTTTTACGGAATTATGCACTTGACAATGATTCCGCGGAATAATTCGGTGGAATCATAGGATAGCTGCAAGCAGCCTATTGAGGCTCATGAGGGACTCAATAAGACCGTCACCCCGGCGAAGGCCGGGGTCCAGAAAACCTGGATTCCGGCCTTCGCCGGAATGACGGACGTAGACTTTTTCCAAGTGAATAGTTCCCTTGTTTTATTTGCTGGCGAGAGCTTGAAAGATCTTGTTAAAATCAGCCTTTTTCGTCTCTACGAACGCTCCGGTATTGCCCATTGCACATACCGAATACGCTCCTGCGGACACGGCGAAGCCCTTGAAAGGGGTCCACTTCATGCCGGTCTTCTTCGAGAACTCAACGGTTTGTTTACCAAACATTGCCGAAGTGACGCCGCACATCTTGGCGGCCATTTCAGCCGCTTCCTTGGTCAACTTTCCCTTGTACCTAACGAGTTTCCCGTCCTGGGTAAATTCTCCGACCGCCACCGCTCCCGGCAGGCTCATGATCTTGTCGAACTTGTCACCCGCAAACACGGGCGAAATTCCGCATAACAAGACCGCTATCACCATAATCAATGTGATCTTTTTCAAAGCTACCTCCTTGGATAAATATCCGGTTATTGGTTCCGGGCGATATACACTATTACTATATTGTTATAGTGTTATAGCCTCATAGCCGCATATCTACCCGCTGTCAAGCATTTTCTGCCCTATCAAACCAGTCCGACGGAAAACGCGATGAGGAACTGTCCGCCGTAGTACAGAGGTAATCCCAAAAGGGGGTTAACAAATTGACTCTTTACGAATCTGTCCCTGGCCACGAAGAGATCGGAGACATAGAAGCACAACGCCCCGAGGAAGATCGACCACGAACCTCTCCAATTCATCTCAGGATTAAGAAAAGCGACCCAAGCCGCGACCAGCATAATGGTGATCACGATGATATACATCACCACCGGAACGATCATGGCACCAAGATGCGGGCGCAGCCAGAAGAACGCTCCGAGACTAAATAACACTATGAGCACAAGTCCAAGGGTGAGCCAATCCGACGGCCTGGTGAGCCCCAAAAAGGCGACCACGTACATTATGTGGCCGAGCAGGAAGGAGATAAGACCGGCCTTAAAGGCTCTGTCTCCTTTCAAGGCCAGGCAAACATCTCCTATTAGGCCCAGAACCAAGCCTGCAAGTATCCAGTGATAGTAAGACAGGATAGGATGAGGTTGGATCACTGCTACCGCCACAAAAAGTGCTGATAAAGGAGTCTTGAAAGTCAGGATCAGTCCGGACCGTCTCTGATTCTCGGCTACCAGGAGCCCGGCCAGTAATCCCAAAGCAATCGCCAGGATAGCCACGTTTACCATGCTGCCTCCATTAAACTCTCACAATGATCGGACAACACTAGTCGAGTGAAGAATACCATTCAAGGAAGAATTAGAAGAGGTAGTTAAACCGTCAGTTCCGCGAAACAAGTATTTCGGTAGCGTCCTAATCCAGTGTGTTGATCGTCATTCCGGCGTAGGGCGGAATCCAGTAGGACCGGCCTCCGCGCCGGTGTTTCATGAGCCGCCGCCAGTGAGAAACTGTCTCAAAATGGAGGTGTGGGCGAGATTCGTGGCACGATTCTGGCCATCAAAATAGTTTTGAGACAGTTTCGTGACGCCGGCGCTACCTGCCGGATCGGGGTCTGAGGTGACGATTTGTGCAAACCGCCGATGGCATCCTAAATTAGGACACTGCAAGTATTTCTTGACATTTCTCTCGTCCTCTCTATTCTAGACAAACTAATTTTATTGTCGCAATTCATTATTTGTTTGGATCCCGATGCTTCGCATCGTGGGTGGGCGTGGAGGAGGTCATCTCAGATGAAGAGGCCGTGGAGCGTTCTACTTGGCTTGGTGGTGTTGCTTGTCCTGTGCGGGGTTGCCCAGGGGCAACCGCCCTTTGGATTAACGGCTGACGGGTACGTTGCCTCGCAAGGGGGCCGGGAGGCGTTAACAGCCTCAAGTGACGGCCCTTTCCCGGGTGCCCTCTTTCGATACGTGAAGCTGGAAGTTCCGAATCGTGGGGTTTGGCTCGGTGGCGGAGCCGAAGCCAAAATCGGGAGCTGTCTGAACCTGTTTGTTCAGGGCTCGTACCTCTGTCCGAACAACGTTGATGGTACGATCACGTTGGACCCTGGTGCCACTCCTCGCCTGCTAAACGCAAACGCAGGATCAAACCTTGACTGGTGGTACGTGGACGCCTTTGCGACCTATCGACTGAATTGCCCCTTTGCGGTTGTTCTGGGCTTTCGCTACGACCACCATAATTTCTTTACAGATAGTTCCGAAGTCTTGGATATTCTTTTCGCTCCCATAGCTCAACAGTTAGGCTTGCCCCTTGCCAACAGCCTGAGGCTCGACCTGAACGTGCTTAGTAGCATCCCCTATTTCGGCCTACAGTGCGGCGATCCCGACGGAATTGCTCTGCGGATAATCTACAGTCCTTTGGCTACAATCAACGTTGAATCAACTCTTAGTCAGAATGAGGGGGTCTTCCGCCCACAGAGCTGGCTTGGGGGCCGAGACACGCTCTCCAGCTCACAGTTCGTCGAGCTGTACGGCCAGTATTCCCGTAGAATGACGCCCTCACTGCAGGTAGCCATCTTCTGCAGGGGGACGTGGCTTCAAGGATCGACCAGCACATCTCTCAACGAAACCCTTGTGGGTGGCGCCGCACAATACGACGTCTCCTATCATTCCGAGAGCTGGAATATTGGCGCAACTGCGGAGCTGGCCTTTGATTTCCCTGGTCGGCTTTACCCTTGGTGACGAGAAGAAGAGGTCATTGTCCTTGGCTTTCAAGAATTCCGTGAATCCTGGCGACGCTATAGAATTGTTATAAGCAGAGCCGCGCCCTGCATCCGTGGATCGGCATGTCATTCGTATCATACAGATCGTTGCGGCACCGCAACTCCAGCGTCAGATTCTTGCATTTGTAATTACGGCTTGCATGGTCTTGGCTCGAAAGAATTGCATTTTGAAACAACAGAATTGACGGGCGTGTGCACAAACAGCAAAGAAGTCACAGTATCCCGGCTTTAGTTTTCACGGCGCGATACCTCTCTGCTCAATCCTGGTCTCTACTCTCAAACGGGGGTCTCGATGGACCAGAAGTGAAGAAAAGAGGTCACGACTTTTGCGAGAGTGTCCCGAGGATTAACATGTCTTCCGCTATCGAGGTAGGCTCCGGCGTTTCTTCCGGAGCCTACCTGCTTTCGCCTCGGTTACACAATACCGACCCGGTTTGTCCCATCATGGTGACTGAGGACATCTTCCAAGTATGCATTCTCCCAAGTCGAACGGTAACCGCAGTATGGAAGCGATCACGTCCAACGGGGTTTCGGCGGCTGTAACCACCGAACACGCCGGAACTCTAGTGGACGGCACGTATGTGGTACAGACAGTCCCTGGACCAGCCGTGGCCGGCACGCTCCATGAATTCGCAGGCACGTAGCACTGAACTTTGCCTTTCGCGAAAGTGGCTGCGGGCCAGTAAGCATTCACAAGAAACAGTCCGACTACCAGGACAGCGAGTACGCTGACATATTGTTTGATTTTCATGCTAAAGCCTCCAAGTCATGCCTTAGATATTCCTGTACAATTTACAGTCCTTTAATTTATCTATTAGATGCAGTTTCTTTGAAAAGGATTCGGCCGTAATTATGGGGCCGTCTAGCCGTATGGATGCTCATTTGGTGTTGCAGGAAATGCGGAAACAGGAACGCCGGAGAAATGGATTTTGTAAAAATGGGGTAAAGGGGGTAAATAAGGAATGGCGCCGGCGGAGGGATGCTTTTTTGACCCATCATTCCCTGAGAGTGGACATTCAATCAAGGTAAGGGTCTGTAAAGCCCCGGATGTTTAGGACATTCAATGCCGGCGCCATTCAAGAGGTTCGCAGGGGGATCAGAAGATCAGGACTGAGGAGATCCCCATGCGCGAGTTTCTTGATTTTAAAGTTGATATAAAACGGATGGATAAGAGTATAACTTCTCAGCATACCCTTCCTTCACGTCAAAATATCTGATTTCATTTAATTGCCCATCTCTAATGAGAAGTCAAGCAAAAACTACCATTAAATCTTAGTAAGTTAAAAGAAAAAGCAATAAGTCAATTAATGGCTGTTGGCGGTTATCATCATAACATACTACAATATCAGGCTAAACTAGATATCGTTGAAATTGCGCGCCACCTTGGATTACAGCCGGGCCAGTCACGGGAAGATTTCAGGCATCGCGCGGCGAAGTCCCTAGGCCCACACAACTCACCACTGTTTCCAACTCCATTGCGAGCCCTTCGTTCTACTTCGTGCCGGCTTTCACTTCCGATGGATACCATTCGGACACCATATCAGGGGGCATATGGCCAACCGCACCCCACAAGGGATACACGTCATGTCGTCCGTTTGCTCCTTGGCTTCGTGACAGTCGTTGTTTTCATCCCTGCTTCGCGTGTCTGCCGTCCAAGGCACTCCAACCAGAGACTTCGATCATAGACCGTTACTTTCTGGTTCTGGCCGTCATACGCGAACTCCACAGTGGCCTGCTTAAAACCTCCTTGTGGCCCCACAATCAACTCGACCGGCCCAGTGAGATTGATGGCGGATTCAAATTCTTGGCGTGTTTTGAATCGTCCAATGGGGAACAGTTCCTTAGCATAGTGTTTTGAGACCTGCCCATTATCCCACTCAATGGTGTAAAGTCCGGCATCCATCGTTCGGTAGGGCTGTTCGACAGTTATTATCCCTACAACGTGACTTATGTAGTATCCAGGACTTGAAGCAAGGACCTCTTTCTATGTGACATGTGGGCTCGATGGTTTCGGTTCTGTATCCAGCTTACCTAGTAGAGATTCGAATCGAGGACTCCAAGGATGTACCGATGGTGTTCGAGGTCATAAACGACAGGGGCGAACAGCTCAAGCCTTACGAGGTACTGAAAGGTGCACTCTTGGGACAATTGGACAAATCCGAAATCCCACATTACTACCAAATCTGGCAACTGCGTATCAATCAGCTGGAAAAGTACGGGGACGTAGGAATAGATACGTTCTTTAGATTCTATTTCCGATCTAAACTCGTTGATAACGCGGGTGACTATAGGGATTTCGATGGAGACTACCACAAGAGACCTGGGCGCTCTCCAAAAATGACCCTTTTGTGCTCTGAAAAATTGACCCTCTCACCGCGCGATCATTTGTGAAGTACTCGCGAGATTTGGTGATATTTTTTCGGGTAAGGCTACGGTCATCTGATTTCCGCGAGGCACTAACGCGCTCGTGGTACTTATATCTGTATCCGGTACGGGGGGATCAAAGGTCTCCTTGCTTTCCGTTGGCACTTCTATGCTAAGATCCGGCTCACCCGTTCGGAGGACAAGGCAACGCTGGAGAGCGACCTGAGCGCCGTAGCGGGTGGCGTATGCTGGGCAGGGTCATCATCATGGTCCTGCCTTTGCCTTGTCTTGCCAGCAATCGCCCAGTAAGCGATAAACTCTGGGGGGTCTGGGGGGCAGAGTCCCCCAGGGGTTGCCAGCGAGAAATCAGATCCGATTCGAGCATCTGTGGAAGATACCGCTCGCAAGAGCAACTTCCCGAACAAATAGAGAAATGGCTATGTGTAATTTAACTAAGATTTATCAGGAATTAGGTCTAAGTAGCCGCTAGTTTAGTATAAATCATGGCAAGCAGAAAATTGTCTGAGGAACTTTAAGCGGTTAGCCCTTGGTTTCCAGTCGTGTTGGCGCGCGCCAACAGTCTCAGAACCCGTCGATAAAGCTGTCACTGTACGTGAAGGCATCAGGTCTTCGGGCAGTACCTTCAGCATCGTCATTTCACAACCATTCGGACCCCAGTGTCAAGTAATTTCTTCGGGGAATTTTCACCCATCGCCGGGTCAATTCAGTGAGCGCTAAAATGCGTGGGCAATTTTCGAGAGCTTGGGTGTTGGACCCAAATTAAATGGTCAGAAATTTCCTGATTATTTGAGACATGGAGATGGTCCAAACAGGGGGCATTTTGGGGGGATTTTCCTACCGAGACATCGCCTGCTGAAGGGTAACCCGTGGAGCCGAGGGCCTCAAGGGTTTCCGCCTACGGCTCCAATGAACGGCGTCGCCGCCCTTGACTCCCTCGGCTCCACACGTTGTAGCAATCATGTGGGCGATGGGGAGAGGATGCCTCCGGCGGGGGCTCCGAGGATCGGATTTGACTCTGCCTGAAGAAAGTCCAAACACCGAGAATCCGCTCAAACAGTACGGCTTTTTCAGGTGAAATCCCAACTCGTTGCTGATTTTTCACTTTGGCACGATCTTTGGACTTTTTTGAAACCTACTCAAGTGAAAACATCTTCACTGTTTGTTGACCGGTAGTTCCCTAGCATTTTCCCGGATATCAAAAACTTGCCTCCTGAAGGAGGTCCAAATAACCAGGAAAACCGGGGGCTTACCTGTGTTTTCGTTATTATTGTTCCTCCCAAGTTGGGCGCAATGTTGATCTTGGGTCCTTCAAGTTGTCCGTGGTTGCTATAGCCCCGTTTTCCGTCCAAACTCTGCATCCAACCTCTAGCTGCGGGGGAAAGGCCGTATTCATGTAATATCATCCTTTCTTGAACATTAGTTGTCAGGCAGACATGCTGAAACTGGATCTTGCGGTCCAATTCCACAGTTTGCGACGCTTTATTCGCTATTTCTGCCCGTTGGACAATTTATCACGAAAATACGGCTTGCGGACCGATAGCTACCACAATCTGGTTAAGAATGTGGGGCAGGTCAATGGACATCAGATTGAGCACATTTTTGGTGAAAACCCTGTAAATAGGGCCTTATTCCCGACTGAGGAAGATTTCTACAAGGAAAGAAAACCGATTGGGAGCTCTGCTATTGGTTAGATCGAGAGATAACCAGTCTATGGGCAACAAAGAATATGCGACAAAACTCCCAGCATACGAGCATCAAACTCTATGGGCTAGAAGCCTGTAGGATTTCGAATTGAATGGACGGAAAAGGGGTAAATTTTTCAGATTAGGTTGACCTGGGGAGAGAAAATATCAGAATAGATGGACGGAATGAAGAGGGCGGTGGCTTGTCGGAGCTACCGCCCGAGACATGTACGGGCCGTAAGGCCCTACAAAAGGATGTTCTGATGATATTCCCTGTTCTTGTTTCCATCAAGGAGATAGTTGCGAGGGGGCGGGATTTTCCTTGGCCGAGACCGGAGGCGTGCCCTCGGTGTGAGGGGCGTCGGGTCTGGTGTCATGGATTTGTCTCTGCCTTTTTTGATGGTTTTTCTGAGCAGGTCTTTTTGCGGCGGTATCGCTGCCCGGAGTGCAGGTGTGTGATGAGGGCTCGACCATCGGGCCATTTCAAACGGGTACAAGCATCTATCGAGACGGTCCGTTCGTCCATCGCTTTCAGGCTGGAGCATGGGAGATGGCCCGCAGGCATTTCACGGTCTCGGCAGGGCCATTGGGTGAGGTCTCTGAGACGGAGAGTGTCTGCCCGGTTTGGGCAGGGATGGAGCAAACGTCTGCTGGAGGGATTCGATGAGCTGATGCTCAGAAATGAAATCCCGATCTGTCGTCGCATTTAATCTGCGCATACCGTCGATCTGTGTGGACCCTACCGAAGAGTGCCGTTGCCCTGGGATTGCCTTCGGGGTACCACAGCGGGCAACCTACATAAGGAGGCAGATCGATGGAAGAAGAGAAGAAAAAGCAGATTGCGGCTTTCAGGTTTGGCGTCATTCACGACCTGGTGGGACATGTGGCGCTTGAGCCCGGCGAGCAGGAGAGACTGATCAGGGAAAAGTGCGGCCGCAAATGGGTGATTCCTTTTTCCGAGAAGACGTACATCTCACGAAGCACTATATTGCGCTGGGTCAAGCTGTACAAAGACTCGGGAGGCAGGCTCCAATCGCTGTGCACCCAGGACAGATCCGATCAGGGTATGAGCCGAGCGATGGATCAAGAGACCTCCCTGGCCTTGATGAGATTAAGAAAAGAGCTTCCCAAGGCCACTGTGCCTCGTCTGATCTCTGAGATGAACAAGCGCAGATTGGTCTCTCCGGGAGTGACTCTGAATGCATCAACGCTATACCGCTTTTTGCACGGCCACGACCTGATGCAATTGACCACGCCGGTACCCGAAGATCGACGGAGATTCGAGGTGGAATTGCCCAATGACCTGTGGCAGGTGGAGTGTATGCTCGGCCCCCGGGTCGCACTTGAGGGCAATCAGAGTGAAACAATCTCATGCCTTCATGGACGATCATTCACGGCTTGTGCCACACGGGGAATTCTTTCTTTCCGAATCGGTCAAATCGTTTCTTATTGCTTTGCAAGGGGCTCTTATGAGCCGAGGGCTTCCCAGGAAGATCTATTCGGACAACGGCCCGGCATTCCGCTCACATCATGTGGAGCATACGGCGGCCTCCTCGGTATCGCCCTCATACACGCACGGCCTTACAAAAATGGATTTATGAGGCGACCGTCCCCGTGGAACCAGGCTGAATCTGCGATGACCTGCTAACAAATTCCTTGAAGTCTATGATCTGGAAATGGTAGCAATTAACTGGAAGAGCCTGCGGAAAGGGCGGAGTTGAGTCGGTAAACTCCTAGACGGATTATGGAGCAGCCCATGTCAAGATTGACCAAGAACACGATCTTTCACACCTTCTTCCACATGTGTACCGAGGCTTCTCAAGCGATCTGAGCCCCAACGGACGTAGACACGGTAATATCGATCGTTCATCACCGTTTCGACTATGCGGTCAGGCTGGGGGCCGTGGCGCTTCTCACCGGAGAGATAGGATCGGGCAAGTCCACTGCGCTCCGGTACGTGGCGGCCAAGCTCCATCCATCGGAATACCGGCCCATCCATATCACTGCCTGCTCCGGCTCCATACTGGAGTTTTACCGCCTGTTTCTTGCCGAGCTGAATATCGACAAGTCGAGCACTTCGCGGGCGGTAATGATCAGGCTTCTCAGAGACGAGATACAGGAGCTGGTCCTGGGCAAGAACCTCAAGGTCGGTCTGGTCGTCGATGAAGCATCGCTGATGCGCCTGGAAGTCTTGCCGAACGCACACCATTACCCAATTAGACAGGACTTCAAGCCTTGGCTTCCCATCATCCTGGCGGGAAAGACCAACCTCGTGGACCTGCTCACCTATCAGACATCCATGCCCCTGGCATCACGAATTGTGCCAGGAGCCCCAGAGCCGATGATCCGGATCGCATGCAAGCGTATATCTCGCATCATCTCTCGATCGTCGGAGTCAAATCCGCTCTCTTCGATGAGACTGCCGTTACTGCCATCCATCAAGGCTCAGGCGGCCTCTTCAGAAAAGCGAACAACCTCGCCAGAGGCGCTCTCATCGCAGCAGCGGCCGGTCAATCCATGACCGTGAGCGGA
The DNA here is from genome assembly GCA_963729795.1 of uncultured delta proteobacterium. GTDB lineage: Bacteria > Desulfobacterota > Desulfomonilia > Desulfomonilales > Desulfomonilaceae > CAWBBA01. The sequence goes on along the minus strand of CAVSPC010000031.1, from coordinate 27,042 downwards.
GAACACGTCCGACTCGCATCTACCGAAGTCTTCTGAACCACCACACACCGGGTCGGATTCCCTCTATCCGGCCCGGTCAAAACAATCTGAAAGTCCGACCGGCAGCCCAAAATAATCAGGAAAAAGAAGTCCGAATAATGGGGAAATCAACAAAGCCTAACGGCGGGCTTTCATCAGAATAACAAGGCGTTCGATGATTTCAAGGCCAAATTTAATCTTAACATAACACCGCTGCAGCAGTTTGACAGGGGACGGATAGCGGGTCGGCAACGGCTTCTGTTTGATATGACCAAGCTGATTTGGGGCTGACGGCTCTTTGGCAACCTCTTTTACAAGACCTTTGGTGCTTAAACTTCGGTGTCCATCGAAAGCGAAAGTTGGGGGAGGTAGAATGAAGGTTTGCCGGGTACATGAAGGAGAGACTGTACAACGCTCTCTCAGGCTTCGTGTAATCAATTCTGAGCGACTTATGAAAGCGACAAAAGAGGAAATGGCGAGTGGTTTTCGATGATTTGATTGAGGCCCGTTCCCAACAATGGGGGCATGTCCAAACTGCAGACGAAACGTCCTCAGTGGACGCCCTGCACCCAACTGGACAAGATAAGAGGCCTGCTATTCTTCCTAGTCTTGATCTAAAACTTGACGAACGGCTTGGAGCATTTGCTTCATATCTAAGGCTTGCCGACAAAGCCCCTGGCTCCTGATTCAATGGCTTTTTTAGTCTCTCCGGCTCCGGAATAGCCGCTGGCTATAAGCACCCTCACTCGCGAGTCAATCTTCAGAAGTTCCTCAAGACACTGCTTGCCCCCCATTTCAGGCATGATGAGATCAAGAATCACCAATGAAATCTCGCTCCCTTTTTTCCTGTATAGATTCACGGCATCTTTCCCGTTGGCTGCGATAAGCACCGTATAGCCAAATCGTTCCAGAATCCGTCTCCCCAGTTCTCTTACCATATCTTCATCGTCCACCAACAAAACTGTCTCAGTGCCACGCAAGAGCGCAGGTCTTTCTGTTGGGGTCTCCGACTTCGCTGCGGTTGGGATTACCGGCAGGTAGATTCTGAACGTAGTCCCCATTCCAGGTTCGCTGTAGCAAATGATGTAACCGCCATGCTGCTTAACCATACCGTAGACCATAGCCAAACCGAGGCCAGTTCCTTTGCCTGTCTCCTTGGTCGTGTAGAAAGGCTCAAATATGTGATTCAAGGTTTCATGGTCCATGCCATGACCTGTGTCTGAGACAGAAAGCATTACGTAATCACCCGGTTTTGCTCCAACATGCAGCCTGCAGTGTTCTTCATCCAAACTAACGTGCGCCGTCTCAAAGGTCAGTTTGCCCCCATCCGGCATGGCATCCCTGGCATTCACCGCAAGGTTCATGAGTACCTGCTCCACTTGGGTCCGGTCTGCAGTTACCGCGGGCAGATACATCAGATAGGACCAGTTCGACCTCGATCATTTTCGGAACCGTTCTGGTCAGGAGTTGTTTGGCCTGCTCAATTTCATGGTTAAGATTCAAGGGGCGGGGATTGAACTCAGCCTTCCTGCTAAAGGCGAGTATTCTTTTTACCATGTCGGCCCCACTCCTGGCTGCGTGATTTATTTTCTGAAGATCTTTATAGGACGGGTCTCGTTCATCCTTGCGGACAAGAAGCAACTCGGAGTACCCCAAAACTACCTGCAACAGGTTGTTGAAATCGTGAGCAATACCTCCCGCCAGAGTGCCGATGGATTCCATCTTTTGTGCCTGATGGAGTTGCCTATGAAGTTCTTTGCGTGCGGTCAGGTCTCGTACGATACCCCGGTATCCGGTAATGCTTCCGTCTTCCTCAAAAATCACAGATGAGCTGATCAGGCAGTCAACCTCTGTTCCGTCTCTCTTTTGGAACTTGATTTCATAGTCCTTCACGAACTCCGTTTTCTCAATCGCCTTCTGAAACTTTGGACGGTCAGCCGGATCAAGGTACAATTCGCGAATGTCCTTGCCGATCAACTCCTCCCTTAGATAGCCAAAGAGTTCGCAGAAAGATCGGTTGGCATCCGTTATGGTTCCATCCCTTAGAACAGAGTACACCCCATCTATCGAATCTTCAAAGAGAGTTCGGTACTGTTTATCACTTTCCTTCAGAGCCTCTTCCGACCGCTTGCGTTGGACAATTTCCCAAGCTACATCTGCAAGGTAGGATACGATTTCAACGTCCTTTTCGGTGTAAAGTGTAGGCTTGTTCCCAATACCGAGGATGGCTACGATCCTGTCCGATCTCATAATAGGCACAACAAGTTCCCGGATTAAAGGGGCGTGTCCTTCCGGCATTCCTTTGCGGTGAGGGAGTGTGGCGTAATCATTGTGGATGACGGGACGTCTTTCCCTTACGGCGTCCACCCACACTCCTGCCTGATCGATCGGGTAGTGCTGTCCTTTTGGTCCTGCTTGGCAAAATTCCTTAACCGTCCGGGTTGACCAACCCTGCAGAAAAACGGTTTTTTCGTCCTCACTGATAAAGTCGTAGAATCCAATGGGACTGTTGGTCAAGGAACCGACTTCATCCAGTGTTTTCTGGAGCAATTCATCGAGAGAATGAGTTGAAGAGTATTCCAACAGATTCATGCGTACTTGGGTAAGTGCCTCGGACATCTTGCGGTCGGTGATGTCCTCAGTCATTTCAATAACGTATTGAACCCGACCGTCGGAATCCTTGATCGGAGACGAGACGAGGTGATAGACCTGGTTTCTGGACCTGACGGGGTTTCTGTGATCATCTCGTGTACTTCACCATCTTGGAGAGTAAGGACACAGGGACAGTACAAGCAGGGTTCTGGCCTCGGAGGATCGTTGTAATGCTCATAACAGATCTGCCCGCATCCTGGTCGAACTTGAGGGAAATATTTTTTCATTGCCTTGTTGACTTCAACGATTTCCATATTCGGGTTTAGCAAAGAAATTCCGATCTCGACATTGTCAATAACCGCTCGATACCTCTGTTCGCTCTCTCCAAGCGCCTCTTCAGCCTGCTTGCGATCGGTTATGTCCACCAATCCCCCGTACAGCTGCAGACTATCCAGCGACTCCGGCACTACAGAACATTCAGCGAAGGAGGCCACCCACGCTATCTCGCCGGTCTTGCGGCGTAGGCGCAGTTCACAGGAACCTGTCGTACCCGGAGCAAGACCTATGACGTGATTATCAAAGACCGGCAAATCCTCGTCTATTACCAAAGATCGCCAACATCCTAGAGATTTGAGGTCATCGACGGAATAACCGATGAGGTGTTCGACCCCTCCTGTAATCCAGTCAATCGAATAGGCACCGGAGGGCTGTTTGATGCATGAATAAGCAATGTCAGAGACCATTGAGGAGATGTGACTGAGGCGGGTCTCGCTTTCCCTTAGTGCCTCCTCTGCTCGCTTGCGCTCGGTGATGCCCCGGATGTTGCATTGGATGAAGGTCAAGCCATTAACCAGATAAGAGTTGCTGACAAACTCGACGTCTATCCTCCGCCCATCGCCGGTCTGAAGTGGCAAATCCTCATAACGGATATAGCCCTTTTGTTGCAGTTCTGTAAAAGCCTCCTTGTTCAGAGCGGTATCTTGGAATGGACTGACCTCCCACAGATACTTTTCCAAAAACGCTTCATGAGAATAGCCTAACAGGTCTATCAGATACTGGTTTACGTCCAATACTTTGCCAGTATCGAAATCGAGGATCAGAATGCCGTCTTGCGCACTTTCAAAGAGCCGTCGGTAACGGCTTTCGGAATCATATAGGGCTTCCTCGGCATGTTTGCGTGATATGATGGCGGTTAAAACAGTTCGCAGAACTGTAGGCGAACCGTCCTGGCTCCCGATTACCTGGCTGTCTAGCCTTACTGGGATATGGCTCCCATCATTCTTGGCTAATCGTACATCGCAAGTTTGTTTAGATTGTGTTTCGAGAACTTGTCTGACGTGTAGATGTAGGGCGTTCGCGTCTTCTTCATTGACAAAACTGGCAAGTGGTTTGCCTATCAGAAAGGCTTTTGCTCTACCCAAGATACCAGAGGTGGTGAGATTGGCCTCCAGAATCCCCCCGTTTTGATCCAAGGTGAAATAACCGAAAGGAGCAAGGTCATATAACTTTGAATAGTTGTCCCGTGACGCTTCGAGTAGGAGTTGCGTCTGGCGTAGCTCCTCGGTCTGCATCTCCAACTCGATCTGGTGGACTCTCAACTCATTGACCAACCTTTCGACTTCCTCCGGGAGAGTGCTGATACGTCCGAGACACCCAATGATTTCTCAACTGCCACTTCTGCCCGCCGTCGGAGTTCGGAGAATTTGTCTTTGGAGTCCTTGTCCTTCATGGTTCCCCTCCTGTGCCGGATTGAGTGCCGGAAGGTTCAACAAAACACCCAATTCTACTATAATACCACAAAAAAGGGGAGGGGAAAACTATCTTGCAAGGCTGGGTATTTTTTTGCGTACAGCCCTTCGCGACCACGGCAGAGCAAACAACCTTGATCGAGCACATTGCAGACAGTCATCAGACCAGCCGCTCTCAGATAGTCTTTAGCAAGAGGTCAAATCTACTCTTGACTCAAGAGGGCGACCCGGCAATATGAGTCAAGAGTAGATTTGACCCCTTTCAAGAGTAGATTTGCCCCCTTTTTGTGGCCTGAACCTCAAAAATCGCTTGACGGTGGTTCTGTGAAGGCTGGCTTTGCCGAAAGGTTTTTTGGGTGTTATAGTATTGGCGAGGTGAAATCATGAAACTCAAAGTCATTATTCACGAAGCCGAAGAAGGTGGCTATTGGGCTGAAGTTCCAGCGCTCCCCGGTTGTTTCACGCAAGCAGAGACGTTGGACGAGCTTATGCATAATGTCCGTGAAGCTGCTGAGGGATGGTTGCTCGCATCTGAAGATCTAAAGGCTACAGGTAATGATCATGTCGCAGAAGTCGTGATATGAAATCCATATCCGGGAAAGAATTATGCAAGCTCCTGGAGCGTAATGGATGGTATTTGGTCCGAATCCACGGAAGCCACTATCATTATAGCAAACCCCGTAATCCTGTATTAGTCAGTGTGCCGGTTCACGGTAATAAACCCCTCAAAATTGGCATCTTGAAGGCATTGTTACAGAAAGCCGATTTACTCGATAAAGTCTAACCATGTTTTCAGCAAAGAATCGCGCCAAAGAGACTGCGTTTCAGGACGCGCGTGGTGTGTTTTTAGCGAAGAGGCAAGGGGACTTTGCCGAGCAAGATGAAATCGCATCAGAATTGATCAGGCGGGGCGGGGATGCTTCTGAGTGCAATTCATTCTTAGCAAAATGTAAGCAAAACGGGATGCAAGAGAAAAAACCAGGAAGTAGCGGTAAATCTATCTTCCTGATTCTCCATGTGTTTCGTGGTCCGGACGACTGGATTTGAACCGGCGACCCCTGCATCCCGAAGACGATTTTGCCCCCTAATAAATCAACTACCTGCCCGTAAACTCAAGTTATTTCAATAGGTGTCGAAACAATTGAATCTTTTTGAATTCAGCACAGCCCACCAACGTGTTAGCAAAATTTAACCAAGATTTTCAAGCCGTTCGGAAGCACATTTTCTGACCAGAATTTCTGACCCGGAACATACTCCATCTTTGCCGCGGGTCGGTCATAAGAGAAGAGTGCCACAATGTGGTATCAACCGGAAGGCTGCATTTGCAAGATTCTGTGTTAAACGGCTAGTGAATTCTTCCTTGGAGGCACAGACCATGCCCCACACACCGGCCACGGTGGAAGAGAGCCATATCCCTGACGCGATTGAACGGGTGAGCGCAGCAAGCGAGCGATTAATTGTTGTCCGTCAGGGGAAGAGCGTTGCTGCTGTGGTCCCCCTTGAAGACCTGGAGACCTTGGAAGAGCTTGATGACATTTTAGACCAGGCAGACATTCCGGAGCTTGAAGCAGCTCGCAAAGAGGCTCAAGAGAAGGGGACCATTCCCCTTGCCGAAGTTAAAGCTCGGCTCGGCCTTTGAAGTCACCGCATACTTACCAGGTAGAACTCTTGCTGGCTTGATGATTTGGAACGACAGATCAAGCGCTACCGCGCTTCCCAGTATCTCTTTTACCAGGCCGCGCCCGACAAGGATTGCTCTTGCGAAAGACGCTCAGATACTTATGGCTGGAATCCGGTTCGAACCGGAGCATGATGACGAGGCACAAGAATAACGGCCTTATTGCGCCAATGCCTTTCTAAATTCTAGTGGTCGTGACTCATCTCTGCAAAAAAAGTGTCTGCCACCATGACGCCAAAAATTTAATTGGCCGCTCGCCCTTTCTTCCACACGTCCTACGATGACCTTTTGACTGCTTTCATGACCGGCGAAAAGCCTTTTTCGTTGACTTGCTTCCCTGTCGCCTGTACCCTTGAGCCTTACCTCAAGACCAAGAGCTCAAAAGCCTGCAAAGTTAGAGAGATATGGGAGTGAGTCGGGATGGACTTAAAGAATGTGTTTGACCAAATTGTTGACAGGATGCAGCGGGCAAAGGAGAAAGAAATAAGGCCCGAAATCACCCCTTCTCCAGGAGAATGCACCATCAGCATCCCTGAAAAGGGAGCGCCATACAGCATTACGCTAAAAAAATACGCTCATGGGGTCACGGTTAATACCCAGTTAGCAGGAAAGCCGCAGCACCAGCTACTTATGCCAGGTGCAAGCCTGCAAGATGCCCTGAGGGTCATTCAGGCAGCTATAATAATCGTCTACGGAAAATCCTTACACTGAGGCCAGAATCTCTGTCTTCCGTCATGTTTTTGCTGGGGACAGTATTTGCATTGTGAATCGATTTAGGTACCCGGGCATCCAATCTTACAGTTGCCGGAAAAAGTGAGACTCGTTAGTTGAACACTTTCTTCGTGTAAACAATTCAAGAATTGGTGTGGTGGAATACGATGATGAACACAGTTTGCTTTTTTGAGGTACCTGTCGACGATTTCAGTTCGGCGCAAAAATTCTACGGAGAGCTTTTCGGCTGGAATTTTGAGAAGATTCCTGGTGCGTTCAGATATTACAAGATCGACATGGGTTCTGACAAGATCAAAGGCGGAATGACCGCCCGCCAGGATCCGACACATACGCCGGTCAACTACGTAAAAGTGGAATCTGTGCAAGAGTCTGTGGAAAAGGCCGAAAAACTCGGGGCTCAGGTTGTCGTGCCGCGGAAACCCGTTGCGGGAACAGGCTGGTTTGCGGTTCTGCTCGACCCTAATGGCAATCGAATCGGTCTGTGGCAAGAGGACAGTTCTGCTGCCTGATGCGTTTGTAAAAGAATATTGGTTGGGCATGCGTGGGCTCAGGCCTATTTCTTAGCTCATTTGCCGGCCTGACGATTTGAAGCTGTCTTTCGTGGGCCGATTTCTGAGGCAAGTCGGCGGAACCAATCGTCTGTTTATTCTCTCAGAAAGGCACCCTGAGCGCCTCGCCCCGATAGACATTCCGCTACCGTAAATCGTCGTAAGCAAATCCTCAACTTACAAAATAGCGACGATCTATGTCGGTATCAAACCGTTCTCTCTTTATCCGGAACAAACGGTCATTGCTCTTCAGAATCACCATAACAAGTGCTTCAAATTCCGGGGGTAGGTCAAGACCTACTTTTCGCTCATGGACAGTGAAATACGCTTTCGTTCTACATCCACGTCCAGCACCGATACCATCACCTTTTGCTGTGGCTTTACCACTTCTGCCGGGTCCTTCACAAAATGGTCCGCTAGTTGGCTTATATGAACAAGTCCGTCGTGATGGACTCCGATGTCCACAAATGCTCCAAACTTGGTCACGTTTGTCACGATGCCGGGCAGCCGCATGCCTGGTTTGACGTCTTCGATTGAAGTTATCTGCTCTGCGAAACTGAAGGGTTCAAATTTGTCTCGAGGATCTCGGCCCGGCTTTGCCAATTCCGCCATGATGTCTCTCAGTGTGGCTGGCCCAACTTTTTCGGTAATGTAATTCTCGGGGCGCAATTTCTTGCGCAATTCGGAGTTTTCCATGAGATCCGTTACAGAGCATCCCATGTCCCGGGCAAATTGCTCGACTATAGGGTAGCTTTCAGGATGCACTGCGCTTGCATCCAGGGGGTTTTTACCATCGCGAATACGCAAAAATCCGGCAGCCTGTTCAAATGCCTTGGGTCCAAGCCGAGGAACCTTGAGAAGCTCTTTTCGCGATCGGAAAGGCCCATTGTTGTCACGTCGCATGACAATATTTTTGGCCAGGACAGGTCCCAATCCCGAAACATAGGCTAGAAGCTCTTTGCTGGCGGTATTTACCTCCACACCCACTCGATTCACACAGCTCATGACCACGTCGTCCACGCTGCGCTTCAGCGCCGCTTGATCCACATCGTGTTGGTACTGGCCGACTCCTATGGATTTCGGATCTATTTTTACCAACTCGGCAAGAGGGTCCATCAGGCGACGTCCGATGGATACCGATCCGCGCACTGTGACGTCCTGGTCTGGGAACTCTTCCCTGGCAACCTTGGAAGCCGAATATATGGAAGCGCCGCTCTCATTTACCATAACCACGGAAATAGTCTTCGGCAGACCAAGAGACCGGATGAACGCCTCAGTCTCACGGCCGCCAGTCCCGTTTCCAACTGCAATGGCCTCAATCTGAAAACGTTGACACAATTCCTTCACTGTCGCTGCTGCCTGTTCGGCCGATCTCTGAGATTGGGTGATATAAACGGTGTCATGGTGGAGCAGCTTTCCTTGAGCATCAAGGCAGACCAGCTTTGCGCCTGTGCGGTAGCCCGGATCCAAAGCCAGCACGCGTTTCGCCCCCAGAGGCGGGGTTAGGAGGAGTTCACGGAGATTTTCCGCAAAGACTCGGATTGCTTCTTCGTCAGACCGTTTCTTGGCCTCTTGGCGTGTTTCTGTCTCCATGGAAGGGGCGAGCAATCGTTTATATCCGTCCTCAAGCGCCAGTCTAACCTGCCGCGCGGCTTCATTGCGAGCTTTGATAACCAATTTGTCGAGCAGCTCCAGGGCATCGCCTTCAGACGGGCGAATCTGAAGCGAAATCACGCCTTCTTTTTCGGCTCGGAACATGGCGAGTAGTCGATGTCCGGGAGCCGAGGATATATTCTCACGGCAGTCGAAGTAATCCTGGTATTTCGAGCCCGTGCTCTCTTTTCCTGCAATCACTCTGGATCGTAACTGTGCTTTTTCAAGAAAGTGCTTACGTGTGGCCGCACGCACTGCCGAGTCTTCGTTGATTTTTTCCGCGATGATGTCTCGGGCTCCTGCCAGAGCATCTTCTGCTGTAAGCACGCCTTTGTCGGGATCGACGAAGCCCAGAGCTTCGACCGTCGGATCAATGGAACCCTGTTCATAAATTTGTTCCGCAAGGGGTTCCAGGCCCTTCTCACGGGCTATGGCAGCCCTGGTACGCCGCTTCGGTCGATGCGGCAAGTAGATGTCTTCCAGTTCCGTCATTAACTCCGCGGCCATGATCGTTTCTCTAAGGTCATCCGTGAGAAGTTCACGTTCTTCCAGAGATTTCAGAATAGCCTCACGTCGCTTGTTGAGTTCCGCAAGTTGTTCGAGACGATCTCGAATAGTTGTTATGCCGACTTCGTCCAGCGAGCCGGTTGACTCCTTGCGGTAGCGGGCAATAAAAGGCACCGTACAGCCGTCTGCTAGAAGCTCAGCCACTGCCGACACCTGCTTGATCTTGATGCCTAATTCGGCGGCAATCCTTCTTACAGGACTCACGCCGACCAGTATCCCGTTTCCGGCGACGAGATTAGACGCGGAAACCTCAGACTCATTTCTTGTATTCAAATACCTTTTCCCCATCCATTGTAAGCACAGTCCAATAGGCTGTTTGGCCACCCTTGACTTGAAACTTTACGCATTGTCCGTCACAGCCGACCACCGAAAGAATTACTTCGGTGCCCTTGGCCATGACCAATCCGTGGTCCTTGAGATAGTCGGCCGCAGCCTTCATGTCGTCCTTTTCGAAGAGTTCAAGCAATCTGCTAAAATCCTCTTCAGTTTTCATTACCGGAAAGCCTCTGAGGGCCACGGCTTCGATTGCCGACGCTTGGGAAGCAAGAGCTGCAAAACAAAGGAATACCATTAAGATAGCCCGCAACTTAATCATAACGTCGTCCTCTTTTCGGTACTATTGGCGGCCAGGGTCGTGATACATGGAACTAATCGCAGTGGATTCTCAAAAAGTCAACAGTACAGCAAAACAGCAATCAGGTCCGCGAGAAGGCATCTCTTCTTCTGTTTCTGAGGGTGCCTCACCGCAGGCCCCTGGTCAAGCGCAAGTTCTCGGTGACCTCTTATCCGAAAACAGGTTGGGGGCATTGGGCTGGTGGAAAGGCTGTGAGTGTTCTTGATCGCATTACCGAAGAACATGATGTGGCGTACAATCTGAATTCTTAATGGACACTATTTGGACACCGAGGAGAGAAAGGCAGAAAATGGACTTGGGCACCCCTTGACAAAAGAGGCTAAAGAGGCGTAGTTTGCAAATGTCGGGACGTGGCTCAGCCTGGTAGAGCACTGCATTCGGGATGCAGGGGTCGCTGGTTCAAATCCAGTCGTCCCGACCACTAAAATCGCTAACTTAGGTCGTGTGATCGCACGACCTTTTTCTTTTTCTCCAGCACTTTCCATACTGCTTCCATACCTTTCTCCGGGGGCTCCTCGATTTGAGGTTCCTCAACGAAATCCAACTCTGTGCAGCCGTGGTCAAAGGTCATTGAATCTACAGCTTTGAGCAGCACATCGTCGGATATCCGAATGTACCGATCCTCCACGGGACGGACGGAAGCGTGCCCCACTATGGCGTTCCGCACGGCGGGGTCCATGCCAGACCTTTGGGCGTTGGTCTTCCACGTGTGCCTAAAGTCTCTCATTTGAAGACCTTTGATGCCTGCCAGATTAACCGCTCTCTCCCAACACTTCCGAACCATCGGGCGATCAATGGGCTTGCCTTGATACGTATCCGAGCGGTTCTTGAAGCTTCCGCAGTAGCCGAAAATTAACCCAATGCCTTGCACCACATTGTTTCCCTGCTTATTTCGTAGTGATTCAAGGACCTCCATGACTTCTTTTCGAAGGGGAACACGTTTGGGTTTCACTCGGCTTTTTTTCCCATTCTTGCCTTCTTTGGTAGCCGAAGCTGGAAGAATGATCATTCTGCGGTCGGGTTTGTACATCTCCCATCGGAGGTTGGCCACTTCCCCGAACCTCATGCCCGTGTAATAGAGAACCACGAGGAAATCTCGAAGCCAGTCCGCATGCTTGAGCAAGTAGATGAAATCATCGAAAGAAAGATAAGAGTCCCGTTGTTCTTCCGGCAACTTCTTTACCATCCTGCACGGATTATAATCGACCGTCTCAAGCTCAACTTGCACTCTGAAAATGCCCGAAAGGGCGGCCACTTCTCGGTTGATAGTGGCATTCTTGACCTTTTCCAGACGTGCCTGCCGGTACCTCTTTATGTGTCCGACTTTGATTTCAGCCAGAGGACAATCCTTCCCGAAATATTCAAGCAGGCGAACAATGGCAAAGATGTTTCGCTCCCGCCTGTGCTTCTCATCGGCTTGAAGATAATCTTTAGTCGCCTTTTCCAACGTCAACTCTTCCTCTGGTTCACAAACCGCAAGGTCGGGGGGGAGTTTCCATCCTTGGTTCTGGAAAGTCCTTACCACCCATTCCTGTTCGTCTGGTTTGAGATGGTCAAATCTGTTAATCCGTAAAGCCGTACGCACCGCCTTGTCTATTCTGTGTGCGCTGGCTTCATTCTGAGCGGATGTTGAGGTTTCCACGACGGTTCCATTCAATTTGACATAGACGTAGAACCGCTTTCCTTTCTGTCTTACAGCCACGACAAGACCTCCTTGCGAAGGTCGCCTGGCAAATCCCCTGAATGTCTTTTATCGCCTCCCTTCTTCTTTGGAGTAGGACTGGCCATCTTTTTCCCAGCTCTCTGATGGCCCACGGGAGCAGGCTCCATTTTTTTGGTCCTGCTCTTCACAAACTCGTCAATCGCTTCATTGGTAAATAATACCACCTTTCTCGAAAGTCTCACGCTCTGAATTCTATTTTCTCTTACCCATCTCAATAAAGTCCTCTTCGCAATTCTGAGCCTCTCGGCCGCCTCATCGGCCGTCAGCAATTCCTTTTCCGACATTCATGTCGCCCTCCATGTGTACCCGCAGGAGTTTCTCCTGCTTCGGTGCAGGCCATACGGCCCGCCTTGTGCCCCGCAGCTCTGTAGGAGGAACAGAGTAAGGGGCTGCGGCCTTATGTGACCGTCCTTCGTTGCCACTGCCGCTTGGTCTTTCGCTGCGACGGAATCAGTTCACTGCAAACCTGATCTGTCCGCTGACAGTCTTCTTCAGGAACTGGTCGAGTCTGACGCCTTCTTTCTCCAATTGCCTGAGAAGAAAGGACGAGACCACGTAGCCCGCGCCTGCCCACATGTCATGCATAACAAAGGGCTGGACGTCGGGATTGTGCTCAATGACCCAATGAATAAGCCTGTCCAACTTGCCTTTTTCCATATTCAGCTCACGGCTCAGCCGCGTCGTGTCGCGGAACGCTATGGCGGTCTCACCGTTGTCGAGTACCCGAACATCTACTCTCGGTGCGGTCTCATATTGGATAAGATCGAGCGCATAGCGTATGGAATTGCTGAACACCTCCATCCAGTCGTCCTCTAATTCTTTCATGGGAAAATGCTCCATGAATGATGTGATGAAATAGTCAATCGTTATGCCCCTTTCAGGGTCGAATTCGATAAATTCCTCTGGAATGGCCCCCATCACGATCAATAAATTGACCTGCTTCACGGCATAGTCCGTTCGCCCAAACAACGTGTCCTTCTTCTTACCTTTCTTGTTCTTCTTCGTTTTCATAGCCTTACCTCTTAGCAATTGTTTGATTGCGGGGATACACCCGCCTTGTGCCCCGTCCCCGTTGCGAGGTGACAACGGGCGGGGCCGGATTGCGGAGCAATTGGCCTCGCATTCCCGAGGCCCTTGATCATGAAATTTTCTGATTAATGGATCGTACTTTGATACGGGTCATTCTTATGGCGAATCGTCCAGTCGAAATACCTGTCTATGGCAACTAAGATGCATTCCCTGGCCTTGTCCCTGTACGGTGCCGCTTCCTCGCCAAACCGTCTAAAAACTGCAATTTCTGCCATTAGCAACACGACTCTTTCTATAACTGGGTCACGACTACCGGGGGGCCATTCCTGCAAACGTCTGTACCCGCTCTCTCTTACGTGAGCCTCAATTTCCTCAGCAGGGGATCGAGGATCAAAGCCCAGCCCATATTGACTGGAATGCCATAAAGCTGCGGTTGACTCCTCTTGATATTCCAGAAGCCTTCCTTTGATTTCCGGTCTCACCGTGTTGGGGTTAACCATATAGAACCACAAGCACGCCTGCTTCACAGGCAGGCAAAGCGTCTTGCGGTGCCTCCCGTTCGCACCTTTCACGGACAGCATCTTCCAGTCGTAGACGCCGCTGTCCTTGACCTCCCTTCTCTGCCGTTTGTCGTCAATCCCCAAGATTTCGCATAGCCACCTGAGAGGCACGTAAGGGCTTCCGTCGGCGTCTTGGATGCAATTGATTTGGTGGCCGAGGAAATCCACGGCCGGTTGGGTAGAGTTAGTCATTACTCTCCTCCATGTTTTGTTTGCTGGATCAGGTCCAGCTCGTATGCGGGCGAAGCCCGTCTTGTGCCCCTGCCGCCCTGCGGAGAAAACAGGGTGCGGGGCGGCTCGATTGTTTTCTTGGATCTGGAGTGATCACCTGTTTTCAATCGAGATCTTCTTGGCTAACCTCGCCAAGAATCAAGGGAATCAAGCCCCACGGGTCGGAGAGAGAATAACTCTCTCGGCGCAGATCCTCTGCGATTGTTGCCAATCGATTCTTCAGTTTCACTAGTGCATGCAGGTCCCGCTCGGATGCACAGGTCCGTATCATCTCTTGGCAGTGTTGTTCCAGCCATTCGAGTTCATACTTGACTTCGCTCATGCGATGGACGATCTCGGCAGAAACGTCCCTGTAAAGCTTTGGGTAGCTGTCAGCAATGGTGTCGGTCGTTGCTTCGTTTTCTTTCTTTGATTTCATTTTTCGCACTCCAAATTTATCTTTAGCCAGACTGTTTCTGGCCTCTTTGCGGGCAAAAGCCCGGCTTGTGCCCCGCTACCCTGCTGGAGCAAACAGGTGCGGGGCTGGCGTATTGTTACGCTCCGTTTACCTGGGGCGAATCGTCTTGAGCATTATCATCGTCGTCACAATTGGCCCAGATGTCTTCGTATGCGTCCCGATCATATTCTTCCAATTGCTTTCTATATTCCAGGCACTCATCAATGGCTTCTTCCGCCGTTAGGCCATACTGTTCGAGGACTTTGGACTGCGCCAAACGAATCTTCACACTGATGTAGACCTCTTCCTCAGCCTGTTCACCGCTGTCCAGCTCCGCTTCCAAGTCTTCAGATTCCTCCGGTTCAGGCTGCCCCGGATCAGCAAGATCAGTTTCATGATCATCTTTCTCTGCATTCATATCCGAAGTTTCCTCCTCCTGAGTCTCTGCCTCTTTTTCCGACTCCTGCTCATCGTCAGCGACATTCAATTCCGTCTGAGTTTCTTCAAGAGCGGATTTGGATCTTGATTCAGCGGCCTGAGCTTCCGTCCGCCTCTTCTGCGTTTCCTTATATGCCCTGTTGACAGACATCTCGCCATTCTGTACCGCTTCCAGAGTATCGTGGTCGGCATATTTCTTTACCGTGCGGACTTGTTCGACCTTTCGGGGGCTGCAACCTACTATCTGAGCCGTGTCTTTGACTGAGGCTGACCTACCGGACTCTTTGCCGCAAGATTGCGGCATTGCAGATACTTGCTCACCTCTTCGATCTCCTCCCCGAGGCCTGATCTCGTCCAAAGCTTCTATGCAGGATAGTAGCTCCGCATCCGTCATGTTACGCCTGTTGGCCTGCAATTTCATGGCGTACTTCAGAGCGTCCCCTTCCGTGTCGAAGTCCTCCCTCATCCACACGGGAATTTCTTCAATCCCCGCTCTTATGGCCGCCTGAAGTCTCGTGTGCCCATCTATGCACACAAACTCGACTTGTCCTTCCCAATTCGCAAGGATCACCGGTTGAGACAAATCAAATTTGTTTGCCCGCATATCCTCTTCGATCCTTTGCAACACATCCTCCCTTGTCGAAAACAGCCTCTCAAATGTGGGATGGGTCTTAATTTCCTTGGGGTTCATCATAATCATGTTTGTTTTTCCTTCTTGCTTGCTCGGCCAGCCCCAATGCTGGCCGGTTTCGATAATGAATTTGTGTAGATGAATAACAGGGCTCCGCAGGGCAAAATTATCAGTTGACATCGGAGTGGTTCGGCTTCTCGGACATCCTGCGGATTATCTCAATCGAATTTTGTGTTTTGTGTGAGCCAGCGGGCGAGCCGCATTGGTCTGGTATGAATGAAAAATCTGAAGGGCTAAGGAAGGGACTCTATACGCTATGTAAAATCTATTTAGTCAGTTACTTGTAATACTTAAGGATTTACTGTGATAGTTTTTCCGGTCTTGCTTGCACGACCATTGGAGCGGATCTCTCTCCCCACCATCCGAAAAGGAATGGAACGACCAGCATCAAGACGAATGGCTGTCTATTTTAGGAATAGGATCCTATCGCGTGAAGGGAATAATCTGCGGATTATGTGATGTTCGCAGAGGCAAATTCAGAAATCTAGTTCAGTCAAAGTGTGAGAACCCTCAAAAAATTCTTCCAAAATCATTGGGGAGGAAATGAGTCCATGGAGTCCGAAAAAGGTTCCCACTTTTTTTCAAGATTCTTTATCTGTCTCCTCACCGAGATCCATTACAGGCTCCTGGAGCTTTTCTTCAGGTTTTGATTCTGTTTCAGTGCTCTTCTTCCCCAGCTTCCTCGCAACGAACTCCGCCACAGCCGTATTAACAAGGTCGTGGCGATTTCCGCCGAGTTTCTTCAAGGCGGCAAGGTTGTCATCGGTGAGGCTGACCAGGTTATCCTTGTTTTGAATTACTTCCGATTCCGCGTCTGTTTTCTTGGTCTTGGCATTGATAATGGCTTTTTCGGCCTGACTTATTGTCATTTTGCGCTCTCTCAAGCCTTGAATAATCTCAGGCGTGCCTTCTCTGTGAATTCTCCGAGCCCGTTTTACAGTTGTTTCATTGGTCTTAACAATAAAGGCAGTCCTCTGGGCCGAGTTTCTCCATTGCATTTCAATTGGACCATTTGGTCCTTTTGATTTGGCCTCATCACTCCGGCGGTCTCCGCCTCGGTCCATTGGACTGTCAACCGCTATGATCAGTTGGTACAGGACCCACTGATCTGTGTGCCGCCTCTTCGCTTGTACAGTCGCGACATATTCCAGAGCGCCTTCTATGTCGTCGAACCTTTCAATCGAATAGGGAATCTTCTCGATACCAGATCTTTTACCGGCTTCGACACGGGTATGCCCATCTATGAGCACGGGCTCCTCTTGTCCCGGCCATGTGGCCAAGACAATGGGCAGGGACAACTTATAGCCTTCCACGTCCATATCGTAGCGCATGCTTTCTACTAAATCTTGATCTATGCTAAGAAGCTCCTTGAAACTGTCGTGGAACTTTACCTGCGTCGGATCTATTGTCGGATACTGACCGGAATACGCTTCAGTGCTCCTTCTCTCTCTTAATAACCTTCCCTTCCGGTTAATATGCCTAGCCTCCGTAAGATTGGCGTATCGGACGGGAGTGACCGGCCATGGGTTCCATCGTTCAACCGGCTCCTCACAGCTAGCAGATTCCTCCACGTCATCGGATTCTTCTGAATCGATCTCCTCCGAGCGGTCTTCGGGCTCAGCAGTGCAATCCTCTTCACACTCCCGTGCAGCTTCCTCAGGACTGCCTCCAATCTCAAAATCGGCGGATATGATTTCTTCTGGTTTGTTATCGGTCAAAACAATTCCTAACGTAATACGCCGCCGCTGGCGATATGCCAGCGGCTTGCGGCGGTAATTTTCCCGAGGGAGCCTCGGGTGCTCGGAACAGGCAGCTTTATCCAAAACGGAAACAGCCCGTTGTTGTAAGAACGCCCCCGCAGATAATCACAGTCAAGACGAATCAATCAGTTCAGTTGTAAAATGGGGAAAATCTGAGGTCAATGGAAAAATCAGGTCATAAATCAGATGGGCGAGATTCCGAAATTTACGCTGTCCCGTTCGAGCAGGCACTTAGATTCTCGGCCACAAAAAAGGTTCCCAAATTTATGAGGTGAAATCATTATAAATGCTAACGCATTGATTTAATTACATCCATTATTACAATAATTAAACAAGACAACATAATGATAATTATATCTTATTAATGAATAGTTCTAATTTGTGAATAAGTGATGGCCAAAGCACTTACGCAGCATGACAAGGATGAATCAGCTACGGCCTCGATGCTCTCCAGATGGACTCTTATTAATGGAAAATCCTCCATTGTGGAGCATACCCTTAAAGGGTCTACTTCATCAGAACTCGGTAATCGGTATATTATGTCAAAATCACTCAGATCGCTTCTCAGGTGCCCTTTCGTTCGTTTTTGTTTACAGGCAGACAGAAGTTAAGGATCGGGAGGAAGAACCACAAGCCAATTTCCTCGCTGGGTGCGCCCTAAAATGGCTCTAAGAATAAGACAATTCCGATTGCATTTTCTTGTATTGACAAAGGGGTCCACCCCAGTCACTATATATATTGGCGCGGGAGCGAACGTCCAAGACCTGTCTTTGTTGGCCTGGCCGAGAAACGGATGAAAGTTCGAATTTTAGTCAGATTAGCACGGATGAGCCAAGGCCAATTTCTCCCGCGCTTTCAAGTATGCCCTCCGACCTATGAACTCACTCCGATCTCTTAAAATCCCTCAAATCGCGTCTGACGTGTTTTATCGTGCGTTTCCCTCAATCGGCGAGTACAAACACTCGAAAGTGATGAAAACACGATGACCAGAAACATACGTGAAGACAGATTGATACATTAACTATTAATTATTATTTAAGAAATACCGCGAGGCGGGGACACTGAACCATTGCCGTCTCCAGAAAATCGCTCAGAATTGATGTGAGTTCGTTTGAGAACGAATCTCAGGCTTCATACGACCTGTTTCTTCCATCCATCTCAGGATGCTCCAGGGACAGCCTCTTGACCGCTTCGGTAATAGGGCCTAAAGTCCTGCTGACTGGCAGCGGTCGGCAAAAATCAATCGAGAGAAGGACAATGAACGACAACGAGTCCACGAATAGCACAACCCATGATGAGGCCTTCGAGGTCGATTCATTTCGTCCCGAAGACGCTGAGGGAATAGCAACCCTTTTCAAAGCCGTATATGGGGAAGGTTATCCGGTCAGGATTTTCTACGATCCCGAGGCTCTGACCGAGGCCAACGCTGCCGGAACATATTATTCGATTGTGGCTCGCAATGCAGGCAGCAAAGTGGTGGGAGCGCTCCATCTGTTCAGATCCGCCCCATACGTGGCTTTGTACGAGCTGGGTTCGGGCCTCGTTTTACAAGAATACCGCAGGCTAGGCGTGAACAAGCGCATGTTCGAATTTGCCTTTCAGCAATGGATTCCCCGACAGGAGGGTATCGAGGAAGCGTGGGGTGAACCGGTCTGCAATCACGTGACCAACCAGAAATCTGTTGTTGATTTTCATTTTATCGAGACTGCTTTTGAAGTGGCGCTGATGCCTGCGGAAGCCTATGACAAGGAAAAAAGTGCTTCGGGAAGGGTAGCAGCCTTGTCCGCCTTCCGATGCTACAGACCGAAGCCTCATGAGGTTTACCTGCCACCTGTATACGAGAAGGAGCTGGCATTCCTCTATTCAGCTTTGGACGATCAGCGAACCATTCGCATTTCGGACCAGAGTCTGCCCGGATCGGTCGAGTCTCATGCGGACATGACCGTGTTCGACTTTGCTGGCGTTTGCCGTATAGCCGTCCGCAGTATGGGTTCTGACTTCGATACGTGCATGGGGAAAATTGAGACGCAGGCGTTTGATCAGAAAGTTGCAGTCCTTCAAGCGTGGCTCAACCTGGGTTGTCCGCACGTAGGTGCTGCTGTCGATGTTCTCAGAGACCGGGGCTATTTCTTGGGTGGCCTGTTGCCGCGTTGGTTTGGTGAAGACGGGCTTCTCATGCAAAAAATCATGATCGACCCTGATTTTGAGTCTGTTCAGCTTTATTCGGATCGGGCAAAGCAAATCTTTGCCATGGTCCAAGCAGATTGGCTGAGAACTCGGGCCGGATAAACGGCAGACGGTTTTCTCAGCCATCTCCAGAAAATATGGAGACAAGCGCTCAGAATTGATCTGGTAAAGCCTGAGAACGAATCTCGGAATCTCTCATAAAGCCAATCACCCGCCCCCGCACAGACCGACCATAAAGAAGTTCGGCGAAAGCCACGCTTCATGATAGACTCACAGGCCAAGTCTCTGATGAGAGCAACCCAAAATGGATAGAGACAAACTCGTGGAGGCTTGGCACACCTACGGAGCCCAATTCTCGGTCTTCGTGCCTCAGCAGCAGCCCACACCTACCACGTGGGAACCCGACGTGGAAGAGTTCGATGAGAAAGGGCGAGTAAACCCTACGTACCTCAAGCACTGGAAGTTTCTTGGCCCAGACAAAGGAGTTCCTGCGGGAACGCTACGCCAAATACAAGATTTTGCAAGGCCCCTCGCTGTTCTTCGACTGCCTGCTCCGCAAGTTCCAGCCCCGCATCTATAACAAGTCTTACACGGACCAAGATGGAACACCGGTCTTTGTCGCGGTAAAGGACTGTTACGAATGGTACGAGCGGGCCATCCGCATGGACATCTTCGAATGGCAGGTCGGTTTTGCTTGTCGATCCAATCTCTGTGAACGTGATTGGTGCCTACTGCACCGCCGCAATCGAAAGAAAATTGTGCCGGTGGATATCTACAGCCTTATATCCGTATTCGAGGGTATCTCGGTGGCGGCGGCCAAATCTCGAATTGCCAAATGGTTCGGGCTGAAGCTGGGGGACTTTGAGAGCAAAGGGATTCGGCCTTCTACCCGGCTGCGTCGGAAGGTCTCTAAGAAGGCCATAATGGCTTCGCTGGATCGTTACAAGAATATTCGGACACAGCACGTTCATGCTTTGATTTCCGAATTGGCCGGGCTCATCAAGCAGAGTGAACAGGTCCAATGGCACCGACGCATGTTCGATGACGATCATGTTTTCCTGAAGGATCGGGCGGCGGACAATCTCTATAAAATCAAGGGACCTGCCGTCAAAGCCTACGTGTGGCTCCTGACACGTCAGGAAGAATTGGCCCGAAGCACAAAAGGACCTGCGCTTGAGATTTCGGATAAGGAGTTGGCCGAAGCGCTGGGCGTTTCCAAAAGGACAGCCTGCACCTACCGGGAAGAATTGACCAAAATCCGCTTGCTTACGGTTCAAGAGAAGAAGGGTAGCAAAATCGGTGAGTTGGTAATCACGAAGGTGAAATACTAGATGGGTACTTCAACTTCCTAGTATTGAGCTATAAATCTTGTATTTTCAGGTCTATGATAAATTTCATACCATATAGTGTATATAGCTATATTCTCTCTCCCCCCGGCGCTACTCTGCTCTGTCTCCCGAACAATATAATTATTATTCAAGAGATCTATTGTATGATTATCTCTCCGTTTAAGTGCCCCGGTTATAAATCCTCGAATACGAGTACAGATTCATGACCCGCTTTACGTCCCCTGAATTTCTTACCTCAGTTCTGGACTCGGGAAATAAGGTCGCTCTCACAGCTCCGTTTATAATGAATGAGCGGGTATTGATCGGGTTTGCTCTTTCCGCTGAAGAATCCCACAGCGTTGACCTGGCTCTCGATGAGTTCACGTCCTTGTGTCCGGCTCTCTACTACGGTGTTAAGTCCGCACGAGCATTTCACGGGCTCAAGCGAATTTGGGAGCTTTTGGATGAGCGGGGTTTACGCATGGATGCGGAGACGGATAAATATTTAGATATTCGTAAGATAGAAGACACCAAACTCATGGCGTATTTGCTCGATCCTGATTCAGGGCGGGAGGTTGAGTCGGGACAGGACCGAATACAGGAAGGATTGACGCTGGCTCACTTGTGCGTCCGGTACTTGGGGGAGGAGTATCCGTATAGAAATACGAACATATATCAACAAGGGTTTCGGGAGACGCTTTCGGAGATCCTCGCCCATGACGCCGGTTTGATCCGCCGTTTGGCGGACAGGCTCCTCCCGTTGATGAGCACTGGTCTTAGGAGGCTGTGCCGGCATGTCGAACTCCCGCTCATGTCGCTACTGGATCAAATGAGGCGTGTGGGAATAGGGGTGGATGGGGCGGCCTGTAGCCAAGAGGCGCAACGGATTGAGCGAGAAATGGCCCGCCTTGCTCACGAGATCACGGGCGGAGCCGAGGTGGATCTTCGGTCGGATCGTGAAGTCTTTCGCTTCCTCGTTGCTCAGGGCGTTCAGTTTCAGGATCAGGGGGTCTACCAGTGGCAGAAAATATCCAACCGGATCTTGGAGGACACAGCCGCGCACTATCCGTTCGTGCAGAAGGTCATGGACTACAGAGAAATGATGCAGGATCTCAGCTTCTTGAGACAGGCGTCGGGCCGAGATCGGCTGCATCCTGTGTGGGGACAAACCCGTTCAGCCACTTCCCGCATGTATGCCCGAAATCCTGCCGTTCAAAACGTGAGTCGGAGGCTTCGAAGGCTTTTTGTTCCTACGCCAGGGCGCGTGCTGGTAAAGGCAGATTATTCGCAAGCACAAATGAGAATACTCGCTCATCTGTCCCGAGATCCCGAGCTGATGCGGATTTTTAATGATCCTTGTGGAGACGTGCACACCGAGACATCGCAGTTGCTGGGACTTCATGACCGTGACGTGGCAAAGGAAATCAATTTCGGCATGTGCTTCGGGATGACCCCTTTGGCTTTGAGCGCAAAGATTAATGATCTCAAAGTAAAGCAAGGCGCTACGGATTTCATCGACGTGGAAAAGGCTTTGGACTACATTTCTACCTTTCACGCTAGGTACCCACGGATAAGACTGTTTCTCGATGTGGAGTGGGACAGATTGAAGAGCCAGCCCCTGGGGACGCGAGGAGTGCCAAGCCTGCTCGGAAGGTTCAGAAGATTCGACCGCCGAGTTTCTGAGCGAGTGAAGCGGCAGTTCATGGTGACGTGGCCGCAGCAGGTTGAAGCGGATATGATCAAAACCGCAATGTTGCGGCTTGATCGGATCTTTGGTCGCCGAAATATGGACGCCCGTATCGTAATGGTAATCCATGATGCCATTTGGGTGGAATGTCCCGAAGAAGAAGCTGAACAGGTCAGGTATTTAATGCGGAGAATGATGACCACGGCGGGGAAATTCCAAGTCCCGCTGAACGTGGATATCAAATGACGACCGGCACCGACTGCGAAGAGAAATGCAACCATTGATATAGCCCAATGTTTGCGCCCACGCCTTTAGCATTACCCTGCTCAGAAATCCCTCCTAAACCATGATCATACGCATATAAATACATGGATAAGTATCCCGGAAGGTGCGTAGCCCTTAGTGCTTAGCCACCGCTTTGCCCCTGCAATGGTATAAGGACATCCTTACACCTTGCCAGGTATCAACCACCCTCAGATTGAGGGAGGTTGCAGGGATCATCAATCTGACGACTCCTTTGACCTGACTGGTTAACCCCAGCGTGGGGTTGATAAGGTAACAACAAATGTGGGTACCTTACAACCGGCGCTAGAGGCAAGGAGTCAGGATGTCCTGATACCTTTACAACTGGTGTAAGAGGCCCGGTGATATCATTAGTGATTTCGTTAACGTCATTCTGACGTTGTAGAGATATCAAAGGGTTGCGCGTATACTTTCGTAGGTCAGATCTGATCTGCCAGTATCCACCTAGTAAAAGTCTCTAACCCCACCTATATCTTATGGCCGCCGGAGGTGCTCCGGTGACAGGGCATAGCCCGAGGAGAGGAGAGCGGTCTAGCGGCGGAAGTTATTGACTCTACGCTGTGGTCTCTACTGGTAGAGGTATGGGCACCCGAGAAAGTTTAGATCTCTGGGAATTTTTCACTGATTCGGTGAAATATTCTAAGCCAGTGTCAGAGCTATCTGCAAGGGTATCTCCTTATGGATTTACCTGTAACACTGTTATGGTGGTGCAGACTTCATTAATAATATCAATCAGTAAATCAACCATTGTCTTATGGCAACGGTTGCTTTATTGCCGGCACTCCGCCAGCCGTTTTCAAAGAGGTGAACCTAAAGTGCACCCTTCTTCCAGGTCTCCTTTCTCGGTTAATTCTTGTACTGACTTAAGTAAGGCACGGGGGCTGTCCTCGAAATAAAATCCCCTTCTGCCTCGGCCTATGGGATAAGTCATCTTACAGGCCCGAGAGAATAAGATCCTACTTTCTACCTCTGAATCGAACTCGCAACCGGTACCGTCGGAGCAGGCTTCTCTACCATAGGGTCAGCAAGACACACGTCGGGGGCGGGGCGAGATTTCACGGGAGGTGATATCGGAATCGTGAAAGTGGCTTCAATAGCCCATGATCGCTCTCTTTAAGGCTGACCATCCCCCGCTTCGGGTGCCTTCTTGAAAGAATTCGCTCTGTTTGAGGTTCACGTGCTCCTTTCATCAATATTCCAATACCGAAGCCGATTTGCAGTCCTGCCACCGAATCGAATCAGACACATCCACCGAAAGCGAATCGAAGCACCGCTACAAGGGTTCCCAAATGACTAGCGTTTCTCGCGCAACCAGAACGCCGTAAACGCGCGGACGCAATTTACGGATACTCACGATGCCCCGAATCGGAAAATCGCGGATAATCCTTCTCAGGGCTCCATACGCGATGTGTGCTTGGGTCCGATCAGCAACCCAGTCAGGGCCTTCAGGTGCCGCTGGCATGTCAGGATCTTACAATCCCTGCACGGGTGGAGGGCTTTACGGAACGGAACAAGCGTACATCTGTGATATAATGCAAGAATAAAAATGAATTGCAGGTTACGAATACAATCGTTTGACAAGTAAAGCCTTAGCCCCTAGTCTCACCATCGAACCTTAACTTGTATTTCTCCAGTTGGCCTCGCGTTAGGGACTACGGGTTATGCAAAGATTAAGATCCTGGACATAGGCCCCGTGTGGAGGATTTCAAACCGTTGTCCCATCCGGTTTATCCCCGTTCACAAAGAGCCCTTGTTCGTATCTGCAAATGCACGCTCGCATAGCGTGTGGCGTGCCTTTTCTGAAGGAGCTAGAGAATGAGTATCAAAATCTATGTCGGAAACCTGTCCTTCGATTCAAGCGAGGCAGATCTGAACGGCTTGTTTGCCACGTACGGGGAAGTAGTATCCGCCAAGGTCATCGTTGACCAATTTACCGGCAAGTCCCGAGGATTCGCATTCATCGAAATGGCCAACCGCGAAGAAGGTCTTAAGGCGATCCAGGCACTGGATTCCAAGGATTTCGGCGGCAGGAGCCTGAAAGTGAATGAGGCTAAACCCAAGACCGACTCTCGGGGCGGCGGCGGCGGAAGGCGAGACGGCGGAGGAGGAGGAGGATCCCGCTGGTAATAGATTGTTTGTGAATTAGCATGAAGGCCGGTCGGGCAAGGGTTCGCAGACGCTATCTCCTCCCTTGCCCTCTGTACTCGTTATCTGCAAGGAGGTGCCCCTAGGCACATAGCTGAAGCGAGCCGACCGCGGATTCTCGCACTATCAAGTTCGCCTGCACCCATTCCATTCCCGTCTGCGCCCGAATACCCTGTCGATCCGATCTCGACTGAACTGAAAAGATTCAAATCCGGCTTTCGTAAATGCCACGAATGAGACTTGGCAGTGTAAACATCTTATTTTACTGACCTGTCATCGGGACGACCGGTAAGGCAAAACGGGCATTGGTCTGCATCCTGCACATAAAAAACCTCGAAACATGTTACGTTGAATGGTGTCCGAGCCCAATACGTTCCGAGTTCTATTTCTATGGCTACTGTGCCGCATTGTCTTGAACCAACCCTGCCAGCACGCTCTCAGGATCAATATACGCGAGTCTGAGCGACTTTCCTCGTGAGGTAATAGTTTCGGCATGCGCGATTTTCCAACAATTGCCTGACGCGATCTCGCGCCGCACCTTCTTCCCTTCTTGAATCATAAATCTGAGGGTAGAGAGGGGCATCCTTGAGGGATAGACCTGATCAAAGATAGTGACTGTCCGAACTCGATGCATCGCAGTTCGATTGAATTCCACTAAAATCAAGTGTGACGGTTTGGGCATCTAAGCATGGGATTTCGCACTTGCAACTAGCTGATATGTTTAACGTGCCTTTACAGCTTTGCGATTTCGAAAACAACGTTTACCGGCACAGGAACAGCAAGATTATTCAAATTAGCGGCACCGAACCGGGAAAAAGAAAGCCGCAAATATAACAGATGCGGCAGGGGAGCCCTGACGGGCAATCACAGGGAACGTAAGTAATGGAGGAAATTCCTCAAGGTGAGCGAGTCAAGCCGTGCCAGCTTGGTGACTCCTTTTGCATTGAGTATTCGTTGCAAATGCTCAGGTGGAACTCCTTTGATGAGCATGAGAATTTCGATCTCGGCGAATTCGATGCCCGAGATTCTTTCCCCAGGTGTCCGATGGTGAATCGACATGCGCAGCCCCCTCAGTCTTCTGATCGTTCAGAAGCTTTCGATTGAAAGGAAAGCGGGAGCCGACCGAAGAAGTTCCACAGCACATAGTCCAGCATCTGAGACACCGACAGGCGCAGCTCACGGCGCTTCACGTGAAAGAGCTTTGCAAGCTCACAATCACAGGTGCCTGCAAGCTTCTCCCAACGCCGGTCTGTTACTCGTTTAGGCTGGGGTGGGATCTCATGTTGGAGTCCTAACGGAGCACGTTCGAGGCTGCCCAACACTTCTCTGACCGCTGATTCGAGGAGCTGCTCTTGTATCAGGAGCGAGATGACGGCGCGGGCCAGGTCATAAATGTCAATTGCAGAAGGTTCAGAATGTTTCCCCGGTTCAGAAGGTTTTGAACGTTTTCCAAAGCTTGCTGCTTCGTAGTTTTTCATCCTTTTGCGGAGATAGTTGTCCGAGTAAGCATTACCTTTCCCGTCTCGATAGCCTTCCGCCGCGAGGATCGGGGCTATCTTCTTCCATTGGTTGCCATACTCTGAGACCAGCTCGGTGAGCCGGGTCATCAGGTCTTTGTCCGGTATAGGCATAATTGTCGTGTACCTCCTTTATTCGTGTGCAGTTCGGCCACAAGCTTTCAGTGCTGAACGTTCAAAACGTTCCGAATGACTGACTGGTCCTGGTTCCGAACATTGCGAATGTTTTGAAAGTGGAAATGTCGATGAGGGATTCGATGCGGCTTGGTTGAAGGGCTCTAGGCAAGCGCCGAGGCACCTGGAAGATCCTCCCAGAGTATGCCGGTACGCTCTTCCAACAGCTCCAGTGACCAGTTCTTACGAAGAAAGGGAATCACATTCGTTTGTTTCGGAGTTTGAGGGGGCTGGTTGAGGGACCGCCACACTGACTCGGCTCCCTGGATATGCGTTCCTTCCACGAGAGCTTTGGCCAGCAGCAGCGTCATGTCCTCTCCGGCGCACATGGACGCAAGACCATCATCGGTGAGTTTGCCCTCAATGGCCAATGAAGCTGAAAGCTTCTTGCCGACCAGTTCAATGGCCCGTTCCTGCATGGTCCCTGCGTAGTGCAGGTAATGAATCCGAACAGGTTTGTCCTGTCCGATACGCCATGATCTGCGGG
This sequence comes from uncultured delta proteobacterium, assembly GCA_963729795.1. Classification (GTDB taxonomy): domain Bacteria; phylum Desulfobacterota; class Desulfomonilia; order Desulfomonilales; family Desulfomonilaceae; genus CAWBBA01. The sequence continues at coordinate 176 of CAVSPC010000031.1, read as the reverse complement.
ACGCCTGTCTCAGTGTGAAAACGGAATAGCCGGTCTGATAGAAGATGATGGTGGGAAAATCGAGCAGATCGAGTCCTGTCTGGACGAGCATAGGATTGCCGATCACCACCTGCACATCTTCTTTGACCTTCTGTTGCAGCCATTCCTCACGATGCTCCGGCTTCACCGATGACCTC
>CAVSPC010000030.1:0-113223 GCA_963729795.1 uncultured delta proteobacterium | reverse complement strand
CGAAACCACCGCACCGCGTCAAGACCGTCTCCCGACTTCTTCTTGCCCAGCGTGATCTCTGCCAAATGGTCCAGCTTCAACCGAAAGCCTAGCGCAGCCTTGACATCGAGGAGAATGTCCAGATTCGGCAAGGTCCTCAAAGGCTCACGGGTGTAAGCACTCAGGACTTCGTAATCGAATCTCACATGATTGAAGCCAACGACCAGATCGGCCCCTTTTAGCAATTCTATCAAATCAGAGACATTTTCCTCGGTAAACGTGAGGAAACCATCTTCATCAGTGTGAGCGACCGCAAGAGAGAGACGCATTTTGGAAATATTTTTCCATCCCCCGACCTCCTGGGCGAGCTTCTGCGTTTCTACATCAAACACCACGACCTTTTTCCGCGTCTTTATTATTTCTTGCCTCGCGGTTTCGGAAAGCATTGCCGGCTGGATTTCCTCTTCAAACGATAAAGTTACTCCCGCGCTCTCGGAAACTTCCGTTACTGTTCTCTTGAGTTTTGGGATCGAGACTTTTTTCTTGCCAGGGGACTTTGTCACAGACTCGTGCTCGCATGCGGTTTCCGGCTCGTATTTCCGTATTTTCACATCGTTCTCCTTCCTACTACATAGTGAGTCCCTTTGTTCAAGCAAGTTGTGGTGCAGATCAGGAAAAATAGCAGCGCGGGCGTGCTTTGTAGGGATTTGCGGCTTTGCCCGCTTTTCAGGGGTTGGAAGCGCGGCATCGGGGTGCAGCAGGAATTCGAGTACCGCTAGGCAAGCTTTCTTATCCAACGGCTTGTTGCCGGAGCCGCATTTCGGCGAATGGATGCAGGAAGGGCATCCGTCCTCGCACGGGCATTTCTCCACGAGAAGGCGAGTTTTCTCCAACAGTTCGTCGATCACCTCAAACGCACGGTGCGAGAGCCCTACTCCACCGGGATGGCCGTCATATATAAAGACCGCGGCCCTGCAGACCTGTTCATGTTCCGGCGTGCTTATGCCTCCTATGTCGTTCCGGTCGCAAAGCGCGAAAAGCGGGAACATTGAAATCGCGGCATGTTCCATCGCATGAATGCCGCCCATGAAATGAAGTGCCGCTTTTTGAATGGCGTCTTTGACTTTGTCCGGGATTTCTATCCAGATCCCGATTGTCTCGAAGTGGACCGGAGGTAGATCCAAGTCCACGATACCGATGAGTTCCTGGCCGGACGTCCGGCGTTTCTCGTACCCCACAATGTGTGTGGTGACCTTGAGTCTCCCCTCCCTAACGGTAAAGCCGGGGAATTCCCGGGTGCGAATCGGGGTCCCAAGTATTTTGGTATCCTTTTCACTCAGAGCCCGAGTGTAATAATTGAGGTGGGACGGCTTCACCAGAACGTTCCGGCGCTCCAGATCCAGCTTGGTGACGACATACTGCCTGGTCCTATGAAGGTACACCGCGCCTTCATGGCATTCCGTGAAAGCCCGCATGCCGGACGAGCTACCTATCAAGGTCTTTCGGTCTTCGAGGAATATCGCGTAGGAGTCGCCTATTCCTCGCAAGTCAACGCCGCGATGGGGTCGCCTGGAAGATGAACGCCATGAGCCGTCCTGGCCGCGATAAAGTGCTCCATCCTGTTCAAGCTGTTCCAGAGCGGCTCGGATTTGTGCCTGTTGACTCCATTCCTCGTCAGGGAAGATGGGCGTTTCAGCCGCAGCGCAGGGGAGATGACGTTTAAGTACCTCACAGTTAAAGGGATCCAAGATAGCTTCCTCGCAAGAACGCTCGAAAAAGTCCCTGGGATTCCTCAAAAAGTACTGATCCAGTGCGTCGTTGCCCGCAAGCATGACGACAGCGCTGGGCCGCCCTGCTCGGCCCACTCTGCCGCCACGCTGCCAGGTGTTGATAATAGTTCCCGGATATCCCACGAGTAGACAGAGATCCAATCCACCGACGTCGATTCCCATCTCCAGAGCGGAGGTGGAAATCACACCATCCATCTCTCCGGAAAACAACTTCGCTTCGATATAGCGGCGTTCTTCAGGGAGAAAGCCGGCACGATAGGAGCTGATGCGGTTCTTCAGATGAGGGGCTTCATGCAAGACCCAAGTGGTGATCAGTTCGGTGATCTTACGGGCTCGGGTAAACACGATCGTTTTAAGGCCCGATTCCAGGGCCTTGACAAAAAGTCGGGCGGCTACGGTATTGGGGCTCAAGACCGGATTAAGAAAGATGAAATGCCGCTTCCATGTGGGTGCCCCGGACCGGTCTATTACAACGGGTTCCCGCCCGATCAGCCTTGAAACGAACGTGCCCGGATTTGCCACTGTCCCGGAGCAGGCAATGAATTTGGGATTCCCTCCGTGGATAGAGCACACACGCAGCGTTCGTAGCAACACCTGTGAAATATGGCTGCCGAAAATCCCTTTGTACGTATGGACTTCATCCAGGACAATAAAAGACAGGCGAGAAAAGAAGGCTTTCCAGGTGTCGTGAAACGCGAGAAGCCCGAGATGGAGCATATCCGGATTGGTTATGAGGACTCGTGGCGGATCGCTCCTGATTTTGCGACGTTCGGATTCAGATGTGTCCCCGTCGTACACCGCGGCACTCAAGCCCACATCGGCCGCCAGTGCAAGGAATGCGTCTCTCTGGTCTCGTTCCAGAGCCTTCAGTGGAAAGAGGAATAGGGCAAACGCAGACGGATCCCTGATGAGGCGGTCCACGACCGGGATCTGATACGCAAGCGTCTTTCCGCTGGCGGTGCTTGTTGATAGGACCGTGTCCTTGCCTCGCAGACCGTTTTCAGCGGCGGCTGCTTGATGGGAATATAAAGATTTAATCCCGGACGAAGTTATCAGATCTACAACGCGAGGATCCAGGTCGGCCGGAATAGGAGCGAACTCAGGGGGCTTTTCAGGCAGGATCTCGTGATGGCTCAGGTCCCAATCATAATTGCCCGGGCTGCACAACCATTCGAGGAATGAATCGAGCACGATCTTTCCAATAATGTTAAATAGATATCAGTGTTTCGCCGCAACCGGCCCCGATCATACTCGGCCTACTTACGAGGTGTCAACCGTGAAATTGATGTTCGTTTTTTTTGTGCTCGAGTCTGTGGACACGACCCTTCAAAAAATGGTCCGGATGTGCCAAATTGGTCCTTTCCAGTTCCGAGGTGAAAGATATCATAGGATGACATCATGCGAGTTTCATCACCCTTTTTGAGAAAAACGGTCTATACTTTGGCGGCTTTGGTCGTGTTCCCGACAGCTTTGCATCTCTTTCGAATCATTGATCAAGCCGAAGGCAAGATAGGCTCAGGTTCGGAACTGCAAACGATTCCAATAACTTTAGGCAATAAAACGATTCATGCTGTGGTGGCCGACACGGATGACTCGAGAATCAAGGGGCTTCTCGGATGGGAGCAGATAAGTGAAGGGCTTGGGATGTTGCTTGATTTCAGGACAGAGGGGAAATATGCTATCCACATGCAGGGGATGAAGTTCCCGATTGATGCGGTCTGGATAGATGGGAGAGGTGAGATCAAGCTCATTTACGAAAGCATTGTCCCTAATTCCGGTCTGATTTACCCCTCCATGTTCCCCTGCCGATACTGCCTGGAGATCAAAGCCGGCTTTTGCAAGAAGCATGGGGTCAAAATCGGGCAAAGCGTGCAGTTCGGTGCTCCCGCAGTGCGCTGACACAGGCCTTACCCATTTCGCCCTCATACAGCTATACACGGGCACGGAGGCCCGCCGTCTATTCGGAGAGCCGGCCGTCTCTGCCGGCCAGGACTTGTTTAATAGTTCTTTTGTCCGCGAATTGTATTTTATGGTTCTTAAACGCCTTTCTGCCTGGAGCGGGCAAGTGCTGTCTTGCAAGAACCGAGGAATTCCGCCGGATCCAGATCGTCGCGGATCCCCAATCGAGTAAGGGCAAAATCATAACGGACGGGATCCTCTGGCTCGATGGTTCTGAACGCGGCAGTGATTTCGCATGCGGCTCGCAGGTTAGCCTGCTTTCGATTTGTGAGTCCCAGTTGAAGGCTGATTCTGTGCATATGCGTGTCCAAGGGCACGACCAACTTTGAAGCGGGTACGTCGTCCCACCCGCCGGGGTCCACATCATCGCGTCTCACCATCCATCTCAGATACAGGTTCAGTCTCTTGCATGCACTTCCGGCCTCGGGAGACGGGAGAAGACTGCGCGGCTTGCAGTCGAACCCTGCAGACAGCTCCTTCACCAAAATTGATAAAGCCGGAATGATTGTATCATGGCCTTTGCGCAGAGACCTGACAAAGCATGCCTGCAAAGAACCATGCTCCTCCACGACTTGCTTGACGCCGTAAAGCATGCACGCAAGCTCTTCGCCCGTGGTAAACCTGTACTTGAAGCCCCTAAAAATTTCTATAAGCGATTCGCGGGAATTATGTTTGAGGAACGCATGCGGCGACTCCATGCGATCTAGAACGAATCTCACTCCCTTCAGGATCTGCCGGACTCCGCCGTAGGCAAGTGACGAGGCCACAAGCCCAACTATTTCCCGATCTCTCAGGTCTTTGTAATCGTAAAGAAATTCCAAAGGATCAGGATGGACAAACTCCCGGCGGTTGTAGGTCCGGTAGAGTTCACAGAGGCGCTTTTCGTAGATTTTGGCCGACATGTCGAAACTGTCTCAAAATGAGTTTGTTCTAGAAAATCGTGGCACGATGTTTCCGTTCCAGGCAATAAATTACCTGGCTACTTTCGAAGGTCCCTTCGGGACGGCTGCTATTTAAGCCCCATTGGGGCGATTGAACGTAGGCCGGTGCTTCAGCGCCGGCGATCATTGCGGCAAAACCGTGCAGATCATCCGTTGTTACTCATAATCCGCGCCGCGGTGGCGGTGAATTTCCCCGCTGATCATGTAGATGACATCTTCAGCAATGTTGGTAGCATGGTCTGCAATCCGCTCCAAGTGGCGTGATACCAAGAATAAGTCGATCATTGATTTAACATGTTCTTGGTCTTCCCGTATTTCTTGGGCGAACTGAGCCTGCATGACGTTCTTCATGAAATCTACGTCATCGTCCTGAGCGCACACTTCATAGGCCAGATGCAGGTCCCTGTTTACAAGTGCATCCAGGCTCTTCTTCAGCATTTCCCCTGTCTTCTGGCACATGGTGAAATAATCGAACGGAATGTGTATATCGCCGGCCGCGGCAATCCGTTCCGCTCGTTCCGCAATATTGACTGCCAGGTCACCAATGCGCTCAAGGTCGTTGTTCATCTTCAAAATCGCGACAATAAAGCGAAGGTGATCGGCGACAGGTTGATGGAGAGCGAGGACCTTCAGGCATTCCTCCTCAAGATCCACTTCCAGATGATCTATTTCGATGTCGCCCTCAACAACCTTTCGAGCCAGTGCGGCTTCACGGCATTCAATAGATTTCACTGCCAGACGAAAGCGCTCTTCCACCAGAGTACTCAAGGATAAAACGCGCGTTTTCAGCTTATCAATATCTCTCTCAAGTCTCACTCTCATAGCTTACCTCTCTCCGATATCGTGCAATTTTCTAGGACCTAGGTTTTGGCGGGCAAATAAATAGAAAAAGTGCTCCCCTTGCCAGGAAAACTTTGCACGGTGACGCGGCCTCCGTGGGCGCTGACAATGTGCTTTACAATAGCCAGTCCGAGGCCCGTTCCGCCCACCTTGCGGCTCCTTGCCTTGTCCACTCGATAAAAACGCTCAAATATGCGGTCGAGGTGTTCTCTCGGGATTCCACATCCTTCGTCGACAACTTTTATAACCACTTCGTCAGATGTCTTTTCCACCTTGACACTAACCGTCTGGCCGGATTCGCTATATTTGACAGCGTTATCCACTAGATTGACGATAGCTTGCTCGAGGAGAGTGGGATTTATCGAGGCCACAATTTCCTCGCCCACTTCGCACTCCAACTCTATATTCTTTGATTGAGCCTTTGCTTTGCAAGCTTTACCCACTGCGTCGAGCACTTCCGTTATCGAACCATTCTGGACAGCTATTTCTCCCTTTTCCGAGTCACGTTCTATTCTGGAAAGGCTTAACAAGTCATTTACTATGGCGCTCAGCCTGTCAGTGTGTTTAATAATAATGTCCAAAAAACGTTCCGCATGCTCGGGATCTCTCAATGCGCCCTCGCGCAGGGTTTCCAGGAAGCCCTTGATCGAAGTGATAGGTGTCTTTAGTTCGTGAGAAACGTTTGCCACAAAATCCCGGCGAATGTCTTCCAATCGTTTCAAACGCGTCACATCGTTCAACACGACCAGGGCGCTGATCGTCTTGCCGTCGACATCTCTCAAAATCGCGCTATGGGCCTGGAGGAACTTTTCCGGATCTCCTAGAATGACTATATCGGCTTCGAGAGGCTCTTCACGTGAAAGGGTCTCCGTAACAAAACGACGAAGGTCTGTATTTCTTATTGCCTCCTGGACCTTTCTGCCTTCAACTCTAACGCGGTCAATTTGAAAAAGCTTCTCCGCGGCACGGTTTACACTTCGGATATTTTCATGCTTGTCGATAACGAGCACTGCCTCCACCATTCCCGAAAGAACGGCTTCCAGCTCGTTTCGTTGCTGAGTTATGGTGGTTATACGTGCGTGTAATTGAGACGCCATTGCGTTCATAGCGTCGGCAAGTGCCGCGAACTCTTCAGAATTGGGCGCGTCAAGCCTGTAGTGGAGATCTCCTCCCGCGAACCGGATAGCTCCCATCTTCAGTTGCGTGATCGGCCTGCTTATCTTCTGAGATGCGTAGAGACTTATTATGGCAGCGAACAAGACAATGACCAGTGCTCCTACGAATGTCTCCTCATAAATGGTGACCAACGTGGGACTCATCGCGGTGGCAGGCATCCCTGCCCTGACTATTCCCCCCAAGCGGCCGTCAACCATCCGAGGTACAGCCACGTAGACCATGTCCTCCTTCAAAGCGGGGTCATATCTTGTGGCCATGCCTATCTTGCCCGCCCGCGCTTCCTTTATTTCAGGTCGAGTCGAATAGTTGTCCATGCTTGCCGGACTTTTCTGCGAGTCCCCTAGCACGAGTCCTGACGGCATCGCAACAGTAATTCTGGTGGATATCTTGCCGGCCAAATTTTTTAGGAGAGTGTCGATCTCGGATGAATGTTCCGGAGAAATTCGGCCCGAAATTAATTGCTCAACGATGTCCGCCTGAACTTTAAGATTCTCGAAAATCCTTTCTCTGCTTTCCGCTCGCACGGTCCTGGACATGTACCAGGCCATTGCCGCCAAGGAGACAACGAAGATGATGAGGTAGGAAGGATAAAGTTGCCACAGCAACTTTCGCCGTTTTCGCATAGGTTACTCCTTCAATCTGTAGCCCACTCCTCTGATAGTTTCTATAGAGTTACCTGCGCTACCGAGCTTCTTTCGTAGTCCGGCTATCTGAACGTCGACGGAACGGTCGGTGACGGGATAATCCTCTCCTCTTACCGCTCTGATTATCTGATCGCGACTGAAAACCCAACCGGAACGGCTGGCCAGAAAATGGAGAATTCTGAATTCCGTCGGCGTGAGTGAGGCCGGTTTACCCTTAACCAAAACTTCATGGCGCGTGGGATTAATTGATAAATCTCCTACCCTAACGACGGCCGTTTCATCCGGCTCTTCTTGTCGTCTTCGCCGGAGACAAGCTTTCAGGCGCGCCAACAGTACGCGAGGGCTGAACGGTTTGGTAATATAGTCCTCTGCACCCAATTCAAGCCCAGTCACTATGTCTGCGTCTTCATCTTTGGCAGTAAGCATGATAATCGGAATTCCGGTGGTCATGGGATCATTCTTCAACCGCCGGCACACATCCAATCCGTCCAGGCCCGGGAGCATCAGGTCAAGCAGAATCACATCGGGAAAGCCTTCTTTGGCTTCTTTGAGAGCCTGTTCACCTGAGGTTACACACGCGACCTGGTATCCTTCCTTGGCAAGATTGTATCGGACCAGTTCCAGTATGTCTTCCTCGTCATCGACCACGAGAATTTTCTCTTTAAGCATTTTTAAGCCCTTGCCTTAAACCAATGTGCTTGGAACACGGGTCACCGTACCTCAGAAGTTTTCTCGATTCCGACGGATATACTATACCGCGAATCGCCTAGCCAAACACGTTTTAGATATCCGCCCGAGGCGGCTGAAAGTCCCACCTGCGGCCGAGTTACTTATTTGCCCGCGCACTTGTGTGACCCTCCAACAAAACTTTGGTCCGACTTTGTGGACAAAAGTTATAGAGGAATTAAATATGAATTTCGCCCCACGTCCTCCAGTTTCAAGTGCTAACAGAACATTTTCGAAAGCGTGTTTAAAAACATATATCTTTTCCTTATCACTTCCTCCGGACCATGTCCCACTTATCCGGAGTGTTCAAGACACTGAGCGAGAAGAGGATGGAAATTTCATTTAAGCAAATAGTAAAGGTACATGCTCAACGTACCTCAGCCTTTGACCAGGGTCAAGATCAGGACTGGCTTGACTGCCTCAGCCTGAATTTTTTGATGCCGCGTCAGGCCGACTTGTCATCCGGCTAGGCTTGGGGTAGCTTCGGTTCAGCAATGAGATCGTTTCAACCAAAACATAAAAGATCATATCGCAAGAAACCTGTCTTTTTCGAGGGACATGGGCGAGCTCTAAAGAGTACCCCTCAAGAATCTTTGGTCCCCCGCATTCATCAGGATGCTGAGCGCCTTCTGGAGGACATAGGAAAACCGGAACCGTCCCCGTTTGTCCCCGATCCTTTCCAGAAAGAAGCCGCCCTAAAGGTTCGAAAAAGCGATATTCTGGTGAGCGCACCTACCGGCTCCGGGAAGACCTGGATCGCACTGGAGACTACGAAAGAGTTTCTCTCACGAAATTGCCGGATATGGTATGCGACTCCTCTGAAAGCCCTGTCCAACGCTAAATACGAGGAATTCGGGGAAACCTTCGGCCGTGACCGGGTCGGGATACTCACCGGCGATCGCAAAGAGAATGCTGACGCACCTGTGATCGTGGGCACAACGGAGATCCTCCGTAACCAGCTCTATGACGCCATGCAGACCGGAACCGACATCGACGTTGACCTGGTAATCCTCGATGAGGCCCACTACCTGGGAGACATTGATAGAGGGGTAGTTTGGGAAGAAGTTCTTATCTATCTACCATCCAGAGTGAGGCTCCTGATGCTCTCGGCCACAGTCTCCAACGCCGGCACCGTTGCCCGCTGGCTGACTCACATACGAAATAAATCCTGCTCGGTGGTCTATTCGAAGACCCGTCCAGTCCCGCTTCATGTGCTCTTCAGGACCCCGGGCGGAGAACTCACCCCCTTTCTGCGAGGCAACAGAATCTTTCCGAAAGTTGCAGCGTATGCAAAGACTGAAAGAGGCAGGAAAAGAGTCCAGGCATCAAAAGCTCCTGAGATAAATGGAATTGTTGGGACCCTGAGGGAATTTAACCTCCTCCCGGCAATCATTTTCCTGAAGTCCAGATCGGACTGCGACAATGCCCTGCAGTCTCTCCTGCCTGCTCCATTGAGACCTGAGGACGGTGGATTCGGCCAGGCGGTCAAAGACCAACTCGCGGGCTATCCGGAATTGGCGCGACACAGGCAACTCGGCCGTCTGCTACATTGTCGGGCGGGCTCACATCATGCCGGCCAGCTACCCGGCTGGCGTCTTCTGATCGAAAAAATGATGGTCTCCGGACACCTGGAGGTAATCTTTTCCACATCCACAGTGGCAGCGGGAGTAAATTTTCCTGCTCGAACTGTTGTCCTCGTGCAGAGTGACCGTTTCAACGGCAGAACGTTCGTTGACATGACCGCCACAGATCTCCACCAGATGACCGGCCGAGCCGGACGGCGAGGTATGGACAACGCGGGCTTCACTCTTGTGGTACCCGGCAGATTTCTGAACATAGGTCTCATAAAGGAACTGTTATTCTCCGACCCGGAACCCCTACAATCCAGGATTGCTGTCAATTTTTCGATGACGCTCAATCTGTTGCTCTCACACGACCTGAACGGTGTTAGAAAACTACTCGGCCTGTCTTTTGCCGCTTTCCGGGAGAATCCCCGGCAGGCAGCGAAAGTGCATTCCAGATTGCTCAAGGAATTTCAAAGGCATGTAAATTTGCTTGCAGAATTGGATTACATAGACGAAGCCGGGGTTCCGACCTATGACGGCAAATGGGCTGCGCAACTGAGGTTGGATCATCCTCTTCTGATTGCCGAACTGATAAGGCAGGGTGAGTTCACAGGGTTGGGTCCCCAGGAACTTGCCGCACTTATTGCGCCGTTCGTGTTGGATAAGGACAAGGAGATTCTTATAAGCAGGGAACTGTGGGAGCAAACCCGGCCGCTCTGGAAGAGATTTCGCCACACTATGCAAAAACTGCAACCTCTGGCCCAGTTCATGGCTGCCAAGGGCTTCGACGTCCCAACTATAATGTTTTGGCCGGCCGCGTCGGTCTTTCTGTGGGCTGAAGACGTGGATTGGGCTCAACTTACGGCCAACATAGGGGCTGATGAGGGAGATCTGGCAATGTTGATGCTCCGGACCGCGGATCACCTCCGCCAATTGTTGGCTCTCCAAGCCGAGGAGCCGGAACTCGCCGCTACAGCCCGGCGAGCGCTCGAGCTTCTGGTGAGGAGACCGTTGATCTGAACTGGTTGGTTGGGGAGCAGGACCCTGATGACAGACTTGCCGTTATTCACCGGAGCTTAGTACGCGATGGTGTAGGTACGGTTACGTATGATGTTGCTTGACCGCGAGATAAATGTGCGATATGGGGTTGCCTCCAACAGGAGGAACGCGAAATGCCGCGCACAAGCCCCTTCATCATCGCGCTTTCATGCACCGAGGAGCAGATTCTCGTTGATACATCAAGGCAATACACGGCCCCTTATTATAAGGTGGTTCGTGCCAAGATCGTTCTCTTGGCAGCTTCCGGCATGGAAAACGAGCAGATCTCTCAGCGCCTGGAGGTGCCCCGTCCAGTCGTCGCAAAGTGGAGGAAACGGTTCTTCTGCGAACGACTGGATGGCCTGGAGGACCTTCCCAGGTGCGGGAGACCGCGCTCTTTTTCCCCCTGAGAGCATTGTGGAGATCAAGGCTCTGGCCTGCGAAATACCCAGCAGATTGGGACTTCCTTTTTCCCGTCTCAGTCATGCCGATATAGCCACCCAAGCCGTGGTTCGATGTCCTGGTGGTTTCCATAAGCGTCAAGACGGTCTGGCGTTATCTCCACGCTGATGCCATCAAGCCCTGGACTCATCGTAGCTGGCTTTTTCCTCGCGATCCCGCCTTTGCAGAAAAGGCTTCTCGCGTGTTGGACCTTTATTTCCGTTATTTTCACGGAATTCCCCTGGGGCCGGATGACTACGTGATCAGCGCCGACGAAAAGACCAGTATCCAAGCCCGCCACAGAAAGGCCATCGGCACTGGCCCCATGCCGAATCAACCAAGGCGCGTGGAGTTCGAATACGAAAGAAAGGGTGCCTTGGCCTATCTCGCAGCTTGGGATGTGCATGGAGCCAAGCTCTTCGGTCTCTGCGAGAAATCAACGGGGATCGAGCCGTTCCACAAGCTGGTGGACTTGGTGATGCAACAAGAACCCTATCGGTCGGCACGCCGAGTCTTTTGGATCACGGATAACGGCTCCTCGCATCGAGGGGAAACCTCGGTTCAACGGCTTCTCGATTGGTATCCGAACGCGATCCAGATCCATACCCCAATACACGCCAGTTGGCTGAACCAAGTCGAAATAATCTTCTCGGTGCTGCAACGAAAGGTCCTCAAGCCAAACGACTTTCCAGACCTTGAACGCCTCGAAACGGCCATCTTCGAGTTTCAAGCTCTCTACAACCAAATCGCCAAACCTTTCAAATGGAAATACACGAAAAATGATCTCAAGAAAACTCTCTCAAGGTTCCAGGACCAAGCACATAACAGAAACCGAGTCTGCCTGGCCGCATGAGGCCACTTTAGACCAAGGAATACGTAACCATATTTGCGCCACAGAGCACTTAGTGCCTTGACTTTTGACAATCGTGGCTATACAAAATAAGAAATAGATGAATGGGGATGGAGTCCCCCAAAATGCTCAACATGGGCTGATGACTCCTGCCGTCGGAGATTTCGCGGTGGGAGACCGGTCCAACGGACACCCACCAAAAGGTGGGTTTTTTATTTTCAGTCGTCTTTCAGTCGAGCTCCGCTGATAGAAAGGTACGAACAGGAGGGCTTGTCGTGAGATCCGAGATAGTAGAGAATTCCGCTTTAGAGACACTAACTTGCTTAGACCAGGAAGATTCTCGACCCCCCATCGATTTCCAGCTACTCCTCGGTGACGCGCTAAGAATTGTGGATTCTCTCGGAAGTCAGTTCTCCGGAGACCGGGAGACATTACTCGCCCTCCGTACGAGGCTGGAAGAAGGACGGTTCCACCTTGCAGTGCTCGGACAATTCAAGCGTGGCAAGAGCACGTTTCTCAACGCTTTTTTGGGTGAAGCGCTTTTGCCTACTTCGGTAGTGCCGTTAACAGCCATCCCGACTTTTGTAGAGTACGGCGTTGAGCGAAAAGTCCGGGTGTGCTATTTGGACGAACGACCCGTGAAGGAATTTACCGGAAATACCCCTGAGCAACTTGCCGAAATCCTGCAAGGATTTGTCACGGAAGAGGGGAACCCGAAAAACCGACTCGGAGTTCTTCAAGTAGAGATCTTTCACCCCGCGGCTATTCTCCAACACGGCGTTGTCTTGATTGATACCCCGGGCATTGGATCCACTTTCACGCACAATACGGAGGCCACTCTTAATTTTCTTCCGCAGTGCGACGCAGCACTATTTGTCGTCTCGGCCGACCCGCCCCTTACAGAGGTAGAAGCGGAATTTCTGAAAGCGGTCAGATCAAGAATATCACGTCTTTTCTTCATTTTTAACAAGGTGGACTATCTCAACGGGCATGAAAGGGAGACCGCGCTGGCATTTTTCAAGAAAGTGCTCACCGAGAAAATTCAAGTGGCCAACGACCACCCGATTTTCTGTGTCTCTTCTCGCCGCGGTCTCGACGCCAAGCTATTCGGAGATGTCGACTTATGGACCCAGAGCGGCTTAAATGAGGTCGAAGACCACCTGATCTGTTTTCTCGTTTCTGAAAAGGCTAACGCCCTGCGTGAAGCAGTGGGAAGAAAAGTTACAGACGCTCTTGCAGATGTTGTGATGAGACTCCGGCTGGGGATCCGTACCCTGCAAATGCCCCTGGATGATCTGGAAAGCCGCTTACAGGTCTTCGAGAAAGAGCTGAAAAATGCGGAACGCCAGCGAGTCGCCGCTCAAGATTTATTGACTGGTGATAGAAAACGTACGCTGGAATCACTGGAGCAGCAGGCTGAAGCGCTGCGGCAAAAGTCTTCGGATCACCTTGAGAGCGTGGTGGAAGCATCCTTCTCCGCCATGAAAGACGGAGAAGTGAACGAGGCTACTGTTATGGATGCTCTCGCAGAGGAAGTAACCTCGTTCTTCCAAGGTTCGGCTGAAGAGGTGACTCAAGGCTTTGGCCGGCATGTAACAGAAACATTGCGTCCGCATCAGCAGCGAGCAGACGAGCTGATCCAGTCGATTCGTAAGGCTGCGGCAGAGCTGTTCGACATCCCATATCATGCTCCGGAAAGCTCCGAAGCGTTTGAGGTGAAGCGGCGGCCTCATTGGGTACTCAGGAAGCGGGTACCCACCCTGCCCATTGTGATTCCGGAAGAGGCACTGGATCGGCTCCTGCCGGTGTCTCTTCGAATTAATAGGCTGAAGAAACGCCTGAGCAGACAGATTGACGCACTGGTCCGGCAGAATGTAGAAAACCTTCGATGGGCGACCCTCCAAAACCTCAACAACGCCTTTCGCGGCTTCGCTCTATCGCTGGATCAACGCTTTGAAGAAACCATTGCTGCCACGCACGGAGCCATTCAAGCCGCGTATCTCAAGAGAAAGGAACATGCCGAAGCAATCTTCGATGAAGTGGCGCGGTTGGAGTCCGCTGCAAATACCTTGACCAAGATCTGTGAAGAAAGTGAGAAATAAACGGATAAATGATCCGATCTTGACGTCAGGAACGTCGACCGAATAATTGATCGAAATGTAAAGGAACCGATTGTGCTCAGCGGCAGTAAAATGATGCGGCACACACACATTCGTAACACCGGTAACGCGTTGCAGTTGTCGCATCCGGATGCATTTCAGCTCTCGCCTGGGGAAATTCATTTTCTCTGGTGGTTTATTCAGGGGAGCATCATGAACCCCTCCACGAGGCAGCGTATGCGCAAAGCATGGGGTTTCTGCGAGCGCCATGGATGGGGTTGGATGATCGTGGAAGCGTCCTTTCGAACCGGGTACATGCACGGCCCGGCTCTCCTGTATGAGGATCTGATGGGAGCGGCTTTGAATTCTTTCGAGTTGCACGGCCCCGCGCAACAGGGGCGACTGAGAAGAAGGCTTGTGAATAAGGGCTCATGCTTAATGTGTGAGGAGGGATACGGCCCTCACAGCAAAGGAATTGTGAAAGAGAAAATCGTCCGACAAGGGAGAGATATAAGTGAACTGCTCCGGTTGGCCAAAAAGACCGAACCATATTGGCGTCCCACCGTTTGCGGGAGATGCGCCGGCACGGCCTCAACTTTGAGATGCAAGCAGCACCTGATCGAAGACGAATCCCCGAGATTGGCTAATGAAATGTCTGTTCATCGGTCTTTGGTGACATACATATTTGACCACCTCGCAAAATATGCACGATCGTTCCAATTCGAGTTCCAGGGCACCCAAACTGAGGAAGACACAGCCGCTCTCATAAGTGCGGTTGGTTGGTGCAGCGGGTGGAATGTTTTGCTGTCGATCATGGAAGAAACGAATGTTGTTTGATGCCAAGAATTGAAGAAAGGACAAGGTTATGGATGACAAGATCGTGGTTGTCCAGGCACTAGAGGTTCTTGACTCTCGTGGAAACCCGACGATCCGGGTTTTTGTAGAGCTGGGCAGTGGAGTAACGGCTTCGGCTTCTGTTCCGTCAGGTGCTTCTACGGGGGAGAACGAGGCCCTTGAACTGCGCGACCAGGACCTTAATCGGTACGGTGGCAAAGGTGTTCTCAAAGCCGTAGACAATGTGAACCGGATAATTGCTCCCAGGGTTGTCGGTATCCCATCGACACGGCAAGCGGAACTTGACCGAGTAATGATCGAATTGGATGGGACGCCCACTAAAAGCAAGCTCGGTGCCAATGCTATTCTTGGTGTTTCTATGGCGGCGGCTCGTGCCGCGTCAATGGTTTCCGGTCTGCCTTTGTATGCTTATCTGGGAGGCCCCGGTGCTGTGAAAATTCCAGTGCCCCAGAACAACATACTGAATGGCGGAGCGCATGCGGACAACAGCGTGGATTTTCAGGAGTTCATGGTAATGCCGATCGGCGCTCCGACATTTGTTGAAGCCCTGCGTTACAGTGCCGAGACTTTCCACGCCCTGAAGAAAATCCTTAAGGGTAAAGGATACGCAACGAGCGTCGGCGACGAGGGCGGGTTCGCACCAAATCTCAAAAGCAACGATGAGGCGTGCGAGGTAATTGTTGAGGCTATAGAGGCAGCAGGCTTTAAACCAGGCAAAGACATAGCCCTGGCACTTGATCCGGCAGCCAGTTCTTTCTTTGAAGACGGCCTATATAACCTGAGTAAATCAGGTCAGGGGAAAAAGTCCAGCTCGGAAATGACGGATCTCTATAAATCCTGGATTGAGAAGTACCCGATCGTTTCAATTGAAGACGGTCTTGCAGAGAATGATTGGGAAGGATTTCGTGAGCATACGGCTGTGCTCGGAGAAAAGATTCAGATCGTGGGCGACGATATCTATGTGACGAATACGCGGTTCATTGCCCGCGGGATTAAAGAAAAGTCCACCAATGCAGCGCTGATCAAGTTGAACCAAATTGGTACGGTCACTGAAACAATGGAAGCAATTCATCTATGTCACAAGGCCGGCTGGGGATATGTAATTTCTCATCGTTCCGGCGAAACCGAAGATACCTTTTTGGCTGACTTTGCTGTTGCAATGGGTGGCGGACAACTTAAGAGCGGATCAACGAGTCGCAGTGAGCGAATCGCTAAATACAACCGGCTTTTGGAGATTGAGGCCGAACTGGGCAAGGCGGCTATTTTCGAGTCGCCGTTGGGTAAGTAGAGCCGTAGCAAGGAAAATTCGCCGGGAAAGAGACGATCTTACCCATGAGTGAAAACCATATTCGCGGAATCTCGACGACATTGTACCTATTGGACAAAGCTCTCTGCGAGTTCGATGAATGGGCAAAGGGCAAGGAGGTCAGGTCGACCTTGTACGAGGTTCGAAATGACCTCTCGTCCGAACAAGGACGAAAAATCTCAGAACTCGTTGAGGACATGCAAGCTATCCTTAGAGAGATGCGGGACACGTTGAATCTGGACGGCTCGGTTCGCATCGCAGAGAAAATGATCTTGAGTTCGTGCTCGGTACTTTGGGTATCTCTCTCGGAGCTTGAAGGCTCTCGTCTTCGCAGATACGGGGAGGTGCCGTCCGGATTGACGGAGTACCTCGATCCCAGGACGGCCTTGTTAATCGGGCAGCTTAGAAAAATTACGCAGGTAGTAGCGACTGGGCGCCGGTAAGATCCTGTAAGCTCATTTCGGAAATCCCGACGGTCACACATAAGATTTGGCCGCGCTGATTTCCATGAGGCTCTCGGTTCTGTAAGAAGTAGAGAAGCAGAGTAAGAAACGTGAGGGGATGGAGTTCCCCCAAACCGCCTGACAGGCTGATGACTCCTGCCGCGAGAGCATTGCGGTGGGAGAGTCATTACTTCACGACCCACCGCAAGGTGGGTTTTGTGGTTTCAGCAATTCAGCCTTATCCGCCGAAGACGCTAGAAACACAGGTGAATTGTTTTGCGTGAGCGCAAAAGATGTCTTCACCTAACTGATTTCTGCCGAGGGCAGGGCTCGAACAAACGTAGGAATTGAGGTGGGTTGATGACAGCGACTGCAAATATACCGATTGGAGCTTCCGCGATCAAAGCGGTGGAGGTCACCCGAGAGATGACCGTAGCGCATTTTCACTCTCACATGCCCGAAGTGTATGGCACTCCAATGATGATTTACTTGATGGAAGAGGCCGCGGCTGAGGCGATACAGGAGTACTTGCCAGACGGTTGGGTATCTGTTGGTGCCATGATAAACGTCAAGCATTTGGCTGCGACTCCTGTGGGTTTTCAGGTTACAGCGAGGGCGGAAGTTGTACTAGTCAGCGACAATTTAATCACGTTTGCGGTAGAGGCGGATGATGGGATTGAGAAGATAGGAGAAGGGATACAAGTGCGGGCCGCGGTAGAAGTGAAGCAGTTCGAGACCCGAATGAGACTGAAAGAGGGTCAAGCGCGAAAAGACCGCCTCTGAGCCGGCATTCATCGCCGAGGGCAAGCGGAACAGTACATACCCCGGGTGTTTCTCATGACTTTCCACAGCATACTATTTGAGAGACCTGAAGACGGAACAAAAGAGGAAACCGTTGAAGCGCCAGCCTTTTTTGTTGATTTGAATCTCGATCAGATTGTGGATGCAATTACGGCCGGCAAGGAGACATACAATTTAAAACCGCTCTTTTACACTTCGTTAAATGGTATCGATGCCATCAAGTACCGCCAGGAGATAGCACAGGACCTTGAAAACGAAATCCTGTTAGAAAACATAGAATCATTTGCGCTAAAAATGACTACAATGCGCCGATACCTTTCCCTGGAAGATCAGCTTCACTACAAGTACCATAAAGAAGGATGGTTTTTGGAGGCAGTAGAAATTTATTGCGAAGCCGTTACTTGCCTGGTACACGATCTAAACCTTGCCGATTTGAAATCACGCGGCCTTTTGGAATTCCGCGAATACGTGACTAACTATGTCAATTCCAGTGGCTTTGCGTCACTACTGGCGGAAACCACAAAGCTTAAGGCCGATTTATCAACGGTAAAATATTGCATGCTCGTTAAGGATAACGCCGTCAAGGTGCGCAGGTATGAATCTGAAATTGATTATAGCATTGAGGTAGAGAAAACGTTCGAGAAATTTAAACAGGGTGACGTGAAAGATTACAAGACCAAGCGCCCAATGTGGTCGGGGATGAACCATGTCGAAGCGGCCATATTAGATTTCGTAGCCAAATTGTATCCCGATGTGTTCCTAAATCTTGATAATTATTGTGAACAAAACCGCGGTTATCTGGACCAAACGATAGCCACTTTCGACCGGGAAATACAATTTTACGTTGCTTACTTCAAGTATATCGCTAAACTCAGGCGAACAGGATTGAAATTCTGTTACCCGCAGCTTTCCAATACAGACAAGGAAGTTTTTGATTACGAAGGATTTGATTTAGCCCTGGCGCACAAGCTCATTTCCGAGAATTCTTGCGTCGTCTGTAATGATTTTTACTTGAAAGGCAAGGAACGCATATTCGTGGTATCCGGTCCAAACCAGGGCGGTAAGACAACCTTTGCCCGTACTTTCGGACAGTTACATTATCTAGCCAGTTTAGGCTGTCCCGTGCCGGGCAATAAAGCGCGACTCGTTCTCTTTGACAAGATCTTTACGCATTTTGAAAGGCCAGAAGATATCAGGAATCTCCGTGGCAAACTGCTGGAAGATCTGGTCAGGGTTCATGACATTCTAAACCGGGCTACGCCGGACAGCGTTCTGATACTAAATGAAATTTTCACTGTCACGACAATACAAGACGCAGTTTTTTTGAGCAAGAAGGTAATGGAAAAAATAATGGAATTAGGCTCCTTGTGCGTTTGGGTGACATTCATCGATGAATTGGCATCCTTCGGCGAGCAAACCGTAAGCATGGTGAGCACGGTTGTTCCCGGAAAATCCTGCATTGCGAACATACAAAATTGTGAGAAGGCCTGCTGACGGGCTGTCATACGCGATATCCATTGCCGAGAAGCATCACATCACATACGATTGTTTAAAGGAACGCATAAAATCATGAAGGCTTTCCTTATGTATAAAAATCGAGATTTCGACCTAAAGCAAAAATTGCCGTCGAATGAACAAACATTAACACAGGACCTGGAATTGAACACGCTGTTCCATGCCATGGCACTTGGTGACAAATTCTTGTTTGAAGTGGCCAAGAGCGCTGTCTTGTGCGGTTCAACCGATCCGGATACATTGATTTATCGCCAAAACATACTTAAGGATTGCCTGAAAAATTCGGCCATTGTCAGGGATATCTATCAACTCCCGATTGAATCAATTGAAAACAAGAGAAGAAGTTGGATGGGCTTTTTCAGCAAGCTTCCCTCGAGTCTCCTGCATAGCGCGATAGAAATGCTGCAAATGTTTGTGGGCCTGCTCAGAAGGCTAAAGAGTATTGCGGATGAACATGCGGAAAAATTTGAGTCAGAGGGCTTTACAACGTTTTTCGCGATGATCGAAAGAGAACTTGATGATGAATATTTCGCCATTGTCGAAAATTATCTGAAGGAATTGAAATTTCGCCAGGGGGTTTTGATGAGTGCCGAATTAGGAAAAGGCAATGAAGGCACCAATTACGTGCTTCGTAAGCCACCGGCTAAAAAACAAAGTTGGTTGGAACGAATCTTGGGCGACAAAGCCCCTGTTTACACTTATTATATCGCGGATCGGGATGAAGCGGGTGCCAATGCACTGGCGGAATTAAGAAACAGAGGGATCAGACTAGTTGCCAACGCCCTTGCTCAGTCTGCCGATCATATTGATAGTTTTTTTGAAATGTTACGGGTCGAATTGGCCTTTTACATCGGCTGTTTGAATTTGTCGGAACAGCTTGCGGAAATGGGGGAACCTATATCTTTTCCTCGGCCGGTGGCTGCCGGCGAACGCAAGCACTCTTTTAAGGGCCTATACGACGTGTGTCTCGCTTTGACCATGAGGCAAGGGGTCGTGGGCAATGATGTGAACGCAGACAACGAAGATCTCGTGATCATTACAGGGGCCAACCAAGGCGGCAAATCAACTTTTTTGCGAAGCATAGGTTTGTCCCAATTGATGATGCAATGCGGCATGTTTGTGCCGGCCGAGTCTTTCTGTGCCAATATTTGCGAAGGCCTTTTCACGCACTACAAGCGGGAAGAAGATCCTACCATGAAAAGCGGGAAATTTGACGAAGAATTGAGCAGGATGAGCGATATCGCAGACATGATAACATCAGATTCGCTGGTGCTTTTCAATGAATCGTTTGCAGCGACCAATACAAGAGAAGGCTCGGAGATTGCAAGGCAGATAGTCAGCGCATTATTGGAGAAACGCATCAAGGTTTTCTTTGTTACGCATTTGTATGAATTTGCCCGCGATTTTTCTGAAAGGAAAATGGAAAACGCCATTTTTTTGCGGGCAGAAAGGCGAACCGACGGAAGACGTACTTTTCGACTAATAGAAGGGGAGCCGCTGCAAACCGCTTTTGGCAAAGACCTGTATAAGAGGGTGTTCGAGACAGACTATCAGCGAAATTAGCGCACAGGCTTGAGCAATTCCCGGCGAATCGCCGAATCTTCGAAACTGGAAAGATAATGGGCGGACCAGCGAACATCACCCTGGCATCAGAACCGAATGGACTGGAGGCCTTCCAGTTGTCCCCTGGTGAAGTCCATTTTTTATCGTCATTCATGCAGGGAGGGATCATGGATCCTCCTACTAGAATACAGATGCGTAAAGCTTGGGATTTTTGTGAGCGGCATGCATGGGGCTGGATTGCAGTCGAGGCTGCTTTTCGTGATTGGTACATGCATGGACCGGCAATTCTGTATGCAGATCTGATGAGACGTGCTGCGGCTCTTTTTGACATTTATGGCCCCATGCAGAACACAAGGGTCCGAATAAGCTTGCGAGGGTGGAAGCACTGCCTGATGTGTGAAGTTGGGTTCGGCCCCTGTAGTAGATCATTTGCCCCGGTAGAGCTGATAAAAAGGGGGCGCGATCTTAGCCGACTAAGATCAATGGCCCAGAGAACGCGTCTTCACTGGGAAAAGGCCGTGTGCGGAAATTGTGCCGGCAACGGGTCGGTTGCGAGATGCAGAAAGCATTTCCTGGAAGATCCAGGTTCAGCGATGAGCCTTCAGCGGCAAAAGGAGCTTGTGACTTACATCTTTCACCATGTTGCAAAATATTCTTGTTCCTTTTGTGTAGGATTTCATGGCACGGAAACGGAAGAGGACATTGCCGCTCTCATCATGGCAGTCGGATGGTGCAGCGGCTGGGGAATCTTTCTGTCGATCATGAGCGAATCTTGCCGGCCTGAGGGCGCATTTCTATAACAAATTTCACCGGGCCTGATGACACGTCGGTGGAAAGGAAGCGGTTGCGAACTATCTGAGGAGAAAGGAACAAGGGAAACAAATGAAGTACAAGGCTCTCGTTTCATCGGATTGGAACCAATGTTTGGCGCCATCCGGTCCATTTGATCCGATTACATTTATCTATCCGGATCTGGAACCGGACCTATCCAAAATCTTCACCGAGTATACAGGCAACGAGATTTCTCTAACCCAAGCCACCCAAAGAATCTCGGCTCTGATTCCTGCCCCCATTACTGTGGATCAGATGGATGCTTATCTCGACGCTAACTTCGCTACGTATTGCGGCGTCCCTGATTTTATCCAATGGTGCCGAGATCATGGCATCCTTTTTATGATTAATACCACCGGCCCACAGGGTTCCTTTCAGCGGATGATCGCCCGGAATCTCATTCCCGATGTTCCATTTGTGGCCTCCAATCCTCTGATCTGTTTTTCGGGGGAATCGGGAGACACCCGTTACATGTATTGGGTTAATGAAATTGAAGACAAGCCGAAGAATACCCAATCTGTAATGAGGTCTTCGGGAGTGGCACCGGATCGAGTGGTGGTCATTGGTGATAGCGGGGGAGACGGGCCCCATTTCGGATGGGGCGGTTCAGTGGGGGCGTACCTGATTGGCAGCATGACCAAACCTTCCCTTGAAGCTTATTGCAGTGAGAGAGCGATCACCATCAACAAACACTTTGGCCATACTTATTCGGCTGGTGAAGCGAGGGACCGGGCGAAGGAGATGCAAACTGATTTCATGGAACTGACTGAGACGCTGTCCGAGGTGCTCGATTTGTAGTGCGACCCCCATGGTACCGGTAATCTTGAAGTCATCTCGTGGCTGGCTCCAAGGGGCTTGGTTGCCTTCAACATGCTTGACAAGGAATATTAGTTTTGTAATTATGCCCGACATTATTGAAGGCAATGGAGTCTGCCTGGACTGCTCCAGGATTTATCCTATGAGCTTATGACTCCTACCGCTAAGGGGTAGGAGTCTCTTAAAAGATAGACCTTACCCCACCCCGTGAAAGCTGGGTGGGTTTTTTAGTTTGAATGTAACCCGCACCAGCAATGCTGTGCGGGTCTTTGGTTTTTCTCGACTTATATAGGGAGTAGTCGAGCAGTGATATTGGTTCGTCCTCAAATAAGCGAGAAACGGCAAATAGAGAATTGCACTGACCTGAGCACCATCATGGTGCCAGGTCAGTGGCACCCAACATCCATTCACGAGGTCCTGGGTGCCATCCCGCGTCCCGCGGGACTTTGTTAGATCCGTGCTGTATTTATCCTTTGATAGCGAATCGGCACGACTTGTTAACAAGCGGCTATGGCGACAGGAGGTAAACGCATGGCCCAGAAAATCCTGTTTAATTTAATGCAGGTGCTCGTGGTAATGGCTTTTGCCCCTCTCGTAAAGGGAGTGCTTGGCCGCCTCAAAGAGCGAATCCAGTCCAAGCGAGGCCCCAGCGTTTTTCAGCCATACTTCGATATATGGAAGCTCTTTCACAAAGATGAGATTGTATCCGAGCACTCTTCTTGGATTTTTCGCGTCACCCCGTACATCGTGTTTATCACGCCGATCTTTGTGACACTGCTCATACCCGTCCTCACAAGCTACCCACTGTTCTTCGCTTTCATGGCAGACATGCTGGGAGGCGGTTTTATTCTAGCTCTCGGCGGCTTTTTTGCCACCCTTGCGGCCATTGATACCGCAAACCCGTACGGTCCCATGGGGGCCAGCCGTACCCGGATGGTGGGATTTTTAGCCGAACCGGTTTTCATGATTGTTTTTTTCACTGTCTCATTCGTTGCTGGTTCCACCATCCCATACATCGTTCAGAAGCACTGGGTCACGCCCATAGCGAACTTCTTTGAACCGGCCCATGTGCTGGTGATGCTATCGTTCTTGATGCTGATCATTGCTGAAACCGGGAGCATCCCCGTGGACAGCCCTTCCGGCCATTTCGAGCTAGCCATGGTAGATGAGTCCAAGGGATTGGAGTATTCGGGCCGAGGCGCAGCTTTGATGAAATGGGGAGGATGCATGAAGTTTTTCGTGCTTCTATGCATATTCCTCAACGTGCTGGTCAGTCCCTGGGGTCTTGCTTACGGACAGACTATCGCAGACGTGTTCCTGGCGGTGCCGCTAATCCTGGCAAAAGTCCTGGCATTTGTCCTGGTTTTGGTCGTCATCGAATCCTCGCTTGCCAAACTGAGACTTTTCCGAATTCCGGAATTTCTCGGTGCAGCTTTTGTAACGTCCGTCGCTGCTGTAATCACGCGACTGCTGCAACTTTAGGAGGGACCGGTATGCCTGGTACAAACACGACAATTCTCCTGTTAACGGAGTTGAATGCACTTGCCGCGGGTCTCTTCCTTTTGACGGCCTTTGGCCTCATTGCCACGCGGCAGGTTCTCGCGTGCCTCAGAACATTCGTGATTCAGGTCGTGCTTTTAGCCATATCTGCATTTCTCCTGGGATACCAAAACGGCTCGGACGAACTATTTGTAGTCGCCGGGATAACTCTTGCCGTCAAGGCCGTATTACTTCCATGGCTCTTGTTTGGAAGGCTGGGAAACGAACTTCGCTCTCGCCGAGAGATCTCCCAGGCTTTGAATATCCCGACATCTCTACTTATCTCGCTCATCCTCGTCATTTTCGCCTATTTCGTTTCGGTTCCTCTTCTTAAGGCCGCCCCATTGGGCGGAGCGGCTTCGGTTAACCTGCCCATCGGTCTGGCGGGTCTGCTCCTTGGCGCCTACGCTATGACTGTGAGGCGTGAAGCGGTTCCACAAGTAATCGCCATTCTGTGCATGGAGAACGGGGCTTTTTTCGCCGGTATTTCGATTGCTCCGAATCTTCCGCTCATTGCCGAGTTGGCCGCCGCTTTCGAGTTGCTCATCATCGCAAGGGTGATGGGGATCCTTATCATGAAAGTCCACGAACACATCGGAACCACAGCGGTGGGCGAGTTGGCCGCTCTGATAGAGGAATAGCACCTTATGGAACTGATATACATTCTTCTGGTACCTGTTGTTGTTGCCGTCCTTTCCCGGATTCCTACTAAAAGCCGTAGCTTTGCACCACTGACAACTATCCTGGGGACGGTCGTGGTATTCATCGCCTCTTTGCATACAGCTTTGAAAACTTCAGCCGGCAATAATGTTGTGGCAATAAAGGGGTGGATCGCATGCGATGCCTTCGGCGCACTACTCCTATTGCTGGTTTCTTTTGTGGGACTCACAGCCGCCATTTTTTCGTGGGGATATGTCGCTAAGATTGTTGAACTCGACGGCCCTGTAAGGTCTCGACGCTATTATTGGCGCTATAACCTTTTCCTCGTTTCGATGCTGGCTGTTCCAGTCTTATCCGATGTCACGCTGGTTTGGATCGCTGTCGAGCTAACTACGCTTATGTCAGTATTGCTGGTCAGCTTTCCGAACACCCCCGAGGCTATCGAAGCCGCGTGGAAATATGCCGTGCTCACATGCATGGGGGCCGCACTCGCACTTTTCGGGGTCCTGATCCTATATTGGGGAATGACCCTTGCGGGAGGAGGGCCATTGACCTGGTCGGGCCTGGTTGCAGCAGCGCCGAAAATGCCCCCGGCCATGCTGCTGACAGGATTTCTGTTCATCCTCATCGGATTCGGTACCAAGGCCGGCCTGGTTCCTCTTCACGCTTGGATTCCCGATGTTTACGGTCACGCACCATCGTCGATCTGCGCCCTTCTGTCCGGGGTGGAGAGCTCTACTGCTCTTTATGCCATAATGAGAGTAACACCGGCCTTGCAAGCGATTTCAGGAGGCACCCCCGAGAAATGGATTTTGATTTTTGGATTGGTTTCCGCCGGCTTCGCGGCCTTCCTATTGATTCAAGTAAAAGAATATAAACGCCTTTTCGCGTTTTCCACCATAGAACACATGGGCATCATCTTGGTGGCCGTGGGCTTGGGCGGAGCTGCCGCCGATTTTGGCGCCACCTATCAGATGCTTACCCATACAGTTGCCAAGTCTTTCTGTTTCTTTGCCGCCGGTGCTGCGCTCAGGATCGCCGGTACTCGTGACATCAACTCGGTACGAGGTCTTATTCGTGAATCACCCTTGGTTGGCGTCTCACTGCTCGTGGGGGCACTGGCGATATCGGGAGCTCCTCCTTTTGCAGTTTTCTTGAGCGAACTCACAATTTTAGAGAGCGGGGGTTTCCAGCGGCCAATATTTGGCTACGGGCATGTTGGCCCTCTTCGTAGTTATAGCCTTCTGCGGAATCATGTTTCACGTCTCTCGCATGGTATTCGGGAAGCCCCTGCCTCGCTCTGAAAGGCCCGCCTTGCCGAAGAGTTACGCCACATGCCTGTCGCTGGCACTAATTCCGGTATGCCTGTTCGGACTTTATATTCCCGGGCCGATACTTGAACTTTTACGACTAGCGGCAAATACACTGGGGAGGTGACCGCACATGCCATGTTCATCTAACTGCGCACTGAAGCCGGAGATTTTACTCAAGGTCCTGGAGACGCGCTGGACGGGAGAAGTACAGGTGAACGTCGACACTCAGAAGCTCTTGGTTCTGCTTGAGTGCGGTCCAGGCGAGTTGCAGGAGGTGTGCGGACTGCTTGTTTCTCATGCCAAGTACACCTTTGCCACATTGATTGTCCAAGAGAATTCTTCTCACTGGCTTCTCCGCTATGTTTTCTATGGAGACCCCGAGTGTGGCCAGATCCATGTACTGCTTCACGAGCCCAAAACAAACACGGTTATTCCCAGCATCAGTGCGCACGTGCATGCGGCGGATTGGCATGAGCGAGAAGTGGAAGACCTTTTTGGGCTCACCTTCGAAGGCCATCCACGGCTCGGGGATTTTGTGTTGCACGAAGAATGGCCGGAAGGAGTCAACCCTATGAGGTCAGACTTCGACCCATCCGTGCCATATCTCCATAGAGAAGTGGACCCGGAATGGCGACCTTTGCAAATCCTTCAAGCCCCCGGAGCATTTATGATGCCCATAGGGCCGGTTTATTCCGACTACGCCGAGTCCGGTCAGTTCTTCCTGGAAACGGTTGGCGAGGACGTCGTTCGTACCACTCCGCGCTTCTTCTACAAGTACCGTGGACTCGAAAAACTGGCAGAAGGGCAACCTATTGAGCATGTCCTTTTGATGGCCGAGCGTTTCTCGGGGACCTCGGCGTTTGCTCATTCGCTGGCTTTCTGTCAAGCCGTGGAACAAATCTGCGGGGTTCAACCACCTGCCCGCGGCCAAGCCTTACGCGTGCTTTTCGCAGAATTGGAGCGTTTGCGGCACCACGCGGGCGCTATAACCGGCATCTGCGGTTCCACGGCCCTGGCCGTGGCCAAAAGCCAGGCGGGCATTCTGGAAGAAGAGCTGCTCCGGCTTTCATGCGTAATTTCGGGACACCGCTATTTGTTCGGCGCTAACATTCCAGGTGGCCTGACGCTGGATCTGAACGGAGATCAGTGCAGTAACTTGAGCGAATCGGTCGAACGTGTTGTAGACAAACTGAATGTCTTGCAGGAGATGTTACGCTTTTCCAGCAGCTTTTTGGACCGCCTCGAGGAAGTGGGTACGGTTTCTCTGCAAAATGCGATTTCATACGGGCTAGTGGGACCGATTGCGAGAGCCTCCGGAGTTTCACGCGATCTGCGCAAGGTATTGCCTTACGGGTTTTACGACGCCGGACTGGAATTTCGGATCCCAGTTGAATTCGAAGGAGATGGCTATGCGCGTCTCCGAGTTCTTTTCAGCGAAGCGGAAGAATCGGCGCGTATTGTGCGACAAATAGCCTCGTCGATTCCCCCGGGCGATGTCATGTCCTCGGATTTTGAAATTGTTGCCGGTGAATGCCAGGGATGGGTAGAGGCCCCGCTGGGAGCAGCCTTCCATTGGTTGAGCATCCGAGACGACGGGAAAGTTGGGCGCTACCGGGTCACAACGCCGTCGTTTACGAATTGGCATGGATTCCATTGGGCGGCCGAGAATTTCGCCTTTCAGGACTTCCCCATCATTATGGCTACATTCGGACTTTCGAACGCAGAATGTGACCGTTAAGAGGAGAGTGAGACATGTCCAAGTGGGTAATAATGGGACTCCGCACGGGGATCAAGACCACGTTATATCCGGACTCTGCCGAGACCGCAGCCGGCGTTACTCCCGGGCGGCCTTGCGGGATGCTGGGAGAAAGGGCAACAAGTGAATCTTCAGCGATCCCTCTATGTCCCACTGGTGCGATCCGGCTCACAGAGGAGCGAATCTCCGTGGATTACCGGCACTGTATACACTGTTTTCGATGTTCGCGTGGACTGTCTGAGCCCCTCGATCAGGAGTCGGGTTACGAATGGGCAATTTCACTCGCCGATGAGACCGATCCGTCACGGAGGCTGGGCAAGCCCTTTGGTCGGTCTATGCACGTGCGCATACTCGATGCCGGCGCTTGCCGCGCATGTTTGAGCGAAATTGAACAGCTTGGCAAACCTTACTACAACGTCCACAGGCTGGGCTTCTTCATAACTCCGACGCCAAGGCATGCAGACGTGCTGTTGGTTGCGGGTCCGGTGACGGATAACATGCGACTCCCCCTGCAAAAAGCGTACAACGCGATGCCCACGCCCAAGAAGGTGATCGCTGTGGGCACGTGTGCCCTCTCAGGAGGAGTTTTCGGACCTAGCTTCACCTGCAGTGCTGGAGTGGCCGCAGAGATTCCAGTGGATGTCGAGATTCCTGGCTGCCCGCCGCCGCCTCTCGCTCTGATTCATGGTTTGCTCGTGGCGGCAGGACGCCGAGCCGGGGTCGTGGCAGAGCCTGTTGCATCGATCCAAGGGAGGACTATGGAATGATTGATACATGCCACCTTTTCGTGCTTTTTTTGGCCACATGTGGCATTGGGGCCGTTCTTGCTGCCATACTTCCGGATCGAATGAATCTGCCGGTACTGGCGGCGGTGGGGTCCATCGCCTCCGTAATAGCGTTGACGGCGAGCGGAGGTGTGCTTTTATTCGGACACACGTTTCATGCCAATCTATGGGGTTTGCCGTATTTCGGGACCATTGATCTCAACATGGATCGCATTTCGTCCTTGTTCATTTTCATTGCTGCACTTGTATATTTACCGATTTCGATCTTTTCAGCCGAGTATATGGAAAGGTATCGAGGCCGATACAGTCTAAAATCGTTCGGCATTTTCTATCACTTGCTTTTTGCATCCATCGTCCTGACCTTAATCGCCGGAGACGTTGTTTCATTCTTAATCGCCTGGGAAATCATGACCATTCTTTCGTATCTGCTCGTGAACTATGAGCATGAACACGAGGAAGTCACCCGTTCCGGCCTCTTGATGTTGGCCATGAGCGAAGGTGGGACAGTTGCAGCGGCGCTGGCGCTTCTCCTGCTGACGGGGGCGTCGGGGAGTTTCGACTTTGCATCGTTGAAAAGCGCCTCAGGCGGGCTCGGAGAATTGGTAAAATGGGCAATCTTTCTCCTTTCTTTTTTCGGTTTTGGGGTGAAAGCGGGCCTTATCCCCTCCTCCACATGGTTGCCCAGGGCTCATCCTGCTGCTCCCGGGAATGTGTCTGCAATCTTGTCCGGAGTCATTCTCAATCTGGGAATCTACGGAATTGTGCGCGTAAATATGGATCTGCTTCCCGTTAGCCATGTCGGACAAGGGCTCATCGTCCTGGTTGTCGGAAGTCTTTCCGCACTGATCGGCATTCTTTACGCCACGATCGAGAACGACATGAAGAAGATGTTGGCACACAGTTCCATTGAAAATATGGGCATAATTACGGCCTGCCTAGGTGCAGGATTCGTCTTTATTTCCTATGGGCGTTCCTCGCTGGCCGGTATCGCATTCATCGTCGCGCTTTACCACATGGTCAATCACTCTCTGTACAAGGCGCTCCTGTTTATCGGCGCCGGGGCCGTGGATGTAAATGTCGGAACAAGGGACATGAATCGGCTGGGAGGGCTGATCAAGAGAATGCCGCGGACGGCCTTCTTCTTTCTTATTGGTGCGCTTTCTATAGCAGCCCTTCCCCCTTTCAACGGATTTGTAACCGAGTGGCTCACGCTGCAAACGCTTCTTCAGAGTTCTGTGCTTTCCACCGCAGGGGTCAAGATCGCATTCGCATTGTGCGGTGCCACTTTGGCGCTTACCGCTGCATTGGCGGTCACGTGCTTTGTCAAAGCATTCGGCATGAGTTTTCTGGGCATGGCCAGGTCGGAAGAAGCGGAATCCGCGACTGAAACCAGGCGCTGCACGACGTTTCCCATGGGTTTTTTGGCCGCAGCATGCCTTCTGTTTGGAATCTTACCTACTTTCATAATTCCTGTCATAGATCGCGTTGTCTCGCCTGTGGTGCATCAAAGTGTGGTCGATGAATTGGTACCGCCATTCTTTGCCCCCACTACACATGGGAAGTCCAGGTTAAGCAAAGCTTTTGTATCTGAATTTCATGGCTTGGGCGCTCAGGTAGGCCGAGAAATCTTGCCGGGCCGAGGGCTGGTCGTCTTGCATCAGGGTTCGAAGAGCAACCCGGTCGTCTTTGCGATGTCTACATCCTACACACTGGTCGTATTAGCGTTTCTCTTGGGGGCAAGTGTTCTGGTAGTCCGACTGCTTTTCAGGGGGCGGGCAGTTAAACGACAAACGGTCTGGGATGGCGGTATTCGTCGGTTGCTTCCCGAGATGACTTACACTGCCACCGGGTTTTCTAATCCGGTGCGAGTGATCTTCGACTCTATCTTCCGGCCGTCGCTGGTTGAAAATGCAAAAGAGAGTATAGCCGGGCATTTCCGAACTGCAATAAAAAATGGACGCGAGGAAATGTATGTGGTTGACAGATTGGCCGTCAATCCTGTTCTGCGATGGGCTCAATGGTTGGCGGCAGTCCTGGTGCGCATGCATTCAGCACGTGTAAACTCATACGCGGGATACGTTCTGATGAGTCTATTGTTGATCTTAGCGATTCAGACGCTGGTTTGATTCTGTGAGCGCAATTGGCCGTCATAAATCTTATTCAATCTCTTGCCGCTGTGCTAGATTTGGAAATCTTGGCAACGCCAGAGGTATGGAGATCAGATGGCCATCGAAACCTCATCACATGCACCAACCGTATTATCCGACATTTCCAAATCCACTGCGATTAAGTTCATAGTCTTGTTCGGGATAATAAGCCTATTTTCCGATTTCACATACGAGGGGGCTCGGAGCATCACCGGTCCTTTCTTGGAGATGCTTGGTGCAAGCGCCACAGTAGTGGGAGTGGTCGCGGGATTCGGAGAGCTGCTCGGGTATGGCTTGCGCCTTGCATCGGGTTATTTAACCGACAAAACGAAGAGATACTGGACCATCGTATTGTTTGGCTACAGCATGAACCTGTTGGCGGTGCCCCTTCTGGCATTGGCAGGTCATTGGCCGACTGCAGCAGCTCTAATCGTGATGGAACGCACGGGTAAAGGGATCAGGACCCCTACACGCGATGTGATGTTATCTCTCGCATCGCAGAAGATTGGCCGAGGTTGGGGTTTCGGTCTTCACCAGGCATTGGACCAGACAGGTGCTGTAATCGGCCCCTTGGTTGTAGCCGCTGTCCTGCATTTCAAGGGTACCTATGAAACCAGCTTCGGAATACTGTTGATTCCGGCCCTCATCGCTTTGAGCCTGCTGGTCCTGGCCGCACGTTTGTATCCGACCCCCGAAGACATTGGAACCACCTCGGTAGAGTTGGAGGGAAAGGCCCTTTCTCGAAAATTTTGGGTTTATGTAATTGCTATCGGTTTTGTTGCGGCCGGATATGCCGATTTTTCCCTCATTGCCTTTCACTTCAAGAAAATGTCCATAGTTTCGGACAGTTCTATTCCCATATTTTATGCGGTGGCGACGGGCGTTCACGTCTTGGCTTCCCTTTTTTTCGGTCGTATTTTCGATCGGATCGGTCTTGTCTCGTTGGTCGCCGCGGTCTTTCTTTCATCTTTTTTTGCACCGTTTGTCTTTTTAGGCGGATACTATGCATCACTTATCGGTATGGCCTTATGGGGAATAGGAATGGGCGCGCAGTCATCGGTAGTGAGGGCCGCATATTGCGGATTTGGTCCCAACCGAGCGTCTGGGATTCGCTTTTGGCATATTCAATATGGTATTCGGCTTGTTCTGGTTTGGCGGAAGCGCTCTAATGGGAGTGCTGTACGATGTCTCACTCCCCGCTCTCGTAATGTTTTCCGTAGTGGCTCAACTGATTTCCCTTCCGATACTATTGGTCGCGGGAAGGAACGCTAAAGCCTGATCCAAATCCCGGCGGAAGAAAGTTCTGATTGACTCCCGCGCCACGGCCGGTAACAATAGTTACATGGGCTGATTGTTCTTTTCATACGTGCTTCCGTGACGACTGTGGGTCCATTTTGGAGGCAGCTACGAGAACCTCGGGATAGTCAATAACAAGAAGACTAGAAAAGGAGGAGGAACGACACGAAGCATCCACGAAAACCACCGGAAGTGACGAAGCTGCAGAGATAGTGCGAGGCGGCAGGATTTCAAACATGTCTTCCTAACAGAAAGGAGAAGCCATGATTATCCAAAAAGCCGACCTTTTTAAGGACTTGAGCCCTGAGATTGTCAACGAAATTTCCAAGATCATGATCGAAGAGTCCTACGAGCCAGGCAAGTTAATATTTGAGGCAGGAGCTCCAGCCGAACACTTTTACATCCTGGTCGGGGGAATGGTACGCCTGTTCATTGGAAAGAAATCTGAGATAAGCTATACGGTTAACGTCGAGGGTGAGGCTTTCGGCTGGACTGGCTTGGTTGACCGGCTCGTGTACACAGCTACAGCGGAGTGTGCGGCCCCCAGCAAGATAATGAAAATCGAAAACAAAACCCTGAACAAGATATTTGATAAGGACCCCGCAGGCGGAATGATGTTCTACAAAAGGCTGGCCGGAGCGGTTGTCCAGAGACTGATCCACAACTATGAAGCATTCATCTCTGAGGGGAGCCTCAAAGAAGTCACCCCTTCCTACGGGTGATTGAGAGCACCGATAAAATAGACCCTCTCGCCTTCCAAGGGCCGGACCTTCCCAAAAATGGAGGCGCCGAGTACTCTCTTGCAGAAAATGCTTCGGCGCCTTATTTTAGAAAGATGTCGGGGTGCGGCGCGTACTTCCTGCGAAAAATCCTTTTACATCGCGTTGACAATCGGATTATGGCCTCGAGAACCGCTTTGAACAGGGTTGTGCTCTAAAGTGCGGAAGTATTGCGCATACGGCTGGAATGTCAGTTCTCGAGCCCAACTTCAGCCGCTCTCGCGCTTCGAATCTGAACCTTTGCGGGCCTAGAAAGTTCGTGAGGGGCACAGGAGCCTGGAGGAGGGCCGAGTGAACAGCTCTGAGCTTAAAAAGTTTGCCTGCACATGCGGCGCGGATGTTGTCGGCGTGGCTGACTTGGCGCTGCTCGAGGGCATAGAGACAGAACCTCAAAACCTTCTGCAGGGCTATGAAAGGGCCGTGAGCATCGCTGTGAGGCTTGCAGACGGCATCATAGATCCCATTGTTGATTCCCCCACGCCGCTTTACCAGCAGCATTATCTGAAGGTCAACGCGTTGCTTGACGACATCGCTGTGCGTGTCTCCCAGTTCCTACAGCAGGCCGGAGCCAAAGCTCTTCCGATTCCAGCATCTCAGGTGCTGGATAAGACGAATTGGCGCTCCTATATCTCTCACAAGGCGGTAGCCGTTGCCGCGGGCCTGGGCTGGCAAGGAAAGAGCCTTTTGCTTGTGAATCCGGATTACGGGCCTCGTGTCAGGTTGGCTACGATTCTCACTGATGCTCTCCTCGCCCCGGATAAGCCGATAAAGAACAGATGCGGTAAATGCCCGGCCTGCTCGAATGCTTGCCCGGCCGGGGCCATTAAGAACGTAAACACCGATTGGCATTACTCCGATCGCAATGAAGCAATTTATTTCGAGCGCTGCGTCACGAAGGTCAGCCAGGAATTTATCAGACTGCCCTTTATCGAAAGTCCTATTTGCGGAGTCTGTATCAGAGTATGCCCGAGGGGCATGAAAAGGAAAGCGCTGAAACCCCGGACTGCAAGCACTTATGGTGCAGCGCATTGAGCTTCACTGTAATAATTCTTGCGCAGTTCTCATAATCATCACTGGAGGTTTATATGGACGCAGTCGCCGAGACCCGGCGCCTATCATGGGAATTGGTGGACAGCCGTGAAGATAAGGAATACGGGCTCTTTTCAGTTCACATTCACAAGAACAAGTCGCCAAGAACGGGGCAGATTCACGAATTCCAGGTTTTGGAATCTCCGGATTGGGCAGCCGTTGTGGCTGTGACTCCGGATGATCAGATCGTCATGGTCAGGCAATTCCGCCACGGTACTGGGGAGATTTCTTTGGAACCACCTGGGGGGTTGGTCAAGGACGGCCAAGCTCCTGAGCAAAGCGCACGCGAGGAACTGGAGGAAGAAACCGGATACCGGGCCGACACACTGGAATTTCTTGGTTGGATGCACCCCATGCCCGCGATCTTCACGAACCGTTTCTATGTCTATTTGGCCCGAAACGCCACCCCCACAGGCCATTTGAATCCGGATGAGACTGAAGAAATTGAAACTGTTCTCGTTCCCCTGGATCAAGTCAGGGAGTACATAAGATCCGGCAAGATCACCTGTTCAGTGATGATCGCAGCTCTGTACCTCTTTCTGGATTACGAAAATAAGTGAGTGCCCCACAAGGCGGAGCGCCTGAGTCAGGATATCGTGAGGCAGGCATCCTGCCGCCATTCGTCACCTCGGAGTCCGATCCGAGGTCCAGTCTGGATGCCCGAGAACGCGGGCATGACGACAGGCAATCACGCCCCGGCGTGACTGTCCCACCAGAAACACGGTGTCACTTGCTTGAAAACGAATTTGTAGCGGTTGCAACAGTAAGAAATACACGCCACTCACTCAGTGCGGGCCTAAAGAGCGCTGCGTTGTGGCCACGAATGACCGCTATTTCGACACTTGTTCTACTTGGATTCGCTCTCCTCCATTCGAAGAGTCAGTTGTTCCGCCGCCGAAAAGGCGCGCGAGCGCACAAACAGTGTGCAGAGAAGGGCCGTGGCCCCAGCCGTTGCGAAAAGCATGGCGACAACTACAAACTGGTAACTGGCTGCAACAATGGGGTTGCTGCCCGCGAGCACCATACCCGCCATCACTCCCGGAATCCACACGATGCCCAGCGAACGCAAATTGTTGACACTGGGGATCATGCTGGCCTGCACCGCCGCCCGCACATACGGTGCTACCACGACATTCGCGGCCGCTCCCAGTGCCAGTCCGGCTTCGATCTGCCCGGCGTGTGCCTCAACCTCTCCTCGGAACCGATCCAGCGCCAGTGCCGTCGTGTTCATTGCGTTGGCGATTAGCATGCTCCCGACCGGAATCAATGTCGCGGGCGAGCGATCAATGACACCCAGAAGGACCATAACCCCAATAACCAGCCCCGCACCCAGCAGAATCGAACGGGTCGTCACCTGTAGGATGCCCGGGATGTGCTTCGCCCGCCTTGCAGCGATCACCGCTCCGGCCAGCATCATGCCCAGAAGCACAAAGGCGCTAAGCCACCGGGCGTCGCGCAATACGACCACCAGCAACAGACCCACGATGATGATCTGGCTGATTCCACGCGCCAGCGCAATTGATGCCTCGCGTTGCAGATGTATGCCCTGCCTGTGTGCCCAAAACGCGACCACCAGAGCAAAAGCGGCTGCACCGATCACTTGAGCGGCCCGTAACGCAATCGGATCATGGAAGAGTTGATTCAGCATGGAGCACCTCCGGGACCGTGCCGTCGCAGACCAACCGGCCCGCGTGGATCAGAATGGCACGGTTGGCGATGCGGGCTGCCTGAGCGGTATCATGGGTAACCATCAGGGCTGTTAAATGTTGCTCGTTGAGGATGCGGGTGAGCAGCGCTTCAATCTCGCGTTCCGCCCGCGCATCCAACGCCGAAGTTGGTTCGTCCAGCAGCAGCACTTCGGGTTGGTTGGCCAGAGTTCTCGCCAGCGAAACGCGCTGGGCTTCGCCTCCCGACAGATACAACACATCCCGGTCGGCAAACCCTTCCAGTCCGACGTGTTCCAGCAGGGAGTCTATCTCCGAGGAACCCAGATCTTTGCCGTGTTGGCGCGGCCCGAAGCGCAAATTCTCCGTGACGGAGCCCGGAAATAGGTAGGCAGACTGCATTACCATGCCGACGCGGCGTCGCAGCTCTCGCGGCGCTATCTCATGATAGTCCTGGCCGTCGAGAAGCACGGTACCGCCCATCGGTTCATCAAGGCGATTGAGCAGCCGCAGGAAGGACGACTTACCTGCGCCGCTTGGCCCAACTACCGCGAGTACCTCGCCCCGCTGCACCTGGATACTGATTTCGTCTATAAGCACTTTGTCCGCGACAGCCCGAGAGAGATTTCTAGTTTCGAGCACTATGTTTGAATCTGAAGAATTGTCAGGGACGCCATGGTCGGTTGTATCGTTGAGCATGCGAAAGCCTGTTGCCTGTGCTTACATGGAGCGACCATTTCCTTCACCTATCCATATCGTCTGGATATTGACGAACTCGTGGATCCCGAAAGCGGACAGCTCTCGGCCGTAGCCACTGCGCTTAATGCCGCCGAAGGGTAAACGTGGGTCGGAGACCACCATACCATTTACGAACACGGAACCCGATTCGATCCGGCGAGCAAGCTGCCGCGCTCGATCCAGGTCGTGCGTCCACAGCGAGGCGCCAAGCCCGAAGTCGGTGCTATTCGCCAGGGCAATCGCCGCTTCCTCATCTGCGACTTTCACCAGGGTCGCAACCGGCCCGAAGACCTCCTCGCACAGGGCCGGCATGTCGAGGGTGACGTCGACAAGGACCGTTGGCTGGTAAAAATAGCCCCGGCCGGGTACGGACGCACCGCCGAGCACCACCCGAGCCCCTTTTGACACTGACTCGCGGACTTGATGGTCGAGAGCGTCGCGCAAGTCGCCACGCGCCATAGGGCCGACGTTGGTCGAGCGATCCATGGGGTCTCCCACCTTGAGCTTCTTAACGGCCTCGATAAACCGTTGCTCGAACTCCTCGGCTACCCCCTCCATCACGATGAAGCGCTTGGCAGCGATGCAAGATTGGCCGGCATTCTGGAAGCGAGCCTGGACAGCCGTCTCAGTAGCCGCGTGTAGGTTTGCGTCTGTCAGGACGATAAACGGATCGGAGCCGCCCAACTCGAGTACTGTCTTCTTCAGCCCCCGACCGGCCGCCGCCGCTACCTTCTCACCAGTCACGTCGCTTCCGGTGAGCGTTACGGCTCGCACGCGGCGGTCGTTGATAATCGACTCCACCGCTGAACCTGGGATGAGCAACGTGCGGAAAGCACCGGGCGGCAAGCCGGCTTCATGGAAGACTTCCTCGATGGCAAGAGCGCACTGCGGCACGTTGGACGCGTGCTTGAGCACAATGGTGTTGCCGGCCATCAGCGCTGGAGCGGCAAAGCGGAACACCTGCCAAAACGGGAAGTTCCAGGGCATTACTGCCAGCACGACTCCCAGGGGCTCGAAATGGACGTAGCTATCGTAAGCGTTGGTTCTTACCGGTTGATCGGCGAGGAAGCGCTCGGCGTTGTCGGCGAAGAAATCGCATGTCCAGGCGCACTTCTCGATTTCCGCCTCCGCCGCTGTGATTGGCTTACCCATCTCGGCGGTGATCAAGCCAGCGTATCGATCCTCACTTTCGTGTAGGACCTCGGCAGCCCTTCGCACTAATTTCGCCCGTTCGGCCAAATCAGTTCGGCGCCACTGCCGGAACGTCACCTCCGCTTCAGCGAGCGCCTGCTCCGTCTGTTCGGGCGTGAACTCTTCGAAAGTTGCGACTACTTCTTCAGTAGCCGGATTGATGGATTTGATGACCATCCCATATCTCCTTATGATGTCACACGAATCTCGTACATTCATTTGCCGATGTGGTTAGGAGAGCAGCGTAAGGCGGCCAAGGTGTCTATGATTTCCTATCGAATGAAATACACGATTGAGATTACCACTCCAAACACCACAACAATTCCTCGCAGTACTGCGGGTCGAACCCAACCTGCCACCAACCCCCCGATTGCTCCGCCTCCCAGAGCCCCGACAGCCATCACGACCGTGGCCGACCATACCACCTTACCCGAGAAGAGGAAAAAAATGGCGACCGCAAGGTTTACACATAATGCGATCACTTGTTTTAGCGCGTTGAGCCGTGTGAGCGATTCTTGTGAAACGAGTGCAAGGATCGCAAGCACAATGACACTTAAACCGCCACCGAAGTATCCTCCGTAAATCGAGGCCAGAAACACAGGAAACACTTTCCATACGTCATGCCCGTGTTGACCTCCACTTGGGCCGGCTCGCCGCGCATGCCATTTGCGAACCGGAGCCTCAATGAGTAAGAGCCCGGCGGCGAGGAGAATCAGGTACGGAACCAGTGTGCGAAACGTCGCCTCTCCTGTATTCAGGAGCAAAATACCCCCTACGACTCCACCAAGTGCACCCACGGGGCCAAATAGATACAGCTTTTGCTTAGACCCGCTGAGGTCTCTGAGCTGTGCAAGTGTACCCCCTAGATATCCGGGGCAAAGCGCAACCGTGTTGGTAATATTGGCAGCCACCGCCGGAATTCCTACCGCAATAAGCATCGGAAAAGTGATAAGGGTGCCTCCACCGGCCAGCGCATTTACAACGCCGCCTGCGACTGCCGCAGCGCCCACGATAACTAACTCGACTTGAGTCATATAGTTCTTCCATTCGGGAAAGCAATTCTGATGATGGCGAATATAACGGCTTGCTAATCCGCGACATAGGGATGAACCATCTTTTTGGGATCGACGATTCGCTCGTACTCTGCGTCAGTGACGTAACCCAGCTTTAGCGCTGCCTCTTTCAGCGTCACGTCGTGCTCGTTTGCGTAGTGGGCAATCTCCGAGGCTTTGTCGTAGCCTATTGCCGGGGATAGGGCCGTGACCAGCATCAGCGACTGCCGGACGAAGCGATCGATCTGCTTCAGGTTCGGTTCGGTACCTTCGACCAAAAAGATCCGGAAGTTGTGACAACCGTCAGTGAGGATACGGATCGACTGCATGATGTTTGATATAATCAGCGGCTTATATACGTTCATTTCCAGATAGCCGGAAGCGTTGCCGAAACCCACAGCAACATCGTTAGACATGACCTGCACCGCGATCATGGCAAGCGCTTCGCATTGAGTCGGATTCACCTTGCCCGGCATTATCGAGGAGCCCGGCTCGTTTTCCGGTATCTTCAGTTCATAAAAACCGCAGCGAGGCCCGCAGCTCAACAGACGGATGTCATTAGCAATCTTGTACAGGGAAACGGCGAGGCTGCGGAGCGCGCCGGAAAGCATTACTAGAGCATCGTGTGCGCCTTGCACGGTAAACTTGTTTGGCGCGCTGACGAAGGGCAGCTCTGTCAGACGAGCGATTTCGGCAGCAGCCTGTTCGGCAAAACCCGGCGCGGCATTGAGGCCGGTCCCCACTGCCGTGCCGCCAAGGGCGAGGTTCCAGACTCCTGTAAGGCTGTTCTCAATATGATGAAGGGTCTCGTCCAGCATACCGGTATAGCCCGACCACTCCTGTCCCAAGGTTAGCGGCGTCGCATCTTGCAAATGGGTGCGGCCGATTTTGACGATGTCTTCCCACGACTCGGCCTTGGCAAAGATGGCGCCACGCAGCGCCTGCACCGACGGCCACAGGCGTTGCTTCGTTCCAACTCCGGCGGCAATGTACATGGCCGATGGAAACGTGTCGTTTGACGACTGCGACATATTTACATGATCGTTGGGATGGATCGGGGTTTTGCTGCCAAGAGGCTTGCCTGCGATCTGACAGCATCGGTTCGAGATCACTTCATTGACATTCATGTTGAACTGGGTACCGCTACCTGTCATCCAGACATGGAGTGGAAACTGATCTCGATGCTTTCCCGAGAGGATCTCGTCGCAAACCTGAATTATCAGATCTCTCTGCTGTGATGTAAGCCTGCCGCCATGATGGTTGGCCACGGCTGCCGCTTTTTTCAAGATGGCGTAAGCTTCGATCATTTCCCTCGGCATAAGATCGTCACCGATGCTGAAGTGTTCAAGCGAACGCTGTGTCTGCGCGCCCCACAATTTGTCCGCCGGGACCCGGACCTCCCCCAGGCTGTCTGTCTCGGTTCGGAACTGCGTCATGATTTCCTCCAGGGGACTTAGCTCGTAGGGCCAGTCCCTCGCGTCTGTATAGAGCTTCCCGACGGGCAGCAGACAGCAAAGGCCACAGTCGACTCGTCGGTTTGTTAGCGATTTACAGGGATTCTCCAAAGCAACCACGGAAAAAGAAAACGATATGGCGGCGACTAGCATCTTGGTGGGGACGGGCATCCTGCCCGTCCGTCAGCGACAGGCTGGAAGCCTGTCCCACCAATCTAAAATAGACGCCTACACGCATCATGTGTGACTATAATACTTTCGAGTACCACCGTACTGGCGAATATAGACCTCTCACGAGAGAGGTCTATATTCGGGTTTGTAGAGCTGGGATTCGAGAAACGACCTCAAATCGCTCGGCTGCGGAACGCCTGCCAGTCCTCGGGCGAAAATGACTTCACAAACTTTCGCAGCAGTGGCGATTTCCGTCTTCAGGATGTCGGTTTGTGGCGGATACAACAAGCCGGCATCCAACTCTGCCTCAGTCACCTGTTCGGCAACTGCACGTGCAGCCGCGATAAA
The DNA here is from genome assembly GCA_963729795.1 of uncultured delta proteobacterium. Lineage (GTDB taxonomy): Bacteria > Desulfobacterota > Desulfomonilia > Desulfomonilales > Desulfomonilaceae > CAWBBA01. Next base: position 73,063 of record CAVSPC010000030.1, on the reverse strand, counting down.
CATTTCGTCGGTTACACGCTTTGGCTTTGCTGCGTAAATCGCCAGCCCTACGGCCGGGAAGATGTACAGATTGTTACCCTGACCGGGGATCAGAGTTTTGTCATGGAAGCGGACCGGTGGGAACGGAACCCCTGCAGCATAAAGCGCCCGACCCTCAGACCATTTGTACGCTTCTTCGGCAGTGCATTCTGCGTGATCCGTGGGATTGGAAAGGGCAAAAATAATCGGCCTTTTGTTGAGGCGAGTCATGGCCTCAACAACCTGCCTGGTAAATGCTTTGCCTTGGGTGCTGACACCAATAATCCCGGTTGGTTTAAGCGATTCGATGACCGCAAGGAAATCATGTGACGGCTCGTGCGAATGGGCGTAGGGTTTCTGGAAATCGAATAGGTCTGTCCTGCTTGACTCAAGCAGACCGTTGATGTCGAAAAGCGAAATGCGCGAGCGGGCTTGATCCTCCGTCAGTCCTTCTAATACCATTGCAGACGCGATCAGATCGGCAATTCCTATGCCGGCCGATCCTGCCCCAAGAAATAGGATGCGCTGATCGCGCAGCTTCCCGCCGGTCACCCGCAGAGCGCTCAGCAACCCCGCAAGTGCCACACCAGCGGTGCCTTGAATATCGTCATTGTAACAGCAAACCCGGTCTCGGTAGCGCGCGAGAAGACGCATCGCATCGACTCCGGCCCAATCTTCGAAATGAATGCAGCATCCCGGGAAAACTTCTTGCACGGCCGTCACGAATTCATCAACAAATTCATCCAATTCAGAGGCCGGGACGCGAGGCTGACGCAAGCCCAGGTACAGAGGGTCGTGAATCAGTGCTTCATTAGTCGTGCCGCAGTCTATATGAATCGGCAAAAGCACCTGAGGCGGCACTGCGGCGCAGGCGGTATAGAGCTGAAGCTTGCCGATGGGAATGCCCATGCCATTGGCCCCAAGGTCGCCAAGACCGAGGATCCTGCCGCCGGAGGAGGCGCATATTACTCGAACGTCCTTTTTCGGCCAATTACGTAGGACACTCTTGATCCGCCCCTTATGCCGGAGCGACAGATACATACCTCGGGGACGCCGGAAGATATGACCGAACTTGAGACACGCCTCGCCGACTGTCGGGTCGTAAACAATAGGCAAGAAACGAGCAGGATCGGACATCAGCACCCTGTAAAACAGCGTCTCATCAGTATCAAGCAGTCCGATCAAGAAGATGTATCGCTCCAGATCAGTCGGCTTCGCCCCCAACTGCTGCATGACTCGACGAAGCTGAACCTCTTCAGTGTCGACGCCTGAGGGCAAGAGCCCGGTCAGGCTCAGGGCTTCGCGCTCTGCTTCGCTGAAGGCAGTGGATTTGTTGATTTCCCCGTCATGAAGCACATCGATGCCGCGCTTCCCTCCGAGTGATGGGTCGATTGCTTGCGACATGTTTTAATCCTTTCAATTCTCGAACAGAGGTTGTCCGCGTATCCCGTTGAAAATGATGCCATCGCGATGAGCGATTCGTTTGTGCCGATGAATAGGGCGCAAGGAGCATCCATCTCGGGAATATTGTATCGAGCACCACGCATTGTTGATAATTACGATTATTAGGAAAAGTAGTCGTGTCTATGGCCTCAACTTTGATCCCATTGGGTGTGGAATACCCCTTTTTCGTCTATCCGTTCATACGTATGGGAGCCAAAATAGTCACGCTGAGCCTGAATCAGGTTGGCCGGCAACCAGGCGCTGCGGTAACCATCAAAGTAAGCCAGAGATGCCATGAGTCCGGGCGCGGGAATTCCCGATTCCATGGCGATTCGCGCTACATGACGCAAGTCTTCTTGCCGCTGAACGATTACTTTGCGAGAGCTTGGGATCCAACATAAGGTTGGGCAAGTTCGGTTGAGACTTTAATGCCAGGCGAATGTCTTCCAGCAAACGTGCTCGAATGATGCAGCCGCCCCGCCAGATTCGGGCTACCTCCGGAAGGTTCAAACCGTAATCGTAGGCTTGGGACGCGGTTTTAAGGAGCGCCATTCCTTGGGAGTAAGTTGCGATCATTCCAATGTATAGCGCATTGCGAAGCTGCTGGATAAAAGCTTTCTTGTCGCCGTCAAACCTTGATACCGGGCCTGACAACTGCTTCGAAGCTGTTTCCCTCTCATCTTTGTACATGGATAAATCCCGCATAGACACAGCCATGTCGATTGTGGGCACCGGCACCTGAAGATCCATAGCGTCCTGGGAAGTCCACTTCCCCGTCCCTTTTTGTTTGGCTTCGTCGAGGATTTCATCGATGAGTCGCCGTCCGGTCTTTTCGTCCTTATAACTAAAGATCTGATGTGTGATTTCCAACAGAAAGCATTCCAGTTCCCCCTGGTTCCACTCATAAAAGACATCGTGAAGTTCCTCATCGTCCAAACCGACAAGACGCTTCATCAGATGGTAGGTTTCTGAAATAAGCTGCATCAAGCCGTATTCGATTCCATTGTGGACGACTTTCACATAATGACCGGCGGAACCGGGCCCCAAATACGTGACGCACGGGTCTCCGTCCACTTTGGCTGCTGCTGCCTCAAATATGGATCGCACTCGTTCGTATGCTTCTCGTTTCCCGCCGGGCATCATGCTGGGACCAAACCGGGCCCCTTTCTCCCCTCCCGAAATTCCGACTCCGAGAAAATTTATCCCCTTATCGGCCAGTGCCGCTCCACGAATGTCGGTGTCCTTATAATGCGAGTTTCCTCCATCTACTATCAGGTCTCCCGGCTCCAAAAACGGCAGAAGATCACGAATTACCTGATCCACGGCACTCCCCGCGGGAACCATCATCATGATCGCGCGAGGCTTTCGAACTGCTTTGACAAGCTCTTCCTCGGACTTAGCGCCGACAACGGTTCTCCCTTCCGCTTCCTGTTCCAGGAGAGCAACCTTGTCGAGATGTCTGTTGTAACCCGCCACAGCAAAGCCATTGTCTGCCATGTTCAGCGCCAGGTTGCGTCCCATGACCCCCAGTCCGACCATACCGATATCACATGAGGTATTCATTTTGTGGCCCCCAATGTTGTTCCATTATCATTATTGTGATGTTACTCCCTCGGCAATCCCAGACCCAAGTCCTTGAGTGCCGCTAGAGTCGATTCGTACCCCGTATGATGAATTCCTCGGATCCCGAACCCTTGTGCGATCTCCACAAACATTTTCCGATCGTCGAGGTATGCGACCTCTTCAGGACATGCTTGTGAAACATCCAAGGCAATGCGATAGATATCTTCGTCCGGTTTGCGAAAATGAACGAAGCACGATGAAATAAATGCGTCCACGAATTCATACAACCTGAATTCTTTGATACGATATTCGGTCAGTTCTCTGCCTTCATTGCTCACAACCACTGTTTTCAGCTTGTAACGGTCCTTCAATCTGCGGATCAGACTAATCATCGGCTCAATTGGTTGGGATTGGTCGAACATAAACTTCTTGAAATCTTGTGTAGTGAAAGGCCGCGGCCCGTAGAACACCACCCTCTTCAGATAATCCTCCAGACTCAATTTTCCTTCTTCATACGTGCCAAAAGTCATGGAATGGCGCTCAGAGAATTCATCATGGTTCAATTGGAATGTTTCGCAAGCGCGTTTGCGGGCGTCCCGGCCCCAGCCATTGCTAAGAAGCACGCCGCCGATATCCAGGAATAACGTCTTAATTTGACTAGATTTTGTCATAGCAATTCTCTTCTGCTACTTTTGCAATTAGCACGACAACTTAAATTGTTTGTGTCGTGAATGAATATGTTAAATCGACGATTCCACGGCACGCTTAAGGGCCGCAAGTCCCTCGAGCACATCCTTGCCCAGATCAATCCTTAAGGCTCGGCGATTATGCTTGCGCAGCGCTTCCAGATCACCCAGAGCCTGAGCCTTTTTAAGAAGCCCGAAAGTGTACTGACGGCCTGGAACAGGCGCATCTTCCGGGTCTTCCGATGTCAGTTGTAAAAACAGGCCGGTGTTAGGACCTCCTTTATGATATTGGCCTGTGGAATGGAGGAAACGAGGCCCGTAACCTAGTGTCGTGGCCACACGCAGGCGATCGCGCAGTAGAATGCGCAAGTCCTGAAGCGCGGAATTGACGTTAGGATCTTCAGTGAGATAAGCCTGAAGCGAAATATAATTCCCCGGTTGCACTCCGCTAAAGAGCTTGGAGAACAGGTTCTTGACGTCAGAAGCATTCTCGTTTGCGAACAACTGCAACGGTCCGTCCACCAAGGCCGGTTTGGCTTGCGGTAGCTTTCCTTCTTTCTCGACCTCTTTTAGCAGCCTGTTTGTATTATCTTTGCTCTCCTGAACATTGGGTTGGTCAAACGGATTGATACCCAGAATGCTGCCAATCGTTGCTGTGGCAATCTCCCATCGCAGGAATTCTTGCCCAAGATCGAGCAAGTCCTTGAGACTTATTGTTATTACGGGCCGACCCGCGGTGGCTAGTTTCCGAACCATTTCTTCAAGGGATTCCTCTTTCTTGTCTTCCAATTTGAGATAGACAAAGACTCTGTCATCACCGTACGTTGACGGCTCCCCGATGGGTTCATTCGCAACCGGAAGTACCCCTTTGCCCTCTTTACCGGTGCTTTCGGCGAGCAATTGTTCCAGCCACAGTCCCAGGGTAGTGAGCCCTTCCGAGGCAAAAAATGTCAGTTTGTCGAGCCCGCGGGAGGCTAGTTCACCAATTGACGTGCCAAGAACCAGACCGGGATTCTCAGGTACTGGAACAGCAGATGCACATGCATGAGCCATCCTCAGGGCGCGTTCCAGTAATTCGCCTATGTCAATCCCCTTGAGCACGGCAGGCAAAAGGCCGAAATAGGATAGGGCAGAATAGCGGCCTCCTATGTCTCCATAATTGAGGAATACGTGACGAAAATTTCGCTGCATTGCGATATCGACAAGGGGTGACCCCGGGTCGGTAATCGCGACAAAGTTTTCTCCTGCACGTCCGCTTTTTAGGGCTTTGACCTTGTCATAAAAATAGTCTCCAAAGGCCAGAGGTTCGGCTGTTGTCCCGGACTTGGTTGCCACAATGAAAAGCGTGTCCTTGAGTGGAATCTCCCGCTCGACTTTAAGTAAGGTAGCGGGATCGGTGGTATCAAGGACCGTCAACTTCAGGCCGTGTTTTCCTGCGGGAAGCGACTCTTGAAACACAAGCGGAGCGAGGCTGCTCCCGCCCATCCCCATGTGAACCACGTGCTGGAATCCTGTCTCGGAAATTTGAGTTGCAAATTTCTGAAGTTGGGGCACGTGATGCACCATTTTCTCTGCAACATGAAGCCAACCCATTGCGCTGCAGATCGTCTTTTGGACTTCGAGGTCCTGTTCCCATAGACTCGGATCCTTCCGCCACAGCCGCTGTACGAAGCCCACGCTCTCCAGATTAGACATGCGGTTTTCCACATTCTCCTTGTACTGGCCGAGATGCAGCACCTGAGCATCTACCGGTTCGGATAGAGCCTCTTTCCGCTTCTCTTCTAATGCCTTCATAAGGCGATCAAACGGTTTGACGAATTTGTCGATGCCCTCATCCTCGAGTTGTTGGGTCACTTCCATTAAATCGACGCCCACTTGCGGCAGCACGTCCAAAACTTTTCGGGCCTTGTCCACCGCTTGCTCGAGACGGGAAGCTGGATTGCCGTGGTCGCGATAGGCAGTCAAGGTTTCCAGAGGAAGCGTATTAATCGTATTCGGGCCGATCAAGGCCTCCACGTATTTCACATCGCTGTAAGCGGGGTTCTTGGTGCTGGTACTGGCCCACAAGACCGGCTGAGGGCAGGCCCCTTTGTCGGCTAATTTTTGAAATCTTTCGGTCGAAAACACCTCCTTGTAAATCTGATAGGCAATCTTAGCGCTCGCTATGGCCGTTTCCCCACGTAAGGAATCCGCGATTTTCGCCCGCTCCCCTCCTTGTTTCATAGCCTTCTCCAAGAGAGGGTCCACCAGCAAATCGATTCGGCTCAGAAAAAAGCTGGCCACAGATGCAACGCGCTCAACAGGGTTCCCGGCAGCCGCGCGTTGTTCCAAGCCGGCTATATAGGCTCCCGTGACCGCGCGATACCGTTCCAAGCCGAAGAGAAGAGTTACGTTGACATTGATTCCCTCACTGATAAGCTGTTTGATCGCAGGCAAACCCTCTTTAGTAGCGGGCACTTTTATGAAGACGTTCGGACGATCCAAGGCGTCCCACCAGTAGTGCGCTTCCTTTATGGTGCCCGGTGTGTCGCGGGCCAGGCGAGGTGAGACCTCGAGGCTCACAAAACCGTACTGCCCGCCTGACTTATCAAAAACCGGCCGAAAAGCGTCTGCTGTCTGCTGCACGTCTTCGATCGCAAGCGTCTCGTAAATTTTGTCACTATTTTTGCCTTCCTGAGCGAGCGATCCGATTGCAGCCAAATAATCATTGCTTCCTGAAATAGCTTTTTCAAATATGGCAGGATTGGAAGTGACCCCACGAAGGCCGTCTTCTTCTATAAGTGCAGTAAGCTCTCCGGAGATCAGCATGTGTCTGCGAATAAAATCCAGCCAAATACTTTGGCCAAAGTCCTGTATTTTCAACAATGGATTCTTGGACATTACCTATTCTCCTCTCCTTCCAAAGCCGCCACTTTTGCAAGGCGCCTCTTGTGGCGCTCCGCGCCGCTAAATTTCGCGTCGAGAAATGCGTGAATCAATTCCATAGCCATAGCAAAAGCGATGACTCTGCCTCCGAGGCATACAACATTCATATTGTCGTCTTCCACCCCTTGATGAGCGGAAAACGTCTCGTGTATCAGTGCAGCCCGCACACCGGGAATCTTGTTCGCAGCTATGGCCGCGCCTACACCACTCCCGCAAATTGCCAACCCGCGTTGGACTTGACCGGCCGCGACGGCCTTAGCCAGCGGAATTACGAAATCCGGGTAGTCATCGTCCGTGAGCATCGCGTAAGCTCCGAAATCATCGACGGTGTGACCGGCTGATTCCAGGGCCGCGCGGACCGCTTCTTTCAAAGCGAATCCACCGTGATCAGCAGCTATACCTACCTTCGCCATGTCAGTGCTTCCTTTGTTTTAACAGGTCCAACGTATGCTTTTGGACATTTTCCGGTGTAAAGCCGTATTCGCGCATAACGACGTCGCCCGGAGCCGAAGCTCCAAAACGATCCACGCCAATAGCAGCACCGACCCCGCCGTCTATATATGGGCTCCATCCGAGTGAAACCCCTGCCTCCACCGAGAGAATGGGGATTCCGGGAGGGAAAACCTGGTTTCGATAAGCTTGAGTCTGTTTTTCGAACAAATTCCAACTCGGTAGACTTACTACCCGGGCCGATACTCCATCGGCCACCAACTTCTCCCGCGCGCCCAATATTACGTGCACTTCCGAACCACTGGCTACCAGCACCACATCAGGTTGGCTCTTGTCGGACACCTCAACCAGGATGTATCCGCCGTGAGGAACCCCGGTAAGAATATGTGGATAATTGCTCAGGTCCAAGATGGGTAGACCCTGGCGGGTCAATACCAAGGCTACCGGACCTGTCCGATGCTCAATGGCGACCTTCCACGCGGCAGCAGTTTCGTTCGCATCGGCGGGCCGTATTACGACCATGTTCGGAACGGCTCGCAGTCCCAGCAATTGTTCAACCGGTTGGTGGGTAGGCCCGTCCTGGCCAAGGCCAATGCTGTCGTGCGTAAAGACGTAGATCACTCCCAGCTCGCTCATTGCCGCAAGGCGCATTGGAGGGCGCATATAGTCGCTGAAGATAAGAAAAGTCGCGCCGTAGGGAATCAATCCTTTATGAAGAGCCATGCCGTTAATTATGGCTCCCATGCCGTGTTCGCGGACCCCGAAATGCATGTTGCGACCCGAGTGATCGTCTGCTTCAAAATTTCCGGTATTATCCATGATCGTGTTAGTGCTGGGGGCAAGATCGGCGGATCCTCCCATCAATTCCGGCAAGTACGGAGCAAACGAGTTGAGAATCTTTCCTGAAGCCTTTCTTGTTGCAATGGAACCTTCTCCGGAACTGAATGTGGGGAAATCGCGATCCCAGTTTTCGGGAAGTTTGCCCTGCATTCTTCTCTCAAATTCAGTTGCAAGGTCCGGGTGTTTCCGAGAATAGTCCTTGAAAAGGACTTCCCACTCGGCACGGAGCGTTTCACCACGTTTCGCGGCAGACTGAAAATGTTTGAGAGCTTCTTCTGGAATGTAGAAGAGAGGTTCCAGCGGCCAGCCCAGACTCTTCTTTGTCAACCGGACTTCCTCTTCGCCGAGCGGCTCTCCGTGGGCCGAAGCAGTATCCTGTTTGTGGGGACTTCCGTACCCGATGTGAGTGTGAACGTCAATAAACGAAGGACGGTCCGTAGTTCGACGGGCCTCTTCAATCGCGGCCGCGATTGCTTCAACATCATTCCCATCGGTTATTTGTTGGGTATGCCATCCGTAGGCGGCAAATCGTGCTGTTCGGTCTTCAGTGAACGCCAGGCGGTTCTACCTTCAATCGTGATTTTGTTGTCGTCATATAGGACGATCAACTTCCCAAGACGTAGATGTCCGGCGAGCGAGGCCGCCTCTGATGCAACTCCTTCCATCAGGTCACCATCACTTGCTTGGACGTAAGTGAAGTGGTCAATGATTTGATAATCGGGTCGATTAAACCTGGCGGCTAGAGCCTCTTCGGCAATCGCCATACCGACTGCGTTTCCGAATCCCTGGCCCAAAGGTCCTGTGGTGGCCTCAATGCCGGGCGCTTTCCAGTATTCCGGGTGGCCTGGTGTGCGACTTCCCCACTGACGAAATTGCTTCAATTGTTCCAATGGCAAATCAAAGCCCGTCACGTGCAGCAATGCATAGAGAAGTGCGCAACTGTGCCCGGCAGAAAGAACATAACGATCTCTGTTGGGCCATTTAGGATCATGCGGATCATATCGGAGTAACCGGTCCCACAGAGCATAGGCCATGGCCGCAGATCCAAGCGGCGTGCCGGGATGCCCTGAATTAGCCTTTTGGACGGCATCTACCGACAGAAATCGAAGTGTATTTATGCAAAGTTCATCTAATTCTTTATTCACGGTGAACCCCCTCTCTCTATCAATTGAACGCAATTACCTGTCAGTGTTCCAGACCTTTGCAGCATCCGGTCCCCAGCTTCCGGCTTCGTAAGGGAGTAGCCGGTTGGTTAAATCTTCGCAACCTTCACATTCCTCCAGGACAGGGTCATAAAAAGCCCAGCACTGTTCCACGGCATCCTGCCTCCAGAAGAGCATCTGGTCTCCCTGCATGCAATCAATGAGCGCCTTTTCATACGCGTCCAGGACAGGCCCTGTATAATTTTCTTTGTAATTGAAATCCATGGTCACAGATCGCAAGCAAACCTGAGCACCCGGATTCTTGGTCTCAAAGGTAATATTTATCCTTTCTTCCGGCTGTATTGCCAGTGTCAAAAGATTGGCTGTTATGGCTTCGTTAAAAACGTTTTGGAAGAGCAAATGAGGAACTTTCTTGAAATGGATGACTATATCCGTCAACTTCTTCGCGAGCCTTTTGCCTGACGTCAGATAGAAGGGAACATCCTGCCATCGCCAGTTGTCAACGAACACCTGCATCATGGCGTAAGTCGGGGTAAGCGAATCAGGATTTACGTCGGATTCTTCCCGATAGCCCGGAACCTGCCGGCCTCCGATCGTGCCCGGGCCGTATTGCCCGAGGATGAGATCCTTCGATGGATTAGCAGAGGGGAGCGGTCTGAGCGACCGAAATACCTTCACATGCTCATCCCTGACCTGGTCCGCTTCAAAAAGAGCCGGAGGTTCCATTGCGGTTACAGCCAGGAGTTGCATCATGTGATTTTGAAACATATCTCGTAGTACTCCGGATTCTTCATAGTAACCTGCTCTTTTTTCAACCCCGATAGATTCGAGCGCATTGATGTGTATGCGATCTATAAACATTCTGTTCCATAACGGCTCGAAAATGGTGTTGGCAAAGCGAAACATCAAAACATTTTGAACTGTTTCTTTAGCCAGATAATGATCGATACGGAAGATCTGCCGTTCATCGAAGTACTCGTGCAGTTCCCGATTCAACTTGTGGGCAGATTTTAGATCGCTTCCGAACGGCTTTTCGACGACGATGCGGCTCCACCCATTCCCATCCGTATGCTCCTTGGAGAGTCCTACCTGGCCGAGCATGCCTGCCACGCTCCCATAAGCCGAAGGGGGTATGGCCAAGTAAAATATCCTATTGGCCTCCGTATTGTGCTCGCCTTCAATTTTCTTGAGAGTACCTGAAAAGCTCTTTAAAGGAATCCACGGAGCGGAGATCGATACGATGGTAATAGAGGTGCGAAGCAAAATCGTCCCATCTCGAAAGATCCGTGTCAGCTAGTCCTTCTTTCAGCCGATCCCGGAATTGTTCGTCGGACATTTCAGAACGGGCCGCGCCCATGATTACAAACGATTCAGGAAAACCCCCGATCACAAAAAGATTATAGAGCGAAGGGCCAAGCTTTCTCGTCGTTAGATCTCCTGTGGCGCCGAAAATCACTATTGAGCATGGCTCAACCGGATGATTAACAACGCAGGCCTCTTGGGGAATTTTCAGATCCGGGGCCTGACCTTTGACAGCTATGTCGACGTACCTGTCGATACTTTCACGATCTAATTCCATGTAGCACCTCTCAAGAACCCAACAAATTACTAGGCGACAAAACAATTTTCGTATTCGTCACCGGGCATTCTGTGACCGGCGCGGAGAAGCTCGCTCAAAATTGAAAATCGGCCCGAAATCGTGACACTGCGCTCAGGATTTCTCGTTCATAGGCTTTGCCTGGGAATGCCTGCCTTCGAGGCTCTGCCTCGACCAAGATACCGAAATAAAGGCAATTCGCGGGCAGAGCCGGCGAGGCACGGGTTCCTAGGCGGAGCTTGGGAACCAGGACTCCAACGACTTTCGCGCCACCGTTTCGACCAGTTACGGACTTTTGAGACAATTTGCTGAGGCCGGCGTCCCTATCGGCTAAACCTTTCAATATCTCACCAACGATGTCTTTTGTTCCAATTGTCACACTACCAATCCCGTGAAAATACCTATTCTTCTGAGGCACACCGGGCTGCGCCCAGCAAGGCTGCTTTGTCGTTAAGGATCACGTGCACCGGTATCTTGGACAACAATTCCCCGAATCGTCCCTTGTCGATGAATGCTTTCATGAAGTCCCCCTCTTCGAGGAAAGGGAGAATACGCGGGGCGATGCCCCCGCCAATGTACATGCCTCCAGTGGTCATTCCTGTTAGGGCCAGATTACCCGCGGTCGACCCGAGTACCGACACGAACAGCTTCAAGGTCTTGACGCACGGTTCCAGTTTCTCATTCATGGCCGCTTCGGATATGACGGCAGGTGGATCATGCATTTTCATTTTCTCAGCAAACCATTCGGGTTCTTCATATCGTTCCCGCGCCTTGAGCCAGGAATAGATAGCGAAGATCCCAGGTCCGGAGGCAACCCGCTCGACGCTGACGTGGTCGTGGCTCAACCGCAAGTAGCGCCACAGATCGATTTCAGTTTCATTCTTGGGTGCAAAATCTACGTGTCCTCCCTCCGAGGATACGGCGTTACCTTTTCCGTTCGCGAACACCAGGAGAGAGATCCCTAGGCCGGTGCCGGGGGCTGCAAGTCCGATGTTCCCCTTTTGGGCCCGGCCATCATTCAATGTGAACAGTTCGGGATCTTGGAGGAGGGGAATGGCCATCGCTGTGGCTGTCAGATCGTTAACGAGACGGACCTTATTCCAATCGAAGTTCTGACGTATTTCAGCTTCGGACACCTCCCACGGAAGATTGGTGGCCTTGCACCGGCCATCTATGACAGGACCGGCAATCCCAAAGCAGGCTGAAGAAATAGACCCGGAGTGCGCTTCAACAAATCGTGCAATTAATTCGGACAAACCGGCTGAGTGAGTGCTTGAGTACGATTCCATGACTAGGAGAGCGGGGCGATCTCCCCCACCGGCAAACAGGCCAAGATTAGTCTTGGTTCCGCCGATATCGCCGGCTAAAACAATTGTTTTGTCCGACACATCCATATTGTCCTCACAAAGAGCTGCTCAATAGAGTCTGCATTCAAACTTAAAGTGAGATGTTAGCTATCTCACTTGACAAAAGCCGTAGATCGTATGGCACGTATCAGCATAAAGCCTATCAAGCCAATGCTCCTTCGGCCTAGGATCGGTCAATGTCGATCCGCATTCGGGGCATACCTTGATTCTTCCCAGGTGCCGCAACACTCGATGTGCTGTGGCAACAAATGTGGCGTGGCTCCACGTCAAGGGCGACACCGACAAGGGTTCGCCTGTAAGCGGATGCACTTGCTCTGCCAGGACGCCTGAAGGAAGTGCATGTTCGGTTACCCACTTCATCAGCTCAATGGCCGAAGCGACATCTGCTTGAGTCTCCGCCCTTTCCGCGAGAAAATCCGCGAGCCACAGCGTGCAAATAAACCAGGGGTTCCCTGGTAAATCATTGCTCGCGCGATGATAGTTATCTCCTTCATATCGGGCCATTCCTCCCACCTGCGTTTTAATCCACAATTTTTCTCTGAGATCCTCCATTGTCGAAAGTATTCTAGGGTCGCTGGAGGAATAAAGGCCAAAGGCAAAGAGACCTGCCACGCTTGCATCCCTTGTCGGATCAAACTCGATTTCGCCGTGGCTGTTCCGTGAAATCATTCTGCAGAAGCGATTCAACTCCGGACGCCATAGATGGGTTGAAGCCGCGTCTCGAATCTCCGCTGCCACTCGCATGTAATGTTCGGCTGTATCTTTTTCTCCAAATGCCGTGCAGAATAATGAGGCAGCCGTGATTCCACTGAACACTGCCGCCACTGTAAAGCTGAAAACTCCATGCCGTTCCTCCCATATATCGTAAGAAGCCGCAGGCAGCCCAGTATCTTTATCTCTGTAGTCACACATAAAATCAGCGGCCTTCTTGATGAAGGATTTATAGAACGGCTTTATGAATTCAACGTCACGGCGGTACACGAAATGGTGCCACAAGGCCCAAACCACAAGAGCGGTTTCATCTTCTTGTATAGGCAATTGGGGATGGCCTTCGCTCAACCACGGGTGCCACGATGAGGCAAGTGTTCCGTCCGGGTTGTACTTGTGGAGAAGGTATCCCCCCTCTTCAATGACATCTGCAGAAAAGCGATAAAACTTCTCGGAAAGCTCCGGGAATCCGGCCTGATCAAGAGCATTTGCCACTAAAGCCCCGTCTCTTGGCCATATATATGAGTAGGTGTCTCGATTGAACTTGATGACATCCGAGTCATTAGCAGCAATGATGCCGCCCTGCCAGTCAATCTGCGTTCTCAGAATCAGCAGGCTGCGCCGATAAAGCTCGCCAATCTCTTCCGGCAGGTGCTCCAGACGAGGGTTTTCTTTGCGCACCCAGAGACGCCAGTAATCCGAGGTCCGCGAAATCATGGTTTCGGGGTGCTTGTCTTTTACTATTGCGTCGGTCACACGGATTTCTTCCCATTTTTGACCCGCGCAAATCCAGAAGTACGCTGTATCGCTGGAGTTGCCCTCGATTTCAAGACTAACGGAGACAACGGAATCTACTGCACCTTGAGCAATGGGATTACCGGAGAGCACCCCATCTTCTGCGTCTCGGTAAGTTCCTTCCAGGGCTCCAACTCCTTTTTGACCTACAGCAAAACCGGCAAGTGCGTTCGATTGTTCGCTTCTGCCGTTGATAAGAAAGTATATGTCGTCCTTGTAATGAACTATGCCGCCTGTTTTAGGATCAAATGCAGCAGTGTCTCCAACATCGTTGCCCGATATGCTGAAATCATTGGCTAAAAAGAGGCGCACCTCTCTCTTCTTTGCATCGAGGTTCTCAACATATACCTTCCTCAAAAAGACGGATTCATGAAAATCGACCGCATCATTACATCGGACGATAATCCCCAGGGACGGATTGTGCAGACTTACATCCGTTATCAACGTATCGTTCACATACCGCAGATCAAGTTTCCAATCTTTTCCCACCCACGAAAATCGACCGTCAACCCACACGCCGAATCGGGAATAGTTGCCGCCGACGTGGTTTTCTTTACCCACGTGGGGAAAATATAGGTCCCGAATGCAGTAGTCACTGTCGAAACACACAAGAAGTTTTCCATTACCGACCGGAATATCTCTCGGCATCAGGTTCCTCTTTCATCATGTACAATTAGTAAGCCTTACTGCTTGCTAAGAAGATCCGATAGGTTGATCGGCCCTTGCTGTAGTTCTTTCGGGCTAGGCATTTTGTTTAGACTCATGAGCAATTCAATGGCTGTCATTTCCTTTTCCATGTTATTACCTGCTGCGGCATATACTTTGTCATTCTTTACGTAATATGCGATGAATTCTTGCGAAGCTACATTTCCCTGAATTATGACGTCATCCCATCCCTTTGCATATCCAACATACCGGAAATACAAGTCCACCTGGTTTGTCCAGAAAAAAGGAACACTCGCATAGGCAATTTTCTTGCCCGCCATATTATGCCCTACAATTCGTCCGTGCTGTTGGGCCGTTCGCCAATGTTCGATCCGTACTTTTTCTCCTGTATGAGGCAAGGGAAATGTCGCGATATCGCCTGCCGCATAAACATCTTCCGCCACACGGAAATGCTGGTCGACCTCGACACTGCCGTCAGGTAGCAGGCTTATACCATGCAGATATTCGGTGGCAGGTCGAACTCCGACCCCCACGATGACCAGATCTGCCTTAATCCGATCACCGTTTTCGAGGACAATCGCCTGTACGTTTCTTATTACCCTCGAAACTACCCACTTTCGCGCCCAGTTTGAAGCTGACGCCGGCCTTTTCATGCAACTTCTGAAACATTTTACCGATTTCTTTGCCGAGTACGGCTTGAAACGGCGTCTCTTCGGGCGATACGACCGTGACTGGAATCTTTCGTTTAGTAAGACTGTGGGCCGTTTCCATCCCAATAAACCCGGATCCGATTATACCTACCTGGGATGCCTGTTGCGTAGCTCGGACGATCCGCTTCGAATCATCGAAGCTGCGCAAGGTATATATATTCCCCAATTCGGCACCAGGCACGACCAATGGCTTGGGAATTCCCCCGCTTGCCAGAAGTATGGCATCATAGGCCAGGGTTTCATCATTCTCAAGGGTTATAAGCTTTTGAGGAATATCGACTCGCCTGACTTTGCTCTGAAACATGAAGTCGATGTCATGATCTATATAAAACGTTTCGGACCTGAGAGGTACTAATTCTTCGTCCGCGGACCCCTCCATGTATTCCTTGCTCAACATCGGACGATCGTATGGGCCACGGTTTTCGTGAGTTATCATAACGATGCGGCCCTTGAAACCGTCTTCGCGAAGGGTCTGTGCCGCGGCGTTTCCAGCGGCTCCGGCCCCGACAATGGCAAATAGCCGCGTGTCCGCTTTGGGGTCGTGCCTGGTCATGGCCGGGACTCGCCTGTCCGGAATATCATCCGGCAGCTTTACCACCACATTTTGACCTTTGACCGTCACCTCATAAGTGGGGAGAGCATCCAGAGAAGGGGGCTCTTTCAAGTCCCCGGTTTTTGCGTCATAGGCCGCATGGTGCCAGGGACAAACAATAGTAGTATCGTGTAATACACCTTCGTCGAGAGAAGCCCCGTAGTGAGGGCAAATACCGCCTACCGCGTAGAATTCGCCACCGATTTTGCTCAGCAGTACTTTGTTTTCTCCAAATGAGAAGGCTCTCATCTCCCCATCTTGCAATTCATCAGTTCGAGCGAGAACGACCTCTTTCGTAGCCATGATCTTCCCCTCTTTTGCCGCGGAGGTGCAGCAATTCTGCAACGCAATTAAAATATTCCCCCCGCCTATAGTCACAATAACTATTGGTCCGTTGGACCACGTACAAGCATACAAAGTTTCAAAAAAATATGCGAGTGGAGATGCTAAACTTTCTTAGCAATCTTCGCTATTGTTGGATTAATTTCCTCAGTGTGGCATTGGAGGCTCTACGACAGCCGAGTCGGTTGTGCTTCAGCCCGTCCGGATTTCCTTCTTTCAAATATCCGGTGAACTACAACATAAAACAAGGGGACGAAAGGTGTCGCCAGAAAGGTGCCGGCGATCATCCCGCCCAGGACGCCGGTCCCGATGGCTGTTTGCGCTCCCGCGCCAGCCCCGATGGCCATTGCCAGAGGAAGAACACCGAAGCCGAAAGCAAGCGAAGTCATAATGATCGGACGAAGCCTCAGTCTCGCTCCTTCCAGAGTGGCCTCGATCAATCCTGCTCCCTGCTCCACTTTGGCCATGGCGAACTGGACGATCAAAATGGCGTTTTTGGTCGTGAGACCCAAAACTGTAAGGAGTCCGATCTGAAAGTAGACATCATTGGGAAATCCCCGAAGCGATGAGGCCGCCACTCCCCCGATAACCCCCAGAGGCACAGTCAACATGACCGAAATGGGAACGGTCCAACTCTCGTAAAGAGCCGCCAGGCAGAGAAAAATTACGATCAAGGAAAAGGCGTAAAGTAGCGGCGCTTGAGACTTTGCCATACGCTCCTGGTAAGAGATTCCGTTCCAGTCAAAACCGATGCCCTTGGGAAGCTTTGAGACAATCTCTTCCATGGCCCGCATCGCTTCCCCTGAGCTCTTTCCCGGCGCGGGTTCGCCCCAGATGTTCATCGACGGGAAGGCGTTGAACCGTTCCAGGAGCGGAGATCCGTAAATCCAGTGGCCGGCGGCGAAGGAGGCGAATGGCGTCATCGTCCCGGAACTATTTCGAACGTAGAGCCGTTCCAGGTCATTTGGAAGCATGCGGTACGGGGCATCAGCTTGAACGTAGACTCGCTTTACCCGCCCGCCCTGGATGAAGTCGTTCACATAGGTGCCGCCGAACGCCGCCGAGATGGTCGTGTGGATAGAGTCGATGGAAAGCCCCAAAGCGCCTGCCTTTCCCCAATCTACATCGACTCGGTACTGGGGCACATCGTCCAGTCCGCTGGGGCGGACGCGGATCAGCCGCGAGTCCCGCTTGGCCATGCCGAGGAGTTGGTTGCGGGCCTCCATCAATGCTTGGTGCCCCAGCCCACCATGATCCTGCAATTCAAAATCGAAGCCACCAGCCCTCCCGAGTTCCATGACTGCCGGAGGCGGGAACGCAAAAACCCGCGCGTTGCGGATCTTCGAAAACTTCTTCATGGCGCGCTTCACAAGGGCATTTACTTTCAAGTCCGCCCGGCGGCGCAAGGACCAGTCCTTGAGATTCACAAACCCAAGGCCCACGTTCTGCCCGGTTCCAGAAAAGCCCCTGCCCGCGAGAGTGAAGCAGGATCTCACCGCTTCATTTTCATCCACAAGAAAATGGTTTCGGACCCGAGTCATAACTTGCTCGGTCTGCTCCAGTGTCGATCCTGACGGAAGCATCACCTGGATGTACATGGCCCCCTGATCCTCATCGGGGAGATAGGCTGTGGGCATTCGTTGGTAGAGGAATCCCAGGGCAGCCACAATCAGTAAATAGATTAACAGGTAGCGGAGCTTCTTCGAAATTATATGGCCTACCACGCCCTGGTACTTGTCTCTGGCCTTGCGAAATATTCTGTCGAACCAACGAAAAAAAGGCCGAAATAGGAAAAAGCCGGACTCGGCAGCCTCATGGCCCTTGGCCACCGGCTTGAGGAGCGAAGCGCACAGAACCGGGGTCAGGATCAGGGCCACCACCACCGAAAGCAGCATGGCGGCGATCACGGTCACGGAAAACTGACGGTAGATGACGCCGGTGGAGCCGCCGAAGAACGCCATAGGCCCAAAGACAGCCGAGAGCACAAGGCCTATTCCAATCAATGCGCTGGTAATCTCCGCCATGGACTTGCGGGTTGCTTCCTTGGGCGGTAGCCCCTCCTCGGACATGACCCGTTCCACGTTTTCCACCACCACAATGGCATCATCCACAAGAAGACCGATAGCCAAAACCATAGCGAACATGGTCAGCATGTTAATGGAGAATCCGAATAATCCGAGGAGGGCGAAGGTTCCCAGGATTACCACCGGCACCGCGATGGTCGGAATCAGGGTGGCCCTGATATTTCCCAGAAAAAGGTACATCACCAGGAAGACCAGCAAAATTGCCTCGAACAGAGTCTTGACCACCTCCTCTATAGCAACCCTCACGAAGGGCGTTGTGTCTAAGGGGTAGATGACCTTCATGCCGGGAGGAAAGTACTTGGAGAGTTCCTTCATCTTGGCTTTGACGGCGTCAGCCGTATCCAGCGCATTGGCACCAGGCGCCAGACGGACACCCAGGGCGGTCGCAGACCGGCCGTTATACAGCGACCGGGTCCCGTAGCGCTCAGTGCCCAATTCCGTCCGCCCTACGTCGCGCACACGCACGATCGAGCCGTCAGGATTGGTGCGTAGGGGGATGGATGCGAATTCCTCGGGAGTCTTGAGCAGGTTCTGGACGATGATGGAGGCATTCAACCGCTGGCCCTTCACCGCGGGCGCGCCGCCGAATTGGCCGGCCGAGACTTCCACATTGTAGGCCTGGAGGCACCGAATGACGTCTTCAATAGTTAGACGGTAATCGGTCAATTTGTCAGGATTCAGCCAGCACAGCATGGCATATTGGAAACTGAAGGTTTCCACTTCTCCTACCCCCGGAACCCGCGCTAGCACCTGTTGGATGATGGACTGAGCGTAGTCCGAGAGGTCATATTCGTCCATGCTGCTGTCTTCCGAAAACAGACCCACAATGATCAGCCAGTTTCTGGTCGACTTGCTGACCTTGACACCCTGGCGTTGAACCACATTGGGCAAACTAGCCATAGCTAGTTGGAGCTTGTTCTGCACCTGCGCCCAGGCGAGGTCCGGATCGGTCTCTGGAGCAAAGGTGAGCTCAATTCTCCCGGCACCGGACGCATCGCTGGTGGCTGACATGTACAACAGCTTGTCAAATCCGGTCATCTTCTGTTCGACAATCTGAATTACACTATCTTCCACGGTTTCAGCGGATGCGCCCGGGTAGAAGGCGTCAATGGCGATAGAGGGAGGAGCGATAGGCGGATATTGAGATATGGGCAAATTGTGAATCGCAAGCCCGCCGGCCAGCATCATGACGATGGCTATAACCCACGCGAAGACCGGGCGATCCAGAAAGAAGTTCGATAACACCGAGGTCCTCCGTCAGTTCGTTTCTCCGATGCGGGCGTTTCGCATTAGTGGCTTCTACGCATGCCTTTGGGATGTCCGGAGTCAACGAGACGGCCTTCACGGCTGAGCCCGGCCGCACGTTTAGCATGCCCTCGACGACGACTCGGTCTCCGATGGAGAGACCGGAAGAGACGAGCCACTTATCGCCGATCGCGCGATTAAGCGTAAGCATCCGCTGCTCGACCGCACCTGCACTATTCACGACGAGCGCAAAGGGTTCCCCTTTGGGAGTACGACTCACCCCCTGCTGAGGAACGAGAATGGCATTCTCAGCGACACCTTCCTCCACGACCGCCCGGACGAACATTCCCGGCAGGAGAATTCTTTCCGGATTTGGCGTGACGATTCGCAGAATTACCGACCCAGTGGTTGGGTCCACAGTGACGTCGCGAAATTGAAGCGTCCCTTCATGTGAATACGACGTGCCGTCTCCCAGGACGAGGTTAACTCTTTTCCTATCAATCCCGCGTCGATTGAGGTGACCCTGAGCCAAGCGGCGCCTTAATCGTAGAAGTTCGGTAGTAGATTGGGTTACATCCACGTAAATGGGGTCCAGTTGCTGAATGGTCGCCAAAGCTAAGGGCTGATACGCTATTACGAGAGCGCCGTCCGTCACGTTGGACTTGCCGATACGTCCTGAGATGGGAGCGGTGACACGGGTGTAGTTGAGATTGATGCGAGCCGTTTCAACTGCGGCCTTGCAATACTCGATGTCTGCTTCTGCCTGTTTCAGCGCGGCCTCCCGGTCGTCATAGTCTTGCTGGCTTACCGCGCTTCCGGCGAGTAATCCCTTGTATCGTTCGAACCTCAACCGAGTCACAGCCAGATTTGCGCGTGATTTCGCAAGGGCAGCCGTCGCACTGTCGAGCGCTGCCTGAAAGGGCGCAGGATCGATCTGATAAAGCACCTGTCCGGCTTTGACATCGGAGCCCTCAGTAAACAGGCGTTTCTTAATGATTCCATTCACCTGGGGGCGAATTTCCGAAACAAGGTACGCACAGGTGCGACCCGGCAATTCGGTAGTCAGCAGGAGCTTGCTGAGGCTGGATCGTCACCGTAGCGACTTCCGGAACACGGGACGGCTTGGACTGCTGCCGGCGATCACAGCCGCCGAGCAAAAGGCCGCACAAGAGAACCACTAAAACCACGCCCCATTTAAGAGGTCCATAAAAGGTTTCATTAGGCTGCATCAGAGACCTCGCAAACGCCTATGATAAGCCGCTTACGCTCTAAGTTCGGTATCCGTTTAAGAGTTGGAAACCATCCGATGCGGGATGGTGAAAAAAACGTCGCACGTTTCCGTGCATGGATTCTGGAACCAGGGGTCCGGGTTTACCTTAAACGGCCTCTCATTTGCTCAGCACCCCTCTGAGAAAAATGTCCGCGGCACCTGACAGCTCATCTCCTCTTCGAAATCGGGCCGGATCTTCTATCATCCGGAAAAGAAAAGCGTCGATGATTCCATGAAGCGCCAGGGCCATGTGATAAGGATCAGCATCCCGGAAAACCTTCTCTTTGATCCCTATCTCAAGAACTGAGGCCAATTTCTTGATGCTTAGGTCGCGAAGCTTAAGAAGATCTTGGTCGAAACCGGCCTTTGCGTTGAAGCTCGTCCCTTTGGTCTCGGCATGATACAAGCGCACAACCGGCAGATTGCTGAAAAAGAGTTCCCGTTGGATGGCAATGTATCTCTTAATGGCTCGGAGAGGATTCCTTTCCTGTTCGAGAGCCTGTATGACACTGCGGTGCCATTTTTCCGCGGTTTCCATAATCAGGACTCTGTATAAGTCTTCTTTGTTAACAAAAAATTTATATATGGTTCCGATTCCGAACTCAGCTTCCTTTGCAATCTCGTGCATGGAGACGTTGTGATACCTCTTTTCGGAGAAGAGTTTCAGCGCAGTCTGGAGTATCTCCTCGCGCTGCCGCAAATTTTCTCGCTCTCGACGCGAAAGGTTTTCAAGTTCTCTGTTCGCCTCGGCAAACAGGAAATTATTCATTGCGCTTCTCCGTCAGAGGCAATGTTCTGAATCTGACGACAAATTCTATCGCGGCTCGGTGTAAGAGTCAAGAGAAAAAAGTGTGATAACTATCTGTTAAGATGAGAAGTTATATTAATTGTAAGATGCTGGGGCCTGCTACTTTTTGCTCAAATTGAAATAGGCAAATTTGGAGAGCACTTACTCAGCTCACTGTATGAGTAGCAAATTGGATAGGAAATCTCGTCAACGCTTTCTGCGGCGTCTTGCATGATGTGTATAGATGTGTATATTGAACTAATGGACAGCCGGGAAGTGATAAAGAGGATCAAGGCCGAAGGTTGGTTCCAGGTGGCCCAGGAAGGCGATCACCTTCAGTTTAAACACCCTACGAAACCGGGTCGAGTGACCGCGTCACACATCCGGTTAAAGACATCCCTGAAGGCACGCTCAGTAGCATAAGACGACAATCAGGGCTTACACTCCGGGAAAATGTTAAAGCACTGAAAAGGACATAAAAATGGCAACTTATATAGCGCTGCTTCGTAAAGAAAAGGACAGCGATTTTGGGGTTGATTTCCCCGATTTCCCGGGCTGTATCACGGCAGGAGAATCTCTGGAGGAAGCTCACATAAGAGCTAGGGAGGTTCTGAAGTTTCACATCAAGGGTATGATTGAAGACGGTGATCCTATCCCTGCGCCCAGTTCTCTGGACGATATTATGGCTGACCCTGCCAACGCCGGTGCAGTACCCTTCCTCGTCACCGTGCCGGATACCAAAACCAAAAGAGTTAATATTACGTTGCCTAAAAATGAGCTCGAGGCGATTGATGATTATGCGCGGCGACACAACATGTCCAGATCCGCTTTTTTGCTTGAGGCTGCAAAGCGGGCTATGGTTTCTGAAAACAGGGCCTGATAAAAATTAGATTTAACAGCAAGATGGCTCGGCTGGTGTGTGCTCCGGCCATAAGTACTCTCTGTAGCCGTAAAGCCTTAGAGTAACCTGGCAATGATTGCCATCGCAATGGCCCAGGCGATCAGCCCGAGAATGGCGAACGTCACCCGCAAACCTCTTCGATCAGAATAGGGTTCATATCGGTTGGACAGCGCCTCCACCACAATAAGATTGCCCATGAAGGGTGCCACGATGGCCCAGGTCGGATGTCGGCCCAGTCCTCTCAGGTCGCCACAGACATCCCAAGATCGCGGTCACGATCCATCCTATGGCGCCGAGAAAGGCTACTAAACCTATGGGGAATTCCATCCTCGCCTGTAACTTAGCCGCTACGTAGAAAATTGTCAGGGACGCGTAGGAAGCGATAATAAGAATCAATCCTTTTCGCCGGACGCGGGCCGCCTCTTCCCTGGACAGCGGAAGCGACAGAGAAAGGGACTTGTCTCTGCTAGAAATAGAGTTTTCATGATCCGATAGTCCGAAGGAATGCGGCTCGATTGGCGCGGGACGCGGAGAGCCCAAGGTACGCGGTTCGGTTGCTGTGGCGAGTACGTGAGTTTCGATAAATTCCACAGAAGAGGTCTTTTTTTCCTCTTGTCTTCCATGAAGAATTTCCCGGGAGACATATCCAGCCTTGAGGAGTTGCGCGAAAATTCTCTGGAGTTGAACATGATTAAGTTCATACTTTTCCATGAGCTCAGCATCAGATAGTCCCCTATTGATGTCGCCTACCAGGGCTTTAGCTGAAATTGATCGTTTGCTCAACCGTCCTTCCTCGAATTCGAAAGCTTGGTCTGATGTCATATCGAAGTCTTCATTCTCTCAATTGATCGCTGAGCGTCGGTGCGTCAATCCAGAGCAGAAAGAGCGACCTCGGGCGCCTTGTCCAGCACCTTCAAGAGGGCCTTGGCAGCGCCGGTCGGGCAACGTTTGCCTTGTTCCCAGTTGCGGATGGTGTTGAGCGGCACATCGATCCGCCGCGAGAACTCTGATTGTGTAAGTCCGAGCCGCTTACGCACACGTCTCGCGAAACGGGCTGCGTCCTGCATGGACTCGGCATCATCGGCCTTTTGCTGGAGAGCGATATCTTCCTCGGTGGTTTCGTCCAGACGGTGCTTGTCTACGCGTCCTGAGGGGATGCCGGTCCGCGCAGTCGGGTCTATCTTAATGCGTTGCGTTTTCATATTTATGAACCTCTCTTCTATTGGCCTTACGGGCAGAGATGATGCGAATGGTCCGCCCACGCAAAGTGTAGACAACGCAAAACACCCTACCTTCGATCATCCCAAGAAGTTGGTAGCGGTCCTCACCATACGACCTGCGGTAATCCGGACGGACTATCCTGTTCGAGTCAAGAAAAGCCCGAACGACGTAAGCAAAATCGAAGCCTCTTTCGGTAAAGCAGACTTCACTTTTGGCTTCATCCCACTCGAACTCCATAATAGAGGAGTAGCTCATTGAACCACCTCAGTCAAGCGGCTTATTAGAGCCGTCGGTGCCGAAGATAATGCCCCTTTGACACACCGATACTGGAGAATCCAGAAAGAGCTTTGTTCCTTGCAATATTGAGAGAAGGATTTTACAACTAGAAGCGCCGGCAGCTCGTATAATCCACAAATTTCCGCTCGGTCAAGTTCCGAGAGCTGTACGTGCAAGAAACGTCGATCATGCGCAGGGGACTTTTCTCGACACTTACAATATTGTAGCCTGTAGTCTCCAGCGCAAATTAATACTGGGGGAAGCAATGCCGAGAAAAAATGTTATGTCGTTCCTGAACTTCCTTCGACCTACAAATCAGAATCAACAATGCCGCACGGAAAAAGTTGCCGAGAATTGGGCAGAGGTACGCTGCGGAGAGCGAGAGTGGGAAGATTTTTACCGCAGAAGATGGCAGTACGATAAGAAAGTCCGCTCCACTCATGGCGTTAACTGCACGGGCTCCTGCTCCTGGGATGTGTTTGTCAAAGACGGGATCATCGTGTGGGAAGTCCAGAGACGGGATTACCCCGGGTGCGGTCCCGATCTGCCCGACCACGAGCCCAGAGGCTGTCCGCGAGGAGCCACTTTCTCGTGGTATACGTACAGCCCGCACCGACTTAAATATCCTTACATACGTTCAGTTTTATTGGAAATGTGGCGAGAAGCTCTCAAGTCGCAGCCTGATCCGGTATCCGCGTGGCAGAACGTCGTGGAAGACGAGACAAGGAGGAAAACTTATCAACGTGCCAGAGGCAAGGGCGGGTTCGTTCGCGTAAGTCGGGACGAGGCTACCACCCTGATAGCGGCAGCGCTCATTTATACGATCAAGAAATACGGGCCGGACAGGATTTTTGGTTTTACGCCGATCCCGGCCATGTCGATGGTCGGGTATTCCTCGGGGGCGCGGTTCATTTCCTTGATCGGCGGCGCGATGTGCAGCTTTTACGATTGGTATTCAGACTTGCCCCCGGCATCGCCTCAAGTATGGGGAGAGCAGACGGACGTCCCTGAAAGCGCGGACTGGTATAAGGCTGGCTATCTCATCGTTTGGGGCACAAATGTCCCCATGACCCGGTCGCCGGATGCTCATTTTTACTCGGAGGGACGATACGCAGGGACCAAAACAGTGGCTGTGGCACCGGACTATGCAGAATACGTGAAGTTTGCCGACACATGGCTACCCGCGAAGGCAGGAACCGATTCTGCCCTGGCAATGGCCATGACCTTTGTGATCCTTAAAGAATTCTACATCGATCGGCAGTCAGACTACTTCACTTCCTACGCCAAAACATTTACCGATCTCCCGTTTGCAGTCATCTTGAAGCAAGAAGGGGAGCAGTTCGTTTCCGACCGCTTCCTTCGGGCCTCCGATCTGGGGCTCGAACTCAACAATGCGGAGTGGAAGACAGTCTATTTCGATGCCAACGGCCGCAAATTCGTCGTGCCCAACGGCAGCATAGGTTTTCGCTGGAACGAAGAAGGCCGATGGAATCTGCGGGCTCAGGATTCCGTGGCCGGCTCGGATGTAGATCCTCTGCTTAGCTTCGCGGAAGATAACGAAGGGTGGGTATCGGTGGGATTTCCGCTATTCGAGTTCGATGGTCCGGCGGTGAAGGTCGGAACCGTCCCGGTGAAGAAAATCAAGCGTGATGGTAAGGAAATACTGGTTACTACGGTCTTCGATCTTATGGTCGCTCACGTGGGAGTGGATCGTGGACACGGAGGGCAGGTTGCGAGTAGCTACGATGATGCCGTGCCTTACACACCAGCGTGGCAAGAGTCGATAACCGGCGTGCCCAGGGAAGATGCGATACGCGTTGCGCGGGAATTTGCCGAAAATGCCGAGAAAACCCGGGGCAAATCAATGATTCTCCTCGGGTCCGGGTCAAACCACTGGTTCCACAGCGACATGACTTATCGGACAATTCTCAATCTCACCACGTTATGTGGCTGTCAGGGAGTCAGCGGCGGGGGCTGGGCTCATTACACCGGACAGGAGAAAGTCCGACCGATGGCAGGCTGGGCAACGGTGGCCTTCGGACTGGACTGGATCCGTCCGCCAAGGCGGCAGAACGGGACGTCCTATTTCTATTTTGCAAGCGATCAGTGGCGATATGATGCGCTGGACCCCAGAACCTTGGCTTCTCCGCTCGCAAGTCGGGAAGTGCCCCGACATCCTGCGGATTGCAACGTCATCGCGGCGAGGCTCGGGTGGCTTCCTTTCTATCCGCAATTCAATCGTAACCCTTTGGAGCTCTGCAAAGAAGCTGTCGAAAATGGAGCCGGATCGGACGAGGAGATCGTGGCTCGTGTCTTGAAAAAGGTCAAGAGCGGTGAAGTCAAATTCGCTGCCGAAGACGCAGACAGTCAAGAAAATTTCCCTCGTGTGCAATTTTTCTGGCGTGCGAATGTCTTGGGTTCCAGCGGCAAAGGGCACGAGTATTTCATGAAGCACATGCTGGGGACGGACAATTCGGTGTTGGGCTCGGAAACTGAAAAAAGAACCGAGGAGCTTCTCTGGAGGGAGCCTGCCCCCGAGGGCAAGCTGGACCTTCTTGTAACACTCGATTTCAGGATGTCTACAAGCGCACTATTTGCCGATGTAGCGCTGCCCGCGGCAACCTGGTACGAGACTCACGATCTGAGCACCACCGATCTTCATCCATTCATTCATCCATTTACGCCCGCGATAGATCCACCCTGGGAAGCCAAAACCGATTGGGATCAATTCAAGGCCATCGCGCAAAAGTTCTCCGAATTGGCGGCTGTACATCTTGGCCCGCAGAAAGACCTGGTGGCATACCCATTGCTTCACGATTCACCGGGAGAAATCGCCCAATTTGGCGTCAAAGATTGGAAAAAGGGAGAAGCCGAACCAATTCCCGGAAAGACCATGCCGAATCTCTCGGTGATAACCAGAGACTTTCCCAATGTTTACAAAATGATGACCTCTCTGGGACCGCTCGTTGCGGACGCCACCATAGGACTCAAAGGTGTATTGTGGAATGGTGCCGAAGAGCATTCTGAACTGAAGGCGAAGCTTGGGATCGTTAAGGAGCCCGGCGTGAGCCAGGGCATGCCTAGCCTGGAAGTCGGAAAACAGGTGGCCCAAGCTATTTTGACTCTTGCACCGGAGACCAATGGCAACGTCGCGGTCAAATCCTGGGCAGGGGTGGAGAAGAAATCCGGGCTCAGTCTCAATCACTTGAGCAGGCCAAGACAGGGCGAAAAATTCAGTTTTGCAGATATAACGGACCAGCCGCGCAAAGTTATAACTTCTCCCATCTGGAGCGGCATTGAGGCTGAACACAGGACATATTCCGCTTTTGTCATCAATATTGAAGAGAAGCTTCCGTTCCGGACCCTCACCGGCAGAGCGCAGTTTTATCACGACCACGAGTGGATGCTGACTTTCGGGGAAGGCTTGCCCCTGTTCCGTCCGCCGGTCGACCTCAAGGCTCTGGGCGAGACCGACGTGAACCGGGAGAGAGGCAAGGAAATTGTCCTGAACTATCTGAGCCCTCACTCAAAATGGTCAATACACTCCATGTACTCTGAAGACTACATCATGACGACCCTTTTCCGCGGTGGAAAAGCTATATGGATCAACAATGAGGATGCATCCGAAATCAGCGCTGAAGACAATGACTGGCTAGAGTGCTTCAACGTAAATGGAGTGGTCCTGGCCAGGGCTGTAGTGAGCCACCGAATCCCTCGTGGAAAGGCTTTGATGTATCACGCGCAGGAGCGGATATTCGACAGTCCCGGCTCCGGGCTTTCTAAACACACAAGAGGCATGCACAATAGCGTTACGAGGATCATGGTGAAACCCACTCACATGATTGGGGGCTACGCACAATTTAGCTACGATTTTAACTATTACGGACCTACAGGTGCTCAACGAGACACAATAATTGTGGTGCGCAAAGCGCGCGAGGTGGAATGGTATGAAGATTAAAGCTCAGATGGCTATGGTCATGAACCTCGATAAATGCATTGGATGCCATACGTGCAGTATTCCGTGCAAGCATGTGTGGACTAGCCGTGCCGGGACAGAATATATGTGGTTCAACAATGTGGAGAGCAAGCCGGGCATTGGCTACCCCAAGAAATGGGAGAACCAGGAGCTGCATAGAGGCGGCTGGGAGGTGAAAAATGACAAGCTACGCCTGCGTGCCGGTGAGCGCTTAGAGAAGTTTGTGAAAATATTCCACAATCCTGATCTCCCGCATATCGACGATTACTACGAGCCATGGACCTATGATTACGAAAAGCTGGTTTCCAGCCCGTTGCGCTCAAACCAACCTGCGGCACGAGCCAAATCTTTGCTCACCGGCGACAACATGGAAATCGTTTGGGGTCCGAACTGGGAGGATGATTTGGCCGGAGTGACGAAAACCGGGCCGGGAGACGTGAACTTCAAGAACCTGGATTATGCGGCTTATCTCCAATTTAAGCAGGTATTCATGTTCTATCTTCCCAGGATCTGTGAGCATTGCTTGAATGCAGGTTGCGTAGCTTCATGTCCGTCGGGCGCGCTTTACAAGCGGAACGAAGATGGGATTGTGCTCGTGGATCAGGAACGGTGCCGGGGATGGCGTTATTGTGTTTCCGGATGCCCGTACAAGAAAGTCTATTATAATTGGCGGGCGGGCAGATCAGAGAAGTGTCTTTTCTGTTATCCGAGGATAGAGGCCGGATTACCGACGCTATGCGCAGAGTCGTGTGTCGGGCGTATTCGGTACATCGGCGTGGTATTGTACGATGCGGACAAAATCAAGTCAGCCGCTGCTGTGCCCGATGATAGGCAGGTTTATCAGGCGCACCTGGAAATGCTGCTGGATCCATACGACCCGGATGTCATAGGAACCGCACTTTCGGACGGAATTCAGGAAAGTTGGATTGCCGCGGCCCAAGCTTCCCCCGTTTACAAACTGGCAGTGAAATGGAAGCTCGCGTTCCCTCCTCATCCGGAATTTCGGACGCTTCCCATGGTCTGGTACGTGCCTCCCTTGAGTCCATTAGTTCGTGCGTCGGAAGGAACGAAGACCTGGCCACAGGAACCTGATGCTATGCGAATTCCTGTGACTTACCTGGCCAATCTGTTAACAGCGGGAGATGAAGCTCCCGTGAGAATGGCGCTCAAAAGGCTTCAGGCACTGCGCGCGTACAGACGTTCCATTCGAGTCGAAAGTAATCCTGACCTATCTGTGCTGGAAGAAGTAGGGCTGACGTCAGCGTCGGCCGACGAGATGTTCCGCCTCCTTTCAATTGCAAAGCGTGAAGATCGCTACGTAATTCCTACAGTTAAAAGGGAAGATACGGAAGACCTGCATCGAGCACAAGGTGCATTGGGTTTTCCTGAACAGTGAATTGACCCTGGCAAAATTGACGGCCGCGTGCTGCTCTGCCGAAGTTATTAGGTGTAACATGACTGAGCACACAATTACCCTTTGCACAAAAAGTGGGCGGAGAGCAATGGAAGAGTCCCGTTCCGTATTCAAAGTCCTTTCGGCCTTGCTTAGCTATCCGGATGAGAGACTCATAGAAGATCATCAGGAGCTGAGCGATCTTGTCAGCAGATTTTCCAACTCGGTTGTGAAAGCGAAATGCAATGATTTTCTAGCATGCGTCGAATCAATCCCTTTACTTGGCTTGCAGGAAGAGTATACGAGGCTCTTCGATCTCAATCCCTCGACCTGCCTTAATATGACATTTCACGAATGTGGAGAATCCAGGGAGCGGGGGTTCGCCCTGGTTCGTTTGATCCAACTTTACAAAGATGCGGGCTATGAGTTGTCCACCAAGGAATTGCCCGACTATCTCCCTTTGATTCTTGAGTTCCTGTCTGTTTGCAGTAGCGAGACCCGCTCCAAGATACTCACACTGTATCAAAGCCATATTGCCGGCCTGGCCTCTCGGCTTGGAGAGCAAGAAGGCTGTTCCTATGCTGGGCTCGTTGAAGCGCTTTCAACAATGGTTCGAGAGCTTATGGGGAAAGGAGATTAAAATATGGATACTTTCAATATGTTGGCATTTGAGGTCTTTCCCTACATTGCCTTGACTATATTTGTTGTTGGCCACCCGTATCGCTATTTTACGGATCCGTACAACTGGAACTCTAAATCCAGCGAACTTCTCGACAAGGACAGCTTGAAATACGGGATATTATTCTTTCACTGGGGGATAATTATCACCTTCCTGGGCCACTTGACCGGTCTTTTGACTCCGCAGTACATCCTCGATAAGGTTGGTATAACTTCGAAAATCCACGAATTTGTTGCTATTGCCGTGGGGATAGTGGTGGGGTCTCTCGCCTGGATAGGTCTTATCCTTTTGCTGGGTCGCCGTTTGACGAGAAAAAGAGTCATGGCCCATACCTCTGTCAACGACTTCGTAACCCTTTTCCTTCTCTTCATTGTTGTTAGCCTGGGTCTCTATAACGCCCTCTGGGGAGGCTACGGGACAAAAGTCTTGTACACGATCGCACCCTGGATACGCGGGATAGTGACCCTCACTCCCGATCCGAATCTGATGGCTAATGTTCCCTGGACATATAAGGTTCATATACTCGCCGCACTCGCTCTGTTAGGTTTTTCACCGTTCAGCCGCCTGGTGCACATTTGGAGCGTACCCATCCCGTATTTGGTACGCAGTTTCATTGTCTTCCGCCGAAGAGAAGCCGAACTTTTGTGAGCAGCCGATTGGCGTTATCTGCAAGATGCGGATTGAAAGGTCGCGTTACGGCGGCCTGACTGCAGAGGTATCGTGTGCCCGATTCAGCACTGACTGAGAATCTCCACTCCACAATTGCCGATCTACCCCCATCCTATTTCGCCATGGTTATGGCAACCGGGATCGTTTCGATTGCCTCGGATTTGACCGGATTTGGGTTCCTTTCGCGCCCGTTGCTCTGGCTTAATGTCGGATTCTACATAGTACTCTGGCTGCTCAATCTCCACCGGCTGGTTTTCTACCCCGAACGTTTCGTGGCTGACCTGAACGACCACACGCGCGGCGCGGGGTATTTCACCGCGGTCGCGGGAACGTGCATACTTGGAACGCAGTTCACCCTTTTGATGGGTTACCAAGATTTGGCGGCTCTGCTTTTGGTGATAGGTGCGGGGCTCTGGGGTCTCATTATCTATGCCGTTATGACAGCATTTGCGATCCGCGCTGACAAGCCGTCCCTGGGCGACGGAATCACCGGGGGGTGGCTGGTTGCAATTGTGAGCACGCAGTCGGTGTCAATCTTGAGCGGCCGTATTGTTTCGTACTTTGCCGGCTATGAGCAGTTAGTTCTTTTCTTTTCGTTCTGCATGTTCCTTATCGGCTGCATGCTATATCTGATTGTTATCACACTAATTTTTTATCGCCTTATGTTCTTTCCCTTGAAACCGCAGGAGTTTGATCCACAGTACTGGATTAATATGGGTGCTGCCGCGATCAGTACGCTCGCAGGGGCTGTATTGGCTTCCAATGCACTTGGATCGGAACTTTTAGGACCTATGCTGCCGTTTATTGTCGGTTCAACAGTTCTTCTATGGGCTTTCGCAACTTGGTGGATACCGCTTCTAGTCTTATTGGAATTTTGGCGACACGTGTTTCGCGGTGTGAAACTGTCTTACACCCCCCAATATTGGAGCCTCGTGTTCCCATTGGGCATGTACACGACGTGCACCGCTCACTTGTCAAAAGTGATCGGCTTGGACGCTTTATTGGTGATCCCACATTATTTCATTTATGTGGCCCTCGTCGCTTGGGCCGCTACACTTTTCGGACTGGTGAAGATATTAGTTGAGGCGCTCTTTACTGCGTTT
Organism: uncultured delta proteobacterium; assembly: GCA_963729795.1. Classification (GTDB taxonomy): domain Bacteria; phylum Desulfobacterota; class Desulfomonilia; order Desulfomonilales; family Desulfomonilaceae; genus CAWBBA01. Next base: position 41,594 of record CAVSPC010000030.1, on the reverse strand, counting down.
TCCACGCCTAAGCTATAATTCAACGGAATCTGCTTTGCCGAATGACTTGATATGGCGTAGTATCAGGCGCATGTAACGTAATTCAGACTGATGGTGACCAAAATGTCGCGGGCTCTTGCCGATTTCAAGGTGCTAGATCTAAGCATGAACTTGCCAGGTCCTTACATGACCTGGTTGCTTGCCTCCCTGGGCGCGGAAGTAATCAAAGTGGAAAACCCCGCGGGCGGCGACTACGCTCGCGCTCTCGGTGGAGGCGAGGTTTCCCCATTCTTCGCGGCTGTCAACCGCAATAAGAAAAGTCTGACTCTGAACCTCAAACATCCCGAAGGAAAGAGACTTTTCCTGAAACTTGTTGATATTTGCGACATCATTGTCGAGGGATTCAGGCCCGGAACCATGGAGCGACTCGGACTTAACTTTGACATCCTCAGTGCCCGCAATTCCCGCTTGATTTACGTGTCCATAACCGGGTACGGCCACAACGGTCCTTTTCGGCTTCGGGCAGGCCACGACGTGAACTACCTATCACTCGCTGGGATAATCGGAATGAGTGGAACTCGGGAAGGAAGCCCTGCAATTCCGGGTGTCCAGATTGCCGATCTGGCTGGTGGAAGCCTCATGGCCCTGTCCGGCCTGCTCGCGGCGATAATTCAGCGGGAAAAGACAGGCCGAGGCCAATTTGTGGACGCTGCCATGTTCGATGGAGCCTTGTCGCTGGCAACGATGGTCTTCGGCGGTGTCCAAGCCGGCTTGGAGCGTGCTGAGGCCGGGCAGATGCTATTGACGGGGCGATTCCCATGTTACGGACTTTATAGGACCAGTGACGGGAAGTATATGTCACTCGGGGCTCTTGAATCCAAATTCTGGGAAAACTTCTGCGCGGCCGTGAACCGTAAAGACCTGATTGAGGAGCAGTTTGGCGCGAAAGAGTTCGTCGTTGAAGTTCAGCAAATTTTCGCGTCGCGTACGAGAGACGAATGGGTGGAACTGTTGAAAGATTCGGACGCGTGCTGCGAACCTGTCCTGTCCCTTGATGAGGCAGTCAACTCCCCCCTCGCCGAGGCCCGCGACATGGTCACCAAGTCGTCAGACGGCCGCCGTTTTCTGACCTCTCCCATCAAATTGTCCGATTCGCCTGCGGCAGATGATCAACCCGCGCCGAATTTGGGGCAGCACACTCATGAAATCCTCAGAGGGTTGGGCCTAACAGCCGAAGATTTGGCCTCCATGGCGCAACAAGGAGTGATTTGAACCAGTCTATTCAAGACCGTTCCCATGAGGCAATCTAAACCAGCAAAATTTGTCCTCTGTTGCCAGGGCGAACTGTCACACAAAAAAAATCAGGCTGTGTGCATTCCGCAATTCACACAGCCTGATCGCCAGGGATTCTTTTTACGGTCCTAGAAAAGATTTTCAGAAGAACAGCGGGGCAGCTTGTGTAACGGCTGAAATATCTATTATTTGAACCATGGGGCGGTCACACGGCAGTCCCAAGCATTCGTGAATTTCCTCTCAGTTCGTCGGCCCCGTATGCTTTTCAGTTCAGGTCAGAAGTCATCGGGACATATCCACTGGTACCCGTCCCAATAGCAGTCGTTATCGTAGCCGCCGTAATAAGGGCCACCATAGATTCCCCCATAGAACCCACCGCCATAGAACCGGCGGCCATAGAACCCGCGGCCACGGTAGCCGTGATATCCGCCGCGATATCCACGACCGGCGAATGAACGGCCACCGAATCCACGACCGGCGAATGAACGGCCACCGAATGCATGGCCGCCGCCGCCAAAATGGCCACCACCGCCAAAATGGCCACCACCGCCAAAATGGCCGCCACCACCATGACCACCGCCACCATGACCACCACCACCACGCCCGACCAATTGAACCGGCACCTGGCTTTGAGTCCCGACCACATTGTCTGTTGACGCGCTTGCACTGGCGAGGGCTGCACTCGCCGGGGCTGCGCAGGCTGGGCCGACCGGCACCGTTACCGCGAGCATGCCCGCAAAAGCAACCGCTGCCAATACCATGAAGTTTCTCATCAAGTTTGCTCCTTTCTCGTTCTGAAGTACATCAGTTGACGACTCAAGCCATCTTTCTAACCGGTTTTTTTACCCATGGAATTGAAGTGCAGTAATTGAAGATGTGCCCGTAATAGACACGCAAGCCCCCTTCTTGTTCCCGTTCAGTTAGACGAATTTTCGGGCTTGTCGTTAATAGATGATGGAAATTATCGCGGTTTTTTATCCAGGTTTAGTTCCAAGTGCGGAACGCCGGGGACTAAGCGGGACGAACACCAGACGGATCTTGGGAGCAGTTGTAGCTCGATTGAACCGGCCTCTCTCGCTCAAAAAAGATGGCCAACGCTTCGTTCCACGTAGCCCATCTTCGTCAAGCGATTTGGGCCGTCGGTCAAATCTCCGGAGAATGGTTACGCCTTGGCCGATCCACCGCTCGAGCACTCTCAAGCAATCTGTTGCGGGCCTCTTTCAACTTCTTGGGCGAAATATCTTCTTTTTTTCCGAATCTCGCTCTTAGGTAATCATCCATAAACCTCAAAACAGGGTCCTTCAGAGAAGGAAATTTCTCGATTATCTCAGTGACGTTTTGCTCATGCCAAGGGTGCACGCCTCGCAGGATTCCTTGCTTGACCAGATCCCTCATAGTCATCAGGTACACTTCAGAAAAACCGACTTCCTTGCGGCGGAATAGGAAAATGACCAAAGCGGCAATCGAAAGTATGCTTACCGCCATGATTACGGGCAAGGGATACGATTTTAGAACTCGAGCAGTGGCAAAAGGAAGAGATAGCCGCCCGGACAGTAATTTTGTGAACGCTTCAAAGATCATGGCCTGATCTGAGCGATCAAAGTAGATCACGTTCTTTGTCCATTCATAATCCAAAGAATCGTAGAGATCTGACGCCAGTCTCCAAAAATAATTCTCTGCCAATTCGCTTCCCGGCGGGGTAGGGTCAAGCCTTGTCCAGCCGGTGTCATCAAGCGCTGCTTCCACCCACGCATGGGCGGCGGAAAAGCGGACAATGAATTCATTGGGCACGCTCGTTGGCTCCGCGCCCTTGAAGCCTTCAACTACACGGGCGGGAATTCCGATGGATCGTAACATCAAGCAGAGTGCTCCAGCGAAGTATTCGCAGTCGCCGGCGCGGGATTTGAAAAGAAAGTATTCAATGGGGTGTACGTTTGCGGGTGGTGGCGGCGTTCGGAGCACATACTTGAACCTGCTCCTAAGCCTCGACACCAATACCCCAGCCCGGTCCCTGGAAGAGGAAAAGCCTGCGGTCCACTGCCTGGCCAGCTTTTCTATTTTCGGTGTCACACCGGTTTGGTCCAAATTGATAGCCCGTGACCTGCGTGTCAAGGGGATCGGACGATCGACAGCCCGTACCACGTACGAGTTCGCAAACAAGAAAGGTGAATCAACGATCACCTCTCCTCCAGAAGTTATAAATAGCTGACCGCCCATGCGGCCCGTGACGCTCAAGGGCAGTCCGGAGACATATATCACTTTGGAGTGAAGCCGATACGGTATCACTCGATAGAGGATGGTTTCGGAAGGGTCGGCATGAATCAACTTGGTCATCGCCGTGTTTAAGTTGGAGGGAAACCACCTCCGACCGTCCGTTTTGTCCAGCACGCGTCCGCGCCAATAAGGAACTTCCGGGAGAGAGCCACTTTTCACGTTTGCGACAAAAGCGATCCTGTGCCTGCCCGCCATCCTGGCCATTTCCTGATATGTAATCTGCTGCTCCAGATCCGCAAATCCTCCAGCCCGCGCCGAAGCCGCGCTAAAGCCGGGCATTGTCAGAAAGGGCCTCGGCAGAATGACGAACATAACTGAGGTTAATATGACCGCGTAGACGGCATATTTAATGAGAGCAATATGCCATCCGTTCCTGAATTCTTCACCGCTTGCAGCTTCAGCGGCTTCATCCGATCGGGCGGAGGTTCGGGCCAGGTGGAAGGAGAGAAGCGTCCCCATAAGCGCGAAAAGATAAAAGGGGAGAATAAGCCCAAAGACCACGTGGTTGGTAAGTATGCAATTTATAAGGATGAGCCCGATGCTCAAAAAAATCAGTTGCCCCACATTGCGGTCCGTCAATGGTGATAATCCTCTAGCCATTACGGTACCGAATGTAAAGTAGACAACAAACACAGGAAGAGACAGGTTTCCGTTAGCAACAAGAATACCCAGGCAAAATAGAGGGACATAGAACAGAAAAAGAATCGTAATTGTCAGCTCCGAAAGAATGAACGGATGCGAGAAATCAGTCCGCAAAAGAGCAGCGATCAAGACCGGCAGCGTCAGCAACACCAGCGGACTCAACCCGTTTTCGATGCAAGCAGCACCGATAGAAAGGCTCACCAGCGTGGCCAGAAGGTATCTGAAAGACCGGAATTTGCCGGGTACAATCGAAACCGGTGAGATTTCGGAAGATCTGTGGCCTCTTCCGAGTCTCCACCTGGCTCGAGCTGTGTCAAGAAACAAGTTCATCACGTTCTTACGGACGGCTCCAAAGGAATTCTCCTGCTTCGTCTATCTGTACCACGATGTCGGATGAGTGATCCGGTAAGACAGGGGCTCTCCGCACGCTTTCCCATCGTGCGAGGCTGGTCAGGATCTTTATGGCAATCTCTTTGCCTTTTCCCGGCCCAAGCAGCAGACCCGGGCCCTGGAGGCAAATTGGACGGGCCGATTCGGCAAAATGAACAACCAACGAAGCGGCCCTTGATATAGCCCTTTCAGAGGCTTCAGCCGGCAGACGAATGGTAATTTCTCTGGCTCCCTCATCCGACAACACTTTGGTAATAAGACCGCCGGTCCTGGCAGTCTTTTTCCACTCGATATATTTATAAGGATCCCCGGGCACGTACTCCCGAAACTGATAAGGAACAGTCCCAAATGGATCGGCCCTTTCCGGTCCACTTCCGTAGCTGCCTACCCAAGGTGGGATGTCGTCGTCAACTGAAGAAATCCGGGGGAAAACAAGCACTGACTCTACCGGTCCACAACTCCTCGAATACGAGGCGAGTCCGAAAGGAAACGCCGATGTGAGCACACCAGGCGAGATCTGCTTATCTCCGCGGCTGGATATGGAGAAAAATCCTCTCTCGCTGACCGTTTCACCAGGAGGTACATGAGAGAACGCCACACCCTCAGGAGCGCCCTGGAGAGGTGGGGCTTCCACGAACTTTAGTGTCACTGCTCCCCACGGCCGCCTGTCGGTCTTAATTACATATCGGACAGCGAAACTCTTCCCGGCAAAAATCTCATCAGGAAAGCCTCTCGACAACCGGACGGTCCTGAGATTTTTTCCCCCTAGCCGGTGAGAGATCAACATCAAGCCGACCATCATGGAAAAGATTATAAGCAGAAAGTTGTTCGCTGTACCGATAGCAGTGAGCGGAATCCAGACAAGAAGAAAAATCAAAATCCATCCAGCGAGTGTGGGTTTGACACGCAGGCGAACCTTGGGTCGTGATGCCGATTCGCCATCAATCGACGAATACGCGGGCAGATCGTGTACAGCGGATCTTCGAGGCGTAATCGGCCGCTTCCCGGCGTCGCGTTCATGGCGTGAGAACTTGGCGGCAAAAGACGTCATTTCATTCACTCCGTTTTGCCCGCTGGAAAGCATATCTGCAAGACGATCTGATGTAGCCGGTAAAAGTTATGAACAGCATCACAAAACTCATGAGAGGCTTTGGGAGGAGCGGCCTGGCAAGTTGCTGGTTTTCGCTGAGAAAAGCTGGTGTGTCGCTTCCAATCTTCAAACCGGGCCGGCCACTGAGCGCAAGATCTGGTTTAACACGTCCTTTTTCCCTTCCCGCCCTCGCCCGTCCAGTGAGCCCCCGGGCAGAAGGATCCTGTGCAACGTAACGGAAAGGAATACGCTCCTTAGATCGGCTGGAACGACGTAATCTCGCATGTCGAGGAGGGCCGTGGCCTGGGACGCACGTTTCAGATGCAAACCTCCCCTGGAAGAAAGCCCTAGCCTTATAGCAGAATTCTCCCGGGTGGCTCTGACGAGATCAAGCAAGTATTCCATAATCGATGGTTCGACCCTTACTTCCCGAACTTTGTCCTGAAGCTGTCTTATTATCTCGGGATCGGTGACGGATCGTAGTTGTTCCGCATGAATATGTTCTATGTCCCTCGTAAAAATCTCTCGTTCATGGCCGCGGTCGGGGTACCCGAGGCTGATCGACATCATGAATCGATCCAGTTGACTTTCTGGGAGCTCGAAGGAGCCGAAGCGCTCCACCGGGTTCATGGTAGCCAGAACAAAGAAAGGCGTAGCCAAATTATAGGTGGTTCCATCCACGGAAACCTTTCCCTCCGCCATAGCCTCCAGGAGAGCTGACTGCGTACGCGGCGATGTCCTGTTGATTTCATCAGCCAAAAGGACTTCCGTAAAGATGGGGCCTTCTCGAAACTCGAAGTCGGAATTCTTGGGATCATAGACATTGACCCCAAGGACGTCGGATGGAAGTGTGTCGCTGGTAAATTGGATGCGCCTGAAACGAACCCCCATGGATCGCGCTGTGGCCAGTGCCAACAAGGTCTTGCCCACTCCGGGGATATCCTCAATCAAGATGTGGCCCCGCGCAAGCAGTGCCACAACGACATTTTTCACTTGCCTTTCCTTGCCTATCAGAACCTGCGAAATTGACTGGACAAGTTCATTGGCTAGTTCTCCTGGATGATTCATTATTTACGTTTCAAACTCCCGTCGAAATCTCTTCGGATAAAAAAACCTTTGCATTTGAATTCATAGATTGCGCGTCAAGTGAGGCTAAACACTACAATCACAATATCAGGCTTCGAAGCTCAAGTGTCAACGCTCCGCAATTGAGGATGGTTTCTACAAATGATGACGTTAAAGGACTTTCGGATGGTTTCGTGGTTCCCTCAACATTTTTCGCTGGGCATACCATGAACCAAAAAGGTAATATCATAGACTACTAGTAGCATGAGCCGCCGGGGCTGCATTGTAAGGAGGAACGAAAATGTACTTGCCGGAAATCTTCAAGAAATTCGTGGATAGGCATGGAGAAATAGCTGATGCATACCGAAAAGTGGGGGATCTTTGCACGGCAGCGGGGCCTATTGATCCGAAAACCCAACATCTGATCCAGCTTGGAATTTCTATTGGTATGGCTTCCAAAGGCGGGGTTAGGTCCCATGCGCGGCGGGCCCTGAATGCGGGAGCTACTGGAGAAGAGATAATGCAGACGGTTCTTCTGTCAGCGACGATAGTCGGATTTCCGGCCATGATCGCAGCGTACGAGTGGACGGAAGAAATGCTGTCCGCCAGGGAAAAATGAATTTCCGATGGAGGAAGTTCGGGCAAGTTGCTTCTGCCTGAAATTTCCTCCGGATGATTGTTTCACTGGCCTTTCCATAGAGGCTTCCTTTTTTCGAGGAAAGCTTTGATCCCCTCTTGCGCGTCTTCCGTGATGAGGTTTAACGTAATCACGTTACCTGCATACGCGTATGCGTGCTGCTCGTCCTGTTCGATTTGATCGTAGAAGGCTCGTTTTCCAATCTTAATCACCAGCGGACTGGCCTCCACGATTGACAGGGCAAGATCTCTGGTAGCCTTTTCTAATTGTCCCTCTGGCATAACCTTGTTAACCAGACCGTACCGTTCTGCCTCTTGAGCTGATATGAGCCGGCCGGTCATCAGCATTTCCAGTGCATGCTTGCGTCCGACCGCTCGACTCAGTGCAACCATAGGGGTTGTGCAAAATAGGCCGATTTTTACCCCGGGCGTTCCGAACCTGGCGGTTTCGTCGGCGACTGCCAGATCGCAGGTGGCAACAAGTTGGCAGCCGGCAGCGGTGGCTACGCCATGAACCTGGGCTATCACAATCTGAGGGACCTGATGAATCATGGTCATCATTCGCGTACACTGTTCGAAAATGAATTTGTACTGGCCATTTGTACCGTCTACCATCTCCGTCAGGTTATGGCCGGAGCAGAAATGTTTTCCACTCGTTTTGATGATGATCACCTTCAACCGAGAGTCGGCTCCGAGGGCCTCGAGGGCTGAAATCATTTCTCCAATTAGATTCTTCGACAAGGCGTTGAACGTTTTTGGAGAATTCATCGTGATCGAGCCGATCTCGTCTTGAGAATCAACGATAATGTCCCGATACTCCATGATAGTCTTACTCCCTGAAATGAATTGTCGTCACAACCTGCCCAACAATATGTACCATTTGTTTAGATAGACGTATAGTATCTTGATCTACCGGAATAATGAAAGGATCTCGTGGTCAACACGGGGAATCACGGTCAAGATATGGCTACGGGATCAGGCTAGTAGCTGGAATTGCTCGACGCCGCGAGGATCGACTTGCACCGCTTCCACTTGTATTTCCCAATAGGTGGAGCCGAGCGGGTTCTCCCTTTTCGGGTCCACGGAGATCCAGTCTGCCCAAATATGGCATTTAGTGAAACTCGGATCAGCTTTGAAAAGAACGAAACAGCCGTGATGACGACACACGAGCGCTGAGGCTACTGCACTTTCGCTGCAAGACTGACACTTCTCAGCAGTATTACCGGCGTCGGGGGTGGTATAGGCGGTAAATAGGCGTGGTCCATGGCCAAGAAGATCATGAGGATCTTGTGCGGTGCACCTTCTCGCAATTCGAAACGTATGGGCATCGAAGCATCGACAGGTGCTTCGGGGTTTAATCGGATCGATCCGATCTGCCGATCGTCTACGAAAAAGAGCACTCTCCCATAAGTCATAAGAGATCTTAGTCCTTGTACCGTCAGTTTCCCCTGTTCCCGCAATTCGGATGGTTCCGGAATGATGAATGCTGCCGCGACGTCAGATGCCAGAAGAGATCCTTCAGGGCCTGGAGAGAAGCCTATGACATTGTAGTCCGTGAAGACGTGGGCCGTTTCCGCGGCAACACATCCTCGCGGCCACACAGCATCTTTGATGATAAAGGGTGAATGAGAGCCCGTGTCGAGGCTTTGTGCGCCATTAGCTTGCGAGACTCTCAGTTCGGGCCTCTTGTGGATAAACTGAGAGATATTGTCAGGCAGGTACAGCGAGATTGCGATCGCCATCGCCACGAAGGCGATACGAAAAGGCACCAAAGCGACAAGTACACCAAACAGAACCAGGATGATCAGATAATAGATCTCTACAAAGTATCTCATGAGAACGACGAGTCCCAAACCTATGATGACGAGGTTCATGTAAAGGCCCACGACGGCAAGAACCGTCATTGTGACAAACAGACGCACGCTGGATTTCGCTGCACGGTACATCCCGAGGGGAAAAAGGACCAGTAGGGGTAAAAGTAGCGGATTATAGGAGAAGAAATACGGAAACATCCCCTCCCGAATCGCGAAAACTCTTTGATCCAGACCTAATCCTCGTAATAGGCTTGGAGAGCCGTAGTACGAAATGACGTTGAACATGGCATTCCAGAGCTTCGTTGCGGGCGATACATGCGCCGACATAACGCGGAGATACGCGGCCCCAACCGGATGCTGGTGCACGTATGCCCCGAAGTCAAAGAATGATTCGAATCGGACATAATTCCACACGAGCAGCCCGCCCAAGAGCACCACGGAGACCGCAAGCCAGATAGCACTTTTCCCCATCGTGTAGTTGTCACGTTCTTGTCGGGCGAATTTCGCGATGAACACCGCTGCTACAGGAATGGACAGGAAGGCCAAGATAAACCATGTACCTCTCGTCCACGCTGCCATAGAAAATAAAACGGTGGAAAGCGCTACCATCCAGGCACTGCCGCGTGTTAGCCCTCTGACCAGTACAAAAATACCCGGCATCGCCAGCGCGAGACCAAAGAGGATCTGTTGTTCATAAATGCTGAATCGGTCGAAAAACCAGATGGGCTCATAACTGGGTCGGGTATGCCAGAGTTGCGGGAAAGGGAGATTGAAGAGAAAGAGCCAAAGCAGTGGTAATGAACTCAGGCGCCACAGCCCTCTGACGTTCGGGACTGCATCCAGAGCTCCCCCGACGATTTCCCCAATAATGCGTTGATAAAAGTAGGTCAAACTAAAGAGAAACGCGACCACAAGCGCATACTGCCCCACAAGCTTCCCGAGCACAGCACTCAATGCGAGATAACCGACTGATGGGAGCAACCCCCAATAGAAATAGTACTGGCCATTAAACAGGCTGGCATCGGGATAGAACGAGGTAGTGGCACCGCAGTTTATAGCAAGGCACCCCTTGGCGAGCGCAGCAGCTTGGATATTGTAGTACCCGTCCAGGATTCCCGGAGCGCTGAACCCGCCGGATAGGAAATACATCCAGAACAGGGTGGCAAGCCCTGCATTCAAAAGATAGGCCCAGCCAAGTCCAATGGCAGGCTCTCGACTATTAGAAGAAGCTGGAATAATCATCTGGCGATTTTTCGCACTGCATTTTCATTTGGACTAAAGATTCTTCTACCGACGACAGTCAAATGCGGAAAAATCTATTGAGGAAACCTGGCACACAACGATCTTCTTCCACCAAACTGGAACCAAATTATTTGACATGCAGGGGTCTACTCCAGGAGGAATCCTCGACCAAGCGCCTTTTGAGAGACCCGCCGATGCTGCAAAGCTAAAACGAAATGCGGATTTACAGCCGCTTGCGTTGCCTGGCCATTCTATCTCAGGAACAGTGGAGAGTCCACTTCGATCGGCAGCTGGCGCGCAAGAAGCTTTGGCTGTCTCCTCGCGAAGATGTTGGCAAGAGAGAAAGCAAGGACTAGAATTGACGTGCATGAGACAAGTCGCTCCAGATTTTTCGGGGCTGACGAAAAACCTTTCTGCTAGTGGTTAAATCTAATGTCCATGTCGTTTCCCCGTCCTTATTCTCTTTTCACGGCATTAATTGCACTTACGATAGCTGCTCAGTTGCCTCAATGGGCTGAAGCTCAAAATCCGTTGAAGTCGGGACCTTCAAGAGTGGGGCAATCTGCCAAGGTTCATATTGCTCAGGGAAAGGTCCAGATGGGAAAAAGGCGGTTTGTTCTAGCAATTCGTTCATTCTCAGCCGCGATACGTCGGGACCCGAATCTTTCCGAGGCCTATCTATTGCGTGGCAAAGCGTACGACCAGAGAGGCGTTCCCGGAAAGGCAATCAAAGACCTTACTCGTTATATTGAGCTTAACCCGTCCAATCCCAAGGGCTACATCCTCCGCGGGGATGTAAAAAATTTTAACTTGGAGCATGAGGCAGCCCTGGAGGACTACGACCATGCAATAAGGCTGGCACCTTCTTCGGAAGACGCGTATATCGGTCGCGGATTGGCTTATGCGGGCCTCGCAAAATACGATGCGGCCATAAAGGACTACCAATGGGTTCTCAAAATTAATCCCAACAACCGTGAGGCATTAGAAAATATGGGCGTAGCCTGCATGCTGGCCGGCAGGAACGTCCAGGCAATGAGTTACTTCGAGAAGGCGCTGGAATTTGAAATAAACCCTGAATGGCGAGCTAAGATCACACAATGGACCGAAAAAATTCTACAGGGAGCCAGTGCCGCTAAACGTGGAGCCCGTGGGCCGACTCGCTGACGGACCGGCCTTATCAAGCCGCAATGTTTTTCTACAATCCACTGATAGACAGAGATTCAACAAGTAGCGAGGGCGCTCCAATATTACCGAAGTAGCGGAAGTCATTACCGACTTCCTGAATGTTGCCGAAAAGATCGATTACATTCCCGGCAACCGCAATGCCCTTCACAGGATGCCCCAGCTTGCCTCTCATGATATTGAACCCCGAAGCGCCAACGGAAAAATCCCCACTGACGGGATTCGCGGTGTGCAATCCCATCAACTCTGTTATCAGCAGTCCCGACCCCATCGAAGTAGCCAAATCTTCCGGAGTGGAGCTGCCGGGTTCGATCATAAGATTCGTGATACCATTAACCGGAAGACTCTCGAAGCTCCCTCGGCGGCAGTTCCCTGTAGAAGAGGCTTTGAGCTTCCCGGCATACGGCAAGTCTATAAGCAGTGAGCGCAAGACCCCTTTTTCAACCACCTGGGTCCGCTGAGAAGGTGTCCCTTCTCCGTCGAACGGGAACGTGTACTCTCCCCGCGGGTCCGTGCCGTCATCCACTATAGATATCTTTGGTGAGAAAATGGGCGCATTCAATTTGATTTTCGGGGAGGTAAGCTTCTTGAAATGGTTCTCTGCAAGGAATGAATGCGAAAGGACGCTAAGGAGATCCACCACTACACTATTCTCCATCAGCACTGGCATTTTTGCCGATGGAACCGATTTTCCCCCTAAGCTGTTAACAGCTCTGCGGGCCGCCTTCGAAGAGACCTCATCGGGATTTATGCGCTCGGGCGATCTTGCCTGTTCCATCCAGTATGCCATCTCCTGACCGCCGTTCTCTTCAGCCATTAATTCAGCCCAAGCGTGTACGATCCCGGCTTCACCACTTGCATCCAATCCGTTGGAGTTGACAAGCCTCACCGCCACGATTCCGTCAGAATAACCTGCCGACCGGATTGTGGTAATCCTTTTGTCCTCAAGGCGGGCTTTGGCATCAACGGCCCTGGCGATCTCAATCTTGTCTCCTTCCTCGGTTGTTCGCAAAGAGCTATCCATGATTTTGTCAAGCAAGACAGGAAAAGCAGCAAAGCCGGCGAGGGTCGTGTCAGGGTTCGGGGGCATCAGTCGGGCCATGGACAGAGCTGTATCCACAGTGCTTTCCAGACTCGACGCGTCAAGGGCGGAAGTAAATGAGAATCCTACCCTCGACTCCATAATTATTCTGACAGCCAGGCCGGTAACTCGCGCCTTTTTGAGGGAGTCCATGACCCCATCTTTGAATTCCACGCGGAAGCTGCGAGAGTCTTGATGAAAGACTTCCCATTGCTTCACGGCTCGGTTTTCGAGAAGCCTGCGAATAATGCTGATTGCGTCGTCCATGTTGAGTCCTCACGGTTTCGAATGCTGAATGTTTGCACTTCTTGGAAAAAACAATGTTGACAAAGCGCGTAAGTGCGGATATGAATTAAAGCAAAAGGAACAACAGATGATGGTCACCGGTAAATCATATTTTTACTTTTATTTTAGCAAAGGGAGCAAGATGCTGCTACGCTGAGTAGGACGATTGCACATATCGAAACACCAGGCGGAGCAGAGACTCCGCTTTTTTTTTGATTTTTGCAACTCCTCAGTGCTCAAGGGCCACATACAAGGATCACAAGCCATGACCAGACCATCAGCTCAAGAAACTTCATCAAAGCCATCCGGCCCGGAACACAAGCGGCTAAGCCTCAATGATCGGCTTGCACTCATAAGCCTGATGGACGAGGGAGGACGCCTTGGTTCCTCCAATTCTCCAATGGTTGCCGATCTTTTCTCCGAACTGTGGGACCTCGTGGATGCCACTGTGTCGGGAGCCAAAATAGACCGTCTCGAACAGGAAGATTCTCATAACGGTTTCAAGGTCTTGGAGCTCAACGCTACAACGGGTGAAAACCTCGGCCGTCTCAATATGTTGTACCTGAAGAAGCCGATTCCTTGTTACTATCTGGTGTATGTAGAAGTGGCAGCCCCATTCCGGAACAAAGGACTCGGAAACCTCATTCTCCTGGCGTTCCGGGATTTCCTCACGGAGAAGTCCGCTATAGGAATTCTGGACAACATTATTCCCCAAGAAGAACCTACTTACGACATTTATCTGAAACTTGATTGGAAGTCCGTTGATGCAATTACTGGGGTCACGACTTCGGACCCCGAAAGCCAGTATATGGTCTTTGTGCCGCCCGCACTAGGTCAACGCGACCTTAAAGATGCCGTTCTGAAGCTGGTCCATCATCTTAAAAGGAAGCGACCCACTATCGACATGAGGGACAACGAATTGATGGTGAGGCGCACCATTGATGAATTCAAAGAGCTTTACGCAGCACTTGTCACATATTTCGAAAAGAGTGTCCGGCGTGGTGAAAACGATTCTTTTATTCGCTTCATGTTCACCCGCTTTGTAACCAAATATCTTGGGTTTCGCCGTCGCATATCACAACTGCTCGGTTATACGGGGGGGGAGTCTTTGGAGCAGATCGTCTTGGATCCAGAGATCCGTAAACTACCGATGCAGTCGTACGCCCCTCGAGATCTGGCTGGCAGCCCCTCGTTTCAAACCGGAGACAAGGAATTGTGGCTTCATTTACCCGACGCACTGAAAAAGCATCCTGCTCGGATCATCGAATCTCTTCCGAATTATCGACGGCCTAATCTGGTGTCATGGATGGAAGAAAAGGGTGTCCCCTCTAGTGACACCTTGACCATCGGCGATTTGCTGGACCTTGGTTTCGATCCCACCCGGCTCAAGGAAATTACTATTGAGGGGAACGTTTTCATTTTTGAGCGCATTCAAGCGAGAATGCTTCCTCAACTGGAGCGAAGAAAGGAGTTACTGGAATCCTTGGCTCCCAAAATCGGGGGCCTAAGAATCCGCAACTCGGTCGTGTATGTCAACCTTCCCCTCCTGATAATTCGCGATCGAGGAAACGGATATGTGCTACGGCGGAAGATCGACGGAATTCACTGGGAAGAAGCAGTGGAGCAACTCCAGAGCGCCCCGGCACTCAAACCTCTCAATGAATCAATGGCGATAGACCGAATGATACGGGCCACTGTCAGGAAAGCACAGGATTGGCTGAAATCAAATCTGGACAAAGAGGAGTCGCTCGTAGAGCAATTCACTTACTTTGTCTCGTGGAATCTAGAGGCTAATCAGCCCATGTTAGTAGTGGATTTTGCGGGTTCGTACTTGAAAGCGGTTTGGGTGGCATAGAGGCAGCCGGGCATGCAGCGCCTCTATGCCACACCCGTTCACGGTTGCCGGGAAAGTTCTTCTATCTTGTCGGCAAGCGCATTGGCGCGAGGCTTCCATAACCTTTTCAACTATCTGCGGGAGCGTAGTAGCACCGCTTTGGTGAGACGATCATTCCCTTCTTTTTCAAAGAATCTATGATCTTGGAAATCTCTTTGCTATCCAGATCGAGAAACTTTGCCACGTCTCCGGGTCTCACCGGTTTACCCGCCTTCTTCATCGCTGCGAGAACTACGCCTTCTTTTTCCTCCATAAGTTCACTCCCTTAAGCATATCTTGTCGTTTACGTCGCGGCCTTTCACGGACCACGTGATGTCTATTGTAGGACTGGGGTGCCCGGTATTCAAGAGTCTACCCCATGTCTTTCTTGAATCCAGTGCTCCAATGCCCCAATGAGCTCGGCAGAGGCATGCGATCGCGAACCGCCATTTCTCACGGGCCTACGGAGTTCAGTCAGTCACACGGTGGTGTCACGCAAGTCGCGCAGGAGAACTGTCCGAAACCGGACGATCTGACGTGTTGAACCTTGCTGGAAGCTGGACTACCGGCACTTGAGGCTTTGTGATATGAAGCACGAGGCATCAACGATCTGTTGCTAGAGGCGCTCCCATCTGTTACACCATCGGAGTGGACACCCGTTTTTATGAGAAGGAGCAGCTATATGCTGGAGAACTACCCCAAGGAGATCATGAGCAAAGATGGAACACCTATCTTGCTCCGTCCTTTAGCTCGTGACGACGAGCAACGTCTATTGGAGTTCTTCGAAAGGATCCCGGAAGACGAGCGATGGTTTCTCAGGGACAACGTGGCCGAACCTTCTGTGATGCATGAGTGGATACAGAAGCTGGACTTTAATCGCGTTCTCCCTCTTGTTGCAGTAAGACAGGAGGACAACAGAATTATTGCGAACGTGAGGCTCCACCGCCGCCCTTCGGAATGCCTACGACACATAGCTCATCTCAGGATCATGGTTGATCCGGCCTTTCGTCACCAGAGGTTGGGGACGTGGATGCTTTTGGATACCATCAGACTGGCCATGAGCATGGGAGTGGAAAAACTAATTGCGGAATTCATTGCAGGTGTGGAAGAAGCGGCGATTAAGGCTGCTCACAAACTGGACTTCTTTGAACAGGCTGTTCTCAAGGATTACGTGAAAGACCGCCAAGGTTGCTATCGTGACCTTATAATCATGGTGAAAACTTTACATCGTGATTGGAGCGATTTTTGAGCCGAGAACCCGATCAAAGCTCGACCTGCGCGACTGCCGCGGATGCGCAAATTCTCGAAACACCGAATGGGATTGTCTCGATCTGTCCGAGATGTCAGCCTGGTTTTTTCGCTAATCTCAAGCTCGATTCAGGCCTAGGAAATTTTTCGCATTATTCGTCGATCATCCAAAAGCTTGAGGTCTTCGAAAAAGTTTCGTCCGGCAAAGACGGCAGAGTGGCACTTGCCCTCTCGAAGGGCAACATCGTGGCAGGCTACTTGGCATGTTGGTACCCGGATCAAGCCGAACGCTGGAGCAAGCTCGGAGAATTGATGTACGAAATGGGAGCCGTGGAGGTCAGCCGCAACTTTCGTCACATGCATCTTGCTCAAAAGATGATTTCTTCAGTGCTGGCCGATGACTTTTTTGAGGACAAAGTTGCTTATATGAACGGCTTCTCCTGGCACTGGGACCTTGACGGAAGCGGCCTTACCATGGCCCAATACCGGAATATGATGATGAGCTTGCTCAAAGTTCATGGATTTCAGGAATTCTATACTAATGAGCCGAATATTGCCCTCCGGGAAGAAAACATTTTTATGGCGCGCGTAGGCTCAAGAGTATCCCCGGAAGATCGCCAGAAATTTCGAAATCTCAGATTCGGTATCGTAGATCGTGGCTGAAGCCCCCCTAATCAGAGGCGTCGATAGTAGGTAGTCAAGGAGGTAGGTCGGGCCATGCCCCTAGGCTGTCCTGCGGGCCACGGGCCACCCCACTTCAAGGACAAAGGTCACGGAGTTGGAGTGCTTATGGGGAGAGTAAAGAAGAACGTGGCTCCTTTACCCGGCTCAGATTCAACCCAAATTCGGCCACCGTGGCCTTCAACTATTTTGCGGCAAATTGCCAGTCCCATGCCGGTGCCGGGGTATTCCCCTTTGCCGTGCAATCGCTGAAAGATTCCGAATATTCGATCGAAGTACTGCGGATCAACGCCGATGCCGTTATCGCTTATCCGGAAGTGCCACTCTTTGCCCCTTGGCTGCGCGGAAACTTGAATGCGCGGATCACCCTTCCCGCGAAACTTGACGGCATTGCCTATTAAATTCTGAAAAAGCTGCACAAGCTGTGTGGCATCGGCCCACACTGTGGGGAGAGGATCGTTGGTCACTTCTGCACGGGCGTCTTCAATAGAAGTTCTCAGGTTATTAAGAGCTTGCCCCAATGTGACCTCGCAGTCAGTGGCTCTTAATGACTTCTCTCGAGTTCCTAGCCGCGACAACCTGAGAATATCGTTTATCAATCCTTGCAAGCGCTTGGCACCGTCAACAGCAAAGGCGATAAAGTCGTCGGCATCTCGGTCCAGTTTACCCCGGTAGCGTCGCTCCAGGAGCTGCAAGTAGCTTGAGATCATTCGGAGGGGCTCTTGCAGATCATGGGATGCCACGTAAGCAAACTGTTGCAACTCTGAGTTGGAATGCTCGAGTTCAGAAAGAGTCGCTTGCAGGGCTTCTTCTACCTCTTTACGTTTTGAGATTTCAGCCACCAGGCTCGCATTCATCCTCGACAGCTCTTCAGAGTGGCTTTCGAGTTTGTCCCGGGCTTGAGCCAAGCTGGCGACCATAGAGTTAAAAGCTTCAGAAAATTCACCCATAAATTCCACACGCTGGCTGAGATCTCCTCTGGCGATCATTCGGGTCTGCCACGCTAAGTGGCGCAGGCCGGCGTGCAGCGCTTTGGCCGCGCCCGCCATCAACCCCGTAGTTTTAGATACTTGCGACAAATCTCCCCTGGACATCGACAGAACAAAACCTTGCAAAGCAAGCATGTCGGATACCAACGAGGAAAGTCTGTGTTGATGGTCGGGGCTACCCGGCAGTCCGGCGGGGGGCGCAGAGCCGTTGAACCAGGCGTCTTCAATTACTTGAAGTACGCGGCCCGGGTCGTCTCCGACGTCAGCCTTGAGGAGATGCAATTTGCCCATCTCACGAAGAACTTCTGCAAGACTGGTGGTAAGAGTCGCGTACGCTTCGGGTGTCTCAACTTCGATGGCGGCATCCAGTTGCTGCCTAAGTTCGACAAGGATGTCTTTGTTCATAGCTTCTTACCCGGTCTTGCAGAGTGACACAGACCGCTGTGCGAGGAATCTATGCTAGAAGCCTGTCGCGCAACCTCAATCGTCGGCGGCATCGTGCTGCGCGGAGCACCTACTCATTGTTCCGTTACCTCTCGCCGGCTCCTAGGAGTCTGACATACTAACGCCCATGCCCCGGTGGGGCACAACGAAAAATGAGAATAGCCTAGAGTGAAAGGATCATGGCAAACTCCTGCATGAGGTAAATCTTGAATCGGAGCAGGAGGCTGTCCATGACCCAGGTACAGGATACGAAAGTGGTGACGGTTTTGCACCCCATTTGTTGCGGGTTGGATGTCCATAAGAAGTTTGTCACGGCCTGTCTGATCATCAGCGACGCGACGACCGAAAGGTCGGTCTTAGAGACTTTCGGCACTTTTACCGACGATCTGATTCGGCTCAGGGAATGGCTGCTGGAGTATGAGTGTCCCGTGGTAGCCCTGGAGAGTACGGGCGTGTATTGGAAACCCGTCCACAACATCCTGGAGGGGCATCTGGCCGTTGTGCTGGTGAATGCTCGCCACATCAAAAATCTACCCGGCCGCAAGACGGACATGAGTGATTGCCAGTGGATCGCCACTCTGTTGAGAGTGGGATTCTTGAGGGCGAGCTTCATTCCTCCCAAGATCGTTCGCCAATGGCGTGACCTTACGCGGTATCGAAGGAGCCTCGTGGAAGTCCTGGGCGACGTGAAAAGGCAGGTCCATAAGCTACTGGAATGCATTAACATCAAGATCGATTCGGTGGTGTCCGACCTTTTCGGAAGAACCGGTCGCAACTTGATAGAACTTTTGCTCAAAGACAAAGCCGAAATCACCTTGGAAGAAGTGCAAAACTGTCTCAGAGGCAAACTCAAGTCCAAATCCACCGAGCTGTTTCGTGCGGTCCAAGGCTTCTTCGAAGAGCATCATCGATGGATGTTGCAGGAAATGATCGACCGCGTTCACCAGCACGAAGCGAAGCTTGCTAGGGTAGAATCGCGTTTGAGGGATTTGTTGGAGCCACACGGCGAACTCATCGGCAGGGTCACTCAGATTCCCGGAATCGCTCAGACATCTGCGTACGCCATTCTTTCCGAAACCGGCACCACGCTAGAGTCTTTTCCCAGCTCTGGAGCCTTTTGTTCTTGGGCGGGAGTGTGTCCGGCCAACAACGAGAGTGCAGGAAAGAGGCGGAGCACAAGAAGTCCTGTCCGGCGAAGTCATCTGAGGACTCATTTGGTGGAAGCGGCCTGGGGTGCAGTTAAGGTAAAGGGGTCCTACTTCCGCAGCAAGTATTTCAGTCTCAGATCGCGCCTGGGTCCAAAGAAAGCCATCATGGCTATCGCACATCGGATTCTCAAAGCGCTTTATTACATCATCAAGCATGGTGATTCTTTCAGAGACCTCGGAGAGAACTATTTGGTGGAGCTAAGGAGGCGGTCAATCACCTCGTATATTGAGCGTCAGGCTCAGAAACTTGGCATGATTCTTCTTCCCGAGTCCACGTGGAAGACGATGATTCACCCCTCACAAGCTTGAACATCCAGACGGCTCCATCTTCACGGAGGCCACGAGCAGGACGGACCGTGACCCACAAACTAAGGCCGATAATGAACTGAAGCCCCAGAGCGCGGATACTAACATGGCCATGGTCAGCGAGCACAACGAAGTGTAGGCACTCCTTGAGCGACCACGCATAGAAATCTTCTCATCCGCTGATCACAATCATGGGTGCCGGCTGCCCACGGAAGGCTCTATGAACGGTCACCGAAAAAGGAAATAGGGACTCCCCGGCGCTTCGCTTCGGGGTCATTTTTCAGACAACCTACCCCACCGTTGTGCCTGAGCACGGGGGTATTCACATAGAAAGTTTTTTCCGTGGCAGCCTCTGAGAGATGCCGATACAATAGTCGCTATCGTGCCACGAATGCGGGAAAGTCCCGCGGGACGCGGGATTACGCAACAGCCTCCTAATCAACTGCCTTAGCTGTAAAGCGGCAGGTGCGATCGCCGGTACACCAACAATCTACTTCTTTGACCACGAACTTTTTCCCTGTAAAATTTTCCATCAAGCCGGCGATAAAACCTTCATCGTACGTACAAATTTCATAATCCAGCTCGGGAAGCCCTGAACAGTCCAAGTCCTCAGAAACGGTGAAGACGAATGAGCCTGCCTCGGGGTCCGATTCTTCAACACGAAGGATGCCAATGCCCATCTCTCTGAGAACAGTTTGGAGCTGTTTGACAAATTCATTAAGATCCGTGTTGTGGCCGAGTATGTGCTTGTAAAATTGGCTGCCGGCTAATTTACCTGCCTCATAGAAGAGACGATCGGTCTTCCCTGTGCCCAGATGCTGTTCCATGACATCGCGAAAGCAAAACTGCATAAGGCGGTATACTTCAAGTCGCGTTGTACTTCCCAGGTTGGGTCGTCCTAGACTAATGTCCCCTAATAGATCCCACGAGAACTCGTATTTGCGCTTCGGTTCCATATTTATGCCCTCACACGATCCAAGATAACGTTCCTACTTTGAATTTTCAACATGCCTGCGGCGCGCATTAACAGGGCTTGACCTGACTACACAGGGGTGATATCCACGGTCGCCATGCCTATGAATGATAATTTTTCACCTGACCATTCTACCGGCCAACGATGGGATGTGGAGAAGCTGATTCTTACAGCCCGCCGCGTGAAGCAGCGCGCATCGGTACCTCTGAGTCGTTTTCGAGTAGGAGCGGCCGTACTAACTGGAAGCGGCAGCGTATTCGAAGGATGCAACACCGAGTGTCTTATACCAGTGTTGGGGGTGTGCGCTGAACGCAACGCGATCAACCATGCGCTGATTCATGGCGAAAACAGATTCCTCGCAGTTGCCGTAGTTTCGGATCTCCACGCACCCCTGCTTCCGTGTGGGACATGCTTGCAATACATCCAGGAGTTCGCTCGACTGGGCGGCTCAGACATCCTAATTATTGCCGAAGGGTCGTCGGGAGATAGAATTATTACGAGTCTGGATGAACTCTTCAAAGGAGGCTTCCCACCCGACACCTCAGTGAAAGAGATCCAGGAGTCGTTTCGGTGGTCTGTGGAAGCAGACTTATAGAAACTATCTCGAAACTATTTTGGTAAGAATTCACCGCGGAGAATCCTACTTTCGGTGCGCGCCGAATCAATGGCCCAATATTTTCGGTTCTTCCGTTTCAGCCTCTTTCTGCCCCATGATATTTTCCAGACTCAGACGTCGGTCGATTCTTCCCACCAACGATTCAAGTCCGTCCATGCGGAGTAAGTCTCTGACATGACCCTGTGATCCTACCAATTTCAGATGAATCTCCTCCGAGGATAATTCCTCGTGCAGAGTGCGCAACATTTGGGCGCCCTCAAGATCGACATAGTTCGAAGCAGACAAATCAAACACTACGAGTTCGACCGGAGGATCCTGTGATCTGACGTGTTCAAGAATGTCATTGAAGATATTTCCCACATTGAAATACAAGAGATCTCCCTCGGCCCGACAAGCCAGAAGGCCTGGAACGGTTTGGTTTTCAGGATGCCGATCAATTCCGCCGAATTCATCGGTTCCCGGAATGCGCCCAAGAATTGTTACCGTGGGGTGCGCCACACAACGAACCAGCATCAGAAGCGATATCACAGCAGCTACCAGGACCCCCTTCAAAATCCCGAGAACCAAAACGGCCGCCACCGTCACAATGGCTACGGCAAATTCCGGCTTACTTACACGCCTCAAATGATTGAACTCGTGAAAGTTGACCAGACTCTTGGCCGCAACCAGAATCATCGCGGCCAAAACGGGCTGCGGCAGATTGCGAAACAACCCGGCCAGAAACAGCAGTACCAGACCGCACACAGAACAGGCCACCAGCATGGAGACTGGAGTTTTTGCACCTGCTTGCTCATTCACCGTTGACTGGGAAAGGCCGACTGCCACGGGAAATCCTTGGCCGAGTCCCACCGCCAAATTAGCGGCACCTGCAGCAAGCAGTTCTTGACGCGAGTCGATCGAGTAGTGATGTTTTGATGCAAACGTACGAATCATGGAAATCCCTTCCACATAGGCCAGCAAAAAGCAGCCGAATGCAATCGGCACAAGGTCTTCAATATCACTGAGTTTCAATGAAGGCAGACCAAAGTGCGGGAATCCCTGAGCTACAGTTCCGGTGATTTTGACCCCGTAATGTGCAAGATTCGTTACTGACATCATAACGATAGACAACGCAACAACGATCAAAGGAACTATTCCTTTAGACATGATTCGCTGTCCGATCAATATTAGAATCAGCGCTCCCATGCCCACTGCCAAGGCGGCGAAGTTGGTATCGCCCAAGTTTTGGCCCAGGTCATACATACGTTCAAAGAAATTGTGGCCCACCCCTTTGATTCCCATGATTTTCGGCAACTGAGTAGACGCTATCACGAGAGCTGCGCCTAACCTGAATCCACTAAGAATTGTCTCCGAAATGAAGCTGACAATATCACTCAAACGCAGCAGCCATGCGAAAAAACCTATGATTCCTACCAATATGGCTGTAAACGCGGCCATTTCGGCATATCGAGTGGCGTCTTGGATACCCATTGCTCCTAAAGAAAACCCGATCATTATTGAAACAGTGGCGCTTGCCGCAACCGCGGCGTGCCGCGAAGTAGTGAAAAGACTATAAACAAATCCTGCTATCAGGAAGGCGTACAGACCATGCTGGGGAGCGAGTCCCGCAAGCGAAGAATTGACAAGAGCTTCAGGAATGGAATATGCCGCGAGTGACAATCCGGCTATCAGGTCGAATCTGAACCATGACTTCTTGTATGAAGGAAGCCACTCCAAAATGGGCAGGACTGATTTGAGCCAGCCTATGCTGGATTCGGCAGCAGAACTCGCGCTGCCCGATGCAGCAGCCATTTCAACACCCCCCATACGGGGACATCCGACTCCCAAAACGGAACCGGAAACACGAATTTGATCCACGAATCCGTTGATAGACGGATTACCTGGAAATATTTTTCCAATTCCTCCCTACCATCGAGAAAATGCTACCACAAGCTCGCTATGATTTATAGCAGTTGACCAAACTCCCATTCGAATGGTTCGTGTTTTTTGATCATGGTATTTGCGAGAACTTCAGCGATCCTTTTCTATTTGTCGCTTGTCTTATTGCGCATAGCGCGGTACGTTGTACTTATGATAAAGAGCTTCAAAGACAATGAAGCCGAAAAACTCTTTAAGCGTAAACGCTCGAAGTCGCCCCAAGATGTTCAAAAAATAGCGCGTCGAAAACTAGAACAATTGAATGCCGCTAAGGTCCTGTCTGAATTAGGTGCCTTTCCGGGTAATAACCCAGAACCGTTGAAGGGCAAGAGAAAAGGACAGCACAGCATCCGAATCAATGACCAATGGAGAATTTGCTTTGTTTGGAAAGACGGTTTTGCTTATGAAGTTGAAATCTGTGATTACCACTGAGAGGTGACGCTATGAAAGAAAAATTATTGCCGCCCATACACCCTGGGGAAATCCTGCATGAAGACCTCATGAAGCCGCTTGGGTTAAGCCAAAATAAGCTTGCGCAGGAACTTGGCGTGGATCCGGGCCGCATAAATCAGATTGTTGCCGGCAGGCGTGGAATCACAGCGGATACCGCTTTACGACTAGCTCGCTATTTCGGCACCACGCCAGAGTTTTGGATGAACCTCCAGGCACGTTATGACTTAGAAACAGCCAAAGACGCCAAGGCTGCGGAAATAGAGAAAAAGGTCCGAGTGCGTTCAAAAAGCGAGTGCGTGCCGGCCCTAGGCAACGCGTGAGTTTCCGCTAAAGCATCCGTTGATGAACTGTGAACCCTCAAAAAGAAAATCAAGACACTGCCATAGTCGAGTTGTGTAAATGAATGAGGCTGAAGACCGCCTCCAAGCCCTCGGGAGGAGAATCCTTCGCTGCGTGAGATGCCCTCTGCATGAACGCAGGACCCACGCCGTCCCGGGCGAGGGAGATCCCTCGGCCAGGGTCATGTTTGTGGGAGAAGCTCCGGGAGAGCAGGAAGATAAACACGACAAACCGTTTTGCGGAAGATCGGGGAGGTTTCTTGATCAGCTCCTCGTCCTTGCAGGCCTCACCCGGCAAGCCGTTTTCATCACCGAGCGCGGTCAAGTGCCGACCGCCGCACAACCGCACTCCACACAAGGATGAACTCGATACCTGCCGAGAGCTGTGGCTCCTCAAGCAGATAACTATTGTCGATCCCGAAATCGTGGTCTTGATGGGAAGAACCGCGATTAGGTCACTGCTGAACAAAGAGGAGAGTCTCGAGCGCCTCCACGGAACAACGATGGGCTGGGAAGCACGTCAATTTCTGATCACCTATCATCCCGCGGCAGGAATGCGGTTCCCAAAAGTTGGGCAATCTATGAAGAGCCGATTTCCGGAAGCTGGCTTCATTAGCATTTTGAAGATGAGGGTCATGGGGTTACCCATTCATGGACCGGGTCGTTGATCTGAAAACAGGGACACCGGCTAGGTAATATGGTTGCCGTCCCTAAATTTGGATTAGGCACGCTAACGGGCAAACCAGGGGAGTCGATTCCCCTGAATATGGAATCTGTTCCATAGAAGCCTTTCCCCTTCTTTCCCGGTTTTTCACTTCGCCCGATCACCTGCCAGGCGATCGCGATCTCACCGATAATGGTTGTGACAGCGAATACAGGTGTTGCCATAAGTTTTGATCTTGTCCAATGGCCGTAAACCAAACACCCGTAGGACCGATATACCTTCCGGGTCGAGCCAGTTGATTTGTTTGCACTTAATTTTGTTTAATCGCGTAGGCCGGTGAATTGACAACTATGAATTGGGTCAATGAGTTTTGGCACGAATCTGGCAGTTCCCCTTCAACGAGGCCAGCAACAAGAGAGGCCGGAACGGGCCAAGATTGCAAGGTCAATGGACTCCTCAAGCCTTGCAGAGATTGTCGACAGGATCTTGAATTCGGGAGTTGACCGAAGATGCTAAAATATAAATGTTTGCTATGCGGAATAGAATGGGGTGACTCCCAGGCCACGGAAGCTGATATTTCACATGGCTACTGTCCCGCATGCATACGAACGAGATACACGCAGAGAATTCACCAGGCACAACTGAAAGCCGGTTACTCTGATTGTTTTAACAGGGGCCACAATGATTGTTCGGAAGGGAGTTGCTGCTACCGGGCCGCATGTCAGGAGGATTCGGTGGCTAGCTGGAAAAAGAGACTACTTTGCGCGGTTCGTACTGCGGGAAACTGAGGTTCATAACCAATAGAGGCGAGGCACGGCTGTGGCTTTCTCACAAGCGTGTGGGCAGGAGAGGTCTTGGACAGGATACGGCGAGACAGGCAGGGTGCCTGCCATTCGTGCGCCCCAGACTCCGGTCCGCGGTCCGTCGGGGTGCCAGCGTACGTGGCATGATAACATTTAAGCACGAGTTCAAAAATCGGCCGCTGCCAGAAACGCGGCGCCACGTGCGCTAAACTGAATCAGTATCAAACGTCAGGCATTTGTCTTTCTTGCTATAGTTCTAGCCCCTTCAGGAATAGGTGGCGGAACAGGCTCGTTTGAGATCTTTCGCACCGAGCCAAAACGAGGGGGGCATACTTCAAAACAAGTCCCACATTTTATGCATTTCTCTTGATCGATCACGTGGATCTGGTTCTTGGCACTTATAATCGCCTCAGCAGGACATCTTCTCGCGCATGTCATACACGCCCGGCACTTTTCCGGATCGATATAGTAGGAGACTATTTCGCTAAATAACTTCTCGATATCGTCACTCGTGAAAAGTCGGTCATATTCTTCGGGGTCGCTAAGACGTGACGCAAGTTTCTCCCGGTTCACCAACTTAATATATGGGACTAACTTTGTGATTTCGTAAAGCTTGGACTTCAATTCGTCGCGATCCATTCCCTCGCCTTCGCCGAGCGGCCCTAAGTCTTTCACCGTCTTGACAAAACCATTAACCGCTTCGACAAAAAGGTTTGCGTCGGCGGCGGACATGAATTCCAACTTCAACCTTTCCGGGTTCAACCCTATGTGTTCCATTATCCTTTTAAACAAAAGGACCATGTTCAGGGCATGAAAATTCCCGTGCGTAGTATAATTGCATTCGTTGAGGCGGCAACCGCCAATAAACACTCCATCCATTCCGTTTGAAAACGCCCTGAGTATAAATCCCAGGTCGACTCGGCCGGAACACATGACGCGAATAAGTCTCATTTCAGTTGTATATTGTAGTCTGGAAACTCCAGCTAAATCGGCTGCGCCGTATCCTCAATGATGGCATACAAACCCTAAGATCTTAGGTTTGAATTTAAATGCTGCCTTCATAGGGTCTCACCTCGTACCTGGTAATCCCAGGCTTGCGGAAGTTCACAGGGCCTTTGGCGATCCCGCGTTTCGCGGGGAGGCCGGTCCTTGTATGTTTTGGTGGGACGAGCTTCCAGCCCGCCAGACAGGCAGGATGCCTATCCTACTGATCTCCAACCGCGGCATCCATTGGCTTGGTGGCCCTTTCCTCCGGAAACGCCGCGTCAATTTCGCTCAAGACTTCTTCATCGGTAAAGTGCTTCAGTTGTATAGCCCCTGTCGGACATTTTGTATTGCAGAGACCATCTCCTTTACAGAGCACAGGATTGATCGCCGCCTTTTTCCCTTTTTTGGTATCGTGAAGCTCCAAGGCCCCATACGTGCAGGCGGAGACGCAGGCCCCACATCCCATACACTTACTCTCGTTCACATTGCACACAGACCCGGACGCTACGACTATATCGTGTGAGAGAAGCGTTAAAGCGCGGCCTGCAGCTCCATAAGCCTGGTTGATCGTTTCCTGTATAAACTTGGGATAATGAGCCAGTCCACAGAGATAGACGCCGTCCGTACCAAACTCGACAGGTCTTAATTTGACATGGGCTTCTTTGAAGAAGCCATCAGGGCTCAAAGTTACCTTGAACAACCCGGCAACTTCCTTGGTGGACGCCGAGGGAATGACAGCCGCAGCCAAAGCAACAATATCCGCATCCAGTACAAGCTTCTTCCCTAAAACAAAATCGGTCACGGTAACCTTTAAAACAGGCTGACCCTCGTCCGACTCGCCCGCTTCCACCTCAGGTTTATCTTGCGGCTCATAGCGGATAAATTTTATGTCCTTGTTCGAAGCCTCCCGGTAATAATCCTCGTTGAACCCATAGGTTCTCATGTCCCGAAAGAGGATATAGATGTCCATCTCGGGATTTATCTCTTTCAGTTTCAATGCGTTCTTCACGGACTCACTGCAACATAACCGGCTGCAGTAATTTCTCTCTTCATTCCTGCACCCCACGCATTGGATCATCACGAGACTTTTTGCACTGATTATCTTCTCGTCTCCGTCGGCGATCCTCTCCTCCAACTCAAGGTGGGTCGTTACCCTGTCATCTTCTCCATAAAGGTATTCGGCAGGCGTATATAGATCGGCACCTATAGCGAGAACCGCTGCACCGTGTTTTATCTCTGTCAATCCTCTTTCTGACTTCACCGAGGTCACGAAATTCCCAACGTAACCTGTCGCATCCGTGATCGTCGCATCATGATAGACGTGTATTGAGGGGTGTTGATACACCTTTGCTATGAGATTACGCAGGTACTCCTGAACATCCAGTCCATCCAGCGTGGAATGGATCTTTCGTGCTACTCCCCCAAGCTCCTTATTCTTTTCAACCAAGTGCACCTCATGCCCCTGGTTGGCAATGGAGAGAGCACAATTCATGCCGGCTATGCCTCCACCGACCACAAGCGCGGCCTTGTTCACCGGAAGGTCGAATTCCTGTAACGGCTCCAACCGGCAAGCTCGTGCTGCCGACATGCGGATGATATCCTTCGCCTTCTGGGTGGCCTCCTCCTGTTCTTTCGAGTGGACCCAGGAGTTGTGCTCCCTGATATTAGCCATTTCGAAGTAATATTGATTAATTCCCGCCTCCCGAACCGTGTCCCGGAAGAGCGGTTCGAGGGTCCTGGGGCTGCAGGCAGCTACAATCACTCGATTGAGCCCCTTTTCCTTGGTCACGTCGGTTATTTCTTTGGCGGAGTTGGTAGCGCATGAAAATAGCTGTTCCTGAGCATGGACAACATTCGGTAGCGTTTTACAGTACTCGACTGTCTCAGGAACATTGACTATCCTTCCGATATTCGCGCCGCAATGACAGACGAAGACCCCTATCCTTGGCTCCTCCCCGGAGACATCCCTTTCAAGGGGATAGATTCTGTCTTTGGCAAGATTTCCTCGCCTGTAGTCAAGAAGCTCACCGATTTGTGAGCCCGCTCCGCTGGCGCTGAAGACCGACTCGGGGATATCGACAGGACCCTGGAAGCCTCCGCTTACCAAGATCCCGGGCCGGGTGGTCTGCATAGGATTGACCGGATCGACCTTACAAAAATCGTGAGGATTGAGCTCTATGCCAAATTTATCGGCCAGCCCCCTGAAATCATGAGGAGGATTTAATCCAACCGATAATACCACCATATCGAACTCTTCCTCTTTGACCCCGTCATCGGTGGTGGAATATCGTATGGTGACATTCTTGGTTTGCGGGTCCTCTCTCACGATGGAGGCGTAGCTTCTGATAAATCGAACCCCGGGAAGTTTTTCCGTCCGCTCAAAATATCTCTCAAAATCCTTCCCGTAGGAGCGAATATCGTTGTGGAATATCGTACATTCGGCCCCAGCGTCATGATCTTTGGTCAAAATCACCTGTTTCTGGGCGTACGTGCAGCATACGGAGGAGCAATAGCTGTTTTCGCCCGGAGTAACCCGTCTGGAACCGACACACTGAATCCAGGCTACCTTATTAGGATGCTTTTGGTCGGAAGCTCGCAGTATCTCTCCCTGGTACGGCCCCGTGGAGGATAACAGCCGCTCATAGTCCATACTGGTAACGACGTTCGCAAACTCTCCGTACCGATATTCCTTCTTGACCTTAGGATCAAAAGGCTCCAGACCGAGAGACAGAATAATGGCCCCTACGTGTATTTCTTTTTTCTCCGCCGTTTGTTTCAAATCTATTGCGTTGTTCTTGCACACCCCTTCGCAAATACGACACTTGTTCTCTTTGAGGTAGAGACAGCTTTCATCAATGTAGGCGACCAAGGGTATGGCTTGAGCGAAGTATATGTGTACGGCTTTATTATCCGATATTTCCTGATTATATTGATCAGGGTATTTAGCCGGGCAGTATTCTACGCAGGTAGTACAACCCGTGCATTTATCCTCAAGAATATACCGCGGCTTTTTAGTCACGGTTACCGCGAAATCTCCTGCTTGCCCTTCTACACTGTTGACTTCAGTATAGGTGAGGACCTCTATATTTGGATGCCGGCCGACCTCGACCAGTTTGGGTGCGAGTATTCACATAGAGCAGTCGTTGGTGGGAAAGGTCTTGTCCAACTGGGCCATGTGGCCTCCAATGCTCGGCCCTTTCTCCACCAGGTAAACCTTGAACCCGGCTGTGGCAAGATCAAGAGAGGCTTGAATGCCACTGATGCCCCCACCAACGACCATTACGTCGCCAAAATCAGTTTGTCCAAAGTTCCCACAAAGTTGCTGGAGATTCTCTTTGAGCAACAGTACTTCTCCCATTTTCTATCACCTCATCGGGCGGCATCTGCGATTGCCGGAAGCCGAAGACTGGAGGCAATCCGAACTATGCCCTTGTTATGCCTCGTTAAACGAATTTGTTTAGTCCAGATCTAATTGCTCTTTGCATTGGTTGCATTTCATCGCACCACGAAAAACTCTATTCCCGCATTGAGGACATATATAGCGGGCCTCCTCGTCTCGAACCCATTTTTCAGTACCAAACTCCCGTCGATATGGGACAGCCCGTAGAATAACCTTCTTGCCAACGGCCATGGGGAAATTGTCGATGTAATGACAAGGGAATTCATCGCATTCATGACACCCGGTGTATCCTTTGTCTTTCGAGCAGCTCCTGATGTCGCATTGGCGACAATGCATAAACTGTTCATCCGATAAGCAGCCACGGCAACGAATGTCTTCTATTGATAGAGCGTCGCTATTAGGGAGTG
Source organism: uncultured delta proteobacterium (assembly GCA_963729795.1). Taxonomy (GTDB): domain Bacteria; phylum Desulfobacterota; class Desulfomonilia; order Desulfomonilales; family Desulfomonilaceae; genus CAWBBA01. Next base: position 11,314 of record CAVSPC010000030.1, on the reverse strand, counting down.
TGCCCTTACCCGAAGTTCCTCCCTTGTAAAGACTTACCAGCCGCTCCTTCAGTTTTGTGTTATTGTCGCTGCTGTGCAATATAAACGGCACAGACACCGCAATAAAGACCGCAAGGAGAAATGAGATCGGGATTTGTCGCCATGGCTTTCGTCCCTCCTGATGTGTTCATTTCGTATTTTGACATACGCAACACAGGGGGCTTCGATTTACTCAATCACTTCCCGGACGATCTCGGTGATGTCTTTCACCTCGATCTTTTCGGCAGCACCAGTGGTTAACCGGCTGTCCTCAAGCATGGTAATGCAATAGGGGCAGGAAGTAGCCAAAACCTCGGCCCCGACCCCAAGGGCCTGTTCTATCCTGAGATCGGAGAATCTCTCACCTTTTTCAGTTTCCATCCAAACCCTGCCGCCTCCGCCTCCGCAGCAAAGGCTATCCGAGCGGCACTCAGCCATCTCATTCAGCTCCAAGCCCGGTATTTTCTTCAAGATCCCACGCGGCTCATCATATATGCCGTTATGCCGGCCAAGGTAGCATGGGTCATGATACGTGACTTTCTTCCCGTACTCCTTGGTGAGTTCGAGCCTTCCCTCGCAAATAAGCTCGTGCAAATACTGGGAGATATGAACCACCTCAAAATTCACTCTGAATTCGGGATACTCATTCTTGAAGGTGTGGTAGCAATGGGGAGAAGAAACAAGGATCTTCTTCACACCATTGTCGATAAAGGTCTTGATGTTTTCTTTGGCCAGGCGCTTGAATAATTCCTCATCGCCCGTCTTGCGGATACTTTCTCCGCAGCAGTTCTCTTTGGAGCCCAGAATCCCGAAATCCACCCCTGCTCGCTTGAGGATATGGGCTGTGGCTTTGGCTACCTTCTTTAATCTTGGGTCATAGCTAAGATAGCAACCGGGAAAGTAGAGAATTTCCATTCCCTCTGTGAACGTATTGACCGAAAGGCCTTCCGCCCAGTTTGCCCTCTTGGCACGCTCTTCACTTAAGGGGTTGCCTTCGCCGACCAAGCTTGCAGCAACGGTGCGGACAGGTTTGACGGAATTGGGAAAAACGCCGTATTCCGTGGCGATCCGGCGCAAGGACACCCCGGATTCGATCTGCTTGACGTCTCTGGGGCACTGCTGAGGGCATCTTCCGCAGGTCGTACAACGCCAGATTTCATCAGTTTCGATATCGGTCAAACCGAACGTGGCTTCGCGGACGATCTTGCGCATGCTGAAAGACCTGACCCTGTTCCACGGGCAAACAGTATCGCATAATCCGCATTGGAAGCATCTTTTGAATGCGTCCCCGCCGTTCGCTTTGATCACGTCGATGATTTCTTTATAAGGAGTTACAGTCTCCACTGTTTTCCTTCCTCTTCTTTCGGCCTAATGCATCAGCCCTTCTTTGACTCCGAGATCCGGGAAACGGTATCCATGACCTTCTGCAAGCCATATTTGTCAATCATGGATTCAAGTCCTATCTCTACGTCCTCCAGTTTCTCTTCTTCTTCTACTTCCTCTTCTCTTTCTTCATAGATCAGGACGTCATTGAAGCACTTCTGAACACACATCGGTTTTTCCAGAGACGGGTCGCTTTCACACATGTCGCATTTCAGAGGGAGACCGGAATCAGGTTCCTTGAAAAGGTCCCTGGATGGACAGGAGGCCCTGCAAAAGGCACACTCTTCGTATTCTTTCCCGTCAATCACGTATTTGTCTCTGCCCATACATTCAGCTGGAGCATACTCACCAGCGAATACCGGAAGCCATATATCTTTCAGCCGATGACTGATGACTTGAATACGAGACCTGGCCGGATTATTGCTGCTGTATTTCGGTGTGGCGTGAAAAGCTGAGCAGATGATCTCACATGCCCGGCAGCCATTGCACTTATCGGCATCAACCTTGATGGTCTTGATCTTCTTTTTAATTTTCGCCATCTTTCAAAATCCCTCTCTTTTCCAAGTCTTCGGCAACATAACCCAAGTCCAATTCCAGCAATCTTTCTTTCGTAGGAATACCGTTCATATTCCATCCCTTGAATTTGTAATACGTGGATAAGAGCTGTTCTTCGAGTTCGGGGAATCTTCTTTTCCAATGGTCTTCAGGCGGCTTCTCATCAGCCCTTGTCATGCCTCTTCTGTTATTGAATGCTCTGTGCAAATTCCGGCTTCTGTTGACCATTTTCTTCAGTCCGGCTTCATCAATGTCCATCCCTGTCGCCGCGGAGATGAGTTTCGGGAAGTTGTGAATATGGTATGGAGGTTTCAGACAGAAGGACGACATGCCGGCGCATATCCCTAGGGCGTCGTCAATGTTGTGCAGCATCTCCATCCAATCCACAATTTCACTGCACATCTCCGGAGTTGGGAAATACGGTATCGCCTTATCTCCTCGTATTTCCCAGTCCAGCAAGATTTGCTTGAACTTTTCGTCGGGAAGCTGAGGCCAATCCTTTACAAATGCTTCTCTCTGCTCTTTCGAGGGAAAAGCCGACTGCGGGAAATTCCCTTCAATTTGAGTGATGCTTATCTTCTCGTTGGTAGAATACATAAGGAAATAGATGGGATCCAGCATGCCCAGCTTGATGGGGAGTTGCTCGTGTTTCTTGATCGTATTGTGATCGAATTTTTCTGCACCGTTGCCGATTTTCCGGGCCGCATAATAAACGCCGTCGGCCAGAATATCTCCGATTCCTTCCCGCCGGGCCACCCTGTCAAGCAACCAGAAGAACCTCCCTTCCTTATCGGACGGACATCCTTCGAAGTCCTTGTCGGTCAGAATGCCGGCTTCATAGAGCTCAACGGCGAATGCCAAAATCTGCGGGGTTGAGAATGAGTCCACGCCATATTCCGTGGCACGTTGAAGGATTCTGAAGTTAAAGCCCAGGTCGTCTACGTAGGCCGCCATGGAATAAGTGAGCTTTCCGAAGCATTTCATCATGTATCTTGGGCCCTCCTGGTGGGAAACCAGGGCGCCGCAATGCTGCGGACAGTTAAAACAGCTTATTAACCGCTTCACCGCACCCAATTGAGTCGAAGTCCAATTCTCTTCGTTGTCCTTATTCCAGAAGTCTCTTCTCCGCAGGCGGGCATTACCCCACATGAAGTTTTCAGTGTGCCACTTCTCATCAGTGTGCAGCATTTCCTGCGGCGATCCGATCCCCTGCAAAATGGTCATCACGTCCGGAATAGGATTTGCGTTTCGGAATTTTATGTATTCCGCAACTTCTTCCATGTGCTTCATGAATTCCTCGCCTCGGGCAAGGTATACGTCCTTTGTTCCACGAACAGCAACCGCCTTTATGTTCTTGTCTCCCATGACCGCGCCGCCGCCGAGCCTACTGGCACTGGACCTGGCTTGCTCAATGGAAGCCGTGAACACCCGATTTTCACCGGCCAAGCCGATGGCGGCCACCTGAGCCCTCGGTTCTTTCAGCTCTTCTCGTATGAGGTCTTGAGTTTCAAGGGCGCCTTTGCCCTTCAAATGAGAGGCATCACGGATTTCCACTTTGTCGTTGTGTATCCATATGTATACTAATTTTGGGGACTTGTTACGAAAGATCACTTTGTCATAACCGGCATATTTCAATTCCGAGGACCAGAATCCCCCCATCATTGGGTACGCCAGATAATTCGACTGAGGTGAAACAAAGGTAACAAGTGTACGGTTGGCGCTGAAAGCCGGAGTGCCGTTGAGAAGACCGGTGCTGAATATCAGTAGGTTCTCAGGATCGAACGGTTTAACCTCAGGGGGAGTCCTATCCCAGTGCGTCTTGACGCTGGTACCCAATCCTCCAAGATGAAGTTCAGTTAGTTTTGGGTCGGTTTCCACCCGTTCAATGTTTCCCGTCGCCAAATCGATTTCTAAATTATATCCTGTCTCTGCGTACCTCATCTTTTACCTCTTACAGTCGACTTGCGATCTGCTCGTCCGCTCTTTTTCAACCGAAAACGTGTTAATCCCTGCTCTCTTGGTGGCCGAAACAACCTTGTCACGATAATTTCCGGAGCGAGGCGTTCCGAAGTACATGCTGTCGATTACTCCACCGGCATCGACGACTTCTTCTCTCATAGGAGGGATCTGAACATTCGCCGGATCGATGTGCCTCTTGTTCAAGCCGGCCGGCCTTCGCTGAATGGCCTCGGAGCCCTGAAACTCGATATCGGGCCGGTTATGCCTAACATCAGGACTCTGAAGGTTAAGTTGATCGGGACTTGATAACATCGTAGATATAAATATAACTTATATCTGGACCAAGTCAAGTCTTTTTCCTTTTCACCCCAAAAATTTTATAGGCTGACTGGCAGCGTCTTTCGTCCTGAATCTGCAACCGAATGCCGATAATTTCCGGAGCGGGCTGTGTAATGTCCTCAGCGCCGTCTACTATCATGAGAGCAACGGCCAAAAGGGTAGTTACTGACTGATAGAACATCACTCTCCCATGTTGAACACACGACCCGCACAAGAAACTTCTTGACTCCTTTTAATATACGTGGTATTCGGTTTAAGCCAAAGATATAGTGACCGTTGTGTCCGAGTCCCGGAGCTTATACATGAATTATACCGGATCGCCCCGAAGCACTATCAAAAGGGCGTCCTCCACCAAACGAACAAGCCCTTCAGCAGATAGAAAACGCCAACTTATCATAGAATCTGCAGAGCGCATCTTTGCCTCACGAGGCTTTCATCAGACCACCATAGCGGACATAGCTCAAGAATCCGGAGTCCACGAAGCTTCCATATTCCAGTACTTCAAAACGAAGGAGAATCTTCTGATTGCCATCCCCGAACGGCATCTCAGGAAGACTCTTGCCGGGATCACCGAGCACCTGCAAGGGATGAAAGGTGCGGAGCCCAAGTTGCGGAAGCTAATGTGGCATCAGCTCAGGGACCTGACGATTAACCGGGCTTATACATCCATTCTCCTTAGGGATCTCAGGACGCAGCCCGCATTTTACAAGTCCCCTGCGTACGAAATGATTCGGAAATACAGCGCGTTCTATTCGGAGGCCATTCGGGAGGGCATCCGCGATGGTGAGATAGACCCTCAGGCAGAGCCGACCCAGGTCATGGAAATGATCTTTGGAGCAATAGACAGCGTTGTTCTCCGGTGGCTCTTCTTTAACCAGGCTTACGATCCCACAAAGGTTGCCGATCAACTGTGTTCTATTATGAAGGCCGCCATCTGGCGGCGTGTGGAGACTCCCAGGTACGAAAACGGAGACGAACCCACGCGTGGTCAAATGAGGCGGCACGCGATTATGCGGGCTGCTGCTGAAGTCTTCGGAGAAAAGGGTTACAGCGGCGCCACGATTTCGGAAATTGCCGGCAAAGCCGGAATTGCTGAGGCGTCAATCTACCAGTATTTCAAAAGCAAGGAAGACCTTCTGCTCTCGGTTCCGGGAAACTGGTTTGACGAGCTTGCCGAAGAATTGGAGCGAGTGTTTTCCGGCCGTTTAAATGCGTACGAACACCTCTTATATCTGCTCCGCCGGTGGGCCTTGGATTTTCAGACACGTGACTGGGAGACGCGTGTGCTGATCCTGGATCTGTATCGAAATCCGGCATTTTATGAATCTCAGGCGTACAGGAGCACTCACCGTTTTTGGAGGCTAATCCGGTCCATTGTCGAAGAAGGCCGCAAGAGTGGTGTCTTCAGAGTGGACTTCGAGATCGACCTTTATATGCATTTGATCCAGGGAACGTTCGACCACGAAGCCTTAGCAAGAATGATGCTGGCCAGGCGCAAGCCCACCGCAGCCAACACGGAACAGATGATCAACCTCCTCCTAAGAGCTATAAAAGTTTGATGTTGCCGGTGAGTATTCCATTCGGGTCTGATTCGAAGGCATTGCGGCATTGATGCTTTTTTGAGAATCACCGGCCGTTCACCGTCAAAATATCTGAGACAGCCCGACTCGTTGAAGTTGGTTACACCCAGGACTTTAACTATGATGGAAATCTGATTCGAACTTCCGTTCCGTTCCGCCCCAGGATTCGCATCTCACCATTCAACTGCTTTACAAAAATCCGTATTAGGAGGTAACCCAGTGATGTCGGCTCCTCAAATTCTATCCCCTCCGGAAGACCTATGCCGTCATCTCTGACCACGAACTCCAACTTCTCATCCCCAAGACTTCTCAGAGATACTGCTATCCAGCCGTGTCGCCCTCCGGGAAAGGCGTGCTTATAACAATTAGAGATCAGTTCCGTGAGAATAAAGCCTAGCGGGACTACTGTGTCTATGCCCAATTGAACTTCCTGTATGTCCTGCCGGATCTCTATCCTTTTTCCTACAATAGAGAAAGACGCTATGAGCTGGCTCAACAGATTTCCAAAGTACTTGCTGATTCTGATACTTGAAAGATCTTGCGATTGATAAAGTAACTCATGGCCCAATGCCATGGATCTGATTCGATGCTGGGTCTCCTCGAGCATGCGGGAAAGTTCCTCATTCTTGACTTGATGGGACTGGATGCGAAGCAGGCTCTGTATTACAGCGAGATTGTTCTTCACCCGATGATGGATTTCTTGGAGCAAGACCTCCTTTTCTCTGAGAGATGCTTTGACCTGTTCCTCCGATTTTTTGCGGTTGGTGATGTCCCTACTAATGCCGCCAATAGCTATGACATCCCCCTCGTCGTCAAGAATTGGGAATTTTCTCGTATCGAAAACGGATGTTTGACCTTGTAGGCTGATCCAAGAATGCTCTGCAACGAGCGGCGCTTTGGTTGCGATTACTGCTTCATCGGTCTTGCGGCTCTGTATGGACTTATCCGACGGGACGAATGCCTCGATAGTCTTTCCAATTACTTCCGGCGCACTCACCCCGAAAAAGTCCTCAAAAGCTTTATTTACTAGTAAGTGACGGCGTTGGGTGTCTTTGAAATAGACTGCGTCCGGCAAGGATTCAATGAGCGAAGTTAGAAGCGACGTCTTATGCCTCAGCTCTTTCTCGGCTTCTCTTCTGCAAACAATTTCCCTCTTCAGCTCCCTATTAACTTCTGCGAACTCAGCGGTGCGTTCCACGACCCTCTGTTCCAGCTCATCGCGGGAACTGCGCAGAGCCTCTTCCATTTGCTTGCGTTCGGTAACGTCCGTAATGAGTCCTGCGAATCCCTTCGTTGCACCTTTTCCGTCCAAATGCGGGACGTAAATGACGTGCAGATATCTGTCTTTACCGTCTTCATAGGTCGCGGCCATTTCATATTCTGCAAGACTTCCGGATAGCGCTGCCTCGATATGTGGACGGGCCTTCTTATAAGCGGCTTCTCCAAGGATCTCACGCATCGGCCGGCCTACGATTTCTTCGCGGGGCACCTTACGCCACAATTCGTACGTTTTGTTGCAAAAGCGGTAACGTTGGGCCGAGTCAACGTACATTATCAAAACCGGCAAGGAATCCGTGATAAGCCGCAATGTCGATTGGCTTTCTTTAAGAGCCTCATTCATGGCCACCAGCTCTTTGGTTCGATCTTCCACCAGTTGCTCAAGTTCGCTTTTGGCGGTCCTGATAGCCTCGTCTGCCTTCTTACGCTCCGTGATATCACGCACTATGCTCAATACAACCCTGGTTTCCCCATATTCAATTGGGCCCAGCCGTACTTCAACAGGGAAAGCTGTCCCATCTTTTCGTCGGTGTCTTGCCTCAAAGGTCGCAGGGAGTTTCGGCCAGAATTTGGAGGTGTCCTGCCTGAGCACCGTATCAGGATCAACGTCGCTCACGGACATAGACAACAGTTCATCGCGTGTATGACCCAAAGAAGTACAGGCACGCCGATTGACATCCAGAAACCTGCCGTTGAAATCGTGGACAAATATGGCATCTGACGCCTGATCGATCAAACTCCGAAAACGCTCCTCGCTCTTTCTAATTCTCTCTTCAGTCTTCTTGCGTTCGGTGATATCAGTATGGATACCGACTAGCCGAATGGACTTGCCCCGAGGATCGCGAGCGATGCTTTTACCTCGGCCGAGTATGCATCGCCATGAGCCGTCCTTGTGCCTCATACGGAACTGAACCTCAAACGTCTCCATATTCCCCAGAATGCAGTCCTGGTTCACGTTCCATGCCTGCTCGCGGTCCTCTGGGTGCACGAGATCAATCCAGCTCTGGAAATGCTTGGGGCATTCGCCTGGTTCAAGACCCAGCATCAAAAAGTACCCTGGACTATAGTAGGTCTCGCCTGTGGAAATCTGCCAGTCCCACACTCCGTCGTTGGTCGCCTCCATAGCCAGTCTCAAGCGCTCCTCGCTCTTCCTCACTCTTTTGTCCGCTTTATGCTTGTAAAGAGCGGTCTCGATGGTGGTTCGCAATTCCGTGAGAGAGACCGGCTTACCGAGATAGCCGTACGGCTCTGTCTTCTTGGCTCTCTCAAGAACATCCTTTTCCGAATAGCCCGTGAGATAGACCACAGGAATGTCCAGAAAAGTGCGAATCTTATCGGCAGCCTCAATGCCGTCAATGTCTCCTTGCAGTTTGATGTCCATCAAGATCAAATCAGGCTTTGACTCCTCTGCCAGCTTGAAGGCCGCATCCCCAGTCGAGGCCTTGCCTACTACCAAATATCCCAGATTCTCAAGAGATAGCTCTATGTCTTCAGCAAGAATGGCCTCGTCCTCTACGATCAAGATTTTCGCCGCGCTCTTTTCGTTGTTGCCGTCCGTCATTTCCAGTTCCTCAAAGAGAGTCCCAATGTGGGAAGTGGAGAGAGAGGTCAGGTCTAGGAGGCTGTTGCGTAATCCCGCGTCCCGCGGGACTTTCCCGAATTCGTAGCACGATGGCGACTATTGTATCGGGATCTCTCGGAGCCTGCCACGGAAAAAACTTAGTATGTCAGACTCCTAGGAGCCGGCGAGAGGTAACGGAACAATGAGCGGAACCTCCGCGTAGCACGATGGCGTTGATGATTGAGATTGCGCGACAGGCTCTTAGCCTGTCTTCATTTTCTCACTTTTCCGTTGGCGTCTCAATGCACGACCGATTGTTTGAATCTTAACTCCGGATAAGCTGCCACTGCCCATGATGGGGGTTGCCATCTAGCCGCAGGCTCTGCCGGGGGAGAATGTCATAAGGATCCGCCGTAAAATAAAGATATCAATCCTGAGGATCCATCGGCCGTAGGGGCAGCTTTAACACAGCCGAGATGCGATATCTATCTTGTGACAATCCCTAACTTTGGAGGAGCGCCTAATGCGGGCTTTAAATGGGCATTGCCGGTATTCCACCACCATTTCACATCACCGTAAGCTTCGCTATCCCGGCTACGAATAGATGTTATCGAGGATTGCCAAGATTCCCTTCAGATTCCGGAAGAGCATCGTTTACGGCGCAGTGAAACTATTCTCAAGCGGTCATAGACCCGAAATTCGGTGGAATGGCATGATTGCCGCGTATTTCCGTCTCTCGGTCTCTTCCCATTCTTAAGACTATGATTACATTTTGTTAAAATCATCTCTAATTGACACCTAATTGGAATTGATGAGGAAAGTACAATGGCAAGTCAAACAAAAGAAGTCCCAGAAGGTTTTCACACTGTGCCCCCCTATTTAGTTGTACGTGATGCTGCTGCGGCCATTGATTTCTACAAACAGGCTTTCGGGGCCGAGGAACTATATCGCATCGAGGGTCCTCCAGGGAAAATCGGCCACGCTGAGATCAAAATCGGAGATTCCATAATCATGTTGTCCGACGAGATGCAGGGCGGCGACTGCCGTTCGCCGCAATCTTTGGGCGGAACGGCAGTCAATATCTTCCTGTACGTAAAGGAAGTCGACCAGGTATTCGATCAGGCCGTTTCGGCAGGAGCTAAGGTAGCAATGCCGCTTGCGGACATGTTCTGGGGTGATCGCTTCGGACAGGTAACCGATCCCTTCGGCCATTCTTGGTCGCTCGCAACGCACCGGGAGGACGTACCTCTAGAGGAGTTGCGAAAGCGGCATGAAACGGCTATGGCGGAGATGCGGTAACTGGTGGGCAGCTCAAAACTCTTCTCCTTTGCATACGCCGCAGGAATGGTGCAGACAGTTATCTGTACCACATTTTGCCTGGTGATCTTTTCAGGTCGGAATTCGCACGGCTCCTCAAGAGAAGCCGTGTGATAATTTTCTCATTGCCGCATGGTATTGCCGCCAATTTCGCTAATTGCCTTCCGCTGGTCACCAGTTGGAAACCATGAATCAGAACTGAGCTGCCTCCATGTGACCTTTTGTTGCCCAAGTATCAATCAGAAAGATCGCTGTTTTGATAAACCATTTTGGGTATTCCGCTTGATAAATCGTATACAAAGAAATTCGTGTCGCCACACCCACAGCAGGCAACCGTGGCCGTGTACGTAAGGTAAGGCCTATCATTCACGGAGAAGAACATGGGCTCACCATACGTGCATGTCCCTTCTAGTCGAAAGACCTGTCCACCCGTCAATATCGCGGTCGGTCCCGGTTCCCAAGGTTTGCCCTCTGCGTTAAGGTCAAAAGTTAGTAGCGTAAACTTGCCCACACGGAGCACCTTGGGTTGGGCATCGGAAAGGCTGATGGGGACCTGGGTCATATCGACAATTTTTCGAGGGCTCTCTATCTTAGGGGTTACAAGTTTTCTAGCCTTTAATTCTACCTCCTTGGACACGGGAGACCTATCATTTTGCGGCGGCATTAGATGAACCGCTGATGGATCAATCCCGACAACTGCAATATCGAATCTATTTTTGTGGTCTTTGGCGAAGCAGTTTTCAGTCGCTGTCAATTGGGTCGCTTCGAATTCATTGCTTACATGGTCCTCCGTAAATGTCTTTGCGGTCTTGGCGGTACATTTCGCTTTCTTGCTAATCAATACCACGTCAAGGCCAGTTGGAAACGCACCCGTCAAACAGAACGTCTCGGCCTGGGTCGCTTTGTCATTTTTCTCTTCACTGCACTGGTAAGGGAAGGAAAAAGAAATACCTCGTAGTTTTTCGGGCTCACCGTAGGAATAGGAACTCAAAGCAGTAATAAGCGTCGCAAATAGAGATAGTGCGGCACGGCTCATCATATTCATGGACTGCCCCCTTTCTACATCCGCGGTTTTGCGAATTTCCTCACAATAGCACAGCCTCTTGTAACACGCGATCTCGAGTCCGGGGCAGCATACCTTTCTCGCTCACCGCGTCCACTTCGCACCGGGCGGCTCCCGCAGTTCCGGTCACAGGGCCGCGTGATCCAGGAGGCTTCTTCCGGCTTCCATTGTGACAAGCAGGTCAAGATCACTCGTCTCGTCTGACTTCCCGCGGGCCACAGAACCAAACATTCTGACATTACCAGCGGTTTGGACTAGGAG
>CAVSPC010000029.1:0-86605 GCA_963729795.1 uncultured delta proteobacterium | reverse complement strand
CCGGAGGTCCTTCGAGACGAGGAGCTACTCTTCCAACTGTTCCACGAGGTCCGGATCTTCTATCACCATATGTTCGGGGTAATCCTCCGGGACCGAAACAGGTCTCGATCTGGTAGCCGTTGACCTCGTCCTCCATATTGTTGAGAAATTTTTGTCTTGAGGCATGTACATGTTCCAGAGTCACCTCACGGGGAATGGGGCGCCGTTCCCGTTTTCATCTTCCACTCGTTTCCGCAGCGCGTTCGGCGCACGAAAAAAGGGACCCTGGCTATGGCTTCTTCAGCCGCTCTGGCCCATTTCATTTATCGAACTCCTCCATGGGAATGCTCGTGGCACCGATTTTGCGCTCTACAAAATATGCCGTCATCGTTGCTTATCAGAGTCGCAATTCGTATGTACCTATCTTGACGTTTTCGCGGTTTTGATTGATTCTGGCTCAATCCGAAAATGTGTTTGCCGCCACACAAATAGAATTTAGCTACTCAGACTCGAACGTGCTTTGACTTAAGTCAATTGGATAAATTTTTTTCGGAACTTTATACTTCACAAACTAAGCTGCCCTCGATCTCTGAAGAACGTTATGAATAAAACACCTTTTATAAAAGATTTCATTGCTTTCCTTAACAGTCGTCGCCGTAAACACGAGGTGTTTGAAACGGGGCCTTTTCATTTTTGATATTTCTCGTTATGGAGAGCCGGCCAATCCACGACAACTTTTGAGGCCGGGAATGTTAAAGAACGTACGCACCGCGTTATGGAAGGAACGATGCGTACACGAGGAATCTACCCACTCAAACTAGGTTGGGTTGAAATTTGAGAGATAATTCCCTGACCCACAAAGATACTATAACAATTCGCATGAGACCTTGGCGAAGGCCGTTACAGAAGCTTTTCAGGCTAATCATGTCTGCAAAACAATGTCTTGAGGCAATTCAAGCAAGATTCTCAGCAGTTCGTTAGTCATTCTCTTTGTCGAAGGCAATTATGACGAAGCAAAGAGAATGACTAACGAACTGCTGAGAATCTTGCTTGAATTGCCTCAAGACATTGTTTTGCAGACATGATTAGCCTGAAAAGCTTCTGTAACGGCCTTCGCCAAGGTCTCATGCGAATTGTTATAGTATCTTTGTGGGTCAGGGAATTATCTCTCAAATTTCAACCCAACCTAGTTTGAGTGGGTAGATTCCTCGTGTACGCATCGTTCCTTCCATAACGCGGTGCGTACGTTCAATAACCATTCCCGGCCTCAAAGGTCGTGGATTGGCCGGCTCTCCATAACGAGAAATATCAAAAATGAAAAGGCCCCGTTCAAACACCTCGTGCTTACGGCGACGACTGTTAAGGAAAGCAATGAAATCTTTTATAAAAGGTGTTTTATTCATAACGTTCTTTCAGAGATCGAGGGCAGCTTAGTTTGTGAAGTATAAAGTTCCGAAAAAAATGATCTGATTGACTTAAGTCAAAGCACATTCTGCTCTGAGTAGTTAAATTCTTTTCGTGCAGAGGAAAACACATTTTCGGATTGAGCCAGAATCAATCAAAACCGCGAAAACGTCAAGATAGGTGCATACCAATTGCGACTCTGAGCAAGCAACGATGACGGCATATTTTGTAGAGCGCAAAATCGGTGACACGAGCATTCCCATGGAGGAGTTCGATAAATGAAATGGGCCAGAGCGGCTGAAGAAGCCATAGCCAGGGTCCCTTTTTTCGTGCGCCGACGCGTGCGCAAACGAGTGGAAGATGAAGCGGAACGGCGCCATTCCCGTGAGGTGACTCTGGAACATGTGCATGCCTGCAAGCAAAAAATTCTCAAGAATATGGAGGACGAGGTCAACGGCTACCAGATCGAGACCTGTTTCGGTCCCGGAGGTTGCCCGAACCGTGTGATAGAAGATCCGGACCTCGTGAAACAGTTGGAAACCATCCTGGTCTCGAAGGACCTCCGGGCATTCCTGAAGAATCGGGTAGGTGGTCCCCTTAAACTGCACCATGAATTTCGCGTGTCCGTGTCGGACTGCCCTAACGCTTGCTCTAGGCCGCAGATCGCGGACTTGGGCCTCATTGGAGCTGTTCGGCCGCTAATCTCGGCCGGCGGATGCTCCGGATGCGGTGCATGTGTGGCTATATGTAGAGAAGACGCGATCCAATTGTCCGGAATAGGCGATGAGCCCTTAATCGATCGTGAAAAATGCCTGTCCTGTGGCCAGTGCATCTCGGTCTGCCCCGGCGAGGTTCTTGGAGGGGAGACGAAAGGCTATCGCATACTGCTGGGCGGAAAGCTCGGGCGCCGGCCGCAGCTTGCCCGGGAACTCGAAGGCATCTATTCCAAGGAGGAAACGCTTAGGGTCGTGGACAGATGTCTCGATTATTACTTGGAGCATAGTGTGGCCGGCGAACGTTTCGGGGAGATTTTGAACCGGACCGGTTCCGAGCTAAACGCGTTTTCAGCGAAGCTTCGAACAGAGTTTTCCCCTTGTAAAAACGTGAACTGTCACTTCGAGGCCGCGGGTACGCAGAAATCCAACAACGAGCAAGATCAGAATGCTTCGTCGTCTGACTCCTTGAAATGACAATAGTCTCAAGACCTGATTCTTTGGCAAAGTCATGGTTCCGAATAAAAAAATCACAAAAAAAAGATGACCCCTTGACTTAAGTCAAGGAACGATTTCTGCGGGTGATTAACATATCTATAAATGGTGCGACGAGACCGGCGCGAATTAACTCAACATCATTTTCTAGCAAGATCATCGCCAGGAGGAAAAGATGGAAGATCAGATGTATTGTTATCAATGTGAACAGACAGCTTTTGGTACAGCCTGCACCAAAGTTGGTGTCTGTGGCAAGTCACCGGAAGTGGCGGCTCTTCAGGACCTCCTCACGTATGCACTGAAAGGGTTGGCCCTGTATGCAGTGGAAGGCCGTAAAGTAGGTGTAACGGACCGCGAGGCTAACGTGTTTACGGTGGAGGCGCTCTTTTCGACCCTAACTAATGTAGATTTCGATGCAGCACGGTTTGTACCGTTGATCCAACGTACCGTTTCCTTGCGAGAGAGCCTCAAAGAGAAGGTCAAGGCAGCGGGCGGCAAGGTGGATTTTTCTGAGGACGTGGCAAAATTTACCCCCGCTGATTCGATGAACGGGATGTTAAAGCAGGCGGAGGGAGTTGGTTTCAGGCCCAGTACCCTACTTGATCCAGACATACGCTCCCTTCAGCACACGCTGATTCTAGGCTTGAGAGGAGTCGCTGCTTATGCGGACCATGCGCAAATCCTCGGCCAGGAGGACGACGCCGTGTATGCGTTTATCCATGAGAGTCTTGCGGCCACACTCAACGACAAGCTCACACTCGACGATTGGATAGGGCTGGTTCTTAAATGCGGAGAAATCAACCTCAGGACTATGGAATTGCTCGATGCGGCCAACACCGGAACTTATGGCCATCCTGTCCCGACAAAGGTTCCGCTGGGTGCCAAGAAGGGGAAAGCGATCCTGGTATCCGGACACGATCTGAAGGACCTGGAAGAGTTACTCAAGCAGACTGAGGGCAAGGGAATCAACGTGTACACGCACGGCGAGATGCTGCCCACTCACGGCTATCCAGAATTGAAAAAATATTCCCATTTCTACGGGCATTACGGGACGGCCTGGCAGAACCAGCGCAAGGAATTTGCCGAATTCCCCGGCGCAATCTTGATGACCACCAACTGCATTCAAAGGCCAAAAGAAAGCTACATGGACAACATCTTTACCACCGGCCTCGTAGGGTGGCCGGGCGCGAAGCACATTCCGAACCAGAACTTCGCTCCGGTAATAGAGAAGGCCCTTGAAATGTCGGGTTTCACCGAGGACACCAATGGAAAAGCCGTTATGTGCGGGTTCGGCAGAAACGCGGTCATGTCGGTAGCCGGGCAGGTTATCGACGCGGTGAAAAACGGGGCTATCCGGCACTTCTTCCTTGTGGCAGGATGTGACGGAGCCAAGCCAGGCCGCAATTACTATACCGAGTTCGTGGAGAAAGTCCCCAAAGACTGCGTGGTGTTGACGCTTGCCTGTGGCAAGTTTCGGTTCTTCGATAAGGATCTCGGAGACATAGGAGGCATTCCCAGGCTCCTTGACATAGGCCAGTGCAACGACGCATATTCTGCCATCCAGATAGCAATTGCCCTTTCCAAAGCCTTCAACGTAAGCGTGAACGAACTTCCACTTTCTCTCGTGCTCTCATGGTACGAGCAGAAAGCAGTGGCTATTCTGCTTACTCTCCTTTACCTCGGGATCAAGGGGATTCGTCTTGGCCCCAGCCTGCCGGCTTTTATCACTCCCAATGTGCTGGGGGTGCTGGTGAAGAACTTCGATATAAAGCCCATCACCACACCGGACGAGGACTTGAAGGCCATTCTGGGATAAATTACGTGGGGCGGGTCACACCGCCCCTTTCCAGCCATTGCGATTCGGGCTGATCGAAAGAGAGATTAACAATGAAATGCCCGGGACAAGATCCACGCTACTGGAAATTTGATGCCATATTTGAAACCGAGTGTCCTAAGTGCGGTCAGGCGGTTGAATTTTTCAAAGATGAGACTAGGCGCAGGTGCAAGAAGTGCGGACATCAAGTGCTTAATCCGAAGATGGACTTCGGTTGTGCAGCCCACTGCAAATTCGCTGAGCATTGCTTCGGAGACCTCCCGCCAGAGCTGTTGAAGCAGAAAGAGGACCTCTTCAAGGACCGGGTCGCAGTAGCCATGAAGCTTTATTTCAAACAGGATTTCAAACGAATTGGCCATGCCGGCAGAGTCGCACGTTATGCGGAACGGCTGGTCCAAGAGGAAAAAGGCGATCCAGCGATTGTTCTTGCCGCGGCCTATTTGCACGACATCGGCATCAAAAAGGCCGAGGAAAAACATGGGAGTGCAGAATCGCGCTACCAGGAGGAAGAAGGGCCGGAAGTCGCACGCGAGATCCTGACGAACCTGGACGCCGCGGGAGCCCTGATCGACGAAGTTTGCGACATCGTTGGCCACCATCATCATCCCCGACCTGAGGAGACAGTCAACTTTAAGGTAGTTTACGACGCTGATGTGCTGGCCAATATTGAGGAAAGACACAAAAAGGAGCCAATGGCGGTTGAAAAGCTGGCAGAGCTTGTCAAAACGAAATTCCTCACAAAATGCGGCAGCGAACTGGCACGCGGCGTTCTGCTCAATGGGGCGAGCGCAAAAGACGCGGTTTAGGGGACTGATCATATGAAGGCAGATCTTTCCAGGAGATTACGAAAATGAAAACGAAGCGCAAGATTATCCAAATTAACAAAGATCTTTGCGACGGCTGCGGCCAGTGCATCATTTCGTGCGCGGAAGGCGCTTTAGAATTGGTGGACGGAAAAGTGGAGCTCGTGTCGGAGAAGTACTGTGACGGCCTCGGTGCGTGTTTAGGGGAATGTCCTACGGGAGCACTACAAGTTATTGAGCGAGAGGCCGAAGACTTTGACGAGGAAGCGGTCGAGGAGCGCTTCAAGGCAGGGCAAGAGAGCGAAGAACCAGCAGCTCTGACCTTGGCGTGCGGTTGTCCGTCCGCGACAGTCCAAGACTTTGCCAAGGCTACTTCCTGCCAACAGGCCAACGAACCTGTATCGCAGGTGAACAGTGCATCAGCTTTATCACATTGGCCGGTGCAGATAAGGCTTGTACCGCCTACTGCTCCGTTCCTCAAGAATGCCGATCTCCTTGTTGCGGCAGATTGCACACCCGTAGCTTACCCTAACTTTCACCGTGATTTCCTGAAGGGTAGGGCGGTGATGGTCGGCTGTCCCAAGTTCGATGATGCTCAGGCCTATATCGATAAGTTCGCACAAATCTTGAGCAACACGTCTATAAAGAGCATAACTGTGGTCGTCATGGAGGTCCCTTGCTGCTCCGGCTTGCCCGTGATTGTTAAGAAGGCAATGGAGTTAGCTGGGAAAAGCGTTCCGATGGACCAGGTCGTCATCAGCTCCAGAGGGGAGATCCTGAGAAAAGAAAAATTGGTTGCGTGATGGACCGGGTCTGAAGATTTCCAGAGCAGGTGAATTGGCGAGCACAAATTTTTTGATTTTGAGACACCACTCTGGGGAGGGAAAAGGAAATGAAAGCAACAGAGCAACTGAGGAATGAGCACGAAGGAATAAAGTTGATGATGCGGATACTGGAGAAGCTCTCCGAGAAGCTCGAAGCGGGTGAGGATGTTGATGCGGAACATCTCGAAAAGATAGTGGAGTTCTTCAGAATTTTTGCAGACAGGTGCCATCACGGAAAAGAGGAAGACATCCTTTTTCCCGCGATGGAAGCGGCAGGCATCCCTAAGAAGGGCGGCCCCATCGGAGTAATGCTTCTGGAGCACGATCAGGGCCGAGGTTATGTCAAAGGCATGGCCGATGCGACTGCCAAATACAAGGCCGGTGACCGAAAAGCCGCCCCGGTCATTGCATCCAATGCCCGAAACTATATAGCCTTATTGACTCAACATATCGAAAAAGAAAACCGGGTCCTGTTCCCCATGGCCGATTCTCATCTCTCTGCGGAGAAACAGGAGTCAATATTTGAAGCATTCGAGAAAATAGAAGTGGAGAAGATTGGAGTGGGCAAGCACGAGGAATTCCATCACCTTCTCGATAGCTTGTCGGCAGTTTATTTGAAGTAATCGCAACATTGGCTGGATTCGGCACGGATCTGACAGAGCCTAGATCCGTGGTAACCAGACTACGTCACGATGCCGCATAAATGACCTCGGCAGAGTCGAGTACGGCCTTGCGTCGAAGTGGATTCCGACTGGACTCGACACCTCTACGGCTAACTACATCCACCTTGCGGCCAAAGATTGCCTCCAGTTCGTCCTTCATGTCAACCATGTCGAAAAGAGTGCGCCTGGCCTCAGGAGCAAAGGTCACCAGGATGTCTATATCGCTGTCCGAACCAAAATCGTCGCGGAGAGCCGATCCGAACAAGGCCAGTTCAGTGATCTCCCACCGAGCGCAAAATTCGACAATTTTATTTTGCGGTATGCTTATCTTTGGCCTATTCATGTGTGCACCTGCCGATTTTTCTCTCTCTAGGAACAGAGACAACGATTATCACTCTTAGTTTTTTGGTGGCTGGAGTATGCTCGCAAGATTGGTAACATTTTTTACGTTTGCAGCCTTGGCAAATGTGTCATCCACCAGTCCGTCAATATCATTGTGATCCAAGAGCTTGAACCTGACCATCTGATCTGCCAAAAACTGTATCTCGTCTGCTTTGGGAACAAACTTGTCGTATACTATTCTGTTTGGGGGAGTCTTCAGAGCATACTCAACAAGATCAACCGGCTGGTTCCAATATTTGGAAGCAATGTTGGCGGCCTCCTCGGGATGGCTCCGAGCCCAGTAGCCTGACCGCGCTGCACCTTGAACCAGCATTTCGACCCGTTTGGGATATTTTTTCGCGTAATCTTGCTTTATCAGGAGAACATTGCAGATGAACCCGGGCCAAACCTGTTCCACGTAATATAGAACTTTCGATTCTCCCGTACGTATTGTTTTGGCCGCAAAAGGCTCGCCCACGAAATACGCGTCCAACGAACCTGAAGCCAGTGCCGCGGGCATGTCTGGAGGATTCATTTCCACAATGTTCAGATTTTGTCCCGTAACTCCGTATTTTTCTGCCAACATGCGGGCGCATACGTTGTGACCCGAGTAACGTTGCGGCACTGCAATGGATTTGCCGGCCAGATCCGCAAAGGAATTGATCTTCAGGTCTTTCCGGTAGACCAGTGTACTCTCATGACGATTGCCAATGTATACTATCTTCACTGGGACACCCTGCTGGTGCAGCACAATCGAGAGTGGAGCAATTATGAACGCGGCCTGTATATAATCGTTGCGAAGAGCTTCCCCCATATCGGCAAAGGATGAAAATTTCAGCGCCTCGAATCGAAGTCCCGTACTGTCCTTGCTCGCATAGTCGAGAATCGGAGCCGCCAGATTGGTGATAACGGGCATGTAGCCCATTCGGATCATCTGCGCCGGGTCGCTTTCATAATTCAAAGTGTAGTGTAAATACGAGATCAGTAAGAGCCATCCAACCGCGATGAAGCCGATCTTATACCCGGTCGGCATGTTAACTATGCGACTTAAGCTAAAGCGCATAGTGGACTCCCAGCTCCTGGTAAACTTCTCGTCGCAGGTCCTCTAACTGAGAATCACATACAAAATCACGAGGATGGGGAGATTCCAACTTGGTGTCGAGCCTGACTTTCGCCGGACGATCGGTGAAAAGGACCACGCGATCGGCCATCATAAGTGCTTCCTCTATATCGTGGGTTATGAAGATGATAGTTTTACCGATCAGTTGATGCATATTGATCACTTCTTCCCGCATCTTGAGGCGCGTGAGGAAGTCCAGTCCCGCAAACGGCTCATCCATAAACAGGACTTCGGGGTTGACGACGAGCGCCCGGGCCAACTCAGCTCGACGCTGCATGCCTCCGGACAACTGATGCGGATAATGATCTTCAAAGCCGGTGAGATTCACCACATCGATATATTCTTGGACCAACTCGGCCATCTTGCCATTGTCTTTGATGTGGCGTAGGCCCAAGCCGACGTTTTCTCGTACAGTCATCCAGGGGAAAAGGCTATTGTGCTGGAATACGAAAATATTATCCGAGCTGGGCCCGTCTACTTCCTTTCCGTCAATCAAGACAGACCCTGAAGATCGTTTTTCAAAGCCGGCGATGATGTTCGCCAATGTTGATTTACCGCAACCTGAAGGGCCCAGGACGCAGACGAGTTCGCCGTCCTGAAATTCCAGGTTGACATTGTCGAGCACCTGCAATCGTTCGCATCCGAACATGTCCCCGTTCGAATTCTTCACACGTCGCGCCTGCCGAGTATCTACAAAGTACTTGCAAAGATCTTTGATACGTACGTGTCCCATTTCAAGTCGTGCCCCACGAAACAGATTTGATCCTCTTCAGTTGGCTGATAAGCCTGTCGAGGCAAATGCCGATAATGCCTATCGCTATCATCGCATCCATGACGTAATCCATACGAAGAGCATTTCGCGAATCGAGAATCAAATAGCCCAAGCCCGATTTCACGGCAATCATCTCAGCAGCCACTACGACAAGCCAGGCAATGCCCAGGCTTATACGGAGCGCCGGGAGGATGGCTGGAAGTATAGCGGGAAAGATGAGTTTTGTCCCCATTTCGAGCTTTGTGAAATTGAAATTTGCAGCGACTTGAAAGTAGATAGGGTTAATTCGGTTGACTGCTGTGATGGTAGAGACCAGCAGCGGGAAGAAGCTCGACAAGAAAATAAGAAATATTGCAGGCTTATCACCTATGCCGAACCACAGCATAGCTAACGGGATCCACGCGAGTGGTGAAATCGGCCTCAGGAACTGAATCATCGAATTGAAAAGAACCTGCCCGCTTTTCCACCAACCAAGAATTATGCCAAGGGGGATTGCAACCATAGCGGCCATATAAAAACCTGCGGTTACTCGAAACAGGCTAGCCACCGAGTGCTTCAGTAGGGTCCCGTTTAGAATAAGCTCCCACATGCCTCGTGCTGCCCCACAAGGCCCCGGGAAAACAGCGGGGCTCCAGCCACTGAATATTGCAAACAGCTCCCAGATGGCTCCCGCGGCCAGAAAAACCAGAAGAGGTAGGAGGAGTCGCCTGAGTCGGTCATAGTGCATGTCTGATCCTGGTGGAGCCTGGGTAGACATATAGCAGTTTTTCGACGAATAAGAAACGGCGAGTCGTTCCTATACGTTCACACACGGGTGGTCGGAGATTGTCATTACGAGTCCGGCGTCTCGCTGGACGAAGCAATCCCGTCTTCGGTGGGACAGGCATCCTGCCTGACGCTTAATGACGGGCAAGATGCCTGTCCCACCAAGATCCTAAGCTGGACTCTGGACTTGGGATCGGGGGTAACGGCTTCATCCTCGCAAATCGAACAAGAATTTCAACAATCATTATAGCAGCTTTCCTGTGAACAAGAAACGGCAAGTTTCCGTACAGACGCGGCACGATTAGGCAAGGAACGAAGAGGATGATCCAGGGCCCAACAATCACTCCTCGGAGAACCCGAGGGATTTCATATAGTGTTTCAAGGAGTATCGCGATATGCCCAAAAGGCGAGCAGCGCCGGTTCTGCTGCCGCCAGACTTATGTAGGGCCTGGTTCACCAGAAACCGTTTCACTTCCTGGGTGATTTCATTCAGAGAGTCATCGCAAGGAAAACAGACCGTGAAGGACGTCTTGTTGTTACTATTGTAGGCATCCTCCCGCGAACGAAGCCCTATGTCTGCAACGTCGAGGTCTTTCCCTTGCGAGAGTATCAAATCCCTTTCCAGAACATTGCGCAACTCTCTCACATTGCCGGGCCAATTGTACTTTTTGAGGGCGTTCATGGCTGCGGGGCTAATCGCAGGGGTCTTCTGGAGGTGCAATTCGTTACGAAGTTGGGACAGAATTTCTTGAACGAGGACAGGGATGTCTTCTTGCCTGTCCCGAAGCGGAGGGACCCTAATGGTCATTACGTTGAGCCTGTAGTAAAGGTCTTTTCGGAACCGACCCTCCAGCACTTCTTTCTCCAGGTCTCTGTTGGTAGCTGCAATAAGTCTTGCATTGACTGTGATTTCCTTTTCGCCGCCCACCCTGGTAAACTTGCGGGTGTCAAGAAAAGTCAGCAGCTTCGCCTGCAAAGCGAGGGAAAGTTCGCCAATCTCGTTGAGTAGTAGAGTTCCACCTTCTGCCAACTCGAGGAGACCCCGTTTTCGGCCATGCGCTCCCGTAAAAGCACCCTTTTCATGACCGAAAAGTTCCGATTCCGCAAGCTGTGGAGCTATAGCAGCACAGTTTACGGAAAGATAGGGGCCGTTGGATCGATCCGAACGGTTATGAATGTACTGCGCTAGATAGTCCTTTCCACTGCCACTCTCTCCGGCAAGCAAAATGATACTGGCCTTCTTGGCAACCATAGCTGCCTTACTCAGAGTGGATTTCATAGCCTTGGAGGGATAGTTTCCCGCTATTTCGGGAGAAGGTTCGCGCCTCTTTCGGTCGGTGATATCACGAGATATACCTAATATGCCGACGATCTCCCCGGACTCGTCCTTCACCGGAACTCTGGTATCAAGAAAGGTCATTGAAACGCCATTGATCTGCCTGGTGTTTTCCTCTTCTATTGTCTCGCCGGTTAAGACACGCGTCTCTATTTCTCCGATATGATCGGAACCGTCGTGGCCGAACAAATTGTCATACCGAAGTCCAATGATTTTGGAGGCAGGACGTCCTACAAGCCGTTCATAAGCGGGGTTTACATCGATATATCTCAATGACCAATCTTTTAAGAAAATATAGTCCTCAGCTTTTTCAAAGATTGTTCTGAACCGCCGTTCGCTTTGGCGCAAAGCCTCCTGCGCTCGCTTATGTTTCAACGATAGATCCCATTGCCGTAGGGCTCGCTCGGCGATGCGTGGCATGGCGGTGAAAGCTGACGGTGACTTCACCACATAGTCTAAAACGCCCGCTTTCATAGCATCAACCGCGATCTTTTCGTTCCCGTGGCTGGTCATCAGAATGACGGGGAAAAGTTCTCTGTCAGACGGCAGAAGATCTATGCCTTTGCCGTCCGGCAATAGCCAATCGGCTAACACAAGATGAGGGATAGACTTCTCCAGGGACGCCAATGCGGCTTGGATGCTGGGTGCCCACTCCAGCTTGACAATGGCACAATTTTTCCTAAACGCGCGTCGCACCGCTTCCGCATGTGCTTCGTCATCTTCGACCAGCAAAATATTGACGATTTCCCTCGCCATTTCAAAGTCCTTTTTCAGCCGGAAGTGTGTTGAACAAAGGGATTGATGTTCCACCCCAGCCAATAGAATCCCAGTTCTCGCATCAGTTCGGTGAACTTTTTGAAATCCAGCGGTTTGGACAGGTAACTGTTCGCGTAATGATCGTACGCCATAGCCACGTCATTCTCTTCTTCGGAACTGGTCAAAACCACGACTGGAATTCGGCGCAACGCGTCGGTTTCCTTGATTTCTTTGAGAACATCCAGGCCGTCTATCTTGGGTAACCGGAGATCCAAAAGGATCAGATGCGGTCGGGGACTTTTCTTGGGATCGGTGTATTTTCCGCGTCGAAGGAGGTAATCCAGGGCCGCTTCTCCATCAGTCACATGTTGAATAGGGTTGGCCACATGGTGAGCCTTGAAACTGCGCTTCACTATCTCCGCATGGTCCTCGTTGTCTTCCACCAATAAAATCATTAAGCTTTCACCTTTCATGGCCATGACTCCTTTCATTCGACCACAGGAATGCTGTCTGTTTCTCTCATCCTTAGAGAGTCGCGCTCCTCAGCCGGACCCATCTCCTGCCGAGGGGTTGACGTTCCAGTCGAGCCAGTAAGATTCAAGCTCTCGCATCAGTTCGGTGAGCTTTTTAAACTCTAACGGCTTCACCATATAACTGTTTGCATGGTAATCGTAAGCCATGTCAACGTCGCTCCCTGCCTGGGAACTTGTCAAGACGACGACCGGAATACGGCGTAACTCTTCGGTCTGTTTTATCTCCTTGAGGACCTCCAAGCCATCTACCTTGGGTAAGCGAAGGTCCAAGAGAACCAGGTGTGGGCGAGGACTTTTGTGCGGATCGCTGTATTGGCCTCGTCGCAGCAGGTAATCCAGAGCAGTCTCTCCATCGGTCACATGATGAATCAGGTGCGATGTCTTGGGGGGCTTGAAACTGCGCATTACTATCTCCGCGTGATCTTCGTTGTCCTCGACAAGCAAAATTATTAGAGCTTCACCATTCATGGTCATGCCTGCCTTACTCACCACCAAACGATACGGGACGAGACAAAGTAAAACAAAACGCGGTCCCCTTTCCGACACCTTCGGATTCTACCCAAATCCGGCCTCCATGAACTTCGACTATTCGCTTGACGAGGGCCAATCCAATACCGGTCCCTTCAGTGTTTTGATCCAACTTGTTAAACAGGCCGAATACTTTCTCCTGATATAGAGGGTTGATACCTATTCCGTTGTCCCGAACAAAAAGGACCGTCTCTCCGTCATCCTTTCGGCTACCAACTTCGATCTTGGGATGTGACTGATCGCCCATGAATTTCACTGAATTTTCGATCAGATTTTGGAATACTTCCAATACACGCGGCCTATCAACATACAGGACTGGCAGGTCCTGAGCTATTTGTAGTTCCAGCCCATGTTGCGGAATTCTTCCGGACAATAGTTCCAGCGCTTCATTTGCCAGGTCCATCATCGGTACTTCCGACGGCGGATTGAACAGCCGGCCGACTCGGGAAAGTTCCAGAATCTCGCCCAAGAGTTGTCCCATCTTCTCGGCTGCCTTATCGATACGAATCAAATCGGATTTCACGTCTTCCATATCTCCGTTGGCGATGTTTTCATCCACAAATCCCAAGAAAGTCCGGATGGTGATCAGTGGGCTCCTCAAATCGTGAGAAACCGAATAGGTAAATCGTTCCAATTCCGCGTTCTTGGCTTCTAATTCCGTAATCAATCTTTCGCGCTCAATCTCGGCTAGTTTTGCCTCTGTGATGTCCCTGTCGAATCCCGCGACACCGGCAACCCTCCCGTTAGAGTCAAGAACGGGATAGAAACTGGTGTAATAGAATCTACCATCTTTTTCGTCGCCGAACCGAACTGCACTGCCGGTTTGAATTACTTCATCAAATTTCGCCCTGCTTTTGGCCTCAATAGCAGGGGTCAAAATATCAGAGAGTGGCTTCCCTAGAAGCTCGTGGCTGCTCTTCCCCAATCTTGTCGCGGTCGCTTCGTTCAAGGCTACAAAAGACCAATTAGCGGACAATAGGAAAACGGAATCTGTACTGGCATTCAGTATCGCTTCGATATCCCTGTTTCTTTTTGCCAGGGCTTCTTCTGCCTTCTTGCGAGCACTAATATCGCGAGCTGCTGCAAACAGGCCAATAACATTGCCGGCCTCGTCGGAATAGACAGACGCATTGTAGGTCACCTGGGTCAGTTCCCCGCCCTTGTGCCGGATCTCCAATTCATAATCCCGCACAGAGCCATCCCTGAAAGCCTGCTGATATCCCTCTCTTGCCCTCGCAGAATCAGTGAAATAGTCGGCGAAATCCGTGCCAATGAGTTCATTTCGTGAACAACCTGTCACTCGCTCCGTCCCGGTATTGACGTCCGTGATCTTTCCGTCGGCGCTAATTGTGACAAGAGGATCCAGGCTAGCCTCGATGAGGCTGCGGTTATATGCACTGGCTGCCTGCAAGGCTTCTTCAGCCCGCTTGCGGTCACTCATGTCGCGAGCCGCCGCAAACACACCGGTGATTTCTCCAGACTCGTCTCGATATACGGACGCATTATACATGACCGGCGTCAATTGACCGTGTTTGTGACGAATTTCCAATTCGTAGTCCTTCACCAAACCGTCTCTAAAAACCTGCTGGTATCCGGCCCTGGCCTTTTCCGGATCAGTGAAATAGTCCGCGAAATCCGTATCGATGAGTTCAATTCTTGAATAACCTGTGACTCGCTCAGTTCCGGTATTGACGTCTGTGATCTTTCCTTCTGCACTGATAGTAACCAGAGGATCTAAACTTGCCTCTATAAGGCTGCGGTTGTATGCGCTGGCTGCCTGCAATGCCTTTTCAGCACGCTTCCTCTCGGTGATGTCCCGGGCTGCGGCAAAAAGGCCTGTAATTCTGCCTGACTCATCCCAGTACACCGACGCGTTGTACATAACGGGAGTCAATTCTCCGTTTCTGTGACGGATCTCCAATTCATAGTCTCTCACCGAACCGTCCCTGAAAGCCTGCTGGTATCCCTCCCTAGCTCTTGAAGGATCGGTGAAATAATTAGCGAAGTCCGTGCCAATGAGATCCTCTCGCGAATACCCGGTGACCCGCTCCGTCGCTGAATTGACGTCCGTAACCTTTCCTTCTGCGCTGATCGTCACCAGTGGGTCCAAACTCGCCTCAATCAGGCTGCGGTTATATGCGCTGGCTGCCTGCAAGGCCCTTTCCGCGGCCTTTCTCTCGGTTATGTCCCGAGCTGCGGCAAAAAGACCTGTAATTGTCCCGGCCTCGTCCCGGTACACTGATGCGTTGTACATTACCGGAGTTAATTCTCCGTTTCTGTGCCGGATCTCCAATTCATAATCCGTTACCGAGCCATCCCTAAAAGCCTGTTGGTATCCGGCCCTGGCTTTCCGAGGATCGGTGAAATAATCAGCGAAGTCCGTTCCAATGAGTTCGTTTCGTGAACGACCTGTGACTCGCTCTGTGGCAGTGTTCACATCGGTGACTTTTCCTTCGGCGCTGATTGTCACCAGAGGGTCCAAGCTCGCCTCAATCAAACTGCGGCTGTATGCACTGGCTCTCAGCAGTGCCTCTTCCGCACGCTTCCGGTCGCTGATGTCGCGGGCGATGGTCGAAGCTCCGACGATTTCCCCGGCCTGATTCTTGATCGGTGAAACGGTTACGGAAACATCGATCAGCCGGCGAGCCTTATTTATTCTCTTGGTTTCATAATGTTCGACGATGCCGCTTTCTTTGATTCTGGTAAGGATTGTAGGTATCTCGTCCCGGCGGTCGGGCGGCACCACGATGGATATGGACTCACCAATGGCTTCCTCAGCCGAATAGCCGTACATTTTCTCCGCAGCCGCGTTCCAACTGAGGATGTTGCCATCTAAGGTCTTTCCTATGATCGCGTCATCAGAGGATTCCACTATGGAAGCCAAGAATGCCTTCTCCGCTAGGACATTACCCTGTACCGGAACCTCGCCGAGATCAGGTACGTCCACCATTATGAGAACCTCCAGTGCTCAAAAGTAATCGTTGCATCATTGGTCTCGCTAAATGAAATTGAAGAAACCGGGTAGAGTAAATTTTTGGCATATTTGCGGGGCATGGCGATTACCGTGGTGCCAAGACCATTTTCCCCGAGCCGGCGCAAGCTCGGAACTCCAGCGACTTTCACGCCAGGGTGAGATCCTGATTTGCCGGTCACATCTTTTCAGCACTGTAGCATCAACGCGGGTAATAACTCAGACGGGACTTGTAAACCGCCGGGAAGCTGTCGCTTGCCCCGTATCGGTAAAAAATGGACCTGCTCCGGCGCAAGTAAAATATGGAACGCAACTGAATGTTAATGGAGCGAGTGAAGTAAGTCAACCCCGCTGTGGTTGGTTGGATCGCTAAAGTGATTCCTCAGTGGCGGGGGGGCGACCCAGGGATCTTTTCCCCACCACGATCCCAGGCTGGACCCCGATCATAGTCCTAGCAGTCCCGCGTCACGCGGGATTTTACTTCCCCGCGATGATATATGACATTATATATTATATAATAATTAAGCACTTGCAAGTAAATTCAACTTTTAACTTGACGTAAACTTAAAGGGTTGCTACGGAAACTGCGACCATTATGCAGGGTTCATGAATTAATTTTCTGAACCTTAATGGTAATTCAATCGTGTATGCCATAATTCTTCCGTGAAACGCTGTGACACTCTGGGGAAAAGGAGACTTAAAGTGAAAAAGAGCATAATCGCGGCTATTGTTCTCGTGGCGACATCGGCACTAATGGCAACGGCTTCTGAAACCATTGCCGGGCTGGCTGATCGGGTGGTCGTCGATCGATCTACGCATAGCAAAGCGCTCAACGACTACACACTTCTCACGCGGGACACCATCCAACGTGTCTGGACTACTCCGACTGCTCTGAACACGCCTGGCAATCTCAAAGGGCGGGTCGGCGTCAACTACACCATAACACGGGGCGGCGCTCTCGAGTCGCTGCATCTGGTCCGGAGTTCGGGCAACCCGGACATGGACCGCACGTTGTTGGAGGCCATCCGTTCGGCTGCGCCTTTTCCTCCTTTTCCGGAAGAGATTGCAGCTCGGCGACTGGTGATACGTGCCAATTTCATTGTGGCCGATGTGCCGACAATCCCGGTGACAATGGTCGAGCATGACGTTCAGAAAAGTAAACCCTTAGTGGACGCAACGCCTGGAAAGGACGTCAAGAAATTTATATGGGGCGCCCCTGCCGGCACTGCCGGAGTAAAAACACCTCGAATCGAAAACGGACTCCCGCCCGCGCCTCCTCAGAAGAAGTACCGCTGGGGGGCAGACATACAGCCGGCAAATGACTGAACGCTTCTAATACCAGTGCGCCCTCAAACAAGGATAATCCTGGAAGGATATGGTCGGGCAGTACCGCGCGGAACGCGGGACTGCCTGTCCCGCGTTCCGCGGGATCACCCCGGACTTCGATCCCATAGGCGCTGGCTTAAGGCAATTTTGTTGCTTCTGAACGCGGCCAAGTGCCATCAAAGTCCCCCTTTTTTAAAGGGGGATTCAGGGGGATTTCAAAGGAGTTAGACCAAAATCCCCCCTAACCCCCCTTTACGAAAGGGGGGAAAAAAATCGTTAAGTTAGCGCTTTTGCCCGTTCTCGCCCCTAACAAGCAGATTCCTGCCTCGCGTCCCTCATTTAAGGTTGCGCTTACCGTCTTGCCGTTATATAGAATCGGGTATTCAGAGATCCGTCAAAAGTCACGTTGTTCGCTGTGGAGGTAGCTTTTCGCTATTTGCGGGCTTCTTACCACCAAAGGACTGCAAGTCAACGACTGGCAGCATTAGAGGGTGCACCATGGCTGTAAATCAAAAGTTGTTGGAAATATTGGTTTGTCCCAAGTGCAAAGGGGACCTCGTTCTGACAGAGGCCGAGGATGGGCTTATTTGTCATTCCTGCCGCCTGAAGTACGAGATCAAGGATGACATACCAATAATGCTGATTGACGAGGCTATCCCTCTTGACCGAGAGGAGGAAACACAGAAAACCAAATGATGAGGATGCCTCAGCTCAGGAGAGTAGGATGGCTGCGGACACACAGAAGAGCAACGGCCCCCGTGTAAATATCTTTTTGGAATATCTAATTTACCTGCTGTTTCGACTGGCGGAGGAAGCCGTCTGCCTGATTCCTGACGACCGTCATGCCTTGGCCGTGGGTCGTTTCTTCGGCCGCCTGATGTTCATGTTGGGTGGGAACCGCAGGGAGGCAGCTCTGGAAAATCTCACCATTGCCTTCAGGAAGGAGCGCAGCCCGCAAGAAATCCGGCAGATCGCGCTCAGGAATTTTGAACATCTCGGAATGTTGGGCGTGGAGTTTTTCAGGATCAGGCGCTGGTCTCAGGAAAAGCTGGCCGAAAAACTGATAATTGAGGGCAAACACAATTTTGACCTGGCGTGGCTCCCCAGTGGAAAAGGGATCTTTTACGTTACCGCTCACTTCGGCAGTTTCGAGGTTTTGGCAGCGATGAGCAGGTTCATGGGCCTAAAAGGTAATCTTGTCGTTACTGCGGCGCCCAACAGATTCGTCAACCGGAAAATGTTCTTCCGTCGCGGGGGCGACGAGAGTGGTTTGAACATTTTGCCTCACCGCGGTATTGTTCACCGTGTACTCCGTTGTCTGCGTGAAGGAGAAATGGTCGTAGTTCTGGCAGACCAAAGGGGTGATGACGCTCGGCCGGTTTGGGTGGATCACTTCGGAAAAAAGGTATTGGCAAATGGAGTATTTGCACGCTTCGCTTCCGAAAGCGCGGCCTACGTGTTCCCTGTTATTTGCGTCCGCACGCCGGACGAGAAGTATCGCTGCGTTTTCGGGGAAGAGATACCGATTCAAAGAACGGATGACAAAGCTAACGACTTGGTGGTAAATTCCCAGCGTTTTCATCAGGTGTTCGAGGCGTGGCTAAGGGAACATCCCGAACAGGGTTTTTGGATGCATCGGAAATTCAAGAGGAAGAGCGGGAAACGCAAGAGAAGAGTAACCACTGCGCCTTTTCCCGCCCGCCGCATGCAATATGACGGATAAAGTTAGGCCTCCTTCGCTCCCTTCGCGCATTGTCGTCAGAGGGACAAACTGGGTTGGCGACACTGTGATGAGTGTCCCTGCGATCAAGAAGTTGAGGAGAATTTTTCCTTCGACCCGCATCACTTTTTGGGTTCGTTCCGGGCTCGCGGATTTGGTTACTGCGACAGGGGTTCCTGACGAAGTGATTACATTTGACGGCAATGCGGGCGGCCCGGTGCAAAGGCCGTTTCGTATGCGGAGCAAACTTGCCTCCGGCAAATTCGATATGTCGGTACTTCTACAGAATGCCTTTGAGAGCGCATTCAGCTCTTGGCTGGCAGGGATTCCCTTGAGGGCCGGCTATCCCACTGATCTTCGGGGTGCTCTTCTCAATATAAAAATTCCCCTGACCAGACAGATCAAGAGCAAACATCAGGTCTTTTACTATCTTGCCATAACGAAGTTCCTGGAAGTTTATTTTAGTGACAGGGAAAACTCTCCCGAACAGTCTCCCGATTGCTCCATCCCTGTCGAGCAAGAAAATTGCTCCAGGGCTCGAGACCTTATTGCATCTCGCGGGGCGAGACTTGATCGCCCCATCGTTTGTCTCTGTCCCGGGTCGGTGAATTCTGAGGCAAAGAGGTGGCCTGGCGAGAATTTTGCCCGCCTGGCGGATCTTCTCAGCGACCGCTTGGGAGCGCAGGTGGTATTTCTGGGGTCTCCCCAGGAAAAAGCCCTTATTGAAGGAATCATGTCTACGGTTCGGAATCCGAGCGCTGTCCATCTTGTGGGATCTGATATGATGACTTCCATGGCTGTCATGAAGCAGTCCGAACTGGTGATTTCCAACGACACGGGGAGCGCTCATCTGGCCGTGGCATCATCTACTCGCGTTTTGACCATCTTTGGACCAACCAACCCCGGCGCTACCGCGCCGTACGGGGCTAATACTCACATCATACAAGGCAATGCCCCGTGCGCCCCTTGCCGCCATTTCCGCTGCCCTTTAAAGGATCATCCTTGCATGAGAAGCATAAGTCCGGAAGGAGTGCTCGGTAAGGCAGAGGAAATTGTATCCGGATTCCCGCGTGCAAAGGAATGACGCGGCGACGCGAAAAATGGAATCGGAAACTCAGCCGCTGATAAGCGTAATAATTCCGACGTTCAATGCGGTGGATCTGCTGAAGGAAACTGTCGAGTCGGTAAGGAGTCAGACTTTCCGGGATTTCGAAATTATAGTTGTAAATGACGGGGCTACGGACGGGACCAAGGAGTGGCTGCAGGCTCAAAGCGATGTGCGTGTACTGGAACAAGAAAACAGTGGAATCGCAACATCGAGGAATAACGGCGCAGCCGCTGCACGAGGTGCGTGGTTTGCTTTTTTGGACCATGATGACTTGTGGGCGCCGGAGAAGCTCAAAATTCAAGCTGATTTTGTGTCACAAAATCCGGATGTTGCATTAGTCGCAGCCCGGCACGTCAGGCTCGGCAGGAAATTTCGTAACCCGCGTAGGCGGACGTGGGTGAAGGGCGACCTACTGGTGAAGGTGTTCAGTGAAAGTTTCATTCACACCTCTTCTGTTATGATACGCAGGGACGTCTTCAAGGAGATCGGCGGGTTTCCGCCCCGCTATCGCTTTGCGGACGAGTTCGATGTATGGTTGCGAATAGCGGCATCTTACTCCATAGCCTACGTAGACGAACCTCTGGTGTTTATCCGGTTTCATGAGTCGAACACAAGCCACAACCGCATTGGCGTTCGTTCCGATACCTATGATATCCTTCTGAGGCAGTATAATCCCGATCGTATCCCTGTGCGGACCTTTATGAGGACTCTTTCGGATCATGACATCTCCTTTGGCAGGGCATACCTTAACGCCGGGAACACGTCCGAGGCTGTAAACTGGTTTCGCCGATCGGTTCGGAGGTCTCCTTTCCGTTTGCGAGGCTGGCGATACTGCCTGCGGTACTCTATAGTTCATGCCTTGCAACGCATACGTGGCAAATAGGTCAAATAATCGATTCCGATGCAGCCAGACCAGGGACAAAGTGTTGAATATTTCGTTTGAAATTCACCCTGAAGCTTCAACAATCCTCAATCACGACGAAGAAGACCTGACTGAATTTGCGTTGAAGGCTATTGAGAAGCACGCGCACCTCCTTCGAACGAACAGCAGGACAATTCGGAAAGATGCCCCGGAGAGTGCCGTCACTCTGGTAGATCTGCCCGAATTTCCGCGCGTTTGTGTTAAGGAATTTCGATGGAGAGGATGGGTTCATGCGCTGAAAGGGCTGTTCCGGCCCACGCAGGGACTAAGGACATACCGGAACGGGAGCCGGCTGTCTCAGATGGGGATCAGTTGTGCACGACCGCTGGCTCTAATTCGGCGGGGTATTTTCGGACTAGTGAAGTCTGAATGGGTAATCATGGAGATAGTCCCGGACGCCCTTGAGTTGGACCGGTACATCACGCAACGGATCGATGTCGGATGGACACCGGATGAGAAAAGAGGGCTGGCCAGGTTGTTCGGGCGATTTGTGGGAACAATCCACGCTCGAGGGGTTTTTCATTCGGATTTGAAGACTTGCAATATTGTCGTGTCCGCGCACGGTTCATCAGCACAGATAGGCTCAAACCCGTCGGAGTCGGCTGCTCGGTCATCTGCCTCAGCGTGGGACGCCGTTCGCTTCTCGTTGTTAGACTATGACGATGTCACTATTTCCCGTGAATTAGCGGACAAAAAACGTATCAAAAACCTGGTCCAAATATTCTTGTCCGTTCCTGTATCCGTCAAAGCGTCCCAGCGCCTGTTGTTCTTCAATGAATATGCCCTGCACGCGGGACTGCGGCGCAAACGCAAGCGCGAAATCGCCCGGGGAGTTATCAAGGCCGCCCGGGGAAAAGAGATCCTTTACGTGGGATTCGACGGGGATGTTCGAGAGAAATGGAACTGAATCGATACGCTTTTGGGCAGAAGTCCATCCGGATCGGTGATATGCGCTAACCTACTATGATGAGCGGTTTTTGCTCTCCTTTGACGATCTTGTCACCCACCGATGTGCCGCAATTGACACATAAGTATTCGTACTTGTCTCCCTCGGGAAGCACCAGTAGGAGGCGCTCCCGGACGGGCATAGCCCTGCGACACTTCGGACAATACAGCTCTGTAGCTCTAAATTGGTCAAATTGCTTTTGTCTTTGTACCGCGCGTTGGGGCACCCCTGGTTTTCGTGTCACAAATCGCTGCATGGCATCTCCTGAATTCAACCCGGCAGTTGTCTCTCCGTATCAAGACCGAACCTTCAAATTATATAGAAATTAGCAACGAATGGCGAGAACGTCAATTCATGGCCAAGTAAGGGCCCAGCGAGTTCACCCTTTTTGTAAATGCTATTATTGACATAACGGCTACTTCTCTGCTATAATATTGATAAAATTAACGTAGCTGCAATGTATTCGGCCGTGTAATTCCGGCCTGACTTCGAGGGAGAACGTTATGAGACGAGTAATCTTGGCCCTAATCCTCGTGACCATGGCATCGGCGCACGCTTTTTCATTCTTCATCGTTCCTCCGGCGTTTACGTTCGGTCTCGACCGTGACGCGGCATGCCTGAATCAGTGTGTCAATGCTCCGTGCTGCTTCCCTCCGGTGCTCAACCCGTGCGCAGTCCCGTGCCGACCTCCCGGAATCCAGGTTCAAGCTGTTCCGTGCGCCTTTGACACCGCTTGTCCGTCAGTTCGACTCCCCTGCTATGGCGTGTCCTACGGCGACAATCCGTACCCATTGTTCCATCTTCGGTAGCTTTGAGGGAGCTTACAGCTTTCACGCAGGGGGCCGGGGTAGGGGGAAATTGGCCGGGCCGCGTTTCCTCAGTTTTTGGGATAACACT
The DNA here is from genome assembly GCA_963729795.1 of uncultured delta proteobacterium. Classification (GTDB taxonomy): domain Bacteria; phylum Desulfobacterota; class Desulfomonilia; order Desulfomonilales; family Desulfomonilaceae; genus CAWBBA01. The sequence goes on along the minus strand of CAVSPC010000029.1, from coordinate 63,810 downwards.
GCTTTCATTTTCGTGGATGCCCTGGAAGCGTCAAAGACTCGGCTTCAAGTTCCGGCTAATCTCACTCAGGTTCTTTTGCCTTGACGACAAGACTGTTTGTACCTTAATTAGATGACCGGGGCTTTCGGCGGCTGAAATTGCTTGAAAGTCGGCCGCTGAATTGTTGTGCTGGGAGGTTATGGAAATTATGGCAATTTTATGCCGAGAACGGGCGTTGTTCCTGGTAGTTAGTGTCCTTGCCTGCGCTCTCTGGGTCCTGCCTTCGCCCGTCTACGCCAAGGATTCGGTCGTCAAAGAATTACTTCTGACTCTCAATTACCCGCAGGAAGTCCAGCAGTCGAAGCCAGCGGCGTACGAAGATATCGAGAAGCTGCTTTCCGAGCCTCTGGACGGAGTGGAAGACCGCAGCCATGGCTCTTCTCCAGATGGTTGGAAAGTCCCATTTACAAAAAACCATCTCCGTAAACAAAAAGAGTCCGGGCGCACGTCTTCCGAAAGACTTCTCCCCGGCACGGCTTCGCTGGAGTACATGCCGGAGCGCTTGACCCGGCTTGCTTCTCTCGATCCCGACATCCCCGCAGCCAAAAGACTTGGACAGACGATGCTGGATTCGGGGAAGAGTTTTTCATCCGCGGGTCATCTTGTTGGAGATCCGGTGTCGATCTTTTCCGGCTTTGAGGTTCAGGTGGACAGGAAGAAATTCACCTTGAAACTTTACGGAATCAGAAATAGGAATAACCGGTCTTTAATTTTTCAATGTAGGACAGGACTCGGATCACCGGAATTCCCGACTCCTAGTGGTACCTTTTACCTGGTGAGAATTTTCGACGATCATCCGCTATGGGTCCCGCCCGCCGATAGAGATTGGGCTTATGGACAATCTCCTAGCCACTCTGTCTATGGCGGCCGCATGATCCCTCTTTTCAAGAAATCCCCGATTAAGGACGAAAGCAAAGTCCGCGGCCCGGTCACCTCGTTGGATAGCGTAGCTCCCCGCATGCAGTTGGCTGACACCGGTACGTATCGCATACACGGGACTGACTCTCCGTGGAGCATAGGCTCCGGCCAATCTCACGGCTGCGTTCGCTTGCTCAACAAATCAGCGAAACAGTTGTCAGACACGCTGGAAATGTACGTCGGGACTACCACTAGAGGAGCGACCGACAACGGTCCATACATAAATCTGGCCAGGGCGGTAAAAGTGATCCTAAATTAGAAAGTATAGGCTGGTCGGAAGAACAAGCAATATATCCTCATTTTTATTAACTAAAGTCTTGCACAATAGAGAGAACAAGAAACAGTAATCCTGTGAGCTTTCGAGCATGGGATCGGCCTCTTCGTCGTCAGAATCCGTAGGCGATGCGGCAAATATCTTCTTGAGATTGGCCACGATTCAACTGGAGAGTGATCCATCCGACAAGCCCGCTGAAAACGTTTCTGGTGGTTCTGGTGATGAGATCTCCCAGCGTAGGAGACTCATAACGAGGTTTTGGGTCAATTCCGAACAGGCCGGACACCTGGAGACTGTAGGCCAGGAAGATCAGATACCAATGACGCTTGATACCCCAAAGATCTCTGAGCTGGTAGTCCTCAAGGCCGAGATTCTGCTTGGAATCCCTGAAAAACGTCTCTATGTTCCACCGCTTGGAATATGTCTTGAGTATCCTGGTTCCTTCCCACCGGATCTGATCAGTAGCGAAGTAGGCAGGAGAACCGGAAAACTCTTCGTTGTCATAGCTGATCAGAACTCTGACCTGACCGACTCCCTTGAGGTCCACCGCTTTGGAAAAGACCTGATAGACTCGATCGCCGATTTGCACCTTCCTAAACGATTCCCTGGCAGGGTACCGGCAAACTCGCTGATTGCCACGTATCTTCCCTTGATCTTGATGTTGCGGTCGGGCTTGAGTCTGGTCACCCAATGCAGGCCCTTGCCCTGGAGGAACTTGATGAAATCTTTGGAGGCAAACCAGTTGTCGAAGAGTGCGCCCTGGATTTCAAGGCCGAGTTGCAGAGCATCTTCCACCAGTTCTTGGGCCAAGTCGATTTTGGTCTTAAAGGGGACCCTTTTCTCCCGGCTCTGCTCTTCTTTGAGGTACAGCCGGAAGTTGAGAGGATGGCTTTCCCCTTTCGGGTTGACGAACTCCGCAGTCACGATGTTGTGAGCCAGGACGTATCTCTTCTCGCTGTGATCCCAATAGATGCCGACACCTTCGATCTGCTTGCCGGTCTTATGGGTGAGGGTGTCGTCAATCGCCAACCATCCCTTACCCCCCAGAGCCCCCTGGATCTTGAGTATATCGATTCTGGTATCATTGACCTCTTGCTGCTTCCAGATCCCCGTGGTGAGAAATCGGTTGAGAGAACTGGGGTGCTTGGCTTGGATGAAAATCCGATTGATCCCCTCTACGGTCAGGTTCTCCGAGACGATCAGACCCAAGACGTAGCGCTTGAAATGCTCAAAAGCGGGCGCTCCGAAATGGGGGCGAAACGCTTCAAGAGCCCTCTCAAATTCCTCGGGGATGTCAGCCACCACGGGCATTGCGCTCTGCCTCCACTGAGGAGACATTCTATAACCGCGCCATTTCGCGCTATGCAAGCGCTTTTTTCATTAGCCCTCAACTCTTTCACTCATGTATCACGCGGCATACTCCCAGTGCGCGGAATCGTATTGTGCAAGAGTTTAGTTATTAAGATAAAATAACGATTTTCGTGAGTCGCACGCTCTAACTGGGCGCGACTGTAGAGATGGGCTCAGGGCTTTAGACATTGACTGAAAGTCGGCTCCGAACAGCCTCTCTCTCCTGGTACTTGGGCACTCCACCAGAACTGTAGCAACTTTGGCTGGCAGCAAGTAACCTTACTCTGTATTGAAGGTGGCTTTGTTCGGACTTGCACGATTTCTTTGCTAACGTCATGAGTACGAACGAATTACCGGAACTTGGAAAAGCCTGGAGTTGTCAATTGAATTTAGCGGCCGCTCGCTGGACCTATGACTTGAGACAAGGATACTGAGAGAGCGATTTTGGCAAATGTAGATCAGCGTGGCCGTAATTGTCGGACCTCTCGCGGTCGGACGCATTACTATACTAGTGAAGTGCGCCCTTGCAGCATTCGGGGAACGCGTGATGAATCTTGCTCTGCTTTTTGCACCATGGATGACACCATGAAGAGGCTGGACAGGCCCTCTCCTATGGTCAGTTTTCAGTACGCAGGGCCTTTTCTTCCGCGAACTGAAATGGGGGGCCAGGACAGGAAATGAGCTTTCTGCGCGAATCGTCACGAACCCGGAGATCCTCTGCCTCAGCACCCTTGGCTTCACATGATTCCTTATTTGCTCCTGAAAAGAGCCAAGTCACGTACTTGGTCCTTACCATTGACGTATGCTGGACCTGTGGAGATGATTTTCAAGGGACGTGGGAAGGTAAGAACTACGGCGTCCCTCTGATAGTGGAAAAACTCGAACAATACGGTCTCAAGGGGACATTCTTCGTAAGCTCGTTTTGTCCGCCCAATTTAACGGACAAGATGTTTTCCAATCTTAGTTTTCTGGTGTCGCGGGGACATGATCTCCAAATCCACTCTCATCCCGATGCCATGGATCCGGACCGTCTACTCTTACCCATGTATTCCACGCGGGATAGGAAGAAGATACTTCAGACATCAATTGAGAATGTCATTAGAGCTGGCGCTCCTGTTCCGATTGCTCATAGAGCCGGAGCATACGCAATAGACCGTGAGACGCTCGATCTGTTGTCCGAGTTCGGCGTTCGTATGGATTCGTCAATATTTCCGGTGGATAGCCGCAGTCAAGTCCCTTTGCCCGAGGACCTGTCAAATAGGTTTGTGCAGATAGGCGGCATCTATCAGCTTCCGATAACGCTAATCAAGAGGTTCCCATTCATAGGACACTCGGGCATGACGGCTTTGGATCTGGATAGAACCATTTGGGAGGAGCAAAGAAAGGCATTGGAGCTAATTGCCGACCACGGCCTACCCGTGGTGACCTTCTCGATGCATTTTCATTCTCTGTACCATTGTAAAGCTTCACCAGTTCCGTACGAACCCCTCGAGGTCACGGGACCCAACGAAGGAAACATCGAAAAGTTAGATAATTTCCTGAAGTTTGTGACTACCGACAGACGTTTCAAAGTGATCACTGCAAGGGAGCTATGGCAACTATTCCAAGATAGGCCGCAGGAGTTGCAAGGCGGTTCCTTCATCCCGTACACCGGTATTCGATTGACCTACCTAAAGGCGTGGACGGATTTCTTTGAACACGGCTTGACAAACAAGATCGTCGTTCTTGCCCCATTAGTACTGATAATCGCAGTGGTGGCCGTAATTGCACATTTATTTCTGGAATGAGACGCGGACCGCGTCGGTAGGTCTGAAGTATGTATAAACAATATCACAGATATAGACTTCTGCTCATGTCCGGCGATGTCCTCCTTACTATCACGTTGCTGGCCTTAATGGTTAAGATGAGGCCGTTTCTTCCCGGAAAGGCTTTGGATCCGTCAGACGCAATATTGCCCGGAACGCTGATTTACGTCCTAGTGGGCTTTCTATGGCATGTGCTCTTTTCGGTGACCCGGGTCTACGAACTGGAAACAATACCTCGTTTCACCCTGCAGATCGGCCGTTTCACAACTTCGTTTCTTCTGGCGGTGTTGATGTTGACCGGATTTCTCTATTTCACATTTAGAGAAGTATCACGAATGCTCGTAATTTACTTTTGTGCCGCGGATTACATTGTACTCACGGCAAGTCGCTATGCTCTAATCTCTTATCTTAAGCACAAGGTCAATGGTACACGCGACATTCCGGTGCTTATTGCCGGGACCTCCGAGAGCGGCATACAGCTTGGCAATACTCTCAGGCGAAACGGGGCTTCGGGTTTGAGAGTTGAAGGATTCGCTGACGGTCAGGCATCGTCGCACATTGACCTTCCTGCACCCGTAATTGGCACGTTGGAAGACGTTCCTCGAATAGTGCGCGAACGAGAGATAGGTATACTGTTTGTTGCACTTCAGGAAATCAGGGGGGATGAGGCAGAAGATCTGATCCATCGGGTTGAAAGCCTCCCCGTGCGTGTGTACGTAGTGCCGGATGTCCCCAGGGCTGGGCTACTCAACCCAGAAGTGGAGACTATGGGCGAATTGGTTCTGATCGGAATCCGGGAGCCGATAATTCGGGGACACAGGAGGGTCGTCAAGCGGGCTCTTGATGTGATAGTGGGCACGCTGAGCCTGTTACTCCTTTGGCCCGCGTTTATAATAATTTGGCTGGCTGTTAAGCTGGATTCTCCGGGCCCGGGGATTTTTGTTGCCCAAAGAGTGGGTGAGAATGGCAAGCTCTTCAATATGCTAAAGTTTCGTACAATGTACGTAAATCAAGAAAATGCAGTCAATCCAACCTCGTCGAAAGAGGGCCTCTGCGAAGCTGTCCAGAAAGTGAAGGACGATCCGCGAGTAACTAGAGTGGGCAAGTTTCTGCGCAGAACTTCGCTTGACGAAATCCCGCAGATCATTAACGTGCTCAAGGGCGAGATGTCACTGGTGGGGCCCAGGCCTGAGCAGCCTTTTCTCACCCAGTGTTATGACCACTGGCAGTGGCAACGGCTTTCAGTGCCGCCCGGCGTTACCGGCTGGTGGCAGATATCCGGCCGCAGCGATCTGCCCATGCATTTGAACACACAGTACGATATGTACTATGTGAGGAATTTTTCTTTGTTACTTGACCTTAAAATCTTATTCAAGACCGTATGGACAGTGCTGAAAGGGAAAGGGGCCTACTGAGAGCCCGTGTGCCGGCCTGAACAACCACGGGGATAAATCGCGTATGCAGGACGCCGCTTCGCCAGTTAGAAATTCCACAACCATGATTGCGACGGCTATTGTCGCGATTATTCTGGGCTATCTCTATGTTCAGGCGTTCGCTGCCGGCTGGAGGGCGATCTTTATGGTCCACGCCCTGGTCCTTTTCTTCCTTGGCTGTGCCCTCTTCATAAGGGATTTACGTTCATTCCTGCTCTTCGTCATGATATTCGCTATTCCTCTTCAGTATGGGTATCACGTAACTTATCAGCCGTTGCCGGAAATCGAAACTTCACCATTTTCCTCGGGGCTCCGGATCGACATCGTGGACGTGATGTTGCTCCTCCTGTACATTCACTGGGGCTTTTCGTTAGCCCAGCAAACACTCAGACGCGCACACATAACATTAGGTGGCCCAATTGGTAAGTTACTCCTGATATGGACGGGGTACGTCTTGGTGGCCGGGATTTTGAAAGCGGAACACCTCAATTATACCCTGTATGAGGTAGTGGAACTCTTCAAGGGCTTCCTCCTTTTTTTCTATTTGGCGAACAACCTCACCTCCGCGAGAGACCTTCGCGTTGTCATATATGCCCTCTTTGCCAACACTATCGCTCAGGGGCTCTTCATAATTTTTCAGTACGTCACAAGATTGAACTATAATGTGCATGGCGAACTCTCGACTCACTTTGTTGCGCTGGAGGGCTTTCGTCCGGCCGGTTTTTCCGGAAGTTGGGACGAGTCAGCCGCAATCATGGCACTTGCCCTTCCAGCATTAGTCCTTTACTACTTTGTTATTAAAGATAAAGCTCGGCATCGGGCGGCTCTGATTAGCATCGGTATCGTACTGCTGGCGCTCATACTAACTAAAGTGAGAGGTGCCTACTTTGCGTTCTTCATTTCGGCCGTAACTGCGGTGGCTATGAGCTACTGGCGAGGTTGGATAACTGCCACTCAGACATTCTGGGTGGTGTTTGCAGCCGCCGGTGTACTGATTCTGGGCGGCCCCTTTATTGTTCATAGACTTGTGACCGGTACGTGGGGACAAGACCGAATACCGCTCATGCTCACTGCAATCAATATGTTCAAGGCGAACTGGCTGCTTGGCGTCGGCGCTAACAATTATTTCTTTCACATTCAGCAATACTTACCGGTCAGGTTGTCAGGTACATGGCAATACACAGTCCACAATGAATACCTGCAATGGGCCGCCGAGACCGGTTTACTCGGATTCTTACTCTACTATACGCTGGTGTTGGTCATGATGCGTAAATTGTGGAGGCTGACCGTCTCGGCCGATCCCTGGATATTTATGGCTTCTCTTGGCTTCTTCACGGCTGTGTTGGGATCGCTCCTGTACAGAATGAGCTCCCCCTACTTCTTCCAACCACTCTATTCGGAATTTTGCGCAATTCTGGGCATTACTTACCTTTTGGGAGTCCTCGAAAAAAGACGGCTCTCTGGAGCATCTACAGCCGCTCAATCATTCAGTGGAAGCCGCATGAAGCGGATTCATGCCCCCTGACGAGGTAAAGCTTGGGATCACACCTTCTCCCTTGGCGCTATCTTGACTTGCGGAAAATACTGGCTGTCGTTTCCGCTGCAGGACTTTCGACCACGCTACTCGCCGCCGGCACAGATGCCAGAGTTTATTATGTGGACTCGCGGCGGGGAAACGACAGTGCGCCGGGAACAAAAACAGAGCCTTTCAAATCGATTACACGGGCATCCAAGCTCGCTGAACCGGGCGACAAGGTCTTGATTGGCACCGGGATCTATCACGAGCAAATCATCGGCGGAAAATCGGGCCTGGAAGGGTCGCCAATAACATACGAAGGCGCGGACAGATCCAAAGTGATTCTCCAGGGCAGCGTATTAGTGAAGGAGTGGCAACGCCGAGGAAATGTCTGGGTGCATAGCGGCCTCAGGCCGATCACACCGGAGAATGCCTTTGTAATGGTGGATGAGAAACGTATGCTCCGCCGGGTGCCCTCGACAGCGAATATGCCTGGAGGCAGCTTCCATCTCGGAGCGGACGGAACCTACACCATAAGATTGCAGGACGGTGCCCACCCGAACCGCAACCACGTTGTGGAAGTCTACGAGCTGGATTTTGCCTTCAATTCAGGCGATCGGTGGAATGGGACGGCCAAGAGCTGGATAGTCCTTCGGAACATGACTCTGGAAAAGTACGGCGGTCATGGGATCTCTACCGATTCTAAACATCCTGCTGACAACTCCCATTGGGTACTGGACAGCCTTATCGTCAGATACAACAGAGCTGAAGGCGTATTCCACTGCCTGGACGACTGGTACGTTCATGATTGCACTTTTATGCGGAACGGAGTTCATGGATGTCAGCTTGACGGCGCCCGAATCCAATTTGTCAACAACCTGTGCACGGAAAATGAGTGGTTTGGCCCTTCCGGGAACGGGGGTTGCGGGATCTTGATCGGTCCTGACGAGTCTGCGCATTCGTGCGAGATCAGAGACAATGTATTTAGTGACAATGGAGTCCCGAACGGGTACGGTTGCGGAATCTACTTGGAAGGACGTTCTCATGACAATCTCATAGAAGACAACCTCATCATCGGCGGGACCTCTTCGGGCATAGGATTTTTCGGGTCGTCGTACAACAAGGTTATCAACAATGTCCTTGTAAATGTGGCGCCCACGACTGATTCGGACCAGGCCGCGGCATTTGTTGTCAACCACAGTTTTGAAGGGGCCCCGACTCAATCTGTTGGCAATCTCGTAGCTCACAACACGATATGCGGATGTCCGGCTCCCTTGGCCGTTATGCGCCCTAAAGGCATCGTCAAATCAACCGACCTGAACAGATTCGTCAACAATCTTTTTGCCGATTGTCGGCACCTTTCCCCTGTTCCTGAATCGCCGCCAATCAGGCTGGAAGCCAACGGCTTCTTCTCTTGTCCCGAGAAATCGGGTGGGAATAAAGAGGGCTTAAGCAGATGGTTGAGTGCGCTCTCCGGAAATGAGAGCATTGAACGGCTCGGAAATGTGGTTGGGGATGACGCCGGCTTTCAAAACCCCGCCGCGGGGGACTTTCATTTGAGACACGGATCACCGGCAATCAGGGCAGGTGTCCCGCTGAGCGAGCTAACGCTTGACAAGGACCACAACCTCCGACCTCGGGGCCGACGGCCTACCCTTGGCGCTTATGAATACCTTTCGGCTGCGGGCCGAGCCTCAAAGCGCAGTGTATCCCCATAAGTTTGCCTTTCTAATCAGCGAGTTAAATAAGTTTCTGTAACCACTACCTTTTTTATTGCATTCCTGTTGAAATTTGCGCGGTTTTGTGCTAACAATCACAATATATTAACATGGGGATGAATCATAGGCATTCTACATGGATACCCTGGGAGGATTCTTGGGGGTTAGGATGCGCCACGACGATCCGCAGCGGCAGGAATTGTAAAGGAGCCCTTAGACAGGACCGGGCTTCGAGTGTAGCAGCTCGGCAGGGCGTTTGTACCAGGACTGGCTGCCAGGTATTGTTGGTAACGGATCTCTATGCATTGCGTTTTGCGGGAGCCAAAATCTGATCGCGGTTAGCGCGTGTTAGGGAGCACGAACTATGAGAGAAAAACAAGGCTTATCCTTGCGAGATGCTCTCAGTGTTTTTTTCCGCCGGATCTATCTTTTCCTGATAATGATAATCATTTTGCCCCTGGCAGCGCTCGTTGCCTGTCTGGTTATCGGTCCGATCTACGAGTCCACGGCAAAGATTGTCATCACTGCTAAAAGAGAAACGTCCAGTCTGCTCCAATATCCGAAGGAGCTCGCGGCTCAAATGTCGTTCAGCCTGAATGTGGACGAGACGGATATGAACAGCGAGATGGAGTTGCTGCGAAGCTCGGATCTGTGGATAGAAACAGTGAAGAAACTGGGAGTCGATGCATTTAAGCCCAAAAAGGTCGGGGTGATAGCCGGGTGGTTCAAACAGATCGACGAAACGCTGCGCCGACCGTTCCAGACCAACAAGCCGATAGCGGGGGTGCCGCAAGGCAAGGCCGCGGAAGTCCAGAAATTAGCGGCAAGCCTCGTAAAGGATTTCAAGGTCACTGCGGCGCTCAAATCCAAGGTGCTAGACCTGTCCTTTAAGTATCCGGATCCGGTCATGGCTCAAAAGATACTCTCTACTCTTCTCAACCTGTATATTCCCTATCATATGAAGGTGTATGCTCTGCCCGGCGCGGAAAAATTCTTTTCCGGACAGGGTGACCTGTACAGGCAAAAATATGACAAGGCGGACCAAGAGCTTGCTGAATTCAAGAAGAAATGGGGTCTGTCTCTCGCCGAACGGCAGAAAACCGAGCTGATTACTTTCATAAAACAGCTTCAGGATGCCCTGGTTGATGCAAACGCCAACCTGAGCCAGTACCAGGTAATGTTGGCGTCCGTGAAGAAGGGCTACTTGCCTTCCGGCCAACTCACGCCAAGCGCACGTGCGAGCGGTGAGAACACATTTATAAACATTGTCTCTTCGCAGCTTCTGCGGGCGGTGCAAAAGCAGTGGCAGACGGCCCAAGTTTATCAGACAGCGAGTCGAGACTATCAAGATTCGGCACAGATGGTAAGGGATCTGACGAGGAGATTTGAGGAAGCACTACAGGGAGCGATCATTGCGGTCGAGGCCAGAAAATCGAGCCTTGAGCAGAGCCTGAGACAAAAAGAGGCGAAATTGCAGTTGCTCGAGGAAAAGAGTGAGGAAGCTCGCAGAATGCAACTCGATGTCTCGATTGCTAAAGAGAGGTACGTCAGGTACGTTGCAAAGGAGGAAGAGGCCCGGCTGGAGAATCTCAAGGGTAGGACCCAACTCAGAGACATAAGCGTCGTGGGGACACCCTTAACCCCGATTCGCCCCGTATTCCCAAAAAAATTGCTTTTTGTTGTCGGAGCCTTTTTGTTGGCGATACCAGTAGGCATCGGAGCAATATTGACTGCTCATTTCCTGGATCACACGTTTGATAACCCTGGGACACTGGAGGCTCACACGGGCTATCCGGTCTTGGCTTCCATAGGAAAGATTCCGACAAGCAAGACACCCGTGAGTGAAACCCACCGGGATCCGGAGTCTGTAGCTTGATACCAGTTCAGGGTTGAGAGTCGGTTGACAACAAAACTGCGCTGACCTGTCGGCGCCCAGAATGGCACTCAGGTCAGCGGCACCCGTCGTCCCGCCAACATTGGTGCCGACGTGCCACGAATTCGAAAAGAAAACCGTGTACACAGGATCACCAGGATCGCAAAACAGCCTCCCATTGAGGATTACACTTTCGGTTGTGGCTCTCGCCTGCTTCCTGGTTTTTGTTTCCGCCGGAACACTCCATGGCCGCGATTATGACGTTGGTGTCATTACGGACATGAGTGAAGGAAACATTTACGTCAAGAGTAATTTGGGCACTTATGAACTCGAGACATTTGAGCCGTGTCTGTGGTGCGAAGTGGGGCTGCAAGTGGTCGTACACTTTGAAGGATTCACACGAGCAACAATCGCACCATATTCTAAATCGGTCTTGGGCGGTCCGGTTCGGGTATTCGTGATCAAGGACGGCAGAGACGAAGATTGAGAACGTTTAGTATGAGCCTTCGTTACCCGCGAGTGCACTGCCGGGTCTCCGGGTCAGCTTTTCATAAATAGCGATGTAACGCTCGACGAGAACGCGCCAGTCCCGATTGGCTTCCACCCATTTGCGGGCTCGAGTCCCCAGATCAGTTCGTAGATCTCTGTCTCCTGCCAGCATTGCGCATTTTGAAGCCAAGTCCGATACGTTCTCAGACTTAAAAACCAATCCGTTCACGCCGTCTTGCACCATTTCAAGATGCCCGCCGACATCGCTTGCAATGAGAGGCTTTGCCATGGCCATGATTTCCAACGGTTTCAGTGGAGTCACCAATCGAGTTTCCCGAGTGTCCCTGCGAGGAAGGACCATGAAGTCGCAAATCTTATAGAACTCTGTGACCTCGCTGTGCGGCACACGTCCCGTGAAGACCACCTTGTCGGAAATCCCCGCATCCGCAACCATCTTTCTTAAAGACGGCATAAGCTCGCCATCACCCACCAACAGCAAGGCCAAGTCCGGCAATTGCCGCGCAAGCCGTGTCATCGTCTCGATGAGAAGATCGAGTCCTTCGTAGTTGAAAAAATAGCCGATGTACCCGAACACCACTTTGCCGCGCAGGCCAAGCTTTTCTTGCATGTTCTCGTCAGGCGGACCGGGGGAAAAGGTTTTCACGTCAACTCCGTTAGGGACAATAAAAACCCTTTCACTACTGATCCCACGGGAAACAATTTCAGCTTTGAGCGAGCCGCCGATCGCGCAACACAGGCTCGCCCCTTTCAAAGCCCTATCGTCCAGAGCGCGCACCACTCGATAACGCACGGATTGCTCGCGAAACTTTCCACGGCCTGAGTGAGAATCTTCCCAAATTCCTCTCATTTCGTACACGGAGGGGATGTTTACCCACTTGCCCACAGTGTTTGCCACAAGTCCGCACGTAAAGGGCGAATGTCCGTGAATCACGTCCGGCCGATACTTCCTTGCTACACGCAGGGCCGCCTTCAGGAGGCGGAAATTCTGAAGAACCCGCAGCGCGGCCTTTGCGGAACTCTTGTCCTGGACTTCAAGGGTCGGGGATAGAATGTTGCCACTCGTCCTGAAATAGCGAACCCCGTCGATGTATTCGCTCTGTTCTGCGTCAAGTTCTCCAAGAGGCGCTTGAGAGGGGGACGTGACGACCAGTGGTTCCAACCCTTTTTCGAGCTGTTTGGTCACAATTTCGCGGCTTCGGATTGCATATCCGTGAGTTCCGGGAACCGATCTGTGAAGAAGGTGCAACACGCGCATGGGAGAATCTCCGAGTCAAGTAAGCAACCGACCAAAAGTAGAGAATCCGTTAGACCGCAAAAGATCCGCTGTTCGAAGCGGCAAAAGTTTCCAAGGAAGATCCCGCGGGACATCGAGTTTGCTGCCCGATGGTTTGAAGGCCGTCAGGAGGTCACTGGGAAGCCGAACTTTCAAGCGTCCTCTAATGGTTGGCGCCGGATCTTTTGAGCCGTAATACCGCGAATACCATCCGCCTATGGGATCGGTTCCTCCATCGAGGACAGATACGTCTCCAGAATGGCCGTTAAGGAACATAATGTCCAGCTTACGCATGTCTAACTCCGCGGAGAAGCTGCCGGATGCTTCTCGACAAAGCGTCCAATGAGGGTCGAAATGAAGCCGCCATTCCACTTCATGCTCTCCGGTCCCATCTACATGATCCAAAATAATGACCCCCTCCCCTAAAATATGGATCAGGAAGCGACGATGCACGATTCGTCCCCAATTGACCGTTCCTCGCAACAACCTCCAACCGCCTCCCGTAAGAGGGGGCTCCTGCTCTATTTTCAGAGGGCCTGACCACCGGAAGGTCCCCAGTGGTTCGACAGGGTCTCTGTCATCCAATCGTATGGTGTTGTGTGCCTCGCAAGAACGAAAGTAATTGCGCCAAACAGGAGGCCCGTTATAGAGACACGTTCCCGGGTCGATAACCACAGGAATTCCCAGATAATGGAGGATGAACGATAGACCGTCAGCGTGTCCGTGGCCATAAGCGGGTGCTATACCCAGTGGGCCGACATCGAAGATGATGCCGAATTGCATTTCTCGACTTATCTGGTATCCACCGTGCTTGAAAACCAGCAGAGGAAGTTCAGGTGCGGCCTCGGCTTCCCGACTCGCTTCATCGCTTAGAGAATTGAACGCATTCAGCCCGCCTTGGCCCAGCATCAGATATGCCTCTGCCGGGAAGCATGCAAGATCCGCGGCCAATCGAGGTTCTCCAAGCAGCACTGATGCCATCGCGGGCAACGACCTGAAATCCCAGAAATCGGACAGGCGCCAGCCAATTGCCAGGCCGGTGTCGGAATCTCCTATCATAGGCACGTCACCGCAGTCCGGTACCAGTGTCCTAATGAAATCCAACCCGCTAACGAGTCGTTCCCGCACCACTCCCGACAATTGCGGCCCCTGTTCGCCGGTCAAGAACAAAACCAACAAAAGGAACTCTGCCACAAAACGAAAATAGCCGGTGGCCTGCTCCGCATATACACCGTCAGGCAGAATCACATGAGGGACCAGCCTATTAAGTATCCTCACAGACCGTTTGCGCCACTTGGAGGAATTCAAGAACAGCGGATACAAAGTGGAAATACAGAAAAGGGCCGAACATTCCCCCAACAAGTGGTTTCCCTCCGTATGGTGGACAGTGAGTTCCTTTTCCAGGTGAACTCCGTGCAGATACAGACAAGGTATGAACCGGGACAGAAAACGGGCATCCCATGCCGGGCTGTTGGAACACAGGATGTGGCACCGCGCCAACGAGAGCGCACGAAGAGCGACTTCCAGATTGCTGGACCACTGAACCCCGTACGGATAGAGTACGCTGTCCAGCCAGCTTTCCAGATGCTTCTTCGCCCCGATCGCGAAGCGATCCTCCCCGGTGAGCCTCCAGGATGCGCCCAGCCAGAGCAGGTGCTGAAATCTATTTAGCTCCCAACACCATTTCACATCGCGGCCGGGCCGTTTGGGGTCGTGCGAAACATTTATGTCGGAGTAGTAGCCAAGTGGCCAGACTTCCGAAGCGGCTTCAGATTCCATAGTATCTGACCACTGGATCGGTTCCGGGCGGAAGACTTCTTTCCACTGGAACAGCGGAAACCAGCCGTCGAGAACCCTCTCGGCTCTGGAAATCAGATGGCATTTTTCTTCAGGATATAGAGCCTCAAAGGAATCCCAAAAGGCCCGATCATGCCACCACCCGGTTGGTAGGGACTTCAAGAGTGCTTCGTTGACGGCATGAGGCGCTTCTGCAGAGGTCGTTACCAACCACTCGGCGCGCCTGCTCCACAGTCGATTCCAGGACATGGCTTGAGGATCGGCTCGTAGTCGGTGCTTCTCGGATCTGTGGTGCAGCCACGATCTTATGCGGTAAAAAGGCTCGGCGACACGAAGTGTGCTTAATCGGCGGGCGTAATAAGCCCATCTTGATGCGTTCATTACATCGCTTGCGACCAAGTGTTTTCGACCTTAATCATTAAAAACGCGGCCCCACCAGGCCCGCTCCAAGAAGTGGAACTACCGTTCGCGTACTAAAGGAAGCGATATACCTTCTTCGGAATGTGGAATTCACGCTTGTTCAAAATAATCCCCAGTATGTCTGCCCCCGCTGATTTCAGCTTATCAATCGCGTAATCCACGACCTCGGATCGTGTGCGCTCGGATTCAACCACCAAAATCACACCATCGGTCTCTCCACAGATTCTGGTCGCATCAATAAACGGAATTACCGGCGGACTGTCCACCAGAATGTATTTATATTCGTCCTTCAATGAGGCGAGAACTTCTCGAATTCCGTCAAGATCAGATTCGTACGACACCAGACTATCGGTTATTTGAGGCTGACCCGCGGGTATGACTGAAAATCCGTATTTATCCACCTTTTGGATTGCGTCGGGCAGGCTGGTGGACCGCTGGAGAACGCCGAGTAAAGAGCCGTTCGATTTCAGGTTAAGCATTTCTGCAAGGGAAGGCTGTCTCAGGTTGGCTTCTACAACGACTACCTGTTCGGAGGGATGAAGGCGAGTCATAAAGAGCGCCAGGGCCAACGTAATCGAACTCACGCCCTCACCGGGGTGAGAGGAAGTGAACAGCACTACCATTGATTCGGCTACACTGTCATTGCCGAATATACCCCGTTCCAGTCGGTAGAATTCATCTCTAAAGCGGACTGCGAGATCTTTGATCATGGATTCCCCCTTGTTTCCAGGGCCACGTTCACTGAATAACCTTAGCAAAATGGAAAGTCAAGGGAGAGAGCTGCGAAGTCCGTTGGCGAGCTTATTAGAATAAAAAGCCTTAATTTACCGAATGTTATTTTAATGTAACAATATACAACATTAGATATCACGTATAACAATTGACAATAACATGTCTATTTGATATCATTACTCCGGAATCAAGTTTCCAGCGAAGAATCGTCTTAAAGAGCCGATGCACGGTGCAAGAACCTAGAGGCCGGAAGTGATGCTTTATCATAACCATAGCTTTGACAACCTGGTCTTTGATGCGGAGGAGCTTGCCTTTGCCGAAGATTGTGGAAACGCTGCCAACCCGAAAGGAACCCTCTTGCACGAATCAAGTGAGGTTCAGGACGCCAAGGCAGCAGCTCCGCATCGTCGGGTCTCCAGTCTGTCCAGTCTTAAGGACAAACTCGTGGGACTAAGAGGTGGATTTGACATCCGGCGTCTGGCAACGTGGACTTCTGCCATCTTCGTATTCTGTGCCGCAGCGTTGGCCATAGTTTCTTACATCTGTTTGTCGGACGGCTATCACGTAGAGACGAAGCTTCTGTTTTTCGATCGAGATCCCAATTCCGGAGATGCTGCGGAGAATGCTCTGAAAAAGGAAGTGCAAATATTCAAAAGCTCGCAAATCTCCCATCTTTTGGCCTGTGAGCTATATGACCGCGAACCGGCGTGTTTGTCCGGGCAATGCTTTCTGCAGACAGCAACGGACGCACGGCCAACACGACTTTCGAGGTTCGGCAGCCGAGCCGGTCTGGAAAAATGGCTTAACCGCGAGATATGCATCAGCTCACAAATTTCAGGCAGCACGGCAAAAGTACGGCTTGGACTCCGGGGTGACGATCCTGAATTTCTGCGCAGTGTGCTGGATGCCTACGTTTGTCGGTATGCCGACTACCGGCGTAATCTCGAGGCCGAGGCCTGCGAACGACTTCAGCAAACTCAGCATCAGAAACAGCAAGCTGCTGAAAGTAACTTAGCGGCAACCATCTCTTCTCGGCTCCAAAAAATAGCATTGCAGGAACGCGGCTGTCACCTGGCCCTGCAACTCATAGATTCGGGCAAGGGAGCGTTCAGCGGCTTCGTTTCCGACCCAAGCCTGACCGGGCTACCTTCTTTGGTTCCCTTTCAAGAAAAGATAGTTCAACTGGAGATCAAGAAGAGGTCGCTCGCGACCCAGTTTATGCCCCACAGCAAAGAGCTTGCGGCTGTGGATCTGGAAATCCAAGGAATGAGAAGTGCTATGCGCGAATGCCTTGTTGAGCACCTACACTTCTTGAAGAAGGAAAAAGAACAGTTCCTTCGCCATGGGAAGTCCCTTGAACACAAGGCTGGCAGTGTGGCCGCTCATGATCGAGCCCCCGGCAAAGAGCCCTGCGGCGGAGCGTCATCCCCGCAAGATCGGTGGCTCGCACCCAGAGACGGGCTCTACGTATTGCGAGAGGTCCCATTGGTTGCCAAGCGGCCCCTGCTCGTACGAACAGGGCATTTTGCGGATCATCTCCTTGCCTATTTTGCTCCTTCACCGGCTAAAACCGAGATGTCTTTAGTCAAACGAGAGGGTGATTCATCTCGACAGGCCGAACCAAATGTTGAGGGCAAGGTTTGCAACTCGACGGACGGCCTCAAAGGATCTCCTACGCATCGGCCGCTTCCCTGCGCGGCAACGACTCCCCGGGTGTGGCGGCGAGCGGCCACCTATGGTAATGCGCCGCGAACATTCACGGGTTCGACAAAGTCCGGGCCTCGGCGGTGAGGAACTCTCCGACTCGGTACAATCGGGAGACAACGACTATGGCCAAGCAAAGCAGAGTGAATAGCATGGCGATCACCCGAGAGAGACACTCCCGCACCATCTCGGCTCATATTGCAGCGTTTGCAGCATGTTTTATCGTCTTGTTCGTGACGCTTCCAGCTCCATCTATTGCGGAGCCTTTGGAATACAACGGATTTGCAACTCTGAAATTCGAGCCCTTTTTCAGCCACATCGAGGGCAGAATGGGAACGGCCCAGGGCATCGGGGAAACCGGCACTGTAATTGATCTGCAAAATGACATGGGGTTGCCCGACGACAATTGGACCTTCAAAATATTGGGCTCAATCCGGCCACTGGAACATCATCTGGTGCGGGTTTATGGCACCATACCCGAGCTTTACCGGGGCGGAGCCATTCTCCAACGTTCGTTGCAAACCAGGTCGTTTATATATCCAGCGGGGACCGCCGTTCAGTCGCTGCTCAACATAGGGACGTTCGGCTTCGGGTACGACCTGGATTTTCTTGTGGGCCCTCGGTGGTTCGGAGGTATGAACGGCGATTTAAAGTTCGTCAGACTGGAGTCCACAATCAGCGCCGGAGCATTGCAGCAGGAAGACACCATAAGCGTCGATGAACTGGTCCCCTGTATCGGGGCTCACGGTCAGACGCGCATGCCCTTGAACAGAAGAGTTAATGTAGGGGGGTTCGCGCGCATCACCTACGGAATCACCCCGAACTACCTGAACTATGTGGACCTGTCGACGGGTGTATGTGTCGGTATGGCCCCCGTCGGATCGCTGCTCGTTGAAGGGAAGGTGGGGTACGAGTTGGAGAGCTTCTACTTCAATCAGGAGAACTTGTTGGGCAGGCAATTGGAGCTCCAGAGAAACGGACTGGTCTTCTCTTTGGAGGCGGCCTTCTAAATTGTCGACCTTACCTGACATAAGCTGGAGATGGAATTGGGGCCATCTCCAAGGCCGGTTTGTTGAGAAAGTCGCCCAAATAGGAAGAGCTACGATGAACAAAGAAAGTTCTTTTGAGGTTTTCCGAATCCAGCTCTTGCGAATTATCGTAATACCTGTTGTCGTAGCGATGATCGGCGGTTGCATGATTCCTCGGCATCGGGGCGCCGTGAATGAGACACCGCCCGCGATCATAAATCACGTGACACAGTATTTCCCTTCGTCCTTGTACAGGCTGGCCGAGGGCGATGTTCTGGAATTTCTCTATTTGACGATTCCTACGGCTACTGCTAGTCCCTACAGGCTTGGGGTCAAAGACCAAATTGACATCGAGTTCACCTTTCACCCGGAGATGAACCGTACTGTCCGAGTAAGGCCGGATGGCAGAATAAGCATCCCTCGCAAAAACGACGTCTCTGTGGCCGGAATGACCGCAGATCAAGTGAAGCGGATGCTCGAACGGGTTTATTCGGATCTCCTCAAAAATCCGGACCTTACCGTCACCGTCAGAGAATTCGATGCCAAATTGGAAGAGATTCAGAAAGCGGTTGCGAGCGGTGGGGGACAGGCACGACTAATTAACGTTCGGCCTGACGGCTATATTTCACTTCCCCTTGCCACGGACGTGCGCGCTCAGGGCCTGACGGTACCTCAATTGACCAGAATTGTGAACCAGAAGTACGGCAGGATCGTTCCGGACATGAGGGTCTCTGTCTTGCTCAAAGAAGTTGTAGGAAACCTGATCTTCGTGGATGGCGAAGTGGCTCGGCCCGGTGTGTTTGCTACCAGAGGACCTACAACCGTGCAGCAAGCCATCGCTCTAGCCGGAGGAACTAAACCCACGGCAGAACCCAGGACGGTTTTGGTTATTTCCCGGGGACCTGAGGGTAAGTTCATGACACGCACCACCGATCTGAGCAAATTGACATCTCAATCAGATTTCTATCTGAATCGCAACGATCTTGTATATGTGCCCAGGAGCACCATTGCTCGGGCCGACATTTGGGTAGATCAGAACGTCAAGAAGCTTCTGATGTTCACCGGTTGGAACCTGGGCATAGTTACGGATCTTGGGCGCACCAGCGTCGTGCCTTAGTGCATGATCTCATAATTCCTGTCTCCAAACAGATGCAGTGAATCCCGCGGCACACGGGATTCACTGCATCTGTCGCGTCTCGGTCGTCTGCGAACCCCTCGGCCGGGTTTCACGCGACTGATGCAGTTCGCTTCGCTCACCACATCCTTTCAATCGCCCCGATGGAGCTCAAATGCCGCGTGCCAGAAGGTTATACCGATTCGCCTTCAAGCAAGTGACACCGTATTTCTGGTGAGACAAGCATCTTGTTTGTCGTCATGCCAGCGTACGCGGGCACCCAGACTGGACCCCGGATCGGAGTCCGGGTGACGAATGGCAGGCAAGATGCCTGTCTCATCTTACCTTTCTAGGATTGTCACCTGGTTGACGGCGCATCGGCATTAGAGGCTAGGAGGCTGTTGCGTAACGCAATGCTTTCCCGAATTCGTGGCACGACAGCGACCATTGTATCGGCATCTCTCAGAGGCTGCCATGGAAAAAACTTAGTATGTCAGCCTCCTAGGAGCCGGGGTGAGGTAACGGAACAAAGAGTAAAACCTCCGCGTAGCACGATGCCGCCGACGATTGAGGTTGCGCGACAGGCTTCTAGTAGTCCGATCCCGCGCGGAACGCAGAATTACGGGGACAAGCTCTCGACATCAAGGTCGCTTTGAGCCAGTTCGGGCAGGTCTGCCCTCAAAACCTTTTTACCGATCAACATTCGCATCGTCCTGAGACATTCGGTTCGTGTCAGTGGACGCGGATTCATGCCGCGAGGAAGAGAGATTTCGTACTGTTAACAAATTGATTGGAATATTGCACTAATGTAGAATTAGTATCATTCAATGTATTAATAAAATATAATATAAAACATTTGAAAAATGAATTACTGGCTTGACATCAGGGACTTTTTATGATAGATTACTAATGATCAGTAGAATTGCAGTTGTCGGTTGGCTGCTTAGACCTCTCTCCGAAATTCTCAAGGAGGCTCGGTTATGAAAAGACTCTTGTTGCTCTTTGCCGCCCTGCTCGTGGCATTGCTGCCGACGGTGGCGCTGCCTCAGGGTGCGCCCACTCCGCTCCTTCCGGCTCCGCCGCCGGGCGGAGGGGTTTTCTCCCCGATACCAGGCTTCGGAGGTAGTGCGCCTCGCCCATACTACGCTGACGAGGTGTGGACGATCATGCCGTACGCCAGAGCCGGCTACATGTGGATGGAGTGGGAATTCAGTTTTCCTTTCGCGCTGGTTCCGGGTGTAGCTGTCATTGACAGGCCCGCTAACGCATTAAACGTCGAAGCCATGGACCTCAAGCTTCTGGACGGCCAATACTGGGTTGGATTTGTCGGCGCACAAATCCAACCTTTCAGGGATTTGATTGCGTATACAGAAATGGGCGGCAATCT
Source organism: uncultured delta proteobacterium (assembly GCA_963729795.1). Classification (GTDB taxonomy): domain Bacteria; phylum Desulfobacterota; class Desulfomonilia; order Desulfomonilales; family Desulfomonilaceae; genus CAWBBA01. The sequence continues at coordinate 42,919 of CAVSPC010000029.1, read as the reverse complement.
TCAGAGGGATAATACCTGGATCATGAATGCCACAGGAAAGGCGTTCCTCTCATCGAACCCATCTAATCCTCTTCTCGACAATCCGCCCAATACAGTGTCACCTTGGATATGGTCAAGCCATAATTTTCAGTGGTGGATGATAGACTCGGGTATTGACTATAGAATCACTAGTAATTGGGCGCTGGAAGCGGGATTTATGGTAGAGCACATCGATTTCAAACTTGTGGATCCTCGAAATAGCACTCAGGCGGACACAACCACGGGGCGGCCACCGGGGTCCGCGATAACATGCGGCCGTGTGTGACCGGGCGGAGTCAACTTCGGCGAGTTCGCCGGATTAATTCAAGACCCGCTGGAAACATCGTATGTGCCCTATTTGGGATTTCGTCTCACTGGAAGATACGCTTGTTCGAAGAAATGCGGCGGAGACCAGTGTCCCCCGCAACAATGTGGAATCCCTCAATGTTCCCCTCCATGCTGTGAAAAGTGTTCGACATGGCAGTTACGTTTGATCGGCAGCCCTTTTGCGTGGAATAATTTCCAGGACCCATTCGACATCCTTTGTATAGGTCCGGTTAGCGGTCTGCGTGAGATCAGCCAGACGAAATATACTATGAACGACAATGACGGCCTCTTTCTCCTCGGTGAACTTGAGACTGCAACGCCTATTACCCAGAGCCTTAGCATGGGTTTTTGGGGCAGAGGAGAATGGCTGAGTTTTGAAGGCAATGGAAACATATACGCGACCATTATCGAAGGGACAGGCGACCAGACTATTCCCCACACGGACATTTTCGGCGGCATCCCCGGTAGTGGTTCAACCGACAATGCCAAGTTGACACAATCCTATTGGGCTCTTGGTTTGACGATGGATTTAGCTTTTTGATACGAGCGGCAATGCGGCAGGAGTTGATAGCCTCCTTGAGAATTGTCTGGGCAGCCTTTGCAGTTCGCGTAGCGACTGTGTGGTGAATCTCGCGGCACGCGAGATTCACCGCATCTGTCGCGTTCGGCCATCGAGGGACCTCTCGGCAAGGTATTTCGCGACCGATGCGGTTCCTCAGCGTTCGCTGGGTTCACCGCATCCTACGCAACTGCTCTTTTTGCCACAAATGGCTATTTGTAAACCCTACCGCAGGGTCATGGCTTTCTCGGGACAGACTTCCTGGCAGCAAAAGCAAGTAATACAAGTGTCTACGTCTACTTGCGGCAGATCGCCGCTCATGGACAAGGCTGACATCGGGCACTGCTCGATACAAGTGCCGCAGCCTGTGCACGATTCGGGATCAGCCTGGGGACGCACGGCCGTTCGACTGTGCATGATCTTCTGTATCGCCTCGTTGCGCATGATCGCTTCGCCGCCCAACGGGGGAAGCTTGAAGTCCGGTAGTTGTTTCAACTCTCCAATGATCTCGATCTCACTAATGTCATAATCCCCTAAGCCCACTTCTTTGGCCTTCTGAAGGAATCTCAGCCGGCCCGGTTCGCATCCCATCATCCTGGCAACGACAGCATCTAATGCCACAGCGTTGTCCGATGCCAAAATGAGGCCGATATCTCGCAGGTCAGGGGAGGCGGGCCCATTCCCCTCCATTCCGACTACAGCATCCATTATGAACAGGTTGGGCGGCCGGAGCCGGAACACATCCACCAGCATTTCATGGAAACGCTCCGCGCACCCCGCGGCCCTGTGAAGTTTAGCTTTTTGTGCGCCGGGCAGAATACCGTAACTGTTTTTGATAGCTCCCGTGATAACAGTCAAACCGTGTGTTTTGAATTTCGGCAAGCTTATAATAATATCCGCGTCCAAGACAACTCGCGAGACGCTCACACTGGACATGAAATCGGCATTGAAATCAACCTTCCGTGAATCGTTTCCGATGTTCCGGTAATAGCCCTTGGCTGCTTCCGTCAGACCTGCTGTTTTGAAGCTTTCTTCATTTGCCCCGTAGTTGTAAAGCCCCGGGTTGTCACCCACGACTATGGATGCGGGCTTCATTTCTTCTACCTTCTTCACCACAGCACTAAGCACCGACGGGATGAGTACACGATGCCTTCTTTTGCTTCCGAGGCCCTAAGCACGTTGGGTTTTATCAAGATCTTCTTGTTTTCTAATTGCAAGGGGAAGAGTTCGAAGGCACGGTCCACTGCCGCTCTGGCGTTCTCGTAAGTGGAAGGTTGAATCAGCACTTTCGACATGGTACTTACCTCTCTTTGGTCTATATTGTTACCCACCCACGTGAAATCGTTGTTCACGCGTTGCAGTCCTTCTCTCGCTCCTTTTGCGCGAGTCGGTCTTGTCTCCTTATCTGGGCTTCACAGTTGCGGCGCTTCTCCTCGTCGGTGTCCAGGATCAGCGGCGGCACCTGGGTCGGTACGCCGTTTTGGTCCAATGCCACAAAGCTCAGATAGGCTGACGCTGTGTGCCGTACATTCCCGGTCAGATAGGTCCTCCGCTTCGACTCGGACGCCGACTTCCATAGAAGTCTTGCCCACCAGAGTGATTGACGCCTTTAGAATTAGCAAGTCCCCTACAAAAACAGGATTGTGGAAATCCAGCCGGTCGATTGAAGCGGTTACACAGTTCTTTCGTGCATGACGAATGGCCACTGCTCCGGCAGCGGTGTCTACGTACTTCATGATTACGCCGCCGTGAACGTTCCCGACCGGATTGGCGTCTTCAGGATTCATCTGTATCACCATCGTCATTTGACTTTCTTTGACGGTTTTTCCCTCCATAGTGTCAATTCCTCCTCAACTGCTCCTCATAATTTTAATTATCTGTCGACCATAATACCATTGAAGCGGCTCTTACGTTAGCTCGCGTATGATGTGGTGAATCCCGCGAACGCGGCGGAACCGCATCCTGCAACATTCATTAACATCTAAAATTCTTGCTCCGAATCCGCTTTTTCATCTTTGATTCTCAAGAAAACCTCGTACGCTTCACTTTTCTTCACGCCGAATCTCGTGTGCGCCTCGTCCGCCAATCTCTTTCCGGACAGGCCCTCCTCTATCAGGTTACGTACCGCCTCGCAAATATCCAATTCCGGCCCTGATCCCGCCCCTCCCTCCACCACTACTACGATTTCTCCTTTCACCGATGTTCGGGGCTGAAAAAGGCTAAGTATGCGTTCCGCTGTTCCCGCAATGATCTCTTCATGTAGCTTCGTAAGCTCTCGGGTCAGCACTAGTTTCCTGCTGCCCAGGACTTCATTCGCGATTCCTAAGGTTGCCTGAATGCGCTTCGCTGTCTCAAAGAAAAGAGACGTTCGCGGTTCATGCGCAATCTTTTCAAAGAACTCGCGTCGCTGCCGGTCCGTTCTTGGGGCGAATCCAAGATACACGAATGAGGAACAGTCCATGCCGGAAACCGACAGGGCTGCAGTGATCGAAGATGGGCCGGGAACAGGGGTTACAATGAAGCCTGCTTCAAGTGCGGCCCGAACGAGCCGGCTACCCGGATCGGAAATAGCCGGGGTGCCGGCATCCGAGATGATGGCAATATTTTCACCAGCCGCGAGACGGTGCAAAATGACCTGGCTCTTGCGGCTCTCACTGAAGCGATGCAAGCTCATGAGCTTCGTAGAGATTTCCCACCTGCTGAGAAGTATGCGGCTGTTGCGGGTGTCTTCGCACGCTATCAGGTCGACTTTACGCAGCACATCCACCGCACGGAAGGTGACATCCTCCATATTCCCGATAGGAGTTGAAACCACATACAGAACACCGGTCTTCATTTCTCGGATCTCGCATTCGGCAATTCATGGTACAAATAAGAATTTTTGTAAGCATCAATGGCGGTTACCAATAATACTTGCAGCACCGCGGTAACCGGAATGGCCACAAGAAGGCCAACGAAGCCGAAGAGACTTGCGCCGGCAATCAGGGCTAGGATATAAACAACCGGATGTAAGCCGGTAATATGTCCTACTATCCTGGGCGTAAAGAAATAGGCTTCGAAGAGCTGTACGATTCCAATCCAGCCCAGGACATAGGCTACGTGGAGCAGGTCCCCATACTTGGCCCAGGCCATAAGCGAACCGAAAACGATGCCGATCATGGTCCCGACGTAAGGAATAATAAAGAATATTCCGGAAATGAGACCAAGGACGACCGCGAGATCGATCCTGATCACCACAAATCCCAGACTGTACAAAGCCGCCAGGATCAGACAGATGGTCAACTGGCCCCGAATGAAACCCGCCAGCACTTGATCGATCTCTCGGAGTTTTTGTATGACGGGACCCCTCGTGTAAGGAGGGATCAAATCTCTTATTTCACGCCTTATATCGGCGAAAGAGACCAAGAGATAATACGTGATTATCGGTACCAGGAGAATGTGCAGTAGAGTTGACAATATATGGACGGTCGATTTAAAGAGCGACAAAAGAGCATCGGCAGATATGTTGGCTATCTTCGGAAGGTATTGCCTACCTTTTGCAACGATTAGGTTTATCACCTGATCCCAGTCCTGGGGAATGCGGACGCCAAACCTTGCAGCCAACTGTGTGACCTGATCGTGAAAGGCCGAACCATATCGAGGCAACGCATCGGCAAATCGTCCGGTCTCTTCGATGATAACAGGCACAACGAAAAGCAACAGTCCCACTACAATTGACAAGCCTGACAGCAAGATTATGGACGCGGCCGACGACCGTCCCAGTCCCCATGAAGTCAGCCGCTCCACGAGAGGATCCAGTATGTACGCCAGGAAAAAGGCCACCAGGAGCACCGTGGTGATGGATTCCAGGGCGCTTATCAGCCAAATCATGATGATGAAGAAGGAAAGCCCGGCTCCAATCCTAATTAGATTTCTTTTTCCCTCGATAGTCATTGGCCGCAACCTCCCTCGAGTGAAAATTGACCCAAGGTACACCCTGAACTAGTTAATCACATATTGGAAGTAATTTTTGCCGCATCATGTGTGATCGAGCTTGGCCAAAAAAATCAACGCGTTGACGGCTTCCAAGACTATAGTATAGCGTCAGGCCGCACACTATCTTTCAGACCGGGCTAATCTGCGGAACCCAATTGTTGAAACGATGATAAGGAGAGAAATCGCTATACATAACCATGCGAATACGTCGCCAAAGCGGCTGTAAAAGGAGCCTGCCGAGGCATTGGATGGTAACTTCACGGTGCACGCTCCCTCTTGCTCCAGAGGGATTTGCGATACCATGCGTCCTGTAGGATCGAAGGCTGCGCTGATTCCGGTGTTGGCTGACCTCACGAGCCACACTCGATTCTCCACACTGCGCATGGCGGCCATTGCCAAATCTTGATAAGGAGCAGCGCTGTTTCCAAACCAGCCATCGTTGGTAATATTTACCAGCATACGGGCTCCCTTTCTAACGGCGCAGGCTGCCATTTCAGGAAAGATCGTCTCGTAGCAGATCAATACACTGAAGGACGGGCATCCTTTCACATTCATCACCGTCGTGCTCTTGCCGGGAGAATAGTCCGCCTCTCTCGCGGCTATGCCAGGGCCCAAGGGTAGGAGCCAGGTCAAAGGCATGTATTCCCCGAACGGGACCAGATGAACTTTGTCGTAACGGTAGCGCAGCACAGGTCCGTCCACGAGAAATGCGCTGTTGTAATATCGTGTAGCTCCTCTGACAATCTTTGTGAATGGGGCTCCAACAAGCATGGGAACTCTCAATCGCCGGGAAATCTTACCAGGCTGATTACAGTCCGGATTGCGGCTGCCAAAGACAACAGGCGCGCTTGTCTCCGGCCAAATCAGAAGCCCAGCTCCTTCTTGCACTGCCTGGCGGCCCAGCCTTTCATAGGTGGAAAAGGTGTGATGCCGCGATGCCTGTTCCCACTTTATATCTTGGGGAATGTTGCCTTGAAGAATGCCCACGGTAAATGTCGATTTATCTTTTGGTGCCCGAGAGAACTCGCCGATCCTGACGTCTCCGTAGACCAAAACCAGGATCATGGTTAGACCTGTGATAAAAGCCAATCTCAGAGGAGGTCGGCTCTTATCGATCTTCGCTCGGATTAGTTCCCATAAAACCCCATTTACCAACAACACAAGAAAAGAGACGCCATAAACACCTGTTATATCTGCAGCTTGAATAACGACCGGATGCGGCATCTGAGAATAACCTGCCAGATCCCACGGAAAACCGGTGAAAAGCACGGTTCGAATATATTCCGAAGCCGTCCACAAAAAAGGTGCGGCAAGTGACGGTGCGATCCCCTTGTTCGACAAAAGGCTCAATAGAAACGTAAAAGCAGCCGGAATTAGGCAGAGTGTCAAAACCATGCCTGCCAGCATGGCCAAGGCGGATGCAACGCCAAAATGGCCGTATACAGTCAAGGCATGATAGATCCAGTGCAAATCCACTGAAAAGAAAGCTATCCCGAAGGCCGCACCATATAAAGCGCAGAATGACGGCCGAGGGTCCTTGTGGATTGCCCAGAAGAGGGGGATGAAGGCGAACCAGGCGAGAAAATCGAACCTAAATGGAGGGAAGGCGAAGGATAAAAGTAGGCCGCCGCAAGCCGAGGCGACAAGAGAAGCTATCATGGATTGGGTTCTTGGTAGTTGTATGACATTCCGGGGTCAGCCCCTTCCTCGCGGGTTACCAGCACGCGGGTTACCCTTTTAGGATCACCGCCTTGAATACGCATTTGGAGTCCTTCGTACGTGATTTCCTCGCCTTTTCGGGGAACTTTGCCCATGAGATGGATTATGAACCCTCCCAAGGTATCATAGCCTTCTCTGGGGAGTTGGACCCCGAAATGTTCTTCAAAATCATCAAGATTTGCCCTTGCGTTAATCAGCACGGACCCATCTTCTTGAGGCAGGAACAGTTCCTCTTCGACATCGTGTTCGTCACGGATTTCCCCGATAATCTCCTCAATGATGTCCTCGATCGTAACTATTCCGGCGGTTCCGCCGTACTCATCGACTATTACCGCAAGATGGGATTTCTTGGCACGCAGTTCGTTGAGCAGGTCGTTAATGCGCTTGGTTTCAGGTACGAAAAACGGCTCTCTGCAGATTGCCTCGAGGTCGAATTCTTCGTTCCCATTGAGCCACAGTGGTAGGAGGTCCTTCGCGTTGAGTATTCCGACTATGTGATCGATGTTTTCGGCGTACACCGGAATGCGTGAATGGCCGGACTCGATGATCGTATGAAGAATCTCTTCCCGCGTACAATCCTTGGAGATAGAAACAACGTGAGTCCGCGGGATCATTATCTCTCGGGCGACAGTTTGTTTCAGATCGAAGATGCCCTCGATCATGTCCCCTTCGTCATGCCCGATTAGTCCCTGTTGTTCGCTTTCGTCAAGAACTTCATGAATTTCTCTCGGGGGCCGTTCCCGGCCTATTTTTCTTAACCAACGGAGCAAGTTTCGTTCTCTCGAAGGTTGGGTTTCATCCAAGTAGAAAGACACCCCCTTTCCTGCCTGCCGCACATTTATACTCCGCAATTGCGGGAATTCAGAATGACGGTGGCAAAAGAGTCGTCGATTTTGAAATAACAATCCTCAGACAAAGTGTCAAGTGATGGCAATTCAAATAGGTAACCACCCGCCTACGTGGGGCAGGCTTTCCAGCCTGCCTTTTTCTTAACTTGGCTGACGGCAGGCTGGAAGAAACTGTCTCAAAAGTATTTGGATGCCCAGGATCGTGGCACGTTGGCAACCCGGCGCTAAAGCACCGGTCTACTTTCAGTCGCCCCAATGGGGCTCAAACGCAAGCGTCCCGGAGGGACCTGTGATAGTAGCCCGGTAATTCATTGCCGGGAACGGGGGCTTCGTGCTACGAATTTTGTTTATACCTCGATTTTGAGACAGTCTCGGAAAGCCTGCCCCACGGGTTTGATGACGCTTTTCCGCTGAAAACTGAATGCCTACCCGGACCGGGTCGTTCGATTCTGACTCAGCCTCTGGCTAAAACTCTTAGATACACAGAATTCACGATCTATTGGGGGTCTTTTGCAATGTTTTCAAAACAATGTTACGAAATGATCTCTAAGTTCGCAGGCTCTTGCCACCAAGGAACGAGAGATGATCTCCGCCTGAGTTGAAATCACATTCTCGGGTGATTCAGGATCGGCAATTCCATGATTGAACCGAAGACTACAGCACCACCACTCAGCATATTAATTGTGGATGACGAGGTGAACATTCGCAAAACCTTAACCGTTTGCCTCGAAACCAGAGGACACACGGTCATTGCAGTCAGCAATTTTCAGGATGCCGTGGCGGAAGCGGCACGTCGCTCTTTTGATCTGGCTTTCGTCGATCTCAGACTCGGCTCCGAAGACGGATTGGATTTGATTCCATCGCTGTTAGCGTCGGCCCCGTGGCTCAAAGTGGTGGTGATAACGGCCTACTCTTCGATTGACACAGCGGTGGAAGCGATGCGTCGCGGGGCTACGGACTATATTCCAAAGCCCTTTACACCGGCCCAGGTGAATCTAGCTGTTGGTAAAGTGGCAGCGGTTCGTCGATTGGAACAGACGGTCAGTACCCTCCAGGATGAACTTGGCAGGTCAATCCCTGAAGCGGATTTCTCGAGCACCAGCCCGGCAATGCAGCGAGTAGTGAATCTGGCGCGCGAAGTTGCGATCTCTGATGCCAGAGTCATGCTCCGAGGGGAGAGCGGCACCGGCAAGAGTGCACTGGCGCGAGCCATTCATTATTGGAGCAATCGGGCTGAAAAACCTATAGGGGTCATTTCATGCCCGACTCTTCCCTCGGAGTTGCTGGAAAGCGAGCTTTTCGGACATGCCAAGGGAGCATTCACGGGGGCAATTCGGGATTATCCCGGACGCATAGCAATGTGTGAGGGAGGAACTCTCTTTTTGGATGAGATCGGCGATTTGCCATTGCCGCTTCAACCCAAACTGCTACGCTTCGTTCAAGATTGTGAATACGAGCGCGTGGGCGATACGATTACACGAAAAGCCGATGTCCGGATCGTAACAGCCACCAACATAGACTTGGAAAATGCGGTAAGGGAGGGGCGTTTCCGAGAAGATCTGCTGTATAGATTAAACGTCATCCAGATTGAGATTCCTCCTATACGCGAGAGGCCGGAGGATGTATCCCTTTTGGCGGAGCGGTTCCTGGCTTTCTTTGGCCGAAAGAACCGTCGAGACTTCCAAGGGTTCGCGGAGGATGCCCTGGAAACGCTCAGAGGATACGAATGGCCGGGGAATGTCAGGGAATTAAGCAATGTTGTCGAACGGGCAGCCATATTGTGCAAGACAGATCGCGTTGGTGTTGAATATTTGCCAGAGAGAATTTCTCAAAGCACTGCCGCTGTTAAACTCGGAGATCCTGTCAATCTGGCAAAAATTGAGGAGGAGCACATCCGGCGCATCCTGGCGACCACGAAATCGCTACAGGAAGCCGCGGAAATACTTGGAATAGACCAGGCGACGCTTTGGCGAAGACGCAAGCAATACAAGATTTGACTCAACATTAATGAGATCGAATGGTCCCAAGCGCATCCATCAGGCCTTGCAATATGCAAGGCAGTTTCCCCGCCCACCTTGCCAAGGACAAGGCTCTGCCCTACCGACCTTTTGCTGCTTATCGTAATTATAGGGGGTTAGGCCTCTGCAGTTTTGGCATGAAGGTTGCTCTTATGTATATCGGCGAGGAATAAAAGGTGCTCAGTCTTCGGCAAAAACTCTCGTTGGGATTCGGGGCTCTGCTCACGATCATGGTCCTTGTAGGCATGCAGAGCGTGAGTCTTCTTTCCCAACTGGGGGATTCCATTGATGTTATTCTGCGAGAGAACTATCGCAGCACGATCGCATGTCAGCAAATGAGAGAAGCGCTGGAGAATATTAATAGCGGGATATTGTTCCGGTTGCTCGGGTACGAGCAGGAAGGAATGAAGCAAATCAGCGCTAATGAGCCGAAATTCGAAAATGCCCTTCAAGTAGAGCTAAACAATGTTACGCTTCCCGGGGAAGGCGAAAAAGCCCGCAGGCTCCAAAAACTCTTCACACAATACAAGTCGAAGATCCAGGATGCTACAAATGCAAATTTGACCGTCGACGCAAGGCTCGGAAATTATTCGACCGAACTGCTCCCGCTGTTCGAAGAGATCAACACCACGGCTGAAAACATCCTTCAAATGAACCAGGAGAACATGTGGCGGGCCAACGATCGCGCGCGGCATCGCGCAGCCTCAGCCAAACGGCAAATGTATTTTCTACTGGCGATCGGGGCTGTCATGGCCGGCGGCTTCATATTTTTCACGGGACGATGGATTCTCAAACCGATCACCCGTCTCATCGAGTCGGCAAACGACATCAAAGCGGGAAACCTGGACCTGGTTGTCAAGACTGATTCGAGGGACGAGATTGGCCAACTGTCGGAGGCCTTCAACTCCATGGCAGAGAGCCTTCGTCAGGTCCGACGCACTCGAGAGGCCAGATTGGCTCAAATCCAGTACAGCGTGCAACAGGCGTTCCACAGTCTTCCGGACGCCGTAGCGGTAGTGGATCGAAATGGACGTGTGCAGGTTGCTACCGAGATAGCTGCAAACGCTTTTGGCCTCAGACGCAATACTGACATTCAGAGCCTGTCGCTTGATTGGCTAATGACCCTGTTCAACAAAGCCCTCAAGAACGGTGTGCCGGTCGAACCGAACGGGAACCAGCCTCCCATTCAACATTTTATTAACGGAGATGAACGATATTTCTGGCCAAAGGCTGTGCCCATTTTGGACAGAGAAAAAATAGCAATGGCTGTTATGATCATACTATCAGACATAACCCAGCAACGACAGCAGGAAGATTTGAAGCGAGGGGTAATTTCCACAGTGTCTCATCAGTTAAAAACCCCCCTGACATCGGTTCGGATGGCGATTCACCTGTTGCTTGAAGAAGATTTGGGCGGGTTGACTGAAAAGCAGTCTGAGGTGCTGATTGCGGCCGAAGAAGATGCCGAACGGCTGCACAGGATCCTGGAAGACTTGTTGGATATAGGCAGGATCGAGGCGGGAAAGGCACACATGGATTTCCGAACGGTGTCTACTCACGACATGGCCTTGGACGCAGTAGAACCTTTCCGAAGTGGGTGCCAGGATTGCGGCGTAAGCTTAAATATGGAGCTGCCTGACGATTTGCCTGAAGTCTGGGCCGATCAGACGCGTGTGACACATGTTTTTGCGAATCTCTTTTCCAATGCTCTGAAGTACACCGACCCGGGTGGTAAGATAACTCTCTCCGCGAAGGCTGACGAAAAATATGTTTATTTTTCTGTGTCCGACACCGGCAAGGGCATACCGGAATGCTATCTCCAGACAATTTTCGAGCAATTTTTTAGGATCCCCGATCAGGACACCCAATCGGGCGTAGGTCTGGGGCTTGCTATTGCAAAAGAGATCGTGGAAGCGCATGGCGGATCAATTACCGCCGAGAGCCGGGAAGCTGAAGGAAGCACCTTTACCTTTTCTCTCAAACGCGCCGATCGTATTTTCGAGGAGGAAGCCTTAAATGAATCTTGAAATTTGGCTACTAGCGACATTTCTTTTGGGCCTCGCATCAATGGGGCTTATATTCTTGTTTCTGAAAGCATGCGAGAAAATATAAAGCTGGGGGTGAGACGAATGTTGACCTATGTGACGGCGGCCGTGGCGGCCTTTGTGTTCGTTTATCTAGTCGTGACCCTTGTGCGTCCGGAATGGTTTTGAGCAAGGGATGCGCTGGAATTGAAATACTGAAAGGACTCAAACAATGTTCATACAGACATGGATCCTTCCATTGGCGCTTCTTGTCACGGCGACGCTGGTGGCATTCCCATTGAGTCGCTACATGACCTGGATCATGGAAGGAAAGTACCGGCCTTTGCCGGTCTTTGGTTGGATAGAAAAACGCCTGGACAGCGGCCCTCAAAACTGGAAGCAATATACCGTTTCATTGCTCGTCTTTAACGTTCTGCTGTTCGTTTACGGCTATGTGGTTCTGGCAATCCAGCCGTGGATGCCGCTGAATCCTGGTGGTAAGGGGATGATTTTCCCCAGCACCATATTCCAAGCCGTAACATCGTTCATGACCAATACTGACCTCCAACACTATTCAGGCGAGCAGGTTCTGTCGAATTTTAGCCAGATTTTCTTTGGCATTGCCATGCTTTTCATTTCTGCTGCGGTAGGTCTGTGCGCACTGACTGCGATTATCCGTGCTTTGCGTGGCGACTCGCTGGTCGGCAATTACTTTGTGGATATGTGGCGGACTGTGGTTTACATGTTCGTTCCCGTTGCCCTTATTGTAAGCCTCGTTTTTATTCAGCAAGGGAGTCCGATGACCTACCAATCCACGGTCTCGGTTTCGACTCTCGAACCGGCAGCAATGGGAACCACGGACACAGGTGAGGTGAAGCAGCAGACCATAACGGTCGGACCGATCGCCGCCTTCGAATCCATGAAGATGCTTGGCACCAATGGGGGTGGATTCACCGGGATGAATTCAGCGCATCCTTTCGAGAATCCCACCGGGTTTTCGAACTTTGTGAACACTCTGTGCATGATGATTTTCCCATTCGCCTTGGTGCTGATGTACGGGCGGATGCTCGGTCGGCTGCGTCATGCCTTGGTGGTTTTTGCGGTCATGATGATATTGATGATCGGCACCATATGTCTGGAGCGTCTATTTTGACACGCTGAAACCGAACGCGGGATTGAGGAGTCATCCGGCCCGAACATTTGCAATCCCCAGCGCGACCGCACCAGGCGGTAAACGGGTAGTGTCACAGCAGCCGGTTCCGTCCCTGCCGGTGGACCAGCATCTGGGTAACCTTGAAGGAAAAGAAATGCGCTTCGGGACGTCTGCAGGGGCCACTTATGCGGCCGTTACAGTAGACGTGACCTGCGGGGCCGTGAATGCGGAGGCAGACAGCCTCAACCCGATTGCCGCCTTGTCGCCCATGACTGGAATGTGGCTGAACTGCATCTACGGCGGCAAAGGCGTCGGCATGATCAACATGTTGATCTACGTGATCATCGCGATTTTCGTGGCCGGTATGATGGTCGGGCGGACTCCTGAGTACTTGGGCAAGAAAATCGCAGCCCGCGAGATGAAGCTTGCGACGATTGCCTTGCTGGTTCATCCGTTCATGATCCTTTTCCCCACCGGACTCTTCGCAGCGACCGCCTGGGGGCTTAAAGCCGTCAGCAATCCCGGCGCGCATGGTTTTTCGCAGATGCTTTACAACTTCTCTTCAGCCTCTGCGAATAACGGCTCGGCCTTTGATGGATTGCAGGTGGTCTACGGTTTGGTAAGCAATCCTAATCCCAATCCGGAGGCTATACCTTGGAATATTGCAGCGGGCTTGGTGATGTTATTTAGCCGCTATTTGCCTATTGTTGCGCCGATCGCCATGGCTGCATATCTCGGGGAAAAGAAATCAAGCCCGTTTGGCCTGGGAACTTTGCCTACCGACACCCTCACCTTTGGAATCCTGTTACTCGGAACGATCATTATTGTCGGAGCCCTGCTTTTTCTGCCGGTTGCAGCATTGGGACCGGTGGCAGAGCATTTCGGACCTATTCCATTCGGGGGCTGACTAGATGATCACTTATGAAAAACTCATTAAAGTCCGAAGCAGGGACCATGAAATGGAGCAAGTGCTCAAAGGGGTGCGACATGAATAGATTACGGGGGACCACCGATACTATGCACGAGATTCCTTTATCTTTAGAGACACCTCGGCCGCAGCGTCGTGTCAAGCCGAAAGCATTGTTGGAGAAAGAGACAGCGGTGGCCGCTCTGAAGCAGGCATTTGTAATGCTTCGACCCGACACCCAATGGAAGAATCCTGTGATGTTCGTAGTCGAGGTTGGGGCCTTCTTGACGCTTTTGTATATCATTGAGGCTGCATGGGGACAAAAAGCGAGCGTTGCGCCGCTAAGCTATTTTATTTGGGTTGATGCGTGGCTTTTCTTGACCGTGCTCTTTGCGAACTTCGCCACGGCCCTTGCAGAAGCCCGTGGCAAGGCACAGGCAGAATCGCTGAGAAAAACTCGTCAAGATACTGTGGCCCATCGCATAACTGCAGCCGGAGGCATCGAGGAGGTTTCTTCAACAGCTTTGAAAGTGGGCGATCGGGTGATCGTGAAGGCGGGACAAACCATTCCCGGTGATGGCGACATCATCAAAGGGGTCGCTTCTGTCGACGAGTCTGCGATCACCGGGGAGTCTGCCCCGGTGATTCGAGAAGCAGGAGGAGACCGATCAGGTGTGACAGGGGGTACTGTATTACTCTCCGATCAAATTGAAGTCGAGATCACCAGCGGAGCCGGAGAATCGTTCCTCGACAAGATGATCGGTCTTGTTGAGGGGGCTATTCGTCAGCGAAGCCCGAACGAGATCGCTCTCACTCTCGTGCTTTCGGCTTTCACCTTGGTTTTCCTAATTGTGGTAATTCCCCTTTGGGCGATGGCCTGGAATGCCGAACAATACATGATGAGTTTCTTGGGCATTCAAGAGCCTGTCAAGAGCCTTGGGACAGATGTCCCCACTCTCATTGCGCTCCTTGTCTGTCTCATACCTACAACCATCGGAGCTTTGCTTGCCGCCATCGGTATAGCAGGCATGGATCGGGCGCTTCAGGCCAACATTATATCCAAGAGCGGCAAAGCCGTGGAGCTGGCCGGTGACATCGATGTGGTGTTGTTGGATAAGACCGGCACAATCACTATAGGAAACAGAAACGCAACAACGTTTTTACCCTTGGGAAAATATTCATCCGATGACGTGGGACGGCTGGCTGCCCTGGCGTCAGCGGCAGATGCGACCCCGGAGGGGAAAAGCATCGTAAGATTGTTCGAGAAGCAAGCTGGAAGTTCAGTAGTTGTACCGGAGGATGCTCACTTCGTGCCGTTTACTGCGGAGACGCGCATGAGCGGCATAGACCTTCCTGACGGACGACGAATACGAAAAGGGGCCCCGGACGCGGTGATAAAATTTGTTGGGGGTAACGGCGGCTCTGTTCCGGATGAGGAACTGAACAAGCTTGTAGATGGCGCAGCCTCTGATGGAGCGACCCCCTTGGTCGTTGCCGAAGACAACAGCATCGCCGGTGTGATTGTCCTTGAAGACATTTTGAAACCCCACATGAATGAACGGTTCGTGCGACTGAGAAAGATGGGGCTTCGTACCGTCATGATCACCGGTGACAACCCCCTCACGGCCGCGACAATCGCCAAGCGGGCGGGAGTAGACGATTTCCTCGCTCAGGCCACCCCTGAGACCAAACTCGCTTACATCCGCAAGGAGCAGGCGGGCGGGAAAATGGTGGCAATGATGGGCGACGGCACCAACGACGCCCCAGCCTTAGCCCAGGCTGACGTAGCACTGGCCATGAACGCCGGGACACAAGCGGCCAAAGAAGCTGCCAACATGGTGGATTTAGACAGTGATCCCACCAAGCTAATCGAGGTTGTAGAAATCGGGAAGCAGCTTTTGATAACGCGCGGTTCCTTGACCACCTTTTCCGTAGCAAACGACGTGGCAAAATATTTCGCGATAATTCCCGCGCTTTTCGCCGGAACTCTACCTTGGCTGAAGGTCGTCGACATTATGCATCTGCATTCACCGACCTCGGCCATTTTGTCTGCTGTGATCTTTAACGCTCTCATCATCCCTGCCCTGATCCCGGTCGCCCTCAAGGGAGTTCGTTACCAGGCTCTGGGCGCTGAAGCTCTGTTGCGCAGGAATTTGCTGATCTGGGGACTGGGAGGGGTAGTACTGCCATTTATCGGCATCAAACTGATCGACCTGGTAATAGTAAGCTTAGGCATGGTTAGCTAAGGTTTCGGTGAGTGAAGGAGACATGAACATGTTGCGATATCTTTTCAAGAGCGTTTTACTGTTGTTCGTGCTGGTGGTCATCAGTTGCGTGATTTATCCATTGGTTTTATGGGGGATCGGACAGACCGTGTTTCCGTTTCAGGCCAACGGCAGCATTCTGAAAGGCCCTGATGGCAAGCCGGTGGGATCTCTCCTTATTGCGCAGCCGTTCACAAAGGATGAATACTTTCAACCCCGTCCTTCTGCGTGCTCTTATGATGCCACCGCTTCGTCATCGTCGAGCCTGGCCGCATCCAATTACCAACTGCGCGATCGCGTTGCCCGCACGCTCGGTCCTATCATGAAGTACCGAAGCGGTCCCAATGCCGGAAAGCCTGTGGCACCCGATATCGAGAGCTGGTTCCAGAAGGATATTTATCAGGGGAAACCGCACATTGTGGCTCAGTGGGCAGATTTGCATAATTCCCTTGCCCAGTCGTGGGTCACGAGTGACCCGACTCATGCCGCTTACGTTGACGCTTGGGCGAAGGCGCATCCGAAGCCGGTAGCCAAGTGGATCAAGGAGAATCCGGACACTCCCGAACCGAAAGCAGCAGATTTGGCGGTATTGTTCTTTGAGAATTTCTCCACCGAAAAACCCGGCAAATTCCCGGCCACTATCACTCAGACTGGATCTGACGGCAAGACTGTCTCTAAAATTGGGCCCGTCAATGGGGGCACTGATATTCAATCTACCTTCTGTTTGATGTGGCGAGAAGACCATCCTGATGCCGAATTTGAAGAGGTCCCCGGCGATCTTGTCATGGCTTCCGCTTCCGGGCTCGATCCTCATATCACACTTCAAAATGCCGAATTTCAGCTTGATCGGGTTGCCTCCAAATGGGCCACGGATCTCAAACGCGATCCGGCTGGAATTCGAAAAGAAATCGAGCAGATCTTGCAACAAAACGCATCGGCCCCATGGTATGGTCTGGCTGGTGAAGAGTTCGTGAACGTGCTTGAAGTCAACCTCGAACTTCGCAAGCGATATGGAGAACCCCTGGGATAGCGGCCGGCTCGATTTTTCAGGCCGGCTGCGGCTACGTTTTCTCTGAATATCGGCTCGCCCGGATAATGCGAGAACCAAATTCAAGTGTAGCGACACAGACTCTATGACTCTGATGCAAAGTGTAGACCGGTACTATGGCAGAAGATAGAGCCAGCACTTTCTTGCGTATGATCCGCCGCTCTCGACGCGGCAGGCTAAAGATTTACCTGGGCTACGGCGCTGGGGTGGGAAAGACGTATCAAATGCTCCAGGAGGGTCACCGCCTCAAGCGTGAGGGCATAGACGTTATCGCGGGATTAATAGAGACTCACGGCCGCATCGAAACAGCCAAACTAATCGACGGCCTGGAAGTTGTCCCCAGGAAAAAGCAGGAATACCGAGGCCACATTCTAGAAGAAATGGATGTTGATGCCTTATTGGCCCGCAAACCTGAGGTCGCGCTGATTGATGAACTGGCCCACACCAATGTCCCCGGCAGCCGGAATGCTAAACGCTATCAGGATGTTCAAGACATCTTGGTCGCGGGGATACACGTCATCACCACTCTGAACGTTCAGCATTTGGAAAGCCTGTATGATACCGTGGAAAAGACCGTTCACGTGAAGGTCCGGGAACGCCTGCCCGACACGGTAATCGCTGAAGCGGACGAGATCGTGAACGTGGATCTCACCACTGAAGACCTTCAGGAACGTTTGCGGGAAGGCAAAATCTACCCTCCGGAACGTGTTGAAACAGCTCTTGCGAATTTCTTCAAGGCTTCTAATCTGGAGAAACTTCGGGAGCTTACGCTTCGCGAGCTTGCCTCCCAGATCGATTTGAGGATGCGTGAAAGCTCCAGAGACGGAAACGATGCCACTCCGGATCAGGTGATGGTCTGCCTGAGCTCCCGCGGACCCAACAGTGAGATGCTGTTGCGCTACGCTTCCCGTCTTGCCGGACGACTTAATCGGAACTGGTACGCGGTATACGTCCAAACGCCCTCGGAAGAACCGACTGTTATAGATGCCCAAACGCAGCGTATTCTATCGAGCACTCTTACCTTGGCAAAACAATTGGGTGCGATGGTCTTCACTTACAAGGGTGAGGACATTGCCGACACTATTCTGCACTTTGCAAAAGAATATCGAGTCGGCCACATTGTGATCGGGAGTCCTGGCGAAGTCCCGCTCTGGAAAAGACTTTTGGGGAGGAGGAATGTCGTTGATCGCTTAATCGAGAATGCCAGCGGAATTACCGTAGTGGTTCTCGATACAAGTAGCAAGCGGACTCCTGAAGAAAGAGTCGAGGCTGAAGTTCCTGAACCCAAGAAGCCTGTGAAAGAGCCATCCGGTAGCGCCGGTCCACTTGATCTGAGCAGCTTGTTGTCCAGTCGCCGAATTGTCATCTGGGACAGGCCCGTCGAGAAGGAATCGGTTCTTCGGACGTTGGTGGAAGTCGTTCAAAAGGACATTGAAGTAAGTGACGCGGAGGAAATTTTGAAGGCCGTGCTCCGCCGGGAAGAGCAAGGGTCAACGTTCTTTAACGAAGGAGTGGCGTTTCCGCATGCTCGGCTCGAGGGAATTTCCACCCCCGTAGTGGCTCTCGGATTGACACGAAAAGGCGTGCTCGATGAACCTGCAGGCAAGCACACTGAACTCGTCTTCCTGATACTTTCGCCTGCTGACACACCTTCTGTCCAGGTCAACATTTTGGCTGCGGTCAGCCGTGCTGCCCAAAATCGCCAATTGGTCCAGAGCCTGACTTCGGTTAGGAGCCCCGAAGAAGCTTTAACGATTATCCGCAACTGGGAAATACCAAAAGAATCTGTGACTGCCGCCCGTGCGTAGGCGCCCGAAGAGTTCTGTGTGCCGAGAGAATCCTCGAACTGCAAGACAATTTCCACCCTAGGAGGCTGTTGCGTAACGCAATGCTTTCCCGAATTCGTGGCACGACAGCGACCATTGTATCGGGATCTCTCAGAGACTGCCACGGAAAAGACTTAGTATGTCAGACTCTTAGGAGCCAGGGCGAGGTAACGGAACAATGAGTAGAACCTCCGCGTAGCACGATGTCGCCGATGATTGAGGTTGCGCGAGAGGCTCCTAGGAAGCTCCTCATGGGTATATCGCAAAAGGTGAAAGACATAATGATTCCCCTTGGCAGCGACGCTACCATAATGGCCGACGCACAGTTGAGCGATGCCATACAGGCCCTTAGAAAGCTCTATTGCGAGGTGGAGGAAGGTAAATGCACTGAAGCCGGTTTTCGGACCATTTTGGTTTCTGACAGAAACGGACGAATCGTAGGTATCTTGGACTTTCATTCCGTGATCAAAATGTTAATTCCCGAGATTGCCGGTGACCTTCCGGCAAAGATTCGTGCAATTTGGGACACTCTTGGCGCGGTTGATCCGAAGTCTCATTCTCTAGACAAGGAAAAGCTCGGCCTCAGAGCACGAATTGCGAAGAACGCAGAGAAACGAGTGGGGGACGTTATGCTTAAAATCAGGGGATCCATAAGCGTAAGCGCGGACATACTGGAGGCTTTGATGGTTCTCACTGATAACAAGGCGAGTGTTTTGCCCGTGTACGATGGTGATCAACTCGTGGGAGTTGTCCGCGACTCGGATCTGTTCCTAAAGATAGCGGATATGTTGCGTGAGTGAGATTGTTACTCAGCCTCTCTTTTGTAAATAACCAACCGTCGGAACATGTGCCCCTATTAGCTATACTAATGAATCCTCTGCCGCCCGGACGGTCACGTCTACAGTTGCACACGTCCAGAACTTGACTGGCGGTACAAAGTGGATTTAAAATTAAAATTTTGTTGATCGCACTATCCCTGCCACTGCCGCAGTAAGGACGCTTCCAATGATCAGGCTTGTCAAAGGGTTCCACGATATCCTTCCGGACGAAACAGCAAAGTGGGCATTCCTCGTGGATACGGCTCGCACTTCCCTCCAGCGGTTCGGTTTCCGGGAAATCATTGCGCCGATTATGGAACGTACCGAACTCTTTGAAAGGGGCATCGGCCAAGTCACAGACATAGTTGAGAAGGAGATGTACACCTTCGAGGACCGCGGTGGGGAATCTCTCAGCCTCAGGCCGGAGGCCACTGCGGGAATCTTGCGCTCGGTTGTGGAGCATTCACTGTTGCGTCGCGATCCCGTCTTGAAGCTTTTTACCATTGGACCGATGTTCCGCCGGGAAAGGCCGTCGAAGGGCAGATTCCGACAATTCTTTCAGATCAACGCCGAGGTGCTTGGGGATGATTCCCCATATACAGATGCCGAAACTATTGCCGCTGCTCATGCGATCATGACGAGCATCGGAGCGTCCGGACTGATGATGGAGATTAATTCAGTCGGATGCTCGGTTTGTAGGCCGGCATATAGACAACGGCTCCGAGAATACTTTTCGAAATACCTCAATGACCTGTGTGCGGATTGTCGGCGAAGGTACGATTTAAACCCTTTAAGGATCCTCGATTGCAAGGTTCCGAAATGCTCGGAAATAGCCCAAGAGGCTCCAGTTATCCTCGACAGTTTGGATCCGCCTTGTCGCGAGCATTTCCAGGCCGTGCAGAATGGGCTCGATGGCCTGCAAATTCCTTACAGGCTGGAACCTAGAATGGTGCGCGGGCTCGATTACTATACCCGCACTGCGTTCGAGATCATTCATAGCGAACTTGGAAGGTCCAAAGCAGTCGGAGGAGGAGGCCGGTACGACAGCCTTCTGAAGGAATTGGGCGGCCCTGATGCGTCAGGAATAGGCTTTGCCATAGGTCTGGAACGCCTTTCCATGGGCATTCCGGACGACGACGGACGCTTTGCTCGGTCAATAGACGTTTATGTCGCCCCGGTGGGAGAGAGTGCCCGGCAGACCGCCTTCAGCCTGGTCAACCTGCTTCGAACCTCCGGAATTTCGGCGGAGGCGCGTTACACTTCCACCAGCCTGAAGGCACAGATGAAAGTCGCCGACCGCGTCGGAGCGAGAAAAGTCATAATGATAGGCGAGGAAGAGCTTAGCCGCCAAGAAGTTACCGTTCGCGACATGAAGACCCGAGAGCAGGTCTCTGTGAGCCTCGACGCCATCGTAAGTTACCTTCAAGGAGATAAATCTTGAAACTCGACGCGTTGGACGGATGGGAAAGGACACATCTGTCGACCGATATCACCGACCAAGATGTAGATACTCAGGTCGTTGTCATGGGTTGGGTCCTGCGGCGCAGGGACCACGGCGGAGTCATTTTTATCGATCTCAGGGACCGCCGCGGACTCGTCCAACTGGTGTTTAACCCGGAATACTGTCTTGATGCGCACGCTCGCGCGCATACTCTGAGGCCCGAATGGGTTTTGGCTGCAAAAGGTCTGGTTCGCCGCCGTCCTGAGGAATCCTTGAATCCTGACATGCCGACAGGAACCATAGAGGTATTCGTCGATGAAGTGAAAATTCTCAACCGATCCGAACCGCCCCCTTTCCCGCTGGATGACGATACTGCCCCTACCGATGCAGTGCGGTATCGCTATCGGTACCTTGATCTGAGAAGGGCCGCGGGAGCCCGCAACAACCTGCTGATTCGACATCGGTTCATGACGATTGTCAGAGATTTCCTCAACAATGAAGACTTCACGGACATTGAAACTCCGTTCCTCACTACCAGCACGCCGGAAGGTGCGCGAGACTACCTCGTTCCGAGCCGGATTTCTCCCGGAAGCTTTTATGCGCTTCCTCAATCGCCACAGCTATTCAAGCAGATTCTCATGATCGCCGGCTTTGAACGCTATTATCAGATTGTCCGTTGTTTTCGTGATGAAGATCTTCGGGCTGATCGCCAGCCTGAATTCACTCAGTTGGATATCGAGACCTCGTTTATCGAGGAAGATCGGCTGTTCGACATTATGGAACGGATGATGGGCGAGATATTCAAGGAGATTCTCGAGATTCATCTCATTCTTCCGTTCCCTGCACTAACGTATGACGAAGCGGTTTCCAGGTATGGCGTTGACAAGCCTGATATCCGCTTCAGAATGGAACTTGCAGAACTTACGGATATTGTAAGAGAGACGAAGTTCGGCGTATTCCGATCTGCTCTAGAAGCCGGCGGGATCGTAAAAGCGCTCAAGGTGGAACGAGGAGAACGGCTTTCCCGAAAAGATCTTGACGATCTTCGTGATTTTGCAACGATTTACGGTGGAAAAGGGGTAGCGTACACCCGTATCAAAGAGTCTGGTGAATGGCAATCTCCCATAGCCAAGTTTCTCAGTCCCGAGGAACGTTTCGCCATTAATGATAAAATGGAAGCGGTTCCCGGTGACGTTATACTATTTGCTGCGGACTCGGCTCGAGTCGTGAATGACGTGCTGGGAAATTTGAGAAACAGCCTGGCCGGAAAACTTGGTGAAATTCCGCCGGGAAAATTTGAATTTCTTTGGATAACCGACTTCCCCATGTTCGAGTATGATGAGGAAGAAAAACGTTATAAGGCTATGCATCACCCTTTCACCTCTCCGAGAGAGGAAGATCTGCCCTTGTTGGAAACAGATCCCTTGAAGGTTCGCTCCAGGGCTTACGATCTGGTTCTTAACGGCTCGGAGGTCGGTGGGGGCAGCATGAGGATCCACCGGAACGACGTTCAGCAAAAGGTGTTTTCGGCTCTGCAGATCAGTCCGGAACAGGCGGAGGAAAAGTTCGGCTTCCTCCTGGAAGCACTCCAATACGGAGCCCCTCCTCACGGGGGAATAGCTCTGGGAGTCGACAGGATGCTGGCAATTCTCACGGGCTCAGAGTCGATTCGCGACGTGATCGCGTTCCCTAAAACACAGAAGGCGACTTGCCCGCTTACTGGAGCGCCCGCTCCGGTAAGTCCGGAACAGCTCAAAGAGTTGGGCCTGAAAGTGAATATCAAGAAATAAGAAAAGCGGAGGCCTAGCATGGCCAGTTGGGATCCAAAAAGAGGAGTTCTATATCACGAGTTCAACAAGTTCCATAAGGAGAGATCTCTCCGCGAGGTGAACGAACCGAACCTATTGCGAAATATTTTCCCGTACTCTGAAGTCCCCAAAGTAGACTTCGATTTTGCGATACTGCCGATCAACCCGGCCAGGAATTTCCTTATTACCGACACTACGTTCCGGGACGGCCAGCAGGCCAGGCC
Source organism: uncultured delta proteobacterium (assembly GCA_963729795.1). Lineage (GTDB taxonomy): Bacteria > Desulfobacterota > Desulfomonilia > Desulfomonilales > Desulfomonilaceae > CAWBBA01. The sequence continues at coordinate 19,942 of CAVSPC010000029.1, read as the reverse complement.
ACCATTCACCGTGGATCAGATTTCCGCACTTTTTGATTTCCTCCATAAGCTCTCCGGGCCCCGCGGCATCATTCGGCAGTCGGAGTTCTTCGTCTACACGAAAAAGGACCGCGAAGCTCTGGAACGTTGTCGGAGCAAGGGTTACCAGTACCCCTCAATTACCGGCTGGATAAGAGCGCACAAGAAAGATCTGTCGTATATAAGGGCAGCGGGTCTCACAGAGACCGGGATCTTAACGTCGGTCTCGGATTACCATATCTTCCTCAAAATGGGGTTGGATCGCAAGAAGGCCATGGACAAATATGTGGACATGGTCCGAGTTACTCTCGAGAAGGGGATACTCCCCAGGTGCCACTTTGAGGATGTGACCAGGGCGGACATTTATGGTTTCTGTGTGCCACTTGCCCAAAAACTCATGGAAATCCGTGAAGAATCGGGAGTGGACATCAAGATACGCCTCTGCGATACCATGGGCTTTGGAGTCACCTATCCGGGGGCAGCGCTGCCTCGCAGCGTGCCAAAGCTCATACGAGCCATGATTGATGACGCCAACGTCCCGGAAGACTTGCTCGAATGGCACGGGCACAACGATTTTCACAAATCTCTGACCAATGCCGTCTACGCATGGCTCTACGGATGCTCGGGCGTGAACGGCACCCTTCTCGGCATCGGCGAGAGAACCGGAAACACACCGATTGAAGCGCTCATGATTGAATACATGTCGATCAGGGGCCAGGCCGATGGCATGAACACTATGGCCATAACCGAGGTCGCGGAATATTTCGAGCGCGAGTTGGGACACCACATTCCTGAAAATTATCCCTTGCTGGGCAAATCCTTCAATGCAACCAGCGCAGGCGTTCATGTAGACGGCGCTCTCAAAAATGAGGAAATCTACAATATCTTCGACACCACTAAGATTCTGGGCAGGCAGCCTGTAGTCAATATTACCGACAAGTCAGGCATGGCCGGTATTGCGCATTGGATCAATACCAAAATAGATGTGCCCTTGGAGGAAAAGGTCGAAAAAAGCCATCCGGCCATTTCCAAAATCTATGACATTGTTACCGAGCTATACGAGGCCGGGCGTGTAACTGCCATGTCCGACAAGGAGATGACAGCACTGGTTAAGCGGTATATGCCCGAACTGTTCATCTCGGACTGGGATCGCATGAAGCTCATTGCCGGAGAGATGGCTTTCAAGATTGTGGAGCGCTTTACCGAAACAACCGCGATGAAATCGGGCAAGCCAAAGACCATGGAAAAGGCCATGACCGAATTCCTGAGCAGGTATCCCTTCATTCAATACTGCTATGTCGCTGACATGGAAGGGAAGAAGGTCACCGAAAATATTACCGATATCACCGAGCGGGCAAAGTATGTGGCGTTCAAGCCACACGAAGACTTTTCCGATCGGCAATGGTTCATCAGGCCCGTCAAGGATGGTAAGATTCATGTAGTAGGCCCGTTTACGTCTCGAATCACCGGAGCCCTCTGCATCACGGTCTCCGCTCCTCTAAGGGACAAACAAGGTAAGATGATCGGGGTATTTGGCGCAGACATCAGGCTGGAGGAACTCCTCAAAGTGGAGACGGAACTCATGGAAGAGCACGGTGTGGAATTCACCGAAACGGACATCCGGGCATTGACGAAGAAATACCGGGAGCAATAAATCACTTCGGTAGTAATTACGGATCAAAATCAGATCCTGTTCCGCCGTACCTGCAAGATTAGGGTCTGAAGAGAACGAGCTAACCAGGGGATTCGCTCCATTTGGACGCATCGAATAAAGTACGCTCCGACGATTATAAAGACCAGCGGCGGGAGCGGTAGAACAAATTCCGGCGGCGCTAACCCGGAACGGGCCATTCGTTCTGTTGCAAGTGTAAAGGCGTAATAAATAAAGATCATCACCAACCCGAGGGGTACGTTGTTCAGCCGGCTCCGCCCAATGTTCAACACCCCCAGGGGGAAGGCTATGAGTGCCAGAGCAATGCACGCAAGCGGATGAATGAATCGCTGAGCTATGAGAATACGGGCGAAGTTCTCGACTCTATGAATGTATGCTATTTCCGCCGGATTCCCAGTGCTTTCCTTAGCCGTCACCTTCCGCACTCGATCGCGCACCCCAGCAATCGACATCTCCTCGAAAGATTTTGTAGGGTTAGCCATACCCGCACGCGCTAGCGGATACCGATAGACGTAGCTCTCAAAAGCAAGACTGCCGGTTGAGCCGCCGCTTCTGTCCTCTTTGAGAACGGTGCCGTTACGCAAGTTCAAAATGAACGCCTTTCCCGAGGGATCGGGAATCACCTTGCCTTTTTGGGCAAGGATGGTGGTAACCTCATCCGGCTGTGAAGACTCCCGGATAAATACCCGGCTCATCACGCCTGTAGCGGAGTCAATCTCCTCGACATACAAAATAAGGTTTTTGAGGGAATCAAAGAACGTTCGTTCCTCGATTCCCGCGTCCGCCCGCTGGGTCGCCGCCTCTCGCATGAGCCGCCGCTCTGCCGAAATTCCTTTGGGAATGAGACTGAGAGTGCAGACAAGGCTGAGAATGAAGGCAAGCAGACCGAGGAATAGTACCGGCGGCAGCAGACGCAGTACCGAGATGCCCGCTGATTTTATGGCTGCCACCTCGTTGTCTGCCGCCATACGCCCCAGCCCGAGCAGGATACCGATCATCATGGAAAGCGGCAGTACTGTCACCAGCGTGGCCGGAAGGGCGCTAATCAACACCTGAAACAGAATTAGAGTGAGCCCCAGTCCGGCTTCCATACCTTTCTGAAGAAGTGGAAGGAAACCCGCGATAAGACCTGCGGCGAGGAAAACGGCAAAACAAAAGAGAACAGAAACAGCCACTTCTCGAAATACATAGCGATTAATAATGGCTGGCCGAACCATCTACCGCGACCTCTACATGATCTCTAGGCAGTAAAACGACTGATGATCTACTGTCTTTCTTAATTTTTTGGAATGAAACTGCCTGTCAGCGCTACTTTTGCAGCCATGGAGGCCGCGCTCAGCCCGTTTTCACGCCCAAGTCCACGAGCAACATACCACGAGGCTGAGGCGTATGAGAAGATCCGGCGAGATATGGAAAAGGCAAGATGTTAATATTGATTGCGAAAAGTGATGTCAGAAACCAAAAAAGCTGTGGTGGGACTATCCACAACAGCCCGAAATATGTCACCGAATTTTAAGAATAGAGCCTCTGGGCGTTCGCCGATTCTAGAACAGGCGCTTGCCTTCCTCTTCGATCGTACGAGTATCATTCGACGAAGCCGTGAGAATGCCGCTCCGATCAAGAGGATCAAATCTTTCAGTTTGTTCAATGCGGTTTCTGAAACTCCGGGTGGACTCGTGGTCGGGCCCAACAAAATCCGTCAAAAAATCCAGAGCTTTCCTCTTCCAATAATAGAAGGCCCCCGCGTCAAATTCCGTGTCTATTACATGCCACCCTGCCTCTATCAAGTCATCAAGACTCTTCCCGGAATACATAGCTTCCCCCATAACCCGGTTGGCGATTTCCCGGTGAAGCAGTTACTCGACACGCCTATATATAAACTACACTAAAGTTACTCTAGAGTAGCAGTATTCACTTGTCAATCAAAATGAATAACTGGTCGTAATTGTTAACTTACGTGGGGCAGGCTTTCCGAAACTGTCTCAAAACTATTTTGATGCCCGGAATCGTGCTACGATGGCAGCCCGGCGCTAAAGCACCGGTCTACTCTCTATCGCCCCGATGGGGCTTAAATGCAAGCGTCCCGGAGGGACCGCAGATAGTAGCCCGGTAATTCATTGCCGGGAAAAGGGAGCAGCGTGCTACGAATTTCGTTCATGCTATGGTTCTGAGACACTTTCTTCCAGCCTGCCATCAGTCGTTGCGCAGTAAATGTCTCTAGCACCTCAGATTTACGTGAATCAACGCCCTTCCGGCCTCGACTCCTTCGCCAAAACCGAGGATTTGAAGTCAAGGCCGGATACGCCGTCATGCGAAACAAGCTGTTGTTGCACGCTGAAACATCATTTGATGCTTAAGCACTTGCCTCTTGTGAGGATATCGTCAGTCCCTCCATCCCTCCAACATGCTGGCGTTCCCGCCATTTCAACTCCAGAGAAAGCTCCTGCTTGCCGTCTTTGTGCTTGGCCTCTATTTCCATTTCCATGGCGTCCGCAGCTTGAAAGGTGACGGACTGATCCCCCTGGTTCACGACAACCCTGCCGTCCTTCATACCTTGCAATATATTTTCCAGGTATCCGATCGCCTCTTGGAGTTCGACGAATCCCTTCGCTTTCACTTTGTTTTTGCTCATATCTTTCTCCCTTTATCAATAGTAACGCTTCTCAATTAGTATCCTGCCCCCCCCTTCTTGCTTTAATTTCATTCACGCTTGCCGGATTTGCAAGTTCGTCAAATTGGTTCTCCATCATTACGGAATGGTGCCGGCTTCTGTTGAGACGAAGCAAAAGCTCTTCCCTGGCTTAAATGTCTGAATACGAGCGCCTTTAACACATCGGCACGCCGCGCGGCGTACGCTACAAATAAGGCTGTATAGCCCCTATAATTTGCCGAATTGATATCTGCGCCCCTTTCGAGAAGCAAGTTCACCATCCGTCTGTGACCCGCGGCGGAAGCTATGAGCAAAGGGGAATAGCCAGTTTTCGTTTCGTAGTTGACGTCAGCCCCGTGGTCCAGCAGCATATCGGCCACAGGCATGTGATTCTTGAAGCAGGCCCACACCAGAGGTGTGTTGTCGTGTCTGTCTTTGCGATCGGGAATGGCTCCCGACTCCAGTAGCAGTTCGGCGACCGCTGCATGGCCTTTGTAGCACGCCCAAAATAAGGGTGTTCGTCCATCGCGGTCCGCAATATTCGGATCTGCAGACGACTCAAATAGCATTTCTACTACACTCAAGTGCCCTTCTCGCGAGGCTTCGGTCAGTGCGGTAAAGCCCCTTTTGTCTCGACAGCCAACCTCTGCTCCATTCTCAAGGAGCATTTTGACCACATCTTCGTGCCCTTCTCTGGCGGCTGCCATCAAGGCAGTTCCGCCTACCCGGGTGGCGGAATTGACCTGTGCTCCACGTTCGAGGAGAAGCTGCACCACCTCAGCATGGCCTGCCAGCGAAGCAAATATTAATGCGGTAGATCCGAATACCGTCTCCCGGGCATTTACTTCTGCGCCCAAATCCAGGAGCAGTTCTGCTGTAGACAATTCTCCCCATAGGCTGCTTTTCATCAATGCGGTGGCACCATATTGGTCCCTGCTGTCGATGTCAGTACCCTTGGCAGCGAGTAACTCTATCCGTTCGAGACTTCCCGACTCAGCGGCGCGCATCAACCTCATCTGATTCAACATGATCATTCCCTTTTCAAGCATGTTGGCATGTGCACCCTCGTCCTCAACTGCCCGAGTACCATTACAAAAAGGGAGCACGCACCGAAATTAAAATAGCGACCAAACTTCGATTTGTCGGAGCCCCTCCGGCCCGTCCCCCCACTTGTATGAGCGCAAATTTGTGGAGTGTTTTGGCGTAGCGACACGAAAACCACGCCGTCCCCACCGCTTGTAACAGCACATATCATGCCAAACGTAATCCTGGCGGGCAAAAAATAATGACCGGTCATTTCAGGCGATTACCCTATAGAGCTACTAGGGAAAACCAACCAACAATCATTACAAGCGGGACTTGCTTGGGCGTAAAAGGCCCGCACCATAAAAAAGATTGTCCTTAGGGCAACTTGGTCCCCAGCGTGTGGGGAATTATCACTCACGTTCGCTGTAATGGGGATTCAGTGCCCAGAGGTGCCCCAAAGGGAACGGGACCGAACGATTTGTCACTAATAACATTCAGATCATTAATAAGTTATATGATATTGCTAATCTATAAGTTGACATTTAAGGCATAATTTGGTATAAAGAATGCAGATAATTTTCTGAATTCAAATCAGGAAATTATCCATTGTGTATGCCAAAGGATCCACCACTGACCCGTGGAGGTTGATATGAAACGACTCGTCCTCATGGCCTCTTGCCTCTTAATCCTTTGCGCCGGTGCAACTATTGCGGGCGCTCAAATTTGGCCCGCCGGCGTGCCGGGTCCTGTTCCGGTAGGGCCTCCAGGCGTCGGAGTTCCAGGTGTGGGGCCGTTGCAAGGTGCCCCCGGTTGCGGGGCATCGCTGTGTCAGCCCTATCCCCCTTGTCTTAAGCCACCGGTGTTGTTCGGTTCTTACGCGGCGTGGCAGGTCAATGAGGATGCCGGAAAGATCAAGTTCTCCACCGAAGGAACGAGCGGAGTGATTGGTGAAGAAACCACTTTCATCCAGTTCAACAAGGTGAATGGAGTGTGGGTAGGCGGCTCGGCGCGTGTTCCGCTTGGTGAATGCCTCTACGCTCGGGCAGAAAGCAGATACCTCATCCCCTCGTCAGAGACCGCCACCAGCCAGACTGCGATTTGTGCAACACCTCCCCTCTTTATCAGCCGCGATTGGTCGTCGTGCACAAAATATCGGTGGGGCCTCATAGATGGAGCCGTTGGGGTCAATTGCGCGCCGTGGCTTTCGGTAATGGGCGGGTTGCGTTGGGACTCTTTCTATCTTCTTATGCAGAATGCTCCCACCATTCCTGGCTTCTCTACCATTTTCGATGAATCGGATTTGACCATAAGCTCTATACAGCCCTATGTAGGCTTTGAAGCCGCGTGGGCCGGGTGCCGCAGTGCTCTGATACTCAGAGGTATCGGTTCTCCCTGGGCAAGCACCAGGACTATTTTCGGAATGACTTTCGGTGGTTCGACACCAGTAGTAAGAGATGACATGGATACAGTCTCGAAGCGAGCGATCTTTGAGGAACTCTCTTTGCACTACGTTCTTCGCATGTCACCCTTGTGCAGTGTGGGGGCTTTTGCAACGGTGAATTCTCTATGGAGTCATGCCGAAGGGGACTTTAATTCTACTGGGAGTGACGGTACACAGGTGACCCAGACTTACGACGCGGACCTTAACCGCACAGTTTACATGATAGGTGGAAGTGTATCATTGGCTTTCGGGCCCTTTCTGTGATCCGACCGACAGCCGGTCTCCCTGAAAAAATTGTGTTGCCGAGAGAGATTGACCGGGATATGATTCCAGCAGGAAAGGTCTTTCTCCCGGCAATACTCTCAGGCGGAACGCTTGGCTTGCACTTTCTACCGATAGAATGCTTACATTCGCTGGGCCATGCCTTTGAACGATCTGCTGCTTTACGCCTCCATCGGGATCACCCTCTGTTTTGCCTTTGTCAATGGACTCCATGATGGAGGCAATGTAATTGCCACCGTAATCTGCTCAAGGGCCATGAGGCCGGTTACAGCCCTTCTTTGGGCGTTGATAGCGATGTTTGTCGGTCCATTGGTGATTGGGACCGCAGTGGCACGCACTATTGCCACGAGCATACTGAAGCCCGACTCGCTTGAACATCTCAGCACTACAACCGTTTATCTCACGATCATCTCCGGCGTGGCAGGCGCCATAGCCTTGAAGCTCCCCACTTGGTTTTTGGGGCTACCCTCCAGCGGATCTCACGCGCTCATAGGTGGTCTCGTCGGGGCCGGGCTTGCCGCGATGGGGACTGAAGGGGTCTCAGGCGAAGCGGTGGCCAAAAACGTTGTGCTACCTCTGTTGGTTTCGCCCATCCTGGGAATTGGGTTGGGTTTTTTCGTTTTTGCAGTGATCCGAACCGTGTTCCACAGAGCGCACCGGCGTGTAGGACAATCCTTCTCCACCATGCAGAAGCCCATCATGCTCATTTTGGCCGCGAGTTGTAGCTCCAATGAAGCGCAAAAGTCTATGGGGGTCATTGCCCTGATCCTTGCTGCCGGCAGCGGACGGATGCACGGAGCCCTAGATCTGCCCCAGTGGGTGGTGTTTAGCTGCGCAGGGGCCCTGGCCCTGGGATTAGCCGTCGGTGGTTGGCGCATCGTAAAAAGCGTCGGATCCGGTATTTGCCGTCTGGAGCCAGTTCATTCATTCGCTTCCCAGTTTACCGCAGCTTCGTTGGTGTTGGCGGCCTCGTTAATCGGTGCCCCTGTCAGCGCAGCTCAGGTAGTGGCATCGTCGGTCATGGGAGTCGGAGCATCCCGCCGTCTAAGCGGCGTACGATGGACCGCTGCAACCAACATCGCGTGGGCCTGGCTCCTGACCGCGCCTATGTCCGCGGGCCTTGGAGCCGGGGCATTCCGGCTCTTGAGGCGCATAATAGTCGAGTGACGGAAGGGGAAGTCTTATGGCTTTCTGGAAACTGTTCCGTTCCAAAAAAGAAGCGGATTTCTTTGGTCTGCTGCTGGACCAAGCGGAAAAGACCAGTGCCGGGTGTCAGGCTCTTTTGAAGTTCCTTGAGGGGGACGGTGATCCGGGGGAGATCAGGCGCCTGGAGCAGGAAGCGGACGATATTCGCCGGATCCTGATCGACGAACTGAATCAGACGTTCATAACGCCCATAGATCGGGAAGATATCTTCGCACTCTCCCGTGCCATTGACGACGTCATAGACCATGCACTGAACACCGTGAAGGAGATGGAAATATTTGAGGTTGAAAGCAACGAACACCTGTGCCAAATGGCGGAGTTATTGCAAAAAGGCGCGGAGCAACTCGTCGGTGCCATGCGCCATCTCAAGAAGCACCCGAATGTAGCGGTTGAGTACGCAGTGAAGGCGAAGCGCGTGGAGAATGAGATGAATGACAGGTACCTCGCCGCGCTCAAGCAACTGTTTTCCGGCCGCGATCCCGGTCTGATGCTAAGCCTTCGGGAAATTTACAGGCACTTCAACAGGAGTGCAGATAGGGTAGACGACGCAGCAAACATCATAACCAACGTGGTGGTCAAGATGTATTAGCAGAATTCATCTCTACGGGTTATCCTGATCCTCGTCATTGGTGTCCAGCCCATACTGATGTAACTTTGTGTGAAGCGTTTTGCGGTCAATCTGCAGCAAGCGGGCCGCCTTTGCCTTGTTGCCGCCGCTCTTCCTGATGGCTTGCATCAGGCAAGCTTTTTCAACTTCACTGGTGCTTCGGCGCACCGCTTCTTTGAGCGGAAGCCCCTCCCATTTGAATTCCTTGGCCGGGGATTCGACCCTGGGGGCCGCCCCGGCAGGAGCCTCTCCCAACACTAAGTGGTCAGGAGTTATGACCTCTTCTGCCTGTAGCACCGCCCGGCGAACGACAGTCATGATCTGCCTGACATTTCCCGGCCAGTGGTAGTTGAGCAGCACATCAATAGCCGACTGAGAAAATTTCCTAACGTTCTTTGCCAATTCCACATTTGTTGCCTTCAGGAAACGGTCGGCAAGATGAACGATATCGTCCTTACGCTCTCTGATCGGCGGAATATCAATGGTAAACTCGCTCAACCTGTAGAACAGGTCTCTGCTGAACGAGCCGGTACTGACCGCTGTATTCAAATCCTGATTAGTTGCCACAAGCAGACGGAGATCAACCGTTACCGGTTTCCTCCCGCCAACTCGGAAGAAACTGCGTTCCTGGATTGCACGAAGGAGCTTGATCTGGGAGGACAGCGGCATGTTTGCTATCTCGTCCAGGAACAAAGTTCCATGGTCGGCGAGTTCAAACTTTCCGGGACTTCCGGATCCCGCACCTGTGAACGCCCCCTTTTCGTACCCGAACAGCTCGCTTTCGAAGAGGGTTTCGGGAATTGCACCGCAGTCAACCGGAGTTATGTGGGCTTCCGATCTCAAGCTTGCTTTGTGGATGGCCCTGGCGACCAGCTCTTTTCCCGTCCCGGTTTCTCCGTAGATTACCACGCTGAAGTTTGACGGGGCTACAAGGGCGACATCCGAGCAGATCCGGAGGACAGCGTCACTCGGACCCATCATTTCTCGAAGCCTGGAAATCACCGCGCCGTGACTTATGTCTGAGACGTCGGTTTTTTTCGGGGAAGTGCGGCGACCTTCAAGAGCGTGCTTCAGCTTGTCGAGCAGTTCCACGGTGTTAAGCGGTTTGGCAAGATAGTCGTATGCCCCCTCTTTGATGGCCTCGACAGCACCCTCTATCCCCCCGTAGCCTGTAATCATGAGAACCGGCAGAGTCGGGTCAAACTGCTTGGTTTCCCTCAATAGCTGCATTCCGCCGATACCCGGCATCATAACGTCGGACACCACCGCTTTGGGCATGCCCAGTCGGATCATTTCCAGGGCAGCTTCACCGTCATGAGCCACCAGAGGCGTGTATCCTTCTTTTTGAAGCAACCGAAAAAGAATGTCGCAGATATCTTTTTCGTCATCTACGATGAGGACTCGATCTCTGGGGCGCGTCATGTAATCTTGCCTCTAAATTCAGTTTTAGGGCCACTGGTCCCGCGTTCCGCGCGAGATTGCCGGGAGGGGAAGCATCGTGCAAAGATTTTCTCATACGGGTTCTCATTCAAGCAAGTCACACCATGTTTCTGGTAGGGGTGGATTCCAAACCTGCCTCTACATGTCGTCGTGGCCGCGTAGTGGGCATACAGCAGGACCGGCCTTTCAGACAAACCAATTTTCAGACACTTTCAGCAATCCTGCCGTAGGCGCATAGGCGCTAACTTAAGGCGATTTCGTTCCTTTGCAGGAGGTGAATGCAGGCCTAGGGCGATCAAAGTCCCCCTTTTCTAAAGGGGGATTTAGGGGGATTTTCAATGAGTTATCCCAAAATCCCCCCTGGCCCCCCTTTACGAAAGGGGGGGAATAAATCGTTAACTTAACGCCTATGTGCCATAGGCGGGATTACTCTTTCGGCAGTGCACCGGCCTTAGGCGGTCGCTTTCGGCGGGGGAGTTTTTCCAACTCCATATTTTCGATCTGCGCCATTATCCGCTCGACCTCAGCGATCACGACCTGAGGTGATGAGCCCCTCTCCTGCAAAGTATCGAGGACCGAGTCGATTGCCTTGGCATAATCGCCGCGAAATCGCCGGTTGAGCTGCTTCCAGGTTACGCCTGCCAACAGTTTGGCTATTTCCGTCTCATAATCCAATCTTCCCAGGATCATCAAGACCGCAATGATCGGATAGCCCATGTATCCCTGCCAGTACGAGGCGTTATCGTTAGACGTGAATTTGCTTAAATCATGAGACCATTCTACCTCGTACTTTTTTGTTCCGTCCGACGATATAACTTCAGCTTTTCCCGCGCCCGTCATCGTTATCCTGCCGTCGGCAACGGCGCTAAGAGCCTCGTATATTTTTGCTTTGGGCGGCGATTTCCATGTACCCATGCGGCGACCTGTTCACTTGGTCAGGTTTACTATAGCTCTTCCTTTGTGCTTTCCCTTTAAAATGAGGTCTATTTCCCGGTCCAACTCCTTTAAAGAGATCTCAGTCGAGATACGATCGAGATGTTCCAGTTTCCATTCGCTGGAAAGCTTCTGCCAGATTTCCCTGCGGATATCTACGGGGCAATTTACCGAATCAATACCCATGAGACTGATGCCGCGAAGAATGAACGGATATACATTGAGCGGCAAATCAGGAGAGGCCGCGTTGCCACAACATGTCACGGTTCCGCCGTATTTGACGGACTTGATCGTCGTTGCAAGGATATCTCCACCAAGCGTGTCGATCGCTCCGGCCCATCTCGCTTTAAGCAGCGGCTTTCCGCTTTTATCTGTGGCTTCGTCGATGCTGATAACTTCTTTTGCCCCAAGGCTCATGAGGTAATCTTTCTCATCCACAAGACCATTCACTGCAACAACCTGATAGCCCAATTTCGCTAGAATAGAGAGCGCAATGCTCCCCACGCCGCCTGGTGCGCCGCTGACCAGTATATCTCCCTGATCCGGTGTAACGCCGTTCCCTATGAGCTTGAAGACAGACAAAGAACCGGTGAAACCGGCCGTGCCGTATGCCATGCTTTCTCGCAAGGACAAATTCTCCGGACGCCTTACCAACCAGCTTGCCGGCACTCGTATGTATTCTCCGTACCCGCCTGAGGTATTCATTCCTAGATCGTAGCCGGTGACGATGACCTCGTCACCGGGTTGGAATTCGGCGGCAGTGCTTTCCTCCACAACTCCCGCAGCATCCACGCCTGGCGTATGTGGATAATTTTTGGTTACGCCCCGATTTCCTATGGCTGAAAGTGCATCCTTATAGTTCAACGAAGAATACTTAACCCTGATCAGGACATCGCCTTTCGGCAGTTCGTCTACGGATTTGTGAGAAATCTCTCTCACGAATTTGTTGTCCGGCAATTCCTTCACTACCATCGCTCTAAAGGTTTTTTGATCCATAAGTTCTTTCCTTTCACAAGAATGCTTAGCAATGTCCAACCGATAAGACGAGGTGTATGTTCATGCCATACTAAAAATGCTTGCAAAACCTATGAATAGCATACTTGCAGCAGGACGTCATTGATTTTGGATAGGCGTGAATGGCCTGTAGGCTACAAGGCCCGGTCTGTCTTTAAGACACTTACACTTTTTGCAAATGGCGGTTTTCCGTAAACACAGATAGGAACTATTCACTTGGAAAAGGTCTACGTCCGTCATTCCGGCGAAGGCCGGAATCCAGGTTTTCTGGACCCCGGCCTTCGTCAGGGTGACGGTTTTATTGAGTCCCTCATGAGCCTCAATAGGCTGCCTACAGCTATCTTATTATTCCACCGAATTATTCCGCCGGAGCTTTATCAAGTGCATAATTCCGAAACAGATAATGCAGTAAGTCAGGGTAATCGAAGTTCCATACGTGGTTCGGGAGCGGAGTCCGCCCGCGGTGAAACCAAGAGCAGCAGTGAGGATTCTTTTTGACAAGGAAATCGTCAGGGGCTAATATAATCCGCTAACAATCTCTCACATTGTTGCAAAGATAGGGCTCCTGAGGACAGACGGAGCCACGAACCACCGACCAAAAGGTCCGGAAACGGGATTGAATTCAGCAAAATGTGGAGGAGTTTTGCGAGGCTATGGAAGCAATTCCTCCACTTTAGGCAATTTTCATCCTGCGGACGGTTGGTCGCTGACTAAATAAGGAGGCCACATGGCGGAGTACAAGAACAGGGTCACTTCTCCTAACGCCGAGTTGCTGGGCGGCATGATTTTTTCTCTTTGGGGGGCTTTTCCCGAAGGTTATCAGGCAATCGTCCACGAAGTTCTCGCCAATCACGGCATAAAGGACGTCGTTCCTGAAAACTGGTATCGCCTCCAACCGGTTTTGGATGCATTGAAAGAAATTGAAGAGAGGTTTGGCCATTACCTGATGCGGGAAGTCGGGGAGCAAGCCGCAGTGCACGCCCCCATACCTCCTGAAATAGACTCGCTGCACGCGTGCCTGTTTGCTCTGAATCCAACACTGAATAGATTCCATCGAGGTGGGGACATAGGCGGGAACGACGTCAAGGAAGAAAAAACCGAATCAGGGTTGAAGAGGTATCGCGTGACCGATTCAACTCCCTATCCGTGTATGCTGACCGGCGGATACTTGCAAGGACTCGCACGACGATTCGGAAGCCGCGATTATAAAGAGGTCCTGGTGAGGCACGATGACGAGAGCCCCTGTCGGAGACGAGGGGCTGAATTTTGTACTTATTTTGTGACATGTTGGTAATGAACACTAGATGAACAGGGGCAAGTCCACAGATGAACAGGGGCAAGTCCACAGATGAACAGGGGCAAGTCCACCTTGCTTTTCAGCCCGGTTGCTGATGCCGACATGGCCGATGAAGTCTAGGTAATGCCTTTATCGCAGTTCCGAGCGTACCTCCTCGTATCGTCAGCAGCGTGGAAGGCATGGAAACTGTGTTTCACAAGTTCGACGACGCTAAGATCCGGTACGGACAAGGATCGCTTCGCTCCTCGCTATGACAGGTAATGGAAATGTCATTGCGAGAAGTGAAGCGACGAAGCAATCTCCACTGTGAAATTCCGCGACCGTATTTACGAAAACCTGTAATTAGTATCAAAGCATCCTGGATCGGCCCAAAAGGGCACTTCAGCGATTATTACCCATGTCACTCGTAAGCGCTTGTCTATTCCAAACTTTCTTGTCAGTCCTCTCCTCCTGGCGAAGGTCGCAAGGGGTGTGGCCGCACACAGGACATTCCGGTGTAAGGCAGGGATCCAAATGAATGAGGAGATCGGACCTGCCCCCAAAGTGCTCGTTGAAGACCGCTTCCAGCTCCTTCACCTCCCTGTGGCCTTCTTCCAGGGGAAGATCTCTCGGGAGTATCAGATGGAAGTCAACGTGAACCAAGCTTCCGGACTTCCAGGCTCTCAGCCGGTGAACATCTATCCACAAATCCTTTTTGTGGCGAATGAGAAGTTCACAGATTTCATCTAGCAGTTCAGGATCCGACGCGTGCATGAGTCCGCCGAATGCCTGTTTCACAAGGCCACTCCCCCAGAACACGATGTTGGCTGCCGCGATACAGGCAATTATCCCGTCGAACCGGAACCAATCGCTGAAGTAAACCACGCCCACGCCGATGAGGACCGCACCGGAAGTATACACATCAGTCAGCAAATGCTTCCCGTCTGCTTCCAAGACAAGAGATCGCGTGCGGCGGCCAACTCGTAGCAATGTCAGCCCGAGCACGAGGTTGCCAATACCTGCGGTTAGAAGGAAAAAGAGTCCTTTTTCCAGGTTAGGAAGCTCATGGGGATTCAAGATCTGCCTTAGGCCTTCAATAAAGATCCCACCTGCGGCAAGGAGTATCAGGGCCCCTTCGAAGCCTGCTGAAAAGAATTCGATTTTTCCGTGCCCGTAGGGGTGGCTTTCATCTGCGGGCATAGCGGAAATCCAAATGCTTCCCAGTCCGAAGCTGCTGGCAACAACATTGATGATTTGTTCCAGTGCGTCTGACAGAATCGCCGAGGAGCCGGTTATCCAGAAACCGTAAAATTTCAAGCACGTGAGTCCTACGCCCACAAGGAAAGCAACCAACATCATTCTGAAATTGGCCCTGAAATCCTCCTGTTGAGATAAACTCATCGTGGGTTCGTATTTGTCACCATTCTTACTGCAGGCTGTAAAAGGGCTGCGTTCCACTAGGGCTTCTCCTTACGGTCGAGGACCAACGAAAGCCACGGACCGGAGTGGCCGACCCGCCGAACGACTCTTCAGTACATGATAAGGCATCGTAAACTTCAGGTTAGCGGTTTGTCATGTCTTTTTTGATTCGATGGGCCGTCTGACATGCAGCCTGTCTCTGCTTAATAGACAGGACAATTGCCGAGGCATTTTAACGGCTATTTCAGAGAGACCTTTGTACCAGCCAAGTGAGCGCTTCGGGCAATGGAGTTGGTTGACATCGCTTGCACTAGTTGTTACTTTCAGCCGAGGGAACCCCGGATTTTCCCGCCATTACATGTTGACAGCCAGCTTAAGACCAACTCGTTCAACAATGAACTGCTTCCTCGAACAGGAGAATGCCAATGTTACCAGGTCCGACTGAACTTATCCTCATACTTCTCATAGTCGTCATGCTCTTCGGGAGCAAGAAGATTCCCGAAATTATGGACGGCCTTGGGAAAGGCATCAAGAGCTTCAAGAAAGCTATGGACGGGGAAGATACCACCCCGACCCTACCTCCCCAAACGCCTGTACCACCACCGACTCAGGCGCCTTCTCAGCAGAAGAGCCAGAGCGAAGAAGTACCGCAAGGAAAAATCGAACCAAAATAGTTCGGTCCTTGGCATTGATAATATTTCGCGGGTTATTGCCCCTGATGACGAAGTGATTTGGCGCAGGAATCGGTCGGAAATTACGATTTAGGCTGATGCGGGACCGTACCCTATGCGCGGCGTACCGGGTAGTTGCCAATAAATGACGTCCAGTCGACTGTGCTGCGCGAAGAATCCGGAGGGGAGAAATGGTGAATGGTCCAAGAAGATAAGAAGATATTGCGTATTGCTCTCCTGTTGGATTCATATTGTCAGCCACAATGGGTGAAAAGAATTGTTGACGGCATCTGCGGTTCGGATTTCGCGGAAATAGTGTTGATCGTTAGAAGGGATACACCCGAGCCTAATTTCAGCGGCCCATTACGAAAGATCTTCTCTAGAGGCGGCGTGCTGTTCTGGTCCCTTTGCTCGAAATTCGATGACCTTGCCATGTCTCCTTATCCGGATCCTTTTGAACAGGTCGATATAGATCCTACAGGTATGGGTTGGCCTATTCTCGAAGTCCAACCTTGCCGCGATGGCCAAGAAGAAGATCTGGCTGACGAGGACATCTCCAGAATATCGTCATACAATATTGACGTGGCTCTCGATTTTGGGCAGCGGCCAATGGGCGCCACACAGCCAGGAATTGCGAGATACGGCATCTGGTCTCCCGGTATCACTTCCAACGGAGCGCGGCGCGGCGGTCCCCCGGGATTCTGGGAAGTCATGGGGAGGGAAACCGCTACGGAGTTCACATTGCGTGTTATGACTGGGGACGGGAATCCCGAAAAAGTCCTCTACAGGTCGTACACGTCCACGGACCTGCTTTCAATAAAAGGTACCCGAAGCAAATTATATTGGAAATCTGCGGCTGCGCTAGTACGCAAACTCCGCGATTTGTTCGAACGCGGCCCATTGTGTTTAGATGGGGAGCATGCAGACTCCGGGCGCCTACCCGCCGTCGGCCCGCTCCGATTACGCCCTACCGGTGCGGAGATGTTGGCTTTCCTTTTTAAGATAGGCAAAAGAAGACTGGCAAGAAGATTGCTCGATTCCAGGCGCTTGGAACAGTGGTTCTTGGCTTTCAAATTGAGTGAGCCGGAAGGCCCTGACTCGACCATTGAAAATCTTAATTACATGGAGCCGCTCACAGGCCGGTTTTGGGCTGATCCCTTCCCTATAGAGTCAGAGGGCACCTACTACATCTTTATGGAAGAATTCCTGTACAGCATTATGAAGGCGCATATTTCGGTCATCGAAATGGATTCTGACGGAAGATGGAAGCAGCCCGTGAAAGTTCTTGAAAGAGATTACCATCTCTCCTATCCGTTTCTATTCCAATGGGATGGGCAACTCTATATGATGCCGGAAACCAAGCGTAATGGAACAATCGAACTCTATCGTTGTAAGGAACTCCCTCTGAAGTGGGAATTTGATAGAGTCATCATGGAAAATGTGCAGGCAGTGGATGCCACTTTGCACGAGGTAGGCGGAATATGGTGGCTCTTCTGCAACATCGGAGGCAGAGATTTTTCATCGAATGATGAACTGCACCTCTTTTACGCGAAGACGCCTTTCGGCCCATGGACTCCGCACAAACTCAACCCAGTCAAGTCAGACGTCAGATCGGCCAGACCTGCCGGACGACTATTCAACAGGGATGGCAATCTTTACCGGCCGTCACAGGATTGTTCGGTCAGAATGGGCGGGGCAATAGTGATGAACCGTATTGTGCGGTTAACACCTGATGATTTCAAAGAGGAAAGCGTGGCCCGAATTGACCCCACGTGGAGAAAGGGGATACTTGGCACGCATACGATCAATACCGCGGGGAAGTTGACCGTGTTGGACGGTTTCACTTACGTGCCGAAGCAACTTTCATAGACAATATAAATGTTTTCCCTCACTGAAAGCTTCTCAACAGGCGACTCTGGCGATAGTGCATCGCCAGCTATACGGTTCACGTCGGCAGATGGCATTGTATTGGCCGCATTCGCCATCTTTGCCATTGGAACCTTTCTCGGACGCTGGAAGGGCATCTATCCCTTCGTCTATCTCGGAAGCGATGCGGGAATTGTTTCCAGCTTTGTGGCTGCGTACCAGCATCCGGGTCTATTTAGACTGGACCCCCTTCTCGGCGACTTCACCAATTTCAGATACTACCTGGCGCTCCACCCCGTTTTGATTTACGCTTTGAACAAAATATTTAGTGATTACGGGACAGCATATATATCCTTACTGCTCCTTACCGTTTTCTTCCAATGTGCGGGATTTTACCTGCTGGGAATGGTGCTTTTCCGTAACAGATATTGGGCGTTTTTATTGAGCGTCCTGGCAGCGTGCCCGATTGCTCTGCCTGTAAGGGAGTTCTGGGGAGTCTATGACGACCCGCTGCCTCGGTCCCTTTTTCACGCGTGCCTGCCGTATTTGCTCGCGGCTGCAATTTACTGGAGAGCGGAAAGACGAGTTTGGCCCTGGCTCATGGTAGCTGTGGGCCTTATGTTTTATACGCATCCGCCTAGTGCGCCTCACTGGGCCTTTGCGATTTGGTTGGGAATTTGGGCTTTCCTCCCGGCTACGTGGAGCTGGTTCAGAAAAATCGCCTATATGTCCATGTTAGGCTTGATCTTTGTTGCGGCCGTAATGCCTTGGGCGTCAAACTTTTTGTTCGTTCATGATCGAACCGCGTCCGAAGCGGTTCAATACCGTGAAGTTATCGGCATCATCGGGCAGCGCGTCGGCCAGGAACTCTTGGACGTGGGGCTCGCTCTGAGGATGTGGGGCGCGGAACTGTCTTCCTGGCCGGTATGGCTGTATGTTTCATGGGCTGTTTGCGCGTCGGCAGCGGTCCTTCGCCTCTACCCCGAGAGAAGAAAAGACATATCGCTCATGGCTATTTGGGCGGCCGGAATATTGTTTGTTGCGATAGGGCTGACATTTGTTGAGCAGACAATTTGCAGAATCTATGACCTCAAACGTATCCAGATGGATTCCATAAGGGGAATCAAATACCTAATGCCGTTGATCCTGGTGCTGTGCTTGTGGCCGCTGGCCGAAATTTCCCGACGGATGGTGCCTCGCGGTCTCGGCCGAAGGCTGGTAATGTTGGCAGGAGCCCTCCTCGTTACCGGCTGGGCGTGGGGGCATCCTCCAAATATGTTCCTGGATGCGGCAAGGGCCTGGTCAAAAGGGTCTTTGATCCCCCCTATGTCCCGAACCGAAACAGCCGGAATTGAGGCGTTGAATGCGGTGCGGCGCCTCACGCCCCCGGGATCGAAGATTCTTTCCACTGTCCTGGCTTTGGAAATCAGGTATTGTGCGTTGAGGCCGCTGGTGTACGCTTACAAGGATGGAGGCATATTTGCCGATACGAACCTTGGTGCGCTCCTGAAATGGGAAAAGGTCCGAAAGGAGATGGATAGCGCCTGCGCCATAAAAGATGAAAAGACCAGACTTGCGAGGCTGCTGGATTTGACCCGGGAGTTGGGCGCGGACTACCTGCTCCTCGATACTTCTCCCAGGCCTGGACTTGGTTCGTCTTCAGGAGCGAAGGTTGTGTGGTCCAACGAATCGCTGGCACTTGTCCGACCCTTGCATAACAAGCAGTGGTGAATTTGCCGGCACCCCTGCTGATTGCCACACAAGAAAAGGGACGGAACTGGTATTCTTTCAAAGGATCATGCCCTTAGCTCCGTTTGAGGACACGAGAGGCCACGAATATGTCATTGCGAGGGCCTAGCCCGAAGCAATCTCATCTTCGGTGGGACCGGCATCTTGCCGGTCATTCTAATAGACAGGCTGGAGCCTGTTCCACCAATGGAGATTGCGTCGCTCCGCTCGCAATGACAATCTTTTGCCGAATGCAAGTGAAGGATTGTCGGAACCGTAGTTGTGATCGAATTTCCTTATGGAGGGTTGCCATGAGCGCTGAAAACAGACCGGAAGTCGAATACCTCACTTCCGAAAGCATGAAAGGATTTCCGTTTTCCGAAGCGGTGCGCGTGGGAAACGTGCTGTACTTGTCCGGGCAGTTGGGCAGAGATGCATCCGGCAAAATGGTCCCCGGTGGAATTGCAGCGGAAACTCGGCAAACAATGGAGAACATTAAGGCCACGCTGGGGCAGTATGGCTCTTCGCTCGACCATGTCGTCAAGGTTACGGTGATGCTGGCGGATATAGGCGAATGGCCCGCGATGAACGAGGTTTACGCGACCTATTTTCCCAAACATTTCCCAGCGCGCAGTGCGCTGGGAGCAAACGGGCTTGCACTGGGCGCACGAGTGGAGATTGAGGTAATTGCAG
>CAVSPC010000028.1:0-72614 GCA_963729795.1 uncultured delta proteobacterium | reverse complement strand
GACGGGGTAATCCAAGGACGATACGTCAGGCTCGTAACCGCAGACGGGAAGGAGAGGCCCGGACCCGAGCTTCTGCGTCTGGAAGAGCCTGCGAAGCTGGTTCCTGTGGCGCCGCGATTTGAAGATGCCTTTATCGACATCCTCGGGGGTGGTCCGGGCGGCAGATCGGAGCTTGCAAAGCGGGCTGAGGTGCCTCAGGGGAAGCAGGAGGCAACGGTTGAGGCCAAAGACCTGACCAAGAAATTCGGGACCTTTACAGCGGTAAACAACATCACGTTCTCGGCCCGACGTGGGGAAATATTCGGCTTGCTGGGACCAAACGGCGCCGGCAAGTCGACCACATTTCGAATGCTTTGCGGACTGCTGAAGCCGTCCAGCGGGACTGCGCGCGTAACCGGTCTCGATCTGCAGGCGGCTTCGAGCGAAGCTCGAGCGAGAATCGGGTATATGGCCCAAAAGTTTTCGCTCTATGGGGACATCACCGTACGCCAAAACTTGGATTTTTTCTCAGGAGTGTACGGATTGTTCGGTAAAGCGCGTACGGGAGCGGTTCAGGCAATCATCGAGATTTTTGCTCTGGGGTCGTATCTGGACAGACCGGCAGGGGAACTTCCTCCAGGCTTCAAACAACGTTTGGCGCTGGGATGTGCGGTCATGCATGACCCGCCGGTGCTGTTTCTTGACGAGCCAACTTCCGGCGTCGATCCAATCACCCGCCGAGAATTCTGGTCGCATATCAACGGTCTGATCGAAAGAGGTGTCACCGTCATGGTGACCACACATTTCATGGACGAGGCCGAGTATTGTGACCGCATCGGCCTTATATATAGGGGACAAATAATAGCGACCGGCTCACCCGACGACTTGAAGGAATCGGTTCGGAGTGAGGAGCAGCCGGAGCCGACAATGGAGGATGCCTTCATCGCTCTTATTCGGAAGTTTGACCGCGAATGAGGAGAGGCGGCATGAAGGACGGGCAACCCACTGCTAGACAGGCACAGGTCCGCCGCTTGAGAGCGCTTTTCCGAAAGGAATTCCGGCAGGTTGTGCACGATCCGAGCAGTATACTTATCGCGTTTGTCCTTCCCGCAATCCTATTGTTTCTGTTTGGCTACGGCGTGTCGCTGGATCTAACGCACGTCAAAGTAGGACTGGTTATCGAGGACTCGACACCCGAGGTCCAGAGCTTCGTCAAATCGTTCGCGAATTCTCGCTACTTTGATGTGCTCATCGCGCGCGATCGGCGGGTTTTCGAGCGTGATCTCGCTCTTGGAAATATTCGCGCCATTATAGATATTCCTTCTGATTTCTCCCGGCTGACGAACCGAGTCGAGGGATCTGCCCCAATTCAAGTAATCACGGACGGTAGCGAGCCGAACACGGCGAACCTTGTGGGAGGCTACGTGCAAGGAGCCTTTCAGGCATGGCTCAACCAGCAAGCTTTGGATCAAGGGGCGTCCTTCAAGCCGCTGGTCGACATACAGCCCCGCGTTTGGTTCAACGAGGAATTGGAGAGCCGAAATTTTCTGGTCCCCGGGTCGATGGCCACGATCATGGCCGTCATCGGGACGCTTCTGACCGCACTGGTAATTGCCCGTGAATGGGAACGCGGGACAATGGAAGCGTTGATGGCCACTCCCGTTACGATATCCGAACTTCTTATCGGCAAGTTCGTGCCGTATTTCGTACTGGGAATGGGGTCAATGGCGGTGTGTGTTTTCATAGCTGTCGTTGCGTTCGCCGTCCCCTTCAGAGGTTCATACTTTGTCCTGGCGCTCGTTACCGCGGCATTCCTTTGGGCTGCCCTCGGTATGGGACTTCTAATCTCAACCGTGGGAAAGACACAGTTTGTCGCATCTCAAGCTGCTTTGATTGCTTCTTTTCTTCCTGCTTTCATTTTATCCGGATTTGTATTCGACATCGCTAGCATGCCGTGGCCGATTCGAATGCTGACGTACGCCCTTCCGGCGCGGTATTTCGTGTCTTGTTTGCAAACGCTCTTCCTGGCGGGCAACATTTGGGCTCTTATTTGGCCGAATGTTCTCGCTATGCTGTGCTTCGGCCTGGCCTATTTCGCCTTCACTTGGCTCAAGAGCGTAAAAAGATTGGATTAGCTCATGTTCAGACGCTTATACTACTTGACCGTCAAGGAATTGATCACGATCTGGAGCGACAAAAAGAGCAGGTTTGTTCTCATCGGGCCGCTGCTCATTCAACTGATAGTCTTTTCCTATGCTGTCACTCTCGAAGTTAAGAATGTTTCTATAGGTATCCTGGACAAAGATGGAGGTGGAGCAGCTCACGAGCTTGTACAACGCTTCAGAGGATCGAAAACGTTTACGAATATTTACTACCTGAGAGGTGTTCAGGAGATTCGCCGGCTCATGGATGCCCAAGAAGTGCAAATGGTTATCCAAATTCCCGAGGATTTTTCGCGTCTTGTGGAAGCAGGCAAGACCGCTCCGTTGCAATTCATCCTCGACGGCCGGAGGTCAAATTCCGCTCAAATTGTTCAAGTGTATGCTTCTCAAATAGTTGATCAGTTCAGCAGCGATTGGGCGGCCAAAGCCGGTGAGGCTGCACTCCCCGCGCAACTGGTGATCCGAAATCGCTATAATCCGAATCTCGATTATCAATGGTTCACTGTGCCCAGTCTCTGTGCCATCTTGCCGATGCTCATCTCACTGCTCCTTACCTCTCTGACTGTCGCACGTGAACGAGAACTCGGCACTTTCGATCAGTTGCTGGTATCACCGTTGCAACCCTTAGAGATTCTCGTTGGCAAGACCGTTCCTGCGGTGATCTTTGGACTGTTCGAGGGCACCCTGATCGTCATTGCAGCGGTCCTTCTTTTTCGCATCCCGCTAACAGGTTCGTTGGTGCTGCTCTATGCCAGTATGACCGTATTTCTTCTGGCAGTAAGTGGGATAGGTTTGTTTATTTCGTCTCTATCTATGACTCAGCAGCAAGCGATTCTCGGATCTTTTGTTTTCATGGTCCCTGCAAATCTCCTTTCCGGATTTGCAACTCCTGTGGAAAACATACCCAACTGGCTGCAGCCGGTCAGCCTGGCAATGCCTCTGCGCTATTTCCTGAAAATCACTAGAGGCATCTTCATGAAAGATTTCAATGCATCGGCTGTCTGGCACGAGACTTGGCCGATGGCTCTGATTGCAGTCTTTACGCTGGCAGCGGCTGCATGGTTGTTTCGCAAGAGACTGGAGTGACGACCATATATATGGCCATATAATAATATGGCATACGTGGGTGGTCTGTGATAAATTGGAATCATAATGAGGGCGCATTTCGATTGGGATCCGAATAAGGATCTGGAAAACCAGCAAAAGCATGGGGTCTCCTTCGCGGATGCCCAATACGCTTTTGCCGATTCGCGCCGTGTCATAGCAGAAGACGTGAGTCACAGCAGCCAGGAAAAGCGTTACTATTGTTTTGGGAAGGTTGGCGGCGGAGTTCTCACCGTTCGGTTTACGTTCCGCGATGACGTAATCCGCATTATTGGGGCCGGTTATTGGCGGAAAGGTAAGGCGATTTATGAGCGCGAAAATAAAATACACGGATGAGCCTTTGGGTGAAGTCAAGATAGTTCCTGATTTTCTTCCCTCTCCCGAGGAACTGGCATTTCGAGAAGAATCGGTCAAGGTGACAATTTCACTCAGCAAGAAGAGTGTCGATTTCTTCAAGTCACAAGCCACGAAACATCATACTCAGTATCAGCGAATTATCCGGAGGTTACTTGATACTTATGTAGATGCACAGTCCGGGCAATCGAGAGAACGCTCGACACGGACAGGTCGTAAAGGGACGGCCAGTTAAATCTTGGTCGCGATGTTGTGAGCCAAACGAACCGCAAGGCTTCAAAGCCAAAACAGGAGATGCGGTTCCTCCGCGACTCGCAGGGTCACCGCATCGCTAATCCTTTCCCGGGACTCTGAGAAAATCACGCCGAGAGGTCCCTACCCTTTCGCTCTCCTGGCTGCCTTAATATCGTCCAGGTATAGTTTGATGAGGGGGCTCATCTCAGGGGGCTGCCATTTTGCATCCTTCGGCTGTTCCGACCAAGTGAAAGGCAGATGCACGGTCTCGCCAGGTCTATTCGCCTTTTCGAGCACAGACAGGATTGCAAGCAGAACCGCACGCTGCCCGTCCTTATCCCCAACCTGTCCCACCGGCCGTCCGTAGGGATATTCGATGGCAGCGGTCCGGGGAACGCCCATAAGCTTGTGGAATTCAGGGGTGGGGGTCAGCACTACGGTAGAGAAACCGGCTTCCTCAATGTATCTTGCGGCCAGCCCCACGGACTGGCAACAGAAAGGTCAAGCTGGTGTGAGGATCACAGCATCGACCCCTTCTTCCCGCATTTTCTTGCACATAGGCTCTATAGCTTGTGTCAAGAAGTCAGTGCTCTCCCACTGGAAGCCGTAGAAGGAATACGCCGTGGGAGCAAGGCGGCCGATAACACCTTCCCGCTCAAACTCTGCCATGCGTGCCAACGGCAAAATCACGTTGATGTCCTGCAGGATGTATGATGTGTTGATGTGAAGGTGATTCGCATTGATATCCGCGGCCGTCGCATCTCTCCTGATAGCCCTGAAAGATCTATCCCCCCGGGTGGGCTCTCTCTTTTCCCTTTCCATATCAAAAGGCGGATCGGTTTTCAGGCTAATACCCGCGCTGGTGATCAGGGTCAGAGTCGCCTCACTCAAGGGCTTGGAAAGCGGCGTGAAAGGAATACTCCCCTTGAAATCTCCATCTGGGATAAGATGATCTATCCACGCGGCCAGACTAGGTGGAAGAAATCGAAACCCGTCAACAGTCTTTTCAGTTGCTCCCATGGACCTCCCCTCTTTTACGTTTCATGCTACTGTGCGTACGTGAACCGGATCTGTGCTCTTGAAGCGGATCTTGTTTTTTGAGCATATCTCAAATCCCTTCGTGGTCCAACCTGTTTCCGGCAACAAAGATCCTGCAACGGCCGGCGGCGAAAACAAGACTCTGCAACCGCGCAGTAGCACAGGTTGCAGAGTCCGGCCAATTTACAATTGTCAATCAGTTGTCAATTAATGCACGGTTATCTTGACGGCTCTCTTCTTGCAGTTTTCACTCTTCGGGAGCGTCAGATGAAGGACGCCGTTTTTGTAGCTCGCGTCCACCCGGTCCTGTTCGACCTCACAGGGCAGGGTAATCGAGCGCGAAAAACTGCCGTAAGATCGCTCGATTCGGTGGAAATTCTCCCCTCTCTCTTCGTGCTCTCCCTTTTTTTCGCCGTTGATAGTCAAAACGTCTCCAGCCAGTTTCACGTCCAAATCCTTTTGTTCCATACCGGGAATCTCAGCTTGTACCACTATATCGTTGTCCGTCTCGTAGACGTCAATGGCCGGCGCAAAGCCCCGAGTGAAGAGACCTTGCGAAATCATCGGCTCCCTACCGAAAAATCTTTCGATAAGGTCATCAAATTCACGGCGGAAGAGCACCGGCGCGTCGATAGCACCGGCTTCTCCTTTTTCGCGTCTCCACGGCTTCAATTCAAACATGGTCGCGCCTCCTTTTTTTCCTGATATGGTGAAATTCCCCGATGCGGGGCTTGATTTACCTTTCGAGTTAAGCTCTGGTCTTTGTTTGATCATCAGCTCTTTGGTTGTCAAGTGGTGGCGAATGGCATTCGCTCCTGCCATGGCCGCATCACGAGACAGATGGGACAGAAGTATTAGCGATTGTTGTTGCGTAACCGTCAGCGGGCAATCAGGATTCACCGCAGAGTCCGCCGAAAACGCTGAGAAAAAAAATAGTTTATTCAATTCCACGGGAGTCGCCGGCGCGGACAGTCAGGTCCGCAATTTCCTTACTGTCACATACCAGAATCTGCCTTACCCCGATCACATAGACGTTCAGACAAAGCAGAACTCTCCGCGATCTCTGCGTTCTCCGCGGTGACCTTTTACGTTGTAGCTTTCTCGTGGAGCGCTCGTGGAAAGACCTGCCCGCGTATCTCCTATTTACATGATATTTTATGCATAATATCTTGATAATTAAAAGTATATGATATATAAGACTGCCCGGGATCGACCTCGAAATGCGGCTCAAGAGTCGATCTCCGGGAGAAACTCATGAGAAAAATCAGCGTCACGAGTCTTTGCATACTGGCTTGTGCAGTATTATGGGTCGGCTGTTTTCGGTCAGAAGCCGGGCAATTTATCTGGAATGCAGATGGGGCTTTCGATCCCAAGCCTCTAGTCATTGCTGCAGAGTTTGGAGGCACAAGGGCACAAAGATCGTACGCCGCATCCTCGGCAATGATTGCATCAGAAGCGGCTTTGGCCATGCCCAATACGAGCGTACCGCACACTCCAGACCGGAATTCCCGGAGGTTTGACCATCTCCTGGCGGATACCTCCTCAGCACAAGCTATGGCGCCGCCTAAGAGCGAAACTGCCGATTCTTTCACCGCACGGCCCCAATGATCGAGACCGGTCACCGAGTAAGACCGGTTTACCGCAGAGTCCGCGGAGGACGCAGAGATAAGGAAGTGGTTTACAGAAGACCCTATAATCAGTCGGGGTAGCCAGGTGCGCCGGTGAAGTTTTCCAGATGTCGCAGGCCGACATATGCCACGTTCAGATGTGACAAAAAACACCGAAAACAAACTCCTCTGCGTTCTCTGCGATCTCAGCGGTGAAGAATACCGACGAACGAGGGTTTATTTCCGGCCCATCTCCTTTTTGGGGTTGCTTGAATGACTCCTTAAAGCTAATATTCAGCGATTATGAATAAGGGACGTGTACTCATAGTTGACGACCAGCAGGAGATCCTTGATTCGCTTGGGGCTATCCTTGCCGATGAGGGTCACGAACTGATCAAGGCTCGCGATGGACAGGAAGCTCTGCACATAGTTCAGAGCGATTCCCCGGATGTGGTCTTCCTCGATATATGGATCCCCGGAATCGACGGTATGCAGACCTTGAAAGCGATCAAGAGGATCGATCCGAAGTGCTCGGTCATCATGATGAGCGGCCACGGAACCATCGAAACCGCTGTAAAAGCAATTAAACTCGGTGCCACTGACTACCTGGAAAAGCCCCTCAATCTGGAAGATGTCCTCCATCTGGTTCAGACGGCTATTTCCGGCCGCTCGTCCATGAAACGCTCGGGACAGGGGAACGGCTCTAGTCCAAGCCAACTGATAGGCTCTTCGGCCAAGGCGGCAGCACTCAGGCGCGCTCTTGAAAACGCTGCGACCGAGAGTGGAGCCGTGTGGCTTACGGGTGACAAGGGTACGGGCAAGGAGTTTCTGGCAAGGACCATTCATTATTTGGAAGGGAAGGACCGGCACAGCCTAGTCAAGGTTCGCTGCCCCGATCTTTGCCCCGACAACATCCAGGATATTCTTATTGGAAAAAGTAACGGCTCTAACGGTCAGAGAAACGGCAAGATGCTGCAAGCGGCAGGCGGAACTCTACTACTCGTGAGAATAGACCGGCTTGGCAAGGACCTGAGGAAGCCATTGGCTCAGATTCTTCTCAATCATCTTGGGCCGGAGGCCCGAGCCGGCTCGCGAGGGGCTTCCCGGTTTCGGATAATTTCGACCTCCACCATGGACGCGGAAACTCTTGTACGTGAAGACGCTTTCCCGCCTGACCTTGCGGACATACTTGCCCAGCGGATTATCAGACTCCCTACACTGCGTGAACGTGCCGAAGACATCCCTCTGTTTGTAAATCACTTTCTCAAGGAAGCGGTCGAAGAGTTCGACAGAAATATCAACGGCACGGATAACGAGGCCATGGATCGCCTTCTTTCTTACTCGTGGCCGGGAAATGTGAAGGAACTAAAAATCCTGATCGAGCACGTGGTAATGACTGCGCCCGGCTCTCGTATCACAGCCGGCGACCTGCTCATTCCGGGTGAGCGTGAAGGCTTTTCGGATTCGACGAATTCTTCCTCTTCGCTACATGCCGTCGACAAAGCACACGGGGCTGAGACACTTCCTGACTCCGTTCTTCCGCTCGAGACCAGCCTCTCGTCAGGCTCTAAAACAGCTCCTAGCGGGGTGGCAAGCCCATTCCATCAACAAAAGACGCTCAGGGGCCGGGTGGTTATGTACGGTCAGGGGCTGCACTCCGGAGTCAAAACCGGTCTGACAATTTCTCCTCTGCCTCCTTTTAGCGGCATTTTGTTCGGTCATATCACTTCAGGGGGGACCCTGCCGGCTGTTCTCAGCAATGTGGAGTCGACGGAACTTTCAACATGTCTGCGTCGTGACGGCTTGGCTGCGCGCACCATCGAGCATCTTATGGCCGTCTTTCATATCTACGGCCTTACAAACGTTCTCGTGAAGATATCCGGCGAAGTACCGATTATGGATGGTTCGGCCCTGGAGTTCTGTCATCTTGTGGAGAGTGCGGAAATCATCACTCAGGACGAGAGAGTTGAAGAGATCGTCATTGACGAGCCCATGGAACTGCCTCAGCGGCCGGGCAACACCAAGAGCATGAGGGTCGAGCCTTCAGAGTTCTTCGAGATTGAGTATCTCCTTGACTATCCTAAACCTGTAGGAAAGATGAAAATGGTTTACCGCTGCACCGGCCCGGAAGACTTCAAACGTGAGATCGCGCCTGCCAGGACCTTTGGATTTGTCAAGGATATGCGTATGATGGATGAGATGGGCCTCGCCAGTGGGGGAAAGCTCTCCAACGTGGTGCTTCTGGACGAGGAAAAAGTCGTGAACCCACCCCTCAGGTTTCCCGATGAGTTTGTCCGCCATAAGATCTTAGATCTCATAGGAGATTTTTATCTCCTGGGACGGCCCATTCGAGGCAAAATAGTAGCGCAGCAGACAGGGCACACCGATAATGTTGCCATGCTCAAAATAATTAACCAAAAAATGAAGATACTCTGAACTTCCCGTAATCAAGCGCGAAATAGCATTCGGACAAATCGATGAAAATCGCCGCGCTCATGGTTGTGGCCGTTGCTGCCTCTTTCTTTCCGGGTGAAGAAAGATGCCGAGGCAGTATATACAGAGAAAGACACAGCCAAGGAGTGTCAGGATATTACGGCCTTCCAGTTGAAAGAATTGCATCAGTTCTGCGGGCATGTCTCCCAGCGCATACATGAAATAAAACAAGTCCCACATGCTCCACAGCGACCAAGCTGCAACTGATGCGGCCAACGCTGAGAAATAGAGATTCGCCCACCTCCTCCCGGTGATGCTGCGCTGAGACCAAAGAAATCCACGAATCGTTTGCAACACCAGATATGGGGCAAACCATTTGACCCATAACGCAACAGCGGGGCCGCCCGGGCCCATGCCCCCCAAAAGGCCGTATTCCTGCGCTAAGAAGGACAAGCCGATATCCAGGGAATTGCTGAAAATCAGGATCAGTACTCCAGCCGCGGGAAACACGGCCAAGGACAGCAACAGGACCAAGATTTCGCGAAGAATTATTTTGAACATGATGTCGAGTATATCATCCCTTGCCTCGGGAAGACGCTACAAAACCCCCTACGCTTCCACAAATGCATTTTTCCGCATCCCATGAAGGGCGCACCTTTAGTACCCAAGAACGATGCCGTATCGCAAAATATTTGTCTTGGGGCACATTCCGAGTCCTATTTTTTGTTTGGGGATCTACACGCGATTGTGTAAAAATACTGTTAAGTAATCCCGCATTCTGTGTCAATTCGACCTATTATTTCGCTCGTACCGAGCTGAAGAGGAGCCTTTCAATGGAAAAGACTTGGTTAAGATACTACCACCATGACGTTCCTGCCGAGATCGACTTCGAGAAAATAACGATGTCGGACGCACTCGCTCGAACGGCAGCGAGGTTTCCCAACAACCCGGGGCTTCTGTTCCAGGGGACTACCGTGACGTTCCGACAACTGGACGACATGGTATCCAGATTTGCATCCGGATTGATAGCTCTGGGGGTGAGTCCTGGCGACAAGGTGGCCTTACTTCTCCCTAATCTCGTCCAGACGGTAGTCGCCATTTACGGAACGTTTCGCGGTGGGCGCGGTTGTCGCCATGAACAACCCACTTTATACGGACCGGGAGCTGGAGCACCAATATAATGATTCGGGCTCCAAGACCCTAGTTTGCCTTGATGTCCTACTTCCGAGGATGATCAATTTGAGGCAGAAGACCGGAATCAAGAAAATAATTTCTTGCCACATCCGTGATTTCCTGCCCTTCCCTCTCAAGCAACTCTTTCCATTCGTCAAAAAAGATATGCACCTGAAGACTCCAGCGGCCGCTGATGTCCTTGAATTCATGGATCTCATCAAGAAGTATCCACCAATCACCAATCCTCCGAAGCTGGAATGGGAGAACACTGCCGTACTGCTATATACAGGCGGAACAACTGGTGTGTCAAAAGGTGTTGAGCTGACCCATGCAAATCTATCATGTAATGTTCAGCAATCTGCCGCATGGTTTCCCGATTTCGAGCCGGGGGGCGAAATCGTGGTGGGCTGTTTGCCGTTTTTCCACTCCTTCGGCATGACATCAGCCATGAATATTGGAATCTATCAAGCGTACGCGGACGTCTTGATCCCCAAACCCGAACCCAAGACGATTTTGGAGGCTATCGACAAGTACAATGCCACGTTCATGCCCGCGGTTCCCACCCTGTACAACGGAATGATCAACTACCCTGAGCTCAAAAAGTATAGTCTGAAATCTCTCAAGGGGTGTTTTTCCGGCGGAGCACCGCTTCCTCTGGAAACTTTGAGAACTTTCGAGAAGCTCACCGGTGCGCCAATTTGCGAAGGTTACGGCCTTACCGAGACTTCGCCCGTGACACACATCAATCCGTACGGAGCAAAGACCAAGCCCGGCACGATAGGCCTGCCGGTATCCAACACTGAGGCCAAGCTGGTGAATGTGGACGATTACAACCAAGAAATTACGACGCCCGGCGAACCGGGAGAACTTTGTCTCAAGGGTCCGCAAATCATGAAAGGGTACATAAATCGCCCGGACGAGACAGCTATCACCTTGAGAGACGGTTGGCTTTTGACGGGTGACATCGCGATTGTAGATGAAGAAGGCTATTTCAGTATTGTGGACCGCAAGAAAGATATGATCATCTCAGGGGGGTTCAACATCTATCCGAGGGATGTAGACGAGGTACTTTTCTCTCATCCCAAGATCCTGGAAGCGTGTGCGATAGGCGTTCCTGATGCTTATTCCGGCGAGCGCATAAAGGCGTACGTCGTCCTTAAGCAAGGCGAAACTGCGACGCCAATTGAAATCATCGACTATTGCAAGGAAAACCTGGTCAAGTACAAAGTTCCCAAGTACGTGGAATTTGTGAACGAGCTCCCAAAGAGCGCGGTAGGAAAGATCTTACGCAAAGAACTGCGGAGGCTGGACCAGGCCAAAGCTGCTAAGACCCCAGGGAAATGAACACTTGTCGAAAGTGAGGTCCCCATCGCCTGATGTTAAATTCGGTGGATCAGGTTACCGCGACCGATGTGGTTCATCCAGCGAGATGACGGATGAACCACATCCTGTGTTAAGAATTGGGCGTGAGATTAGAATGATGTGATATTAGGTTAGAAAGAAGCACCCAGATGGACATCTTTACCCAACTCGTTTACGTGATTGGACGACGCAATGCGGGGATCATCGAAATGCTAGGCACGGGCTTTCTGGTCCGAGAGAATGGTTACATTGTGACCACGTACGCACTTGTCGGATGAGCCCCTTGTAGTTCTAATGCCCCGGACAAATAAAATTAACGACTACCAAGAGTTGGGGGATTCCAGTTGAAGATTTACTCCTGCTAAAATCCAAGAAATTGATCCTATTAGGGATCTGACAATTTTAGAAACTGATATCATTTTAAATGGCATCCTGCCAAGGATAGGGACACTTGACGAGATCAATGTGGGAGAAGCTGCCGGCATTTTCGGGTTTCCCCATTGCGTCGAAGGACGCAGGGCACTCACATATCAGCGGGCAGAGATTGGAGCAAAGGTCCCGATGGAATCAGAGGGCGTAAGGACAAAGCATGCAGTCATCAACACTCAGGCGCGACCAGGGCAATCCGGGTCTCTGGTAGTCTCCGCTGCAAATTCCGCTATGTTGGGGATCCTGATTGGAGCATGGGCGCCAAAACTCGGGGGGAAAGTTTTGGTGGGCGGAATCAATCCTACTATAGTTTTGCACTTTTTGGATGAGTAGTTTGATATTGTGGTGATTTTCTTGAAAATCATCGGCGTCCCTGCCATAGACGGTTTGGCAACAAACTGGGGGAGGAACGCCGATGCGCAAGCGGAATCTGCCACAGCCGTTTCAGATTGACAAGATTCGTTTTGCAGATTGCTTCACTGCGCCGAGTCTTAGGCACTTCGGGGTGTTGATCAGCGGTTGGGTCCTGACTGTGGGGGTTCACACCATCAGTCAGGTAATCCTCACAAGCGGGCTGCATGAATCGGAGAGTTTCGTCAGTATCTACCGGTTCCTTGAGAAGGCCAAGTGGACTCCGGACCACGTGGCTTTCAAGGTTTTCCGGATCATTGTAGATACCCTGTTGCCGGACGTGACGGAGATTGAGTTGGTCTTGGATGACACGCTGAACGACCATGTGGGTAAGAAGATCTTCGGTGCCGGATTTCAGCACGACGGGAATGCCCCCAAAACGGGAAGACCCATTGGATACGGCGTCTGCTTTGTGATCATCGGGGTTGTTGTCCGTTTGCCGGGTATATCCGAGAGGGTGTTCTGTTTACCCTATGCCGCTCGTCTGTGGTGGCCTCAAAAAGCCAAGGTCAAGCCTCTGGGCAAGAAACACCGGAGCAAGTCCGAGCTGGGAGCTGAGTTGATCCGTCTGACACGGTCATGGATTGATTCGTCCGTAACGCTCCGAGTGATCGTCGACGGTGGGTATTCAAACAGGCAAATCATTCAAGATCGGCCAAAGGGAGTCCATATAACGGGAAAAGTTCGTATGGATGCAGCCCTGTACGCTTTGGCCACGCAGGAGACCAACAAGAGAGGGCGTCCGCGGAAAAAAGGAGGTCGTCTGCCTTGCCCTAAATCGATCTTCATCCACGAGGGAGATCAGTGGGAATGGGTCTGGATCACTCTCTACGGCCAAGAGACCATCGTGTGCGTGCATCGCTTTAAGGCAATCTGGTACAAGGCAGCCGGGAATGAACCCTTGTCCATCGTGATGGTCCGCGATCCTGGCCACAAGTACCCGGACACGGTGTTCTTCGACACCGATACTGCGGCTTCCGATACAGAGACTATCCAGAGATTCAGCCATCGCTGGAGTATCGAGATCACCAATCGGGAAACCAAGAGTTTACTCGGCAGTGCAGACCCGCAGTGCCGCTGCGAGAAATCAGTCACTCGCACTCCGCTCATGGCATACTGGAGCTACTGCTTCGTGGTGGTCTGGTTCGTCAATCAGTTCCACAAGCGAAAAGATCTCCTCCTCCCCTCTGCCCCCTGGTACCTAAAGAGATCCATCACCTTCTCGGATATGCTCGCAGCAGCTCGCCGCAGTCATTTCAGCTCGGGAATTTCGCGCGATCCCAGCAAACACCACACAAACTCTAAATTCGCCTCACACCGCTTCACGCCAGGACATGAGTCCTACAAAAGGGCAAAACTATAGTCAATCCTAGAGAATTGCATCAAACAACCCACTGCATATCCGCCGAATATGTAAAGGAGATGCTGTGACAATAGCTCTCGACGTACCGAAATATGAAATCAATGCATGGTTGCAGGAACTAAAGCCCTACCAACAAACTACGCTCAAAGAAATCTTGTCAACTTGCGATCCCGAAACAGCCGCCGAGAAGTGGGTGCAAGCAACGGGGAGTGCAGAGATAGTGCCCTTTGGCGGGAAAAGAGATGGCAAGACGTTTTGGGAGAATGTCAAATCGGAATTCAGAAAATTCATTTGCGATGAGGATTCATACGTTGAAGAGAAAGAAGACATTGGGTGGCCAAAAAACCAGAGCAGCCTTTGTTAGCATAGTATCGGCTGCCGTTGGCGCGACCGTAGGCTCTTCAGCCACCCTGCTGGCTCCCGCAATTGTGCTTCTCCTCTTTACGTTTACGTTGGCAAGATCGGCCGAAACGCTTACTGCAAAGATGAAGATTGAGAATTCCTCACAGATTCATTTTGTGTGGTCATCTTCCTAATCCACGATTAGAAGTTTTAGGTCCGCGAAAGTTGACCTCGTAGGGACCAAGGGCGATTTGCCAAAGTTCAAACTCCCAGTCTTTTTTTCACGGCGTCGCTTGTCAGTTCGCGAATTGCATTCGCCGCGACCCACCTTGCGGACGGCGAATCTGTTTCATTGATTTTGTTGGCAGTTGAGATCGCGGCCTGGTTCAAGTTCAGGTTGCGCTTACCGATCTGCCTCAGCGCCCAATTGACCGCCTTTTTAACGAAATTCCTGCTATCGATAGATTCTCTCTTTATTAGCGAGAGGAATTCCAAGAACTCCTCATCCCGGGCTTTCTTGTCGTGAACCGCGAGGCATGCCATGAGCACAAAGCCGGCTCTTTTCACAAATTCGCCATCCCGTGAGCTCCATTCCACGGCCTTCCTGCGGGCATCTACGGATTTCCGAAAAAGATTGTTGCAGCATTGGTCGCAAAGGTCCCACGAATTGAATTCGCGCACCCATGCTTCCATTTGCTCATCCGTGATGTCTGCAGACGGGTAGATCATTCCCGCCAGTACTCTTGCTTCATGAATTCCTGATGACCATAGCTCTTCCGCGAGGGGGCCGTTCTTCCCTATCTTGCGGGCGATATCCCTGAGATTGGGGATAGATACTCCGTACGCTTTTTCGGTGTTGATCCCGAAGCGCGCCATGCCTTCCGCGGCAGCGGGGTTACCAAGGGACTTGAGTTGCTCTAGTATTTGTTCGCATTCAGCTGTGACCTCGAATGCGTTCATGACTGTTATCCCTTGGGGAAGAGGCTCTGAAGGCCGCCAAAATACATCAAAAAATATTTTTTCACCCTGCTGCTCGCTTCTTCTTGTTATTGGCTCGAGCAGGGACTTTCTTTGTAGTCGGCGCCAGAGTCAGAGGCCGCAGTTCCGGTTTCGATTCTCCGACATTGGGATCCACTGAAAAAGGGCGATATCCCTTTTCGTTATTGAGCACTTCCCGAAGGTAAAGGCCGGTGTAAGAACCCGGCGTTTCCGCAATCTTCTCGGGAGATCCGGTGGCTATAACCTGTCCACCTTCTTCGCCCCCTTCAGGGCCAAGATCGATGATATAATCGGCAACCTTTATCACGTCCATGTTATGTTCGATTACAACCACCGTGTTGCCCGCGTCCACCAGGCTCACGAGTACATCAAGGAGCTTGCGCACGTCCGCGAAGTGAAGGCCCGTAGTCGGCTCATCCAGGATGTAGAGTGTTCTGCCGGTGCCGCGTTTGGAAAGCTCCTTGGAAAGCTTGATCCGCTGTGCCTCCCCACCGGAAAGTGTCGTTGCAGGCTGCCCCAGCTTGATATATCCGAGCCCAACCGACTGAATGGTCTGGAGCTTGTTGGCTATGGACGGAATGTTGCCCATGAATTCGTACGCCTGGCTCACAGTCATGTCCAGGACTTCCGATATGTTTTTTCCCTTGTATTTAATATCCAGAGTTTCACGATTGTAACGCTTTCCATGGCAAACGTCGCACTTGACGTACACGTCCGGCAGAAAATGCATTTCAATTTTGATGATCCCATCCCCACGACAAGCCTCGCACCGCCCCCCCTTGACGTTGAAGCTGTAACGGCCAGGCTTGTAGCCTCTAACGCGAGACTCGGGGATGTTAGCGAATAGTTCTCGAATAAACGTGAACACACCCGTATAGGTAGCAGGATTGGACCGGGGCGTCCGGCCTATCGGGCTCTGATCGATGTCGATTACCTTGTCGATGAAAGAAATGCCTTCGATCGCGTCCACTTCTCCCGCCCTTTGTCTGGCGCGATAGAGCCGCTGTGACAGGACTCGATGCAAAATGTCCACCACGAGCGTACTCTTGCCGGAGCCGGAGACGCCTGTCACGCACGTGAACAGTCCCAAAGGGATGGTCACATTAATCCCTTTGAGATTATTGGCACGGGCTCCCCGTATAACGAGCTTCTTTCTCCCGGGCGCTCGCCGACGCTGAGGTATCGGGATGAACTCTCGACCGGATAAGTACTTCCCGGTCAACGAGGCATCAGATTCTAGAATATCCTCGGGTCTTCCCGAAAAGACGACTTCCCCACCCCTCAGGCCCGCGCCCGGACCCATGTCAATGACGTGGTCCGCGCTGAGAATTGTCTCCGGATCGTGTTCGACGACGAGCACCGAGTTCCCCTGGTCCCTGAGATTCACAAGTGTAGAGAGAAGGCGCTGGTTGTCCCGCTGGTGAAGTCCGATGCTTGGCTCATCGAGGATATACAGGACGCCTACAAGAGAAGAGCCGACCTGGGTCGCCAGCCTGATCCTCTGAGATTCACCTCCGGAAAGAGTGGCCGAACTCCTGTTAAGAGTGAGGTACCCCAAGCCGACCTTTTCCAGGAACCCGAGACGATCGCGTATCTCTTTGAGGACCCTTCGAGCGATCTCCATTCGCCGGTCGTCCAGCTTGAGATCCGATATGAACTCCGAGGCCTGTCGAACCGAAAGAGCGGTCAATTTGTGTATGGGCATATCCCCTATCAGCACATACCGCGCCTCTTTTTTCAGCCGTGCGCCGCCGCAAGAGGGGCACGGGACCAGGCTCATGTAGCGTCCCAATTCGTCGTCCAAATCGTCCTTTTCTGCTTCGTGATATTTGCGATCCAGGTTAGGGATAGCCCCCTCGTAGGTCTTTCGGAAAAAGTGCCTCCTGCCATCTCTCTCGTAATAGAAATCAATCTCTTCCTCGCCAGAGCCAAAGAGAAGAATTTTCTGTATTTTTTGAGGGAGTTCACCGAACGGCGAATCCAGGTCAAAGTTGTAGTGCTTCGCCAAGGCATCAAGCATCTGATAGAAGAAGATCGAACTGCGATGAGCCCAAGGAGCAATGGCTCCCCGCCGTAGGGACAGGCCGGGATTCGGGACCACAAGATCCGGATCGAATTGCACCTGAATGCCTAACCCGCCGCAGGTTTCACACGCGCCGAAAGGGTTGTTGAAAGAGAACAGTCTGGGAGAAATTTCCCCTAGAGACACTCCGTGCTCAGGGCAGGCAAAATTCTCACTGAAAAGGTGGATCGGACCGCCCTCCTCTTCCACCAGTGCTGTCCCCTGACCTAGACGCACCGAGGTCTCCAGGGAATCCGCAAGTCGCTTTTCTATTCCATGCTTAACCACCAGGCGATCTACAACCACCTCGATGGAATGTTTCTTCTTTTTATCCAGTCTGATCTCTTCGGAAAGATCCCGGAGCTCTCCGTCGACCTTTACTCGCACAAACCCCTCCCGCGCCAGGTGCTGCAATTCCTTATGGTACTCACCCTTGCGGCCGCTCACCAGAGGGGCCATTAGGTGAACCCTGGTCCCGGTGGGGAATTCCATAATCTGATCGACCATTTGTTGAATGGTCATCGAACTTATCGGGCGCCCGCACTCCCAGCAATGTGGGATTCCCACTCGAGCATACAGTAATCGCAAATAGTCATATATTTCAGTAACTGTGCCCACCGTGGAACGCGGGTTTTTGGATGTGGTCTTCTGCTCGATACTGATGGCCGGAGATAGACCTTCGATCAGATCGACATCCGGCTTGTCCATCATTTCCAGAAACTGTCGCGCGTACGCTGATAGTGATTCGACATATCGCCGTTGCCCTTCGGCGTAGATGGTGTCAAACGCCAGCGTAGACTTGCCGGAGCCAGACAGGCCGGTTATGACGACCAGCTTGTCCCGGGGAATCTTCATGTCAAGGTTCTTGAGATTATGTTCTCGAGCCCCTCTGATGACTATTTCTTTTGCTGCCACTTCAGATCCTGACTTCAAAAGGCAAACATAGATTATTTTGGCCAAGCTCACGGGCCTTGCTACATATGACCACTTGAGAGTGCATCAAGGTTCCGAACCGTCACCTTGGATTCCTGAGCGCCCAATAATAGATAACGTTCCGAGTGTGAGCCTGTAGCCTACCAACAAGAGTGCAATAAAGCAAAGAGTCACCTTCCCGATGACGGCGAACTCGGCTGAAGATATATTATCCGTTTTTTCTTTTTCATCAGTACGATATCTAAAAACCATAAACTATTTCTTGACTCGGCGTTTGGGACATGTTATCTGCGCATTGTTTTCTGAGAGGCGGGCATGTCGGACCCCCTTTCGTGTTTTCACCTTTCCAGTAGGAGGTATGGTTATGCTGTTCTCTTTTTGTAATCCGGCCGCTGGAGTTTCCGAACCTCCCGGTGACTTCAACAGCAATTACCGTCATCTAAAAAAACTCATTAACCAGGCCCTTAAGGAGGGGACTCCTATAGAGGACCTTAACCTCGTCCCGAGACAATGTTCCACTTCTCCGCCCAGGAAGCTCTCCCGAGAAGATCTCCTCAAACTCCTGCACATAATCAGGAGGATCAAATCCCGCTATCAGAGACTATTGCAATCCCCGGTTCCCAAAGAACTGGAACGGGACATCCTGGCGAAGTCGCCTGAACAACGTTTGCCCTGGGAGACCGAGGCCCTGGAAAAGGTAGAAGAGTGGCGGCAGGCCGTAAGTGCCGTTCGCTCGCAGGTCCAAGCGGAATTGAACGACCACCTCAAAGGGGAGTTTTTTCGCGGACTTTGAACCGGCCAAAGCCTTCCCAGCAACGGGCTATTCCGGGTACTGATCAAAAAGCTTTCCCCATTTGCTAGTCTTCTTGAAGGCCTGCATTTGGGGTTTTGCTTTTAGGGGCCAATATACAAAATCGTGGTAAAAAAAAGATCCGAAAACGAAAGCATAAACCAAAGGCGTCCTGAAAAATAGCTTCTGAAGAGGTCTCAGTGGCCCGAACCAAATAAAATTCCCCACCGCGGAAGCAGCATTGTTTCCCACAGTGAAGCCCCAGTCCTCTTGTGAAATATCCTCGCCCACAACTTCAATTTCTTCCAAAACCCCCTTCCCCAACCCAGATTCATGGGCCATGCGAATGAATTTGAGGGTCATGGGGTCAAACCCCATCATCTTGGCTGCTACAGCATCTATCGCCGTGCTGTCGCCGGCAGCGAGAATTAGGTCCTTTTCCACAGGGAACATGGTTCTAGGTCCCGGTCCTTTGCCGCAGACGGTTCCGTCCATGACGGTAAAAATCCCCGCGTGAATCTCCTTTTGGATGTCAAGCAGATCATTTAGGGTCTCGTGGATCACAGAGTGAGTATAATGGCGTCTGGAAGTCAGCAACCCACCGAAAGCGTTCTTCATAGATCCCGTGGTCCCCGTATATATATGACACTTGACTGTGGGGAGATGCACTATGTTCTTTCCCATGAAGTACTCCGGAATCCGCATGCCATCCGGGAAGATTTCATCAAGAACGCGCATCTTGGCCTTGGGTGTGTATTTGATCCAGCGAACATCAGTTTCTTTGAAATTGTAGAGTACCGGAATCTTGTACCTGTCAAAGATAGGCACATACTTGTTCAGCTTCTCACCTTTCCGGGCGTTGGTCACTACGGTTTCGTTCTGCACGCAAACGATCTTTTCGTAGCCCGCGTCTTTTAGAGCAAGTATCACTCCTTCCAGTTGCCAGGGCGTCGTGTTGGCGCCCAGAAAGGGAAAGTGCCAGGAGATGTTGTCCTTGAGAATTACCGGCGCGGATGGATCGAGATAGTCTCGAAAGCGAGCCTGCTCCATCGCGACCCTGACGTCTTGCAGCACGGTTTCAGGTTGTGTTCTCTTGACGGCTACTATCGGCTTATCGTTCATCTTTTCCTCTTTAGGACATAATCAGTCTATGGACTCTCTAAGGACTCGTCCCAAGACATTCAGAATGTGCAGGCCCTTCTTGGACTCGCCAAAATCCGCAAAGGAGCCCGGCAGCATGTTCACATCATTTCTGGACTCTGCGGTCTTGATTCTCATGAGAGTTTCCTCGTCTTTCAGTCTCTCAATGTCAGCGGCCTTGGCCTTTTGCAGTCCACCGCGCGCCACAAAGTCCATTACCTTTTCCATTTCACCTGGATCAAACCATGTACCGTGCCCGCGACAAGTATCTATTATTGCGCCGGAAATTCTGGCAAAATTTGTCCTGTTCATCATATTTCGACACACCGGGCATCTCACGTACCGAACCGTGGCTTCAGGCGCGACTTGTGTCCGTTGCACCGGGCTTGAAGGAAAGACTACCCGGTCCGATCTGTCTTGCATCATTTCAAACGTCTCGTCCGGAATGAAGAAACCTCCGCACTGACGGCATCCGACTACTGAGAAGTCCCCGATCTGAACTTCCCGCATGGGGACCTCGCATCGGGGGCACAGGCGATTTTCCAGGATCGCACCCTCACGTTCTGCTCTTTCCAACGGTCGTGCACAGCAGATGCAAAACCGGCCGTCAGCCGGGGTCGCGGCAAAGCAGTGAGGGCAATGGACGGTCTTTCCCCCGAGTGAGAAGTCCAGGTGCGCTCCACAGTAATCGCAAGCCTTAACCCCGCGTTCCACTGAGGCTCCACACGAAGGGCAGTGGAGAACCAAACCAGAGTTGAGGTCCACCGACTCCTTTTCCTCCAATTGGGAATGAGGTGATCCTCCTGTGGGGCCAAATCGGATTCTCAAGTTTTCTTCCCGTTTGGAGAGCGTTTCCGGTGTAATCTCACCTCTTCCCTTGAGGATTCCCACAACGCGGGTCACCTGGGAGTGGCCCAGCGAATATTTCTGTTGCAACTCCTCTTCCGAAGAGCCCCGAATGAAATCATCAAGGAAGCTCTTTACGTTTACTCTTTTTCCGCTATCATCTCGGCTCACGCTGGACCTCGCAAGGTGTCGCTACCATCCCGCACATGATACCCTTGTACGGACTCCATATTCAACCATGTGACGCGGCTTTCTCCAGTGACATTATATCGCAAAAACGGCGCTTGACTGATTTGGCGATTCTACACGGCCATAAGTTCTGGACCCGACTTCTAAAAGGGCTCGACAAATCTTGACAAAGGCTGGTCTTGAAGGTATTTTTAGACTTTCCGGGAGGGCCGTTAGCTCAACTGGTAGAGCAACTGACTCTTAATCAGTAGGTTTGGGGTTCGAGCCCCCGACGGCCCACCAAAAAGAGTCAATGATTAAGCCGACTTGACAAGACGCAGGTCGGCTTTTTTCGTTCTCAGGATGACCATTGTGCCAAATTTGTGCCAATGATCTGCACAAATCCGCTCCACTGCTTGAATTAGGTTCATCA
The DNA here is from genome assembly GCA_963729795.1 of uncultured delta proteobacterium. Taxonomy (GTDB): domain Bacteria; phylum Desulfobacterota; class Desulfomonilia; order Desulfomonilales; family Desulfomonilaceae; genus CAWBBA01. The sequence goes on along the minus strand of CAVSPC010000028.1, from coordinate 51,252 downwards.
ACTCGGGGGCGGAATAGTGATCGTGATCCTCCCGGACTTGTGCCCGAGCAGGTCTTGTCTGTCTTCAAAGGACACCCCCGCATGCCGCAGACGCGTCCCGAACGTGTGCATCAAGTCATGGACTCTAACATCGAGGAGTCCCGCCTTCTTCCTTGCAGTTCTCCAAGCCTCTCGGCACATGTTTCGCACAAGACTCCCTTTGCTGTTCAGGAAAACATACACAGGGTGCCGGTCCCCCTGCTGTTCGATCACGCCTCTGGCAATGCTATTCAGGACCACGAGTCGATCTTCCCGATTCTTGACGTACGCACCTGGGATGACGAAGACCGATGTTTCCAGTGGAGGGACAGGGATCTCCCAGTTCCAGCGAAGCTCGCAAACCTCGTGATCGCGGCAACCCGTGTTGACGCTGAAAAGGGCCATGTTCCTCAGGTGCGGGAGGAGCGCAGCGAAGAGTCGCTCCTGTTCGTCCCATGAGAGCGGGTATGGTGGGCGTTTATCAGTTTCACGGAGGAGCTTGATCTTTGGGGCGTGCCGAAGCCAAGTTAGACCGTATTCATCCATCCATTCCCCAGCAGCAAGATTCAGGATATGACGGACCACCTGAAGGGCATAGTTGATAGTACGGATCTTTATCGCCTTTTGTTTCCCCTCTTTCTTGCCTTTCACCGCTCGTTTCCGTGCATCAATAAAGGGTTGCAACGTCCCCATGTGAACGGCTTCCAAGGGCAAATCTCCTATAAAAGGATCGAGTTGTTTCAAATGCCGCACATCCTGATTGAGAGTAGCCTTGTCCGCTTCGTTCAAATACTTGGTAGCTGCTTCCCTGAAAGTCCTCTTGGGACGCACCCCGTAGACTTCTGCGTTACGAACCTGCTCCATGCGGTGCGCTAGGTATCTTTCCGCTTCCGCGAGGTTGCTCGTTCCAGTGCTTTCTCGAATTCGATGATTTCCGATTGTTTTCCAGATGTACCAGGTTTCTCCACGTTTCCTGAGCCCTGGTGGAACTTTCTGTCCCATGGTGGCTTTCCTCCCATAGCCTTCCCAGGACGCCCGTTGCGGTCCTTATGTTGGTCCACCCACGCGTCCAGGTCAAGACGGTCAAGGCCAATTCCTTGCTTACCAATTGGTATTTCTTGTAAATATCCACGTGCAGAGCACGTGGCTTTCAGGTTGCCCCCCAGAGGGGGGCTGGGCGCTTGCCCCCAGAGGAGGCAAGCTGAGTTGTTACCGCACCCTGAAATTCAGTCGTATTTCAACGGCAGTTGCTCTTGGTGACGCTCTCTATCTTCTTGGTATTTAACGTATTTGCGGATCATTTCCGCATCCAGACCCACTGTGTCGACGCAGTAGCCCTGGGCCCAGAAGTGGTTTCCCCAGTAGGGCTTCTTCTTGAGATACGGGAACTGCTTGAATACTCGGATCGCCGTGCGACCCTTGAGGGTGCCCATCAAAGACGAGATAGACACCTTGGGAGGCACCATACATATGACGTGGACATGGTCTGGTTGAACACTCATCTCGACGATCTCGCATCCAAGCTGACCGCAGAAGACCTGGATGCAGTTGTGAACTTCTTGACCTACCATGCCCTGTAACACTCGGTACCGGTATTTTGGTACCCACACGACATGATACTGACAATGCCATATGGCATGTGATAGCTTACGGAACCTGCTCACCTGCTTCTCCTTACTCGTGGTTGCGGGAACAACTCGAGTATCGATGTAACAGGTGGGCAGTCCTCCGGCAAAGCCTTCAGACTCTGACCACGTCCAGAGGACGTGGGTTTCTAGACTGAACTAAATCCCACGCCGACCTTGCCGTCGTACATGAACCGCGCCCATCCGCAGAGCCCTCATGTACCAGCGCCGCTCTTCCTTTTCATCAATTTCGTCAGAGAACCTGCCTTGGTATTTTGCAGCGAGGCAGTCGAAAAAGTAATCGGGACTTACCGTTGGCTAGCGTGTGGGGACAGGAGGCACACTCCTTCCGACCATGTCACAGGCTCCTGCTCTGTCACAATGATTGCCAAGCCCCCTTAAAGAATATCCTGATATCATTGCCTTTAAGTTTGCGGTTCTGCTATTCTGCTGATTCGTTACTATTTCAGCTTCAGTTTTGGGTAGGTTGTCATGACAATTACCAAGGCACACATAGCAAAGAAAATCGCTGATGATTGCGGTTTCATGAAGGGGGAAGCGGAAGAGATCTTAGAAAAACTCCTCGGCATCATGAAGGCAAGGCTTGTTAGCGGAGAGGACATTATGATCTCGGGGTTTGGGAAATTTTCTGTGCAGTCCAAGCATGCCCGGAAAGGTAGGAATCCCAAAACTGGCGAACCAATGGTACTGGATGCTCGTAGGGTTGTCACCTGGAAGTACTCGCCCCGATTTAAGAAAGCCATGAATGGAGGCAAGTTGGTTTTCAAATAAGCGTGTTTCTCGTCCGTCGGTGAGACCCACTAGCACTTTTTGAAACCCTGACACACAATCTGTCACCGTTAAGGCGTCGTTTGATAGGGAACAGCAGATGCATATGTTTGACCAGGATGTATCGTTGACGCAGCAGGGCGATGGAGAGTTCAAGGCCAACATCTCGGGTAACTGGTCAATAGACGGTAATCCAAATGGCGGATATCTCATGGCCTTGCTGCTAAATGCAATGACTCAGTGCCGCAAAACGAAAGGCATTCCGATTATCACAGCCAATTTTGTTGCACGGTCCGAGGTAGGTCCTGCAGACGTTTTCGTGGAACCCATTTCGCACTCCAATCGGTTCAACAGGCTTGAAGCAAGACTCGTGCAGAAAGGCAGGGAGAGAATTCGAGCACTTGGCACTTTCATGAAAGAAAGTGGAGACCGGGGTGAAACGCACTATGGAGAGCATGAACCTGTCATCGCGGATCCGGAAGAAAGTGTCACAGTGCCGACGTTGCCGAAGTACACGCTGTACGAAATGATGGACGTTCGCTTGGACCCGACAACCGCGGGATGGATGACCGGTACTCTAACGGAAAAGTCAGATATTAAAGGCTGGATCAGGTTTAAGAAGAAACGCCAATTCGATGCACTAGCCGTAGTCCTGATTGCTGATTCCTTCCCTCCCGCCGTCTTATCTAGTCATGGCATAGTTGGATGGATACCGACTATTGAATTCTCCGTAAGTGTTCGCAGCATACCTGGAGGCGAATGGCTGAAATGTGTCTTCAAAACATCTTTCATTCATAATGGTATGTTAGAGGAAGACGGCTATATATGGGACGAAGCGGGATCTCTGATTGCGGTCTCTCGGCAACATGCTTGGCTCCGCCCGGCAAGATGACCTCGCCAGCATTTGAATTCAATTAGTAAACAGCGGCCCGTATGAGGCATGGGAACATGCCTCGATTTACCTGGAGATGAACTTTTTGTTCCCACTTTTGGGGATCAAGGGGGACAATGAGGGACTAAGAGGGGCTGATATAGCTTGAAATTACTGGGGCTTAAAAGCAGATCGTTTATTCATTTGTGCTATCGCCGGCCTCTCACGGCCGAGATACGGCTTCGGTCGATGTGCATCCGAGGACAATGCGGCTCAGGGAAAGTATTTTCGGCGTCAGAATTTTTCCATACTCCTTCCATACCTTTTGGAGGACGGACAAGCCCTTATCATGACATGCTGTGTTCAATCGTGTTTGATTATTCAGGGGATTTGTCAGGCAACCGTATAACTAGTGGTGTTTACAATGGATTATGGATTCAGGTCGTCCTATCTCGGGGCGACCTGATCGCCAATACTGTTTCTGTGTTTCAAGATTCTGCATAGTTTCGAAGATAATACCCTGACATTCTGAGTTCTTACTGTAGCTGACAATTACCCAACTGCTCGCATGTTGAGCCAATACGAGCACCTTTTGAATTGCTGCCAATACGCCCGGATCATAAACCGGGTATGACTCATCTTCGACAGTTTTAAAAAATAAAGTTAGGGATATAAATATGATACAATAGCTGCGGGCGTTCCTTGGCACTACATTAGTGTCTGCGAATTGAAGGGATCAGGAGTTGGAAGAGAGCTGGGTGATGGAGGAAGGCGGCCGTACTCCTGCGGCCTGGAAGGCGTGGAGGCTTGCGCCTTGCATGGTGGTGCGGAGCTGGTAGCGATTCCCTTCGAGTTCGACCTCGACCGACTGGACGTGGCCCAGATCTCGCATAAGATCAGGCCATGAGATTGAGACCCCTTTGTCATCCAAACGTCGCTGCAGATCCACTTCCAGGCGAAGCGCGAGGAAACTGGCAACGATGTGGCCGATAGAGGTGTCGTCGCGCTGATGATAGATGGGCCGCACCTCAAGGGTTGTCTTCTGTTCCCAAAAGGTACGCTCCACCCTCCAGAGGCTCTTGTAGGTCATGGCAACGTCACATGCCGGCATGTGCGTGTTGGTGGTAAGGACAAACTTGCCATCCAGCCGTGCGTCCGCTTCCACGGCCTCCTGGTTGATGGTTACGCTCCCCTTGGCGATGTGCACGAACCGAGCGTACCCCCGGTTGCCGATCACCGCTTTTGGTCCCTTCTCGGAGATCACGCGCTGGAGCTTTTCCAGGACCGCCTCCCGTGCGGCCTTGTCCTTTCTGGCTTCCACGGGATTGCGACACACGACATAGCGCTTCTCGCCCACGAGGACCTCTTTGACTTCCAGGTTGTCGTTGACCTTCTGGTACCGACCTGCACGGGCGAGAACCTCGCCGTTCACCTCTTTTTGTTTGCGCATGCGACAACCGAGCACGTAGTCAAACGGCGCTTCCTTGTCGCCGGTCAAAAGCTCGATGGTGTCAGCCGAGATCATCCCTCGGTCTCCCACGAGCACAACACTGTTTATCTGCAGGCGCTTGCGAAGCCTTCTCACCATCATCTCCAGAGCGCGGACGTCGGCAGTATTGCCGGGGAAGATGTCCCAGGCAACAGGCCAACCGTGGCGGTTGACCACCACACAGAGCACGAACTGCGGCAGATCCGGTCGCCTGTCTCGGGAGTATCCCCGTTTGCGCAGATCGGTTTCCATGTCCGTGTACACGTAGAGGCTGGTGGTATCGATGAAGATGAGATCCAACTCAAGGCTGAACAGATCACGGTCGCGCCAGGAGAGCTCCACTTCCAGCTCGTCTCTGACCTGAGCCAAGAACGAGGCGGTGCGGTAGAAGTGTTGGAGTTCCAGCTTGTCAAAGCCGGGGCATTCGACGCCCGAGATCCATTGCGATCCCGCAAGGTCTGATCCTGGTCGACACAGCCTCTGCAGGGCCATGGCGAACGAGGCTCTCTCCACATCAAACTCGAACCTGCGGGACTCGGACAAACCCCTGATGAGATCCGGCATACCCTGCTTGCCCCAGAGACTGCCGAAGACCAGTGCCGGTCCCCACTCCCGCGAGGAGAGGGCCTGCATATCCGGGGTGCGCGATGCCTCTACAACTTTGAGATGGTGTGCAAATTGAGCAAGACTCCGAATGAGTGCACCGATCTTTCCCGAAGCCAGAACCTTGTCTGTTCTGCCCAGCGTACCGATAACCTTCTGGCGGACCTTATCACCGTCTCTGATCGATTCGACGATCTGGAGGTACTCATATTCCCCGCTTTTCTGTACACTACGTTTTCTGCGAATGAACATACTATTGAAATCGCATCAACTCACTCATCATGTCAAGCAGAATCCCATCTTAGTTTCATCATTATAGGCACTACATTCCAAAATGTCATCAAAAACCACTCCTCGTGATTACAGTAAGTTACAGATCTACAGAAAAGTTGCACCTAATAATTACAGCCACTTATTCAGTGCCCCAAAATGGAGCACTGTCGAAGATGAGTATGACATCTGTTGTTTCTCAGCATTCCTGTAAAAACTGTGGTCGACATCTGGAAACAACGCTAGCGTACAGACTCGCCTTTCAAGCGACTCAGGCTGTACCTACGCTTTTTTTTGCTCATCTTCAGGCAATCTGTTGAAGAGCCACGCGGGGACTGTAAAGATACAGTTTTCGTGACTACCGCCGGGAAAGTCACCCTTCAAACATTTTCCTTGGGTTTTCAAACATTATTGTGCGAATCTGCTCATCGGTTACTCCTGACTTCTTGAGGTCGGGTATGATATTTTTGAAAACATGTGTCGGATACCAGTTTCCGACTATTTCTTTGGGGAATATTACCTCGCCACCAAGCCAGTTGAGCACCACATCATGTGAAAACATCAACTGGCTTACATATCCCATAGAGATTAGTCCTACGATGCAACCCTTTCTGAATTTATCCGGGCCTGCACACCACAACTCAGCATCGAGACCGAGTCGATCAAAGGCAAGATTTACACCCTTATCGAGAATCCTGGTATGGTACTTTAGATCGGCAGATCCTCCTGCGTGACCGATAGCGATTTGCTTTGGGTTGGCGCCCTCGGATAGAAGTATATCAACTTGTTCAGGGCCCATGGTTCCCGCCTCTGTATGAGTTATGATCGGAAGGCCCGTTCTCTTTTGTGCCCTTGCTGCGGCCTGAAGGGCCATCTTTTCATGATCTGTGATGGCATTCAACCCTGTTGCCACTTTAATGACGCCTGCCTTTATTCCGGTATTTCCTATACCTTCCTCAATTTCTTTGGTGAACAAATCGGTCAATATTTCAACCCCATCCGCCAACAGACTTTGGAACTTGAAATAAGACCATCCCCCTTGAGCTTCAGTATAAAGCCCTGTCGAGCACACAATGTTTACGCCGGATTTCTCGGACACTTCTCTGCAAAACTCCGGATCTCGCCCAGAATCAGCTGGTGTCGCATCAATATAAGTCTTTACGCCACAGGCTTTTAGGTCGTCCATAGCTTTTAGAGCTATTGCAAGATTCTTTTCTTTGTCTTGTGGCTTGTTTGTGTGGGCATACCAACCGGCGTATCCAAATTGTAGATGTTCATGCATCAGTGTTATCCCCATTTCATCAGACGAAACAGGACCGCACACCGTGTTAATCATCTTGGTCATTTCTTTTCTCCTTCTTTCGATAATGATCAAGGATTGGCATTTCGGGAATATCGCATTCCAAAATGATGCTCAGTTGGCCACGCTGAACAATTCCAAAGATTAATTTACTTATGCTTGCATCCCCGCAAGATAGCCTGTTTCCAGGGCTTCCATGACTTTTCCCACTTTAGCGGCATCACCTATAGTGATCACTGTATAAGGCTTGCCATCAAGTTCTTTCTTAAGATCATCATTGGGCTTGCTACCCGAAGCCACAACAACTGTTTCGGCATTTATTGTTTCAGTTACATTGTCCTTGACTACAACCACTCCGTCCGCCATCACATCCTTAACTGTAGTATTCACAAGGACTCGTACCTTATTTTTCTCCAAGTCCTGTAACAAAGCCATTCTGTTTATGTTTGGTACCTCCGTTGCGATCTCGGACAGCATTTCAATCAACGTGACTACCTTACCGTGGTTTGCCAGGTGGTTGGCGGTCTCAGCGCCAACCATGCCTCCTCCAATTATGACAACCTGGGCGCCAACAGCAACTTTTCCAGCAAGTACTGTATAAGCGTGAACAACGTTAGGTTTATCAACGCCCGGGATTTCAGATAAGACCGGTCTACCGCCAGTTGCGAGGATTACGACATCAGGTTTTTCGGAATCAATTAGTCCAGGTGTTACCTCGGCATTCAGAGTAACATTGACTTTCATTTTGTCTAATTGGCCAATTTGCCAGCCGACGAAGTTGCCAATCTCTCCCTTGTTGGGTGGTACGCTGGCCAGGTAAAATAGCCCTCCTAATTTGCCTTCTTTTTCATACAAGCTTACTTTATGACCTGCTTTCGCTGCGGTGATGGCAGCTTCCATTCCAGCAGGACCGCCTCCTATAACCAAAATGTTTTTCTTAACGGCCGCCGTCTTTATAGATAATTCAGCCTCTTTGCCAAGTGTTGGATTCAAAACACATTTGATCGGTTGATCGGCAAATAGTATACCAATGCACCCCTCGTTACAGGCGATGCAAGGGCGAATCTCGTCAATTTCGCCTGCCGCAGCCTTTTTAGGGAACTCCGGATCGGCCAGTGACGCCCTACCCATGGCGACAAAATCGGCCTTGCCACCCGCAATAATTGAATCTGCCACGAAAGGATCATTAATTCGGCCAACAGTGATAACCGGTATACTGATGACCTTCTTCACTTCCTCCGCATAACCAGCGAGCCAGCCATGGGGAGTGGACGAAGGGGGTACAATCTTGTCTGCACTGGCATAGACACCGCAGGACACATGCACGACATCGATCCCTGCTCGTTCCAACAAAATAGCTATCGCTTTCGTATCCTCTATAGATCTGCCGCCGGGAACGAATTCGTCGCAAGAAATGCGGAAACCCAAGCCGAAATCGTTGCCAGTTTTAGCCCTGATATTTGCTACAACCTTGAGCGGGAACCTCATCCTGTTCAAAAGATGCCCGCCATACATGTCAGTTCTCTTGTTTGAGTATGGAGACATAAATTCTGCAATGAGATATCCGTGGGCTCCATGTATTTCAACGCCATCAAATCCAGCTTTTTGTGCTCTTAGAGCGCAATCGCCAAATTTTTCTACCATTCTTTCGATCTCGTCAATCGTCAGTTCATCAGGCAATTCTTGCATTGCCGGGCATGGAATCGGGGAAGGAGCCAGCGGTGGGCACATGGTAATCAGATGGCTTGTCTGTCTCCCGCAATGATAGATTTGTGCGAATATTTTGCTTTCGTACTGATGGACTCTTTTCGTCAACTCTGAATGACCTGCAATTTGGCTATCATTCCACAGCCCCGCGACACAAGAAAAGCCTTTGCCTGTGGGATCTATCGCATAATCTTCAGTGATGATCAGCCCCCAGCCTCCTTTTGCTTTGGCTTCATGGTATGCTATGTACCTTTCTGTAGCGGTGCCATCCTGGTTGCAGTAATTCGTTACCATTGGGCTTACAACCAGTCTGTTAGGAATTTCTACCTTTCCAATCTTCATAGGACTGAATAGTGTTTTAAACATCGGCCATTCCTCCTTAGATAGGGATTACTGTTTCTTCGGGAACACACCCGTAGGATCGCATTCTTCTCTCAAAATTCGAATGAGGCCAGGCGCAGGTGGTTCTGTCTCGTACACATTGGAAGCAATCTTCAGATTCCAACCAATTTTTTTCTTGATCTGCGCCACCGTTGCTCCAGGGCGACAGGAAGCGAGATACATTTCTTCGATTCTGGATCAAAGCGGAGGATGCCCAGCGTGGAAATCACAGCACTGGGACCGTTTCCGTAAAATCCGTACTTTTAGCGTTCGCTAGCGCCTCCGAAGTAACCAGGAGTGGTGATGAAATCTACTTGCTCAGTAAAACGCTGCCTCTGGTGCAGCATCATCACCACGGTACGCTTGCACCCGGTTCCAATGTCATTGGCCCCCCGCGTCCCGCAAAGCGCACGATGGGTCCGTAGTAATCTTCGATGACGTGGGTGTTGAGGTTGCAGTACATGTCGATCTGGGGTTCGTGGGCGAAGCCCAGATCGAGATCGCGCGTGGACAATCCCAAGGCATCCTATGAGGCCACCCTGCATGGCCGCCCCGGGCACAAGCACCGAGTCGGAAAGGGAGAAAGGGGGTCACCACGGGCTTGCAGTCTAGAGCACCCGACTCGTTGTCAAGACGATTGATTCGGTCAACTAAGGCCGCGTTTGGCCGTTGTTCCCCTCGGTCCGTCACTCCGGCGTCAGTTCCGAACTGCGTTCGTACACCATGGAGAAAGGGAACCAAAGTCGCAGGGATGTTCATGATGCTCCCCAGCGTCACGCTTGGACCTACAGAGCGTCTCACAGCACCGTCCCGTTGGACCGCGATTCTATGCGGAAAAACTCTCAGAAATTGCTCTTGCCCTCATTCCTCGATCTGTCGCACGAATAACTATCGGAACACTGATTAAGATGAGACAGGTTAACTTCAAAGCCGCGAGCCACCTGCGAGGCCCCTTTTGGCGGGACTCACATTGTGGCGTCTGCTCTGGCTCCTAAGTCTACCCCCACCAGATCGGCGGTGAGCGGATACGGCGATCTGGTAGCCGCCCAGATCATGGCCAAAGGAAACGCGATTTAACGCGGGGCACTAGCTTAAATGATAGAGTAGGGGTGGACAGAATACTTGTCAAGAAAAAAAAAGATGCGATACTAATTATGGCCCGGCAGCCCCTGCTGATTTGACCGTTGTCTCTCGCCTGTCATGCGGGAAAACAAACGGAACGTCAATGACTGATGGAGCTAGACTGATGCTTACCGACCGGCTTCTTGGGAATCAGAGGCTGGATCTTCCGCCATTGCTCATCGGTCAGATACACGACTCGTTTGCTCAGCGGCCTTACCTCCGGCGAGATAGCTATATCAAAAATATCAGAAAACCAAACCCTTAAAGCCAGCGTGATATTGCGTGGTTACCACTCATGAACGGTTTTGCAATCGGCTCTGGGGATTATGGGCAATAGAATAGATGTCGGTCATAAAAAGAACTTGACAATGATTCTGAATGCCCGCTATAGAATGGTCACGTTGATCAAATATTTCTTTGGATTTGATAATCTCCGTCGCAAGTTAACCTGATGTAGACGAGACTTGGAGGTCGTCTTACATCTGGAAGTTCGACCAGAATGCTGTGCCTGAACGACTTCGTTCTGGCGCGAACCCCACTGAGGTTCTTATTTCGATTCCAAAACGTGGAGCAGTAGACATTCTTCCGGTCTTTCTGACAGCGATTCCCAGCTTAGAAAGGAGAATCGGACTATGAATATTACTCTAAGACCCATGCGATTTCTCGACCGAGCGGCAACTCTATTCGGATCCACGACTGCGGTGGTTTGTGAAGGTCGACGTTGGACTTATACCGAGTTCAATGAGCGGGCAAACCGCCTTTCCAATGCGCTGGTGCGCCTGGGGTACGACTGGGGGATCGGATAGCCTTTCTGGGCTACAATTCACATCAGCTTCTCGGTTCAATGCTGGCCTCGCAGGACATCGTGAACTTTACAAGGGAACGAATGGCTCACTTCAAGACTCTGAGAGACGCAGAAATAGTGCCGGAGCTGCCTAAAGGTGGCACAGGTAAAATACAGAAGTCTGTGCTTCGCAAGATGTACGCCAATTAGACTGGGAGACGATATGCAGGCGGTAGGTGGTTATGCGGGAAACGCTGTGCGTGACATCGGAGACACTGAGGTATCCGGTACTAGGTCGAGGATTTTGCGCGCGGGCGAAGAGGTCATGTCAGAGAAAGGGGCTGCCGGATCATCCATTTCGGAGATAGCTCGAAAGGCTGGAGTGGCCGATTCCGTCATCTATCAGTACTTCAAGGGGAAACAGGATCTCCTCTTTTCTGTGCCCGGAGAGAGGATGAAGGAGGTTTTAGCCATCCTGGAGGAACAGCTCACCGGTATTCAGGACGTGCAGAGTCAGTTGCGAAAGATGATCTGGTTTCATTTGAGATACAACGACACCCACAGAGGTTATGCACGACTGTTACTTTTAGAGTGCCGCTCATCCAAGGCTTTTTACGATACGCCTGCCTATTCGTTGGTCCGGGAGTACGCTGGTATTCTCTCTTCTATAATCGAGAGGGGCATCAAGGAAGGCAAGTTTCGAATGGACGCTCAAACGAAACTCGTCCGAGACGTCATTTTGGGTACCCTAGATATGGAAACCGTAGGGTCTCTTGCAAGCGGCGAGATATCGGACAGTGAGGCCGATTTCGAAGATATTATGACCCTGGTAGACGCCATGATCGGCCTGAAGGAACCTCAAGAGACCGGGCGAGTCAATAGGATCGACGAAATTATCAATGCCGCTCAGACGGTGTTTGCGGAGAAGGATTACCGCCGGGCCAGGATCTCGGAAATAGCCAAGCTGGTCGGCATCTCGGACGCTACTGTCTACGAGTACTTTCGAAACAAGGAAGACATACTCTTGTCACTCGCGGCCAAGCGCTTCGACACCTGTTTGCTGGATGTTTCAAGCGTGTTCGAAATCAAGAACCCGGTCCGCAAGCTTCGCAGGTTGATCAAGTACCATTTCGGCATGTTCCTCAGTCAACACGAATTCTTGAAGATCTTTCTGCTGCAGCTCCAGCTCAATAGATGCTTCTACGGGTCAAAAGCGTTCGATGCGTTCCGCTCGTACTACAGCGTGATTGAGGATGTGATCCAAGAGGGAAAAGAAGCGGGTATTTTCTCATCAGCGGTCAACAAACGGGTCTTCAGAAACATGTTTCTGGGTGCATTCAGCCACTTGGCGCTGCGTTGGCTCATCGTGCGCGAATCCACCGACACTGACAGGATGGAGGAGATAAATGAGGTGACTGATCTGCTCGCGTCGGCTGTGGCAGTGCAGTCGGTTCGAGACCCGGCGCAGGATTGACTCGACTGAATTCGGAGAGAGGTCTTCATTGAACTCAAAGACAAAGTCGTGATGCAATTGCACACGAGGTGAAACGATGAGGAAATTTGTCAGTGAGCGAAATCTCAGATTCCTCCTGTACGAGGTCCTGGACGCTGAATCGCTCACGCAATATGAATATTTCCGGGAGCACAACCGGGAGACATTCGATATGGTCATTGAGACCGCCCTGAAAATGGGACGAGACATGCTCCTGCCACATTTGAAAGAAATGGATCAGATTCCACCTGCGATGGTCAATGGAGAAGTCAAAATACACCCCATTGTGAAGACGTATATGGCTGAGTGCGGTGAAGGAGGCTGGATTGCGGCCAATGCACCATTCGAGCTCGGAGGGCAACAACTTCCCACAATAATAACGAATTCTTGTCTCTTCATTTTTGGTGCCGCCAATTACTCCGCGAGTGTCTACCCGATGCTCACCACCGGAGCAGCGCATCTCATCGAAGCTTTTGGCAACCCCGAACTCATTGAGACATTTGTGCCCAAAATGTTTGCCGGCCAGTGGCAAGGAACAATGGCGCTGACCGAACCGCAGGCAGGCAGCTCACTGGCTGAGATCGCCACTCAGGCGGAACCTACGGACGCGGGATATTACAAGATCCGCGGGCAAAAGATCTTCATATCGGCCAGCGATCACGATGGAGTGGAAAATATTGTTCATTTGATGCTTGCCAGAATACAGGGCGCTCCTCCCGGCGTTAAGGGCATTTCACTCTTCGTGGTTCCCAAGCTGCGACCGGACGGACAGGGAGGTTTGACGCCCAACGACGTCAACGTAGCGGGTCTCTATCACAAACTGGGTTATCGGGGAGCCCCGATTGCGCAGCTCAGTATGGGTGAAAACGATGACTGCCGAGGATATTTGGTGGGCCAACCTCACAAAGGCCTCTCCTATATGTTCCAGATGATGAACGAGGCCCGCATCGGAGTTGGGGTGGGGGCGGCAGGAATCGCCTCTGCCGCGTACTATGCCGCGCTTCAATACACCCGTGAGAGACAGCAGGGACGAAAGCTTACGGAAACAGATCCTGCTAAACCGCCGGTCCTTATCATCGAACACCCCGACGTCAAGCGTATGCTACTTTTTCAGCGTTCAGTGGTCGAAGGCGGCCTTTCACTCCTCCTTCAATGCTCGAAGTATGCGGACCTGGCCAGAGTCGCAGAAGGGGAGGGGCGCGAGAAGTATGCTCTATTGCTCGACGTTCTCGTTCCGGTGGCCAAGACCTACCCATCTGAAATGGGGATTTTGGCAACGAGTCAAGCGCTTCAGTGCCTAGGAGGGTATGGGTACTGCGATGAGTTCCCTGTTGAGCAATTCTACCGAGATGCTCGAATCCATCCCATACATGAGGGCACTACCGGAATCCACGGACTTGACTTGCTCGGCAGGAAAGTGGTCATGAAAAACGGCGCGGGCTTTCGTCTCTTCGTTGCAGAAGTGCAAAACGCAACGCAAGCAGCCATAAAATATCCGGACCTCCGTAACTACGCTGAAAAGCTGGAAGCCGCCTTGAATAGTCTCCAGGAGGTCACGTTGGTTCTGGCGCAGATAGGTCAGCAGGGAGATACTGACATTTTTCTCGCTGACGCCACGCTGTATCTGGAACTATTCGGCCTCATTAGTGTGGGCTGGCAATGGCTCTTACAGGCGATGGCAGCAACCAACAAACTGGGAGGTCCCCTCCTCCCGGAGCAGGAGGTGCAGTTCTACAAGGGCAAGATCTTCACGTCCAAGTACTTCTTCCACTACGAGCTGCCAAAAATAGAGGCCCTTGTGAAACGCCTTCTAGAAGCAGACGGCTTGACCGTAAGGATGAACGATTCACTGTTTTGGGATTGATGAACTCGTCTCCCGAACGGTGTCGAATCTCGAATCGACTCCCAGTTTTCTCTTAGCTTCTGAGCTAGAAAAAATGGATTCGTATTTAGTGGGGCGTAGAAGCCCATGTGCTGTGCACGTGGGCAGACTCCGTTGGCTCTGCCGGTGGCCCACGGATGGCTAAGTCTCCAAACCCGGCTCGTATTATCGTGGACCGGAAACGGGATCGGATAACGAGGTTGCCGAAAGACCGAGTGAACATGTCCCCTTCTTTTGCCTAGTATCATGTCTGTGGAGGGCAGCCCCATTTGAGTCCATCAAGAGGCCGTTCTGGAAGTGGTTGGTGTGCCTTGTAGTCATCGTTTGCTTACCGGTGGCTTGAAATCGTCGGGGTTTTAAAGCAGATCCACTCTTCATCGTGGTATCGCTGACCTCTCACGGCTGAGACAGGGGGTAGCAATCTTTTCGTCAATTTTTCGTGACCCATGAGGACCCAAGAGCGTTCAACCGAGTCCAGGCGTTTTCAAGATGTATTGATTTTTCAGGGGATTTGTCTGGCAACCGGTTATGTATTGGTGTCTGCAATGGGTTCGGGGATGCAGGGTTTTGAAGATGAATTTGTATGGTAGCTGAAAGGAGTGCACGCAGGGGCCGCCTCTCATCAAGTCTCGCTGAATACTTTCTTCGTCACATTTTGATCACACACTCACAGGTTCGCAGGGATCGCCGGGGGATGGACAGGTTCTTTGAGGGCTCGAAATCGCGAGAATTTTTCAACAAGGCGCCGTTTCCATTTAGATTCTAACTGGCCTGTCACGCCGGAGGTCTGCAGAAGTATGCCTAGAAAAGTGTACCCAATTTGGACCTTTTGGTTCTGTATCGTCCTGGTTTGTCGTGGAAAATGGTAACGGTCGCCTGAGGGGAAGTTGTTGTTTTTATAATGATTGGCGAATTCCTGACCTGAATGGGGTTCAGGTGGTCGCTGGTTCAAATCCAGTCGCCCCGACCACAGTTTTCATAGATAAACCGCCTAGTTGCTTTGCCGAGCGAGGGCGGTTTTTCTCTTTCAGAATCACCATTGTTCCATTTTTGGTAATCGTTCAGCGGGAGAGGCTGACGAGTGAGGGATGACAGAGTCCTTGGCGGTGTGCATTGACTGATTGGACCAGGAACTCGAAAGCGTTTTTGTGTTGCATGATGCAGGTGCGAGTGACGGTAAGGAGTCGGGCCGTGAGCACTTCTCCGTTTTCCGACTGGTTTCCGAAGCAGATCTTCCTCCACTGGACTGCGGGGCGGATTCCACGCTCAGCGGAGTTGTTGGTAGGTTCTACGCCCTGATAATCCAGAAAGGTGAACAAATGGTTCCAGTGTTTGAGGAGTCCTCTGGCAGCACGTGCCACATCGGGATCGGCGGACAATTCGTAGCCCTGGAGGCACCTGTTCATGCGTGCTCTGATGGGGACCGACTTTTTGACAAGGCTCTGCCTGTCCACGTGCTCCACCGGAAAGGGATGACCTGAATAGAAGGGATTGAGACCAATACCAAGTGCCTTCAATCTTTCATAACCAATCTGACCAGAGTAGATGTAGGCATCTCAACCCAGGTCTCCAGTGACGGATATAGTGCATGATGACGCCGAACACCAAAACATGGCACGTATTCCTCTCTGACCCATCATGCTCAGATCCTGACTATGAACGGAGAGAGCTACCAGTTCAAACAGAGTATGCCCAGAAAGAAGAAACAATGATTTCTTTTTCTTCAACCAGGTGGTCTCCCTTTAGTTGGCCGCCCCTGGTCCCTTTTTGCTTGACCGAAAACAAGTCACTTTTGCTGCAGAGTAGAAACGGAAGATTCCCGAGTATATGACCTCACCAATCGTGAATATGAGGATTCCCGGCAGTTCAGAGCATGTGGCAGCACCGGCAACGCATTGCACAGCAGTTTCTAATGAGTAAGGCACTCCTTCCTTTCATCCTACCCCACTGATAATGAGCGCCATGTGGCGCCCATTTTCGTCCGCAAACATCGTCGCATCGGTGAGAATTCAGGGCACCACTGTTTGCCCTTCGGAACTCCTATACTCTGAGCGGCCATTATCCTCGGGGCGGCCGAGATTTCATAGCTTGACCTAAATAAAGCTCTTTACCAACCTATCCCAGCCCACATCTTTAAATGCCCCGTACACGTCAGCGATGGGCTCGCCACCTGTGGCAGCGGCTGCTTTGGGATCGTCGGAAATCATCGAAAGAAGTCTCTCTGCCTCTGTTTCTATGAACCTGACGCTCCCAAGCCCGAACGCAAGATCTTTCAAATCAGATTTCAATTCCAGAGGATCGACGAGCATCACCCAGCCAGAGCAGTATGGGTCCGTACCGGTGCAGGCAGGGTGTTCCAAGATTCTCTGATTAACAGCGGTGACAACTCCCATCACCGGAGCCTTTACACCAGCCTCATGGCCTTCTCTTTCGAGGATGAAAGACTCTTCTCCTGGTTTGAACCTCGTGCCGATGGATGGAAGACGGAACTTGTCAATTTTGCCGACAAGATGGTTTCCAAAATCGTCCAGACCAATACGGACACGCCCACCATATTCAACTCTAGCCCACCCATGCCCCTTGTGGAGGTAATAATCCCTGGGGACAGAATAGCCGTGGGCCTTGAGATACTGCGGCGGCCCAAACATCGTGTGGTCGGTCTGTATCATGTCATCGAGCATCTGATCGTACGCGCAGTTTGCACAGTCATAGTCATTCGCGCACATCTTAGTCGCTGCCATACCGCCAGTGAGGGCATGGCGACAACGGAGGTCTCTTGCCCTACTAGAAACAGCAGAACTCCAAGATACGCCGGGAGACTCTTTAGCCTTCTTGCGACTCATCGCCTTGTCAAACAGGCACGTTGTGCAGTCAAATGCGTTGTCGCAATACTTGGTCGGCACAAGTCTCGCCTTCATATAGATGCACTCTTTTCCAGACAGGTTAAATCCGGTGATACCCTTGGGAGTATCTTGCAACATTTGGTCATACTCACAGCTCTCGCAGTTGTAAGCGTTAGTGCATATCTTATGATCTGGCACAAGTCCTGTGAGCGTATGGATACACTTTTGATCTTTTACGGCTGGTTTGAATAGCCCGCCGGTTCTTGTGTTTTCCATGATGACCTCCTGTCTATATCTGGGATTGGAGCTGTCTGCTTTGGATTCCATTTGCCGTCCTCTTTACCCTCCTTACATTCATTAAGTGTGCCAAGATGAAGAAATTAATTAATTGGCTTATTTTACGATTGATTTACAGGGTATGGTCTTTCGGGGCGATGGCTAGAGTGAGGTAAAATGCAACAGTCGGACAGAGATAAAGGTTGTAATTAGTTGATCTTAGAGCGCATTATGCTGCTGAGGTAAATTTCGTGAGGTGTAGTAATTTGCCACAATAATTGGGGGCACTGCGCACTACTTAAGGTGACCTTACATCTCACATTCAGCCCAATGAGCGAAAGAGCTTGTCTGACACATCGTCCCAATCCCTGCTCAACGATGAAGTTATGCGTAATCACCCTCAGATCGGACGGAAGCAACTGCCGAACCTTCTCGCGAATAAGATCAGGAACACCGCCATGAAACGCTTCTGCGATCCCACCCGTTATGCAAGCCAGCGTATCTGTCTCCTCCAAGTGAGATCGCGTTCGTATGGCATCCTATTAGGAGTGTGAATTAAGAAAGGCAATAATTGCCTCGGGCACAGTTCCTTGGATGAATCAGTGTTGTGGGCCGCGCTGCCTCGCGGCCAAAAAAAGACGCTCTTCCCCTGATCTCGATGAGATGATTCCCATTGCTTTTCCACTTGTGCTGCGGCACACTGTTTATAATACAAGCCCTGGTGTCAGACTACAGGCAATGGAGTCTTTTTCATCATTGTACCCGGCCACTAAAATTCGGGGGTGAAAAGCGGTGGTGGCAATCAAGGACCTGTTCGAGGCAATATTAAAGCGAGCGGAAGAGGCCAAGGCGCATGGTATAAAGCCGAGGTTGTCCAGATCAAAGACAGAGTATTTCATTACGATACCTCAAGGTTATAAGACCCGGCTTTACAAAGTAATAATCATAAAAGGGAGCAAGGGCATCAGCATCCAGACGTATGATAGTGGCAAAATGCAATATAATGAGAAATTGCCGGAGGCTACCATGGAGGATGTCCTGAAGAGGTTGCCTCTGGACTTTCTAGTAATCAGCGGGAAGGATGAAGCTCGCGACAAAAAGAACAGGCAACCAAAGCCGAGAGAGTGAATGAGCCTGTAACCGAAAATGCAGTCCAGAAATCGTAAGTAGACGCTTCCGTTTCGAAAGGAACAGCTCATGTATTCCCATCTTTTCGAATCCTTGGAAATCGGCGGCTTGAAATTCAAGAACCGACTGATAATGGCGCCTCTTTACCTAGGATATGCTGGCCACGGCGGGATAGTCACCGAACTGCTCCTCGATCATTATAGACTCATGGCCCAAAGTGGTGTTGCTCTAGTGGTTGTGGAAAATTCCACCATCGATTTCAACTTGGGCAGCGGCTCCAGTCGGACCATTCGGTCCGATACCGACGACAATCTGGACGGGCTTAGACTTTTGGCTGATACGATCAAAGAGCAAGGAGCGCAGGCTTGTTTGCAGATCAATCACGCAGGGCGCTTTGCCGGCGTCCCGGAGCCAGTTGCACCTTCTCCCGTTAATACGTTTGGTCGCATGCCCAGAGCTTTGACCGTTGCAGAAATTAGAGAAATCCAAGATAAGTACGTCGATGCCGCTGTCCGAGTGAAGAAGGCGGGGTTCGACCTGGTAGAATTGCACGGAGGGACTGGGTACCTGCTCGCACAGTTTCTCTCCCCAAGAACGAACAAAAGACAAGATGAGTATGGCGGCACATTTGAGAAGCGGCAAAGATTTGCATTGGAGGTTGTGACCAAGGTCAAGAAAGCCGTCGGTAATTTCCCCGTGGGATACCGTTTCCTGGCTGATGAATGGCTGCCCGATGGCTTGAAGTTGGAAGAATCCTCTGTTTTCGCTCGCACGCTCTCCGATCTTGGAGTGGCATACCTTTCTGTTATGGGTGGCACGTATGAGTCCTTTATCCTACCAGAAATCATCGAAAGATCGACAAGGCCGGGCTACATGGTTGAGTTGGCGGCTGCGATAAAGAAGGAAGTGGAAATTCCTATCGTAACTGCTGGCCTCATTGTAACGGGAGAGTTGGCAGAACAGATAGTTGCCGATGGGCGTGCAGATCTCATCGGACTTGCCAGAGTGCTCTGGACTGATCCCGAATGGCCTCAAAAGGTGATGGATGGGCGGGACAAAGAAATTTTGCAGTGCGACTCGTGCAATGCGTGCACTAAGATCGTGATGAAAGGGAAACCAGCTTTTTGTGTCCGATGGACGTTAGAGAAACAGCGGGCTTTCAGGGACAAGTTCATGTGATCCCCTGTTTCAAAACGCTGGAACAGAACCGGCTAACATGCTACGCCGTCTTGGCCGGGGGCTGCATCCTAAGTGTAAGAGTGCCCGAGAGTCCAAACCTACTTGAAGCAAATAGGAGGTAACAAGCCATGCAGACGGTAACCGCGGCCATCCTTATTCAGAACCATAAGGTCTTTATCGGCCAGCGGAAAGCCGGAAAGCAGCTTGAATACTTGTGGGAATTTCCAGGCGGGAAATTGGAAAATGGAGAGACGCCCCAGGAGTGCCTGGCGCGTGAAATGAGAGAAGAGTTTGGCATAGAGGTGTCCGTTCAGGAGTTCTTTGGTGAAAGCATTTATCATTACAAGCATGGGTCCATCAGGCTTCTTGCATACGTAGTCGATTGGACAGGCGGAGAAATGTCATTAACGGATCACGAAAGTAGCAGGTGGGTCTCATTTGAGGAACTGGAGAACTACGAGTTTGTTCCCGCTGATTTACCATTTGTTCATAAATTGAGGAGGACCCATCATGCTATTTGAACACGGCCTTTCGCCAGGCCAAACGATAAGCGATGAGGAATTTCGCAAGGATATTCAAGTGCTCCACGCAAGGTGGGATGAGACGATCCCTTAAGACAAGAACCCTTGTCATAATTTCGGATCACACGGCCACGATTAGCCCGCCCTGTTCTCCCAGCTTCCCAAACCCAGAAAAAAAGCATTAGTTGGCTTGGTCCGGCTCTCTCTTTTGTTATTTTCCACTATCCCGTGACGCAAGAAACAGCCAAAGTGCAAAGAAAGCCATCAGTGGTAGTACAAAAGACTGTTGATCTGGATACCTTTCCCAAGGGTCCTAGGAGTCTGACATACTAAGTTTTTCCCGAGGCCGCCTCTGAGAGATCCCGATACAATAGTCACCATCGTGCCACGAATTCGG
Source organism: uncultured delta proteobacterium (assembly GCA_963729795.1). Lineage (GTDB taxonomy): Bacteria > Desulfobacterota > Desulfomonilia > Desulfomonilales > Desulfomonilaceae > CAWBBA01. The sequence continues at coordinate 30,575 of CAVSPC010000028.1, read as the reverse complement.
GAAAGTCCCGCGGGACGTGGGATTACGCAACAGCCTCCTAGGTCAAACTCCGTTCCTCATTTCTTAGAGACATGCTGAGACACCATTTCGCACAATTCGATTTTAAGCGGTTCTGCCAGCAGGTCGCCCGCTTTTGTTTTGAAATCCGCAATATGTTGTGATTTGCCGTGTTGCTCCAGGCCGGCTTTATCAATCCAATTTTCATAGAACACGAACATACCCGGTTTGTTGAGGTGCCGATGGAGATCATAATTGATGCAGGCCGCTTCTTTCCTAGTATGGGAAACTAGTTCCAGAAGAGCTTTTTCAAGATCCTTTTCTTTACCGGGTTTCGCCTGAGCGAAGGCAACTATCGTTAACATGATATCCTCCGATTTTATTCTGAATCATGCGGCGGTCTTGCCATTTCTGCGGCCTTGGGCCAATGACCGGCCGCAGGATCGGTTCTGTCATTCCCGAGAGGCCCGCAAGGCAGAGAAATTCCAGTCCACCAGCAGGGTGGCGATGAACTGGATTTCCTGAATGCATTGCACCGAAGGGCAGATGATACCCGGAATCCGGCAAACGGTCAAATCGAAACTGAGGCTCCGCAGAATCAATTTTGAGCGATTTTCAGAGCTAGGTAATGAGATAGGGCGTGCACGCTGTACTAAGCGATAACACGACAACTTCTTCATATTAAGAAGCACAAGATTGTGATTGACCGGGGGGGCTATTGAAAGATATTCTATAGCCTGCACTAAACAGGCTTTTTCACCAGCATGACAATGGTTTTGTCTCTCTTCAGCATGCCCGGCCCGCTACTTCTATTGTTGCTGAGTCGGGGACATCATCCTCAGAGCGCTCACTGGAGGGAAGATTTCAGAATTTGATAGTCCACAGCACCATTCGTACCGAATTTAGTCTTTTTTACAACGAGGGAGGGCTGGGCCATGCAGCTCAACGGAAAATTCAAATCTAGGAATTTTACCGATGACGTCGTGTTGGGGATGACGACTTCAGAGCTAATGACGAAATATGGGCTTTCACCCGAAGCGCTCCAGACTCACCTGAAAGAATCCTTGGAAGCCGAAGCCGTTAGCCTCGTTGATTCCAACTTATGGTCAATTTGGCGGGAAGAAGGGATTACAATTGAACATTTTCGACTCAACCCGAGACATAGGCTCAGTTTTGCGTTGCCTGTATTTGAGGAAAATCACCCCCAAAACAACGGGGTGGTCAGCGATATTTCGAGACACGGTTTGCGGATCAGAGGACTTGAGGCAAAATCTGGCGATATCAGGCACCTAGTGATACCTGGAGACGGTTTTTTTCAGGCTTCCGACTTAACCCTGGAGGCCGGATGCCGATGGATCGGGAGGGATGAAATCGCAGAAACATGGGTCTCAGGATTCTTTGTAATTATGGCTTTAGGTGGAAGCTGGGAAGAGTTCCAGCAACTGATTGAAGTTGTTGACACCTGATCGAGGACCATTAGCCATTTTCTCTGGCTATGATTCACGACAAATATTGCGTCTCGGCTGACGGCAGCACTGAGTTCCGAGACGGACATGATAAAAACGAGGCTCTCCGTGAACTGTGCCTGGCCGTTTCACTATTAATAGACGCAGAGCCTCCTCATTCCCGTTTTATTTAAAGGATACTCTCCCATTGATACCACCTCGTGAGTTTTTGGTTAGAAGACGGTTATCACTCCGAAGTGCCTCAATAGGGTGCAGGAGTGCCGAGGTCAAGAAATTCTGGTGAAAGTTGAGAAGTTCCTGAATGAGTTCCGCCATTAAAGATATTTCCAGTGCACCAGGGCTGGGGGGTATAGGGAGGACCCGTGGCGCACTGGATCAACCTCGATACGTACAATTAGTCGAGGAACCCATTAGGACGTTAAGGGTCAAATCGGAAGAGAAATATTCTGATCACATGGACTATCCCATAACGGCTGGAATGTACGAAAGGAGGAATGAACATGAGATTTTTGCTTAAAGCTTCAATTCCGGTTGAAGCCGGAAACAAAGCAGCAAAAGAAGGTCGCTTGGCTAAAGTTATCGAGTCAATCCTCAAGGATTTGAAGCCTGAAGCAGCCTATTTTCTGGATGAGAAAGGTGAGAGAACGGCTTTTATCTTCTTCCACATGCAGGATAGTTCCGAAATTCCGAAAATAACTGAACCTTGGATGCTTGCGTTAGATGCCAGTATCGAGATGCATCCCGTAATGGCACCCGAGGATCTAATGAAGGCTGCACCTTCTATAGATGAAGCGGTCAGAAAATATACCTGAATTGCCGGCCGGAACGTAAGGACCGTCTTCCCCTCTAAGAGTGAAGATCAAAATTCCATACCCGTTGGAGCATAGATTCCTAGTGCTCTGCGCCCGAAAAACTCCTCTTCGGAGGTCATGTTTTCTAGCTTTTCCAGTCAAGATGTCATAGGGTTAGGCGATCAATGGCCCTTATCTTAAGTAGTCCCCATCAAAGAGCCCCCAAGCCTCCACAGGATCAATTCTGGGCGATTTGCAGAGCGAGGTAGGGGGGGTTTAGGTGCGCGGAAAGGGAGCCGAACTGTACACGCGCGTGGTTAAGCTCATCTTCGACAGTTTTAAAAAATAAAGTTAGGGATATAAATATGATACAATAGCTGCGGGCGTTCCTTGGCACTACATTAGTGTCTGCGAATTGAAGGGATCAGGAGTTGGAAGAGAGCTGGGTGATGGAGGAAGGCGGCCGTACTCCTGCGGCCTGGAACGCGTGGAGGCTTGCGCCTTGCATGGTGGTGCGGAGCTGGTAGCGATTCCCTTCGAGTTCGACCTCGACCGACTGGACGCGGCCCAGATCTCGCATAAGATCAGGCCATGAGATTGAGACCCCTTTGTCATCCAAACGTCGCTGCAGATCCACTTCCAGGCGAAGCGCGAGGAAACTGGCAACGATGTGGCCGATAGAGGTGTCGTCGCGCTGATGATAGATGGGCCGCACCTCAAGGGTTGTCTTCTGTTCCCAAAAGGTACGTTCCACCCTCCAGAGGCTCTTGTAGGTCATGGCAACGTCACACGCCGGCATGTGCGTGTTGGTGGTAAGGACAAACTTGCCATCCAGCCGTGCGTCCGCTTCCACGGCCTCCTGGTTGATGGTTACGCTCCCCTTGGCGATGTGCACGAACCGAGCGTACCCCCGGTTGCCGATCACCGCTTTTGGTCCCTTCTCGGAGATCACGCGCTGGAGCTTTTCCAGGACCGCCTCCCGTGCGGCCTTGTCCTTTCTGGCTTCCACGGGATTGCGACACACGACATAGCGCTTCTCGCCCACGAGGACCTCTTTGACTTCCAGGTTGTCGTTGACCTTCTGGTACCGACCTGCACGGGCGAGAACCTCGCCGTTCACCTCTTTTTGTTTGCGCATGCGACAACCGAGCACGTAGTCAAACGGCGCTTCCTTGTCGCCGGTCAAAAGCTCAATGGTGTCAGCCGAGATCATCCCTCGGTCTCCCACGAGCACAACACTGTTTATCTGCAGGCGCTTGCGAAGCCTTCTCACCATCATCTCCAGAGCGCGGACGTCGGCAGTATTGCCGGGGAAGATGTCCCAGGCAACAGGCCAACCGTGGCGGTTGACCACCACACAGAGCACGAACTGCGGCAGATCCGGTCGCCTGTCTCGGGAGTATCCCCGTTTGCGCAGATCGGTTTCCATGTCCGTGTACACGTAGAGGCTGGTGGTATCGATGAAGATGAGATCCAACTCAAGGCTGAACAGATCACGGTCGCGCCAGGAGAGCTCCACTTCCAGCTCGTCTCTGACCTGAGCCAAGAACGAGGCGGTGCGGTAGAAGTGTTGGAGTTCCAGCTTGTCAAAGCCGGGGCATTCGACGCCCGAGATCCATTGCGATCCCGCAAGGTCTGATCCTGGTCGACACAGCCTCTGCAGGGCCATGGCGAACGAGGCTCTCTCCACATCAAACTCGAACCTGCGGGACTCGGACAAACCCCTGATGAGATCCGGCATACCCTGCTTGCCCCAGAGACTGCCGAAGACCAGTGCCGGTCCCCACTCCCGCGAGGAGAGGGCCTGCATATCCGGGGTGCGCGATGCCTCTACAACTTTGAGATGGTGTGCAAATTGAGCAAGACTCCGAATGAGTGCACCGATCTTTCCCGAAGCCAGAACCTTGTCTGTTCTGCCCAGCGTACCGATAACCTTCTGGCGGACCTTATCACCGTCTCTGATCGATTCGACGATTCTGGAGGTCTCATATTCCCCGCTTTTCTGTACACTACGTTTTCTGCGAATGAACATACTATTGAAATCGCATCAACTAACTCATCATGTCAAGCAGAATCGCATCTTAGTTTCATCATTATAGGCACTACATTCCAAAATGTCATCAAAAACCACTCCTCGTGATTACAGGAAGTTACAGATCTACAGAAAAGTTGCACCTAATAATTACAGCCACTTATTCAGTGCCCCAAAATGGAGCACTGTCGAAGATGAGTTAAGCGAGAACACGACCCTATTCCCACTTGCCGCGGCACTAAGATTCTGATTGACCGGCGGGCGTGCGGTAAGGTACGCTCAAAAAAAATGACAAAAGAGGCTTTTTAGCAACATGACGATAGTCTTGCCTCTACCCGGTCTTGTGGGGGACCATCCTGGGGCTTCATCTGACTCAGGTGGACACTGCCCAGACCGGATTCCTGGGCAAACGTCCCCGAAATCGCAAGACCGCCGCATAATTCCAGCTTGCGGAAAGGAGGGAATCGTCATACTGCCCCATTTTCGGAGACTCGTCGCTGTGGCAATTCGAGGCACCAATGCTATCGTGCGGTCTACGCTGCAAAACACTCGGGATTGAGGAGATCTGAGGAATAATTCCTAACAGAAAGGACGAAACAATGAGCTTGTCTGATACAGACCGCAGAAATTTCCTGAAAAAGGCCGGCGGCTCGATTCTCGCAGTCGCTGCTGGTTCAAGTGTCGCCTCTTCAGCTATCCGTGCATTTGCAGATGAATCAGCCATAACGCAGACCAAGCAAACCCAGGCCGCTATTACCCCTCATAAGGCGCTGCAAATGCTCAAAGAAGGGAACAACCGATTCGTCCAGGGGAACATGATAAAACGCGACCTTATGCGACAGGTCAAAGAGACCGCCGGCGGCCAGTTCCCTTTTGCCGCCCTTGTCAGCTGTATTGACTCACGTGAGTCGGGCCAATTGATCTTCGACCAGGGTATCGGAGACATCTTCAATGCGCGTGTTGCGGGAAATTTTGTCAATGACGATATCCTGGGCAGCTTGGAGTTTGCCTGCACGGCAGCCGGTGCCAAGTTGATTGTCGTTTTAGGTCACACGGAATGCGGCGCTGTAAAAGGGGCCTGCGACGATATCGTCATGGGCAACCTGACCCACACGCTGGCCAACATCAAGCCTGCCGTGGCCGCTGTGTCCGGATACGAATCCAACAGAACCTCGGCCAACGATGCTTTTGTCAAGGCTGTAACCAATAAGAACGTGGTACTGACCGTTGAGCGCATCCGAGAACGCAGCCCTATTTTGCGGGACATGGTCGACAAAGGCAAAATCGGACTGGCGGGCGCTATTTACGACGTTCATACCGGCAAGGTGACATTTATGTAGATAATCAAGCGGGCGTCGCAATTTCTTTTCGGGTATGACTTGACGAAAATCAGTAGAGGCGGTTGCGAAACCTCGGACGGCATGTGACCGCGTGATGTCGTGCATGAAATAAGTCCTTGTACTCCCTATGTTTTTGGTATATTCATCTCGCCGGAGGTAAGTCCAGTAAAATGGAGTATTGATTAGATCCTATTTCTCATTCAACTACTTTTTCATTTTCTCCTGAATTTCCATTTTCTTCTGCTGTAGAAACTGCTTCAGATCCAATTTCAATTGGTTTTTCTTTTCTGCCAATTCTTTCTTCGTTTGCGCTTTCAGGGCAGCTTTCTTTTCCTCAAACTCTTTTTTCAGATTCGGTTTGTCTTCGGGTTTAGCCGCTTTGTACTTGTCCTTAAGTTCCTGAAGCTCCTGTTTCCCTTTATCCATAAGCTGCTTTTTGAACTGGTCGTATTTTTTCCTCGTCTGGTTTTTAAACTCAATGACGGATTGGAGGAGCTGCTTTTTTGTTATTGCCGTTCCCTGCTTATCCTGTGCTTCTGCTCCAAGGCTGAAAGCAGGCAGGGCCATTGCTAACATAAGAATCAGCAAACAACTAAGTTTTCTCATAGCGTCCTCCTCTCGCTAATTCCGGCTCGCCAATTGCGGAAATCTATCCGGTCAGATGGCGCAAATGTAGCAAGACCTAAAAAGGGATGCAAGGGTTGACTACAATTACCGCTAAGGCTTCGCAGAATCAACGGTAAGCCATTTTCAGGCAGATTGAATGGGGTCCCATGGACAGTCATTGCCGCACTAGCGGGAGATTAAGTCAGATACGAATTGTTCATCTGAGCCGGGACGGAAACAAGGAATTCAGCTTGCACCGCATTTGACACGAACAAGTCTTGCTAATCACTCCGCGATAAGGTCTTCATACACCCTCCGCACTTTTCAACCGGCCTATACAGCAGGCGTTTGGGCAAAACGGTGAGTTGGAATATGGATATGTTGTCGATATTACTTTGCTGAGGTCGCCCTCTCGCGGCAGAGCACGAGATCGCAGCTTTCGATGGGGTGAGTTACGATGATTTTATAAAGTGAGGTTGCCTTCATACTTTGAGAAAATACTTTTGCACCAGATTTGCACCTTTCGGTGGTGTAACGTCCTGATTTGTGGTGACACAAGGAAACGGGTGTCAAATGGGAAGTGCTCGTTATTGTTATTTTTTATGTCTTGTTTTAGGGACTCTTAATCAGTAGGTTTGGGGTTCGAGCCCCCGACGGCCCACCAAAGAAAACAAGAGGTTAGCCAAACTCAGGCTAGCCTATTTTTTTGAGAGATAACTCAGAGATGACCTGAGTGCAGGAAATGGTATTTTTAGGAGGGGCATAGGGGAGCGGTCAATCGTCATAAGAGCCTTCCGGGGTGCCATGCAGAACGGACCAGGCATCGGATTCTTTGTCGGACGCTTTTGATGTCTCAAAACTCAGAGAGGGTTTGCCATAGAAATTCCAGAGAATCGCATCCATAGCGCGGGATGCACTCCCCCCGAACCGCCGATTAACGTCGGCCTCGAAAAGCTTCCCAAGGTTCTCATCTACTCGGACACGGATATCCGCCTTAGTCCCTCTGAATTTTTTTCCATCCTTCGGGGGTAACGGCGGCTCCTTTACGTTGGGAAACGCGGCCGAGACATCAAGGTCAGGTCTAACGGCCCTTAGTTTAGTTTCGATCAATTCTCTTAATCGCGTTTCCAACTCCCCGGACATGGTGGTCACTTCCTCTCGGGTAAGGTTTTCCGGCCTTCCTATTTCAGATTCCGCGTCAACATTGTCAACTATATCACTGCCGGCGGTCATCGGCGGTGCATCCTTACCGGGGGCCTTCCCCTTTAGCCTCGAATGCCAAGAATGGAGATTTGTGAGAGTGTACGGCTTGCCTTTGCTGTCCTTGAATCCTTCGCGCTCCAGGGCTTCCACAACTTCCGCCCAGGTCTCATCTTCTCCCTTCAGGGCAAAGGCGCACACAATTGCTCTCTGGGATCACGAAATACTACCCCGGCGACGACAACTTCTGCTCCAAAGGGAAAACAGGTACCACGGTCACGCGGGAGAAGCCCGGCGTGAGCCCTGCCGTCTTCTCGAACCACCTGATGAGCTCCACGGTATTCCTCCACCTGCAGGACATTGCCGTGGATCTCCCGGAGCTGAGGAAGGAAATTGTTCCGGTTGCGATGTAAGAAGAGCTGGCCGCTGCCTAAAAGGACCTGGAGCACAGGATAGCCTCCAAGATGAAGCAACTCCTTGCCAGAGAGGCTCGACGCCTACTCGGCACGTATCTCAATACCTTGCTCTGTTATCCGGACAGGCATTTTCACAATGAACCCGTTGTCGATCCTGCTAATGGAAACATAATCGTAGACCCTGCTCACTTGGCCTCGGATCGGATCTCTCAAAAGAGAACCGGCTCCTCAATATCATTCATGGAGAGATCTCCCAGGGACGAAGGTGCTTTGTGTGTGGCGCTCGCTCATTCAGCCCCGTCAGACCCCGAAACAAACGAATGTGATTCTCTTTCTTCGTCAGACCTGGTCACTGGAGCTGTTGGAAGAGCGTTCCGGGATGTTCCCGGACGATCTCGTTGACGTTCCGGCGCTAGCCTGACGCCATCAATCAAGCCGCATCGAATCCCCGCCCAATATTTTCATCCTGTTCAAAAGTTTCGCAACGTTCAGAACCATGACCGGTCAGTCATTCGGAACGTTTTGAACGTTCAAAGCTGAAGATCTGTGCCGAACTGCGCTCGAATAAAGGAGGTACACGACACTCATGTCTATACCGGACAAAGACCTGATGACCCGACTCACCGAGCTGGTCACAGAATATGGCCACCAATGGAAAAAGATCGCCCCCATTCTCGCAGCGGAAGGCTATCGGAACCGGCGAGGCGAGCCATACTCGGACAACTAGCTCCGCAAGAAGATGAGGAAGTACGAAGCCGCAGGCTATGGAAAACATTCAAAACCTTCTGAAGCGGAGAAACATTCTGAACCTCCCGTCACTGACATTCACGACTTGGCCCGCGCCGTTATCTCGCTCCTGGTGCAAGATGGACTTTTCGAATCAGCGGTCAAGGAAGTGTTGAACAGCCTCGAACGCCGTCTGCCATCTCAGCATTCCGAGATGCCGCCGCAGCCCGAACGAGTGACGGACCGGCGGTGGGAGAAGCTTGCAGGTACCTGTGATTGTGAGCTTGCAAAGCTCTTCCACGTGAAGCGTCGTTAGCTTCGCCTGTCAGTCTCACAGATGCTGGACTACGTGCTATGGAACTTCTTCGGGTTGCCCCGGCTTTCCGTTCAATCGAAAGCTTCTGAACCATCGGAACAATGGGGGGCAACGCATGTCGGATCACCATCAAATACCTGAGGAAAGAATCTCGGGCATTGGACTCGCTGAGATTGAGGTGCTCATGCTCGTCAAAGGAGTTGGGAAAGGGGAGTTTCAGCAAGTTCTCGACTCCAAAGGTGTCAAGACGCTGCAAGAACTGGACTCGCTCACCGCGAAAAACTTCCTGCAATGCCTTCGTTCCTTGTGATTGCCTGCCCTCATCTCGCCGCATCTATTATATTTGCGGCTTTCTTTTCAGGCGTCCGAACCGGTAATCAGGCCATTTCGGAGCTCACAAGAAAACCGTTCTTTCAATCCTGGCCTTCAGAAATGACGTTTTCGTATTTCTTGATGCTGTCAACGGCCATCTACGAAATCAAGGACTTACACGGCGGCGATCCCATCCTTAAAGTGTGGTCCTGCCGGGTTTGATTTACCAAGAGTATATGCGGTCATCAGTTAGAGGTTACTGGATTTCCAAGGCGTAAGGACGCCGGCAAGACACTTCCTCTTCTTCTTTGATCAGAATAATAAAGGATATCCCTCAAAAATTTTCCCACTGGACCCTCAAATACAGAGGAGAGGGGAAGATGTGGGCGGGAGCACATGGAAGTGTTATTTTTGATGGCTTATCGGCAGGGCAAGTCAGACCTAGTGGCATAGCAGCCAGAAGAATAAACTTCGGAACGTGTCCGGCTCGGATATAATTCGGCGTACCCGTCCCCGTGTGTTTCTATTGGCAGGATGCAGAGAAATGCGCTTTGCGATCTAACGGTGGCCACGGTGGCGAGTCAGTAAAATAAGATGGTTACAACAGAAAGTCCCATCCTCGGTGTTTGGAAGAAGCGGATTTCATTCTTTTCGGTTCCGTCGAGGTGAGATCGACAGATCGGCGAATAAAATGGGAAAACCAGGAGTGGGAATGCAAAATAACAGCTTCTGAGGCGAAAATCCTGGAGCCGTAAAGTCGGCGCCATTATCTTGCGAATTCTTCTGTTAGGCCAGCCTTGGCACCACATTGGCCTTGAGACAGGTGGACCTTTACTTTTTCGACATCCCAACTATTTTTGCAAACACGTCTGACTCCCGGACACCCCCTGCAAGTTGACCAACTTGGTGCACCGCAAAGATACTCACCGTGTTCTGGCAAGTAACCAATAATGTGAATGTTCGAGCGGCAAAGGAGCAGGCTTCTTGTCAACTCATGTTCCCACTAGCAACGGCAGAAGCACGATGCTGACAAAATCCTGAAGAAAATGCATGGTGATCGGAGCAACCAGGCTCTTGCGCCATATGTATACGAGACTCAAGACCAGCCCCATCACGCCGACGGTGACCACGCCCGCCGTACCCTCGTAACCATGCCCAAGGGAAAAAATAAACGCGGAAAGCAACACGCTCCACAGCCAAGTGCCGAAAACGGTCTTGAATCGCAGCATCAAATATCCGCGAAAAATGCTTTCTTCAGTTACTGCGACGACAGTCACCAGGACCAGGGCAACCCCCATCTCCAAGGTGCTTCTGCTCGGCTCAAGCGACGGCAACGGCGTAGACGGAGCGGAGAGGCCGAGTGCTCTCACAATTTGCTCAAGGCTCTGGGCCCCGAGGAACATTGGCACGAAAAGCACAACACCCAGAAGGATCTCCCGCTGAACGTCCCTCAGCGTCCAGCCAATATGGAGAATAGGCTCGCTATTACGCCACAAGAAGAAGAGAATCAGACTGAGCAAGGAAAAGTCGCGGAGAGTCGTCGCAACTGCGGTCAGCATGAAGCTGATATTGCCTTGGTGGATCAGGAAAAAGGATAGAATCAGAGACGGTCCGATCAAAAATAGAAAAACCGCAACCTCGATCAGCTGCTCCCGCTTGTCGAACTGAGCTCCAACAATGCTTCCGGACTGCGTATAAGCTGAATCAGCCTTCATCTTTCTTCTCCTTCGGGAATCTAACTCGTATGGTTTCCTGCTTCAACTCTGATCCAAGACCTTACGAACCTGTCGGAGCAGCTCCTTCATTTTAAACGGTTTACTGACAAAACCTCTTGCGCCTAATCCTGAGGATTCTGTCAAAGAGGAGTCAGCAGACAAGCCGCTAGCTATAAGGACTTTGACGTTTGGATCAATCTTTCTAAGCTCCCTAAGGCACTCCTTGCCTCCCATCTCGGGCATGATCAGATCCAGAATGACTAAGGATATTTGCGTGTGCTCTCTCTGGAAAAGATCCAGCGCTTCTTTGCCGTTCGTAGCGGTGAGCACTTTGTAGCCAACTCTACTGAGAATCCGGGCTCCCAGGTCCCTCACGAACTCTTCGTCATCGACCAACAGCAAAGTTTCAGTTCCGAAGGCAGGCGTTTCCACTACAGATTCAGCAACATCCTCTGGCTCGGACAAGATAGCCGGCAAGTAGACCCTGAATGTGGTCCCCTTTCCCACCTCACTGTAACAGGTGAGGTGCCCATCGTGCTGTTTGACGATCCCATACACCATGGCAAGCCCCAAACCAGTGCCTCTCCCTAATTCCTTGGTCGTGTAAAAAGGCTCAAAAATGTGTTGGAGCGTCTCTCGGTCCATCCCATGGCCCGTATCAGAAACCGATAGCATGACATGGTCACCCGGGCGCGCTTCTGCATTCATTCGGCAGTATTCCTCGTCGAGGACTACGTCTTCAGTCCTTATCGTCAGGGAGCCTTTTTCTCCCATCGCATCTCTAGCATTGACGGCAAAGTTCATAATGATCTGCTCAATCTGTCCTGGATCCGCGTTTATCCTTTTGAGGTCCTCTGCCAGTTCCAGTCGAATGTCGATCATTCTGGGAATAGTACGGTGCAGAAGCTTTTCTACGTTCCGGATCTGGTTGTTCAAGTCCATTGGCACAGGCTTGGGCTCGACCTTTCTACTAAAGGTAAGAAGGTTCCGAACAAGGTCGGCACCACTGCAAGCCGCATGGTTGATTTTCTGGAGATCAGCGTGATCCGGATCTTTTCCCGATTTCCCAGTCAGCAGCAGTTCCGAGTATCCCAGGACAACCTGAAGAATGTTGTTGAAATCGTGAGCTATGCCACCCGCCAGAGTCCCTATGGCCTCCATCTTCTGAGCCTGGAGAAGCTGTCTTTGCAATGAGACTTCGCTGGTAACGTCTCTCTTGACCGCCACATAGTTAACTGTCTTCCCCAAATCGTCCTTTACCGGGGAAATGGATACATCTTCTTCAAACAAGGTGCCGTCTTTTTTCTTATTTATGAAGTGGCCGGTCCAGATCTTGCCATTAGCAATGGTATCCCACATGCGTTTGTAGAATTCGACGTCATGATGACCGCTCTTGAGAATACGTGGATTGTTTCCAACGACCTCTTCTCGCGAATATCCTGTCGTCGTTTCGAAGGAGGGATTTACATACACTATGGTCCCTTCAGGATCGGTTATTTCAACTGTCTCGGCAGCCTGCTCGACCGCTGCAGCCAAACGGATGTGGGTTTCTTCCAATTTCTTCCGTTGAGTAATATCCCTAATCACTCCCACCGTCGCTCTGTACTGTCCGTCAGCATCTCGGATCGCTGACACGTCAACATTTGCCCAGAGGATCGATCCATCCTTTCGCATGTATCGTTTTTCCAGACGGTACGCTTCCATTTCCCCTCTAATCATGGCTTCATGCATCTCTCTGGATCTGCTCACATCCTCAGGATGAGTAACGTCGAAAATGGTGAGATGACGAATTTCCTCCGCTGTGTAACCCAAGAATTCAGACGTGGTGTTGTTCACTTCCACGAATCTTCCCTGGCGATCTACCAAGTCGATGCCGACCGAAGCCGTGTTGAAAGTGGCTCGATACTTCTGCTCACTCTCCTGGAGCGCTTTTTCTGACTTCTTCCTCTGAGTGATATCCTGAAACACACAATGCGTGTGCCTAAACTCCCCGCCTCCCGCCCGGCTGATCCTTCCATCTATGGACACATCTATTACAGACTTGTCCTTGCAGACAATTTCGAGCTCAACTCCGTGCACTTGCCCAAAACGCTTGAACTCCGCGAACGTTTCCCTGAATCGCTCCTGCGATCTGGGAGTCAGGAAGTCCGCGAAAATCCTGCCGATGACCTCATCAGGCGTGTATCTGAGCAACTGGAGCCACGTCTGGTTGACCTGCAACAGATGCCCCTCTTCATCCAACGACTGGTAGGCCACGGGGGCTTCCTCATACAAAAGCCGAAACTTCTTTTCGCTCTCCACCAGCGCAGCCTCTGCCCGCTTGCGTTTTGTAATGTCGCGATGGGAAATCCGGCGGCCAAGGTATCTGCCTTCTCCAGTATAGACGGGACTGCAGCAATGGGCTATCCAGACAACCTCTCCGTTGCGAGGAATGATCCGATAGTCAAATTCACAAGTGTCAAAACACTGGGAAGTGCGTGACCCATGCTGATCCCAGATGGCAGCATCGTCGGGGTGGACAATTCGGTTCAACAAATCGGGATCACTGACGTATTCTTCTGCCCGGTATCCGGTCACGCGCTCACACGATGGAGAGCAATACACAAGTCGCCCGTCAGGCGCAATCCAGAATTCCCAATCGTATATATGGTCAGCTAACGTCCGGTAACGCTCTTCACTTTCCTCCAATGCTTTACGAGACCTGCGCTCCTCCGTCTGGTCACGGAAGACCAGGACTACGCCGGTGATGGCGCTTGTCTCGTCCCTAATGGGAGCGCCGCTGTCGGCGATGGGACGCTCAACGCCATCCTTGGAGATGAGCAGATTATGGTTGGCCAGCCCCACTACTTGACCCTCACGGAGGACCCCCTGCACCGGGCTTTCTAGCTCCTCACGGGAGTCCTCGTTCACGATGTGGAAGACCTCGTCCAGGGGCTTTCCCTTGGCTTCGGCCTCCAGCCAGCCGGTAAGCAGCTCAGCCACCGGGTTCATCTGCTTCATTAGACCTCCGGTGTCCGTGGTTATCACGGCGTCACCGATACTATAGAGGGTGGTCCGAAACTGCTCCTGAGCCTGTCTTTGCTCTCGCTCCGACCGGTAAAGGTCTTGGTAGAGCCGGGCCTGGCGATATCTGTAGCCATAAGCGGTCACACCCGCGGCCAATAGTATGAAGAGTCCGGCAAAGAGAGCTGTCACCTCTCCACGGTTACGAGCCTCGGATAGGATCTCGGACGAATCCACCTTTGCCACCATGAACCAGGGCGAATCGGGCACAGGTCGTAGGTCAGCCAGTACCTCCACTCCACGGTAATCTTTTCCGTGGAACATACCCTGCTTGCCCAGTACCGCCTGTACCGCCGGGAGTTCTGTTAGCGTAAGAGGATCTCGCAGGGACAGCGCAGTGTTGGCCCGGTGACGAAGGTCGTTCAAAAACAGGACTCCGTCGCCATCCTTGCGGATCAACAGCGTTTCAGCAGTTCTACTGGAGGTCGGCCAAGACTGGATCAGAGGATACAGGAGAGACTCAGCATTGCTCCTGAAAAGCCCCGCGGCGATTGGTTGTCCCTTCGGGCCCAGGATTGGGGCTACGGCGTCGATCAGGACAGTGCCCTGCGGATTACGGTAAAGGTCGCTCAACACCGGGGAGCGGTTGGCAAGAGCCGCTCCAATGGCGACTTTTGTAGCGGGGCTCAAGGGATCAGGCTGGGGCTTGACAGATAGCAATATGTTACCATCCGGGCTGAGAAGAATTGCGTCTGCGTACCCCCCTGTTCGCTGCTCTACGACCAGCTTGTCCTTTAAGTCTTCCAGGAGAAGTTCATTTTTTCGGTCTCGGAGCCACTCTTCAAATGTCCTCTTGAACATGGGACTCCTTGACAAAGACCCAATATCCTCCAACCGTTCCTGCCGCCACTCCCGGATCTGATCGGCCTTCAGTTCCGCGATGGCTGCCAGGTCTTCGTATTTCTCTTTCTGAATTCGGCGGAACTCAGAGCGGTAATACCCATACCCTCCAGCCAAAAGAGCTGAGGTAATTACGACAAAGAAGGCCATCCAAACCCACCGGGCTGGGTCAGGATAGAAGTTTTTTCCCATCACACAACCTCCGGCAATCTTTATCCGGATTTGCTCGCGGCGCTCCAAGAGTCACGGTTCCTGGAGCAATTGACATTTCGACTAACAGTTGGTCGGGCTCTCGTCATCAGAGGTAAGCCACCTTATCCCAAATGGACTACCCTGAAGACAAGACAGCAACTAGGCGATAAAAAATAGAGTTCTTTCCTGTATCTGAGAATAACTGTCACAGGGTACCCCCGTCAAGCGCTATCCTCCCGGCTGTGCCTTACCCGAACACAGCTTGGTAGTATCGGGCCAAAGGGAAGGCTGACGTTAGAGGAGGTGACCGTAGCATGCTGCGATTGCAAAAGGACCTATCAACCGCTCCGACACATTTCGCGTATAGCCCACTGAGAACAATTCTGCGCGATTTTCCGATTGCGATTGGGGGTATTAGGGTATCCGCTAGATAAGGCCGCGCGTCTACCACGTCCACCTTGCGTGAAAATGCAGATGTGTTCGGGAACCTCGTCCATCTCTTTCGGTTCGCTTTCGGTTGATGTGTCTGATTGGAATCGGTGGCAGGGCTGAATATCGGCTTGGATACTGGGAGCTTAATGGCAAGAGCGGGCAAAGGGCATCTGGCGTGAATTCCATCAAAAAGGCACCCTAAGCACCTCATCGTCACGAGAATCGCAGGTCGGATTTGATTTGCCCGGAGCCACTTCAGAATACTTGTGGGGCCTGATGCTACTGGTTAATGTCTTTATCGTATATCAAATGACTTCTGATGAGCCTCTCAGCATTAGTGCTTGCCAAGTAATGTCCTAAAATATTTCCTTGATAGCGATAGGAATCCATAGTACTGAGTTGAGCTATAATTTGTTGATGCTGGGGTCTAGGAGCCTGTCGCGCAACCTCACTCTTCAACGCCATCGTGCTACGCGGAGGTTCCACTAATTGTTCCGTTACCTGTCCTCGTCTCCTAGGAGTCTGACATACTAAGTTTTTCCCGTGACAGCCTCTGGGCGATCCCGATGCAATAGTCGCCATCGTGCCACGAATTCGGGAAAGTCCCGCTGGACGCGGGATTACGCAACAGCACTCTAGCGGACATGAAAATGGGAAAGATTACAGCGATGGAGCAGTTCATGGTCGGCCAATATTTCGTCCGGACTCGCCGATGCTATCAGGTGATGGCATTCATCAAAAACGGCGATCCCTGTGGCAAACTTCTGGGCAAAGGCCAGATCGTGGGTCGCGGTAATCACCGTCTTGTTCTGCTCTCGCAACTGCACGATGAAATCGACCAGCCAGGACTGGCTGCGAGGATCAAGACCGGTGTTGGGCTCATCCAACAACCAGGCATCGGGATTAAGGCTGAGCAACGAGGCCAAGGCGACACGCCTTTTCTCACCGCCGGAAAGGCGATGCGGGGCTCGATCGTGCAGCTTCTCAATCCGCAGTGCCTGAAGGGCCGCATCGACACGCCGCCTCACTTCATCATGGTCAAACCCAAGCTGTAGCGGCGCAAAGGCCACTTCGTCCATAACCGAGGCACAAAACAGTTGCACATCAGTATCCTGAAAGGCCAGACCGACGCGACGGCGAAAGGAAAAATTAAAGGCATCATCCCGCAGCCGTACCTCTGTCAAAGGCTCTCCAAAGGCGGCAATCTCCCCTTTCTTTGGAAAATAGAGAGCATCAAGCAGCTTGAGAAGGGTGGATTTACCGCAACCATTGGCTCCAAGAATCACCAAGGATTCTCCTTGTTGAACGGTTAGATCGACATTTTCCAAAGCGGTCTGACTATTGTCATAGGCATAGGAAACGTTGCGGACTTCAAAAACAGGCGCTAAGGGCAAGGCAATTTCTCCAAAAAAAGAAAAATGGGACTCATCGTCCCAAGTAAAGGACCGATACGGCAATCACCGTGAAAAAGGCGGCACATAACCAGTCCCGCGACCGCATCCGGAACGGCCTTAAGGCCACCACCGTCCCACGGTAGCCGCGAGATACCATCGCCAGATAGACTTCACCGCTCATATCCAACGACTTGCCGAGCAAGGTAGCACCGGTGGCCGCCAGCATGTGCCGCTCCTGCTTTGCCGACATCCGTCCAATCACCCTACTTTTCCGGGACAAGAACATATCGTTGGCAATATGCAGAAGTAGATATATATATCGAAAGGTCATTCCAAGGACCAAAATGAACACATCCGGTACCTTGAGAACGCTCAATGCTCCGAGAACGGTATTCCAGGGTGTCGTTAGAATCAACAATGAGACCAAAGACAGAGATGTGCTGACTCGAAGAATGAGAAAAAGGACGGTCCGGGCACCTGTCTGGGTAATTATCAAGCCCAGCGGAAGGTGAACAACAGGCTTGCCGGGGATCAGGAATAAGGCAGGGATGGCTATAATACCAGTAAAAAGAGGGACTGCCAACCAGACGCGACGGATAAAGAAAGCTACCGGAACAGCAGACATCAAGGCAAAGGTCAGCACCAGAAGATAGACAAAGCCTATGATCCAGAGGTTATGAGCCATACCGACGCCTATCAAAAGTGCCAGCGTGGCTATAATCTTCAGACGAGGATCCAGCGACTGGAATAAACCACCTTGCAAACTCACAGCCTCTGCAAACAAAGACCGCTCCAAGGCCTGGGTGATTCCACTGAGGGTCTTTTCAAGAAAATGACTTCGTCTTTTCATAGGACCCATTGGAAATGGAAAACTTACTGGTTGAGCGTCATATCGTGCTTTTGCCCTGCCCTCTCTACTGGTATTTTCCGCGACCTCCTGTTCCAAGAAGCGTCAGCGACGGGCTATTTAACCGCAACCGCCAAGGCTATACTCAGAACCCTATGAAGAATACAGCCTTGATCCCATACAAAAGACCGGCAAATCTAAGTGTAGGGTTCGTTCCCGGTTACAGATGCGGGCCAGTTTTCGATTCGCACGGAGTTCCTTCTTCAACTTGCAAACATCGTCCAGGATTTCGCAAGCACCTGAGCTACCCTTGTCCGCTTTTACCTTTTCGTACGGACCTTATCTAAGGAATTCTCAAGACCGTTGCCCTACTTCTTTTTTCCCGGATCCACGGGTTACAAGAAGAGTAAACATCCAGGTCATCAGCCCCACCAGGATGACGCCCAGTAAGGCGGAAAGGATATAGCCCGCATTGGCATTCCCGAGGGCCGGCAGGTCATAATCGGCCATCGGCGCACCCCAGATTCCGGACAGTTTTGCCAGACCGGCGGGTATCGATTTCAGGCCAAGTTTCGCCAGTTCCTCTACACCCCATTCGCCCCAGGCCGTTCCCGGTGCCAACAGACCAAGCGGAGTGGCCACCACCAGGACAGCCAAGCCCGCCCACAGCCAGCGCAGTTTTCCCATACTGACCTCCCCTCCTGCCTTCCATGCTGCTTCAAGAACCTGGACGTTAAACCTTTGCAGATAAAGGACGATCAGCGCGGTCATCGCTCCCTCGACGACGGACGCCACCAGTATATGCGGGATCACCATGGCCGGAATGGCAACGGACAGCGGATACGGGGCATAGAGTGGTGTCCCGTCGGCGGCATTGAACAACAGCGGCTGGATGCCAAACTCCACCGCAGCGAAAAAGGCTCCGGTGGTCAGCCCAAGCCAACCTCCAATCGCTGCACCGATCACCCGGCGAGGGGAGCTTATTTCCGTCCCCTTGGAGAAAGCCTGATAAACGGTCCAGGACACATAGGAGCCAACTATCGCCATATTGAAGCAGTTAGCGCCTATATTCAGGATTCCGCCATCCCCGAAGAAAAGGGCCTGGATGATCAGGGCGATGGTTACCGCTATGACCGCCACTTCCGGCCCCAGAACGATGGCCGTAATGGCAGCCCCGACCGCGTGTGCCGTGGTCCCTCCGGGCAGCGGGACATTGAACATCATGATGACGAAAGAAAAGGCAGCCATCAGTGAGATCAACGGAATGCTTCTGGCACTCATGGTCTGACGAATCTTTCGAATCCCAATCCACCAGAAAGGAAGAGCCACAAGAAACATTATCAAACTTGTGGCCGGGCTGAGATAGCCGTCCGGTATATGCATTCCCGACGCAACCAGCCAGACAAAGAGGACAAGATAGTAAACCCATAAACTTTTTAAAGTCTTTCGGTTTTCTTGAGCAAACACGACAATCTCCTTTCTTAGCATATTTAGGGCTTCTTGATTCAGAAAGAAGCAGAAGTGCCGCCGCACTAGACTCCAGCGCCCGCATCGACGCAACTTCTGCAGACTTCAGAGTTACCTCTTTGCAGCAGCTTTGACGCCATGGTCGGTTCCCCACAGAAATCACAGGTCTTCGACGGCTCTATTTTGGCTTTGGGAGGCAACTCGATCTCTACGGATTCAATCTTGAACAACTCACCCGGGTCTGCTTCAAGGATGTCATGGCTCCTTTGCTCATGGAGACGCAAAAACTCGGAGCGTTCTTCCTCTGTAACCTTCTCCGTCCTCATTTTCTGGATGAGCTCCATGTGCCGTTCATTCGGTTGAAACACTCCCGCGCGCAGGGCCACTCTCACACCGTGCCCTGAACGTCGACTGACGAATGAGTACACGTTCTTTCCGTGGTCGCGAAAAATGAAATTCCCTTTGCCAAAAGTGCATCCCGTGACGACTTGAACTGCGTCAGCCCCGCACGCATCCGTCTCTACAATGGCAAGCAACTCTTCATCCACAGCTCGATGTTCCTCTAGCCATTCCATTCCGGCCATGGCGGCTTTGAACCCTATGGCGATACCGGGACAGACATGGCCGTGAAAATCCACAGTTTTTTTCCAATTTTCACTTGACTCAATATCCTTCATTGACATTAGACTGCCTCCCTATTTATTCAGCGTGTTGATTTCGATCTTGCGCAAATGATTGATTTCTAACCTGATAAATCCCTCACCAATCATTCGTACTTCCTTGCAAGGGGATCTTTTCCGGCTTCAAACATTGCCGAAAAAGGCTCGAAACAATTGATGTCTTTAAGAGTACAGAAGTTCATTCCTTTACTAAACCCCGTCATCATGAGGGGCATGACGCCTTCCCTAAGAAAAGGTTTCAGAATCATGGCCACCTCCTTTTGAAGAGCCACAGATCTGCCTCTCCCAAGCAATGGATCTAGCATAGCCTCCATGAAAATTGCAGCCGCCGGATTTAAGACATGTACGCGATTTTCGCGCAACTCCATCCCACGATATGCCCACCACGAACTGGTCGATATCGTGCCACGCATATTGATAGAATAGCACCAAAGGGGCCTATGTTGTCAAGACGTGCCACCGAAAAATTCTCGCCAATGGCGTCGGTGCGGCACTTTCGGCAAAAGCTGTTTTTCTGGGGCAAAACCGTCAGTGTCGAGGACAGTAGCAGCGAAACGTTCCGTCCCCGGCAGTTTTGGGGGTGGCTTGAGAGGAATGGATGCCAAGGCAAAACTTCTCTGAGCGACTTTCTTGAGGCGGCAATAGTCCAACCCGCTTCGCGGATTTTCATAAATAATAAATAATAGTTAGTGTATCTATCTGCGGTCATTGGTGTTTTTGATCTTCGAATTTCTGCCGCTGATGACGGTTCACGCACGCTCTTCGATTGAAATGGACGATAACCCGTCTGAAACGCGATCTCGTGGACTTTCCTGTGCTTTTCACTTCGGAGTGCCGCGTCTCTGAGCCACAAAGCCCAAGAAGCCGTGCGCCAATTTTGTGCCAATCGGCTCTCATCTTCCTAAGATGTCGTGACACAAGGCAGCGGGTGTCAAAAAGGAAGTGCTCTTTATTGTTAGTTTTTTTGTCTCGTTTTAGGACTCTTTATCAGTAGGTTTGGGGTTCGAGCCCCCGAGGGCCCACCAAGGAAATCAACGGCTTAACCTCTTCTTTATCGTTCTCATTTCTTTTTGCCTCATCCTGGCTATACTTAAAAACAATAGCACTCTTCCCGAAGCAATTGACATTTTAAGGGTCTTCGTTGCTCGCCCCCTCTTCTGTCGTTAATATGAGTCGAAGATCCGGCCCCGCATATTCTTCGTAGGGGAGTTGACGCTTAGAGAGCCCACCTGTGACTTGAGATAGTCGAGAAAGGTTGTTATGTAGATGCCGCCGATTCTTATTGCCGAAGATGACAAAAAGACCGCTTCCCTGGTGGCTCTCTATCTTGAGAGAGAAGGATTCCGGACAATTGTTGCGTATGACGGACAACAAGCCTTGGAGTTGGCGCAGCGCTACAGTCCGATTTTTGTGATTCTTGATCTGATGCTTCCGTTGCTGGACGGCTGGGAGGTGTGCAGACAACTGAGACGGTCATCTGATGTACCCATACTCATTCTTAGCGCTCGGCAAGAAGAGATAGACCGGGTGTCCGGCCTGACCTTGGGAGCAGATGATTACGTTGTAAAGCCTTTCAGTCCCCGAGAATTAGTGGCTCGCGTAAAGGCGATTCTCCGAAGAGGGCGATTAGGCCGGACTGATGAGGAACAATTGCTTTCTCACGGAGATCTGGCCTTAGACCCGGGAAAAAGGAAAGTCACTTTGCGCGGGAGTCCGGTTTCGCTCACCCCTCACGAGTTCAATTTGCTGCGCACCCTTATGGCCGTGCCGGGAAAAGTGTTTACACGCGATGAGCTACTGACCAAGCTCTATCCCAGAGAGGATGTCGTGGTTATCGACAGAGTCGTGGATGTCCACATCGGCAAGCTCAGGCAAAAAATTGAAGAAGATCCGACGAATCCCAGATATATTCTGACGGTCAGAGGAGTCGGGTATCAGTTCGCAGAAATACCCTAAAATTTAAAACTGGAGGGGACCGTGAGGACAAGCCTCCTCTGGAAAGTCATCGGGATTAATGTTTTGATTATCGGGTTCGTGATAGTCATCGTTTGGTTGTCTGTTGACTACCTTGCCGCAGACTATTTTGTGACCTTGATGAAGCAGTACAACATTTCACCCGTGTCGACCCAGAAGATGTTCCTCCATTCGGTCCACCGATACCTCGTCTGGGCTATGTTCACGGCGCTTGTACTGGCTCTTGCTTTGAACTATCTGATGACAAAACGGGTATTAGGCCCCCTCACCCAAATGGCAAATGTCACCCGGAAGATAGCGGCGGGCGACTATACGAGCAGGATACCGCTACAGTCTCAGGACGAAGTAGGAAAGCTGGCGGAGGCCTTCAACCGGATGGCCGACAGCCTTCAGGCCATTGAAAATCTTCGCAAGTCATTAATGATTGACGTGGCCCACGAACTCCGGACGCCGCTGACAAACATTCAGGGATATCTCGAGGCACTCCTGGATGGGGTAGTTCTTCCCTCAACGAAGAACTTCCTTTTGCTCCAGGAAGAAACTCTACGGCTGGTTGACCTGGTTGAGAGTATCCTGCGTCTGGCCAGGGCGGACGCGGCAAGAGCGGACATACGCAGGTCAGAAGTGCATATCGTCGATCTCATCAGTCAAACGTTGGATTCTTTCTGGCCTCAATTGACCGCCAAACAGATTAGAGTGGAATCGCAATTTGAGGGTGATGAGCCTTCGTTGCAGGCTGATCCTGACAAACTCGCACAAATAATTAGGAATCTGCTTCAGAATTCCGTGCAATACACGGGGGTTGGTGGAACCGTGAGAATTTACACGGAGACAACGCCCGGGGCACTTAAGATCACCGTCGCCAATTCCCGCTCGGAGTTGTCCGAGAAGGATCTCCCGTTCATCTTTGAGCGATTCTATCGCGGCGAAAAGTCGCGTTCCCGTGAACACGGTGGAGCGGGCATTGGTCTGGCTATCGTGAAGGAGTTGGTCGAGGCTCATGATGGGACAGTGGGGGCCGACATTTCTGATGGCGAAGTGCGCGTGTGGTTTTCGCTTCCAACTTGATTTCGGAACATACATTCCAATCTTTACATATTCTTTAACATTCCTTTATTTGGCCTTTACAGCCCGTGCACATCATTTGTTCACGAGCAGTGAAGAAGGCCCGTTCAATGACAAAGTATGATCCTTGGAAGTTGAAGACTTCCAGGTGCCTGTCAGACGATCAAACGGGCGTGCTTCCGCACATCGGGGTCCAAGTGGCACTTTCAATCTCTGCGTTGATTGCAGACACAAGACTTGGGCGTCTCAAGCCTTTTTGGCGGTCGAAGTTCGACCGGAACGCGATTGCCTAAACGGAGGCGAGGACCATAATGAATAATAAGGAAGCACAGCACCGTGGATCCAAACGATGCAACCGGACGCGGTCACTGTTGTAACTGAATCGTACGCGTCCGGAGCGGATAAAAGTAAGGATGCTAACATGAGGACTCATGTCCTGGCGTGAAGCGGTGTGAGGCGAATTTAGAGTTTGTGTGGTGTTTGCTGGGATCGCGCGAAATTCCCGAGCCGAAATGACTGCGGCGAGCTGCTGCGAGCATATCCGAGAAGGTGATGGATCTCTTTACGTACCAGGGGGCAGAGGGGAGGAGGAGATCTTTTCGCTTGTGGAACTGATTGACGAACCAGACCACCACGAAGCAGTAGCTCCAGTATGCCATGAGCGGAGTGCGAGTGACTGATTTCTCGCAGCGGCACTGCGGGTCTGCACTGCCGAGTAAACTCTTGGTTTCCCGATTGGTGATCTCGATACTCCAGCGATGGCTGAATCTCTGGATAGTCTCTGTATCGGAAGCCGCAGTATCGGTGTCGAAGAACACCGTGTCCGGGTACTTGTGGCCAGGATCGCGGACCATCACGATGGACAAGGGTTCATTCCCAGCTGCCTTGTACCAGATTGCCTCAAAGCGATGCACGCACACGATGGTCTCCTGGCCGTAGAGAGTGATCCAGACCCATTCCCACTGATCTCCCTCGTGGATGAAGATCGATTTAGGGCAAGGCAGACGATCTCCTTTTTTCCGCGGACGCCCTCTCTTGTTGGTCTCCTGCGTGGCCAAAGCGTACAGGGCTGCATCCATACGAACTTTTCCCGTTATATGGACTCCCTTTGGCCGATCTCGAATGATTTGCCTGTTTGAATACCCACCGTCGACGATCACTCGGAGCGTTATGGATGAATCAATCCATGACCGTGTCAGACGGATCAACTCAGCTCCCAGCTCGGACTTGCTCCGGTGTTTCTTGCCCAGAGGCTTGACCTTGGCTTTTTGAGGCCACCACAGACGAGCGGCATAGGGTAAACAGAACACCCTCTCGGATATACCCGGCAAACGGACAACAACCCCGATGATCACAAAGCAGACGCCGTATCCAATGGGTCTTCCCGTTTTGGGGGCATTCCCGTCGTGCTGAAATCCGGCACCGAAGATCTTCTTACCCACATGGTCGTTCAGCGTGTCATCCAAGACCAACTCAATCTCCATCACGTCCGGCAACAGGGTATCTACAATGATCCGGAAAACCTTGAAAGCCACGTGGTCCGGAGTCCACTTGGCCTTCTCAAGGAACCGGTAGATGCTGACGAAACTCTCCGATTCATGCAGCCCGCTTGTGAGGATTACCTGACTGATGGTGTGAACCCCCACAGTCAGGACCCAACCGGTGATCAACACCCCGAAGTGCCTAAGACTCGGCGCAGTGAAGCAATCTGCAAAACGAATCTTGTCAATCTGAAACGGCTGTGGCAGATTCCGCTTGCGCATCGGCGTTCCTCCCCCAGTTTGTTGCCAAACCGTCTATGGCAGGGACGCCGATGATTTTCAAGAAAATCACCACAATATCAAACCATTCATGCAAAAAGTGCAAAACTATAGTAACATGAGCAAACTATTGATAACGGTTTCCGTTATTAGCCTTTCTCTTTTCGGATTCCTAGCGGCGACGGCGAACGCACAGACAAAATACGAAAAAGCCACCTTTGCTGGAGGATGTTTTTGGTGCATGCAGCCTCCATTCGAGAAGCTAAAAGGTGTGGTGAAAGTGTTGGCAGGCTACGCCGGGGGCTCCGGGAAGAATCCCACTTATGAAGACTACGCAGAAAAAGGCTATGTCGAAGCTGTCGAGATCTCGTACGATCCGTCAGTCATATCGTACTCCCAGCTTCTGGACGTATTTTGGAGGCAAATAAACCCAACCGACCCAAGCGGGCAATTCGTTGATCGCGGCCCCCAATATCGTTCAGCGATTTTCTACCACAATGAAGAACAAAAGCGATTAGCGGAGGAGTCAAAAGAGGAACTGACGAAATCGGGGAGGTTCCACAAACCTATAGTGACTGAGATCCTAAAAGCAACCACCTTTTACAAAGCAGAAGATTATCACCAGGATTATTACAAGAAAAATCCGGTCCGATACAAATACTATCGCTGGAGGTCGGGTAGGGATCAATATTTGGAAAAGATTTGGGGTCGGGACAAGGATCAAAAACAGATGAAACAAAGCAGTCTGGAATATACAAAGCCTAGCAAAGAAGAACTGAAGCGCAGGTTGACTCCGTTGCAGTATGAAGTTACTCAGGATGGTGCCACCGAGCCTGCTTTCCGGAACGAATATTGGAACAACAAGAAACCGGGAATTTATGTAGACATCGTGTCTGGTGAGCCGCTCTTTAGTTCGCTCGACAAGTTTGATTCCGGCACCGGATGGCCGAGCTTCACCAAGCCCCTGGAACCCGGAAACATAGTGGAAAAGAAAGTTAGGGGCTTCTTCACGACACGTACTGAGGTAAGAAGCAAACACGCCGATTCTCACCTGGGAGATGTGTTCGATGACGGGCCGAAGCCCACAGGACTCCGGTACTGCCTCGATTCCGCCGCACTGCGGTTCATCCCAAAAGAAGACTTGGAGAAGGACGGCTACGGCAAGTACAAGAAACTTTTCGAAAAATAAGCTCCTAGAATCAAGGAGCAGTGAGCCTCAGTGAGGCTCACTATCTTCGACTCAGCACACTGATGCCTGAATTCAGTGTCGCATTCTAGTGCCACAGGCACCATTTACGCGTACGTGACAATCTGTGGGGGCGACTGGCATTCGCCCTGGGCGACCGCCAGTCGCCACTATGGGTGTTGCCAAAATTTTTGACCGTTTCACTACGGCAGTGTGGGGCGCTCCATCTGTGGCGCAGACTTTCCAGTCTGCGATTTAGCTCCCAAATTCGGAGGACTAGAAAGTCCGCCCCACAAATGAGCCCTCCCTTGGACCGTCGTCCAATCGGACACTATTTTTCTTTTGGAGCCAATAGGAGACCCGTCAGTGCGACAGTAATTGACCTTTGAACACTCAACAGAGAGATATGCGTTGCCCTCAAAGGGCTGGTCTATTTCTCCAGTCACTCCCAAAGATGACTGAAGCCGCGCCTGAGCCACCAACAGGATTTCCAGCAGCGGCTGCTCCAAGATGCTGGAGTTCCACTCCCGAATGGGGCTCTTGAGAAGTCTCAACACATCTCGATCCGGGCCAAAAAGGAAAACGACCGGGCTAATTTGTGCCGATTCCAAGCGGGGTCGGCCAACAAAAGAACGCAGAGTGGGGGTTTTGGCATTTTTGTTGTAACATTTCCTCAGTGATTATGATATATAGCGCCTTGTATTTAATGTTATACTTTATAGAACTGCTTCATCCCATGAGTATAACGATAAACAGGCGCATTTTGATCGTAGTCATCACAGGGTGTTTGGCGCTGACTGGGTGCATAGGTTTACTGCCCTCCCCTTTCCGGCCTTTTCCCGGTCCTCAAAAAGCACCTGATTTCCAAGACCTCGCTCAGGCCTTCGACGTAGTGTGTCGAAATTACAGACTGGGTCCGGACGATAGTCTCCGCGTCATTTACCAGACCGAATGGTCGATTCCCAGGGGTTCTTACCGGTTGGACACTCTCGACGAGATCGATGTGGAATTTATGCTTGATCCCGCTCTAAATAGGAAGGTGTCCATACGCCCTGACGGGATGATTACTCTACCAGGGGTAGGCGACATCATGGCCGCCGGCCTCACTCCTCAAGAATTGGCCAAAAGAATCGAAAATAAGTACTTGGAAACCAATATATTTACCAAGGAAGAGACGCGCGGAAAACTGAAGAACTACAAGATGGTTACGGTGAACGTGGTCAGCTTCTACCAAAAGATCAAAAAGCTAGTGGAATCTCTAACTACGCTTACCGGGGGCCAGCAAATGCAGGTCCTCGTAAATCCGGACGGAACCATCGATCTGCCTCTGCTTCATGAAAGAATAATGGCGGTCGGACATACTGTTAGAGAGGTCGAGAGTACGATTAACGAGCGATATACTGCTGGGCCGCTTAAGCACGTAGTAGCCTCCTTGTCGCTCGCTCAAGCCCAATCTCGAAAGGTCTATATCCTGGGAGAAGTGCACGCGCCCGGCGCGTATGACCTGAAGCAGCCCATCACTACACTTCAGGCCCTCGCCCTGGCTCAGGGACCGATCACCGAACAAGCGGATCTCAGCAGTGTGATCCTTATCTCGAAGGATGTGCACGGGAGACCAATCGGCAGGCGTTTAGATCTGAAAAAGACCCTGGATGTCGGGGACATGTCATCTGCCATCCTTGTGAAGCCGTATGACGTCATATACGTTCCCAAGACTTATATCTCCGATGTGCAGCTTTTCATGAGGCAGTACGTGGCTACGGTTGCGCAAGTCGGATCTCTCGTGAGCGTGCTCACCACCCCGGGAACCGTTGTATCAGGGTTTTAACTAACATCGCATAAACGGTATCGTTCGTGAGAGTACGCCCACCATTAGCCCCACAATATGTTTGGGCGCGTTTCATTCTCGGTGAGCAGAAGGCAACGTGCCGCGTTTGACGGATAGAGAGTTAGGATGATTGGGCGATGAAATGGGGCGCTAGGCAGGGGCCTTATCTGGACCGATCGCCATAATATCTGCAGTTTCCATAATAATAATCACGATTGTATCCGAAGTAGGGAAAACCGTAATCCGCCGAAGCATGCGCCTTATTTAGCACTACCCCTAGAATCTCGCAGCCATTAACCGAGGATGTGGCATTGAGGGCTTCCCGGAGCGCATTGCGGCCCAAGTGCCCCTGCTTGGCGACCATTATCAATCCGTCAGCATGTGTGCAGAGGGTGGGGACGTCCGAGAATCCTAAAATAGGGGGAGAATCGAACACTATGTAGTGGAAGGCGCGTCTCAACTGATCGATTAGCCGTTTCATACGATCGGACCGAAGCAAGCGCAGGTGGTCGTCGACTGGTGGTCCCGCAGTAATGTAAAATAAACCCTTTATGCTATGTGCATGCACTGCCCGCGGCACCTGCCTACCAAAGCCTCCAAGCAGGGTTGACAGGCCCGGCCCCGGCTCACGATGACCGAAAACTTGGTGGACTCTCGGCTTACGCATATCTGCGTCAACTATCACCACTTTCTTTTGGCCCGAGCACATCACGCTGGCTATGGAAATCGAAATCAGGGTTTTCCCCTGAGCGGGATTAGGGCTGGACACGACCATACATCGCACTGGCTTGTCCGCATTTGACAGAGAGATGGAGGTGTGAATATTCTGAATGGCATCGGACATAGGGGACTTGGGTTGCCTGTGGGCGACGAATTCATACGGGATATTTCGTAGCTCCCTGCTTTGCGACTTCGGTAGATAGTCTAGATCCGGCACTATTGCCAGCCTCCGAACGTTGAAATCTCTTTCGATTTCTTCGGGGGTCTGAATCGTATTGTCCAATCTTTCCACCATGAAGGCAGCGGCAACTCCGCCCGCCAATCCCATCAAGCACCCTACCAGAAGAAACAACTTTTTCTTCGGCCAGCTAGGTGCCTCGGGCTCGGTGGGCGTGTCAATTATCCTGGCATTGTTGCTGATCGTTCTCGCTTTGATGTCGTTTTCTTTATATTCTCTCAAAATGATCTTATAGAATTCCTCATTGGTTTCCACATTCTTCTTAAGCAGCATGTGTTGGGCATCTAGAGCTTTGACACGATTGGCCTCATCCTTTGCGGACGCAACAGACCCTTTGAAGAGATTTTCCTCTCTCTTTGCCGTGTCCAAAGCCGAATCGAGAACGTTCTTCTCAATTTTTCGAATACGATCTTGCAAGTAATTGATCTTCTGGCGCAGGATTTCTACCTGTGGATAGTCGGACGAATACAGTCCCTTCATCTGAGTATATTCGAGCTCAAACGATGCCAATTGTTCTTTAAGTTTACCAATGTATTCGGTATTGACGTCCTTGGGCAGGACAGCCCCTTGATCTTTGAACTTCTGACCATCCAATGCCTGCATCCGTAGGCGAGCCTCACGCGATTTCGTGTGAGCCTCCATTGTTTTGGCGAGCAAGTCCATGACCGGGCTGACGCCGGTTTCCGTCGGCGAGTCAACAATTCCGTTGTCAATCAGGAATCCGACCAATTCCGCCTGAGCTTCCAGCAGCTTCTTTTGAACCTTAGCAAGCTCTTCCTTTAACCAAGCACTCGCTTCCAGGCTTTCTTTACGGCGTTCTTTCAGATTGGTTTCGAGGTACAGATCCAGATAATTGCCCAGCATCTCCTGGGCGACGGCTGGGCTTTTGGCATCCATGCTGACTGAGGCCAGGTTGCTGGTCTTGATGGGCTTAACTGAAACTCTCGCAAGAACGGCGTTTGCGACACGGTTGACGCTTGGGGCGGCATTCTTTGCATTTGCATGAGGATCTGATATCCGGAACCACAGCAGAAGCGCTGAACGCAACCTGCCAATTCGGCCGTTCGATGACGTGAATTCAGGAGAATTGGAAAGATTCATCTTGGCGACCAGGCCTTTTGCCAGGCTGCGAGACTTCAGAATCTCCAACTGCGTAGCTAGATAACCCTTGTATTGATCGTAGTCCGGGCTCCCGTACACACGATCTTCTTGCTTCGGCTTCTTTTGTTCAAATTCTAAGGTAGCGACAGACCGGTAAACAGGTGTGGCAGTGTATGTGTAGGCAATAGATATGGAAATGATGACAACGAACGCGGCAAGAGCCACCCACTTTCGTCTTATTACAACACCTATGTAATCTCTTAGGCCTATAGCGGAATCATCGCCTATTTCATTAGATCCCCATTGTTGTGAATACATGTTTCCCGTACTAGGGCCCAGAGGTCGGGCATAGCCACTTCCCTCAGTATCAATTATCGAAGACCTTGAGTCGTCCGGGCCATTATATGGGGCATCCATTGGCACGACTCTCCTGCTCATTCGTCATCATACCTGCGCATTAGATTTCAGACTAAACTTGAGAATCTTATTATAAGAAATTTGTCCCATCTTAGTCAACGGCTAGTGGGACTTGCATTCCGATGGGGTGGGTCGCTGCAAAGCGGACAGCGGCAACTTAGGCTCACCCGGCGCTTGCATACGTGCATATCGGTGAGCTGTTCTAATCCCTCGGTTACCGCTGGCAGAAGATTGTTATTGGGAGTGGAGCGAAGCAATCTCCATTGGTGGAACAGTCCCACGAGGCGCGGGACAGCCTGTCTATTAGAATGACCGGCAAGATGCCGGTCCCACCGAAGATGAGATTGCTTCGGGCTAAACCCTGGCCATGACATGTTAGTGGCCCCTCGTATCCTCAAACGGAGCTAGTGGCATGATCCTTTCAAAAAATCTTGACATGGGAATCCAGAATCGG
>CAVSPC010000027.1:0-40725 GCA_963729795.1 uncultured delta proteobacterium | reverse complement strand
TGTGTACTCAGGTTGACCTACTGTTGGCTCTGAACCAGGAGGCCTGCGATGCCTACTGCTGGGATCTTAAGCCGAATGCGTGGATCGTCGTGGACCGCGACCTCGTCACACATCCTCCATCCAGCCGGGCCATTGCTCTACCCTTTACCGCGGTGGCCCGTGACAAACTGAAGAGAATCATGGTGGCTAACGTTGTGGCCCTTGGAGCCATTTCCGAACTGACAGCGATTGTCACGAGACGCTCGCTGGAAAGATCTCTGCTGGGCCGCGTGCCGCGAGGCACTGAAGAGCTGAACAAAAAGGCCCTCAATCTGGGCATGAAGCTAGTGCGTCACACCGGCGGGCAAAAGGATGCCGAGGATAGCCTGGATCCGGGGGCAGAGAGCACTTAGCGGGAGATAAGAAGGTTTCTGGATCGCGGTACCGGCTGGCACGGGGAAGCAGTCTCCGGACAATCGGCTCAGTGGAGTGGGCATTCTGCCCGCGAGGTCTTCATTCCCGCTTGGCGGTAATCCGGATGGTAGAGGCACGGCATGCCGTGCGCCTACAGAGCGTCGTCATCCCAGCGTACGTGGGGGAATCCAACCACTGCTGGGCGAGCCTGCAGTGGCACCCGTGCGGGAATTCAGACACCTGTGGGGCAGATTTCCAACCTGCCGGAAATGCCGTCATCCCAGAATCGGAGTCTGGGATGACGGCATTCGCTTTGGGAAATCGGACAAAAAAATGGGCACTTGTCATAACAGACGACTTCCTTACGAGACTCAGACTTGATATTCTTCCTGTAGACCACTCTCCAGGCATTGAGAATCTCGACATAATGGCAATCCCAACGGAGACGCAGTGATGACAGACGAAGACAGGTCCCGAAACAACTCCTCGGGGAATTGGAAGAACTGCGCAGGGACGCGTTGCTGAATTGGAAGAAACCGAGGCTAAGCTCAGAGCCGCGGAGAAGGTCCACAGAGAGAGTGAAGAGCGTTTCCGTTCGCTATTCAACAACATGCTGGAAGGCTTTGCCTACTGCAAGATGCTTTTTGAAGGCGGTAAAGCGACAGATTTTGTCTATCTCAGTGTTAACTCGGCGTTTGAGAGATTGACAGGTCTGCAAAATGTCGCGGGCAAGAGAGTGACTGAAGTGATACCGGGCATCAAGGCGTCCAATCCTGAATTATTTGAGATATATGGAAAAGTGGCTCTGACCGGGGACCCGGAACAGTTTGAAATCTATGTCGATTCTTTGGGAATTTGGTTTTCCATCTCCGTGTACAGCACTGAAATCAAACACTTTGTCGCAGTGTTTGACAATATCACCGATCGAAAACGAGCCGAGGAGACACTGCGGGAAAGCGAAGAGAAATATCGTCTGGTCGTGGACAACGTTCACGAGGCAATTCTCATTGTTCAGGATAAAAAGCTCCAGTTTGTGAATACCGCGGCTGTAGAACGTCTATCATACAGCGCTGAAGAATTGCTCTCCACACCTCTTGCCGAATTCATTCACCCTGACGACCGGGGGCTGGTCCTCGGACGCTATCTGAGAAGGATGAAAGGGGAAAATTACCAATCCGCTACTCCTCAGGATATTGCGCAAAGACGGAACAACGAGATGGGTCGAGATCGAGTCCAGTTTGATTTCCTGGGAAGCAAGGCCCGCGGCCCTTGTTTTCCTGGTTGACATCACCGAACGAGTGCGAATGGAAGAAGCACTTAAAGAGAGTGAGGAACGATACCGAACTCTTGTGGAGCAGAGCTTTGATGGTGTATTCATTTACAATGGGCCTAGTATCATTTTTGCCAATCGGCGCCTACACGAGATGTTTGGATACGTCCAGGGGGAGTTGGAAGGAACGGACCACCTTTTGTTGTGTCATCCCGATCACCGGAAGTTCGTTCGCGAGAGAGCCTTTGCACGATTGCAGGGTGGAGAAGCGCCTTCACGGTACGAGATCATGTTCCAACGGAAGGACGGCTCATCCTTTGAGGGTGAAATAAATGCCAAGCTGGTTAACATAAGGGGCGAGGCTGCCGGTACAAGTGTGGTTAAGGGATTTGTCAAAACAGAGACGTTCGGAGAAGGCCCAAAGACGTTTGGCCACAGCCGTGGGACAAGCGGCAGAAGCAATAGTCATCACCGACGTCCAGGGAAACATAGAGTTACGTTAACCCTGCCTTCACTCGCGTCACGGGTTACGCTGCGGAAGAAGTGATCGGGGAGAAGCCGAGCCTGCTTAGATTTGGCGACATCAGTCCGGAATTCTATGAGGAAGTGAAACAAATCCTTTTCAGAGGTGAGTCCTGGGCAGGTCGTTTGAGCAAGAAGCGCAAAGACGGCACCTCTTATGAGGAAGATGTCACGGTTTCCCCAGTGCGGGATCTTTCAGGCCGAATCGTCAATGTGGTTATCGTAAAGCGTGACGTAACCAAAGAGGTGCGCCTACAAAGACAGCTTCTCCATGCTCAAAAGATGGAAGCAGTCGGCACCCTGGCAGGGGGAATTGCGCACGACTTCAACAACCTCCTCCAGGTCACTTTGGGATATTCGGAATTGTTACTCTCCTCAAGAAAGGAAGATGACCCGGAATACGAAGATCTCTCCAGAATTCTTCAGGCGGCCAAAAGCGGTGCCGATCTTGTGCAGAGACTACTCACATTCAGCCGAAAGGTGGAGCCCAGGACCGTCCCTTTGAATCTCAACAAGCATATAGTCCAGGTGCAGAAATTGTTGAGGCGGACTATTCCAAAGATGATCGACATACAGGAGGATTTGTCTGCTGACCTGGCGAAAATCAATGCTGATCCGGTTCAAATGGAACAGGTGCTGATGAATTTGGCTGTCAACGCCAGTGACGCCATGCCAATCGCGGCAAACTCACCCTTGAAACAAGAAATGTCACACTTGACGAGGAATATTGCCGGACGAATGTTTCCGCCCATCCCGGAGATTACGTGGTGTTGACGGTTTCGGACACCGGCCAGGGAATGGACAAGAAGACCATTGAGCACATATTTGAGCCGTTTTACACCACCAAAGAGTTGGGAAGAGGGACTGGCCTGGGCCTTGCGATGGTTTACGGAATTGTCAAGCAGCATGGAGGATTCATAACCTGTTACAGCGAGGTTGGCCGAGGCACCGCTTTCAATGCCTATTTCCCTGCCACTGATAAACATCAGGACCTGGGAGTGAAGAAGATCGGAGAAATCCTCGCATCCGGAAGTGAAACAATTCTCCTGGTCGACGATGAACAACCCGTACACGAGCTGGGAGAGCGGATTCTCGGGAAGGCCGGATACACGGGTCCTTGTGGCCAGTAATGGTATAGAGGCTCGTGACCTATTTACGGGGAACGGGAAAAAAGTGGATCTGGTAATTCTGGACTTGATAATGCCCGATATGGGAGGCCAAGAGTGTCTCGGCGAGCTTCTCAAGATTGATCCTCGAGCGAAAATCCTTATAGCCAGCGGATATTCGCCGGACGCTGCCATGAGGGGCATGCTGGAACTAGGCGCAAGAGGGTTCGTCAACAAGCCCTTCAGGCTCAAGGAGTTTCTCCAGGAGGTCCGTAAAGTACTGGATGAAGTGTGAACGGTAGGATGGGCGTCCGACCCGTCGATTCTTTATGCGGGCAGGATGCGCACCCTGCTGTCCGGGCAGGACACCTGACATTCGTCCCCTCGGTACAACGATCCGAAATCCAGTATGGGTGTCGGGGTACTCGTGGATGACGAACGTGGGGGCGGATTTGAAACCCGCCCCCACCAGAAAAACGTGATGTAACCTGCCTGAAAGCGGAATGCCATGAAACGAGAACCGGTTTTACATCTTATGGAAACCTACCCATAAGTATCAATTCTTTTCTAACGCGGCTTGGACGGCCTGAATCAATTCCTTGATTTCGTAAGGCTTGCTCACGACACCCTTTGTATGCTTTTTCACCGCCTCCTTAAGCTCATCGTCGGCCGAAGCACCGGTAGAAATCACGACGTTCACGGAGGGATTGATTTTCAACAATTCCTGAAGACACTCTTTGCCCCCCATCTGGGGCATGACAAGATCCAATATCACCAATGCAATGTTGTTCTGTTTCTCTTTTATATATTTGCAGGGCTTCTTTTCCGTTGGCAGCGCATAAAAGATCGTATCCGGCCCGTCGCAGCATGCGTTCCGCCACGTCTCTTACGTAATCGTCATCATCTACCAAGAGGATGGTCTTTCCGCCTTTCGTGGCTGACGCACACTTTGTCATGCGAGCACCCCCCTCAAGCCCCCGGCCCAAGATGAACGGTCCCATTGTAGTTAATTTCCAAAGCACTAAGCATAACGTAATTCTGAAATCGTTTTAGTCAAGCTCGCGATTCAAATATCTCGGCAGTAATTACTGACTGGAAATTACTTATGGGAAACGCACTCTTGAGTGTGGGGAACGTTAATCCGCAGATGGCGCACAGATTGCACAGATGGCGGATCGCACTCTTGGGGGTAGGGAACTGAGTGTAAGGTATACACGAAAAAGGAACGTGCGTGATGCCGTACCTCGCTCCTCGGGGGATGCCCCGATCGGATGCCATTCGTCTCTTCAGACTCGGGTGCGCGAGAATGACGGCAATTCCATACCAAGCAAGATCCTCACACGGACTTTTCAAAATTTAGTACATCGGAAGTATAAAAGAAAAACATTTTAGGCAATTGCTGGTGGCAGTCGGATGGCCTGTGCCCACAACCCGTGCTGTTTCTCAGTGTGCGGACACGTGCCTTGTACCCCGATCGGGTGGGATTTGCAGCACTCTGTACAGAAAAGAAATCAACTTCTCGAATGAGTCAGCCAACACCGGCCGCTGGGAGGGATTTTCAATTCTGGGGTCAAAATAGACCGTAAACATGTGTTTTTGACCGGGATAAATATGCATTTCAAAGTATCGCCCGCATCTCTGCAGTCTGGCCGCCAATTGCTTTGCGTACTTTACGTTGTAGACGTCGTCGTCTTCCCCGTGGAAGATCAAGACCGGAGGCAGAAAGCGAGGGTCATAAGGTGTTATCCAGGGTTCCCCGCCGTAGTTCCACACGACGGCTTTGATTCTCGGGTCTCTACAGGCATATGTCAGAGCTGCATTAGACGGCTGGGAGAACCCTTCCAAAACGATCCTGTTTGAGTCCACGACAGGCCAATTATAGAGGTAATCGACGGCAGCGCGAATCGACTGTAGAGTACCATTCATCCGTAAAGAAGAGTCTTGCTGCCACCACGCCTTGCGCCACTGCGCCCTTCGCATAACCGAGCCCCCTATCCCAGGCGACTGGACCGGGTGATAAGGATTCGGGATAATTCGACGGGTCTATGATAATAACAGCAAAGTTGCGATTCGCGAGATTTTGGCAATAAACGTGGTATTGAAGGAAGACTTGAGATCCTACCCCCACGCCCACTACCACCCCTGGAATCCGTGTCTTGACGGGATGGTCCGGAAGGAAACAATAGGCCGGCAAAGACTTGCCGTTAGGCAGGGGAATATAAGTCTTGAATTTCCCGGCATAACTGTTTGTATGTAAAAAACTGAGGATCAGAACAAAAACCGCGACAGCATACGCAGATCCACGGATGGCTCTCAATTCCATACTCCTTCACATTACAAAACAAAAAGGCAACGACGGCGACACTATCACCATCTGCACAAAATGTCAAGAAACTCATAAGGATGCAAAAATACTTTAAGTATGCGTCTTGCTTTTTATGGGCGGGAATCTCGGGCTCGTAACACCGCTTCCCTGAAGTCCGTGAAGGTAATCTTCATAAAGCGATTAAACCATCGTTCGTAGTTTAGTTTTCCCGGATGCGGGGGAACCGTGTGATCTCGATCTTCCGGAAAGAAGCGGTAAGGTTCGCCTTCTTGGGAAAGGCGCTCCGGCGGGCATGCGAGACGAGCGGGGACCATGTACAATTTCTGAGTAGAATATGCCTTCATCATTTCGTATTTGCAGCGAATGGCCTCATCATGCAAAGGGTTGTGGATGACCGCGGGTCCGCCCGGTGGGAAATGGTTAATACGCCACTTCCAGTGAAGAAAGTTTCCGGTGCCGTTATACAAGGGGAACTCGAAAAGTTGGGGCTTGATCCCTATCCTGCTCGAACATTCGAGTGCCAGAAAATTGACCGAATCGTGGTCCGGATGGCCGCCTTCATAGGCGTTTGCAAAGATGACATCCGGTCTCACTTCGTTAAGCAAATTGGCGGCGCAATCGGCTGCATCTTCAAGCAACGAAACCAGCCCAAGGTCCGGAAACCTCAGCAGGTGCGTGTGAGATTGATCCAACCCCAGAAGGTCCATTGATCGTTTGAGTTCGGACTCTCTAATTTCTCTTTTTGTGAAGCGATCCCCCGATGTCGCCCAAGCCGCATGGATATCAGCTCCTGACTCTAATAGGAGCTTCATGGTGCCTGAGATCACCACCTCATCATCCGGATGCGCGAAGAGAAAGAAATATTTTGCGTCTGGTCTCAAGTTCATATTCCAGTATATTTTTGGCCGGACCCCATACAACTGCCTTTCATGCCGGCACGATCACGCATTGGTGCAGTTGCAGGCATCAATGTATCAAGTGGGCGCGGCCGCCGTCCGGAGCGGCTTTGAGATGGAGGTGCGAATAGATGTCGTCCAGGAGGGCTTCCTTGCACGCAGGGCAGAGGACAAATACATCATCTTCGTATACCTGGCGGTTCAGATCTTCCTCGCTGTAGGGCGAGATGCTTCTCAAGAGTTGTGTCAATTCCGGCTCGCCGCTCTCTTCTTCCGGTTCGGGGATTACTCCATCGAAAATCGACCGAACCCGTACGACTACCTGGTACTTGAGTGCTCCCTGAGGAAGACGACTTCCGCATCGATGGCAATGGATCCAGCTCATGACATTGACAGAACCTCCCGGTCAGATTATAAAAAAATTGTTGTCTGTGCGCCAGCAAAATCATCGGAGATCATAATGCATTTCCCTGAATACAGAGCCAGAAGGCTCCGGAGGACCGAGACCCTCCGAAGCATGGTACGGGAAGTTCAACTGGATACCCAGGATTTCATTCTCCCTTTTTTTATCCGGCCGGGCAAAGGAGTGAAGAGCCCTATTCCCAGCATGCCGGGGCACTTCCAACTCTCACCCGACATGCTGCTACGGGAGCTGAAAGAGCCTGTAGACCGAGGCATGCCTTCCATTCTGCTTTTCGGGATTCCCGAGAAAAAGGACCCTACAGGGTCAGAAGCGTACGCCAAGAACGGCATCGTCCAGCGGGCAGTGCGAGAGGTCAAGAACGCTTTTCCTCACCTGGTGGTGGTAACGGATGTTTGTCTTTGCGAATATACCGATCACGGCCACTGCGGAGTCATCCGAGATCAGGATGTCGACAATGACCTCACTCTGGAGCTACTGGCGAAGATGTCACTGTCTCATGCTCAGTCAGGGGTCGATATTGTCGCCCCCAGCGACATGATGGACGGGCGGGTAGCCGCAATTAGGGAAGCTCTGGACGAAGGAGGATACGACTGGCTTCCTATAATGGCTTACTCGGCAAAATATGCTTCCGCCTTTTATGGGCCTTTTCGTGATGCCGCCGAATCCCCTCCCAAGTTCGGTGATCGCCGCTCGTACCAAATGGACCCGGCCAATTCAGATGAAGCCATCCGCGAGGTGGCGATGGATGTGGATGAAGGCGCCGACCTGATAATGGTAAAGCCGGCTTTGCCATATTTGGATGTTATCTGGCGTGTGCGCAATTCGTTCGATCTGCCGCTGGTCGCGTACAATGTGAGCGGAGAATTTGCCATGATCAAAGCTGCGGCCCAGAACGGCTGGATAGACGGTGATCTTTGCATGATGGAAGCCTTGACCTCCATCAAGAGAGCCGGTGCGGACCTGATAATTTCCTATCATGCCTTGGACGCGGTGCGCATCCTTCAAGAGGGGACCCGAACTTCGAGGAAAAAGTGAACCCTTTGCAATTGAGATTGGTTGCCTGGGAGATGACCCGGGCCTGTAACCTGGCTTGCATACATTGCCGAGCCGGTGCCTGCCCGCAACCTGACCCAGGACAACTTAGCCTTGCTGAAGGCCGGTCGCTCATCGACGGCATAGCAAAGGTCGGAAAACCCATACTCATCATGACAGGGGGCGAACCCCTGCTGCGGCCGGATTTCTTCGATCTGGCGGCTTACGCTAATGCAGCGGGTTTGAGAGCTGTACTCGCGACAAACGGAGTACTGGTAACGGGTGAAGTTGCCCGGGAGATTGCTTCCGTAGGGATACCACGGGTGAGTATAAGCCTGGATGGCCCCACAGCGGAGGATCATGACGCTTTCCGGAGGGTGCCGGGCGCCTTTGCATCGTCTCTTACCGGCGTGGAAAATTTGCGTAGGGCCGGGGTATCGGTTCAGATCAATACCACCCTCACAAGGCGCAATCGCAGTCAATTGAGCCAAATCATGAATCTTGCCCAAGAGATCGGCGCTGATGCCTTTCATGTCTTTCTCCTGGTCCCAACGGGGCGAGCCAGGGATATGGCCGGCGAAGAGATGGGACCCCAGGAGTACGAGGAAACCTTGCTCGAATTCTACAGACTGGCGAGAACCTCTAAACTTGAGACCAAGGCCACATGTGCCCCGCAATACTACAGGATTCTCAGGCAACAGGCGAAGATTGAGGGCATGGAGGTGTCCGAACAGACATTCGGGCTCAATGCACGCACTCGCGGTTGCCTCGGGGGCATCTCCTTCGTATTCGTGTCCCACAAAGGGGAATTACAGCCATGCGGTTACTTCGACGTTCAAGCCGGAAGCATTCGCGAGTCTGAGTTCTCCGATCTGTGGAACAATGCCCCTCTTTTCAGAGACCTGCGCCAATTCAGCCTTATCGAGGGGAAATGCGGAAAGTGCGATTTTCTGAGATTTTGCGGCGGCTGCCGGGCCCGGGCATTCGAGCTGACAGGGCGGTACATGTCCGAGGAGCCGTACTGCGCGTATCAGCCGCCTGCTTTGCGGAGAATCGAGACCGGAACCTGAGCACGGCTTCACTGGCGTGAACTTTGAGTGAGAATCACCGGCTGTTAAGAACGTTGGTGTGTCAGATGGCCTCGTAGGATGTGGTGAACTCCCTAGCAGGGAGTGAACCGCATCTGTCGCGGCTTGGCCATCCGAAGACTTTTAGCATGGTTGTCGCGACCGATGCGGTTCCCCCCGCGTCCGTGGGATTCACCACATCTTACGCGAGTTGTCCCACCACGGCCCCGTGCATGCCGCCGAAGTTGTGCAGTGGAATATTTACGAAATGCCATACTGTTGTTCGGAGGAATGGATGATTATCGAGCAGATTCAAGTCGGAAGCTTCGAAATCTTTTGCTACATATTGGGAGACCCTGAAACAGGGGAGAGCATAGTGATAGACCCCGGCGGAGCAGCGGAACCAATTGTAGAAAGGGCCGGAAGTCGTGGAGTTAGCAAGATAAAATGGATCGTCAATACCCATAGCCACGTGGATCACATCGCAGGTAACAAGCGTATGCAGGACGCCACAGGAGCGCCCATTGCAATCCACGAGGCTGATGCTGATGCTCTGTCTCATCCAGACATGGGTATGCTTGCAATGTTCAACGGAGAGCCTTCTCCGCCCCCCGGACTTCTCCTCAAGGATGGCGACACAATCTCCTTTGGTAACCAATCCGTAAAGGTCATTCATACTCCGGGGCACAGTCCCGGCGGCATCTGTCTGTACTTTCCAGGCTACGTGATCACCGGCGACACGCTATTCGTGGGTGGTGTGGGGCGAACCGACCTGCCGGGTGGTTCGTATCAGGTGCTTCAGTCTTCAATTCGCGAAAGACTGTTCGCACTACCTGATGACACGATCGTACTTCCGGGTCACAACTACGGGCCCACTCTTACCTCGACCATAGCCAGAGAAAAGGCTGAGAACGAGTTTGTCTGAAAGATTGAATTTTGTGAGGAGACAATCCCGCGCGCAACAGCACGCCTAAAGACTGTCACTACGAGGGGCCAGAGGTAGGTCGGGCCGTTCTCGACGTAATATGGCGACCAAGGGCCGCCCTACCAATTCTGCCGCGTCTCGGTCATCAAGACCGGCACAAACTGAGATGCTTTCACTCGGGACGCGGGATTCCTCCTCGCAACGACACGATTCAGCGGTTCCGTTTCCGAGGACCAGAACCATACCTGACGATAATTTCGAGAACCATTGTAGAATGGAAGCGGGAAATTCCGCTGAATTCTATCCCGCTGATCTTCCTTTCCTCCGCTCGCGCAGGAGCGACAGCATAGAGCGCATCTCCTTGCACTTCAGGACATAAGCGGCGACGGCGAACACTGCCAACCCCACCACAATGCAGCCTACAAGAGCCAGCCCGTTTTGGGTTGTGAAGCCGCGATCCCATTCTCCCAGCGCACGTCCGTAGAGCAGCGAAATCCCCATCACCAGTGAGGCAATCGAAATTTTGATCAAAGAGCTTGCGAATTCAGCAGTTGGAAAATGTCTCAGCCTTTTCACGAGAATAACGAAGAGCACCCCAATATTAAAAGTCGCCGCCAATGCCGTCGCCAATGCCAGGCCTCCCTGTCTCATAGGGCCCATAAGGAGCAATCCCGCGACTAAATTCACCGCGACCGCGCCAACGGAGATCCAGAGGGGCGTCTTGGTGTCCATCATGGAATAAAAGGCTTGAGTTACAACCTTTAGTCCCGAAAAGGCCCAAAGTCCCGCGGTATACCATAGGAGCGCCTCCGCGGTCTCTTGGGTATCCAGCAATGTGAAACGCCCTCGCTGAAACAGCACTGCAATTATAGGTATCCTCAGTAGAATCAGAGCCACGGACGCAGGAATGATGAAAAAGGCAATGAGGCGGAGCGCAAAGGAGACTGACCGCGACAGAGCCGGCATGTCTCCGCTGCTTGCTTGCCGAGACATGGAAGGCAGTACCGCTGTTCCAAGAGCCACACCGAATACGCCGAGCGGTAGTTCCATTATCCGATCGGCATAATAAAGCCACGAGACAGCACCTGATATCCAGGAAGCCAAGAT
This sequence comes from uncultured delta proteobacterium, assembly GCA_963729795.1. GTDB lineage: Bacteria > Desulfobacterota > Desulfomonilia > Desulfomonilales > Desulfomonilaceae > CAWBBA01. The sequence continues at coordinate 29,657 of CAVSPC010000027.1, read as the reverse complement.
GGTCCCGACCATGACGTTGATTTGAGAAACCGCCCCACCAAAAGCGGCCGGGACGAAGAGTCTCCCGGCCTTTTTCAGCGCCGCGTTCCTGAAATGGAAATCAACGCCCAGTTTCACTCCCACCCCAACCAGAAACGGAAGTTGAAGCAGAAGCTGAAGTATCCCTGCTGCTACCACTCCCCATGCCAACGCGTAGTAAGGCTCCATATTGAAATAAGAACATAATACCGCTACGCTGGCTATCATCGTTACGTTGAGCAGCACGGGGGCCGCGGCCGGTGCTCCGAAGTGCCCCATGGAATTGAGAACTCCCGAAGCCAATGCTACGAGCGATATGAAAAAAATATACGGAAACATTATTCGATTGAGATGCACAGTGAGTTCGAACTTTGACGGATCTGCAACGAAGCCTCCTGCGATCAGTCGCACAATCCATGGACTAAACAGTACTCCAGCCAGAGTCACCACAAGCAGCACAATACCTGTGAAGGTAAAGGTAATTCGTGCGAACCGTGCTGCGTTGGAACTGCCCTGTTTCTGTAGCGTCTCAACATACGTAGGGATAAACGCCGCGGAAAAGGCCCCCTCGGCCGAAAGCCTCCGCAAGAGGTTCGGAATGCGGAAGGCAACGAAAAATGCATCCGCTCCAGGTCCCGCTCCCATGAAGAGAGCTGTGATCACGTCTCGTGCAAAGCCCAGGACTCGGCTGAGAGTGGTCCAGCAACTCACTACCCCGGCAGCGCGGGTCATGGCCTTTTGTTCGGACAAACGCTCTTGTCTGCGCTCGGCCATTAAGGGTTGACTTACGGTGCTGTTATCTGCCATAAAGAGAGTTTCCGTAAGAGGTCCTGTTGCCCGGGGGTTCGTTCCGGCGGCTGAACCCGCGGTCGATTCAAGAAATTAGCCGGATTCCCAAATATCAGGAACGTCAGCCTTTAGAAGGAGCTGTTAATGGCCAACCATCCTTCCGCACTGAAGAGAATGCGTCAAAATGAGATTCGACGTATTCGAAACATTTCTTACAGATCCACAGTCAAGACTGCCGTGAAGAAGTTTCTGCATTCTGCTGAGTCCCACGAGCCCGAGGCTGGTAAACTTTTCAGCCACGCGACTTCCTTGCTTCACAAAGGTGTGTCAAAGGGCATTTTCCATAAGAATACTGCTTCTCGGACTATTTCGAGACTCGCCAAGAAGCTTGCCGCCCAATGATTCGGTAAGGTGAAGGCATTATATAACAGTCCTGGTAAGTCTTGACGCATTCGCACATAGGAATTTCCCGGGAAACTGGTCCGGCCTGAGACCGGTAGGCCGGAGACTCTGCTCGTCGTTCCGTGACGGCAGGCGGGATTGCCTGACCCGATGTCCAGTTGGCGGGCAATCCCGGCTGCGGTGCTCCCTCACCGACCGGGATCTCCGATCAATATCCATCCAGCCCAGCTCGGTGGCTTTCCGCTAAAGGAGGCATCGAGGCCGGCCGGAACATCACCTGCTAAGCCTCCCGGAGTTTTGCCGGCCAAAGTCTTTCCCGCCACCTTTTTCAGCATTCCCAATACGAAGGGGTCGTCAGGACCCCAATTAGGTTCGGAGTAATTGAGGAGCCCCATGCGTACTCCTGCATACACCATCCCGGTAGCCAGCAGGAGAGGCCCTTCCCCGAGAGGGCTGTCCGAATCTTGAAGATCTAACCACGAAATTGGCAATACCATGAGGTTCGTCACAATTGGAGCATCAAATAGTCGCTGAGCTTGATATGTCCGCCGGCCGCGCTTGTCGGGAGCGAAGAAAAAGCAAGGCTGGTGACTTGGTTCAACCGTGTCGCTCATAGCCAAGGGGACGGCGAGGACTTCGACAACTTCTCTTTTGTCTTTGTATTCCAGTAGCCTATCTATGGTCGCTGTTGCGCCTACCCAAACATCAAATTTCTTGAACATCTTCTGGATGCTGATCACAATGTCTGAGGGTTTCGGATAGACCGGATTGGTGAGGATTAGATGCTCTATCTTCGCCTCCTCGCTCATTTTCTGTGAGCCCTTCTTGCCGGAGGATTGGCCGGCTTTGCTTTCCCGAAAGTCTTCTTCACGGATCCATGGAAGCGACTCGAAAAGGAGGAGATCTCCGCCTCCAGTGGTTTGTAGGTTTCTCTGGAGCGGCGATCGCATGAATTTCAGGGTGTCAACCGATGGGATAACGGAAACCAGACGGTCCCGTCCGAAGGGGCGATCCTCCGCGTCCAGCATCGCTGATAGCGAAAGATACCAGAGAGACCGATCCGGTATAACGAAGATGGTTGTCTTGTCCTCAGGCAATGGCGGAAGCTTTCCGAGAAGGGTCCTGTAAATGCGCCTGCACGGCTCTTTCCACGCGTGTCCCATGAAGCTGGAACGTTCGCCGGTGGTAAATTCCCTGAGCTTCTCTTGAACCTGTAGGACCCCCTTACCGATTTGAGTTCGATTCACAGGAACTTGATAGTAGATTGCCTTCTCAGTTGTTATGACACCTATCGCCATGCGGTCGGGGAAGAGATTGAAGTCGAGAATCATCTCATTTTTCCCCAATAGATTGCGCCGCACTTCTTCGAGTGACGGAGGGGTTCCGCGTCGCAGCCATTCGTAGCGAGGGGAACTCTTGTGAAGAGACTTGCGAACATCAGCAAGTTTGAGCTTGAGAGCGGCTTCAGTCTGCCGCACACCGGCAGTCGGGACTTCTTCCTTGATTCTCAACAGCTTATCGAGGATATCCGACTCCTCTTTTAACAGGCTGCTCGGAACATCGAAAAATGTGACGACTCCTGCCTTCTTAAGGGTGAGGTTTCGCCGGCAGATCCGCCGTTTCTCCATCAAGTGAAAGACCTGGCCTGCCAGGTCTTCTCGTGGTTCGAGCTCGGTAGGCCCCAGAATCTTCGTGGCAAGCTCGTCAAATATTGGGAACCGCTGTTCCATTTCGTTCAGCAACGGGTGCCCTGGAGGAATATCATCCACGATCGACTCAAAATGATCCAACACGCTTCGGTATTTCAGGATTGCATCGTCTATCTCTTTTGAAAGGTAAGCTTTGCGTGCGAGCTTGATTTCCCGATCCAGCTTCTCCAGCATGGTCGCGGTTTCAGCTTCTCGGCTCGGCTCATCCGGCGCTTGTTCCCTGAAAAGCCAGTGATACTTCTTTGCCGGGTTTGCCTCCCCTTCCGCAAGCTTCGCGCCTGTTATAGTGTGCGCTGCATGTTGTTGTTCGGAGGTAGGCTCAGGTTTTCCTTGTCCGGATGCTGCTGCTTCTCCAGAGGAGAGCGCAAGTACCAAGCAGCTTAAGAGGATGGCGGCCCAAAGAAAACCATCACAACATTTCATCGCTGACCTCGAGTTCGTAAGTTATTTTTCGCTCTTTTCTTGCTGGTCCGCGGTCACCCACCATTGGTCATCCTTTTCCTTAAACCACCACGCGGAAAAATCCGTATTCAAAATGCTCCTGGCCAGACGTATTCCCGTATCGGTCCGCAGCCTCTTCCTGGCCGAGTCTATCCAGTCACGAGCATAGCGATTTCCCAAATCTCCGAGTTCCTTTAGCTGAAGGATCATTTCAATTTGATCTGCATCGCGTGCAAACTCTGCTTCTGGCGTAGATCGAGCGTTAAATTCGTCGGCCAGTGACCGTATCTCGTCCCCAAATGGGAGATCTGCGGTCATGTCTCTAACGGCTGCCTCTTCGTCTGCCTTGACGTATTTCTTATTGACGTAATTCAAATCCCCGGTTCTAGCCTCTACCAGGTCATGAAACAGGCACATGAGAACCACCCGTTCGGTTGCCACATTGCCGGAAAGCCGCCCCAGCGTGTAACCGATGACCGCGGCCCGCAGACTGTGCTCCGCAACGGTTTCATGTCCTGTGCCGAGAAATTGAAAACCCGATCGAGGCGTCCGTTTCAACATTCCGACCTCGAACAGGAAATCTGCAATCGCTTTCAATTCCACCATAGGGCCTCACATCCAGTTGAAAGTCCCGGGTTCACTACCATGATTCCCTTTGACTATCAAGAGTCTCGCTCCTTCAGGACGCAGCTTTCATTTTTTGTGGGATTGAGTTTATAATTTGAAATGTAACTGTTCACCGGTCATTTGGCGACCGGAACCCCGGCCACGTTTCGGATCGGACATGGAACATCACTGAGAGGTAAGTTCTGGACCCATCTCTGAAATTCCAATCTGTAGAAACCTGCGATCTTTGCCTCGGCCTAGTTCACGATCTACTCTTTGTAAAAGAAGGATTCCGCCATATCCGGTGTCAGGGTTGCGGACTGGTTTTCGTCAATCCCCGGCTGGCCGGTCATTTGGAAATCCAGACAGAATCAGGAACAGGCAGCATGGGGGACGACCGGCTGAGTCCGGCCCAGAAACGTCGATTGCAGCGCGAAGTTAGCGGGCTGGAACCTTTTCGCCGGCTTAATCGCATGCTTGAAGTAGGCCCTGGGCGAGGATGGTTCTTGTCTGTAGCTGCTCAATCGGGTTGGGAGACGTGGGCGGTCGAGATAAACCGCCAGGCGGTGCAGCATCTCAACGCTAAGGGTCTACATCGCATCTTGATCGAAACGGCAGAGGATTTCGAGGCGCCGTCGGGTTCAATGGACGTTGTCAGAATGTGGGATGTAATAGAGCACCTGCAATCACCCCGCAAGGCCGTGATAAATATACACAGAGTCCTGCGGCCTGGCGGTCTCCTCCGGTTGGCAACTACCAATTTTGCCTCTTTATCCCGTTGGATAAACGGACCTGAGTGGGTGTACCTCAATGGGGCAGACCATATTTTCCTGTTCGAACCGGGTACTATCAGGCAATTGCTTGCGGTCTGCGGGTTTTCACAAATTACTATCCGGACCAGATCCTTCAACCTCAGGAGAAAACTCTATCATCCGGAAACAGACTTGCCAGCAAGGTTCCCTCTCTTGCGGCCGTTCAGAAAGCTCATAGATGCCGCCGCAGGTTTTACTATGTACGGCCACCAGATGATCGTGACGGCTGTTAAGCCTGTGGAGATCAAGTAGCACAGAAATCCAGAGCCCGTCTCCTCATTGGGAACATTGTTCTTCGCTTGCGGCGAAGCGGATGTCGCCTGATGAAATTTTGAAGTAACCAGTGAGTAAGACATCATCAGGTAATCCCTACAGTTACTGGCGGCAAAAGATTGTCATTGCGAGCGGAGCGAAGCAATCTTTTCCTCTAATGCCTTAAATTGCTTAGTCGTTTCACTCCTCGCAATGACAGGGAACCGACAATTCCTCGGTCAACTGAATGGCATCATCACCACTCAGATATCACTATGGCGAAATAGTTCGATGTGGTAATATAAAAGTTTTCGCCAAATCATGAGGAGAAGAGCGAATCGCCTTGACTTCGGTGATGCTTTAGCCTATGTTATCAATGCGTTGTTTGCATAATTTAAAGAGAGCGATGAAATGACGGTAAGCGCACAACAGCCAAACACTCCCCCCGCCCAGCGGGCAAAGATCCTCGTGGAAGCGCTCCCGTACATCAGGACCTTTCGAGAGAAACGAGTTGTGATCAAGTACGGCGGTAGTGCCATGACGGATAACCGCCTTAAGGGGGATTTCGCTGAGGATGTGGCTCTCATAAGCTTTGTTGGAATAAAGCCGATAATTGTTCACGGCGGAGGACCCCAGATCGGCGAACTCCTCAAGAAGATAGGCAAAGAGAGCCGTTTTGTCCGGGGGCTGCGCGTTACTGATGAAGAAACCATGGACGTTGTAGAGATGGTCCTAGTTGCCAAGGTGAACAAAGATGTGGTCTCCATGATTAACTATCACGGCGGCAAGGCGGTAGGAATTTCCGGCCGGGACGGCCATCTTATAAAAGCCAAGAAGGCGAGACCGGCAAAACTCGCCGACACCGATGAAGACTTGGGTTTGGTTGGTGAAGTGGACAGAATCAATCCCGACTTGATAACCTCCCTGGAGGAGCATGGTTTTATCCCGGTTATAGCACCGGTTGGAGCCGGCCCGGGGGAGAAGCCCTATAATATCAATGCGGATACCGCGGCCGGAGCGTTGTCGGCCGCTGTCGGCGCGGAAAAACTCATTGTGTTGACCGACGTTCCAGGCATAGTGGGTGAAGACGGCGGCCTCATTTCCAGCCTCTCGGAAGACAAGGCTGAAGATCTTATCCATCGGGGCGTTGCCTCGGGAGGCATGATTCCCAAGATCCGGTGTTGTCTGACCGCCTTACGCGGCGGTGTCCCCAAGGCGCACGTTATCGACGGCCGAGTGCCACACGCTCTGCTGCTCGAAATTCTGACGGACCAGGGTATTGGAACGGAGATTGTGCGAGAAGTCCCACCGGGGAGTTGAAAGAAGTTGGGGGCGTGGGGAAGGGAGAGATTGTCAAATGCTTGCCGAAAGAGGAGAGGCCTTGGAATCCTATGATTTCATCGCCATGAACAACGAATACGTTTTCAACACTTACGGTCGAACTCCTGTGATGCTTGTTGAAGGCTCGGGCTGTAAGGTCACCGACAGTAACGGCCGGACATATCTGGATTTCATCGGAGGTTTGGCAGCTTGCTCCCTTGGCCACGGCCATGTAGGTTTGTCTTTGGCCATTGCAGAGCAGGCCAAGAGGCTGATTCACGTTTCCAATCTGTTCTACATCGAGCCCCAGATCAAGCTGGCGAAGCTCTTGGCCGAAAACTCCTTCGCGGAAAAAGTCTTCTTTTGCAACTCGGGCGCTGAAGCTAACGAGGGCGCAATCAAGCTCGCGCGGAAATACTTTCACGATCGGGGAGAGCATGAGCGTTATCACATCATCACCATGGAAGGATCGTTCCACGGCCGGACGCTCGCTACTCTTGCTGCCACGGGCCAGACGAAGTACCGGCAGGGCTTTGAGCCGCTTGTTCAGGGTTTTTCCCATGTGCCATTTGGAGACATCAAGGCACTGAACCGATCCGTATCGCCCGATACAGCGGCAGTCATGATCGAGCCGATCCAGGGCGAGGGTGGAGTACGCATGCCGCCCGCGGATTTTCTCCGTCAAGCTAGAGAGTTGTGCGATAAAACCGGTTGCTTGCTCATCCTGGATGAAGTTCAGACAGGCATGGGGAGAACGGGAAAGCTCTTCGCTCACGAGCACTTCGGCATAACTCCGGATATCATGACCCTGGCAAAGGGTATAGCCGGGGGAGTTCCCATGGGCGTCCTCTTGGCCACGAATCATGTGGCTCAAGCCCTTGGACCCGGGACGCACGCAGCCACATTTGGCGGCAATCCACTGGCATCCGCGGCGGGGCTTGCTGTCATGGAGGAAATCCTGTCACCGGGATTCCTCGAGAGCGTCCGGGAGAGGGGCAATCATCTGAGGTCGCGCCTCGAAGAATTGGCCGGTCGCCATGAAGTAATCCGGGAAGTCCGGGGGGTTGGTTTGATGCAGGCTATTGATCTGAAGATTCCAGGCGCGGATTGCGTTGGCGCATTGAGAGCGGCCGGCATCTTGGTAAATTGCACCGCTGAAACGGTGTTACGATTCCTTCCTCCTCTTATCGTTACCGATCAAGAGATCGACGAATTGTTCACTGCTCTGGACGCAGTTCTGAGCCAAGCGAGAGGTGGCTGAGCATGGATCGGGTAAGACACTTCTTGAGCCTGGCTGATTATTCACGGGAGGGTATTCTGGGTCTGCTCAATCGGGCTCGTGAGATGAAAAAGGGCATCCCCGGTAAAGGACCGGCTCGGCCGCTAGAGGGGCGATCAATAGGAATGATATTTGAGAAGCCCTCCACACGCACCCGTGTTTCCTTCGATGTGGGTGTTCAGCAGCTTGGCGGTCATGCGATTTTCCTAAACTCGCGTGAAATACAGATTGGACGGGGGGAGCCTGTCTGCGACACCGCGCGAGTTTTGTCGAGGTATCTCGATGGAATCGTCATCCGGACATTTGGCCATGAAATTCTGGAGGAGTTTGTCAAGTGGTCAACCGTGCCGATCATTAACGGACTTTCCGATTTGCTGCATCCCTGCCAGGTGCTCGGCGACCTTCTCACGCTTCAGGAAGCCGGTATTGACATCAAGAATATGAAAGCTTCTTGGGTCGGCGACGGAAACAACGTTGCTAATTCCTGGATCAATGCCGCAGATCTGTTAGGATTCGAACTGGCTCTGGCATGTCCCGAAGATTACGATCCTGAAGTAAAATCCAAGTCTGGAAACGTTCGCGTCGTGCGCGACCCCGTCGAAGCAGTTCGCGATGCGGATGTAATCTCGACTGACGTCTGGGCCTCAATGGGTCAGGAAGATCAAGTTCCTGAAAGACAGCGAATATTCAAGAATTATCAGGTGAATTTCGACCTGTTGAAGCACGCTGCACCGAAAGTTTACGTGCTGCATTGCCTTCCTGCGCACCGAGGTGAAGAAATTACCGATGAAGTTATGGAATCGGATCACTCACTGATCTGGGATCAGGCGGAGAATAGACTTCACGTGCAGAAGGCAATATTGGAGATGCTAGTGGGAATGTAATTTGCGAATTTTCTTGGACGTAACTTATCAGAGCCAATTGCAGGTTTGTCACCAGGTTGAATTCAGCCGTGAATCACGGAGGCTTCGTGAAAGAAAAGAAAGTAAAGAAAATCGTATTAGCTTACTCAGGCGGCTTGGACACGTCCGTCATCCTGCGATGGTTGATGGAAACTTATGACTGTCCCGTCGCAGCTTTTGCCGCGGATCTCGGGCAAGGCGAGGAACTGGCACCTCTTGAGGAAAAAGCAAAGGCCACTGGAGCGGACTCTGTCCACATTGTGGATCTGAGAGAGGAATTTGTCAGGGATTTTGTCTTTCCGATGTTACGGGCCAATTCGGCTTACGAGGGCACGTACCTGCTCGGCACATCAATCGCTCGGCCCTGTATAGCCAAGGCTCAGATGGAACTCGCCGCAAGAGAAAAGGCGGACGCGGTGAGCCATGGCGCTACCGGAAAGGGGAACGACCAGGTTCGTTTCGAGTTGGCGTATCTGTCAATAGATCCGGAAATCATGGTAATTGCTCCCTGGCGAGTTTGGAAGATGCATTCCAGGTCTGACCTCATTTCTTATGCTCAGGCGAACGGGATCCCGGTAACTTCGACTGCGGAAAAGCCGTACAGCATGGACCGAAATCTGTTCCATCTAAGCTTTGAAGGAGGGATATTGGAAGATCCGTGGGCAGAACCTCCACGGGACATGTACGTGTTAACCGTTGACCCCATGGACGCTCCGGACAGTCCGGAAGAGATCGTCGTCGCGTTCGAAGCCGGAAATCCGGTTTCAATCAACGGCAAGTCTTTGTCGCCAGCAAAACTGTTGGCGGATCTCAATGTCATTGCCGGCCGCAATGGTGTGGGGCGGGTCGATATGGTGGAGAACCGTTACGTGGGAATGAAAAGCAGAGGAGTTTACGAAACTCCCGGCGGCACAATTCTGCACGTTGCACGGCGTGCCCTGGAATCCATCACGCTCGACCGTGAAGTGATGCACCTGAAGGATGAGTGGATTCCTCGGTATGCAACACTCGTGTACAACGGGTACTGGTTCGCTCCGGAACGGATGATGCTGCAAGCCGCGATCGACGAGGCTGCGGCCGCGGTATTCGGGGACGTGAGATTAAAACTCTATAAGGGAAGCGCTATTGTAACCGGGAGAAGATCGGACCGCTCATTGTATGACGAGCGATTTGCCACGTTCGAAGCGGACCAGGTCTATTCTCAAGCAGAGGCGGAAGGATTTATAAGACTCAATGCGTTGCGTCTGAGGATCCGTTCAATGATGCAACGTAAGAAAAGGTGAACAACGCTGGAAAGCAAACTATTGCTCCTCGATTGCCTTGGAGACATGGATGGTGAAACGGGTGAAAAATAAGAAGCGTACGGGACTGGGGAAACCCTCGGGCATCCGTAAAGGTCGCTTCGCGGATTCGATGGACCCCGCGTTTGCCCGTTTCAACGCGTCCGTCTCTTTTGACAAGAGACTCTTTAAGTATGACATTGCCGGCAGCATGGCTCACGTCAAAATGCTCGGAATGCAGGGAATCATATCTCCTGACGATGCCGGCACCATCGAAAGGGGCTTGGCCGAAGTCCTGCTCGACTTTCTGCAGGGACGATTCGAATTTCGCGAAGACCTGGAAGATGTTCACATCAACGTTGAAGAGGCATTGAAATCGAAGATCGGCGAAGTTGCAGGCAAGCTGCACACAGCGCGAAGTCGAAACGATCAGGTAGCACTCGATCTTCGCCTCTATCTCAAGGATCAAAATGAACTGCTAAGAGCCGATCTCTTGTCTTTGATGGCTGCCCTCACGGACAAGAGCGAAGAGAATATCGACCTTATCATGCCGGGTTACACTCACTTGCAGAGGGCGCAGCCGGTACGTCTCTCGCATCATCTGATGGCCTATTTCGAGATGTTTCACCGTGACTGGACGCGCTTCGCAGACACATTGAGCCGTACCGACGAAATGCCTCTGGGGTCTGCGGCCCTTGCAGGCACCACCTTTAACATCAACCGGCAAGCGGTTGCAGATCTGCTGGGCTTCTCCAGGCTTGCCACCAACTCCATGGACGCAGTCTCAGATAGAGATTTCGCGGCGGAATTCCTGTTCGATTCTTCTATGGCGATGCTCCATCTGTCCCGGCTTGCCGAAGAGCTGATTATCTGGTCCTCCTCCGAGTTCGGGTTTTGCTCGCTACCTGACGCGTACTGCTCAGGTTCGAGTATCATGCCCCAGAAAAAGAATCCCGATGCGTGCGAGCTGATACGCGGCAAGACGGGACGTGTGTACGGACATCTGGTTGCCCTTTTGACAACCTTGAAGGCCCTTCCGCTCAGCTACAATAAGGATCTGCAGGAAGACAAGGAGCCGGTATTCGACGTCGTGGATACACTGCGTGGATCGCTGGAAATCATGGCCGGCCTCATAAAGGGCGTTGAATTCCGCTCGGACGCAATGTCGGCTGCTGCATCCGACCCGTCAATAGCCGCGACCGATTTGGCTGACAGACTAGCACGGCAGGGGGTTCCTTTCAGAGAGGCTCATTCGATAATAGGTGCCACGATTGGCGAGGGCTCGGCCATCGGAATCCGCGACCACGCTGGGCCTGGATTGCCCACACCCGAGGAGATGGTTGAGGCTCGAAATCACGAGGGCGCTACCTCTCGTACACGGGTAATAGAACAGATTCGGGCTGCACGAGCTTTCATGCAGTCCCATGCACAGCTTCAGAGGAAGAGAGAAGACAGGGGAAAGAGGAAGGGTTGACGAAACCGTGGCGACGGATTTCTTGGATTCTTATTGTCTCGTCTATTCTCGGGGGTTGCGGATACAAGACGAGCCCGCGTCCTGCCACGGCCGCAATACCGGGAGATGTCGGCCTGGTTGAGGCCCGCGGATATCCTGACAGGGTGACCCTAAAATGGCACGTCCCTCTGTCAAATACGGACGGATCTCTTGTGACCGATCTTTCGGGCTTCAAGGTGTACCGAACGGTCCAAAAGGTTGGTGAAGAGTGCGAAAATTGTGAAGAAAAGAAAAAAATGTATGCAAACGTGGATTTCCAGAACCCGACCAACGCGGTTATAAACAAAGGAGAGGTTCTGTATACCGATAAAGGAGTGACGCCAGGCAATATTTACTCTTATTCTGTTGGGGCTTACAATTTAAAAGGCCGGGAAGGGCCTGTAAGCCAGGTTGTCACGGTTGCTTATGACAAGCTCCCTGCGGCACCGACGAGATTGCAAGGCGATGTCCGTGCCGGTGAGGTAGCTCTCGGATGGACAGCGCCCGCTCAGGCCGCGGACATCGAAGGTTACCTGGTTTACAGGGGAATTACCGATAAGCCGGACGAGATGAAGAATGTCGGCGGCACGAAGAGGAATGAGACCTCCTTTGTAGACAAGGATGTGGAAAAGGAAAAGACATATTACTATCTTGTGAGGTCATTCGAAGTGAGCCAGGGTGTTTCACTGGAATCTGATCCATCCACTGTGGTAAAGGTGTTTGTGCCGTCCGTTCAATGGAAACCTCCCGAGAACATCAATACGGTCGCGACGCCACAGGAAATACGCATTTGGTGGGATAAAGTGAAGATCCCGAATGAGGAGACGCGTTATAACATTTACCGGCGCGAAGCTGGGAAAATGTTTATCAAGATCAACTCGAAGCCTCTTAGCGATCCCTGGTACGACGACAGGGACCTTCGCAAAGGTGTCACGTACCGATATGCCGTTACGTCGTTTCCCGCGGGAAAACCCGACGAAGAATCGCGGAAGGCAGGTTCTGCTGCTGTTAAATTCAGTCCTTAGTCGGAAGTGTAGATGCATTATTTTCATTACGTAAATGACGAACTTTACTGCGAAGAAGTCCCGATAAGCCAAATTTGTCAGGATGTGGGCACCCCACTATTCGTGTATAGTAGGCAGACCCTAGAAAGGCACTTCAAGATCTTTCAAGAGCCTTTTCACTCGGCAGATCATCTGATCTGCTATTCAATGAAGGCTTGTTCCAACCTGGCAGTTCTCAGGCTATTCGCAAACCTGGGAGGAGGCGTGGACATAGTTTCTGGCGGCGAGTTGTACCGAGCGCTGAAAGCTGGCGTCGATCCGTCCCGGGTGGTCTATTCGGGGGTGGGCAAGAAAGCATCCGAAATGGACGAAGCCCTAATCGCGGACATCCTTCTGTTCAACGTCGAGTCGGAAGAGGAATTACACGTCTTGGACAGACGGGCCCGTGCGCTTGGTAAACGAGCCCGCATAGCGTTGCGCGTAAATCCGGACGTGGATCCGCAGACTCATCCCTACATTTCTACCGGCTTGAAAAAGAGCAAGTTCGGGATCGATGTAGACCGATCTGTGGGGCTTTACCGCGAAGCCCTCCGCATGGATGGAATTGAACCCCTCGGTGTAGATTGCCATATCGGCAGCCAGGTGATGGAACTGGAGCCGTTCCTGGATGCAATTGACCGGATCAAAGAATTAATTGAAATTCTTCGTGCTGACAATGTTGAAGTCCGGTACCTCGATATAGGCGGGGGCCTTGGTATCCCGTACGGTGACGAGGAGGTGCCGCCGCTGCCGGCTGCTTATGGAGCGGCCATACTTCAGCGCCTGGCAAACATGAACGTGACACTGATTCTGGAACCGGGGCGGTTGTTAGTGGGAAATGCCGGGATTTTGGTCACGCAAGTTCTCTATCAGAAGCAAGGGCCGGCCAAGAAATTCGTCATCGTGGATGCCGCCATGAACGATTTGATTCGTCCGAGCCTTTACGATGCTTACCATTCTGTGTGGAAAGTGTCCGGGAACCGAGCCCGGACAGCTCATCAGGACCGGATTATCGCCGACCTTGTTGGTCCGATCTGTGAGTCGGGGGACTTCTTGGCTCAGTCAAGAGAAATGGAGCCTGTAGAGTCTGGTGAACTGCTGGCGCTGATGAGTGCCGGCGCCTACGGCTTTTCCATGTCCTCAAACTATAACTCACGCCCAAGAGCCGCCGAGGTCCTTGTTGATAGAGACAAATATTTCGTCATCCGGGATCGAGAAAGTTACGAGGATCTGATTCGGGGCGAACGAATTCCCCAGGACTTCTCCAAATCCCGCTAAAGGAGCAGAGGATGTTTTCAGGAACCTTTACCGCCATGGTGACACCATTCAAAGATGGCCGAGTAGATGAAGCGGCTTTCAAGGAATTGATCCGCTTCGGTATTGACGGAGGGGTGAGCGGATTCGTCCCCTGCGGCACAACTGGAGAATCTCCCGCTTTGAGCCACGAAGAGCACAACCGTGTCATCGAGCTTGCGGTCAAAGAGGTGGCCGGTCAGGTCAAAGTGATAGCAGGGACAGGCTCAAACAGTACTCAAGAGGCGATTGCTCTCACACGCCATGCCAAGTCCGTAGGCGCGGACGCGGCGTTGATGGTTTCGCCGTACTACAACAAGCCGACACAAGAGGGGTTGTATCAACATTTCAAGGCAGTTGCCGAGTCCGTTGACATCCCCATCATCCTCTATAACATTCAGGGACGAACAGCCGTCAACATAGAGAACCGGACCGTGGAACGGCTCGCCGGAATCTCGAACATCGTCGGAGTTAAAGAGGCGTCCGGGTCCATACTCCAGATGAGCGAAGTCCTTAGGCTCTGTGGGTCAGGATTTGACGTTTTGTCGGGAGACGACCAGATGACGTTCCCGCTGATGGCGCTTGGCGGCAAGGGGGTGGTTTCGGTTGTCTCTAATATCGCCCCCGAGAAAATGTCCTCTATGGTGAACGCGATGTTGGCCTCCGAAGTTGAGAAGGGTCGTGCCATGCATTTTGATATTTTCGAGCTATGCCAGGCGATGATGATAGAGACCAATCCGATTCCCGTTAAGACTGCACTGGGGCTCATGGGCAAGATCCAACCGGAGTTCCGCCTTCCTCTTTGCCCCCCGTCCCAAACTAACCTCGACAAACTGAAGACCGTCCTGGAGAAGTACGGAATTCTTTAGAATGGAGTCAAGGATGAAGATTGCTGTCAGCGGAGCTGCGGGAAGAATGGGCAAAAAGATCCTGGCGTTGGCTCACGAGCATTCGGATATCGAGATCGCAGGTACGCTTGAGCATCCCCAAAATCCGGCGGTAGGTAGCGATGCCGGCGAGACTGCGGGGATTGGACATATCGGCGTTCCCATCACTACCGATGTTCAGGCCGTGCTGGCAGAAAGCGACGTCCTGGTTGAATTCTCCGCACCGGCGATCTCTGTTGAGCATGCCAAGGCGGCAGCAGCCGCGGGAAAGGCTATTGTGGTCGGCACTACGGGCTTTACTGAGGATCAAAAACAGGAACTCTCACAAGTGGGAACTCGGACACGATGTCTCGTATCTCCTAACATGAGCATGGGAGTCAATCTCTTGTTCAGTCTCACAGAGAAGGTTGCGCGAGCCCTGAGTTCCGGATACGACGTGGAAATTATAGAAGCGCATCACAGAATGAAGAAGGACGCCCCAAGCGGCACAGCCGATAAGCTCGCTCAAATAATTGCGAAGACACTTGGAAGAGATCTGAAGGATGCCGCAACTTATGGCAGACATGGTATCATAGGGGAGCGCAAACCGCACGAGATAGGCGTAATGGCCATCCGTGGCGGAGATATCGTTGGTGACCACACGGTGATGTTCATTACGAACGGCGAGCGCATAGAGTTGACGCATAGGCTTCATAGCAGGGATGCATTGGCCAATGGCGCAATTCAAGCTGCTCTGTGGTTGTTTGATCGCCCCAACGGGCTATATGACATGCTGGATGTATTGGGCCTTAAGGCGTAGCAATGAAATTAGCGAGATTTGCAGTCAATAATCGGGTTCTTCGCGGTCGTCTTGAAGCAGATAAGATTTTCCCGATTGAGGAGGATACCTTTTCGGGGGAGTTTTCTTTGGACCGGGTTAAATTGTTGCCCCCTTCGCTTCCCACCAAAATTGTGGCTATCGGACTGAACTATCGCGATCATGCCGAAGAGGTGAAATTACAGCTCCCCGACGAACCGCTTCTCTTCCTTAAGCCGCCATCCAGCGTTGTCGGTCCTGGCGATCGAATTGTCTTGCCGCCTCAAAGCACTCGCGTGGATTATGAGGCTGAATTGGCAATCGTTATAGGAAAGACCGCCAGGCACGTGTCGCGAGATGCCGCTCACGAGTATATTCTAGGCTACACCTGTCTCAACGACGTCACCGCTCGCGACCTGCAAACCAAGGACGGCCAATGGACCAGATCCAAGGGCTTCGATACCTTTTGCCCTGTCGGTCCGTGGGTCGAGACGGCTGTTGATCCTTCGGATCTCAAGATCGAACTTTTTCTAAATGGAGTGCGCAAGCAGGAATCGCGAACTTCCAACCTTATTTTTGACTCATATAGTCTTGTGGAATTTATTTCCAATGTCATGACCCTGCTGCCCGGCGATTTGATCGCCACCGGGACCACCTCGGGAATCGGTCCCATGAAAGCGGGGGATGATGTTGAGGTTCGAATCGAGGGGATAGGGTCGCTGAAAAATATTGTGAGCAGCAGTGCCTCATGAGCCGTTATGCATATATTGGCTTCGGTTCCAACCAAGGGGACCGCGAGTTAAAGTTCCGGGAAGCCTTGGCCGCTCTGGCCGAGCTTCCTGTCACAACCGTTGATAAGCACTCCGGACTTTACGAAACCGAGCCGATAGGTCTGGCGGACAATGGTTCAAAGTTCCTCAACGCGGCGGTTGCTCTGAAGACCGACTTGTCTCCGGTCGAATTGATGAAGATGCTGCGCGTAATTGAACTCAATCTCGGGAAGTCGCCTACTCATCGAAGCGACATGTCGCGCACCATTGACCTGGATCTGCTTTTGTACGAAGACCTACACATTTCTGAGGATGGATTGGAAATTCCGCATCCAAGGATGCACCATCGAGCATTCGTATTAGTGCCGTTGGCTGAGATCGCGGCTGAGGTCGGGCATCCGGTTCTGAGGAGCGCCATCGGAAAGATTTTGGACTGCCTACCTTCTTCAGAGCGGGCGAAGTGTGTCCTGTGGACCCCATGCCGGCCGGACGAGAACTGACATGTTTATCGTAAGATTTGTCTTGGTAGTGCTCCTGACATTTATGGTGCTCAAAATCTTGTCTTTGGTAGGCCGCTACCTTCAGTCTCAGTTCGGAGCACCTCAAGTCAAGTCCGATAATAGTTCGACCGGAATCAAGGAGATGGTTCGCGATCCGGTTTGTGGTCTGTACATTCCCAGCGATGGCGCCGTCGGATTGATCGACAACGGTAAGGTCATTCACTTCTGCTCGGAGAAGTGCCGGCAAAAGTTTATCAATAATCAGAAATGACAGTCAGATGGCTACCCTCATAGACGGTGCAAAAATACTTATCGCTGACGATGCCGAGATCCTCAACAACATGCTGAAGGACGTGTTCGAGGAGAACGGCTTTGAGGTCGTGCAGGCTTTCAATGGAATCGAATGCAAGAGCATCTTTCTCCAACATAAGCCTGACGTGGCCTTTGTCGATGTGCAGATGCCAAAGATAGACGGTATCGAAGTGCTTCGTTACATAAAAGAACGGTCACCGCGCACCATCGTAGTGATGATGACCGGCGGGGGTAGCGAGGAAACCGCTGTCATAGCCATGAAACTGGGGGCAGACGAATACTTGAGAAAGCCGTTCTCCACTATGGAAGTAGTGGCGCTGGCTACCAGACTTCTGGAAAGCCGCCATGCAGGCGAAGAGACCAGCAAGCTTCACAATAAAATGCGTCGGAATGAGAGACACCTCGCTCATTTAACCACAATCATCAACGAAGCGCTGATCACCACCGACCCGGCGGGCCGAATCCAGTTTGTCAATCGCGCGGTGTCCAATCTGTGGGGATATTCGGCTGAGGAATTGCAAGACAAGGACGTACATTTCTTGATCCGGGGAGAGGGCAACACACTTCTCTACAGGGACTTGGTGAAGGATACCATCCATGACGGGAGGATCGAAGGAGAGTTTCATTTCAGGAGAAAGGACAAGGGTACCTTCCCCGGTTATCTGTCTACGTCCGTCATTAAAGAAAATGCACGCGTCACGGGAATAGTAATCGTCGTGGCAGACCTGACTCGGCTTTATGAGGTGGAGCGACGGCTCAAGCAAACGGAGAAGCTGGCCTCGCTGGGCAAAGTGGTGGAAGGTATCGCCCACGAGGTGAGGAATTGCCTGACTTCTTTGGGAGGATTTGCCCTTCGTCTGCAAAGGATCACCTCGGGGGATCCCCTTTGCGGCAAATATACAGGCGTCATGTTGAATGACGTGTCGCGCCTCGAACAGATGGTCAAAGACATTGAGGACTACGTCCGCTTCTCCAAGTTTTATACATATCATTTTGACAAGACCGAGCTTGTACCGATAATAGAGCGGGCGCGCGATAAGTCTGCCCAAAACCTTTCTCCCGAGACAACTGCGGCGGTGTCGTTCATATTGAAGGCCGATGACGCTCTTCCTCACATTTACGCAGACCCGGTCGCCCTGGAAGAGGTTTTTTACAACCTTATTCTAAATGCCTATGAAGCCATGCCGCGCGGGGGGAGACTGAAAGTAACTATCAAGAAGCTGCTGTCGGCAGTATCGGTTTCCGTCTCCGACACAGGGGTGGGAATTCGCAGCGAAGATCTCTCCGACATCTTCAATCCCTTCGTCACTTCCAAAACGAGCGGAGCGGGAATGGGTCTTTGCAAGGTATATCTTCTTGTCGAAGAGCATCGAGGAATCGTGAATGTGACTTCTCAACCGAATAGGGGAACCACTTTCGAGGTTCTCCTGCCGGTGGAAAGGCTTTTAACCGGGCTGTTCCCCTGGGAGGTCGCATCACCCGGAGGATCCTTCAAATAGCGCCCCTCGTTAGAACGAGGCAGGAGAAGGGGTCCCACCGGCATAGGCGTTAAAATAACGAGCCTGCCCTCTGTGAGCCCTGGAGGGGCTCAATGATAGTAGCCCGGCAATTCATTGCCGGGTGGCCGATAAGCAATGATTCAATCTTTGTCCCCGAGGGGCGCCCGAAGGATGCATCCTTCGGGCGCCCCTCGGGGACAAAGAAAAGTCTCTTGGCGGTTCATTCCCGGCGATAAATCGCCGGGCTATTATCAGCATGTCCCTCCGGGACGAAGAGGACTCGGAGCTTATTTTAACGCCTATCGGTCCCACCGAAGACCATTTAGAGCGTAGCAGATTAGCGAAGCTTGCAGCGGAGAGTAGTATGCGATTCCGGATATTAATTCTCTTGGCAGCGTCTCTGAGCCTGGTAATCAGCGCCGTTCCGGGTACGGCGCAGGCGGACATTTTTGTCCGAACCCACGAAGATGGTCAAAAAGAGTTCACCAATAGGCCCTCAGGTCCGGGCTGGATATTTTACATGACCGAGTCGGGGTACGAGCCCACAATCCGATTCTCAAAAGCGGGCAAGCCGAAAAGCTTGGATGAAATCATCAATGAGATTGCAAAGGAGTACGAGGTCGATGCCTGCCTTGTCAAAGCTATCGTTACCGCCGAGTCAAACTGTAATCCGTTGGCAAAATCCGCGAAGGGTGCCCAGGGCTTGATGCAACTTATGCCCGCAACCGCGAAGGGCCTCAAAGTGGACAAACCATTTGATCCGAGGCAAAACGTTGTAGGCGGAGTGAAATACATAAAGGGACTGATGGCTTCGTACGGAGACCTCCGATTGGCCCTGGCGGCATACAATGCCGGACCCGGTGCGGTTCACAAATATTTGGGCATACCCCCTTACCGTGAAACGATCAATTACGTGGAAAGAGTCATCCGTTATTACAATAAGTTCAAGCGAAATCCCACTCTCAAGATAGCGGGCAGCTAATTTGAACGGAAGCAAATGAAAAAACACCTTCCCAATTTTCTTACACTAGGCAGACTTGTCCTTGTGCCGCCCATCATAGTGCTTCTTTTCTTCCCTGCTAGATATCCTTCTCTGGTGGCGGGCATCATCTTTCTCGTGGCCTCTCTCACCGATTATTTTGACGGATTTATCGCGCGGCGATTTTCGCTGGAATCTTCTTTTGGTCGGTTCTTGGACCCCATAGCCGATAAGGTCCTGGTAACGTCGGCTTTGATAATGCTGATAGCTCTTGATCGGGTCCCAGCCTGGGTTGTGATGCTTATCATCACTCGTGAGGTCGCGGTAAGCGCACTCAGGGCCATCACAAAAAGTTGGGACACGACGTTAAAACCGAGCCGGGTGGGTAAGCTCAAGGCTGTTTTTCAATTCGCCGCGTGCGTGCCGCTTATCATCCATTACAATTACACGTTAATAGTGCCGATCAATTTCCACGTGCTCGGCACAGTGCTCCTGTACATAGCCCTGATTCTTACTCTTTGGTCCGGAGCAGACTACTTTTCTGCGATTCTACAAAGAATACGAAATCCGTGAAGAGAGCGGGGGCTTCTAGGGTGGGCGGCGGGGCTTGTCCTCATGGCGAGGGCGAAGAAAGAGGATTAGAAGTCTTCCAGAGCGTCCTGAAAAATGTGAGCAACGGCCCGAACTATCCGAAAAAGAAATCTTGCAAAGCGTCTGGAAAATCCTGGACAAAATTGAGGTACGGAAAAAGGAGTGGACTGGCGGAACCAGAAAAAAATATTCCACGGTCAAAACAAAAGTGATTGCCGCCCGCTTGCCGGTAGAATTGCTGAATCAAATTCATGAATTCAAGGG
This sequence comes from uncultured delta proteobacterium, assembly GCA_963729795.1. Lineage (GTDB taxonomy): Bacteria > Desulfobacterota > Desulfomonilia > Desulfomonilales > Desulfomonilaceae > CAWBBA01. Next base: position 9,421 of record CAVSPC010000027.1, on the reverse strand, counting down.
CTCTGACAGGCATCACCTGGAAAAAGCATTGAGACTATATGTGAAGGTCATGGGGGCCTGAGATTAGGGGCGGGAATCTACTTTGATTAAAACTTCTTGACTCTTTCTCTTGTCTTCGTACTGTACTGAATTGAACTGTCTCAAAATCAAACCTGTCTTTACCTTGTTGAGCTTTTCCTCTCGGTTTTCTGTACCGTGTCAATGGCCTGTCTTGCGTCTCTCTACCCTTTTGCTTGCTTGCTTTTGCCTTAGCTTCTTCCATTCCTCTTCCTCCCACTCAAACCATGACGGAAGGTTAAGGTAAAGCTGCTGAGTAGCATCAGCAAGAACTGAGAGTTGGGTCAGGTCAAAGCTCGGCTGACTCAAGCGCTCGTATAAGCGACCCTTGCCCTTCCAATTCTCGGCAATCGAACCAGAAAAAAGTTCCGTGCAAGTCAGCACAATTACGGGACTATTCGGTTCTTCGTGTAGTCTCTTTTTCCTTTCCTCAACCGCCAAGTCTCGGATCAACGTTACTTCTGATTCGCGCAGTTCGCTGTTGAGCGTTGCAAAGATCAGCGCTGAGCCAGGGAAAGCAAGTGCCAACTCCTTCATCCGTTGTGTGTCTCTAGGCTCGAACCGATTGAAACTCTTGCACTCTGCATGGATTAGCTGGATTGCATGAATCATATAATTACCGGTCTCATGCCACGTAGAAGGCTTGTACAGACATGTGAGGTCAGCTTCCAGGCGCATTCCATCCTTTTCTGCCATGTAACTAAAGAGCGGAGTAACGCCCTGGTAGGGACGGCGGCCTATTAATTTGAGTGTAAGTAATACCGTAAATGCCCCTTGCGCTACGGAACTAGCAAAAGGCCCGTGAGCTCGATATGTCCACTGAATATCTCTTGGAGATGATATCGGCGGTAAAAAGTCAGATAGCCAGAAACGGCAGCGCAATTCATAATCAAGAGCATTCAATTCATACCAGTTGTAACGCGTACACACAGGGCACTGAATTTGTGCTCCTAATCGCAGAGCATTCACCTCTAGTAATCGTCCAAGAAATCCTTGGGCATCAGAGAACAGTTTGTTGGACTGAATAATACGTTTCAACTTCTCTGTGACAGCAGGGCGCGGAAGGCCCTTCTCTTTTTCTAACTCTGCGAGTAGCTCAATCACTCCCTTACGGGCTAGGAGCGAAATACCAAATACACCCCCAAGCTGCTTTAACAGTTGTTTTGCGATTCGTCCGGGGCCCGACAGACATACCTTCCAACCCCGTTCGCGAAACCATTCTGTCATGACCGCCTCAGCCACAGGCAAGTCTAGAAATATCAGGTCCCCACCGGTGTGTGCCAAGAAGACAGGACCGCGCCTTGCAAATCGCCAATGAAAATATCCTGTACGCCCTAACGCTGAGGATAGCTCGCGGCTCCCCTCGGGAAAGACCTCGGCCATCGGCTCTTTTGATTTATAGAATCGGAAACTGAATTCGTTGGCAAACCTGGGTTTGCCGGAGAAACGGCCAAACGTATCAAATTTTGGATCTTGAGACCGCAACTCCAGGCTATCGCTGCCCTCAGATATTCCCAGCTCATGTTCGTACGAAAAGGGGAACTCGATGGCCTCAGAAGCATTCTCTTGCGCCCTGGTATCCCACAGTTCAGGATACCACCACTGAAGCAAAAATTTTGGCTCCGTCTTGTGCTCGTCCTTTGGGATATTCAAAGACTGGCAGAATGCCTCGACTTTCTCTTCAGCGAGCGAACGAGACCTCTGGACAGTGGTTGGATGAAACATCTCAAGACCATTCCTATATCGACGGTAATTGGTCTCAATAAAGTCGGTAGCCAACTCCTTCACATTTCTCTGATCGGCGATCTGGATCGGAATGGGGACCACCTTGTAACCGGCAGCCCGCAGGTTCCAGTGGTCAATGATGTCGAGCGAGCTTGTTGCGTCACACACGAACAGCGTTGCACCCCGAAGAGGTCGCTCCACTAATTTCCAAGATGCCAATCTTATAGAAAAGTAGTTGTTCGATCTGAACAGTTGCGGGAATCGAATCAACGCCGGGTGTATTTTTGATATGCCCGAGATCTTCAAGAAGTGCTTGTCAATAATTTGCTGGGCTTCTTTCGGAAGTGTTCCGAACACACTTGCCAAGAAGAGCCTATAGGCACGCGGCAACTCTGGAAAAACAACCTGAAGGTCATCATTTCTTTTATACTTGAGTTCTTTCTCTATGAAGTCCTTTAGCAGCTCGATAATACCTATGCCGTACTGCGGAGACGCCGAATTCTTCAAGTCACCGATCAACTCCTCCGCCTTGACAATATCTCGATTACCGACTTGGAATGTGCGATTTGCGCAGGTGCCTACGGGCACTACTAAATCAGGGTCGAATGCATTTAAGTATCCGTCAACAATGTCTGAAGCAAGCGGAAGATGCCGAAGACGATCAGATTCCCACTTAGCCGGAGTACGGCGGTAGGCGGGAATTATCGGATTATAACCAGCTCCCCATAGGAAGCTGCTTAACTCAACAGCTCGATAAAGTCCTGCACGATCCGTCGGATCAACCAAAAACCCTACCCGCAAGGGGCGGACTCTAATGGTGACTGTTCCTGATGCCATCCAGAAGGATTCCAATCAAACCACATTCATGTGGTACGGTGGCGTTTCCTTTTCCTCCCCGGGACGCCGGTTGTGAGAATTCCGTTGGGAAGGGTTCGTCTGAGACTCAAAATTTGCGTCCACGATAAATCCCAGGCATACTTAAAGAAGCGCTGGATCTTGCAATCCTCCTTATAACTGGCGTTTCATTTTCAAGGCAATTTCTGGCTTACAATTCCCACACAAAGCTCCCTCCTTATGGCCTGGAGTTCCCCTTTTTCGACTGGGCCAGATGTCTGAGAGACTGCGCGCTCGATACTTCAACGATATTGCCGCCAAAAATTGCGATTTAGTTCCTCGATCATAGCCATCAAATCTGGATCAAAGCGCACAATCTCAATTCCAGCTTCACGCAATCGTAGTTCGCCGCACCCGCGTATTTGTGGGTTTGGATCCAGTGTTCCAATAACAACCTTCCCGATTCGTCTCTCGATCACTCTTTCGGCACAAGGAATTTTGGGATGATTCCGAGAAGTGCATGGCTCTAGCGTGGTGAACAGTGTTGCACCTGCTAGCGTTTCATCCGGTAACATCCTCTCAAGCAGCGTAAATTCCGCATGCTCGCCTGGCTTCTCTTGACCGCGGTAAGCCTCCCCGAGTACGAGACCATCACGGGCTACAACCGCTCCCACCTTCGGTCTGGATTCACCATCTTCGCCAGTGCATTTTCGGGCGAGGGCTATCGCCCTGAGCATCATTTCTCTATCGGTGAGTTGCTGAGATCTTAAGTAACGGTCTATAATGCCATACAGTTCATGGAATCCAAGAATGAGATTGGGTCTATCGAGTCGGACCAAAGTAATATCACTAAACCCATTCTCGGCCAATTTGAAGAAAACGACACAAGGAGGAGCGGCTATTCCCTCCAAATCCAGCTTTGATAGAAATTCCGAATTGAACGTGTGCAAAGAGGTTCCTGTTCCAGCATCCAGGTAAAAAATGCTAAGGGCTTTCCCGGCAAGGCGGTCGAGCTCAGTGAAAACACCTCGGTCCTTCAGGATGGCATGAAGATCATAATCACCAAAACTGTATAAGATGAAAGCGAATGCCTTGGCGCGGCCGCTCCTTTGCTGTTCCCTACAAATAGAATCGAAGCGCTCAAGAAATGAGTCGAGATTGAGCCCGATACCTTCCCCACTACCTTGTTCGAAGACTGGAAACATATCCGCACTCCACCGCCAGTAGAAGTGATTGGGCTTATGCTACGCGGTCACACATTTGCAGACCCCTTTTCAGGGGGGAAGTGGTAATACTTCCCCTAGGTTACTGGCGGAGGGAGAGGGATTCGAACCCCCGTCACGTTTCAAATACCTATGTATATACCACTAGTTATCTATGTTGATATAGCCCCTGCACACAACTTGCACACAACCCCTTTTCTTATGCTTTTATTTTATAATGGTCAGCTAAAATAACTGGTCCACTCGGTCCACATGGGGACATTCTTTGTATTTCCAGGCTATTACAAAAACACAAAACGGTCCACTAATTGATTTCATTGAAGAAATAGGTTTGTGGGACATTCGCAGAGACGAAAATGCTCCTTCGTCGCGTCCGTCCATCCGCGGAATTTTCCGAAATTTCTGACCGATCCTCGTCTCCACTGCGTCTTCCTTTTCTGAAATGTCCGAAAGTTACGAAACTGACCTTCGCCCATTGCGATGTAGCCCCAGTAACCCAGCACTGAGCCGACCTGATACGATGACCATGTGGTCAAGTGCTCTCCAGGACTGCCCATTGAGGGAGTTAATTACACTAGTATTACCTTGTATTACCATAGAGTTTCCTCGGAATTTCAAATCAGCGAATCCGGAAGCGGTCGTATTATCCTGTAATAAGCAAGAAACGTGCCACCACTGGCATGCAATAGTCATGCCACCTCACCGACGTCACTGTTTGAGCCATTTCACTGGCGGACGTTGGGCGACACGCAACTGCTGTGCCAGCGGGCCGTATGCAATCTTCGGGCCAACGTGTCGGGCCGCTTCCAGCCTGACCGAGCACGCGCTCCCGCCTTCCTGGGCCTCTCGGGGCCGGGTTTTTATTCCCCAAAGTGAGTATTGATGGGCGCTTTGTGCCCCTAAGCTGCCCCAAAAGTCGCGCGATTACAATAACCTGCACGGTGCCTTGGTTTTTGGGTGTAATTTCCCCGTTGGAGCGCCACTGATGAGGATTACCATACTATATCTGCGCGCGTAACCGCTCTGGAGGCTGTATCTTATGCCTCGCGGGGCGAAGAAATGGCATGGAATGTGCAATTGAAATGGGTAGATTGAACAAAAGGAGGTCTGGAAGATGAAAAAGGTAGTGGGATGCGTGAGAGTTTCTAGCGCAGAGCAGGCCAAAGAAGGTTTAAGCCTTGCTATGCAGGGGAGAAAGATAACCGCATATTGTGAGAACAACGAGCTGGAGCTGGTATGCATTTATTTTGATGGCGGCATTAGCGCAAAGGACATCAAGCATCGGCCCGCTTTCAAGGCCGCTCTGGACTTGGTTTATTCCGGTCAAGTGGATGGAATCGTGGTCTACAAACTGGACAGAGCGTTCCGCAATACCAAAGAGGCGCTGGCCACAGTGGAAAAACTCGGCAAATTGGGCCACGACTTCGTATCAGTGAGCGAGAAAATTGATACTACGACGGCGATGGGCAAGCTGTTTTTCACCATGATGGCTGCATTTGCTCAATTTGAAAGAGACGTAACCTCTGAGCGGACCACGGTTGTCATGCAGGACAAGCAAGACAGGCAGGAAAAGACTGGCGGGCATGTTCCTTTTGGCTTCCAGGTTGAAGAGAAGGCGCAACCGGGAAAAGATCGACTTCTCAAGGTGCTGATTCCCGAACCGACCGAGCAAAAGATCATAGCTAGAATTCATGAACTGAAAGCAGCCGGTCATGGCTACCGGAGCATCGCTAGTGAACTGAACCGAGAAGGTTACAAAACCCGAACGGGAGTGGCCTGGAGCCACAAGACTGTCATAAAGATCATGGGGAGGGTAGCAGCATGAAGCGTAGCACGAAAAAGATTGATCAAACTGGGAACGATAGGTCCAACGTTCCCATTTCAGAGCACGCCAGCATGATCGAACTTAAGAAACTGGTTGCCAAGCTGAGCCCGGACCGCCAACAAGCCCTTGACGAGCTTCTCGACCAAGGTGAGCCTGAAAGCGCTGTGCAACTCCTGACCGAAGCGGCCGAGGCGATAACCGAAGGCATCAACCTTATGGTCATGGCGAGTCTGGACGGCTACATGCCGCAAAACTGGGAACCACTTCGAGACAGAATCAACATTTTCCTGGAAAGCCAAGGGGCCAGTGACGACGAAGACTCTTGATCGGATCATGGTCGTGACTCACTGGACGTTTGAGCGTAGACGCACCCGCTTGAGCAATAATCTTCGCAGCTATTTCAACAGCTTACATACCCCCCCCTACCTCAAATTAGACCCCCCCGGGGGTCGGCGGTTTTAGGGCAATCTCCCTCTCGTGCATGTCGGCTTTTTGATATTTCTGATTTTTCTGATGTTCCCCTGGGCCCTGTTTATAGCTGCGTATTGCAATCTTTCTGGGTGCAAGTTGCATTCTGTTGGAAAATAAAGGTTGCAATCTGCGGTGGCTTTGATAAGTAAGCCCTTAACGATGATCAGGTTCATTTTTTGGAGGCGGCATGAGTTTCAGACATTATTTAGGGGTTCTAATAGAGGAAAACGACTCCAGGAAGTTGCGGGAGCATGCGGCGTCGCTAAGAGAAGGGGTGGAGAAGGCGGTTGCGTTCTATGCTGCGCAGCTTCCTGAACCCGTCGAGGCCCCTCGGCCTCCATGCATCGCGGGGTTGGAGGTAACGTTCAGCCAACCCGACTTCTTGCGTCTCAAGGCGCTGGGGACCGGCATTAACGAGCGTCTCCTCGAAGCTTGTAAAAAGTATGCTGAAGATCCTGGGAAATTTATAGTGGAAGGGGTGTTACAAGTCAAAACCTTGTTATTGGATACTCAAACGGTGCGTTATCGTTGGAGAGTGCGGGCCGATTTGATTCAGGATCTGCTACCGAAGGATGGGTATGAGCAAGCCTGTTTTGTTCGGGCCGCATTAAAGCGTTACGTAAACGAACACTGCGCCCATATTCCCGCTCGGCCTTTCCACCGGAGGCGTTCCTTCTGGCTGGAGTTGCGCAAAACCGACCTTGACAGGCTGATCGGGTTGGGGGGATGCGCGGACCTTCATGTTGAGCAGGCCCTAATCACTTTCTTGGGCCGGAGGAAAAGGGACGACCGATTGAGCCCACTTGAAGGGCGCCTACGTGAAGATGAAAGGCCCCTTCCACGGATCGCGATCGCGATTCCTGAGACCCTCTATAGTGGGGTGGGTGGCGATCTTGGTGATTTTGAAGATACAGTAAGAGCCGCGCTGAAAGCCTACTTGCCTGCGGCTGAACTCGCCAAGGCTGAGGTTGCCTGATGCTCAAAGCTGACAGCGTTGTCAATATTCAGTTGAAACTCTCCCGTGAGGAGATTGCCGCGCTTCATGCTCTTCCTGGGGGCCTTACTGAGCATGTTGTCAAGGCTCTTGAAGCGTACGCGGAGCAACCGGAGGGTGTTTCTGGCCTGGTCTCTGACATCGGATTCGTACGACTTGTCACGACTCCCGTTCCTAGGGCCTTATATGAGCGATTTCTCGGCTTTTGGGCGCTCTCACCGTATGATCGGGCGGTGCGAGATTATTTAGAGAGGAAGGGGTCTAGCGATGTTGCAAGTTGCGCCGGGTGAGATAGCTCGGCTCCAAAAAGAGACACTTCAAGCCTTCGACGCTGCGATTCGCAGTTTAAGAGATGTTCCCACGGTTTTTGATGAAAGGACCAGACGCCACATTGAGACCTGTCGGGACGCGGACTTGCTTGCCGAGCGATGTATCTACTATCGGAGCCTCGTTGAAGGAAGGGAAACAACCGATGAACGTGTTGCATAAGTCTGTGGAAGCGGACGGAACCGAGGTTTTCGAGTTTAATCATTACGTGGATGGTTCCGAACCTCGTAGCCAAGCTGTCATCATGGAGAATGCTATGCAGCGTGCCAACGAAGAGGAGATTCGGGAAGCCGTTCGCAAGTTGGCGCAAAAAGGCTCGGTCACATTTCGAGGAGGGGCGAATGAAGCGCTTGCTGCTGGAACTCTTCCGCGGGTGAGGTAGGTCATGGATGCTCGAGTAAGACGGCAACGCGGCCTTCGCCATAGCGGATCATTACAACCGATTTCCAACGAGGAAGAACCCATGCCCGACGAAGAAGCACAAGTATCGAGCAATGCCTCGGGAGATGACAAGCCGGACCCTCCTGTATCGCCTGTCGGCTCGAGCGATAGTGCCGAGCCATTGCCGGAAAAGGTTGCGGCGGATAGACATGCTGAATGGAGTTTGGCCTATTTGAAGGGTGAAGCAAAGAACGAGACGGTCAGAGCCGAGATTCTTGCAGAGCAGGTCATAACAAAAGGTCTCTTGGAAGCCCACCGGGACGGCCTGAAGTTGGTCAATGCGGCAATCAGAGCATTCAAGGAAGCCAAGGTGGGCGCCTGATGTTCATAACGTTTTACCCCGTTCAGGTTACGGGATAGGGGCGTCGCCAACCAGACGCTGAGTACTTCGAGCATCGCCCGAATCAGTGCGGGAGCGGGTCACCTCTAAGCCTGCACGGCGGCGCCATTTTCTCTCCTAAAGGGTAAATCATGGAAAGCACTGAAATGGTCAGGGGACTCCTAATCTCTTTCCTCTGGCCAGGCGCCCCGGTTAACCCTTCCTCCGTCGGGGCATAGTGGGGCTGGTGAATCGTTGCACTAGCCCCAACACAAAGGAGTAAAGCATGGCTGACACACAATCTCCCCCTTCGGTATCTCCGAATGTCTACGGAGAATCGACCCCACAAGGCGGCCAACAAGCTGCCGGTGAGAATATTCCTGCGTGGGGAACCGGTTACGGTTATTTACCTCACGGAATGACGAAAAAGGATTGACTGGCGAAAGCTGCGGCCACCGGTGGTGGCTATGCCTGGGACGAGGATGCACAAGCCTGTTGGATAACGTTAGGAAAGGCTGTAACAATCGGGCCGCAACTGAACAGTGTCCAGGAGGGCTTTCAGATCTGCAACAACAACTGGAACACAAACGGCAATCTCCCCCCGGTGCCGACACAATTGGACTTGCCAAAGGCCAGCCCGAGCTTTGGCACGCCGAGAGCAACGTTTTATGACTGATATCTTTCCGAATGTAATAAGTTATGATCCGAATTCCTCGCCGTACTTCGGTGACGGTGTTACCTATGGTCGCGAACTCGGCCGTGTCTCACCGGAGGGGAATGTCTATGGCCAAATGCGCTTCGTTAAGTCATGGCAACACTGGCAGTGGTGGACCGGAACCGAATACCAGGATGTTGTCATAAGCGGTCAAGCAGACTCCTTCGATAAGCTTCCCACAGATCAACCTTGGGGCACGATATATCAAATTCCGGATCCAGTAAATCACCGGTGGGCCGAGTACTGATTATGACTCAGAGCAGGGGTTGTGGATCAAGCTGCTTTGGCTCTGGACCATAGACGGGTTCTCGAAACTCCCAGTCCCGGGCGTGCAGGTCGGTGGTGCACACACAATCATCGAAGTTGATGTGATGGTTTATTGGAACGGTTTTGACTGGGCGCGGTTGACGCATTCCAGCCTGAACAATAATGAAGAGAATATACATTTACCATCCGGATTTCTCCAGATGGGTGTACCCAATGCCCGCAT
>CAVSPC010000026.1:0-55426 GCA_963729795.1 uncultured delta proteobacterium | reverse complement strand
CAAGATGTTGAATTAGCTTTGACCTTCTTTGGCCTGTCACGCTGGAGGTCGCGACTTCGCGTTTCGTCGCTCTCCCCGTTACCCAATCATTCAACGTTTTGCCATTCTGAATGGTGAGCAGGGGCTCGATCCTATCAGAAAAGGGACGTAAAACAGGGAACATCTTGACAGGAGTACTCCACTGAAGTATAAAGAAAAAAGAATGGTGTTTGTCGAGTCGCCGGTATTCACGGAGGCTGCGCTGAAACATCTCCCGGATGATGAACTCAGTGAGGTTCAAAGACTCCTGTCAGCTCGTCCCGAAGCCGGGGACATCATGAAGGGATGCAAAGGACTCCGTAAACTGAGATGGAAAGCGGAGGGCAGAGGAAAGAGAGGCGGTATTCGGATACTCTACTACTGGTGGGTGAAAGGAGACCAAATCCTTTTGCTGGATCTGTTTGCAAAGAACGAGGCCGACGACCTCACAGAGAAGCAATATAAGGCCCTTGTTGACTACATTGGGAGAACTTTTCCATGAAAGCCGAGCGCTTTGAAAAAATGATGGAAGGCATCAAGTGGGGTGCGGATTACCTCAAAGGCCAAGCGGAACCCTCCCGGAGGCATGAGGTATCTGTCAAGGTACCGGACGTAAAGGGTATCCGCGGCAAACTCAAGGTGTCTCAGGGGGAATTTGCCTCGATGCTCGGCATCAGCGTGCGGACTATTCAGAACTGGGAACAGAAGCGCCGAATACCCGAAGGCCCGGCACGGATCCTCCTGGAAGTGGCAGCAAGCTATCCGGATATGCTGCGCGAAGTGTCTCAAAGGATGGCCAAGAAAAAAGCAGAACGACGCCTCGACGCCAATAGCTAATACAGGTCTTAACCCGCTGTGGGTAATCATCCTTCTTAGTCGGTTGCCACGTTTAGATGATGTTTTCCCCTTCAGGTGGTGCCATTTGATCAACTGTTGAGAAATCCTCTTCATCGCCAGGAATCGTCATGATCGAGGGGCAACCCCTCACAGCACCGGCCCACAGTGCCGATCACGCATAATGCTGGCATTCCGGATAGTACATGAGAGACTTGATCGTGGTGTCAAATCGTCCGGCTTCTGAGTGCGGGCAAGACCTCGCTGAGGCGCGAGTTCGACCACTTCAATAGCATCGAACGTAGAAACTTCCCTGATGTTACGCAGCGGACGATAAACACTACCCTGAGACGGGTCACCCATTAGCACTTGTGCGAGTCTCGCGATTGCGGGTAGTGCAATTGTATGGTCCAAACATGGATCTGACCCCTTTCTCGCCGGGGACAAGCCAAGTCATTGATCACACCAAGATGCCGTTATGACAGTTGATTACTCTGAGAAGTGCGCAGAGTTAAGCAAAAGCTGTGGCGGTGTTGAACGCCCAATATCCCGGACCAAAATAGCTGAACGGGAATGAGACCAGGCTAACTATTAGCAACTATGTGACAATTCATCACAGCTAGGTTTCACACGGATACTTATCACGCGTGGCTCGACCAACGCCGTTCCGGATTTCGAAGAGGGCGATATCTATACCCATTGCCAAAAGTTTTGTCCGATTAGAGGTAGCCTGACACCGTCATTCCGGCGGAGGCCGGAATCGAGTCTTTTCAATCCCGCGTTCCTCGCGGGACTGGACCCCGGCCTTCGCCGGGGTGACGGGTGGTGAACAGGTCATTACTTTTGGCAACGGCTATAATTTTCATCAGGCTGCCCTCAAGAAAACGCAGAGATTAGGCTCAGATTTTTCTAAGCCTGTCTACCAAGCTTTTGAAAAAGAAAAACCGCCGAGCCGGTTTCGCCAACTCGACGGTTTGTATGTTTCTTGCTGGTCGGGGCGACTGGATTTGAACCAGCGACCACCTGAACCCCATTCAGGTACGCTACCAGACTGCGCTACGCCCCGACGTAAAAATTAACATTATCGAAATGGGGGCTAACTGTCAATACCTAAACCGCCTCCGGAATCCGAGATCAACGTACTATTGGTAAACTGGGAACATCGCGAATCTTGTCTCGAATCGCGGACTGGGGTAAATTAGAAAATCAAATGTGGCTTGGGCCGGCGGGATTCTTCAGCCGGGCTGCCGAGATGTCCGATGCGAGCAATCCTGATTGCCGGTCGAGATGGGGCAGCACTGCTGTAAATAGGGTTCCACTTTGCTTGTGCCGAATATAAAGGCTGATCGACATGCTGGCGTCCGATCTGTTTTCCATTGCGTTGCGACAAGTCTACCGGAACAAACGGCGTTATAACGGCGTTCTCCTTGGAATTTCGCTGGGATTGGCAGGTTTGATGACTGTTCTGACCATTGGAGATTCTGTTGAAACCGACCTCGGCCGAAATCTCGAAGTATTGGGCAGTGCAACGGTCCTAAAAGCAGCATGGGACTTTGACCGAGCCCCAAAATGGCATCATGGCGAGTATTTCGCCAAAGATATTGAAGACATCAGAAGGCTTCCAGGTGTTTACGATGCTTGTGCAGTAGTCTATCATTATATGCCTTTTAGTCATAATGACAAAAAAGTTGGAAATGACAGAGTTATGGGAGTTAGTCCCCACTTTTTCGACACTGTCTTCATGCCTGTATCACGGGGGCGACGGTTCACCGAGGATGACATGGGCCATAGGAAGAGCGTTTGCATCATAGGGACCAACATTTTAAAGCGATTGTTCGCACAAGGTGAGAACCCCCTGGGAGAGGAAATATTTGTCGGTGGCTACACGTTCCGAGTGGTCGGCGTCAGTGGAGGAATGGAAGATCCACTGTATATGGACACCATATTGATTCCCATCACGGTTGCAAGGTCCAGATTCGTGTCCATGTACAAACTACGAGATATTTACATTCGCGCGGCCAATTGGGACGTGGTTCCAAAGCTTCACAATGATATCTACAACTTGTTAAGACGAAATCAACCGGGCTACGCTGATGCTATCCAGGTTGTCCATTATCCGGGGGCGCTAAACACAATAAAGAGTGCAGTGTTGCTGGTAAAGCTGTTCCTCTACGCGGCCGCGGCGGTGACTCTTCTATTGGGCGGCCTAGGTATTACCAGTGTTATGCTGGCCGCTGTAAGGGAGAGAACCACCGAGATAGGACTTCGGAAGGCCGTTGGGGCCACCGACCGTATGATAATGTCTCAGTTCCTGTTGGAATCTGTTTGTATCAGTCTATTGGGTGTTGTCATCGGCAGCCTTATCGGATTGGTCACGATAAATGTTCTAGAGATAGTTTTCAATATAGTGGCGGCATACAAAGTATTGCTGGGCAGTCTGGCGGGAGGGGTATTGTTTGGGGTGGTGCTGGGTATGTTATCCGGATTGATACCCGCAGGAAAAGCCAGCCATTTAGATGCCGCGGATGCCATGAGATTTGAATGAGAATTGCAGCTAAGGGCTATTTTACCTTGGCCTCGTGGAAACAATAGACTTTTGGCGGGCTTTGTTTTCAGTTTCAATAAACGAAGGGGGACTAAAATGAAATCGATTGGGGAAACAATTTTCTTTAATTGCGCAGGCTTGTACGGCCAGTGGCTTGGTTACAGCAAGGGATGGCAATATCTGGTCATATTCTGGTTTCTTGTAATCGTCTCGACTTGGCTGAGAAACAAGCCGCGCTGGTCGAAACTGGTTCAGACCAGCATTCAGAGTGCGGGGTTAATTATTCTGGTGCTCTTCCTTTTGAACGTTCTGTCATTGGGGACGTGAAGCCAGCCGTCTTAAAAATTGCCAAGCTGCCAAAAATCATGTAATAATCAGCAACGGCGTCAAATCGTCGTTGTAGGCAGGGTCCGCATTCCACGGGCAGCCGTCTAATCTGTCAGAGACAACGGGACAGCCTTGAGGGTTGGTAGGATTGGTACGTGAACGCGCGCAGGCGTGGCTGGGATTCTGTGTGGCCGATCTCCGGAAATCAGAGAGATCGATCAGCAATGGTTCTCTCGAACCGTGCCGACTGCACCGGCCTTCAACCGGCCCCTCGTTCCATGAAAAATACTCCCGTGTCCTTACGAAAGACTCATGCCGACTGTTGTCGTTGCTATCGCTGGGCAATTGTCACTTGAACCAAACGCTTTTCGAAGCCTTTCAGGTCGAGCGCCCGAAGATATTGCTCCGCAAGGATGATTCGAGTGAATCTCCTCTGCCATACCAGCCCTGCTCGAGGCGGCCGAACATCTGTGATCGGGGACGGGTTTGGTCCTTTCGGGAGGATGGGTAATGGACGACAAAGATCTCCTGTTATCGAGCTTGGACGACGATAAGACGCAAACGATTGAACTTGGGAACCTGCTGACCGAAGATCTGACCCCATCCGGCAGCTTTCGCCTCGGCAGGATCCCGGCCACAACATTCGGCAAGCTGTTGCAAGCTCTTCCTATTCCGGCCTTCTTAGTTGATCGTTCACATTGTGTTGCTTTCGCCAACGAATCCTGTGAGAAGATAGATGTAAGCTACGAGCAAACCGAGGGGGTTCCTTTTTCCTCACTCTTTGCAATACGTTCCGCTTCCAAGAAGGCGCAAGCCGTCCTGAAGTTCGTTTTCTCCACCAGAAAACCTCGGATCATCGAAGCGACGATGAAAATCGGCAAGGGCCAAATCTGGGCCCGCTTGAATTTCCGGTCCTTAAGGATGGGGAAGGACAGGTTAATATTGGTCCTGGTCGAGGACTTGACCGGCGAGAAGAAACGACTTCTGCACAAGCAGGAACATAATGAGCGGCTCCGCAGAGAAATCAGACAGCGGAAACAGGCCGAGGAACAGGTTCGACAGCAAAACGAATCGTTGAATAATATCTTGGAGGCTTTAACCCATCCTTTCTACATCATCAACGCAGACGATTACACGATCCATAGAGCGAATTCCGCCGCGGTCTCAGCAGGCTACTGCAACGGTTCAACTTGTTATTCCGTGTCCCACCGAAGTCAAGAATCGTGTCACGAGGGGGCCTGTCTTTGTCCCATAGAAGAAATTAAGAAGACCGGCCGGCCGCTAGTAGCCGAACATGTTCATTATGACAAGACCGGCAGCCTCAAGCACGTGGAAGTTCACGCTTATCCAATTTTCAACAGCGAAGGGTCTGTCCAACAAATCATAGAGTATTGCCTGGACATCACCGATCGCAAGAGAATGGAAGAAGCACTCCATGAAAGCGAAAAGCGGTATCGAGAACTCTTCGAAAATGCGTCGGATATGATGTACACGCATGATCTGGAAGGTAATTACACCTCCGTAAACGGAGCGGCAAGGAAGATAATCGGTTATAGCCCCTCAGAGTTTGTAAGCCTCAATTTCAGAGATATTGTCGACCCGGCGCACTTGCACGTAACCCAAGAGCAGCTTCGTAAGAAGATCGAAGAGGGTGTTGAGACTACAGGACCTTACGAACTGCTGATACGTGCCAAAGACGGGAGCCAACACTGGGTAGAAATCAATAGTCAAATAATCAGGAAAGACGATAAACCCGTAGGCGTTCAGGGCATGGCCAGGGACATCACCGAACGCCGGAAGATGGAAGAAGCGTTACGAGCCGGCGAAGCGCGGTACCGTGAAGTCGTGGAGAAAGCTAACGATATCATATTTCTGACCGACGAAAATGGAATTGTGGGATTGGTCAATCCCGTGGCTTCACGCATAACCGGATACTCCGAAGAGGAACTTGTCGGTAAGCACTATCTCGATTTGATTCGACCGGATCACAAGAAACAAACAGAGAAATTTTATAGAATGCAGTTTGTCCGGAAACTGGCTGACACATATTGTGAGGTCCCCATCCTTACCAAGAATGGGGAAACTGTCTGGCTGGGCCAAAATGTAAGTATCATGATGGAGGCCGACAAAATAGTCAGCCACCAGGTTATTGCCAGAGACATAACTGACCGGAAAAGGGCCGAAGATGCTCTGAGAGAATCGGAAGAAAAGTATCGAATTATTTTCGAGAACTCCCCCCTTGGGGTCTTTCATTTTAATCATGATGGTATCATAACAACTTGTAATGACAATTTTGTAAGCATTATAGGGTCTTCCAAACAAAAGCTGCTCGGTCTCAATGTGCTTTCCGGTCTGCATAATCAGGAGGCTGTCGCGGCTATAAAGAATGCCTTATCCGGCAAAATAGGGTATTTCGAAGGTCTTTATCGTTCGGTGACAACGGATAAGATCACGCCGCTGAAGGCTTCCTTCGGTCCGATTGTCACCAAGGACGGTTCTGTTGTCGGAGGCATTGGCATCCTTGAAGACTGCACCGATTTGAACAAGGCAAAAGCTTTCCAGATCCAGACGGAGCGTCTCAAAGCCGTGGCGGATCTGGCTTCCGGTGTTGCGCACAACTTCAACAACCTCCTTCAGATTATCATGGGTGGCGCTCAGTTGGCCTCATTGAACCTCGAACTCGAGAATATAGCCAATGTTCGCAGGCACCTTGAGCAGATACTCGAAAGTTCCAAGTTTGGAGCCGAAACCGTCAAACGCCTTCAGAGTTTCGCTAATCTTCAATCCGAACCCGTCTCTGCAGAAAGCGATACATTCGATTTGTCCGATCTTGTCCGGCAAGCTGCCGAGATGACGAAGCCCTGGTGGAAAACTACCCCGGAGAGAGAGGGCATAACGATCAACCTCAATTTAGAACTTGTGGACGGATGTTTGGTCCGAGGCAAACAGAATGAGTTGTTCGAAGTGGTTGTCAACCTCATAAAGAATGCCGCTGAAGCTCTGCCACGAGGCGGAGAAATCAATGTGGCGACATACGCGACCAAAAAGAGTGTAATCTTTCGTGTGGACGACACCGGAGTAGGCATAGCTCAGGAATTTCTGCCAAGGGTATTCGAGCCGTTCTGGACCACGAAGGGCCCGAACGGCACAGGCATGGGGCTTGCCGTCAGCTATGGAATAGTCACCCGTCATGCCGGAACCATTACAGCGGAAAGCAGGGAGGGTCACGGATCGTCTTTCACCGTGAAATTGCCCATGGCCAAAGGATTCTCGAGAGACACTGCATCCGTGCACACCGCTTTCGACCTGAAACTGAGAATCTTGGCAATAGACGACATGCAGCTCTTGCTCAGTATGCTCCGGGAAGGTCTGACGGAGTACGGGCAAACTGTGTTCACGGCCCTGTCCGGCCGGGAAGGACTTGAACTCTTTAAGCAAAAGCCTGTCGATGTGGTGATCTGTGATCTGGGCATGCCCGATTTAAACGGCTGGCAGGTCGGCAAGACTATCAAGAACTTATCGAAAGAGAAGGGCTTGCCCAAGACTCCCTTCGTCCTTTTGACAGGCTGGGCCGGCCAGTTTAACGAAGAGGAAAAAATGATCGAAAGCGGCGTGGATGCAATTGTTGAAAAACCGGTTGACATCACGAAACTCATGGAGATAATTCGGGACGTCGTGACGCACATTCCCCCCTCTTGAACCACCCTGAAAGGAGAGAAGGCTCTTCCAGCCTTCCACAAATCTGAACGTAATGAATCAACTCTGGCGAAAGAAGAGCATTGAAGGGCTCCAAGCGGAGGCCCAGGCCGATGTTGGTCTTAAGAGAGCTTTGGGCCCCGTAGACCTGACGGCGATTGGCATAGGAGCTGTTGTTGGAGCGGGAATATTCGTTTTAACCGGACAGGCAGCAGCTAACTACGCTGGGCCTGCCATTGTGTTTTCATTTGTTCTTTCGGGCGCAGCATGTGCGTTCGCAGGCTTATGTTACGCGGAATTCGCCTCCATGATCCCGATTGCAGGAAGCGCATACACTTATTCATACGCGACTTTAGGCGAGTTCTTTGCCTGGTTCATCGGATGGGACTTGCTTCTCGAGTATTCCATAGGCTCCGCGACCGTTGCAGTGGGTTGGTCGGGATATATGGTCAGCTTCTTGCGGCAAGTCGGCATTCATATTCCCCCGCAACTTATAGGCCCCCCTGGGACCCACCTTGTTTATTTATCGGACAAATTGATCCGCACAATGGGGCTTTCCGTGCCTGAGGGATGGCACCAACTGAGCAATTACAGCCAATGTTTGCAGCAGGCGGGCATCTCGGTGGCAACTTTGCAGCAAACAACGGCACTGTTCAACTTGCCCGCATTTATTATCATAATTCTTCTGAGCGCTGTGCTTATCAGAGGGATTCGGGAATCGGCATCCTTCAACTCTATAATTGTGGTGGTGAAGATTGCAGTGATCCTAGCTGTTATTTCAGTAGGATTTGCATTTGTAAAGACGTCCAACTGGACCCCCTTCATTCCTCCCAATGCAGGCAAATTCGGCGTGTTCGGCTGGTCGGGGGTGGCCAGAGGAGCTGCGGTAGTTTTCTTTGCCTATGTCGGATTTGATGCCGTCTCTACTACAGCCCAGGAAGCTCGCAATCCCCAACGCGATATGCCGATTGGCATTCTGGGCTCCTTGGCTATCTGTACTGTGCTCTATATTCTAGTTGCTCTGGTCATCACCGGCATTGTCAACTATTCAAGACTTAACGTGGCGGATCCCGTTGCTGTGGCTATTGACTCCATTGGAATTCACTGGCTGGCGTTTTTGGTAAAACTGGGGGCCATCGCTGGACTGACTTCGGTAATTCTCGTTTTGTTGCTGGGCCAGGCGCGTATTCTATTCAGCATGGCCCGCGACGGACTTTTGCCTTTGTTCTTTTCCAGGATTCATCCTCGGTTCCACACTCCGGCTAATACGTCGGCTGTCTGCGGATTGGCCGTGGCAGTGGTGGCGTCACTGGCTCCTATCGGGCTTCTGGGCGAACTTGTTTCAATCGGAACTCTTGCTGCCTTTATAGTCGTTTGCACTGCCGTAATAGTGCTTCGTCGAAACGAGCCGGACCTGCCAAGACCTTTCAGAACGCCTTTGGTTCCGTTTGTGCCGGCGCTCGGGATTGTTTGCTGCCTCTATTTGGCCTTGAGCCTCCCCGTTGAATCCTGGCTGCGTCTCCTGGTATGGCTGATCGTAGGACTCGTCATATACTTTTTATACGGAATAAGGCACAGCTATCACAGCTACCAAGAAAATAGCGGTGATCGGAGCCATATATGACTTGGGCCTCGGCTGACTCAATTGGCTATCGTAGCCCAAACCGGCCGAGATGCTCAAGGAAGTGCCAGCGTTTCCGGCACTGAGGCTTTGAATCTTGGGAACTATTCACTTGGGAAAGGTCCATGTCCGTCATTTCGGCGGAGGCCGAAATCCAGGTCTTCTGGACCCAGGCCTTCTCCGGGGTGACGGTCTTATTGAGTCCCGCATGAGCCCTAATAGGCTGCCTGCGGCTATCTTATGATTTCACCCCATTATTCCGCGTAACTTTTGTCAAGTGCATAATTCCGTAAATCTTTTGGTCGAAAAAAACCGGAAGCCTCGTCACCGCAACAATTCTTCCCGGGCGGGCAGCGAGCTTACGAAATCTCTTATCTTGTTGAAGTACATCCGGCCCCCGACCAAGTAAGTATCGTTGTGCCCTGCGCCTTCGATGGTTACGAATTCCTTGGGAGCCCCGGCAGCCTGGAAAAGTGCGCGACCTAATTCAATAGGCACTATGTTGTCAACGTCTCCATGAAAAAACAGAATAGGAGCCTTGATCCGACCGACCTCTTCCAAAGCGTTGAATCTGTGCGAAAGAACCCCGTCCGGAACAGGCAAAGGAAAATGGGCTCGTGCCATATCGGCCATGTGAGTGAAGGTGGACTCAAGGATCAGCCCGGAACATTTGAAGCCGGCACCTATATGTACCGCCGCTATGCCGCCAAGCGATCTGCCGAATATGACCGGTTTTAATTTCTTGGCAAGAGCGTGTTTGAGAGCCACGGCATAAGCGGCTTCGGCATCCAGATAGAATCCGGTTTCGGATATTCGACCGCCGCTTTGTCCGTACCCGCGGTAATCGAATATGAATACATCCAATCCTATATCGTGCAAACGCCGGAGATTGTCGACCCTATGGGAAATATTTCCGGCATTTCCATGACAAAAGAGCATAAGTGCGGAACTGCCTGACCCAGGGACCATCCAACCGTGCAAACGGACCTCATCGCTGGTGTCAAACCATACATCCTCGTAATCCAACGCTGCATCTGCCGGTGTACATACCAAGAAGCGATCGGGAAAGAATATCTGGCTTTCGATGAAGCGATCCAGCAATTCGCCGGTTAGGCTCACCAATACCTCCTTCTTTCAAAGATCAGGCGCGTCAAGAAAATTTGAGCGCGTCCCGGTCGGTTATGATATCCAAATAATCACCACTGCTCAAGCAGGTACGGTCGTGGATATGGTGGAGTCACAAATAATGAATTGAAAAGCTGTCCCACGCAGTGGTAAGATCGGGGGCGGTATGGCATTTGAAAATCGTTGATGCGCCGCGAAATCTAAAAGATCCCGGCCTGTTTTCCGGCTGAAGACAAAGGAATGAGATATGAGAAAGTGGTTCCTTGCCTTGATCCTGATTGCCCTGGCCGTATCTTCAGCATGGGCTCAATTTTCTGTTGCTCCGGAAGGAGCGGTTATCCCAAATGGAGCGCTGATGTATACAGTTCCTACGGGCTCTCCGATTCTTGCGTGGGGCGGCCCTGAGCCCTGGCCGTGGCGCCTTCCGCCGACCGAACTTTATCCGCTGTTATATCCGGCGGTTCCGGTACCGATCCCTCCTCCGGGAGGGTCAACCAGTAACCGGATCAAGCCTCCCAGCGCCTCGGAAAATATACCTTTGTCAGAGCTAAGATAAATTCCCTAAGCAAAGTGACGAGGGGTAGCTAGGGTTCCATGCGAGGCCGAAGATTTGGAGAAGTTGCCGGATGAGGCTTCCGGCGAATCAAATATTCCCGCCCCGCATCAGAATTATTAACCGGGTAATTCTGATGTGAAGTTGGCCGGAGCTTGCTGAGGCGCAGAGGCGTCATTTCGCAACCCGGCCGTCCTTTTTCCTGTCGCTTCCAGATCTGATACAGCACAAGCGTGGTTGCCGATTTTCATTGTCTCTGCCGCGATGATGGTTCTGAGCCGTTTAACCTCAGCCTGCAAATACACATTTTCGTCCACAGTTCTGCTTGACTGACGAAGATCCTCCGGCCGTTCACCTAGTTTCCCGTGTCATACCGATTCATTTTCAAACAAGTGACACCGTGTTTTGTGTGGGACAGGCATCCTGGCCATAAGCGTTAAAATAACGAGCCTGTCCTCTGTGAGCCCTGGAGAAGCTCAATGATAGTAGCCCGGCAATTCATTGCCGGGTGGCCGATAAGCAATGATTCAATCTTCGTCCCCGAGGGGCGCCCGAAGGATGCATCCTTCGGGCGCCCCTCGGGGACGAAGAAAAGTCTCTTGGCGGTTCATTCCCGGCGATAAATCGCCGGGCTATTATCAGGATGTCCCTCCGGGACGAAGAGGACTTGAAGCTTATTTTAACGCCTATGGGCAGGATGCATGTCCTACTATTTACTCCTCGCAATGACAGGGGGTTGACAATTCCCCCGCGTGAGTGAACCATCACAAATGTCTCAACTTAGTCGATTCATTGTCGTATTCGCGGATCTTCCGCTAAAACAAGGTCAACTGGAAACTCTTGTTTGCCACGGAGCACTTTCAGTTGCACATGGTCACCAATGTTTTTGCGAGTCATGGCATACTGCAAGTCATCAAAGCTCGGGGTAGGTGTGCCATCCACAGCTAGGATTACGTCGCCACCCAGCAGTATCGGACTATTGCCATAGAAAGCCAAGCGATCCCCTCCTCTTAGGCCGGCTTGCGCGGCAGGTGTGCCGGGAAACAATTCAAAAATAAGAACTCCTTTGACGGGTGGGAGCCCCATTTTAACGGCAAGTTCCGGTTCAAGGTTTCTCGATGATTTTATCCCTATCCACGGATAAATTGCCCGGCCGACTTTCACAATTTGCGTCGCTACTTTCTTGGCCCGATCAATAGGCACAGCCAGTCCGATCCCCATAAATCCTCCTGACTGGGTGGTGAAAATGGCCGAGTTAATAGCTATGACTTCCCCACGAGCATCTATCAGGGGGCCGCCGCTATTGCCGGGATTAATAGCTGCGTCGGTCTGAATCATCCCCATCATAGTACGCTGGCCAACGGACACAGCACGGTTCAGCGCGCTTATGAAACCCGCTGTTACTGTGTGCTGAAGGCCGAAGGGGTTGCCGATTGCTACGACTCGCTGCCCTACCACAAGTCGGTCGGAATCCCCGAGCGGGGCCACTTTCATGCTGGGGAAAGGCGTAACCTGAATCACCGCCAGATCGCTTGCCGGGTCTCGACCGACCAACTTTGCGTGCATTTTTTTTTGGTCCGCAAAGGTGACTTCGAGATCTTCTGCGTTTGCAACCACGTGATTGTTGGTAAGGATATGGCCATCGGAATCAATGACAAAGCCGGTCCCTTGCCCTGTCTGCGGAACTAGCTGCATCCAAGCGGTCAGAGCCTGATGAGTCGCGATAATGTTTACTACAGCGGGGCTTATCTCTTGATAAACTCTGATCACCACTGCTTCGTCCCTCTCAAGAGGCTGATATCGAGCAGGAGTTGAGGGCACGCGGGACTGAGGTGCGTCGCGGTTGAGCCACAGGCCGATTACGAGGCCTGTGCCGAATATCACGATCAGCGTCACAATAACTGACCATTTCCTCGAACCGATCATTGAAACCATCCCTCCACGGAAGACGGCACAGACGATGGGAAGTTCCGGAGGAACTTTGCGGCGCCCGTAAAAAAAGATTCATCTGAGCGTGCTTCTCGGCCGGCCCCCTCCTCATTTCGATTATCCGTCATGACAGTGTCTCTGTACAAAGTGACTTTACCTTTGCCATCCACTTCGTATAAGGCATAGCCGAGCGTTTGCCCGGTAGGAGATAATACTCTTATCGCGCCGGGATAAGCGGGCGCGACAGAGTCCGTGTTGGAGGGGGAGTCAGGTGTATCCTCCACATTGGCGGCAGCAGGTACAAAGGCGGTGTCCACCGGCGACACCTGTTTGATATCGGGCTGGAAAGCAAAATCAGGCGATGCTTCAAGAAGCGCGTTCAAGTTCGGATGGGTCCCGGCCGGGATTACGGCACCGCCGAATACTATGCCATTCGGCACGGGGTAACCCACTGAAGGTTCGCTGCCGATGGCCTTTCTCATAAAATCCATCCAGACGGGAAGCGCCGCTGCACCCCCGTACTCCTGGCGACCCAACGACACCTTACCATCATATCCCATCCAGACGCCTGTAGTGTACTTTTGATTGAAGCCCACGAACCACGCGTCCGTGCAATCATCAGTGGTGCCTGTTTTGCCGGCCAAGTCTTTCCGGTGGAGGCGGGCGGCAGCCGCGGCCGTTCCTGATACACAGGTGTCCCTGAGAATGCTCACCATAAGGTAAGCACTTTGTGGGCTGAGGACGCGCACCATTCTCGGATCGTGGGAAGCAGGCTCGGATTGGAGAGAGGCTGCCGGCCGTTGAGCGTGGTTCGGATTCGTCGAGGAGCCTTGACTCTTGGAACCAATGTTCCGCATCTGGTCGATAAGCCCTCCCTGCATTTGGTCCGCATAGCCCGATCCTCGAGCCGTTACTCCGGAGGTCGGAGATTCAATAGAGGGAATGCCCGGCGACTCCCCTGCCGTGATCTGTTGGAGCACGTTCAGCGGTTTGACCGAGTTGTCCTCGAGCACATTCCCGAAACGGTCCACAACTTTCTTGACCAGCGCAGGGGTCACCCGAACCCCCATATTCGGAAAAACCGTATAGGCTGAAGTAAGCTCCAGTGGAGTAACTTCCGAAGCCCCCAGAGAGAGCGACAGATTTCTGCGCAGGGGCGAGTGAATCCCCATGTTGCGGGCCATCTGGATTACGGGATCTATGCCGACATCCATCAGCAGTTTGACCGAAATTATGTTTCGGGAGTGGGCGAGTGCCTGTCTGAAAGTCATCGGACCGTTGAACTGTCGGTCCGAATTCTTGGGAACCCATTCAGGCTCCCGGGAATCCATGACCACCGCGATAGGTTCATCGACTATTAGCGTGTGCGGGCTGTATCGGCCCCATTCCAGAGCGGCCGCGTACAGGAACGGTTTAAAAGCGCTGCCAGGCTGGCGCTTCGCCTGAATCGCCCTATTGAAGCTGGATCGATCAAAACCGAGGCCTCCGACTAATGCACGAACATATCCCGTGTTGTTCTCTATACATACAACCGCCCCTTGGACACGAGGGAGGGGCTGATGCTCAAGGTCCAACCGCGTTCCATCGATTTTCGTTATTCTGAATTCCAGCAGATCATTAGTACGGTATCGGATATTGCTTTCGAGCCGCATTCGAAACCGGAGGTCCCCGCGAAGGGCGAGTGTGCAGACTTGGATATTATTTTCCGACTGCTTTCGGCGTCGTTTCTTTGGAGAATCGTTCGATATTACGATAGCTTGGATGAGTTCGCCAACCGTGTAAGATTTCGCGGCCGAACTTGTGCGAAATTCCTTCGCTTCTGATGGTTTGAGCCTCCGAACAAGCCCCACAGGTCTACCTTCCCGCTTTTCCCATGATCGAGCCCCATTAACAAGTGCCTCTGATGCTTCATTCTGAAGAGCAGTATCACAGGCAGTCCAGACCTGAAGGCCCTGATTGTACAACTCATCTTCGCCGTATCTGGCCAAAATATACTGCCTGACCGCCTCCGTGAAATAGGGAGCTTTCTGATACGGATTTGGTAGATCTTCCCTGAAAGAGGGAACATCCGCCATGGCATCACGGTATTGATTCTCGTTAATAAAGCCGTCGTGAAGCATGCGGTCCAGAACGAACTCTCTTCGTTTGAGGGCGGCTTCGTGACTTCGAGCAGGGGAGTATTTCGTGGGATTGGAAACCAATCCAGCCACCAAGGCGGCCTCCGCGATGCTCATTTCGGCTGCGGGTTTGCCGAAATACGTTCGGGCAGCAGCTTCCACTCCATAGGAACCCTTGCCCAAATAAATTTCATTTAGGTAGATACCCAGGATTTCTTTCTTGCCCAAGGTTCGCTCGAGCCTGGAAGCGAGGATGGCCTCCCGAATCTTGCGGGAGATTGTCTTTTCATTGGACAAAAGAAAATTGCGCGTGACTTGCTGAGTTATGGTGCTTCCACCCTGCGCGAAGGTCCCGGACTTCACATTCTTAACCAGGGCTCTGAGAATACCCAATAGGTCCACCCCGGAATGGGAAAAGAACCTGGAGTCCTCTGCGGCCAGAAAAGCATTAATCACATGAGAAGGCAGAGAATCCAGCGAAACCGGGAATCGCTTCTGCCTGTAAAATAGGCCGATGACGCTGCCGTCTTCCGCGTAAAAGGTGGATACCGTCTTAGGACGGTAGGATTTTAGGTCCGGGATTTTGGGCAGATCAGCCGAGAAGGCTAAATAACTCCCTACCACCGCTCCGAACATCCCCGACACAAACCCACATAGCATGAGAACCGGTAAACCTGCTCCCAACCACGCGAAAACTGTAATCAGAGTTCTTTTCTTCTGCTTGTTCGTGTGCCGTGAAATCACTCGCGGTCTTCCCTGTCAGAGCTTCACAAAGTCATAACACAATGGCGCAGAGTTTATGACAGGCGATAACTTCCGTCAAGGACTGGAGCGTATTCTATTCGGTGGGTCTTCGATATGTCTCCACGTGCCGGTTCAGCGATAAGCCATTCTTGACGAACTTCGGTCGATGAATTAAGCTCCGCATATTCATGGCGGGCAGGAGAAAACCTTGCGCATTGGCCACGGATTTGATGTCCACAGATTTGCTGATAAACGCAAACTCATTTTGGGAGGAGAGACCATACCATATCCCCTGGGACTGGAAGGGCATTCTGACGCTGATGTCCTTACCCACGCGGTGATAGATGCGCTGCTTGGCGCCGGTGGCCTGGGAGATATAGGGATGCACTTTCCCGACACGGACCCAACATTTCGGGATGCTTCCAGCATCAGCATGTTGGAAACTATCGTGGCCGGATTGCGCTCATTAGGTTTTCGAATTGCAAATCTTGATGTCACTATTCTAGCGCAAAGTCCTAAGATCGGACCGTTCAGAGCAGCGATAGTCGGCAATTTGTCCGATGCCATCGGAATCGAACCAAACTTGGTCAACGTCAAGGCAACAACCACCGAAGGGCTCGGATTTGTCGGTCGTGCTGAAGGCATAGCAGCATCGGCTGTGGTACTGCTGGAAAAGGTCGAACAACCTTGAGACGAACTTTGGCTACGGGGCCTGAGCCTCATACATTTTCACAGATCCGTCCATAGGAGAAGCTGATGGGACTGAGGATATACAACACCCTGACCAGGGAAAAGAGGGACTTTCAGCCCCTTCAGCCTGGAAAGGTCGGCATGTATGTCTGCGGAATGACGGTTTACGATATGTGTCACTTGGGACATGCACGTTCCGCGGTCCTTTTTGACGTGATCTACAGGTATCTCATGCACCGAGGGTATGACGTTACCTTTGTGCGGAA
Source organism: uncultured delta proteobacterium (assembly GCA_963729795.1). Taxonomy (GTDB): domain Bacteria; phylum Desulfobacterota; class Desulfomonilia; order Desulfomonilales; family Desulfomonilaceae; genus CAWBBA01. The sequence continues at coordinate 38,961 of CAVSPC010000026.1, read as the reverse complement.
CTTCACCGACGTGGACGACAAGATCATAAATCGTGCCAACGAGCTAGGCGAGGAATGGAAAAGTCTTGCCGAGCGATTTGTCGGTGAATTTTACGTCGATATGGATGCTCTAGGGATCCTTCGTCCAACCTTTGAGCCTCGTGCCACCGAATTCATAGAAGAAATGCAATCACTTATCCAACGGCTCGTTTCGTCCGGACACGCGTACGAAGCCAACGGAGATGTGATGTTTTCGGTGAACAGCTTCGTCGGCTACGGCAAGCTTTCCGGCAAAAGGATTGACGAGTTAATATCGGGTGCCCGCGTCGACGTGGACGAAAAGAAAAGGAACCCTCTGGATTTCGCCTTATGGAAAGCCGCCAAGCCCGGGGAGCCTTTCTGGGAAAGTCCTTGGGGACCAGGACGTCCTGGTTGGCACATCGAGTGCTCTGCCATGAGCATGCGCCTGCTAGGGGAAGAATTCGACATTCATGGTGGGGGCGCTGATTTGGCCTTTCCTCACCATGAAAACGAAATCGCCCAGTCAGAAGCGGCTACTGGTAAACATTTCGCCAAATACTGGATACACAATGGATTCGTCAATATCAGTTCTGAGAAAATGTCCAAATCTCTCGGGAACGTCCTCAACATAAGGGATATACTCAAGTCCGTCCATCCGGAAGCACTCCGGTTATTCCTGATTTCGAGTCACTACAGAAGCCCACTGGACTACAACGAAAGTTCCATAAAGGAGTCTGCCTCCGCGCTTGAGCGCCTCTATGCGGCAATGGTGGCCGTAGATGATGTCAGCAATCGTAATGGGACATCGGATGAGCTCCCCGAGGAACTTGCGGACATGAGTGATCGCTTTACGGAGGCGATGGATGACGACTTCAATACTCCTCGTGCCCTGGCGATTCTCTTCGGGGTTGCCCGGTCGATCAACCGATATTCCACGTCAGATTCGTTGTCGGAGATTCCTCGGCCCCATCTCCTGGCCCGTGTGAAAGACGAAGTTATTTCCCTATCGCGTGAAATTTTGGGCATCCTTAAGGAAGAACCGGCCCACTTTATGGAAAACCTCCGCAAATCCGGTGTGGTAGGTCTGGAAATAAGTGAAGAGGAGATCGAGAGCCTGATAGCGCAAAGAGCCCAGGCGCGAAGCAAAAAGGATTTCGCCCGTGCGGACGAGATCCGTCGCGCGTTGGCCGACAACCATATTCTGCTTGAGGACAGCCCCAAAGGAACAACTTGGAAGGTAGGGGAAAACACTTAGTACGCGATGGCGTAAGTACGGTTACGTATGATGTTGCTTGACCGCGAGATAAATGTGCGATATGGGGTTGCCTCCAACAGGAGGAACGCGAAATGCCGCGCACAAGCCCCTTCATCATTGCGCTTTCATGCACCGAGGAGCAGATTCTCGTTGATACATCAAGGCAATACACGGCCCCTTATTATAAGGTGGTTCGTGCCAAGATCGTTCTCTTGGCAGCTTCCGGCATGGAAAACGAGCAGATCTCTCAGCGCCTGGAGGTGCCCCGTCCAGTCGTCGCAAAGTGGAGGAAACGGTTCTTCTGCGAACGACTGGATGGCCTGGAGGACCTTCCCAGGTGCGGGAGACCGCGCTCTTTTTCCCCCTGAGAGCATTGTGGAGATCAAGGCTCTGGCCTGCGAAATCCCCAGCAGATTGGGACTTCCTTTTTCCCGTCTCAGTCATGCCGATATAGCCACCCAAGCCGTGGTTCGATGTCTGGTGGTTTCCATAAGCGTCAAGACGGTCTGGCGTTATCTCCACGCTGATGCCATCAAGCCCTGGACTCATCGTAGCTGGCTTTTTCCTCGCGATCCCGCCTTTGCAGAAAAGGCTTCTCGCGTGTTGGACCTTTATTTCCGTTATTTTCACGGAATTCCCCTGGGGCCGGATGACTACGTGATCAGCGCCGACGAAAAGACCAGTATCCAAGCCCGCCACAGAAAGGCCATCGGCACTGGCCCCATGCCGAATCAACCAAGGCGCGTGGAGTTCGAATACGAAAGAAAGGGTGCCTTGGCCTATCTCGCAGCTTGGGATGTGCATGGAGCCAAGCTCTTCGGTCTCTGCGAGAAATCAACGGGGATCGAGCCGTTCCACAAGCTGGTGGACTTGGTGATGCAACAAGAACCCTATCGGTCGGCACGCCGAGTCTTTTGGATCACGGATAACGGCTCCTCGCATCGAGGGGAAACCTCGGTTCAACGGCTTCTCGATTGGTATCCGAACACGATCCAGATCCATACCCCAATACACGCCAGTTGGCTGAACCAAGTCGAAATAATCTTCTCGGTGCTGCAACGAAAGGTCCTCAAGCCAAACGACTTTCCAGACCTTGAACGCCTCGAAACGGCCATCTTCGAGTTTCAAGCTCTCTACAACCAAATCGCCAAACCTTTCAAATGGAAATACACGAAAAATGATCTCAAGAAAACTCTCTCAAGGTTCCAGGACCAAGCACATAACAGAAACCGAGTCTGCCTGGCCGCATGAGGCCACTTTAGACCAAGGAATACGTAACCATATTTGCGCCACAGAGCACTTAGTCAGGATATGGCCCCCATGAAGTTTGACACCTGGTCTTGCACAGCCTGTTGAAATAGGTCACACGATTGAAGATTCAAGTTGAAAATCTCTATTATGCGTATAATCCGGGTACGCCTCTTGAGATTAGGGCTATCGAGGACATAAGCTTCGGACTGTCTGCCGGAACTTTTCTTGGAATACTGGGCGGAACCGGATCGGGAAAAACAACGCTCATCAGGAATCTCAACGGCCTGCTCGTTCCGACCCGGGGCAGGGTCTTGTTGGACGGCACAGACGTAAGATCTTACGGAACGAACCTGAGACGGAAAGTCGGTGTGGTATTTCAACGGCCCGAGCGCCAGCTTTTTGAGCAAACGGTATTCGCAGACATCTCATTTGTCCTCCGACGCTCTTCCAGCCTGTCTGAAATGGAAATCCGGAACAAGGTCCGGAGCGCGTGCGAGTTGGTGGGATTGAATCTCGATGAAATCGGCGAACGATGTCCCTTGACTCTATCTGACGGCGCGAAACGTAAGGTCGCGATCTCTGGAATCCTGGTAAATGCGCCCGAGGTCCTTATCCTAGATGAACCGGCGGTCGGCCTGGATCCTCCGTCCCTGGCTAATCTCATCCGGACTCTTGAGAAAATGAAGAGCGCGCGCAACACAACCGTGATGATAACTTCTCATGACATGGAACCGTTCCTGCCGCTTCTGGATCTTATAATGATAATGAAGCAAGGGAGGGTCGCCGGGTTCGGCTCACCCTCGGAGGTTTGTGAAGCCCTTGGAAATGATGCTTCTACCAGAGACTTACTCCCCGAGCTTGCTTTATTGGTCCACGATCTTCGCTCCGCCGGAGTGCCCCTTTCGCCCGATGAATTTAGAATCCCCCTCCTGGTGGAAAGGCTCTCGAATCTCAAGAAGCTTTCAGGAGGCGCTGCTTGACCGGACGCTTGTGCGTGGTTCTAATTACAGTAATTGTGACCGTTTGCGCATCGGTTGGGATATGCAGCGGGACCCCTACCGCAGAAGAGGTGATTAAAAAGGTTCAGGATGTCTATTCGCATCACTGCTGTTTTCGTGCAACTTTCAACCAACTGACGGTCAACGTGAGCATGGACCTCAGAGACCGGTTTGAAGGTGTCATGTATGTCAAAAAGCCGGACATGATCGCATTGGACGTCGAATCGCCGGAAAAACAGAAGGTAGTGATAAAAGGAAGATCGTATACGGTGTATTTTCCAAAGGACGGCACCGCGTCTCGCGGAGAAATTCCTCCCGAAATCGACGTAGAGCATTTTTTTGGATTTCTTGCAGATATCAGCGCCCTTGGCCGGAATTTCTCCGTGGCCTTCCCTGTCAAAACATACGATGAAGCAGAAAAGCTCTTCTTTCTGGAGCTGACGGATCGAAAAAACTCTAACGGGACCTATCGCATTGTGCTGGGCATTGACATGAACAAGTTCACGATACGAAGGGCGATCATTTATGACGCGCTCGGAAACTACAACCGTTTTGATCTGGCTGGAATAACCTTCCTGAATTCGTTGCCTGAGGCGCAGTTCGAAGTGGGTCCAATCCCGTTGGAAAAGTTGATCCCCTCTCTGGACGCATTACCAAAGCAGTGAAAAACGATAGGCTTTTCAATCTCGTCAGTCTTGGGTGTCCGAAAAACCGGGTAGACTCCGAGAGAATTCTGTCGGTGATGACCCAAGCCGGCTTCGTTTATACCGATGACCCCGCAGCCGCTAGAGTTATCATCATAAACACCTGCGCCTTCATTGAGCCTGCGGTCGAAGAATCCATCGACACCATATTGGACTATCGAGAGCACCGGGAAGCCTTCTTGGTGGTTGCCGGATGTATGCCACTGCGTTACCGGGAGAGTCTTGAAGAACCGCTACCCGAGGTAGACCTATTCTTGACCCCGGACAAGATCCTCGATTTGCCGAATTTGTTGAAGGAGACCCTCAATCAGGCAGCAGAGTCCGGCTCATCGCATTTGCCGACATCAGCCGAGTTCCTCGTTACACAGGCGAAAGTGTCGAGCAGCCGTCACTGTCGAGTACTCACCACCGCTGGTTACGCGTACTTGAAAATCGCTGAAGGTTGCTCTCGACTTTGCCGATACTGCACGATCCCTTCAATTCGAGGTCCTCTGCGCAGCGCCGATCCATACGAACTTGAACGGGAGGCGATTTTCCTGGCCTCCGTTGGAGCGCGGGAACTGGTACTCGTCGCGCAAGACCTGACTAGTTATGGAGTCGAACGTGGCGAAAAAGGCGGTCTCATAAGGCTATTGGAGAGGCTCAGGCGAGTGGAAGACATCAAGTGGATCCGACTGATGTACCTTTATCCCGATTCTGTTCCACGCGGTCTGGGCCGGTTGATCAACGAGTCTGAAAATATCCTTCCTTACCTGGACATTCCGTTTCAGCACGTGTCTGCTGAAGTGCTCAGAGCGATGGGGCGACCATGGAAGGGGGACCGGATTCGCAAATTAACGGAACGTCTGAGACACGAGATTCCAGGTCTAGTTCTCAGGACTACGTTCATGGTCGGATATCCGGCCGAGGGGGACAAGGAATTCTCCGAACTTAGAGATTTTGTGCAGTCATTTGACATAGATCATGTCGGTGTTTTTACCTATTCTCCGGAAGAGGGAACACCGGCCAAGGCGCTTGGAGACCCTGTCCCGGCCGATGTAAAGCAAGCGAGAGCCGACGAGATACGCGTGATTCATTCCAGGCTCACTGAAAAACGCAACCGCCAGCGAATCGACAGAGTTGAACAGGGGATAGTCGAAGGCGTTAGCGAGGAATCAGAGCTGCTTCTGCAAGGAAGGTTGTGGAACCAGGCCCCGGAGGTAGACGGTATCCTCTATGTTACCGCTGGAGAAGCAACAGCCGGTGAGATCCATAATATCAGAATTACAAATTCGAACGGACCGGACTTCTTCGGCGAAATTGCGTAACGGTCCTATCTCGGTGATCTCTGAAACAAATACCAATTTAGGCCTCGGCCACTCGTGACCTTTAAGTTGATTAGGTTGAAGTCTGTAAATTTGCCTATTACAAACTTGAAGACTTCTTCCACGGTGGCGAATTCATAAGGGTAGCCGCCAAGCCAGTCTGTAGCATCTGTACGCCAGCTCATGCCGCGATGAGACTTGTAGTTGCGTATGTGCGTAAGTGGATTTTCGCCGCGTGCGATGACAATCGCCAGATAAGCGGCCATAGCCAATGGTTCCAGGACATAGCTCCCAAGGAACGGATACGTATTGTACAGAGTTTTGACCTTCAACCAAAATGGATGCACCCACGAGGTGGAACCGTTTCTCGCCAGAATCTTGTTGTAGAGGGCGATGTAATAGTATCCCCCCGGGTTGACGAGGCGGGCTGTGCGTTCGATCGCATTCCACATTTTCCCGGTGTGATGGAGCACTCCCCACGAATACACAATGTCAAAATTTCCCAATCTCGAGAGAAAATCCGGGTCCAGGGCCGAACCTTCACAGACCTTCCAATGCGGCGGATTGTTCGCGCTGTCACGCAGATATTTGCAGCATTCCACACTGAAAGGGTCCAAATCGAAACTGACAATGCTTTTCGCCCCAAGCTTAAAGGCTGCGTATGAAAACAGCCCGCTGCCGCACCCGACATCCAGAAAACTCTGTCCACGCAGATCGGGCACGTTCAGGAAGTCGACGAGGGACAATTGAGCAATCTTGACCCTTTCTTCATCAAAGCTCCTGAGGAATGTTTGCCAGTTGCGGCCGAATGAGAACGTCTGTTTGTGTTCCATGCTTTACTAAGCTCGATTTTGTTACTTATCGCAGCAAGAAAATGTGGCCGCACATACTATGCCGGATCGTCTTGAGATTGACAAGAACGCTCGCCGGCACATCGCAGACTGGAGGGCATTTGAAGCTTTTTCCGCCTGGCTCGTTTCCGTGCATTATGGCGGAAGATGCGCGGAGTTAAAGATTGGTGGTTCTGCGTCGGCGGTTGCCAATATGAGTACATGGCACCGCGCTATCTGGGACGTATCCGTGTCAAACTCCACGGTGACGTGGCGCGGCCGCAAAGCTCAAATGTCCGACAGCTCTCGGACACTCCTGGTACAGGCAATAACGGCCCCGCACGCACTCGGGCTTACGGCCGGCACGGCCACCACGAATGGCAAACCTAGCTACTTCGGCTGAGCTGAGATGCCGAGATAGCTTTCCTGCTTTGTAGTAGAAAGCGGCGTGCCGTGAAAGACAACTACCGGGGGTCGGCTACTTCTTGACGCCTTCTTTCAAAGCCTTAGCTGCCTGAAATTTCGGAGCGTTAGTAGCTTTGATTTTGATCTTTTTCCCGGTGCGAGGATTTATCCCGGTTCGAGCCGCCCTTTTCACGACGGAGAACTTTCCGAATCCGGGTATGTATACCTGCTCTCCTTTGTACAACTGTTCCGCGATTGTGCCGAAGACCATATCAATAGCTTCAGCCGCGTGTTTCTTTGTTGTCTCCCCCTTATTGGCCAACTTCTCGACAAACTCGGCCTTAGTCATGTTCCCTCCCTTTTTTCCTTGCGCTGTGCAGGTCTCAACGGTATTGTAAATCTATAGACCCGCAAATTCAGGGGAGTCAAGCAAATTCGCGCCTGCTAATTGATCGCCTGACACGATAGGGGTTGACTGAGCAATCGGGAAGATGTTAAAGCTCACACAATAACAAATCTCCCTCAAATCTCGTAAAACAAAGGAAAGGAGAGACAATGGCAAAAACAGTTGTCATCGACCAAGAGGCTTGCTCTGGATGCGGCACATGCGCGGCTATTGCAGAAGATTGCTTCGAGCTGAATGAAGAAACCGAGAAGGCTCATGTCAAAGACCAAAGCGCTTGCTCCGAAGACGAGATCCAGGAAGCCATTGACACTTGTCCGGAAGAAGCCATTAGCTGGCAGGAGTAAGAATCTTCTTCCTTCTGCCTCCTGTCGCTTGTCCGCGTCCGAAGGGATTGTGTTCCGCTTTCTCTCCATTGCGAGCGGCCACAGACGAGTCTATCCCTGGGGATGACTTAGCGACATCCAGGAGTAAGAGACAATGTTCTCCGGGGACGAATTGATACCCCGTCTTGCTGAGTTGTATAGACTTATGGACTCAGCCTACTGTGAGGCCGGCAACCGGATCGGATTCTCTTGTGATGGTTGCAATGGAGTAGAGTGCTGCACTGTGGATCTGACTCTTCACACGTCAGTGGAAATGCTCTACCTGAGGCGGGGTTTCAATGCCCTGGACACGTCCAGGCAACTGGAGATCCTGGGCCGCTGCCGGGAAATTATCAAAGCCAAGGAAGATGATTGCCTGGGTCAGGCATACAGGAACGCAGTCTGCGCACTCAATTTTGAAGGGCTCTGCATTCTGTACGATTATCGTCCAATGATTTGCAGGTTGGCTGGGATTCCGCATATCATAACGCGCCCGGACAACGGAACAATAGAGAGCGGCGGTTGCGTTCGCTACCACAACGATTTCCTAAATGATCATCCTGATTTAAGAATTGACAGGACCGATTTCTATCGTCAAATGGCCGGTATCGAAATAGAGGTAGTCAGGGTGATCGGTAAACGCACGGTCTCCCGTACCGTGGCCGAAACGCTGGGCCTGGAGTATCCTGAAGATATAGATGCCTGAGGGACGTTGAGACCCCCCTGGGTTCGCGAACAATAAATCGTTAAGCATCGGGTGAACCGGCAGCGACTTACTGAATCCGTTGCGGCAGAGAGGTTGTTGCCAATCCCAATCGGGAGCCTGATCTCAACCAACTATTATTCAACGAAGATACCCATCGATGGAGCAATACCTTCTCAAATACTGCGAGATCTACTGAGGACAAGTCCCTTTTTGCCATGAGCACTTCCCCCTCTTTGGCTTCAATTTTCCACAGTCAAAATGAACACGAGCCCTCGGCTGCCCAAAACCGTCTCAGCTCCTTATGTATTCCTGCAGCAATTCTCATAGCAGTTTGGGCCGTCATCGTGTTGATAGTGAACCCCGTCGGGGAATTTATGATAAACGACGATTGGGCATTTGTCAGGGCCTTGGAAACTCTGACTTTTAAAGGCACAATGCCGACCACGGGGTGGGGTCCGAGTTGGGCGCCAGGGGGGCCGTCTTTGATAGTACATCTTCTGTGGGGACGTCTGTTCACGTTTTTTGGTGGATTCTCGGTCACAACTCTCAGAATATCCGTTCTCACCCTGGGCATTTTAGGATCGTTTGCCCTGCTCGTTTTGTTGCGCAAGGCAGGTGCTTCCCCCTGGGTCGCTCTCTGGGGGGCCTTGACCCTCGTTTTTAATCCCCTCTTCCTGTCACAATCTTTTACGTATATGTCCGATATCACCTTCGCGGCCATGGCGATCTTCGCTTTATTATTGCTCTACGCGGGCATTGAACGAGCAAGTACACCAATAATTGTGCTCGGTCTGCTGTTTGCCCTGTGCTCCATTCTTACCCGCCAGTTCGGGATTGTAATTCCTGCGGCCTTTGTTGCAGCGTGCTTCCTGCATCCGCGAGGGAGGGATCTCGGTCGCTGGAAAATCGTCTTTCTGGCAACAATTGTTGATCTGATACCGTGGGTCGGGTACGAATATTTTCTTTACTCGATTGGCAGCACTCCGATTACCCATCACCAGATTTTTACCAACATTTTGCTATATCCTGAAACAAAAGGCTTTTTCGCATACCTCCAATTTCTTTTCGTGAATTTTTTTCTCGCTGGACTGCTTTATGTGAGCTTTCTCATTTCACCCGTGCTTGCGCTTAGATACCGCACTTTCTCCGGATGGAAGCCATTCAGATATTTTTTCGTACTTATGACTTTGATTCTTTTGTCATTCGAGGCAGTCCTTTTCATGGGCCTGATAGATCCTCAGGTTTATTTCGTCCGCAACATAATTTTTGACTTCGGTATCGGCCCAATTTTACTGAAAGATACTTATATCCTGGGCATTACTCGAACCGCCACTTATTCCAAAGCCCTTGTACTATTTGTTGGTCTACTGGGCTATTCTGGCGATGGCTGTCCTCTGTGGCCTCATGCTTTCATCTCTGCGCCGGCTCCTACGGACTGAGATTGGACCCCAGGGCCGACAAATGAAGCTCTTCCCACTTCTTGCCTTGTTGGCCGGCCTCATATACCTCGGCATCATCACACCAGGAGGATTCCATGACCGATATTTGATACCTGTGTGTGTCTTCTTTATCATTTGGATCGTCGCGGACTTTGAGCCTAGATGGGGCCAATTACTCAGACCCAGCGCTCTCCTCGCGGGCCTCCCGTCGTTGCTGATCCTAGCTTCGGTAGCTGTATTGGGGACTCACGACTTCATGGACATGAAACGCTCCCTCAAGCAAGCGCAGGATTACGTGGTTCGACAATTGGATGTGAAGCCCTGTGAAATTGATGGAGGACTCGAATTCAACGGATATCATTGTTACAGCCCCGGCTTCAAACCGCAGAACGGATTAAGCTGGTGGTGGGTTCGGAAAGAGGATTACCTGATAACCTTAGGGCCGCTTCCGCGTTATCACGTGGTGCGTACCTTCACATTTAAAAGGTACATCGGGCCCGATGGGGCTGTATTCGTGCTCAAGCCGCAAAAGCACCTATCAAAAAGCAACTTTGATCCGGACCAGCGGTGACGGCTTGGAATCGGAAATTCGAATGGCTTAAAGTAATTTTTTCAGAAAGTTTCAAGCTCGTCCATGACTGAATCCAAACCGCGCGTAATTGTCATTGCAGGTCCGACCGCGTCGAACAAGACTGCTGTAGGCCTTGAACTGGCGGAAATGTGCGCGGGTGAGATCGTCTCTGCGGATTCAGTCCAGATTTATCGTTATATGGACATTGGTTCGGCTAAGCCCACAAGGGAAGAAAGGGCGCGTGTGATTCATCACATGATTGACGTCCGCTATCCGGATGAAGATTTCTCTGCTGGGAAGTATGTTAGAGAGGCGCGACAACGGACAAGTGAGATCCTTCACAGAAGGCATCTTCCTCTTGTAGTGGGGGGGACAGGGTTGTATATTAAATTGTTATTGGGAGGGATTGCTCTACTGCCTGCTGCACATCCTGAATTGAGAAGAAAACTGGCGGATGAAGAGCAAGAAGGCGGAAAAGGTACGCTCTTCAAAAGATTGACAAAATTGGATCCCCTGAGTGCGGACCGCATCCCACCCGAGAACATGGCAAGAGTGATTCGAGCCCTTGAAGTCATAGAACTCACTGGGAAAAGTCTGTCTGAAGTTCAGGAAAGACATGGCTTCCGGGATCGTCCCTATAAAGTCCTTTTCATCTGTCTTGATCCAGGTAGAGCGCTTTTGTACGAACGAATTGATAAGCGAGTTGACAGTATGATAAAGGGTGGACTAATAGAAGAAGTGTCGCGACTTTATGCTCTCGGATATTTTCGAGAACATAAGTCGATGCAATCTTTGGGTTACCGGCACGCAGGCATGGTTTTGGCCGGAGAAACCAGTCTTGGTGAGGCGACCCGCCTGATGAAAAGGGACACTCGACACTACGCCAAAAGACAGGTAACATGGTTTCGTTCCGAACCCGGAGTTTTATGGTGTGATCCTGACGACATCAAAGGGATCGGATTAAAGGTCTCTAATTTTCTCGGATATTAATTACAGTCCGGGATTTTTCCCCTTGAATCAATCCGGTTACGCTGGAGCCAGCGTGGCCTGAATGATGGGGATTAGCACACGGGGGTGCGGAAATGCCGAAAACGCATTTTAATATTCAAGATCAGTTTCTCAATCAGGTGCGCAAAGCCAGAATCGAAGTCGAGGTGCTCCTGGTCTCTGGTGACTCCTTCAAAGGCTTTGTCCGCAGTTTTGACAGCTTTTGCATCATAGTCGAGGACGCGGACGAAATCAGGCTCGTTTACAAACACGCGCTCAGCATGATCAGACCCGCGGAACCGGGGGTAAAGATACCCGGCCTCGTTTGAGAAGTACGAGTGGCAGTGGGAGACAACGCGGTTGGGTGGAGTCGGTCGCCTTACCCCGTAGTAACGGGGCGGTGGGGTAAGACTGTGGTTTGTACGAGGGCAGTCTCTGTGCATCGAGACCGGTAAAAGGTTCCACCCACAACATCTATTCTGTCAGCAGGTCCACACCAACAGGACAGTGGTCCGAACCCATAACGTCAGCAAGAATGAACGCGTCGCTCACACGATTCGACATTTCTCGTGTGACAAAAACGTAGTCGATTCTCCAGCCTACATTCCTTTCCCTTGCCCTGGACTTAAGGTCCCACCAGCTATATTGCCCGGCTTCGCTGTGAAACTGGCGAAATGTGTCTATATATCCAAGCTTGACGATCTTGTCGATCCATTCTCTTTCTTCCGGGAGAAATCCTGAAACTTTTTCGTTTTCTTTGGGTCGCGCGAGATCGATTTCTTTATGAGCCGTATTGACATCGCCCAAAAAAACCAGTCGCGGTCGCTTTTCACGTAAGGATTGGATCTGTTGAAGAAAAGTCTCATAAAAGTCCATTTTGAATTGAAGCCGTTCCTTGCTTGCCTTACCGTTGGGAAAATAGATATTGAACAGGGTGAACTTATCGAAGTCCAGTCGAATGAAGCGTCCCTCATCGTCAAAACGCTTCATCCCCATCTCCGTTTCAACCAGGAGAGGTTCTTCTTTTGTATAGACAGCAACCCCGCTGTAACCTGGCTTTTGGGCCGAATTCCAATAAGATTTGTAACCCGGAGGCTCGACTAGTTGTGGGGGGAGTTGTTCAAGCTTTGCCTTTGTTTCTTGAAGGCACAGAATATCCGGCTCGGTGGCTATCAGCCAATCCACGAATCCCTTCTTGTATGCGCTGCGGATCCCATTAACATTCCAACTCAGCAGCCTAATGGTTTTCTGCATGGCCGGCGTCCTCACAAAGGTTTGTTCAGGTAGGCAGGTTCTGAATTCCGCGGGGCTGAAGTCTGTTGATCAGCGCCTTAGGGGAGTTACGCATCATACTTCGCGGCTCCTTGCAGCGACGCCCGTGAAAAACAGAAAACCCGGCATTGATGCCGGGCGGTACTCGTATTCTTGGTGCCGAAGGCCGGACTCGAACCGGCACGAGCTTTCGCCCGCCACCCCCTCAAGATGGTGTGTCTACCAAATTCCACCACTTCGGCTTAACCGTACTCTACCTATTGGCAGCCTCATCGTCAAGCTCAAAGAATCGCGTCGGGTAACCATTACCCTACGCGAGTAGTCTGTTGCTCCTTGTCATTGCGAGGACTGAAATCCCGTTTCGCGGGAAAACAATCTAACCGGCGTTCAAAGGAAAAGATTTCTTCGCTTCGTTCGCAATGACAATTTTCTTCTGCACGCAAAGAACACTTACCTCGTATGCTACAGATGTCTTCGTGGATAGACTACTGCATGCATTGATGCCCAGGCCGACCATAGTCTCAAGCAAAGGTGCTGTGATATAAAAAACTTGTCATTTTAGTGGATAATGTCATAAATATCAATCTAAAAATAGCTTGACAAGTGAACCTCGCGGTTATAGTCTTTTTTTAGAAGACATGAACCTATGTAACCATGTGCCCGGCCGAGCGGCATGTGCGCGCAACGCTCTGAACTGAACTGCTCGGGAGTAGTTTTCGGTACTAGTCGATGTCTTCCCTGGCGACTACAGCTTTGCGATATAAGTTGGCTAAATTCCCGGATTATGAATAGAGTCCTAAAGCGCGGAGAAGATCCTTGCATGTCCCCGTTCTCTTGCAAGAAATGCTTGAAAACCTCAGACCACGTGCCGGCGGCGTCTACCTTGACGGAACTTTGGGGACAGGCGGCTATGCGGAGGCAATTCTAGACACATCAAATCCCGACGGTAAAGTAGTGGGCCTCGACCTGGACTCTCAAGCTGTATCTCGGACAAGGACCCGTTTGCAAAGCTACGGACAGAGATTTCACGCCGTGCACGGGGGGTTTCAAGACGCAAGACATATCCTCTTCGCTTTGAACATAGTGGCAATAGATGGAGCGGTACTGGATTTGGGTCTATCCTCCGATCAGTTGGATGATCCGAACAGAGGCTTCAGTTTCCGTTTCAACGGCCCGTTGGATATGAGATTTGACACTACTGCCGGACAAGACGTGCTGGACTTGTTAGAAACAATTTCTATCAATGAACTTGAAGAAATGCTTGCAACATACGGAGAAGAGAGGTATTGCAAGAAACTAGCCCGCGGGATACTCGAAGCCCGCAGGCGAAGGGCGTTGTCAACTACACAAGATTTAGCAAGTGTGGTCTTGGGGATCCTCGGAAGACGCCGAGGAAAGATTCACCCCGCGACGCGAACCTTTCAGGCACTGAGGATTGCGGTGAACAGAGAGCTGGACAATTTGGATCGCGCGTTGGCCGACATACCGTCTCTCTTGAAGCCTGGGGGTCGCTTCTGTGTAGTTTCTTACCACTCCCTTGAAGATCGCGCGGTGAAACGGTCGTTCAAAGACAGAATCAAGAGTAGTCAAAGGTGGGCACTGGTGACCCCAAAGCCTGTGAGAACCTCGACTGAAGAGACGAAAAGAAATCCCCGATCCAGATCGGCGCGTATGCGTGTTCTCGAAGCCGTGACACAGCCTGATTCCCGGCTTTTGGTGCACGAGGCTGGGGAAACCAATGACAGCAACTAAACGTCTTTCGGTGGAGAGTCTTGATTTGTTTAGTCGGCTTGTCCGTGAAGCTCGCCAAAGGGCTCGAGCTGTGGGAATAGGCCCTTTTCTCGTCGTGGTTCTGTCCGGCGCTATTCTATTTGTGGGCCTTTTTTGCGTATGGACGCGGATGCAGCTAGTCCAGATTGGATATGAGCTTTCCAGTCTTGAAAACGAGAATAACGACCTTAAGAAACGCAAGAGAGAGCTACTGCTCGAAATTGCCTCCTTGCAATCTCCTCAAGAGCTCGAAAAGAAGGCGAGTAAGATGGGCTTGGCGCTCCCGGCAATTGGGAAGGTGGTACATGTACCGTAAGGCCAAGCCTGTGAACTGGACTGCATTTCGAATTGCCCTTGTGGCAGCGATGTTTGCCGCGGTTACTGTGGCACTTATGGTACGTGCGTACAGATTGCAAGTATATGATGCAGAAGCGCTGAAGAAGCGAGCGGAAAAGCAGCGAACCAGAGTCATACATCTCGAGCCTCGTCGCGGGATGATTCTGGATAGATCAGGCGAACAGATGGCCGCAAGCCTGGAAGTAAAATCCGTCTACGCCAAGCCTCGTAAAATCAAGAATAAGAAAGAAACCGCCAGCATTCTTGCACAAATTTTGGAGACAGATCAGAAAGAGATCCTGCACAAGCTTGCCGAACAAAAAACCTTCGTGTGGATACGCCGCCACGTCTCTCCGCTTGTGACCGAAAAAATCAAAGCGGCAGATCTGGCCGGAGTGCTGACTGTTACCGAGTTTCAACGGTTTTATCCTTTGAAAAGTTTCGCAGCCCATGCACTGGGTTTCGCGGGGATAGATTCTACGGGCTTGGAAGGCTTGGAGCTGTATTATGACAGCGATCTAAAAGCAGACCCCATACCCGTTACCGCCCCGAGGGATGCTCTGGGCAGACCGGTTATATTTGCCGTAGCCGGTCAGGATCCCAAAAGACGCGATCTGTATCTTACGCTGGACCGAAACATACAGTACGTTGCTGAAAAGGAGTTGGAGGAGGCGGTTCGAACGGCTCAAGCCAAGAGCGGGATTGTGATTGTCATGGATGCCGATTCCGGTGAAATCCTGGCCATGGCTGTTCACCCAACGTACAACCCCAATATCTTTCAAAAGGTGCCGGCAGATGTAAGGAGAAATCGCAGCGTTGCCGACACGTTTGAGCCGGGATCTACTTTCAAGGTGTTTCTTGCCTCCACTGCACTGGAGTTAGGCAAAGCATCGCGAAATGAGACATTCGATTGTAAAAACGGTCTTTATCGTTATAATGGTGCGGAGATCCACGACATAGTACCCCACAAGATCCTGTCCTTTGACAATGTGATAGTGCATTCCAGTAACATAGGTGCGGTGAAAATTTCCGAGGCCCTGAGCAAAAGCGAATTCTACAGGGTACTAACCGGGTTCGGCTTCGGCTCCCTCACAGGTGTGGACCTGCCTGGGGAGCGTCCCGGGGTCTTACCACTTCCGGGCCGCTGGTCGGCCCTCACAAAGGGGAATATCGCATTCGGCCAGGGGATCGCAGTAACTGCGGTGCAACTAGTGACAGCATTTGCGGCCGCGATAAACGGCGGCTTTCTTTATAGACCCCATTTGATGAAACGGGTCACCAACGCCCTGGGAGAGACTATCAGAGAAAACCGGCCATTTCTTGTCCGGAAGGTAATTAAACCGTCCATTTCCGAGCAGATTGTCGAGATCCTGAGATCGGCGGTGGCGAAAGGAACCGGCAAGGCCGCGGGCATTCCTGGTGTGGATGTCATAGGGAAGACCGGTACGGCACAAAAGGCTAATTCATCGGGCGGATACTCTCGGAACAAATACATAGCTTCCTTTATCGGCGCTCTGATGGGAATAAAACCGCGGCTGGTCATCTTCGTGATGGTAAATGAGCCGTCGGGCAAGAATAGGACAGGAGGCAAGATTGCAGCGCCGGCATTCCGGAAAATTGGCCAAGGGATTCTAGCTTTGTGTGGCAGCAAACCTAGCAATACGGATCTAATCCTTGCTTCCGCGATAAATGGACTGAAAAAACGCGGCGCCGCTCCTCTACCAAGAGTCGTTTTGCGTAGAGGACCTCGGCCTGGAGAATGGATTGTACCTGATCTGAAAGGGCTTGACACGCGACGGACTCTGGAAGTGTGTGGAAAGATGAAGTGCGACGCTTCTTTTCAGGGCACGGGGCACGTGGTCAACCAGAATCCTAAACCCGGAAGCATTTTGAAGGAAGGGGCGCCACTTACGGTCTCCTTCAAAGGGCAGACACTTTGACCATCGGACTCAAAGAAATTGTTGCCATCCTGGAAAATCCTACGGTGTATGGAGACCTGTCCGTACGGATTTCCGGGGCTACTTATGACAGCAGGAAGGTACAGCCTGGCTGGTTATTCGTCGCCATGACAGGTGAGAATGTAGACGGTCATGACTTCATCGGGCAAGCAATCCGGGCCGGCGCATCGGCCATAATAGCGGAGAGGCCACGGACGAGTGAGTTCGAGCCAGTCCCCTGGGCCAAAGTATCGAATTCAAGAGCCGCTTTGGGTCCTGTGGCGGCACTGCTGAACGGCCACCCCAGCAAAAAGATAGCTCTCGTAGGAATAACCGGGACCAACGGCAAGACTACTCTCACGTTTCTCATGGAGGCTATCGTGAAAGCTGCCGGCGGCAAGCCGGGGGTGATCGGAACTATTTCGTACCGATGGGCTGATGGGCAAGTAACAGCCGTACACACAACTCCTGAGGCCTCGGATCTTCAATTTCTGTTCAGAGAGATGGTAGAAGCAGGGGTTACCCATGCTTTTGTCGAAGTGTCGTCACACGGCCTTCATCGTGGTAGACTTATGGGCTGTGAGTTCAATGTGGGTGTTTTCACAAATCTTACTCAGGACCACCTCGATTATCATGGCAATTTGGAAGATTACTACCTCGCCAAGCAGGCGCTGTTCACTCAATTGCTCCCAGCTTCGTCAAAAAAAGACCTCGCTGCGGTAGTAAACGCGGACGATCCGTATGGCCGAAGGCTGTCTCTCGAAATAAAGGGTGTACCGGTATTGCGTTATGGGAAGTCTCCGGATTTTGAGATCCACCCTACGGTAGTTTCAGTAACCGCCGAGGGCATTTCGGCAACCGTTATCACTCCGAAAGGGCCTATAGGAATCACATCTCGGCTCACTGGGTCGTTCAATCTCAAGAATATTCTCGCTGCGATCGCCGTGGCTCAGAAGTTGGACATTCCTTTAGATGCCGTGCGAGAAGGCATCGAGGCGGTGGATATAATTCCCGGCAGATTGGAAAGGGTTGTTTCTGCAAATGGGTCTATATTTGTCGATTATGCTCACACCCCTAATGCGTTGAAGAACGTGCTGGAAGCACTACGAATCATTCGGACCGGCCGCATCATCACCGTGATGGGATGTGGCGGCGACAGGGACAAGGGCAAGCGACCCCTCATGGGAATGGAGGCAGCAGCCGGAAGTAATTTCGTTGTAGTCACTTCGGATAATCCTCGTACAGAAGATCCTCTGGATATCGTCAGACAGGTTGAAGAAGGGGTACGTTCGTACGGGTTCAAACGTTGTGACGAAGTGCCGAATGGGCAACCAATCGAATCGTGCTGCTACACGGTAATTCCCGAACGTCGCGACGCGATAGCGTGGGCGGTGAAACATCTGAAGAGCGATGACGTTTTGCTTGTAGCCGGCAAAGGCCACGAAACTTATCAAGAGATAAATGGAGTCCGTTATCCTTTCGACGACAGAGAAGTAATTCGTGAAGAGCTTAAGAGACACACAGCGCTCAAGCAAGAGCCGGTCAACAGTTCATCTGTGGTGAATACAACAGACCGCTCACATCGGGAAGAACCTGAGGAAACGCGATAATGAGAGCCGAAAGCGGACCATATCCGGTAGCTGAAATCGTGCAAGCATGTCGAGGCACGTTGTTGGCCGGAGATTTGCAAATCGCGTTCCGTGCTATCTCTACGGATTCCCGAGACATTAAGGACAATGACCTATTCGTGCCGTTAAAAGGAACTAATTTTGACGGCCATGAGTTTCTTTTTCCGGCCCTGGAAGCCGGAGCCCGAGGCAGCCTGGTGGATCGCGAAGTAAACAGGGAAATCTACAAAGATCTCTCCAACCATGTCCTGATCCAGGTGCAGGACACCCTCCTAGCTTTATCTGACCTTGCATCAGCCCACCGTAAGAAGTGTCCCGTCCCCCTGATCGCGATTACTGGCTCCTCGGGCAAAACCACCGTCAAGGAGATGATTGCGGCTGTCTTGCGGAGGTCGCACCATCCCCTGGTGTCACAAGGAAATTTTAATAATATGATCGGTTTGCCCATGACCATTCTCAATCTGGGCCATCATCATTCCGTAGCCGTTGTGGAAGCCGGCATAAATAAAAGTGGTGAAATGGACTTCTTGGCACAAGCCGCCTCCCCCAATGTGGCCGTGATCACGACAATCGGCCCTGTTCATTTGGAAGGTCTGGGTTCAATCGAGAAAGTGGCACGCGAAAAGTTCAAGCTTGTGGACGCGCTGCCCCCAAACGGAACCGCAATTATTCCCGCGCGAAATCCTTACTTGGAGCCACTCTCCCGTAAAACCTCCTGCAAGCTCATAACGTTTGGCCTGGAATACGGAGACTTTAGAGCGGACAACATCCGGTATGGGGTTGAGACGAGTTTTGAAGTAAAATCTCCCGTGGGAAAGCAAGAAATCGGATTGCGAATTCCAGGACAACACAATATTGCCAATGCTCTCGCAGCCGCCGCGGCTTGTTCCGCGGCAGGAGTTCCGTTAAGTGATGTAGCCCTCGCTTTGAGTCGGTTTTCTCCCCCGTCGTGGCGAATGGAAATTCTCTCGCTTGGGGGAAAAAGAGTCCTGATTAGAGATTGCTACAACGCCAACCCTCAATCGGTGAGTGCGGCTCTGGAAGTCCTCGCAAGGCTGGGCACAGGTGCAAAAACCCTGGCGATTCTCGCCGATATGGCCGAATTGGGAGACCAAAGCGCACCGCTACACGAGGAGATGGGAAAAGAGGCGGCACGTCTACGGATTGACCGCCTGGTTTTTATAGGAAATTACGGCCGATTCTTCGCTGACGGATACGTTTCGGCCGGAGGAGATGCAAAGTCTGTCACTCCGGCTCCTGATAAGGAATCAGCCTGGAACATCATTGGTCCGGAAGTTGAAAATTTTGAGATTGTTCTCGTTAAGGGATCTCGCTTAATGAAAATGGAAACCATTGCCGATCGTATTCTCAGGGAGAACTAACCCATGCTTTATCATCTGCTTTATCCCCTGAGTTCCGATTTAACCCTGTTCAACGTTTTCAAGTACATCTCTTTCAGGGCCATTATGGCCACACTCACGGCTCTGATGATCAGTTTCTTACTTGGGCGCCCGCTCGTGGACTCCCTCAAGGAATTCCAAATCGGCCAGATGATCAGGGACGACGGGCCCAAGAGTCATTTTGAGAAGAGCGGCACACCAACAATGGGTGGCTTGCTCATTCTCTTCGCCATGACCATCTCATGTCTTCTCTGGACACGTCTCGACAACGTTTACTTCTGGATAGTGCTAGGAATCACCCTAACTTACGGAGCAATCGGGTTCCTTGACGATTACCTCAAGATTACTCGTCACAATCACAGAGGATTGTCAGCGAAACACAAACTGTCCCTTCAGCTCATAATAGGGGCCTTGGTTGGTTTCTTTCTTTGGATGGACCCGGCATTTAAAACCACACTTGCCGTACCGTTCTTCAAAAACGTCCATCCAGATTTGGGGATCTGGTATATCCCATTTGCTGCTCTGGTCATCGCCGGTGCTTCCAACGCGGTAAATCTGACCGACGGGCTTGACGGTTTGGCCATAGGGCCGGTCATGATTTGTGCCGCCACCTACCTTCTATTTGCTTACGTGGCCGGTCATCTGAAGCTGGCCCACTATCTTCAGGTAATCTATGTTCCCGGCTCCGGCGAACTGGCCGTGGTCTGCGGCGCCATGTTAGGCGCGGGTATGGGGTTTCTCTGGTACAACGCCTACCCGGCCGAGGTGTTCATGGGGGATGTCGGCTCCCTTTCTCTAGGTGGCCTCTTGGGCGGAGTTGCTGTGGTTACCAAGAACGAGATTCTTTTGGCCATTGCCGGAGGGGTTTTTGTGATCGAGGCGGCCTCGGTGATCCTTCAAGTGGCCTCTTTCAAGGTAACCGGCAAGAGGATTTTCAATATGGCCCCTATACACCACCATTTCGAACTCAAGGGTTGGCCGGAACCCAAGGTAATTGTAAGGTTCTGGATCATATCCATATTCTTTGCGCTTATGGCAGTCAGTACATTGAAGCTGCGCTGAAGGTGTTAGAGGTTCACAAACTGGATGCAAACAGGGTTGATTCGATCATAGTGATCGCAGGGATAGGGCAACACTGAATTTCAGGAGAGAATCATGGGCGTGATTGCCCACCACAATACAGAAATTGGGACGAAGGGGGCTGCCAAAAGCCTCGGGCCGGATCCTTTCTTGTTGGCGATCGTGCTGATGATCCTCACCATTGGTGTGGTGATGATTACGTCGGCAGGTTACATCATTGCGGTAGGCAAGTTCGGTGACGGGCTCTACTACACGAAAAAGCAGGGATTCGCCATGTTGCTCGGCCTTAGCACGATGTATCTTTTTTCGTTGATTAATCCGAATTTTTGGCGCCGAGCAGCTTTGCCATTGATGGGACTGGGAATATTATTGCTGACCCTTGTTTTTGTCCCCGGCTTGGGAGTGGAAATGGGCGGATCCCGGCGATGGATGCGCCTGCCCTTCGGATTCTACCTGCAACCCTCCGAATTCATCAAGTACGCCCTTATAATGTTCATGGCCTACTCATTAGCCAAGAAAGGTGCCGGGATCAAGGATTTCGCGGTCGGTTTTCTGCCTCATGTACTCGTCATGGGGATAGTTGTCTTCTTCATTTTGAGGCAACCGGATTTTGGTACAGCGGTAATTCTGACTGTAGTCGGTTTCCTAATGCTCTTCATAGCAGGAGGAAGGCTGCAACACCTCTTAGGGTGTGCCGTTCTATGTTTGCCATTCCTGTTTCAGGTTGCTATCAGCGCACCCTACAGGATACTCAGGATCAAGACTTACCTCGATCCGTGGCACGATCCGCTGAATACCGGATTTCAGATCATACAGAGCCTGGTAGCTTTTGGTTGCGGAGGCTTCTGGGGTGTGGGTATAGGCAAAGGAATTCAGAAGCTTTTCTATCTTCCCCAGCCACACACTGACTTCATTTTTGCCGTGGTCGGCGAAGAACTGGGGCTTGTAGGAGTTATTTTTGTAATTCTTCTGTTCTACCTCCTGGTCTGTCGAGGATTAGCCGTGGCCATAAGGAGCCAGGACAGCTTTCAGAGATACTTGGCATTCGGCATCACTTCCCTCATTGGGCTTCAAGCCATGATCAACATAGCCGTAACGATGGGCATGTTGCCGACTAAGGGGCTTCCACTGCCACTGGTCTCTGTAGGCGGCACGTCCCTTGTAATGAATCTGGCCGGTATAGGAATCCTCATGGCCATAACCAAGACTACCCAAGCTAATGCAAGCGGGGACAAGTCATGAGACTCCTGATTGCAGGCGGGGGAACCGGCGGCCATGTCTTCCCCGCCGTTGCTATAGCCCAAGCGGTAAAGACCGAAAACGCGAACGCGAGCATCCTTTTCGTAGGAACTCGCCACGGAATAGAGACGCGGATTGTGAGTGATACAGGCTTCCCTATACGCTACGTCACTGCCAGAGGGATGAGACAAACCGGCCTTCTGAATAACGTCTTGGGCGCGCTGGAACTCCCGCTGGGAGCCCTTCAGTCTCTGGCCATTATCCGAGAATTTAAACCTGGTTTCGTTCTGGGTGTGGGGGGATACGCATCCGGCCCCACGCTGGCCGCGGCTGTCCTTATGCGAATCCCCAACGCGATACAGGAGCAGAATTCGGTAATGGGGACAACCAACCGCATACTCTCGAAGTTCGTGGACAGAATCTTTACCTCCTGGGAAGACACCGAACCTTCGCCTCCAGCGGAAAAAGTACTACTGGCCGGCAATCCCGTGAGAAGCGACCTGCTGCAGGGAGAAGGCCCTGTCAAGGACCCAAGGAAGCTGCATATACTTATCTTTGGGGGATCTCGCGGGGCTCGAAGCATCAATCTGGCGGTTTCCGGAAACCTGGATCTCCTGGCTCCCCTGTCCGACAAAGTACATATCCTCCATCAGACAGGAGCGGGTGCAACCGAAGATGTCAAAAGCTCCTACGAGCGGGTAGGAATTCAGGCTGATGTACGAGAATTCATTCATGAGATGGGGCCTGCATATCGCTGGGCGGACCTCATAGTGTGCCGAAGCGGTGCTAGTTCCCTCGCAGAAATCACGGCTCTTGGAAAACCTGCGATCGTAGTCCCTTACCCATACGCAATAGGTGATCATCAGATGCGAAACGCCCGCGTGCTCGAGGCTCGTGGTGCGGTCAAAGTGATTCCGGACGAGAAGCTCAAAAATGGAGCTTTAATGAAAGAAATCAGGCGCATCTCAGAAAATACTCAACTGTTAAATGATATGTCTGACAACTCGCGGAAATTGGGGCGACCGGACGCGGCCAGAATAATTGCGCGGGAAATACTGAAGGCCGAAAGGAGCCGCCAGTGATCGGAACCCTATTCAAAAGGGTGAAAGACGTTCACTTCGTCGGCATCGGCGGAGTAGGTATGAGCGGCATCGCGGAGATCCTCCTGGCACTCGGTTTTCGTGTCAGCGGATCGGACTTGCGCAGCTCGGCCGCTACCGACAGATTACGCGATCTCGGCGGGCGCGTCTGGATCGGACATCACAAAGATCACTTGGAGAAGGCCGATGTAGTGGTCTTCTCTTCAGCGGTGTCGGAAGATAACCCTGAACTCCATGCAGCTATTGAGCGGCGAATACCTGTTATTCCCAGGGCTGAGATGTTGGCCGAGCTGATGCGCATGCAAACCTCAATTGCCGTGGCCGGAATGCACGGAAAGACCACTACCACATCCATGATAGCTTCAATTCTATCGACGGCCGGACTTGATCCCACGGTCGTGATAGGCGGGAAACTAGACACTCTCGGCGGTGGAGCAAGACTCGGACAGGGAGACCTCTTGGTCGCGGAGGCAGACGAATCGGACAGGTCGTTCCTAAAGCTGTATCCTACTATCGCGCTTATTACCAACATCGACCTTGAACATCTGGATTGTTACTCCTCTCTAGAAGAGATAAGAAGCGCTTTTCTCGAATTCATCAACCGGATCCCCTTTTACGGTTATGCGGTTGTTTGTCTGGACGATCCACAGGTCCAGAAGATTATCCCGGAGATAAAAAAACGCTTCATAACTTATGGTCTTTCTTCGCAGGCGATGATTCACGGCCGAAAACCCAATTTCGACGGACAGGCCTCAACCTTCAGCGTTTACAGGGAAGACCGGTTGCTGGGGGAAGTTCGACTTCCGATGCCCGGCATACACAACGTCGTGGATGCGCTTGCAGCAGTGGCTGTAGCCGATGTCTTCGATGTCCCCTTTGACGTCACCAGGGAGGCGCTAAATTCCTTCCCCGGGGTTCAACGTCGCTTCACCTTGCGCGGGCAAGCGGCCGGTGTCACGGTGATTGACGACTACGGCCACCATCCGGCGGAGATTCGGGCCGTACTCCAGGCCGCCAGGCAAATTGCAGGTAGACGCATTGCTATCCTTTTCCAACCCCATCGTTACACGAGAACCAAAGCGCTTTTTGAAAGCTTCCTAACTTGCTTCCATGATGCGGACCTGCTCTACATCATGGACATATATCCGGCAAGCGAACAGCCCATTGAAGGAGTGTCCGGATGGGCTTTGAGCGAGGGGATACGCAGCCGCGGTCACAAAACCGTCCGGTTTCTCGCTGACAGAGAGGCCATCCCGGCAGAGGTAGCCAGCGATTTGGAACCCGGAGATATGTTGATAACCCTGGGGGCAGGGGATGTAACGCATATCGGGCCTCACGTACTTGAGGAGTTGCGGAAAAAGGAGGCCCGGGAAGCATGACTTTGACCCAGTCACAGGTTCGGGACATCCACAACCTTTCAAGTGGGCGCATCCTCACCTGCGTGCCATTGGGCCGATTCACGTCTTTTGGAATCGGCGGACCGGCCGACCTGGTAGTCGAGCCCCAAAATGTCCGGGGATTAGCGGCACTGGTCCGACACCTGCAAGCGGAGAGAATACCCAGTATTTTCCTCGGGGCCGGAACGAACGTGCTTTTTCGTGAAGCAGGATTCCGGGGGGTGGTAGTCCGAACAACTTCACTAAGCGGGTTTGAGGTAATCGAAAATGGCTCTGGCCATGACCTGATTACTATAGCCGCCGGCGTTCCCCTCCCCATGGTGATCAAAAGGACCTGCGAGCTTGGTTGGACTGGACTTGAACCTCTTTGGGGAATCCCAGGCTCGTTCGGAGGGGCTGTGGTCACCAATGCCGGTGCAGGTGATGCATGCATCGGGCCTTTTCTGAGAAGGCTCACGCTTTTGAACGAAGCGGGCCAAGAGATCGTCCTGGAGCAACACCAGTTAGATCACGCATACCGATTCATGAGAATCCCGCAAGGATCGGTCGTGGTGGAAGGGGCCCTTCAACTTTCGAGAGGAGATCGAAGTTCAATCCAGGCCGGCTTGGACAAAGCACGTTCGAGCCGACACGGACGGCAGCCATCGGATAAGCGCAGCGCAGGGTGCGTTTTCAAGAATCCGAGTCCGAGCAATCCCGCAGGAGCCCTCATCGAGAGACTCGGGTTCAAAGCCATGACAGTTGGGGACGCTCAAGTCTCTGAGGTGCATGCAAATTTTATCATCAATCGCGGGCAGGCCACCGCAAGGGACGTACTGGAGTTGATCCAAAGGATCAAAGCACGTGCCAAAGCAGAAGAAAATATAGACCTGGAACTGGAAATTTGCATCATAGGAGAGGAAGAGGTCGATGGCTGAAAAGAGGCGTCCCCTGATCATCGACAGAAAGCCTCGGCGAGCCGACTTTGCGGATCCAGTGGGGAAACGCAAGCGAAACCGGACTTTCCTCAAGTCGCTGCTCATGCTGGGCCTTACAGTTGACTCTATCCTTGCTCTATTTCTTCTGTACATGTTGTTCCTGCACATGCCTTACTTCAAGCTTCAGGAGGTGGATGTCACCGGGAATCGGCGTCTATCCCGTGCCGAAGTGATTGAGGCGTCGGAAATCGAGGATGGGATAAACCTTCTAACTGTTGACTTGAATGCAATCGCTTCGAGGCTGAGAAGGCACCCTTGGATCCGATTTGCCACTGTATATCGCAGGTTTCCAGGCAAACTCATCCTGGAAATCGAGGAGAGAACTCCCAGGGCAATATTGGCAGCGGGAAAACTATATTATGTGGACGAACAGGCAGAGCTTTTTACGAGACTCTTGCCAGGTGATTCTGTCAATTTCCCTTTGTTTACCGGAGTAACTCCCGAAGAGCTGAAGACAAACGGCTCGAAAATCCAAGAGATGGTCAGGATGGGATTTGGGGTGCTGGACCTTATTGAACGCACCGGCTCGGAACCCGATTCTTCGGGAATCGCAGAGATTCAGATGAACTTGAATGATGGATTAAGCCTCCACACAAGGGCCGGTCGGGTGCTTGTCCTTGGCAAAGGTGACTTTGAGATCAAAATTCAAAGATACGAGCGATTGAAAAGATTCTTGACCCAAAGAGGAGAATGGAATAACGCCCGTATCATCAATCTCGACTTCGAGGATCGTGCGCTGGTCCGGTCGGGCAAGACACGTCTCCAGGGGTGAAAAATATGTCACGAAGCGAGAACATCGTTGTCGGCCTTGATGTAGGCACAACGAAAATATGCGCCATCATTGGTGAACTAAATCCGGATGGCATGGTGGATATTATCGGCGTGGGGAGTTCCCCATCACGGGGGTTACGCAGAGGGGTAGTTGTCAATATCGACCACACTGTCTCTTCCATTCGTAAGGCGGTTGAAGACGCGGAGTTAATGGCTGGCTGCAGAGTCGAGACTGTTTACGCCGGCATTTCCGGAGGCCATATAAAGGGGATCAACTCTCACGGTGTGATAGCAATCAAAAACCGTGAAGTGACTCTGGTGGAGGTGGCGAGGGTCATTGATGCAGCTCGGGCGGTTGCCATCCCGATGGACCGGGAAGTGATCCACATTCTTCCCCAGGAATTCATGGTGGACGATCAGGAAGGGATCAAGGAACCCATCGGAATGGCGGGTGTGCGCCTCGAGGCCAAAGTTCACATTATAACCGGAGCGGTTTCGGCAGCTCAGAATATTGAGCGATGCGCGCATAGAAGCGGCCTGAGAGTAAACGACCTGGTTCTTCAGCAAATGGCTTCATCGGAAGCTGTGCTCTCCCCGGACGAGAAGGAACTCGGTGTAGCGCTTGTGGACATCGGGGGCGGAACCACAGACATCGCAGTTTTCTCGGACGGGGCCATCCAGCATACGTCGGTCATCAGTGTCGGTGGCGATCAGTTGACCAACGACATAGCCGTCGGGCTCCGGACCCCCATGACAGAGGCTGAAAAGATAAAGAGAAGATACGGCTGCGCGCTAGGGTCTTTGGTAGACAAAGACGAGACAATTGCCGTGCCAGGAGTCGGCGGGCGCCAACCGAGGATCCTATCGAGAGCCGTGTTGGCCGACATCACGGAACCGCGACTCGAAGAGTTACTGGGACTGGTTCGCCGGGAGCTGGAAAAGCACAATCTCTCGCAAATGGTCGCCTCGGGTATGGTCCTTACCGGGGGAACCGTTGCGGTAGAGGGAATATGCGAGCTTGCCGAACAGCTTTTCGATATGCCGGTTCGACTGGGCTATCCCATCGGAATAAGTGGACTTGTGGACGTCGTCAACTCTCCTATCTATGCAACTGGGGTGGGCCTGGTTCTTTGGGGGGCCCGCAACAAGAGTGAAGATTTCGTGGCGCCATATCATGGCGGCGGACCTTTGGACCGCATGATGGGACGAATGAAGCAGTGGTTTGCGGAAGCGTTTTAAACACTCTCGCTGCACCGCGAAATGGTGAAAGATCTGATGCAGTAGTCACAGGTTCAAAGGAGTGTGTTTTCGATCTCTATCTGGATAAGAATGATTGTGAGGCATTATATGGCGGCCGGAGTGAGCCGTTTTTCATAGGATTGTGCCGCAGTGTTGGAGGGGGCCTCGGGAAGGTTTGCATGGGCCAAGATTTTCAATTTTGAGGAGGTGCCGGCTATGCTGGACTTTGAAGTGGAGTCTGATCGTAATGCCTTGATACGCGTTATTGGGGTTGGCGGTGGCGGTAGCAACGCCATAAACAACATGATCAGGTCAGGGCTCAAGGGAGTCGAATTCTTAGCTGCAAATACCGATGCTCAGTCGCTTCAACACAGTCTCGCGGAAATTAAATTGCAGATCGGCGGACAGCAAACTAGAGGCCTGGGCGCTGGAGCAGATCCCGAAATCGGAAGATTGGCCGCCAACGAAGACTACGACAACATAAGGGACGCCCTGGAAAATTCCGACATGGTGTTCATTACAGCGGGTCTGGGAGGAGGCACCGGCACCGGAGCCGCGCCCATTGTTGCCCGCATAGCTCGGCAAGAAGTGGGAGCCCTCACTGTCGCGGTCGTTACGAAGCCGTTTCTTTTTGAAGGGAAGCGAAGAATGCGGCAGGCGGAGGAAGGGATTGAACTGTTGGGCCGAGAAGTTGACACCCTTATCATAGTACCCAACCAGCGATTGCTTTCTCTCAAGAAGGACATCTCGTTCCTGGATGCCTTCCGCAAAGCTGACGATGTGCTGCTTCAGGGTGTACGAGGAATATCGGATCTGGTGACGGTCAATGGCCTTATCAACCTCGATTTCGCAGACGTGAAGACCATCATGTGTGAAAAGGGAGTCGCGCTGCTCGGCACCGGTTCGGCCCTAGGAGAGGGTCGTGTGGAGGAAGCCGCACGCATGGCAATAAATAGCCCCCTCCTCGAGGATGTTTCTATGTCGGGTGCAAGAGGGGTTCTGATCAACATTACCGGCTCCTCTTCCATGGGGCTTGCTGAAATCAACGATGCAGTCTCCATAATCCAAAACGAGGCACACGACGAGGCCAACATTATTTTCGGCGCGGTTATTGACGAAGAGATGGGAGAGGCTGTCAATGTAACGGTCATAGCTACCGGGTTCGCGCGAGCCGAAAGCTTTTCACACGTGAGGAATGACCAGCAGCCTTCAAACCGGCCTGTGCCTCTACTCAACGAACAGAGTATTGGCGAAAGGACTGTCGCCAGGACAGTTGTACCGCCAGAACCTCGCGATACGAACCTTCCGGCGTTCATCCGAAAGAGCCAAAGGGAGAAGAATTGCCGACATCTGGGGCTGGTGGACAACTATCCCGTGGAAAGCGAGGAAGATCTGGATATTCCGACATTTTTGCGGAAACAGGCGGAATAAGGTGTTCCTATAATGGTCTATTCGGCAGGCAGCATTCGTAATCGCGGTTTGGAGTCGGTCCACCGCGCTCAATCAACTTGTGCTTCTTATGGAACGAGCCTTCTGATTGAAACGGCATCCGCAGGAACTAAGGAGTTCTGCTGCCTTAAGGTGTATTGCCATAAGGGAAACTATTTCGTCTCTTGGGCGAATTATTAAGGGGCCTGACGAATGCTTAGGCCTGGTGAAAGGGGAGGGATTCGCAAAGCTCGGGGATCTGCCATGCCGGTAGCGCTGGTTTATCCTAACGTCTATCGTGTCGGTATGGGAAACCTTGGTTTTCAGTTTCTCTACCACTATCTCAATGCAGATCCTCGCTTTTCGGCTGAGCGTTTCTTCTCTCCTCATCCTGTGCCATCTAGAGAAGACGGGTCACGCGGGCCATTGTCCGAAGAATCGGGCCGAACGCTCAGAGAGTTTCCCCTCATCGCTTTCAGTGTTCCTTTCGAAAACGATTATCCCGCTGTTCCGGCAACTCTACTTTCCGCAGGTATCTTTCCGTTGGCAAAAGACAGAAAGGTATCGGATCCCTTGATAATTGCCGGCGGTGTGTCGGTCTCCATCAACCCGGAACCGCTGGCGCCTTTCTTGGACCTGGCATTCATTGGTGAGATTCAAGACCGGGAGCAAGATAACCTTTTTCCTCTGTTGGCGGAGGTGTTGTCGCGCTCATCACGGGACCGATCTGATCGGCAGGAGATGTTGGACCGGTTCAAGGACGTCCCCGGGGCTTATGTGCCGTCCGCATACGCCTTCGATTTCGGCGAAGATGGCCTAATCCGGGATATTCGAGTACGGAACGGTTTTCCCGATAGAGTTGCCGCGGTCAAACGGCTTTCAAAGCAAGGGGAGGTACCGGTGTCCGTTCTCTTCTCGTCCGAGGCTGAATTCGGCGAGAGCCTATTGGTGGAAACCAACCGCGGATGCGGCAGGGGATGCAGGTTCTGTGCCGCGGGGTGGGTACATTTTCCGGTGCGCCATGCGGCGTTTCAACGTTTTCGACAAGACGTGGATCAGGCCATCGAAGATGGCAGAACCGTAGGACTGATCGGATCTGATCTAGCCGGCCATCCTGAATTGGAGGACCTGCTCACTCACATTTTGGATAGAGGCGGAAAATTCTCCCTTTCTTCTATCAGACCGGAAGGACTCACTCCCCGCGTCATAGAGCTTTTGGCCCGGACTGGTCAAAAAACGGCCACTCTTGCACCAGAGGTGGCTTCACCGCGCTTGAAAAAGGTCATTGGAAAGGAGATTCCTTCCGAGCGGTTCTATGAACTCGTTCAGAAACTGGTCTCCGCTGGGATCCCGAATCTGCGGTTCTATTTCATGATCGGACTCCCCACAGAGACCGACGACGATATCCGCGCGCTTGTGGATTTTGTCCTCACGAGCAGAAGAATATTTGTGGAAGCATCAAGACCGCTGAAAAAGATTGGAAAGATTGGCGTTCAAGTGAACCCGTTTGTCCCAAAGCCGTGGACACCTTTCCAGTGGGCTCCTATGACGCAATCCCAAACACTTCGGAAGCGAGTCAAAATAATTCAGGCGGCATTGGGAAAGGAACCGAATCTCAAGGTGCGTATCGAATCGATACGGCAGGCAACGATTCAAGGTGTGATGTCCAGAGGTGATAGGCGTGTCGGTATTGCATTGAGCCAAATCGCGGCGGGGACGAGGAGCCTGCACGGTGCGATGACAAGCGAACACATCGACCGGGACTTCTACTTGTACCGGCAAAGATCTTCCGACGAGATTTTTCCGTGGGATGTAACAGATCACGGCGTCACAAAGCAGGCGCTTTGGCGGATATTTGCGAGCGCAATTTCAGATTAGGACATCTCTTGCAGAGGCAGCCGGCTGTTCAAAGTTAATAATCAGATCTAGCCATTGCTCGCAATCTCTTTTTCAGCAAGTGAAGGCCCTTTGTTACTCATCTTCGACAGTTTTAAAAAATAAAGTTAGGGATATAAATATGATACAATAGCTGCGGGCGTTCCTTGGCACTACATTAGTGTCTGCGAATTGAAGGGATCAGGAGTTGGAAGAGAGCTGGGTGATGGAGGAAGGCGGCCGTACTCCTGCGGCCTGGAAGGCGTGGAGGCTTGCGCCTTGCATGGTGGTGCGGAGCTGGTAGCGATTCCCTTCGAGTTCGACCTCGACCGACTGGACGCGGCCCAGATCTCGCATAAGATCAGGCCATGAGATTGAGACCCCTTTGTCATCCAAACGTCGCTGCAGATCCACTTCCAGGCGAAGCGCGAGGAAACTGGCAACGATGTGGCCGATAGAGGTGTCGTCGCGCTGATGATAGATGGGCCGCACCTCAAGGGTTGTCTTCTGTTCCCAAAAGGTACGCTCCACCCTCCAGAGGCTCTTGTAGGTCATGGCAACGTCACATGCCGGCATGTGCGTGTTGGTGGTAAGGACAAACTTGCCATCCAGCCGTGCGTCCGCTTCCACGGCCTCCTGGTTGATGGTTACGCTCCCCTTGGCGATGTGCACGAACCGAGCGTACCCCCGGTTGCCGATCACCGCTTTTGGTCCCTTCTCGGAGATCACGCGCTGGAGCTTTTCCAGGACCGCCTCCCGTGCGGCCTTGTCCTTTCTGGCTTCCACGGGATTGCGACACACGACATAGCGCTTCTCGCCCACGAGGACCTCTTTGACTTCCAGGTTGTCGTTGACCTTCTGGTACCGACCTGCACGGGCGAGAACCTCGCCGTTCACCTCTTTTTGTTTGCGCATGCGACAACCGAGCACGTAGTCAAACGGCGCTTCCTTGTCGCCGGTCAAAAGCTCGATGGTGTCAGCCGAGATCATCCCTCGGTCTCCCACGAGCACAACACTGTTTATCTGCAGGCGCTTGCGAAGCCTTCTCACCATCATCTCCAGAGCGCGGACGTCGGCAGTATTGCCGGGGAAGATGTCCCAGGCAACAGGCCAACCGTGGCGGTTGACCACCACACAGAGCACGAACTGCGGCAGATCCGGTCGCCTGTCTCGGGAGTATCCCCGTTTGCGCAGATCGGTTTCCATGTCCGTGTACACGTAGAGGCTGGTGGTATCGATGAAGATGAGATCCAACTCAAGGCTGAACAGATCACGGTCGCGCCAGGAGAAGCTCCACTTCCAGCTCGTCTCTGACCTGAGCCAAGAACGAGGCGGTGCGGTAGAAGTGTTGGAGTTCCAGCTTGTCAAAGCCGGGGCATTCGACGCCCGAGATCCATTGCGATCCCGCAAGGTCTGATCCTGGTCGACACAGCCTCTGCAGGGCCATGGCGAACGAGGCTCTCTCCACATCAAACTCGAACCTGCGGGACTCGGACAAACCCCTGATGAGATCCGGCATACCCTGCTTGCCCCAGAGACTGCCGAAGACCAGTGCCGGTCCCCACTCCCGCGAGGAGAGGGCCTGCATATCCGGGGTGCGCGATGCCTCTACAACTTTGAGATGGTGTGCAAATTGAGCAAGACTCCGAATGAGTGCACCGATCTTTCCCGAAGCCAGAACCTTGTCTGTTCTGCCGCCAGCGTACCGATAACCTTCTGGCGGACCTTATCACCGTCTCTGATCGATTCGACGATCTGGAGGTACTCATATTCCCCGCTTTTCTGTACACTACGTTTTCTGCGAATGAACATACTATTGAAATCGCATCAACTCACTCATCATGTCAAGCAGAATCCCATCTTAGTTTCATCATTATAGGCACTACATTCCAAAATGTCATCAAAAACCACTCCTCGTGATTACAGTAAGTTACAGATCTACAGAAAAGTTGCACCTAATAATTACAGCCACTTATTCAGTGCCCCAAAATGGAGCACTGTCGAAGATGAGTGTTAGGGCCCGGCATTTATCCCCCTCGGAGTAACAAAGACGCTGTCCGCCTAAGCCATTTCCTTGATTTCGGAAACCTCGTCCGTGCCCTTAGACGGATGTTCCGAGAGAAAATACGTGAGGGTATATAGATAACCACTTGTAATGGTTTAATTATCATTCTGCATAGTGCCAGTTCGCTACTGCCAACAATTGGCTACAAAGAAATGAAACTGGTGCATGGATTCATATCAATAGATGGACTTGTTGGTCAATCAAAAACCGAAGCACTTTGAGGGCGGTGACACATTTACATGCGCGCAGAAGTCAGTTTTGGACGCCTGCTTCCTGTTAGATTACGGTGGGTTATCCTATTTTCTCGTCAGGAACATCCGTTAGAGAAAAGGACTGCCTCTGGAAGATACTCGTATATCCTTGCGTCGTACCCGTACGTCAAGAGATCTTCCTTCGCGGTCTTACAGCGGTCCGGACTTACAATAGAGACGAATTTCTGCAATACTTCCGGCCCCAACATGGCGCGATCCTTTCCCTTTTTGAATTGACAAGACTACCCTTGCTCGTCGACGCTCATACAGCGTTGGTCTAAATAACATTCACTTGGCTCTGCGCGGCGCGACTATGAATACCAGAAACACCCCTGCAACCACCATGGCTGCCACCGCATAGAGTCCCGCGTCTAAACTCTTGGTCACGTCCTTGACGTACCCTAACATGGACGGGGCTACGAAGCCGCTCAGATTGCCAATGGAGTTCACCAGAGCAATTCCGCCCGCAGCCGCAGTCCCGCCAAGAATTGCGGTGGGCACGCTCCAGAAGATGGATATACAAGACATGATGCCCACCATACCCGCGGTCGCTGCAAGTACCGCCAGCCACGTGCTACCACTAAATATGGCGCTAAGCGCGAGACCGGAGGCGGCAACGATACCGAAGGCCAGCGAGTGCCAGCGTCGCTCGAGATTTCTATCTGAACTGCGGCCCGCCCATAACATTCCCACTATGGCAAGCGCATTAGGGATCGCGATCAGCAAGCCGACAGTAAGAGTACTCTTTACTCCGGTACTCTTGATCATTTGGGGAAGCCAGAAGCTGAAAACGTACAAGCCTGCCAGTAAGAAAAAGTACACCAAACAGAAGACCCATACCCTCCATTCTTTAAAACCATCCCGCAAGGAGTGTATGGTTTTTTCTTTCTTCTCCAACTCAATGTTATGCTGAAGTACTTTCTTCTCGTCCTCGGTGAGCCATTTGGACGCTGCAATACCGTCATCCAGGTACCACAGTGCCACTACGCCAAGAATCACCGAAGGTAGCCCCTCCAGGAGGAACAACCATTGCCAACCGGCTAACGCGGACGTGCCCGAAAGAGTCTCCATAATCCAACCGGACAAAGGGCCGCCAATGACTCCCGAAACAGGATTTGCAGTTAGGAACATGGCGTATATGTGAGCACGCTTGGCCGGCGGGTACCAATACGTCAGGTAGAGTATAATACCCGGAAAGAAGCCTGCTTCCATGAAACCTAAAAGAAAGCGGCATACATAGAACGAGTTCGCTGAGTAAGAAAGCATGGTCAAGGCGGACACAACGCCCCAGCTAATCATAATTCGTCCGATCCATCGCCGTGGACCGAATTTTTCAAGAAGGAGGTTACTGGGGATCTCAAAAATGAAATATCCGATAAAGAAGATTCCGGCGGCCAATCCGTAAACCGTGTCGCTGAACCCGAGCTGCTGCTGCATCTGCAGCTTTGCAAAACCCACGTTCACTCGATCCAAATAGCAAATGACGTAACCCACGAACAGGAACGGTATCAGACGCCAGGTCACTTTGGAATACGCCGACTCTTCCGTCGCGGCAGTAGGAATGGCTACCGCCTCAGCCCTTGAAGTTTGCATTTGACTATCCCCTACTCGCGAAATGTTTAGTGGCAATCACTCCATTGCATGGAGTACACTGTCTTCTGCAAATGCGGCTCATAGAAAAGACGGCAAATTCAAGAGGACCCGTTCGACTCCATCCATTCTGGGGCGAGAGTGAACAGGACCTCCTGCCTCCGGCGCTATTTATGTGGTTATCGCGTCACGCCAGATACCCATCTCGAAGTACTTGGATTTCCGTATTTGTTCTCATTTCGCCGTTGGCCATCCAAAGTCTCGGATCGAGCAAATCTTTTGTTAGCTTCTCCATGCTCGTCCCACTGAACGAAACCCTTGCATCAAAGACCGACCATTTCCGTTTTCTGGCGAAGATATCGGTGTTGGTGGTGATCCAGAGAACGAAAGCCGCATAGCCCCCCCGGCGTGCCGAGACCGCTGGTGAACATCCTGCTCTGATTGGGAGCAAAATCCCCAGTCTTCAATTGAAAGACTGGGGGGTTAACCGACTTAACTTATTACTGAATGGCAATAGTATCCGATGGTGAACCAGTAGCACCCTCCAAAGGAACTGGAACGAAAATCAGCAAGAACTCATAAACATGGTCTTTTGCAAGTTCCCGCAAATCCAAATTCTGTAGCTGCCCGATTCCATTGACACATTCCATATAGCTATGTGCCGGAAAAGGATAATCAGGATCTTCTCCTGGGACAGCATCTATCGCCGGCCATGTATCTCCCCCTACAAGGCTAACATTCTTTTTAGCAAGATACTTGAGAGCTTCAATTCCTACGCCGGGACATCCCTCATTGAAAGTTTTTGCATCATCCCAATGTTCAATCCATCCAGTGTTAAATAGGACTGCATCCCCTTCTCCAATGGGAGCAATCTTCGCGTTTTTAATACAATCTTCAATATCCTTGACAGTAATGATCTCACCTTTTTTCATCGACTTGACGCCCTTTAATCCTGCTGCATCTATTAAAATTCCTCTCGTTATGCAGGGCCCTTGTTTTTCGACACCAAGGTGTTTCAGACCGTGCGCATTGTCTGCTGAATTTTCAGCCAGTGGATGCCCATTGTACCACCTGAAAACACCCTTACTATCCCTCAAGCCAATATGGCCTAGACCATCATATTGAGTCCCCACTTGTCCAAGTTCTCCAACCACAAATTCATCATTCCATACAATTCCCTGTTTTCCATACGGACCTCCAGTGGGTATCCCAGGGATTATAAGGCTATAGGTGCGCCCCCAAGGAAGCGGCATTTTACCGTTACGATAAGTTTTCGAGAGCCTATATATTTTCCCTGTTTTTACCACTTTAAGGGCGGCCTTGACTCTTTCCGGAGTTATCAGGTTAAAAGACCCTTTCTCATCATCCGGGCCCCATTTAGAAGGCCACCATTTTTGCGGTATTAAACCTTCTCCCGGTCCAGCATGGCTTATGTTAATACTTTGCATGCCAATGAGATATACTGCTGCTAAAGCAACTACAAGAATAGTTATCCCTCTCTTTTGGCTCTTCATGATGATACCCCCCTGACATTCTCTGTAATATTTATGTTATATGATTTCCACACCTACGCTCTGAAGATTCGTTAAATACTTCAAGGGAAAGTAGTTATACCGGGAGTTTCTGCCCTAAATGGCTTTCCCAACTGTTATTTTCGCCTCCCTTCTGTCTGGCTGCTTCTGGAACCGGTTTGGCTGCAAACTGCACTTCCTTGATGGAAGTACCAACCACTTCGATACCCTTCATGCTTCCAAGGCCTTTCTCATGGGCCTTTCTAATATGACCGATTGCGGCAGCGTCAAATCCCATGATAGTACTACCCACCGCATCAACAGCGACATAATCTGGACCTGCTACGATGGCATTCAGTGGTTTTGCATCTACCATGAGAGGCCCCAAGCCCTCACCGGCATAAATCCCGGTCACAATCCCGAAATGGGATCTGATCCGTTCCTTGACAATCGATGTCAGATCAACGATCACATCCGCGATATTGGAATGGGGCAGTCCGGACTTATAGCTCCCGTAAACTTTATTTGCCGGAAATCCGACAAAGTTCTTCATGGTCATGGTAGTTCCGGCCCACATGTGGGTTTTCATAGGGGCAACGCTGACCATTACATCGGCCTTATCAACGAGATCGAATATCGCATATTGAGGAAGGGCCAATCCCTTGGCGGGCTTCATCATTTTATAAGGGGTGCCGTCTAGATAGAGAATCTTTACGGCTGGATCCTTCAGTGCCGCAACTCCTGTTTCATAACCGGTCTCCTGGAAAAAACTGTGGCAGTTACTGGCGTTGCTCTCAGCAATGATGACTGTCTTGGCGCCCTGTTGCCTGGCTAATTTTGCTGTGGCGATCACGACTCGAGGGTCGCTCATCGTTGCCATGGCGCGCGGGGTAGAATAATTACTCACGAGAAAAAAACCGAGATGCGGTACCTGTCACTATGTTGGGTTTGATGAGAACAGTGTCCCCCGCCTTCACAGGCAGTCCGCCGGCAAGTTCACAGGCCTTTGTCACCATTCTTTCGATCTCGGCCATACTTTCAGGGGTCCAACTGACCTCCATCAATCCCAATCTTTGCGTCGATTTTGCCGTGTCATCTCCCCAGACTGTCATGTCAAAGTTACAGGCTGACCCCACATCCATGTCGCTTCTTACAATAGCGACAGCCGTTTTTGTCCTGGCCTTGAGTATTCCTGGTACACCACTCAAAGCTGCGGCCCCTGCGATTGCCGCCGAGGTCTTAATAAAATCTCTTCTTTTCATGTCTTCCATGACGCTCCCCCTTCGTGGTTTACCGTTCTGAAACGAGATAAGTAGGCCATCATCCACTATGCTTCATTTCCAAGGCAAACAGAAAGCCGGCTAACCTCCTTTCTGTATAATGATTAATGAAGTGCCGCCATATTTGTGGTTTTAATGCCTGAACCCATCAACAGCCATGAAAGATTTTCAAGTCGTAATTCCATCCCGCCAGATACCCATTTCGAAGAACTTGTTCACTTCCGTATTGGTTCGTACTTCACCGTTAGCGACCTTCAGTATCAGGTCAAGCAGATTTTCCGTCAGAGTTTCCATACTCGTTCCGCTAAACAACACACCCGCGTCGAAATCGTTCCATTTCTTTTTACGTTTATAAATGTCACTGTTGGTGGTCACCCGAAGCACCGGTGCCGCAAACCCTCCTGGTGTACCTCGCCCCGTTGTAAAGAGAATCAGCGTGCAGCCTGCGGCGACCTGACCGGTAATGCTCACCAGGTCATGCCCCGGCGCTTCAAGAAGATTCAGACCAGGAACTGCTAACCGCCTGCCAAAGCGAACGACACCGGCCACCTTGGATTTACCCCCTTTTTCTGTACATCCCAGGGACTTTTCTTCCAGCGTGGAGAGCCCGCCCGCGTAATTTCCTGTGGTAGGGTTTTTGCTGACATCGATGCCATATTTTTTATAATAGGCTTTGAAGTCAGTGATCAGCTTGACAATATCGTTAAATACTTTTTCATCGACCGCCCGATCCATTAGAATCTGCTCGGCGCCGAACATCTCCGGTACTTCCGTCATCACCGATGTACCACCCTGGGCGGTCAAGATGTCGGTGATCTCTCCCACCAGCGGATTCGCGGTCAGACCGGAAAAACCGTCCGATCCTGCACAGTTGGTGCCGATAATTAGTTTAGATATAGGAACAGATTCTCTTTGACAGGTCAGGGCGTGGGCGTGCAGTTCCCGCAATAGCTTCAGCGATGTTTCCAATTCGTCTTCGACGTCCTGGCAAACGATAAACTTGACGCGTGTCGGATCAAAATCTCCCAGGCTGGGTTTG
Organism: uncultured delta proteobacterium; assembly: GCA_963729795.1. Classification (GTDB taxonomy): domain Bacteria; phylum Desulfobacterota; class Desulfomonilia; order Desulfomonilales; family Desulfomonilaceae; genus CAWBBA01. The sequence goes on along the minus strand of CAVSPC010000026.1, from coordinate 558 downwards.
AAGGATTCCACGTCATTAATCTCACAACCCAGACCGACAAAAAGAACACCTGCCGCATTGGGGTTTTTCGACAATCCGGAAAGGATTGATTGGGTATACGATAAATTGAGACCGTCCTCGGCACATCCGCATTCATGGGTGAACGGGATGAAACCGTCGAAATTAACAGATGCCGACATCTCCTTATTTGCCATGGCGGCCAGTTTTTCTATGGTGCCGTTGACACAAAATACAGTGGGAATAATGTAGACATAGTTTCGGATTCCCACGCCACCATCATCGCGCTTGTAGCCATGGAAAGTTAATTCCCTCAAAATTAATGGATTTGTAGCAGAGCGCGTTCCGGATGATATTCATAGGATACGGACTCTGTGAGGGTGGATTTTATATTATGAATGTGGACCCATTCTCCTTCTCTGATATCCTGGGTCGCATAACCGATAGCATAACCGTACTTGTAAACGATCTCGTCCTTTTTGATTTCCTTTAAGGCAATCTTGTGGGGAACGAAGATATCGTCCATCACGGTGATGCTTCTTCCTTTAATATTTATGGTCT
>CAVSPC010000025.1:0-115508 GCA_963729795.1 uncultured delta proteobacterium | reverse complement strand
CAGGCGCAGGTCTCGATAGAAGCGCTCTACGGGAAAGTCTTTCATGTATCCCATGCCACCGTGAATTTGAACCGCCATGTCCGCCACCCGATTTGCCATTTCGGTGCAGAACAGCTTAACCATGGAGGCTTCCTTTATGACCGATACGCCTTTGATGTCGCGAAGACATGCGGCATGGTACAGCATCTGCCGAGCTGCATAAATTTGCGTGGCCATCTCGGCCAGCATGATCTGGATCGCTTGAAACTCGGCAATGGGTTTGCCGAACTGCACCCGCTGTTTAGCATAGTCAACAGAGAGATCCAAAAGCTTCTGAGCAGCTCCCAAGGTCGAGGCGCCCATGGTTAGGCGACCTCTGTCCAGGGTTTTCATGGCCGTTTTGAATCCTTGCCCGACGTTCGCCTCGCCTCCTACGACATTTTCCACCGGTACCTGGCAGTCGTCGAAGATGAGTTCGGCTGTGTGAGATCCGCGTAGACCCATCTTACGTTCGATTGTACCCACATAGAAACCTGGGAAGGTCTTCTCAACGATGAACGCGGTGATCCCGCCTCGAGCTCTCTTACTTCGGTCGGTCAATGCAAAAACCGTGGCTACATCCGCGATGTCGCCGTTCGTGATGAAGTGCTTGCGCCCGTTCAGGATCCAGTGGTCACCCTTCAACTCCACGGTGGTCTGGACGTTGGCTGCGTCGGAACCGGCCTCGGGTTCGGACAGAGCGAAACAGCCAATCAGCTCCCCGGACGCAAGTCGAGGCAAGTAACGCTCCTTTTGTTCGCGGGTTCCATCCAAGACGATGCCCTGGGAGCCTATTCCGTTGTTGGTGCCAATGTGGCTACGAAAGCATGCATTGGCTTTGGACAATTCTTCATAAACCAGGCACTCGCCCAGCAGTCCCAGCCCCAAGCCGCCGTATTCCTCGGGTATACCTAGCCCGAACAGTCCTAAATCGCGCATTTTCCGGATCACGTCCTCGGGAATGCGGTCTTCATCTTCCACTTGACGGCTAATGGGCTCCAAGTCCTGCTTCACAAAGCGCCGTACGGTTTCCACCATCAGACGCAGGTTCTCTGGTATGTCAAAATCCATAAGTGCTCTCCTTGATTTGGTTCAAATGGAGGCATGGTTCGGGTTGGTCTGTCGCCCCTTGTAGCAATGAGCGTGCCAAAGGGATGAGCCATCGTTTTGTATTGCGGAGATTAAATGTGACCGTTCAGCTACGCGGGGAAATTGTCGGTTCCCTGTCATTGCGAAGAATAAAATCCCGCGTCCAGCGCCGGAAAGTAACCTTAGCTTTGATGCTCCAATCGTCATTCCGGCGTACGCCGTCCCGCATCTCGCGCATAGGCGTTAAGTTAACGATTTATTCCCCCCTTTCGTAAAGGGGGGCCAGGGGGGATTTTGGGATAACTCATTGGAAATCCCCCTAAATCCCCCTAAATCCCCCTAAATCCCCCTTTAGAAAACGGGGACTTTGATGGCCCTTGGCCCGTTGGACCTCTTCAGAAGTAACGAAATGCCTCTAAGTTAGAGCCTATGCGGATCGAGCCTGGGGCCCAAATGGGATGATGACTGTGGGGCAGGCTTTCCGGAACTGTCTCAAAATGGAGGTATGGGCGAGATTCGTGGCACGATGCCCCTCTTTCCCGGCAATGAATTACCGGGCTACTGTCCCTCGTCCCTCCGGGACGCTTGCGTTTGAGCCCCATCGGGGCGATAGAAAGTAGACCGGTGCTTTAGCGCCGGGCTGCCATCGTGGCACGATTCTGGCCATCAAAATAGTTTTGAGACAGTTTCTTCCAGCCTGCCATGAATGTATTTAATGAATCGGCAGGCTGGAAGAGATTGTCTCAAAATCAAACCGTGAATGAAATTCGTAGCACGATGCTCCCTTTTTCCGGCAATGAATTGCCGGGCTACTATCTGCAGTCCCTACGGGACGCTTGCATTTCAGCCCCATCGGGGCGACAGAAAGTAGCCTGGTGCTTCAGCGCCGGGCTGCCATCGTAGCACGATTCCGGGCATCAAAATAGTTTTGAGACACTTTCGGAAAGCCTGCCCCACAAGAAGAATGGTCACAAAGTCTCACTGATTGACTTCTCCGCCACTTGCAAGGCGTATTACCTTGGGCTCACTTACGACGTTCGCAATGTAGCTCGAACCAGGCCGGATGTATAAATTGGTCTACACTGGAAGAGAGCACTGCGCAAACAGCACCAAGAACATCATGCACAAAGCAGGCGCACACTCTGACCCTTCATGTCGCCAGGAGCAAAATGTAGAGGTTTGTATACGCGTATATAATATTCTACACAGGACCGTTTGCCAGTCCTTTACCCGTAAATCATGCTCAGGTAGTCCCCCCCGAACTTAAGCCGTGGCGCTTCATTTTTTGATAAAGTCCGGTACGGTGAATCCCTAACAAGCGAGCAGCTTCGGTGCGATTTTCACCTGCCGTGCTGAGGGCTCGCTCTATGGCTCGACGCTCCGCGAGAGCCATCTCATCTCTCAGAGTACGCAGATCGCCTTCGACCGGGGGAGCAGTCTTGACACTGTCGCGAATTTCCATGGGAAGGTGTTCTTCTGAAATGGAACTCCCGCCTCCTGCCACGGACGAAGCCCGTTCCAGAACGTTGCGCAGCTCACGCACATTGCCCGGCCAGTCATAAGCCATCAGCCGCTGCATAGCCCCGGCCTCTATCCTCGGTGGAAGTTTCTGCTTGGTTCCCTGTAGAGACGACAGCAGGTGGTAGGCCAAGCGGGGGATGTCCTGGCGAATCTGGCGCAAGGGGGGAGTTTTCAACGCGAATATATTGAGTCGGTAATACAGGTCTTGTCGGAATTCCCGGCGAGCAAGCATAGCTTTCAAATCGCGGTTGGTCGCGGCGATGACTCTGAAGTCGATCTTGACCGTTCGAGTCCCTCCGACACGCTCCACTTCCCGCTCCTGAATCACCCGTAGTAGTTTTACCTGTAAGGGCAGAGGCAAATCTCCCACCTCATCGAGGAATATTGTGCTCTTGTCGGCGAGCTCGAACTTGCCCGGTTTGCCTTTAGGGCTGGCCCCTGTGAAAGCACCTGCCTCATAACCGAATAGCTCCGATTCAAACAGTTCGTGAGGGATAGCAGCGCAGTTTACCCTGACCAGCGGGCGTTCTCCGCGGGCACTGAGTTGGTGTATTGCGTGAGCGAAGACTTCCTTGCCGGTGCCGGTCTCTCCTGTTATCAAAACCGGCAGATCCGATGCTCCGGCCTGTACGGCCACTCGCTTGGCCTCTTGCATGAGCGCTGATTCGCCCACCACGCGGTCTAGCGAATAGCGGCCCCGATAAGCTTGCTGCAACTCCTTTTCGTAATAATCCAATCTGCTTTGGAGAACCTCCACCTGGCGCACAAGTCGCTTGACTTTCTCGGGATCCCAAAACATCAGCTTGCCCATGGCCCCAACAATGTTGCCTTGGCTATCGCGGAGAGGTATGCGGGTGACAACACGCTCCTTGCCTCCAAGCATGAAGAATTCACCGATCTCTGCGCGGCCGGTTTCAAGTACCCTTGTCAATTCGCTGTCGGGGTTAAGTTCATGTATGTGGCGGCCCACGGCCTCATTGCTGGAAGGGCCATAGAAGCCGTCGTTTGCTGTGCTGATGTAACGCACGACACCTTGGGCATCCACGAGTATCAGTGATTCATGCGGATTGTTCAGCAGCGCTTTCAGCAGCTCGGCCGGTATGTTCAAAAAGGTTTGCTCGGACATGGGGTCTCAATCGGAGGTCGAAGAAAGTCTATTTCAGCGTTCTGCGAATTCTGCGAACGTCGGAGCCCGACGCGTTACATCAAGAAGGTCGACGCCCTAAGGTGACCTCTTGACCGGAGTAATGCGAACGAACTTGTCCTAATTGTAGCTCACTGTGGCCTTAGAAGGAACCCCTGTTATTTCCGAGGGATGTTGCTTCAGTCTGGCTCCCCGACTTCGCATCCTGCATGAAACCTGGCCAACGGAGATTAAATGAATATCTTCATTCCAAGGAAGAATAAAGGAGCAGGAAGATGGGCATCCAAGATACACACTCGGCCATATACCTCGTTGGATGCGGCATTGTGTTCGTTGCTGCCTTTTTCGCTGGAGATGTTGCAGGGTTCATTATTGAAAGCAGAACGACCCGGCGATGGAAAAATGCTGCCGAGAAAATGGGGTTCGAGTTCGATGAGCGCAAAACACGGTATCCGTCCTTGTCTGAATTTTTCTTGCCGAGGTTATCTCGCTTCCACCTGGAAGAGTCAGCATTCTGCTACGGCGAAGCATTGAAAACGCTGAAAAGCACGGTTCAGGGATTCAACATTGCAATCATTGACTTTGCCGTCTGGAACCTGCACATGCGCGTTCCTTTGATCTTTCGTGGAGTAGTGTGTCTGGTTACAACTGAGGAAATCAATCTGCCGGGGCAGATAGGGCTACTGAAGTACTCCAGCATTTTCCTGGAAGGGTTTCGTTGGAACCGAGCTTTCCGGCCATACGGCTTCCTCCATGACAAAGAATTCTCCAGATCGTTTGCGCTCTTTGGACGCCCGGGCTCGCCCCCTTGGATTCTCGGTCCGGAACTTCGCCGTTTCTGTGTTGACCGTCGGCGGGACATCGATGTTCTGATTGTGAATGAGAAGGAAGTGATCCTGCTATGGCCCGGTCAAAACCCGGAGCGATTCCCGAGTCTAATGACTACCGCAATCGGAATCATGCATAATCTTTGCGAGAGTGTTCCGGACTGTGACTGCAAAGTCTCGTAAGCAGCTCAGCCGCTATTTTGGTTGCGGTTGAGATTTTCCCTTCAAAAGTGCCACGACGCGTTCGTGACCTTTTGCCGAAGCCATCGACAACGCCGTCTTTCCGGTCTTTTCTTTGATATTGGTATCCGCTCCTTTCTGAAGAAGCAGCTTCGCTATCTCAAGCTGACCTTCGTAAGATGCAAGCATAAGAGCAGTGCCGCCCGAATTCTCGACGGCGTTGACGTTCGCTCCCTTTTCCAGCAGTAATTTGGCCACTTCGACGCGGCCTTTTACCGTCGCGTACATGAGAGGCGTAAAGCCCTCTTTGTCCGAAGCGTTTGGACTGGCGCCATCTTCTAGCAACAATCGGACCATTTCGGTGAGTCCATTGATACATGCCACTATCAAAGGGGTTTTGCCGTCATTAGCCCTAACATTGATATCAGCCCCTCGTTCAATGAGCGATTTGGCCGCTTCGGTTTGCCCCTGGCCGGCAGCCCCTGCCAAGGCGGTGGTGCCCAATTTGTCCTTCGCATTCGCGTCAGCCCCGCTTGCCAGCAGCAACTTCACCACGCCGACGTGACCGTTCCATGACGCATCCATGAGAGCGGTCCCGCCGCTATCGCTCGCTATGTTCACATCGGCTCCGGCTTTGATCAGCCGCTTGACTATCTCGGTCCGACCTTTATTCGATGCCGCCATGAGAGCAGTCAAGCCCTGGGCCGCCTTGGCGTTGACGTCCATGCCTTTTGCCAGAAACCGGGCGACCTCCGCGGTGTTCCCATCCAGAGCGGCCTCCGCAAACTTGCCGCTCTGATTCTTGGCCGTTATCGACATGATCACTAAAGTGAGGCCAACCAAGACGCCGATTATGCCCACGTAAATCTTCTTAGGCACGAAACGCTCCTATGCTTTCGGGTTTAACGTCTCGAAAAGAGGTTTATGTCCAAAGTTTTCTGCGCGCGCCGGCCGACCATATCAGTTCACGAAAATCTCAGCGATGCTAGATTCGAGGTGGCTCGAAGCCCGAGGGTCCCTGGCCGGGATAATTGGCCGACGACTGTTGACGCCCACGCACCCGCCGGAGTCTACTGAAAAGTCTCCGAGAGCCCGACAATTATTCAAGATACCTTAGGTCGCTCCGCCCGGTCAACCCTGACACCGCTTTCGACATGACACCAGCGACAAGCGAGAGGAAAATCCCTCTTGCGCCCCTTGCCAAGGGGATGTGTGGACAGCTTTTCTCTTTTTTCTCAAGGGGATCAAGAGGAATTTTGAACCGAACGCAGCGCGTCGAAAAGCAATGTGTGCTTCTATCCCTCGACATCTGAGACATTGCATCTCAGATGACAGGTGTGTCACCAATGCTTATCGATCAATGATCGCTCTCTCCTAAAAGTTGTAGCAGGTGTACGAATATCCATTCCAGACGCAAGACTGGCTTGGCGTCGTGTCATCAGTACTCGGGGTATCCACCGTAGTAAGAATACCCGGGGTATCCGTAGAAGCCTCCGTAGAAGCCTCTCCCGAAACGACCGCCGCGGTAAAACCCTCCGCGGAACGCTCCGCCATGTCTAGCGAATGCGAGCATGAAGGGCCCGGCTGCAGCAGTTCCAATCGCCGAGCCTCCAATTGCTGCGGACGCGAGAAAGGCGGGAGTTCCTGTAGTGGATTGCGCGTAACTAGGTCCTACACTGAGGGCTACTATTGCCGCAGTGGCCAAACCGATTGATAACATGATCGCTGTGTATCTCATTATTCTATCTCCTCGCAGGCATCGAAGGGCCTGGCGAAAGAGCGGCTTATCTTTGCATTATTCATATTGAATGATCTCAATTGCCGCCTAGTTAAATGACCCCCGGCAAAGCCGGGGGCTTATTTCTGTTAGCCCCCCAAGGGGGCCGGCTCATGAGCCCCCTGAAGGGGGCGGGTCTTCGTCAAACATATTGAGTTGATCCAAACGGGCGTCTTCGGCCTCCTGATCGCGTATGTATTTTCGGCTCTTCGCTATTGTGTGTGGGTAACAGCAAGATTTAGCTTTCCGGCGATGAGGTAAACAATAGTGATCAGATTTCTGGTTGACCTGTAGCCTCTGGCCTTTGCCTTGGCGGCCTGTATCAGGCTGTTGATACCTTCGAGCACCCCGTTGGTGATTCCCGACTCAAACCAGCCGAGGACTCCGTCCCAGTGGCGCTTGATGGTCCGGGCCGCTGCGATCATGGGTTGGAGACGGCTGTGCGTGGCCCAGAAGTACCCACCGCTTGAGGAACTCTTCTGCTTGCTCTCTGGTCTGTTCATACAGCTCCTGAAAGGTGAGCTTGATCTGATAGCCCTTGGCAGTCTTGAGATTCAGCTTCGGCACGTTCAGGTCTTCGATGATGCCTCGCTGCTTGACCGTCAAGTTCTGAGGGTTCTTCAGCCAAGCGAAACGGGTCTTCTTGAGTTCCGGTCGTGTCTTCTGCTCCATGCGTCGGACCTCGTCCAGTGCTTCGTTGATGACCTTCAGGATGTGGAATTTGTCAAAGGTTATCGTAGCATTCTCGAACGTATCCTCGATGCCGCGGATAAATGCCGGGGACATGTCGCAACAGGCCTGTTTTATGTTCTCAGCTGCGCCTGCGTGCGCCTCCAGGTCTTCTTTGAACGCCGTCAATGTTGCTGCGTCTTTGCCCGTGGTGGCGAAGAGGACCTTCGACTTGGCCATGTCCACGAACACCGTGATGTAGTTATGGCCCCGTTTGCTGGAAGTCTCGTCCATTCCAACCGTGCAGACATGGGAGTAGTCCTGTTCGCTCCGGGCTTCTTCCACGTAGTGGTGGAGGATTCGCCAAATACGGGTGTCGTGTTCCCCTACGAGTCGAGCGATGGCATTGACCGGCATCTCTTTGGCCATGGCCATGATGAAAGCCTCAAAGAGCAACGTGAACCCGCTGCCCTCTCTGGCCCAGGGCAGCGGCACCTGTCTTATCCCACACTCTGGACACTCCACCCGAGGGGTACGAACGTGGAGGTAGGTAACGTGCTGGAAGAAATTCAGGTGCCGCCAGACCTTGTTCAGCGTGTCGTACGCCTTACAACCGGGATGTCCGCATTCGGGGCAAGGGAACTCGCCACCCCTGGAGAAATCGATGAAGACGTCGAGCTGCTTCTCTTTAGGGTCAAACGTACAACGCTCCACCAACCATGGTGGAAACAAGCCAAGGGCCATCTGAAAAAGGTCGGTATCTTGCATCGGGAGTTCCTCCTGGAAGATACCCGATATCAAAGAACGAAGGCGTCCGCAACACACTACAAAATGACGTTACCCACACACAACAGCGAAGAGCCGTATTTTCTGACTGAATCCTCATCGAGCCCTACGGTCGAAACATAGAAACCTCGTGCCCAAAAGCTTTCTCCCGTGAAATTCCGCTTTCTCCCCTTGATGTTCCTCGCAATCGAAATAGCGCTTTTGCCCTTGATGTACCCGATGACACTCGAAACAGCATACTTTGGAGGAATACTCACGCACATGTGTATATGGTCCGCCCGCAAACATCCCTCCACAATCTTGGACCCCTTCTGCCGGGCCAACTCATGAAAAATGCTGCCGAGATGCTTGCGTATTGACCCATAAATGGCTTTCTTGCGACGCTTCGGAATGAACACCACATGATACTTGCAGTCCCATCTCGTGTGATTTAGACTCTGCACGTCTTTCATTGAAACCTCCCAGACTTGATTGTTTGTGTAGTCTGGGAGGTTGCCTCTACTGTTTCACACGGTCAAACCTCTGGGAGTCTCCCCGGCAAAGCCGGGGGCTTACCTGTGTTTTCGTTAAAGCTATAGTCCTTGCTATTTTGCTTCTCAATCATAAGGTGTTTATTATGCTAGGCCATGTCAAACAGTCAGGGCACCCATTACCGGTATTGCAAACTTCGCGACAAATGCTTTACGGTATCACCCGCCGCGACCATGAGGTGCCTCCATCTGCCTTGAAATCCCGAGTTCGCACCGCCGGCGCCAGCCATGCGCCACAAACCGAGGGATAAATATGGACCAACAACAAGACCTGGAAGAAAGGATCAAGGACGCAGGGCGTGAAATTTATTCGCTAATCGGTGAACGAGTTCCCTCCATGTTCGACAGGCGGAGATGGAAGGGAAAGATCATGGAATGGGCAATGAAGGACGAAGCCTTCAGGATCCAACTTTTCAGGTTTGTGGACGTTTTACCTTCCCTGAAAACGGATGAGCTTGTGGTCAAGTTGCTTAATGAGTACTTTTCGGGCCTGGAAGACACACCAATGATACTCCGCCAGGGAATAGGGCTGATCCCGGGAAAAGGCATCCTGCCCCGTACAGCCGCGAAGGTCACCAGAAGCACCGTCGAATCGCTTGCCGCACAATTCATAGCGGGGACAGATCCGGAAGATTCTCTCAAGTCCCTGGTGAAGCTTCAAAGCGAGGGTCTCGCCATAAGCCTGGACCTTTTGGGGGAAGAGGTACTTAGCGGAGCAGAGGCAAGTAAATATGCGGCAAGATATGCCGAGCTTTTGGATTCTCTCAGCCGCAAACCTGTCGAACGGAACGGACCGGCCATTCTCCATGGCGACGATCACGGCCCCATCCCGTCGATGGACGTCTCGCTCAAAGTTACTTCCTTCTACTCGCAGATCGATCCGGTGGACTGGGAAGGTTCGATTGATCATGTGAAACTCGCTCTGAGGCCATTAGTCACGATGGCGAACGAGGCTGGAGTTTCCCTTACTCTCGACATGGAACGGTCCTACCTTAAGGACCTCTCGATCGCCATTTTCGAAGCCCTTCTTGAAGAGCACTCGGCCTTGTGTTTCGCGGGCATAGCACTCCAGGGCTATCTCAGGGAAACAAAGCAAGATCTCGAAGGAATTATCGGATGGGCCAAAAAGAATGACAGAAGAGTTACGGTCCGTCTGGTCAAAGGCGCTTATTGGGACTATGAAACTGTAATAAATCGCCAAAAAGGATGGCCTGTTCCGGTCTTCCTGAAGAAATCCGACACTGATTTCAACTACGAAGAACTCACCTCAATGCTCCTTGAGAATACCGAATGTATTCGTCCCGCCATTGCCACACACAATATCAGGAGCATCAGTCACGCAATAGCCGTGGCAGCTTCTCTCAACCTTCCGCGAGATTCCTTTGAGTTCCAGATGATCTACGGAATGGCCGAACCCGTGCGGAATGCCCTGCGGAAAATGGGCTATCGAGTCCGCGTCTACACCCCGCTAGGGGAGCTTATCCCCGGGATGGCATACTTGATCAGGAGGCTGCTCGAGAACACTTCAAACGAATCCTTTCTTACAAAATCTTTTCTCGAACAACAGCCCTTTGATGAGTTGATCAAGGCCCCACCACTGCCCAGCGATAGAGGGATTGAAGCAGAAAAAGACGTGGAGAGTTTCAGGAACGAACCACCTGTCGATTTCTCCAAGTCTCTTAACAGAGAAAAAATGAACCAGGCCCTCGCTAGCGTGCGTCAGCATTTCAACGATAAATATGCGATCGTCTTGGGCGGAAAAGAGGTCTGGACCGACGCGGAGATAGAATCGAAAAACCCGGCTCGGCCGAACGAAATTGTAGGTACAGTGGCGTCCGGCGGCCGTCACCATGCAGAGAAAGCAATTGAAGAGGCCCGTAAGGCGAAACGTGCCTGGTCAAGGACCTCCCCCCAGAAAAGGGCCGGTTATCTATTTCGGGCTGCCGACGAGATGAGAAAACGGAAATTCGAACTCGCTGCCCTCCAAGTGTACGAGGTCGGAAAGGCTTGGAAAGACGCTGACGGAGACGTTGCGGAAGCGATAGACTATCTCGAATACTACGGCCGAGAGATGATAAGGCTTGGACGGCCGACTGTTCTTGGGCATTACCCCGGCGAGCAAAATCAGTATCTCTATGAACCGAAGGGAGTGGGGGTGGTTATATCCCCCTGGAATTTCCCCTTGGCCATACCGACGGGCATGGTATCAGCGGGGATTGTCACGGGCAACTGCGTGATATTCAAACCCTCCGGTCTGGCTCCTGTCTGTGGCCGAATGCTTCAGGAAGTGTTCGAAGCCGCCGGCCTTCCTCCCGGGATTCTGCAGTTCGTGCCGGGTCCGGGTGGCGAAGTTGGAGAATACCTGGTCTCTCATCCTGAAATAGATTTCATAGCATTTACTGGCTCAAAGGATGTGGGGCTGGGCATTGTAAAACGCGCGGGCGAGACATCGCCGGGACAGAGGAATGTGAAGAGCGTTATAGCAGAGATGGGCGGAAAGAATGCCGTCATCGTAGATGAAACCGCTGACCTGGACGAGGCCGTAAAAGGGGTTTTGGAATCGGCTCTCGGATTCCAGGGACAGAAGTGCTCAGCCTGTTCAAGGGTGATTCTCGTGGGCAAGATCTTAAACGAATTTACAGTCAGGCTTAAGGAGGCCATGGAGAGCTTAAAGATCGGTCCTCCGGACAACCCTCAGAATCGCATGGGACCGCTGGTGGACGAAACGGCATTGAAAAAGGTCCGGCGATACATCGGGATAGGCAAGAAAGAAGGCAAGCCGCTTCTTGTGAGGAATGCGGCCGGTGGAGGCTATTTCGTCGGTCCGGTCATAATAGCGGACGCGAACCCCGATTCTGCAATCGCCCAGGAAGAGATCTTTGGCCCTGTGCTTACAGTTATGAAGGCGCCGGACATAGACAGCGCCATAAACATTGCCAACGATACACAATACGCTCTGACGGGAGGCATATTCTCGAGGAGTCCTGAAAATATCGAAAAAGCACGTCGTGAATTTCAGGTCGGCAATCTCTACATAAACAGGAGAATAACCGGTGCACTTGTAGGAAGACAGCCGTTTGGCGGGTTCGGCATGTCGGGCGTGGGCTCCAAAGTAGGTGGACCTGACTATCTTTTCCGCTTTATGAATATAAGGAGCATAAGCGAAAACACATTAAGGAGGGGCTTTGCCCCGGCAGATGTCGCGCCACGCTGAATTCTTGGTGGGACGGGCTAGATGCACATAAGCGTTAAAATAGGCCCGTGAAACGCTGCGGCGGGGGAACCGCATCATTCGAGTCATACCGCTAGCGATGCGGTTCACCCCTCAAGATGCGCATAGGCGTTAAGATAACGTCAATCAGTTGGTTATGGGCGGTTGTCCCGTAGGGACGTTTTGATAGTAGCCCGGTGCTTCAGCGCCGGGGAAAGAGTCAAAAGAGAACCCTTGCGTCCCATAGGGACGTCCGAATGTTATCCTAGAAATCAATCTTTCGAGCGTCCCTACAGGACGAACAACCGGTACATGGTTGGTCGCTTACCCGGCAATGAATTGCCGGGCTATTATCTTGGCGCCCCTCCGGGGCTCATAAGGTTGCAAGGAATCTCTTATCTTAACGCCTATGCGCAAGATGCGGAATTCACGGCATCCTACGGGCTGCGGAGGCACGACATGCCGGGCGTCTACGGAACGTCGTCATTTCCGCCCAGGCGGGAATCCATCATTGTAGGGGCACCTCAACTCCGAGATTTTTTCTCGCTCCCGGGCTCTGTCTGGAAATGCCCGGCTGGGAGACGCTGCCTCGATACGGATACCACGAACGATGCGGTTCGCTGCGCTCACCAGCATCCTACCGGCATCTTTGCATCTCGTGCCGCGCATGTACACTGGGTACGTACTGAAAGCTTCGCTTGAAGGCGAGGGTTTTCTCCATTCCCCGAGGTGGACAATAAACGGAGTTTGTTTACCCTTTCGTTTGCGCGCATGTCACTGGGCGTCTAAAAGCTTCGCTTGAAGGCGAGGGTTTTCTCCCATTCCCCGAGGTGGACAATAAACGGAGTTTGCGGGCAGAGCCCGCGAGACATGGATTCCCCGTAGGAGCATGGGAACCAGAAAATGCTACAAAATTACGGGATAATGAGAGTCTAACCTCCCACTTGCTTTAATGCTCGTCCTTGTTCAGCAGCATCTCTATCATCTTCGACCCATCCTCTACCAATCGACCCGAAGCGGCCGCGGCCTCTTCCGTAAAACCAAGGGAAGCGTCTTTTCCGGAAGAGTTCCATTGTTGCGAGTCGAGTAGAATGAACGGGACCGGATCCGCGGAATGGGTTCTGGTGGCCAGCGGGGTATGATGGTCCGGCATCAGAAGGATACGCCACCCGGGGAACTCCGACAGCCCGGCCAACATAGGTCCGACAACCTTGTCGTCGAAATCCTCAATCGCCTTGACCTTCAGGTCAAGTTGGCCGGAGTGAGAAGTTTCGTCTGGAGCTTCGACATGGAGAAATACGAAATCCTTCTCCTTCAGTGAGTCCAGAGCACCTTCGACCTTACCCTGGTAATTGGTGTCGATGTAACCGGTGGCGCCCTGCACATCTACTATTTCAAGCCCAGCATACTTGCCGATGCCGCGGACTAGGTCGACTGCGGCAACGACAGAGCCTGTAATGCCGAATCTGTCTCCGAGTGTCAGAATCCTGGGAGCTTTCCCCTGCCCCCACGGCCAAACTGAATTAGCAGGGCGCTGGCACCGCTTAATTCGCCGTTCGTTTACCGGATGATCTTCAAGAAGTTTCCAGGACTTGATGATAAGGCGGAGCAGCAGGTCTGCTCCTTCCCCTGAAGGAAACCTTCTGGCAAGCTCCCCCGATGGAAAGTCATGCGGAGCATGGGTTACGCAACCACTCGGGCCATCCGGCCAGACGAGAAGGTTCCTGAACGAGACACCCGGCACTATGGTAAGCCCCATCAATTCAGCTTCCGACTGTAGGGAAACTACTAGTTCGTGTGCTTCCGCGGTGGAAATGTGGTCTGCACTGTGGTCTGCCATAATGGTGTAATTGCGTTCCAGTGTCACAAGGTTTAGCCGGAAAGCAACATCGTTCGGCCGCAGGTCGACCCCCATTGAGGCCGCTTCAAGAGGTGCCCTACCGGTATAAACTGCCGAGGGAGGATATCCCATGATGGACAAATTGGCTACGTCGCTACCGGGCTCCATACCATCCGGAATGGTTCGGGCTACCCCGACAATCCCTACTGAGGCCATCTTATCCATCCATGGAGTCCTTGCAGCTTTTAATGGAGTTTGGCCACCTAACTCAGAGACAGGAGAATCGGCCATTCCGTCAGGGACAAGAATTATGTATTTTTGTTCAGAGTCCGAGGACATTCAACACCTTCTTTATCTCCGGCTCACAGGTTACCGCCTCAACAGATACCCTGATAGCATTATCCGGGTCCTTGAGCCCGTGCCCTGTAAGTGTGCAAACAATCCGGTCACCCTTGTTGAAGAGCCCTTCTTTGCTCTTCTTTATCACCCCTGCGATGGAAGCGGCCGAGGCCGGTTCGCAGAACACGCCGGCTGTTGAAGCCACCATCTTGTAAGCTTCGACGATCTCGTCGTCACTAACCATATCTATTAAGCCGCCCGACTCATCACGAGCCTCTTCAGCGCGTTTCCAGGATGCCGGATTTCCGATCCGTATGGCGGTCGCGATAGTTTCAGGATTCTCAATCACGTGTCCTCTCACGATAGGGGCGGCCCCTTCGGCCTGGAAACCGATCATCTTCGGGAGAGATTTAATCTTTCCGGCAGCTTTGTAAGCTTTGTACCCGGCCCAATTGGCGGTAATGTTGCCGGCATTGCCCACAGGCAGCACATGATAATCGGGAGCCGCACCCAGCACATCGCAGATTTCGAATGCCTGCGACTTTTGGCCCTCAATCCGATGAGGATTGAGGGAATTGACCAGGGTCAACGGATAATTGTCCGCGATTTCCTTCACCACTTTCATCGCCTGGTCGAAGTTGCCAAGGACCTTGATGACGGTTGCTCCGTGTATCATTGCTTGAGCAAGCTTCCCCAGTGCAATCTTTCCTTCGGGAATCACCACGAAGGCTTTTATGCCGGCTCGAGCAGCGTAGGCAGCGGCGGAAGCCGACGTATTGCCCGTGGAAGCACAGATTATCGACTTCGCGCCCGTTTCTACGGCTCGGGATACAGCCATAGTCATGCCCCGGTCTTTGAAAGAGCATGACGGGTTCAGACCTTCAAATTTCAGGAACAATTCAATACCCGGATTTATCTTTGCCGCCAGGCGGGGTACGGGAATCAGCGGAGTGTTTCCTTCCAGCATCGTGATGACATGGTCCTGGTTGTCAAAATGATAGAACTCCGGATACTGCCTAATAATTCCGTTCCACATATTCACTCTCCCTCCGGTAATGTCATTGATCGGCCTCCCGGCAATCAGGCAAGCGTTTCGTCTTGTATCCTCATTATTATCAACGGACCTTCGACTGCATCGAGTCGTCCGATTCTGCTGCACGCGTCTTGAATGTCAGCTTCCCGGGCGAGATGGGTAAGAAACACCACCGGTACCGTCCCGGAACTTTGCCGCCGCTTCTGCACCACTGAGTGGATGCTTATATGATGGTCGGCCATAATGCCCGAAATCTTCGAAAGCACGCCTAGTTGGTCCCTGGCTTGTACGCGCAAGTAGTAATTGGTAACGATCTCCTTCATATCCAACACGCGACCGGCCGTTTTCCAATTCTCGGGGTAGCCCATAGGCGGCACACGACCGGCCTCGCCGCGAACCATATTCCGAGCGGTTTCTATCACGTCCCCCACCACAGCCGACGCTGTGGGTTCCTTACCTGCCCCGCGACCGTAAAAGAGTTGCTCTCCCACCATATCGCCCTGAAGGTATATGCCATTGAATACCCCATCCACTTGTGCAAGAGGATGGTGTTCCGGAAGCATGGTCGGGTGCAGCCGGGCTTCGACGGCGTCTCCGTGACTGATTATGACGGCCAAGAGTTTGATCTTGTAAGCAAATTCCTGGGCCATGATCACGTCATACGGCTCAATTCTGCGGATACCCTCCACATGGATGCCTTTTACCGGCACTCGAATCCCGTGAGTCAGACCTAGGACGAGAACCAACTTGTGCGCCGCGTCAATTCCGTCCACATCGAGGCTCGGATCGGCCTCTGCGTACCCGAGTTTTTGGGCCTGCCGGAGCATCTCGTCAAACGAGATGCCCGGATTCTCACTCATCGCGCTCAGAATAAAGTTGCACGTGCCGTTGAGTATGGCAAGAACCTTTTCGAAGCGGTTAGCCACCAATCCTTCTCGCAGAGACCGAAGAATCGGGATGCCGCCTGCCACTGCCGCCTCAAACGCTATATCAGCGCCCGCTTCATGGGCTGCGCGAAATATTTCCGGTCCGTGTTCCGCCAACAAGGCTTTGTTGGCAGTCACTACCTGTTTTTTGTTACGAAAAGCCTCCAATATAAAACTCTTAGCCGGTTCATACCCACCTATCAGTTCCACCACGATGGAAATGTCAGGGTCTTCGAGAACTTCCCGCGCATTTGTCGTGAGCATCGACGGGATCCACCTGCACGCCTCTGTCGGATACAATGTCTTTATCCGCGATACGCTTGAGGCGAATAGGCAAACCGACCCGAGCTTCCAGAATGTCTCGATTACGCTGAAGGATCTCAACAACACCCGAGCCCACGGTGCCGAATCCTATCAGGCCTATGGCGATTTCACGCATACGCTATCCTCATTTAAGGGGAAAATTATATCACTTCGCTATCAAAGAGTAAGGAACGCTTGGCAGCAAAACTGCACTGACTTAGTGCCCAGGATGGCACCCAGGTCAACGGCATCCAGTATCCGGTCGACATTGGATCCCGGGTGCCGTCCCGCGCGAGGCTTTGTCAGATCCGTGCTGGATTTGGCTGGTTGTTCGTCCTTTGATCGCGACCCGGAATTAGACTAGTCTGGAATCAACTGCCGTAGCAGAGAACACCCCAACGACGTGTGAAAAAGCTTCAGACCTTGATGCGTTTCGGCGCTAGGTTGGACAGATAACCGCCCCATAGTCATCAAAATAGGTCGGAGGGCTGAGGATTTCCCCCCCTTTCTTAAAGGGGGGCAGGGATTTTAGGATATTCTACTGAAAATCCCCCTAAATCACCCTTTACAAAAGGGGGACTTAGATGCCTTGTGAGCGTTTAAGGTGCTCACGATCAAGTACTCAGCTCTAATTTAACGCCTATGGGTAACCATCCCATCCTACTGACGGGCAAGATCGCCCGTACTACCGTAGCAGCAAGCGGTAAAGTCACACTGCAGCGGAACGTACCCCTCCCCCAGCAATTTTCTCGTTCGAGTGCTCTCGAGTGATGAAATGTCTGATTCCTCGAACTGCTTGATTAATTCGCATCCGGTTTTCAACCAGAGCGAACCTGACGTACTCGTCCCCAAAAGGGCCAAATCCTATCCCCGGGCTCACCGCAACCTTGGCCTGCTCCGCGACCAGCTTGGAAAACTCCAGTGAACCCATGGCCCGGAATTGCTCGGGTATCTTAGCCCACACGAACATTGTCCCTTTCGGTGGTGTTACTTCCCATCCGCAATCGTTCAGCCCCGAACAAAGGGCGTCCCGCCGATCCCTGTATTCCGCTACGATGTTTCCAACACATTCTTGCGTCTCATTCAAAGCTATGATGGCTGCGATCTGAATGGGCTGGAACATCCCATAATCGATGTAGCTCTTCAATCGCCTGAGTGCTTCGATCATTTGGGCATTGCCCGCGGCACATCCTACTCGCCACCCGGCCATTGCGTAGCTTTTGGACATAGAGAAGATCTCCACGCCTACTTCTTTTGCGCCGGGAACTGAAAGGAAGCTCGGTGCCTTATATCCATCATAAGTGAGGTCCGCATAGGCGAAATCATGTATCACCATGATCTTGTATTCGTGGGCGAAGTCGACGATTCTCTTGAAGAAGTCCTGGTCCACTACCATTGTAGTCGGATTGTGAGGGAATGAAATTATCAGTATTTTGGGTGAAGGCCAGGTCAAGCGGGCCGCGGCCCTCAGATCCTCGTAGAAATCACTGTCAGGCCTGATCGGAATGTGTCTCAAGTCCCCGCCTGCTATGACCACAGAATATGGATGAATAGGGTACGTCGGAGATGGGACGAAAACCACATCACCTGGTTGCACTATTGCCAAAACGAGATGCGCCAACGCGTCCTTGGCACCCATGGTCGCCACAACTTCCGTATCGGCATCCAGATCCACCCCGTATCGCCGCCTCCACCAGGCGGCAAACGCCTCACGCAACTTGGGGATTCCCGCGGACGCGCTGTACCTATGATTTCTGGGATTCTGCACCGCCTCGATCACCTTGTTTACAATGTGGTTGGGCGTGGGAAGGTCCGGATTGCCCATACCCAGATCGATGATGTCATCTCCAGCGCGGCGCAGTTTCATCTTAAGTTCATTGACCACCTGGAAGACGTAAGGGGGAAGTCTTTTGATTCGTATGAATTCTTCCAAGTTCACCTCCCGCCGTGCACGAGGCCCGACGATACTTCATAGGATGAGTGGGGCTTGTTCATGAGCTGTTCGATTTCCGGCTCATACCAGGCGCAAATCTCAATGCGCCTTATTAGTTTTCTACCCGATGAAAGCGGGAACTTCAAGCACGCGGCTTTAGACCTTCACCAGACAGAATCGCTTTCGCTGCTTGTGTTCTTTCTCCACGATCATCATAAAGGAACAACGAACTTTCCACCAGAGGAGGACGGCCCGAATCCTTGATCGCTTCCACGCAGACAAGGGAGGGATCAAAACCCTCGTGGGGGTGAATCCATAGCATACGCTCGACCTCAAATCCAGTCGTTTTAATACACTTTCGAATACGCTCGATGCCCGAAGCCGGGTAGATCAACGAGAGCCTTCCGCTCCCTTTTAGCAGCCTGCTGGAAACCCTGAACAGATCCTTCAGAGGCATCATCATCTCATGTCTGGACAAGGCCCTTTCTTGATGATGACTTATTCTTCCACGGCCCAGTTCGTGATACGGAGGATTGCAAACCACCAAATCGAAGATGTTGGCGCGAAAGAAATTGTCCGCTTCTCGGAAGTCACCGCGAACAATGCCTACATTAGAGGAAAGCCGATTGAGTCGAACTCCTTTTGCTGCTCGAACGGCAGGCGCGTCTTGAATTTCGAGGCCGATAACGATTATCGAAGGCTCTCTAACCGCCAGGCCGAAGGCAATAGCTCCACACCCGGTCCCCGCGTCCAACACGAATTCGCCCGGACGGGGACACGCAAACCATGTGAGGATAACCGCGTCCTCCGAGACTCGGTAACCTTTTAGCGCCTGTATTACCTGGACCTTGTTTCCGAACAGGCCGTTGACGGAATCGCCTGTTTGTTTCATTTGAGAATTAAGTGTCAACGGCCCGAGATTCCGTTCCGCTGAAGTTTCAACGCAGTAAGAACCGCTTGCCCGGGACGTCAAAAAACGTTCAGCACTAGACCTGATGAGATTTTGGGATAAAAATACGTGGACTTCTGCGGTAGCTTATGCCCCAACTCCGCCGCCGCGCGCATCTGGTCAACCCGCGTGGGGTTAAGAATAAAGCTCACCTGAATTTCACCCTTAAGGACCTTGTTTAACGCCTCGCTGACCAGCGGTGTATACTCTATGTGCCCTTCAGCGTTATCCTTGTCCAGTCCCAGGGCATGCCCCAGTATGATCTCCCGCAGGATGGTTACATCCAGACCGCGCAAGGTGGATGGAATATCGGCATCCATGAGAGAATCGACCGCTTTGAAGTCTTTGAGTCTAAGTAGTCGAAAACAGTCTTCTCCCCGAACCACCATTCCGAATTTCCCGCCCACATTCGAATAGGAGCGAATCCTCTGTATAAGCGTGTTGGACACCTCGTCCCGGCTTTCACTCGAAAAAGTCAGCGCTTCCATTGAAAAGTAGGGTTCGAGAATGGTTTCCATTTGCCCGAGGTCAAGTCCGGCCAAGCCTTTTACCATGCGATGGGCAGGCAGGATCATCAAGCCGGGATGGGACATGGATGTGAGGAACATCATGACGTATTCATGCGGTCCTTCAGCTTGCGCGAGTCCGGAAGCGCGCTGCTCGTTCCTGAAGGCCAGAGCCGTTTCGTACCGATGATGGCCGTCGGCGATGAACAGACTCTCCTCCTGAAGGACACCCCTTATTTTCGCGATCGCATCCTCGTCACTGACGGTCCACGTCCGGTGAATGCTGCCATTGGCATCCCGAGCCTCTTGTTCCGGCGGCTGCTTCATGAAGCGACCATATTCACGGACCACTACGTCATGTTCGTCACTGAACAGCGCATGAATGGGAGTGAAAGTCCCCCTGCAAGCCCTTAGAAGGTTTAATTGGTCTTGCTTGGGGCCTTTATATGTTTTTTCATGAGGCAGCACCTTCCCTTTGCCGTAATCGTCCACTTTGACAAGGGCAACAATGCCGTCTATTGAATCTCGGCCTCCATCCGGCTGGTCGAATTCCATCTGGTAGACAGTGAACGCAGGGCGTTCGTCTCGAACCAGGACCCCCTCTTCCAGCCATTGACTCAGAGCAGTTGCGGCCCTCGTGTAACGATTATTCGAAGAGGAATCGTCCGGATACTGCTTTCCCAAAACCAATCGAATGATGTTATGGGGGTGGGAGCGATAGAACGCTTCCTGTTCTTCAGCGGAGATGACATCGTAAGGCGGAGTTATTATTCGGTCAAGGTCCTGTGAGCAACTGCCGCTGTAATGGACGGCTCTAAAAGCTTGTATCTCTGCCATAGTCTCCTCGTTCAGCAATCCGTCAGGTCTGATGTGATCATTATGAGATGCCCGACCCCTACCACCGTCGGAACCGCAAGCGTCCTTTGCGTCAAGGCGACTGAATTGAAGCTTTCAATGGGGACGTCGTCTCGGATTGTAGAGTGCCGAGTCAGGCCGGCCGGATGTTATCAGATTTTTTTATCACGGTAGGGAGGGCGGGGTCAAGGCTTTCGGACTCGATTGCGCGGCGGAGTGTTAGGAAGGCATAACATGGGTAACGTTTTGGGTACACAAAACCCTCAAGTTGGAGCAACGTTCATTGTTCGAGCGCTGGTGAGTCAAACCAGAGGCCCGTCACTTTGGGGTCCGGTCCGGAACGTTCCAAGACGAGCGTTATCAGCACGTCGTCTTTTTCTTTGGAAAATCTCGCCTTAAAAAGAGTTACCAGATTTCCGGATCGCCTATAAAATCCTATGTACTGCAGCGATTGAAACTTTCCAACGGCTTTCTGTAAGCGGCGTTGCAGATTTAGGAAACTCTCTCTGGTTTGGGCCTCCTTCATGGCCCGAGAGAAGTGGCTGGAGTACAAAGTAAAGTCACCTTCGGAAATTCCTTGAATAATTTCTTCGAGGCGAGTTGTGGCGCTAGATTTGATCTGCTCGGGATCGAGATTGGCCACAGCTGCAAGAGAAATAGCGCCCAGCAATGGAAACAGAATCGCCAGCGTAAATGTGCTCTGCTTCACGATCTTGGATAAGCATAGGAGGCGAAAAGAATTTCGCACCGGTTTTCCCTTGGTAAGAGAGTCAACGTGACTCCGCGTTTCGCGCGGAACTTTTCCTCTTTCAAATGGCTTTAATAGTGGCACGATATACCGTGCCACTATTAAAGCTGGTGTAGCAATGCGTGCCGAGAGGCTCCGCCTCTCTGGCTGATTTAATGGTAGGGGCGGGTTTGAAACCCGCCCCTACGTTTTCGGGCAGAGTCCTGAAGACTTAAGGGTTCCAAGGCAGAGCCTGGAACCAGTGGTCCAAGGGAAAGAATCGGCGTCCGGAAATTCGGAAGAGTTTCTACTTCTTGCCTTCTTCTTTCACCTCTTCGAAGTCTGCATCCACCACGTCTTCTTCCGGCCGGGCCGAAGTTCCTCCTGTTCCCGCGTGGGCAGCACCGGTACCACCGGCGGCGGCTTCCGGCCCACCTCCAGCGCCGGCCGCAGCCTGCTGGTACATGGCTTCCGCGAGCTTGTGAGAAGCAGTTTGCAATTCTTCCATCGCGGACTTGATAGCGTCGGCATCGGAGCCTTCCATAGCGCTCTTCGTTCTGCTGACGGCCGATTCAATGGCGCTCTTTACTGACGAATCCACTTTGTCCCCGTGCTCTTTCAGGGATTTCTCGGTCATGTACACCAGCGAATCCGCCTGGTTGCGGGCCTCGATGAGGTCGCGTTTCCTCCGGTCGTCCTCAGCGTGCGCCTCCGCGTCCTGAACCATCTTTTTGATCTCTTCTTCGGACAAGCCGCTTGAAGCCGTTATCTTGATTGACTGCTCCTTGCCGGTCCCGAGATCTTTGGCGGAAACGTGCACGATGCCATTAGCATCTATATCGAAGGTGACCTCTACCTGCGGGATACCTCTGGGCGCGGGCGGAATACCGACCAATTCGAATCGGCCCAACGTCTTGTTGTCGCCGGCCATTTGACGTTCACCCTGCAGCACATGAATGGATACCGAAGGCTGATTGTCGGAGGCAGTCGAGAATATCTGGCTTTTTCTGGTCGGAATGGTGGTGTTCTTCTCGATGAGACGCGTAAAAACGCCGCCGAGAGTTTCAATGCCCAGAGATAGCGGGGTCACATCCAGGAGGAGCACATCCTTCACATCGCCCTTGAGCACTGCGCCCTGAATGGCAGCACCGATTGCCACCACCTCGTCGGGGTTGACTCCCTTGTGGGGTTCCTTGCCAAACAGTTCCTTGACTTTGGCTTGCACTGCCGGCATTCGGGTCATCCCGCCTACCAGAATCACCTCGTCAATTTGTCCTGCCGTAAGATTGGCGTCCTTGAGAGCAGTACGACACGGCCCCACCGTCCTCTCGATGAGGTCTCCCACAAGGGCTTCCAGTCTGGACCGGGAGAGTTTCATCGTCATGTGTTTGGGGCCTGAAGCGTCAGCAGTGATAAACGGAAGATTGATGTCTGTCTCCATGGAGGTGCTGAGTTCGCACTTCGCCTTTTCGGCAGCTTCCTTCAGACGTTGGAGAGCCATTCTATCGGTCCGGAGATCTATGCCCTGGTCTTTCTTGAACTCATCAGCCAGGTAATCAATTATTCTCTGATCGAAATCCTCGCCGCCCAGGTGCGTGTCACCGTGTGTGGACTTCACCTCGAAGACACCTTCGCCAATCTCCAGGATGGATATGTCGAACGTCCCACCACCTAGGTCAAAGACGGCCACCTTTTCTTCTTTCTTTTTGTCCAGGCCGTATGCCAAAGATGCGGCCGTCGGTTCGTTGATGATTCGTAACACGTTCAAGCCTGCAATCCGGCCTGCGTCCTTTGTGGCCTGACGCTGGGAGTCGTTGAAGTAGGCCGGGACGGTTACCACTGCGTCCTTTACTTCTTCTCCCAGATAATCTTCGGCGGTTTGCCTCATCTTCTGAAGGATCATCGCGGAAATTTCCGCAGGACTATACTGCTTGCCCCTAATAGAGACGGCAGCATCCGCGCCTTTGCCCTCCACGATCTTGTAGGCGATAATTTTCACATCGGCTTGAACCTCGGGGGAGTGGAATTTCCGGCCGATAAGCCTCTTGATGGCAAACAAGGTATTCTCCGGATTAGTGATTGCTTGCCGTTTCGCCACCTGTCCTACTAGCCGTTCCCCCGAATCGGTGAAAGCAACCATGGACGGAGTGGTTCGCCCCCCTTCCGAATTCGGGATAACCACAGGGTCCCCGCTTTCCATAATCGCCACGCAAGAGTTCGTGGTTCCAAGATCTATTCCAATGACTTTACCGGCCATCTTCTCCTCCTACCGCATTTTCTATTATCACGGTTTATTTTTTTGATTCTGATCTTACGATCACCTTATTGTTCTAGGTTGACGGCAACCACCACCCTTGCAGGCCTCAACAGTCGGTCTTGGTACATGTATCCCTTTTCCACTTGCTCGACGACCTGATTTGCTGGCTTATCCCCTGCCGGCACCCGTGCTATCGCCTCATGGAGATTCGGGTCAAAAGTTTCTCCCAGTGCTTTTATCTCCTTGACACCGTACCGCGCGAGTATTTCACCGAACATTTTGGTGATCATACAGACGCCGTCCGCCAGCGCATCGGATCTGCCTGCTTCGCCGCAGTGCACCTGAGCCCGCTCAAGATTGTCTACCACTGCAAGAAGGTCCCGTAAGACCTCTTCATTTTTGTACTTCAAAATCTTGCTCTTTTCATGCAAGCTCCGTTTCTTGTAATTTTCCAGTTCCGCCACAGCGCGTATCCAGCGATCACGGTTTTCCTCAGCCTCTTTCAACGCTTTCTTCAACGGGTCAAGCACAGGCTGACTCGCTTCCCCGGTTTTTTCGCCAGCGGCCTTCTCTTCGGGCACTTGTGTCAAATCGGTGCGAGCATGCTCTTCAAGGGCTTTTTCTTTTTTTAGACGGATCTCTCGTAAGTCTATAGGCTCTGAGCCTTTCGGTTCGCTGCTATCGTGTTCAGTCACCTTGACCTCCACTGAAACTGGTGATCGCTCTCCGCGAAAATCATTCGGGCAAACACTCGAACCGGAAAAAAATGCGCCATTTGGTGTTTCTAGTTATATACCGCCCGGAGAGGCTATACTTACAAACGGCCCCCAATTTTCTCTTTAGGCAAAATAACTAATTATACCCAAATGTTAGTTCCTTGCCATGCTTACACATACATTTGGGCACAGCCCCCTTCGTTGTCAAGAGGCCCAAATGCATGGTGATAACATTCCGATGCGGAAAAGACCAACGAAGCGCTTAGAGTGATGTCGCTATGATTTGGACTCCCGATCGTTAGGCAAGTTGTTTCTCATCGACCGACAAAAAAGTTGTTCTTGTAGATCCGGTCTGTGACAGCTGAGCCATCATAGCCAATCCACAGTCTAATCGCGTTGGAAGGTTGCTACGTTAATCCCTACCCCTAATTGATGCAACCTGTCGCTGAAGTCTTCGATCAGCCGAGTTAATTCAAGTCGATCCACGTCATGGTAGGACATCAGCAGGACTACCTTTTCAGGGCTTGGATCACCTCCCACCGTTTGGATCGCGTGGTACTTTTCCGCCAGGGGCATGAGACGCTCAAGCACCTCGCCCATGCCCTGATACCTATCGGCAGGGTTCTTTTGTGTGGCTTTCCGTGCGAAATCTTTCACCTCCGCGGGCGGGTCGGAATTCGCGGCACAAGCATTAGGGACCGGCAACTCTCGATGCGCCATCAAGATGTCAGCGACGTTCGGCCCGGGAAACGGCTTTTGGCCCGTGAACATTTCGAATGCCGTGATGCCCAGGGAGTAGATGTCAGTTCCCTCATCAACAGGGTTCATCTCTATCTGCTCGGGAGCCATGTAATAGGGCGTTCCCGCGAGGTCCAGATCCTGCCCCACCTCGGCCCCTCTTCGTCGTTTCACTCCTCGCAATGACATTCCCGCTGCCTGTCATTGCGAGTCCAGCGAAACGCGGGACGAAGCAATCTTTTCTTCGGTGTCAAATTCTTATCGCTACCGCATTTACTGCATCGTGTACTTAGGGCCCGTAGCGAAATAAACCTAGCAGATTTCTGCTCATTCTCGCGCGTTTCTCATGTGTTACGCGGCGAAGTTGCCACAGTTAAATGACCCCCGGCAAAGCCGGGGGCTTATTTCTGTTAGCCCCCCAAGGGGGCCGGCTCATGAGCCCCCTGAAGGGGGCGGGTCTTCGTCAAACATATTGAGTTGATCCAAACGGGCGTCTTCGGCCTCCTGATCGCGTATGTATTTTCTGACTGAATCCTCATCGAGCCCTACGGTCGAAACATAGAAGCCTCGTGCCCAAAAGCTTTCTCCCGTGAAATTCCGCTTTCTCCCCTTGATGTTCCTCGCAATCGAAATAGCGCTTTTGCCCTTGATGTACCCGATGACACTCGAAACAGCATACTTTGGAGGAATACTCACGCACATGTGTATATGGTCCGCCCGCAAACATCCCTCCACAATCTTGGACCCCTTCTGCCGGGCCAACTCATGAAAAATGCTGCCGAGATGCTTGCGTATTGACCCATAAATGGCTTTCTTGCGACGCTTCGGAATGAACACCACATGATACTTGCAGTCCCATCTCGTGTGATTTAGACTCTGCACGTCTTTCATTGAAACCTCCCAGACTTGATTGTTTGTGTAGTCTGGGAGGTTGCCTCTACTGCTTCACACGGTCAAACCTCTGGGAGTCTCCCCGGCAAAGCCGGGGGCTTACCTGTGTTTTCGTTATTTTGCGACGTACCCTTAGCGTTTTCGCAACAGCTTCTTGTCGACCTTTCCCACTGAGGTCAGCGGCATGGCCTCAACGAATTCCACAACCTTTGGGACCTTGTACGGGGCCATTTTATCTCTTGCGTACGCTATGAGTTCGGTTTCTATTTCACCGTTGGGCTTGTCCATGTAGCCCGGGCTCTTTTGAACGAACAGCTTTACAATTTCACTGTCCGGGCGCTCCGGATTGGGGAGGCCGATGGCAGCGCACATGCCGACGGCAGGGTGCTTGTAGAAGTGGTCCTCGACTTCAATGGAAAACACCTTGAATCCACCCACAATAATCATGTCTTTTACGCGATCCACGATGTACACGTATCCATCCTCGTCAATGCTGCCGACATCGCCCGTGTGCATCCATGGGCTACCGTCGTGAATCCGTAATGCTATTTCTGTTTCCTTCGGCTGGTTCCAGTATCCCTTCATCACCTGCGGACCGCTTGCCACCAGTTCGCCCTCTTTTCCCACGGGCACAGGAGTCACACCGTCGGCGGGATCCACAACATGCACACGCGTTCCAGGAAGAGGGAGCCCTACAGAGCCGGGCTTTTTCTTCCCTTTTGCCGGGTTCGCGGTAATCACAGGACTGGTTTCCGTCATACCCCACACTTCGACAAACTTTCCCTCGCCTATGACTGATTCCAGGGCTCTGATGGCATCAATCGGGAAAGGCGATGCTCCTGAGATCCATACTTTGAGAGAAGAAAAATCGAGTTTCTTAAATTCAGGATCGGCAAGGAGCATGAGCGTAAGTGATGGAACATTACAAATCACCGTTGGTTTGAGCGCCGAAATGGCCTTTACGATGTACGGCAGGTTCCTGGGGTCGGGTATGAGGACCTGCGCATAACCGAACGCCATCGCCCCATTTGCGACGATCAGGCCCGCCTGATGGAACATTGGAAAAGCCGAAAGGTATATCTCTTGTCCTCTGATGAGAGATTGATTCCAATGGTCCAATTGCAACATGTTCGCCATTATGTGCGAGTGGAGGAGTTCAGCTCCTTTGGGCCTCCCCGTAGTCCCTCCCGTGTACTGCACATAACAGGTGTCATCCGATGACACTGCGATGTCAGGTACATCTGCGGAAGCGGAAGCGAGAAAACTCATGAACGACATGACTTCTTTTCCCGCGAGAGGAGTTCCGGCAGGATACTCGGTTGTAATCGGCAGCATGTCGGCAAAACCAGTCACAAGAATCAGCTCGAGTTTTGGCAACCTGTCCGAGATTGCAGCAATCTTCGCAAAGAAAAGCAGGTCCAGCGCGACGATAACCCTCGCTCCGCAATCGTTGATCTGATACGCCATCTCGTCAGGGCTTGACAACGGAGACACGCCCGATACCGCACAGCCGGCCCGAAGCGATCCCACGATTGCGATAAGATATTGAGGGGTGTTAGGCATGTGGATAGCCACTAGATCGCCTTTGCTCAACCCTCTGTCGTTCAGCGCTTTGGCAAAGCGGCCGCTTTTTTCCAGCAGTTCTCCGAACGTCATCGTCATCCCCATGTAATGCAGCGCCGGCCGCTCCGAGAACTCTTTGAAGGTGTCGACAAAGTGGGCTTTGATAGAGAGGTTTGGGATCTCGATCTCCGCTTGCACACCGAGATCGTACGACTTGAGCCACGGCTTCTCGTCAGAGATCATTGCAGCACCCCCTATGCCAGGGACTTCCTAACAGTCCCTAGGTTGATCCATGTCAATCCGCTTCGATCCATTTAAGTCCTGAAAAAAGGTCACTGTATGGTAATCGGATTTCTGACTGCAACATCCAGCTAAATCTAGTTTTCGACTTTGTCTTTTTTTGCGAATTTCCTCTTTTTGCCGCCCAAAGGATGACTCCACGAGTTAGGTAAAGATGCGAAGGTGCGAGGGAAGAGCACCGGGGATTTTTTGTGGCACTCTTCAAACAAAAAGCTCAGGGCAGAGCAGCAAGTAGTTTCCGGTATTCGTCTTCTGGATAAGCGCGAAGAGACTCTGTGCGAATCCCACCCCGTGAGCCAACGGCAAGAGCTAACTTTGCTGCAGTTTCATCGTCCGGTGCTTCGGCGACGATGACCATGTCGTACCGGCCCATCACAAGGTAGAAAGCCTTTATCTCCGCTCCCATCGCTTGAAACGCTTTTTTTGCCTCATCGAGCCGAGCGGGACTATCCTTGACTTTTTCAATACCTTTTTGCGTCCAATTGCACAATACGACGTACGTTTCTCATAATGATTCCCCCTTGTATATCTCTGCCCAGGTGCTTCCCTCAAGCTACATTCATCGAATTGTCTACGCGCCTCCTAGGTTGACGCCAGCTTCGATAGGGGACGATCACAGCCTTGCTATCACCTCCTGAGCCTTCCCCAGCCAATAATCCATGCCCATCTCCCGGAACATGCCTTCGGCCTTTTTCAGGTTTTCCAAAGCCTCGTCTCGTCGGCCCGACTCGGCATAGACTTCTCCTAGCCAGAGATAACCGTCACCAGAAAAACATGGTAGTTTCAGTTCTTCAAGCAAGCTTATCCCTTGGAGAATCTCCTGTTCCGCTGCCTCGATTTGCTCTGGTTCGGTCGATCCGGTCACATCCGCGAACATTATGGTAACGGTTTTGCGCTCACCCTCGATGGAGCTGCGAGTATTGAGAATTTTGTCGGCGAGGTGTTCAGGTGTGTATGATCTAGGTTGTTGAAAATCCAAGGACCTCGTCTCTTTGGGTTTGCGAAGATCATGGCCGCATTCACCACAGAATTTACTGCCGGGACTGTTCGAAGTACCGCACTGTGAGCAAACAAGTTCCAGCTTGGCAGCACACTCGTTACAGAACTTGGCTCCGTCCTGATTCTCGGTCCCGCATTTTGAACACTTCATAATCCCCCTCCTAGGCTTGGCCCGAGCGATCCCTAAGAGAGCTTTGCCAGCTCTTCTTCAGCCCTCGTCACCCATCCGTCTGCGCCGCATTCTTTGTAGATGTCTATCGCATTGTCTAGGTTTTCTTCGGCTTCCAACTTGTCGACTTCGAATTTGAACGTCCCATCCACTTGTAATAGTGAGCCGCAGGGTACCTGTTAGACGATCTGGGGTTATTGTGATCAAATCTGCGGCCCATCAACCATTCTTCCTGTCCCAGCAAGCCGGTTCCTGTGTGGTCCATTAGAAAGTGATTGTCTGTTCTTCACAAATCAGCATGGTAATCGGGCCACCGGTAGAGATCGACTGCGCATGTGCCGCCGCTTCCTGTGTGCCTTCGGATGCAAGACTTGCCTGCAACGCTTCCATCGACGGGAAGTGAATCTCGACAATCCTGTAGAAAGGCGGGTTTCCCCCAGGCCCCACAACTTTGCTCAATACCACCTTGGTCTTACCGAATATCTTGTTGCTGGCCAGGGGGAGATGCTCATCTACGTAAATCTTCTCAAATGCCTCTTTATCCGTGGGCGATGGATAGATCACTACAATTTTTGCGCCAGCCATCTTTCCCTCCTATTCTGTTGTACCGGTCTCGCCTAACAGGGACTTTGTCATAGCAGTGCCGTTGGATTCATTCCAATTACCATGGGTGAATTCTGGAATGATATTCCTCAAGGCGAGGACATCGTGTCCAGCCCTGATTAGCTTTTCAGATTCTCGAATCAAGAAGATTTTTCATTGGAGCCTAGCCAATTCCTCTTCAGCCTTCGTTACCCATCCATCAGCGCCGCATTCTTTGTAGATGTCTATGGCCCTGACAAGTTGCTCTTTGGCTTTGTCCTTATCGCCTTTTCGTTTGAATAATTCGGCGTAAACGGCATGGTCCCTGCCAAGAGGAAACATCATTTGGTTCCGTTTATCTGCTTCTATGGCCTCTTCGATCCAGTGCTGGGCTTCTGAGGTATGGTGATCATCCATTATCAAAAGGATTTCGGCGAGGTATCTGCGCATCCAGCCTTCGTAAGTCTTAATCCTGTTATTTCGCGCGTAAGTGTAGAGTTTTTCAAGATCAGTGGTTTTCGCACTGCTTAGAAGCATTGCCTTTGCCAGGGCCATCCTGTTGACATTTGCCAAAGATGGAAGCAGTCCGCTGTTCTGATAAAGCTCAACGCTCTTTCGAAAATAATCCTCGGCGGCTTCATAGTTTCCGGTTTCCAAGTAACTTTCAGCGATGGCAGTCAACGCCATTGCCACGACGGTAACATGGGTGTTTGATTCTCCAAGAGCTAGTCCCTTTGTGAGGCTTTCTATTGCCTCGTCAAAGGCACCCAGCGCGTAACAGGCTACGCCATGGCACAGTTGCGCTATCATTCTTGAATATATGTCACCGCTCTGCTCGGCTACCTTTAACGCCTCGTTGCTAGTTTGGAAGCCCAGCCCTACCTGCCCCCGCCATGATTGAAAAAGGCTCTGATTACTCTTCATAGCGGACACGCCCCACAGATTGTGTGCAGCCATGGTGATCTTGAGCGATTGCCCCATACGAAACGAGGCCTCATCAAACCGGCATTCAAAAAACAATGCTACTGCCAAGTAGTAACTTGCCAAGGCCAAGGAAACCATGTCCCCCAGTTGCTCCGCGAACTTTACAGCCTGGGTCAAGTGTTCGATCGCTATTGAAAAATCCTCTTCAGCCCAATAGTCGAAGGTTCCCGATATTGTGTAAATCTGAGCTAATCGTCCGCTGTAAACTGTCTGCATCGCTGATTCCATTATAGGATCTACGATATCTTTCGCTTTGTGCAGACTGCCCATTTGGAGGAGATAGAGGCCCAGAAACCGTTCGAGCATCTACGATTTTTTTCTGCGCTTCATCACTGGCTGGTAACCTTTCAAGGCATGCTATCCTCTTTTCGGCATAGAAAATCGCATCGTTCAGTGAAGCCGTCCTCTCTGACTTTTTGCTCGCCAACCGGGCATAATTGGCAGCCTTCTCATGACTGTCACTGGCAAGAAAATGCTCTACCAATCTCGCATAATGATCACCGAGATTTTCTGCGCAGGTCTGTTCGATTGCTGATCCAATCTTCTCATGAAGCAATTTCCTTCTTTTTGCCAAAATTGAGTCGTAGACTACCTCTTGCGTGAGCGCATGTCGGAAAATAAAGGTGGATTGCGGAAAAATCCCTCGTTCGTAGAGAAGCTCCGCGTCCTTAAGAGTAGAGAGATGTGACAATAATTCCTGTTCCGGCAATTCCGTAACTGCCTTAATCAGCTCGTAACTGAATTCTCTTTCTATCGTCGATCCAGCCTGAAGCACCTCCTTGGCAGCGTCCGGCAGTGAATCCACCCTAGCCATTATTACGTCCTGGATCGTGGACGGAATGGCCACCCGATCCACATCTTTGGGCAAATGGTACGTATAGTTTGTTAGCTCTATGATGCCCATGTCTCTAAGTGACCGCACAAACTCCTCAATGAAGAAAGGCACTCCCTCAGTTTTTTCAAGGATTAGATCCTGCAGGTCAGGCGCTATGTTGTCGCTGCCCAGTAAGTCGGCCATCATGGCCAGACTTTCGTGATTAGCAAGGCGATTTAAAGTGACCTGGCTGTGAAAGGATTTGCCCCCCCACGTGTGAACGAATTCGGGCCGATATGTGAATATCATCAGCACCCGAGCGCCTGGGATACTCTCCATAAGGTACTTGGCCGCGTCTTCCGAACTCTTATCCATCCAGTGCAGGTCTTCAAAAGCGAATACCAGCGGCCTGCCTTCTGAGCCCTTCAGGATTATGCGTTGCAGCGCCCTTTGAATCCTGTCTTTCCTCGCCTCGGGGCTCATTAAAATCTTATCAATACCACTGTCTTTCACGGATAAAAGTTCAAGCAGATATGGCAAGGTGGAAGCTTCATCGACTCCCAGTATTGTAAGTCCTCTCTTAACTTTGACCGTGACATCCGAATCTGAGGTGCCATCATCCACCCCGAAGTTCGACTTCAGCACGTCAATGATCGGATGATAGGCGGTCCCTCGGCCATAAGAGATGCATTTCCCTTCCAGAAACAGGATGTCTTCGTTGGCTATAGCCTTCCTGAACTCATACAAAAGCCGAGACTTGCCGACCCCAGCCTCTCCCATGATGGAGACAGCCTGACCTCTGCCTGCCTTGGCTCTCTCAAAGCTGTCGAGTAAGAGTTCGAGTTCTCTTTCCCTTCCAACGAATTTACTCAGGCCACGCTCAGCACTTACGTCGAACCTGGTCCTTCGGGTGCTCGGTGCAATCACCTGATAGACCCTCATGGGCTTTTCTTTACCCTTAATCTGCTTTTCGCCCAAAGCCTCGAACCGGAAGAATCCCTCAGTCAGCTTGAACGTATCCTCTGTGGCATAGGTGGTACCCGGCTCCGCCATTTGCTCCATCCGGGCCGCCATATTGATGGTGTCGCCGACAGCGGTGAATTGGACTCGAAGATCGTTTCCGACAGTTCCCACGACCACGGGCCCAGAGTTGATGCCTATGCGCAACAGGATGGGAGGTATTTTCGTTTCATCTTTGATCGTTTCGCTGAATTTGGTTATCTCGCGGTGTATGGCCAAGGCTGACCGAATCGCACGCTGGGGAGCATCTTCCAAGGCTATGGGCGCTCCAAATAGGGCCAGCGCCCCGTCTCCCCGAAGCTCATTTACGGTACCTTCGTAATCGTGGATTTTGTGAATAATGATTTCGAAGACCCGATCCATGAGGCCGAAGGTTTCCTCAGGACCGAGCGTTTCGGTGAGCGGAGTGAAGCCCTTCATGTCCACGAACATGATGGTCACATGGCGCCGCTCCCCTTCTATCCGGTCCCTTTGAGAGAGGATTTTTTCAGTCAGGCCGCCAGGCAGATACTTCTGAATCTTGGCAAGCTTTTCGTCGAAGGAGAGATTTTTCGGCAAAGCGGTGTCGGCAGGGGAGGTTAGATTGTGGCCACACTCACCGCAGAACTTGAATTCTGGAGGATTGGAGGCTTTGCAGTTTGAGCAAACAGCTTCAAGCTTAGTGCCGCATTCGCCGCAGAATTTTATGCCCGCTGGGTTCTCGAACTGGCATTTCTGGCATATCATGGCTTCCCCGCCATGCAATTGGGAAGAGGATGGAAGAAATTCTAAACTCTGGGGAAACGCCACAAGATGGAATCAATCATGACCATCTCTGCCCCCCTGGTAATCCTATGTTACTTTAATAGACACTGCACCCCCTGTCAATCAATTATTTCGTTATCCTGGGGACTTGTAATTGCCCGCTGTCGAAGCTTTCAATTTTGAGATGCCCGCTTGCCCGGGGGATTTGTTTCAAGATTACTTTCGGTTGATGTGACCTTTTTCCTCATGGTAGCTGAGGAGTCTCTTTTTTATCTGATAAGACTGGTCGGATAATGAGATCTTGTAGATGTGAGGGTTGGAGAAGCGCTTATATTCGGGCTCTAGACTGTTGATCTGAAACTGGGCCCGCGCTCGAATCTTCTCCAGTGCAGGAGGCTCGTAAACCTGCCGGCCATTGAGGAAGACCGGCACCATAAGCTCCGTAGCCCTATATGGGGCCCGATAGATCTTTTTCATGTAATCGTACATGGGATGGTGGGCTCTAACAGGTTTGCCGTCCGGCAACGGCTCATCCATCTGGGCCAGTAGGTCACCGATCATTCGATCATTCCCATTATAAAATCGTATGATCTTCTTGACTCCCGGGTTGGTCACCTTCATCGGGTTCTGGGAGATCTTGATCTTCGGCACCAGGACTCCATCACCCTTATCGGCAGCCATGAGCTTGTAGACAACCCCCAGAGCCGGCGTCTGATATGAGGTCATCAGACGAGTTCCCACGCACCAGATGTCGATGCGAGCGCCCTGATCCCGCAGGCTCTCGATGATCCACTCATCCAGATCGCTGCTTGCAAGAATTTTGACCTCATGAAGACCGGCAGCGTCCAACATAAACCGCGCTGCTTTGGAATAGTAAGCCAGGTCTCCGCTGTCTATCCTTATTCCCGCAAGCTGCTTGCCCATGCTTCGCATTTCCTGGCCCACTTCGATTGCCTGGCGAATGCCCTCGAGGGTGTCGTAGGTGTCCGTGAGCAAGACGCAATTATCCGGGAAAACTCTGGCGAATCCTCGGAATGACTCTATCTCGCTATCAAAACTTTCGACCCAACTGTGAGCATGAGTCCCTTTCACGGGGATTCCAAACAGTTTCCCCGCCTTGACATTGGACGTCCCCGCGCATCCGCCGATATACGCCGCTCGAGCCCCGTACAAGGCTGCGTCCACGCCGTGCGCACGGCGTGTCCCGAAATCCACCACCGGATCCCCTTTTGTTGCTATGCACATTCGGGCCGCCTTTGTCGCTATCAACGTTTGGTGGCCTACAATCGCAAGCAATGTAGTTTCCAAGATCTGAGCTTCCGGAATAGGGCCGACAACTCTTATCAGCGGTTCGTTGGGGAACACAACGGAACCTTCGGGCACCGCCCATATATCTCCTGTGAAGTTTGTGGCGGCAGCAAGCTGTTCAAGGGCTGGCGGGGGAAAGATCCCCAGGTTGCCGAGATACTCAATGTCGTCCGGAAACATGCGGAGCTTGTTCACGTAATTGATAACGCTTTCGAGACCTGCCAATACACAAAATGCTCCGTCGTCAGGGTTCTGGCGGTAGTACAGGTCGAAGCAAGCCAGTTGGTTTCCCTTCCCGAGCATCTTGTAACCCGCCACCATGGTAAGTTCATAGAGATCGGTATCCAGCGTATGATTTCGGCACCTGAGGCCGGCCATGCCGGATGCCGCGTCAAGCTGCCCGATGCTGCAGCCTGTTTCGCAATCAACCAATTCCACAGAGTCCAACAGTTTGTCTGAGTAAGGATCTTTCAGGACGGGCTTCATGTCGTGCCTTCCTTCTGCCTTTCAAAATATTCCTTGAAAGCCTTGAGGTAAGGGTCAGAGGCCGTCCCCCATTCAGTTACAATACCGGTTATCAGCTCGTGCGGAGTCACATCAAAGGCTATATTGCGTACCTGCACTCCCTCGGGGGCTATTGAGACACCACAGAGATGCGTGACTTCTCTTGGGTCACGCTCCTCTATGGGAATTTCGTCGCCTGAGGCGAGAGACATATCTATGGTAGACAGTGGAGCAGCGACATAGAATGGGATTTTGTGGTAATTAGCCAAAATTGCCACGGAATACGTCCCTATCTTATTGGCCGCGTCCCCGTTTGAGGCTATGCGATCCGCTCCCACAATCACTTTATCTACTTCTCCACGCTGCATGAGCGCGCCCGCTGTATTGTCCGTAATCAGCGTTACAGGAATACCCAGCTTATGGAGTTCCCAGGAGGTAATCCGCGCGCCTTGGTTGAGAGGCCTCGTCTCATCCGAAATGACCCTGATGTTCTTTCCTTCTTCAACGGCTGCTCTGATAACACCCAATGCAGTGCCGTAGCCTGCGGTGGCTAGCCCGCCGGCATTGCAGTGTGTCAAGACCGTGTCACCGTCCTCGAGAAGCCCACGGCCCGTACGGCCGATCCGTTCACAAAGCTGCCGGTCCTCTTGCTCCATGAGGACTGCCTCTTCCACGAGGTTGTCCTTGAGCTGCTGCAAGGTTAAGTCCTTGCATGAGCCAAAAACCTTTTTCATCCTGGCTATGGCCCAGAAAAGATTGACGGCCGTGGGCCGCGTAGATCTTATTTGACGGCAGACATTTTCGAAATAACCCGCAACCGACTCCGTGTTGCCGTCCGGCGTCTTGAGCATGCCCAGGGCAATCCCCATCCCGGCGGCAACTCCTATGGCCGGCGCTCCCCGGACCGCTAGACGGCGTATGGCGTCGCACATCTCTTCGACGGTACGGATCTGTATGTATTCCTCTTGTCGAGGAAGGAGGGTCTGGTCAAGCAGCCTTATGTAATCGCCCTTCCACTCGATGGTTCTGAAAGGATCTTGCACTGTTCCTCCTCAGGGGCTTAGCGCTTTGTAGGCAAACCGGTTTTTCGCCTTCATGGACAGATAAGTTAGCGGCCGCCTAAGAAATAGTCAATCCTTGGTATGCCCCAGACTGGGAGCGGCGCCATTAATAGCTACCACCTATATTTTGATGAATATCATCAAAATATTATGTAATTCTTTTAATAAAATACTTGAGATTTTTTAGTGATGCTGCTATATGATTGCAAAAAAGACGAGAGGGTCCGCGATGAACCTCAGATTCACTATCGTAGTCCTTTTCCTTCTATCACTCATGCTCTTGTCAGCTACCACGGCGGTCCATTGTGAAAGAACCATGTCCCTAACCGTGTGCCAAGAGCTTGTCAACTACGCTCGCTCTTATGAGGCACGTTCAACGTACCACAACCGAGCTGCCAGGGCATATATGTCACAAATCCAATCATTTGCCAAACAGCCGACTAATTCGAACACGTCCGCCGTAATGGACGACCTTTTCGCCCAGTACGACCAGCAACGGACCTTGGAACGCAAGTTTCTGGACCTCTATCGCCAGGCGTCGGATGAGGCTAACAACTGCATGAAATCGGCCCAATGATCGGTGATCGGCAGACTTAACTTGTTGAGTGGCGCGCAATGACGTGGGCGTTACGCGGGAGCATTTCAGCAAATCAATTGGTGATGCAGGCATTTTGATCGACGACCTTCCCGGGGGAGTTTCGTGCTCCCCCACCTACCTTCACTTCGCATACTCTTCCAAACTATTTGCAAAGCGTTAAATCGCTCGCAGAATATTTTGCAGACCGTAGGATCTTGTCCTCCACCATGTGCCGGCCTCAGTTCGAATCTGCGATGGCATTGATTCCTGAGAATTGAAGATCGACTACACGCGGGCTCAAAGAGCTGATATAGATAAGGCATGAATAAGAAACCCCAAAGTCAATCATGGATCACTCTGAACATTTCGGTGCCCGTTGAAATGGCCGATGCAGTAATCAACTTTCTCCACGAGTGGGGCTCCGGGGGGGTGGTCCTGGACGACACAGATCCCGAGGAGACGCGCATAACAGCTTACTTTTCCGTGGAAGAATGGGATGCAGTATGGGGACAGTTTAGGAAGTACCTGAACGCTTTGCGCGACGTTTTCCCGGACCTGCCAGCCCCTGCCGTAGAAACAACACCGCTACAAAACGAAAACTGGGCTCTCACTTGGAAGGCCCATTTCAAAAGCGTGAAGGTCGGCAAGCGCCTGATCATAACTCCGCCATGGCTCAAACCCCGGAGCAGGACGAGAGAAGTCGTCGTGATTGAACCGGCCGAAGCGTTTGGCACAGGAACCCACGAGACCACTCGAAGCTGCCTTGTGTTCCTCGAAGCGGCTCTTGAGGAATCAAGGAAGGGTAACGAGGCCCTCACCTTTCTGGATGTAGGGTGCGGTTCCGGCATACTGGGAATAGCGGCAATAAAACTGGGAGCCGGCCCCGTCTTGGCGGTGGATAACGACCCTGTGGCAGTGCAAGCTGCGGCCAAAAACGCTCTACTCAACCAGGTTGAGGACAGGCTTCAGTTCAAGTGTGCTCCTGTGAAAGACTTAACCGGACAATTCGACGTTGTGGCAGCGAATCTCGACCCCATGACCCTTACTGCGAACCGAGCCAAGCTGATCGCATTGACGGGCCGTTACTTGATCGTAGCGGGAGTTCCTCTGGATCAGTGGGACGGCATTAGAGGCCTGTTTGTCAGCCATAACCTTGTTCTCACAAGGGAAATCACGGAATCCGAGTGGGGCGCAGGGCGCTTCGGAAAAGGTCGACAATCGTGATGTTGAAACATCCCTTATAATTCAACCTCTTGTGGGCGGACTCGCTGCTGAACCATGCTGTGATCAAGTGGCATCCCGACGTCGATTCCCTGAGCCGTGAAGCTCATTGAACGTTCTTCGTCCAGCCTCATCTCGGCGGAGGTACTGGCTGTTTGGCTGAAATTTTTCTTCTTTCGCGAATCCTACGTCACGCGCACGCATCTACATTTTATATTAACCAGCTTTTAGATGAAGATGTGACAGGAGAAATGCTATGAAAAATCAAGCCACAATCTTCCAAATTGCTTTGGCACTAGCTACTGTCGCGGTCGTGATGTTTCTGTTGGCTCAGCCTGCAATTGCGTACCACGGCAGGATGTCATCAAGGCACGGGCCGAGTTTGGGGCAATCGGGCAATTTTGCCAACCAGCCCAACATTGGCGGTTCGGGGGGAATGAATAAGGCCCCTGCCATGTCAAGAAATAATGCCCCTACCAATGGAGGAAAAGACACAATAAAAACAAACTGGAAATGTTTTTACAGGTGCCATGGCACCAGGTGTAAGAACAGTAAGACTAATGATTGTCAAGCTAACGCGAATCTCTGTTGGCAGCTATGCTCTTCGCCCTGAGTATAAGGCCGGAAGGGCCGTATCTTGAACGTCTCAGAAACGGTTCGCTCATGGTTAGGGCGGGTCATTGTCCGGAACAAAACAGGGAGGCCGAACCCTCCATGTTCCCAATCTTTGAGATGGCCATGCTTGGTCTATCTGAGTCATGTCCCGCCCAGCCGCGCCAAGCTGAAATTAATGGGGCTCGAGCAGAGTGAATCGCCTGTACCTGAGTCTCCGGTCTCCGATTCCCACTTCGCGACCCGATATTTGAACTATTTCCCTTTATTTGCCCAAGTCTTTAGAGGCAATCTTTTCTCAACAGAAAATGTAGAAAAAAAAGAGCGGTCCCCACGCAAAGGGAAGCGTCGCCCACGTTGAACGCGGGCCAGTGATAGCTGCCAACGTAAACATCTATGAAGTCAATAACTTCACCGAACCTTACCCGGTCCACAAGGTTCCCGGCTGCCCCCCCGAAAAAGAGGGCCAATCCGACAAGCAGGTAAGAATCAACGCACTCGGATGTGCCGACCATCCATACTATACCCACCAGGGCGACCACTGAAACCAGCACAAGGAAGAGCGAACGCAAATGCGATGAGGAGTCCGCGAGAATTCCGAACGCGGCTCCGGGATTTCTTGTGTGCACCAGATTGACGAAGCCGGGGATGATCTCTACACCGCCATGCAGAGGTACAGACGCTGCAACCAGATACTTTGTCACCTGATCCGATACTAGCACGACCAGTGCTATCACGATGAACACGAGAATCTTTTTTCCGCCTGCTATGAGTGGCCTCCTTTCCGAAACCAAGTATGCGCTCTTGCTTAGTATGCCTTTTCCTAAATTCGGTCACGAATTCCGGCGGGTCCGATGCCCGTAATTGAGTAGGACCGGCCTCCGTGCCGGTCACTGACACCCACGGCCGGCACGGAGGCCGGTCCTACCGGAAGCGGGTTAGGACCTCGAACATCGTCCACACCAAAGTACGTAACGGACTTATGAAAGAGAGTACCTAGTCAGTCTTGATGCCTGAATCTCTAAGGACCTCTGCGCACCTCGAACAAACCTTCGGATAGTCCTTGGCCGAAACAACGTCGGGGGCCCACGTCCAACACCTTGGGCACTTATCGCCTTCACTGCGGGACACCGTAATCCGGACTTCGGGAAGAGTTCCTTCCGCCTCAGCTCCAGGGTTGGAACCGGCCACAGTGCTCACTTCCAATTGAGAGACGATAAAGAAGCCCTTGGCATCCTCCATTTCCGAGATTGCCGCGGCAACTTCCTGCGGGGCTTCAATGAGGACTTTCGCTTCCAGCGAAGAACCTATGAGCTTCTCAGCTCGAGCATTTTCCAGAGCCTTTGAGACTTCTTGCCGCAGCGCAATCATTTTTTCCCATCGGCCTTTTTCAGCATCGGTCATTTCCACACCTGGGATCGGGTCAGGAAACGACGACAGGTGCACGCTCCACGGCCCACCGCCTTCTTCGCCGAAAAGCGACCAGACCTCCTCCGACGTAAAAGACAAGATGGGAGCCATTAGCCTCACCAACGCGGACAGAATGTAGTATAGGGCAGTCTGAGCCGACCTTCTCAAGGCCCCATCAGCTTTTTCCACATACAGGCGGTCCTTTAGAATATCCAGATAAAGAGAAGAGAGATCCACCGTACAGTAATTGTATAGTGTGTGGAAGACCGTGTGGAATTCAAAATCCTCGTAAGCAGTGCGGACCCTTTGCATAATCTTGTTGAGCCCCGACAGTGCAAAGCGATCCAGCTCTCTCATTTGCGAGGGTTCGATCAAATGTTCATGCGGGCTGAAATCCGAGAGATTCCCAAGAAGGAATCGACACGTGTTGCGGATGCGCCGATAAGCTTCGGAAAGGCGCTCCAATATTTCACGAGAGATTCTGATGTCGTCCCGATAGTCTTCTGCGGATACCCACAGCCTTAGGATGTCGGCACCGTATTTGTTGATTATTTCCTGCGGTTGAATCACGTTGCCAAGGGACTTGGACATCTTTTTCCCCTGACCGTCGACCACGAAACCGTGAGTGAGCACATTCGCGTACGGCGCCCGTTCCCTTGTGCCAACTGACGTCAACAGTGCACTGTGGAACCAGCCGCGGTGCTGATCGCTCCCTTCGAGGTAAAGCTGGCAAGGGTAAACCAACCCTTTGCGCTGTTCGCACACGGCTGCCCAACTTACTCCCGAATCAAACCAAACGTCCAGGATATCCGTTTCTTTAACGATAGAGGTCCCCTTGCACGAAGGGCAAGTAAGCCCTTGAGGAACAAGATCGGAAACCTCAGTCTCGAACCATACATCAGCCCCTTTTTCTTCGAACATGAGAGCCGTCTTCTCGAAGAGTTCCGGGGGAGCAATGATCTCATCGCAATCCGAGCACCTCATAGCGGTGATAGGCACGCCCCAACTCCTCTGGCGGGATATACACCAGTCTGGACGATGCTGGATCATCCCGTAAATCCTGTCTCGTCCCCATCTAGGTATCCAGGCGACTGTGTCTATGGCTTTCAAGGCGTTATTGCGCAGGCCGGTCAGTTCCATGGAGATGAACCACTGATGCGTCGCCCGGAATATAACCGGCCGTTTGCAGCGCCAGCAATGAGGGTAGCTGTGTTCCATGGTCTCAGAGGCCAGCAAGGCCCCCACCTCTTTAAGCTTACGGATCACGTCTTCATTCGCATCAAAGACGAACTTGCCTGCAAAGAATTCCGCTTCGTCGGTGAAGACACCGTGGTCGTCAACCGGTGCATAGACATCAAGCTTGTATTTCAGTCCAACTTCGTAATCTTCCTGCCCATGGCCCGGGGCGATATGCACGCAGCCTGTGCCCGTGTCCAAAGTGACAAAAGGCGCCAATATGATGATTGACTCGCGATCGTAGATCGGATGCCGGCATTTAAGTCCCTCAAGCACGCTTCCTCTGAATGTGGCGATAACCCTGTAGCCTGTGATTCCGAACGATTCCATATTGATCGGCACTAGTCGTTCGGCGAGAATCAGGACGTCATCACCGGCTTGCACCGCAGCGTACGATTCGTCGGGATGTACTGCTATGGCCAAGTTCGCGGGGATCGTCCATGGAGTGGTGGTCCAGATGACCACAGACACGTTCTTTCCCTTAAGTTCCGGGATACGGGTGGAGAAATCGTCGATGGCCGGAAACTTTACGTATATCGAGGGGGCGGAAGAATCCGCGTACTCGACCTCCGCCTCGGCTAGAGCCGTCACGCATGATGCGCACCAATAAACAGGCTTCTTGCCACGGTAAACCGAGCCATTGGCAAAAAACTTGCCGAGTTCTCTGACAATAGTGGCTTGGTACTTGTAGTTCATGGTCAAGTAAGGATCTTCCCACTCGCCGAACACGCCAAGCCTTCTGAACTCTTCACGCTGCACATTTATGAATTTCTCGGCATATTGACGGCAGTGTCGGCGGATTTCAACGCTGCTCATTCCGCGCTTTTTTGCGCCAAGCTCTTTGTCCACCTGGTGCTCGATGGGAAGGCCATGACAGTCCCAGCCCGGCACGTAATCCGAGTCGAAACCGGCCATGAATTTCGATTTGACAATCATGTCTTTGAGAATTTTGTTTAAAGCAGTCCCAAGATGAATGTGGCCGTTTGCATACGGGGGGCCATCATGGAGTATGTATTTTTCCCTGCCGTGACTCGCCTTGAGGATGTTGTCGTAAATATTCTGCGATTCCCACTTATTCAGTATATCGGGCTCTCTCTTGGGCAGACCGGCCTTCATGGGGAACTGAGTTTTGGGTAAATTAAGCGTCTCTTTATAATCCATTGGCGCCTCCCGATTAGCGGTTTCCGCCGCGAGCGCTCGCTCAATTTGGTGGCGACTCGCGTTTCTTCGTAAACATTTTACCTTACCAGGGGGCACTGCAAAGTCAACTCAAATCCCGCGGAAGGCGGAACCATTCACTTCCGGCCTTGCAATATTATTGAATCCGTCTTGGGGATATATTATGCTGTAAAATGTATTTCGACCTCTTCTCATTCCTAATGTTCAGCTAATGGAGGGGCAAGTGGCTCTCAGCAGCGCACCTCGCATCCTTCTTGCCAAACCCGGGCTCGACGGCCACGATCGTGGGGCCAAAGTGGTGGCTCATGCCCTGAAGGATGCCGGATTCGAAGTTATTTATACGGGCCTCCATCAAACCGTGGAAATGATCGTGCAGGCGGCTATTCAAGAGGACGTGGACGTGATCGGGCTATCCATAATGTCCGGGGCGCACGTTCCCATTTGCCGAAAGCTCTTGAATCTGTTGAAGGATAAAGAGGCCGGGGACATCATGGTGCTCGTTGGAGGCGTGATACCGAGTCGCGATATCCCTGTGCTGAAAGATATTGGAGTCGCCGGAGTCTTTCCCGGAGGTTGTGACATAGACGCTCCTGCCGCCTTTATCCGGGAACAACTCAAAAAGAGAGAGGACTGACTCTTCAGGGGGCGATCATGGTTCAATCTCTGTCACCGTACCGACCAAAGAATCATATTAGAGTTGTGACCGCTGCCTCTCTTTTCGACGGACACGATGCGGCCATCAACATAATGCGAAGGATCCTCCAATCCTCCGGCGCAGAGGTGATTCATCTCGGGCATAACCGCTCAGTAGCGGAGATCGCCGCCGCGGCCGTCCAGGAAGACGCACAGGCCATTGGCGTGAGCTCCTATCAGGGCGGCCACATGGACTATTTCAAATACCTCGTAGACCTGCTTCGAGAATACGATGCCGGCCACATCAAGGTTTTCGGCGGTGGAGGCGGTGTAATTGTTCCCGAGGAAATCAAAGAACTGGAAGCATACGGGGTCACCAAGATCTTCAGCCCTGAGGACGGCCGAAAGATGGGGCTCCAGGGATTGATCAATTATTTCCTCGAAAAATCGGATTTCGCCACCACGAACGGCAACTTGGACGGAGATCTGGCCGCCCTGGTGCCAGGTAACTGGAAACTAATCGCACGGGCGATCACTGCCGTCGAAATGGCCAAAGAATCGGGGAACGGCAACCTTCCCGGTATTCGTGCGATGCTTCAACAGAAGATAAACGGCAGAGGAGCGCCAGGTACTCGGGATCACAGGCACCGGCGGTGCGGGAAAATCTTCCTTGACCGACGAGATTGTGCTCAGATTTCTCAACGATCAGCCTGACAAGACTGTCGGAATCATTTCTGTCGATCCTACTCGCCGCAAAACCGGTGGGGCGCTTTTGGGCGACCGAATCAGAATGAACTCCATCAACAACGACAGGGTCTATTATCGGTCCCTCGCAACCCGGAACCGAGGAGCAGAAGTTCCCGAGTACATGGAAGAAGGGATTGAAGTCC
Source organism: uncultured delta proteobacterium (assembly GCA_963729795.1). GTDB lineage: Bacteria > Desulfobacterota > Desulfomonilia > Desulfomonilales > Desulfomonilaceae > CAWBBA01. The sequence continues at coordinate 71,937 of CAVSPC010000025.1, read as the reverse complement.
TCAAAGCTGCAGGATTTAACCTGATAATTGTGGAGACTGCCGGCATCGGGCAGGGGGATGCCGCAGTGGTTCCTCTTGTTGATGTTTCTCTCTATGTCATGACCTCGGAATTTGGAGCCCAAAGCCAACTCGAGAAAATCGACATGTTGGATTTTGCGGATCTCGTGGCAGTAAACAAGTTCGATCGCAAAGGCTCGGAGGACGCGATCCATGATGTTCAAAAGCAGATCCAGCGCAATCGAGTGGAGTTCGGAAGGCACTTGGACGAGTTTCCCGTATACGGCACCATCGCTTCGCGCTTCAATGATGATGGCGTAACCAGCCTGTATGTGGGCATCATCGAGGCCGTAAACGAGAAGACCGGGGCAAACTGGTCAACCCGTATGAAGGCCAGGCCGGACAAGAAGCCTTCGTCCCGCACCATCATTATCCCTCCCGAGCGATCCCGCTATCTATCCGAAATCGCCAATAGTGTTCGCAAATATCATGAATGGGGCGAAGAACAAGAAAACCTGATCCGTAGCATTTGGCAACTTGATGCTGCTGCCAAAGCGCTCCGAGACCAATATTCTGAGGGAAGTGCCGAAGCACTTCAGGCCATCAGGCACGCCCAAGAGAATATAGAGGCCAAGCTGGATCCTCGCGCCCTGCGCCTGATCGGAGAATGGGAAGACATCATAAAAGCCTACTCCCGTGACGAGTTCGTGTTCAGCGTGCGGGGCCATGAAATCCGGACTAAACTCAAGAATCGAACCTTAAGCGGCCTTATGCTCCCCAAAATCGTTCTGCCGAAGTTCAAAGATCGCGGAGAACTTCTCAGATGGCGTCTGAAGGAAAACCTGCCGGGGATGTTTCCGTTCACCGCTGGAGTCTTCCCGTTCAGGAGGCAAGACGAAGATCCCACGCGGATGTTTGCGGGTGAAGGGGATCCTTTCCGCACCAACAAGCGCTTCAAATATGTCTCTGAGAACAGCACGGCCAAGCGCTTGTCAACAGCCTTTGACTCTGTGACTCTCTACGGTATGGACCCGGATGAACAGCCGGACGTCTACGGAAAAATCGGGACTTCAGGCGTGTCTGTCTGCACCTTGGACGATGTAAAGGCGTTGTATGCCGGGTTTGACCTCTGTTCTCACAACACTTCAGTCTCAATGACCATCAACGGGCCCGCGCCCATGATGTTGGCTATGTTCTTCAATGCTGCGATCGACCAACAACTGGACAAGTTCAGGAACGAGAAACGAACTGAGCCTACTCCGGAAGAAACAGCCAGGCTAAGGGCGGATGTTTTGCGAAACATCAGAGGGACCGTGCAAGCCGACATCCTTAAAGAGGATCAGGGACAGAACACGTGCATTTTTTCCACTGATTTTGCTCTCAAAATGATGGGCGACGTTCAACAGTTCTTTATCGACAACAACGTGAGGAACTTCTACTCCGTTTCCATTTCAGGCTACCACATTGCCGAAGCCGGTGCGAATCCGATCACTCAACTCGCTTTCACCCTGGCCAACGGCTTCACTTACGTGGAATACTATCTCTCGCGGGGGATGCATATAGATGATTTTGCGCCCAACCTTTCCTTTTTCTTCTCAAATGGTCTGGAGCCCGAGTACAGCGTGATCGGACGCGTAGCCAGACGAATTTGGGCCATTGCTATCAGGAACAGGTACGGCGGCAACGAACGATCCCAAAAGCTAAAATATCATATCCAGACCAGCGGCCGGTCTCTGCACGCTCAGGATATTCAGTTCAACGATATAAGGACGACACTTCAGGCATTAATCGCTATTTACGACAACTGTAATTCCCTGCACACGAACTCTTACGATGAGGCAATCACAACGCCCAGCGAAGAATCTGTCCGGAGAGCCCTTGCCATTCAATTGATCATCAACAAGGAATGGGGCATAAGCAAGGTAGACAACATCAACCAAGGCAGCTTCCTCATTGAGGAGCTTACCGATCTAGTGGAAGAAGCAGTTTTGCGGGAATTCGACCGATTGTCCAAGCGAGGCGGCGTCCTGGGTGCCATGGAAACAGGATACCAGCGGACAAAGATTCAAGATGAGTCACTTTCTTATGAGACGCTCAAGGCGTCCGGTGAATATCCCATCATCGGCGTAAACACATTCTTAAATCCTTACGGGGACTATACGGAGCAGTGCTCGATTGAACTTGCCCGAGCGACCGAAGAGGAAAAAGCCTCCCAACTTCGAAGGCTGCGGGAGTTTCAAGAGCGTCACAAAGACGAATGCGACATTGCGCTCCAAAGTCTCTACAGCGTAGCACAATCCGGAGGAAACATATTCGAGGAGCTTATGGATACTGTAAGGCACTGCTCCCTGGGGCAAATTTCTGCTACCCTCTTCAAGGCTGGAGGACAATACAGACGCAACATGTGAGGCTGCATGAGATTAGGCCGTTTTCAGTGCATGCTGGCCGCTGTTTCCCATTTCCCGGACGGTCCGATCTCCACCGTTTTTATAGCGGATACTCTCCCCGTCGGTTTGTGTATAAGCCTTATCCTGTACAGGCCGGATGGTAGTTTGAGCCTTCCGGAGTAGTGTCCAGCGGAATCGGTAATCGCTTCGGCATGGTCTTGCCACGGGCTCTGGGAGGTCTGTAATGTGACACGGGAATTCGGGAGATCCGGGAATGCTCCACTAAACAACAAGGTGTCGTTCGATACAACGGTAGCCAGCGTGACTCGGCTTTCGGTTCTGTCAGTGGGGAGATCGTACTTCCGTCGGACGCGATCGTAGAGACTGTCTCGCATCTTTCTGTTGAAACGCATAGCGGACATTGTATAAGGGGCTGAAAACGGATTGCCCCCTTTGAGCAGATCCACCCAATCAAATGCCAGATTGATGGTTCCTTCGACCTTATAATTATCCCCCTGCCCGGTCTCCCTCCCTTGCTCAAAACCCGCGGTCCACATACCGTCTCTTGACGTTACCAAAAGGCCGGCCTTGTATCCTCTGACATCCGTCTGATCTCCTCGATAGGAATGCAACTCGCCGTCCAGGCGAATGTCAAGATAATCTACCATTGCAGGGAGCAAGAATCCCAGGCGAGCGTCAAAGCCTGTAGGAAACATTTCTCGTACGATGGAATTCCCGTTGTTGGTAACCGTACGCCGCTCATTTATTGGGAAGTAAGCATTCAGGTCCAGACTAAAATCTGAGTAACGCCCCGGCAGGGTGGCAACTTCCAGGCCAATGCCCGCTTCCTTGAGGTACTTGCCTTTGAGACGTCGCTGGCGTGTCCAGTCGTGGAACGCATGAAAGCCTACCAAGGTTTCGGACGTGATCAGATGGCGAAAACCTCCACCTATTGAGAAACTTTCCTTGGTGCCGGTCAATGACATTCGAGGTGAAAAGAAGAGGCTCTTGTCCGTCCAACCTTTGATAGGCAGAAAGTAATCGGCTTGAATGGTCGGCAGCCCCTCCCAGCGGTCGTAACCCGCGTCGAAATTGAGACCGCGGCGAATAGTTCGAGGCAGAACAAGTTTCAAGCCGTACTTGACTGCCGGGTCAATATATATTTCGGGACGCTTGGCAGGCTTCTTATTATTTGTGCTTACCGAAGCCGCTATGAGATCCTGCAAAAGTCGTCGATCTTGTGAGTCGCCGGGGGAGAGAGGATGATCTGATGCTGCCGCGGAGTGAACAGGTAAAAGCGACAGAGACAGCAGCATTGTGCTTGCGGCCCAAAGGATAATTATTAATGAATAACCTTCTGTTTTCAATATAACATCCTAAATAACAAGCATATTTATGGCATATACTTTTCTGGGGTCCCTGTCAAGCTAATTGCAAAACCCCCATGCAGGCACTGCGAAAAGGCTCTCACGAACGCATCCTGATATCGTTACTGAAGACTCACTCTCGGCTTTCCCCGCGTTCCCGGGGTACTGCAAGCCACCATTGACGCGGAATCCGGGCTCAAGGTATAAGTGTGAGTCGGAACACTGCCTCGGTTGTTCCAGGGAGCCTTATTGGCGGATCAAATGGATCGGTCAAACTTGGTTTTCTGCCGAAAGGGGACTATGCTTCCCCTTATCTGAAAAAAACCGGATGGGCAGCTCTCCCTCCAATTCCGCTCGCTGGAAAGTAATCATGGAATCCGAAAGACCCGACTGGATTGAACGGCTGGTTTCTCGTCATATATTGTCAATCCCGCCTTATGTCCCCGGCAAACCTGTTGCAGAGCTGACAAGAGAACTGGGAATCACTGAAGCGGTGAAAATGGCTTCCAACGAGAATCCACTCGGACCGTCTCCTTTGGCGGTTAAGGCTATGCAAGATTGTTTGTTGCAAACATACGTTTACCCGGAATCTTCAGCGCCGGAACTCCGAACTGCTCTGGCGTCACGCTTCAGCTTACCCCCGGATTCCGTAATCCTTGGAAACGGCTCGGATGAAATCATGGAAATGGTCGCCCATGTCTTCCTGAAGCCGCGGGACGAGGCAGTTATGGCAGAAAACGCATTCTCCATGTATCGCATTTGCGTGGAGGCGTTCGGAGGCAAATCTGTACGGGTTCCTCTGCGAGATTACAAGTCTGATCTCTCTGCTATGGCCAAGGCGGTCACCGAACGGACAAGGCTGATTTTCCTGGCTGTTCCCAACAACCCTACCGGGACCATTGTCTCTCGCGACGAGTTCGAGTCTTTTTTGAAAGACCTTCCCAGCGGCCAAGTAGTGTTGGTGCTTGATGAAGCCTACAGTGACTACGTCCGAGATGCAGATTGTCCGAACGGAAGAGATTACATAGGTGACGAGTTGCCGATTCTGGTTTTGCGTACCTTTTCAAAGATCTATGGACTGGCAGGATTGAGGATCGGATATGGGCTCGGTTACCCGTGGCTGATCGAGTTGCTAAACCGTGTGAGGGCACCTTTCAATGTGAATGTTCTCGCGCAGGCCGCTGCTGCAGCCGCGTTGCATGATGTCGAGCATGTGGAGCGATCACGGGAAATGGTGCGCTCGGGCATGGCATACGTGGTTCAGGAATTAGACAACATGGGACTGGAGACTATCCCTTCCCAGGCCAACTTCGTCACTTTCTGTTTGGATAGAGATGCCAAACCCATATACGAGGCGCTACTCGAAGAAGGCGTCATAGTAAGGCATCTCGCCTCATTCGGTATGCAGAAGTGCATCAGGGTTACATTGGGAAGGGATACCGATAATCGGAGATTTGTTGCCGCACTGAAGAAGAGCCTATCGAGAATGAAATAGGATCGACCTGGCCTCGGCGGCCGGATGGAAAGAACTTGTGGGACTCCCAAAGCCGAATCAACAATACTCGGACCGAAAAGCGCGCAAGCTGGTCATAGCAATTGACGGGCCTGCCGGTGCGGGAAAATCAACAGTCGCCGGACTTCTTGCACGGCTCCTGGGTTTCCAGCTCCTGGACACCGGTGCACTTTATCGAGTCATGGCATTGCATCTGATGCGCAACGGAATCGAACCGGGAGCAGCATGCATCCCGAATGGTATTGTCACATCATTGGATCTTCGTATGGAGCCTCACGCCGGATCGATGAGATTCTTCCTGGGTTCAGAAGAAGTGACCCGCCTAATCAGAGAGGAACGCGTAGGGACCGCGGCTTCGGCATTTTCCGCGAAACCCCATGTGAGGAAAGCTCTGCTTGGTTTACAACGATCGGCAGGGCATAGATGGAACCTTGTGGCCGAGGGTAGAGACATGGGAACGATAGTGTTTCCCGATGCCGATATAAAGTTCTTTGTTACTGCAGATCTAGAGGTCCGGTCTCAGAGGCGGTACCAGGAGTTGCTGGCGGGAGGCAAAGAAGTTGAAGCCCGCGTGGTTTTGGCTGAAATGCGCGCTCGGGACCGTCGAGACGAAACTCGTGAGGTGTCCCCTCTCATGAAAGCTCCGGACGCGATTCTGATTGATACCACGCATCTCGGCCAGCGAGAGGTCGTAGACAAACTATTGTCCTACATTCGACGAAGACCGGCGCTTGCAGGCATATAATAGGTTTGAATAAGCTTTTGCCTGGAACCAAAATGCTCGAATCGGAACGGGAGTTCCTCAGTGGATATCGCTTGAAACACGGAAAAATGTTGATGCAAACCAAAGTTTCTCTTGTCAGAAGGTGCCAAAATGGGTATATTTAGTTGATTGTCCTGGCGCATCAACAACAAGAAGCTGGGCAAAAGAGCCTGGGGGTGGCAACTGGATGGAAAACTTGGAAACCCAAACCAATAACAACCTTCCTATGGAAGAAAACGAACAAGAAATCGCGAAGGAAGAAGATTTTGCTGAACTAGTCGAAAGCAGCTTCCACAAAGTCCAAGAGGGCGAAGTCGTTACCGGCACGGTAGTTCAAGTGACTGCCGAACACGTCATGATTGACGTGGGGTCCAAATCTGAGGGCCAGATCCCGATAGAGCAGTTCCTTGACGAGAAGGGCCGCCTTACGGTCAGTGTCGGGAATGAAGTTCAGGTCTTTCTTGAAGACACGGAAGAGTCTTCCGGCCAAGTCAGAATCTCGAAGACCAAAGCCGACAAGATTCGCATCTGGGATGAGATCGCCGAAGTATGCGACACGGAGAAAACAATCACCGGCAAGGTGATTGCTCGCGTGAAGGGAGGATTGCAGGTCGACATAGGCGTCTCTGCCTTTCTTCCCGGATCTCAGGTCGATCTGAGGCCGGTGCGAAACTTCGAGAAATATATAGGCGAAACTTTCGAATTCAACGTCCTTAAGTATAACCGCAAACGTGGAAACATTGTCCTCTCGCGAAGACCCCTCCTCGAGAAATCTAAGCAGAAGAAGAAGGACTTGATTCTCAGCGCGCTGGAAGGTTCGGGGATATTCACCGGCACAGTGAAAAATATTACCGACTATGGCGCGTTCGTGGATCTTGGAGGGATCGACGGCCTCCTGCACATCACCGATATGTCCTGGGGACGCATAAACCATCCGTCCGACATACTCAAGGTGGGCGATCAGATCCAGGTCAAGGTCCTGAAATTCGATCAAGATAAGGAACGGGTTTCACTCGGACTGAAACAGACCCAGCCGGATCCCTGGGCGGAGGTGGAGGAACATTACCCTGTCGAATCAAAGTGGACCGGCAAAGTTGTGAGCATCACCGATTATGGGGTGTTCGTAGAGCTCGATAAAGGCGTTGAAGGACTGGTTCACATTTCGGAGATGGCGTGGACCAAGAAGCCCAGGCATCCCTCCAAGATGGTCCAGGTGGGCGAAGAAGTTGACGTGATGGTGCTCAACGTTGACAAGGACCAGAAAAGAATATCCTTGGGTATGAAGCAACTGAAGCCGAATCCCTGGGACGTGATCGCCGAACGATACCCGGAAGGGACAAAAATCGAAGGCAAGATAAGGAACGTTACTGACTTCGGCATCTTCGTCGGCATAGACGAAGGTATCGACGGGCTCGTTCACATTTCCGATATTTCATGGACGCAGAGGATCAGGCATCCGGGCGAACTTTACAAAAAAGGGCAGACCGTACAAGCGGTGGTGCTTAACATAGACAAAGAAAATGAAAGGTTCTCGCTGGGAATCAAACAGATCCATGAAGATCCGTGGGAAACGATTCCCGATCGCTATCCCCCTGGCGCCAAAGTTCACGGGAAGGTTACTTCGGTAACCGACTTCGGTGTCTTCCTCGAAATTGAGGAAGGTATAGAGGGCATGATCCATGTCTCCGAACTCTCGAAAGAGAGGGTAAATTCGCCGGCAGACTTCACCAGAGAAGGTGAAGAACTGACGGCAATGGTCCTGAAGGTTAACAAGAAGGACAAGAAGATAGCCCTCTCCATCAAGAGCCTCGAAAGGTCGGGTGACTATGACCAGGTAAAGGGTTATATGCACAGCCAAGAAGTGGTAGCGTCGAATCTCGGAGATCTGCTCAAGGAGAATCTCGGAACCAACTTCGGAAAAGAGTAGCCCGAATGATGCTCTTCGCAACCGGGCTTGCGTATACGTAAGCCCGGTTGCTTTTTCCTACCGACATAAGTGGCGTTGAGGCAATCGGAGCGTCCTAGAGTCAGTTGTTTATACCCGATCTTTAACTCCCAATCCTACCGGCTCCCGATCCTATGCTTCCTCATCTAAGATCTTAGCCGCGGCTTCAAGCGCCTCTTCCCGAGTGCTGATGTTACCGGTGGCTTGGAGTTCAGCCAGTTTCCTCAGTAAGCTTCCAAGGCGTGGACCCGGCCCGATTGAGAAATGGGTCATCAGATCTCGACCGTTCAGAAGCGGCTTCAGCGGAGTCGCCTCGGCTTGGAGGCATATCGTGAGTGCCCTCAGCACCTGATTCTTGGCGTGTTCGTAGGCTCCAGGCGCTCTTGCAGGCCCTCGTGAGGCTCCAAGATCCGCAAGGAACAGCAAAAACAGCCCAATGACGTTCCTCTGATATTTTGCGTGCAGTCGATGTATTGCCCGCAATGAAACCTTTTGTGCGGTGAAAATCGTCGGCCTCATGTGGCCGGCTATCAGGTCGCTGATGAAAGCAATTTCTCTGGAGGCAAATCTAAGCCGCTTTCCCGCCTCGTTGAAGATCTGCTGCGAAAGTTTTTCATGGCCAAAGAAACGAACCTTGCCTTTGCAATCCACGAATCTTGAGGCGGGCTTCCCTGAATCGTGGAAAAGAGCGGCCAGTTTAAGGAGCGCCAGTCTCGGCCTATCCCGAACCGGCTCTTGACTGGTATATGCGTAAACCTGATCGTGAAGCCGTCCGAAATTGTCGGCCCGGTTCGCCAGCAAGCCTTCCATTTGACTGATTGCTTCGAGGGAATGTTCCCAGACATCAAGATGATGATAGTCATTTTGGCCGCATCCTTTCATGGGCTGCAATTCCGGAAAGATTGTCTCGAGGACGCCGGACGAGGTCATCGCCTTTAGAGCCGGAAAGGATGAATCCGCGGACAGAGTGGCGATCAATTCATCCCTGATTCTTTCGGGAGCCTTTGACGGAAGCTCTTCCAGAGCGGCTGGAATCATTTCGAGAGTTTCCTTGCTTATCGAAAACTCTAGGCTTGCCATGAACCTAAACGCCCTCAAAATGCGTACAGGATCGTCCCGGAAAGAATCTTTCGAGCACGCCCGTATTGTCCCGGACAGCAAGTCGTCCCTACCTCCTGTCGGGTCTCGGACGGGCTGCACCAGGCCTTGGAGAAAGTCTCGGATTCTCAAAGCCATGGCATTAATCGTAAAATCTCTTCTGCGGAGGTCTTCAGAAAGAGTCGAAGCTCGAAAAGAGGTTAAGTCCAGAGTGATCGGCCGTTCTCCGCGAAGGACAACTCTGCCCGTACCGTGTTTCGAATCCAGGGGGACAAAGGTGGCAACCTTACCCAAACGGATTGCTGCCTGCCGCGCAATTTCAAAACCGTTTCCTCGCAGTGCGACGTCCAGGTCTTTTCGATCTCTCCGTCCTAACAGAAAGTCACGGACAACGCCGCCCACCAAGTACGATTCCGGGGCAAGATCCGCAATTGCAGTAAGGATTGCACTTATTCGGGGGTCATGTCTTGCTTCCGTATCAAGCATAACGAAATCAAGCTGATTGTGCGCATTAACGTTATTTTACGAACGGTAGGGATTGTAGCAGAAAATTCTCGGGACGACGATGCGGCCTGAAGTCGCATCTTGAGAACGGGATCATAGCTGCGACTGGACCAACTCGAAACGTATAGTCCCTATGAGAGGAGACGATGTCAAGAGAAGAGGGACACGATGTTCATCGTTCGATATCCACAGCCGACCTTTGGCGATTTCTTTGCCGTCGCCGCCTAGCTTCACAAGTCTTAATTTCAGACAATAAGCGGGATGGGAGCCGGTCTTTACCGTAACGTTCCCCACTCCTACAGGATTGACAAAGAGGCGGGATCTGTCTTTGCCATCATAGATGTCCACGAACATCGGCTTGCTCAAATCTTTTTGATGTCGAAGCATAAATGCCGCTGTGATCGGATCGCATTGTCTGCCAAATTTCTCGGCGTGAGAGTCTCGCTCATTGCCCTTCTGCTTGTTGATTTGAACCAGGTTTGTTCTGTGGTCGAAGCTCAGCGCAACCAATTCAGGCTGGCCCCAACTGGATTTCAGTTGAAAGTTGTAGGATTCGGGTTTGAAGGTATTGGCCGAAAACGTGGCCTGCACGCGACTCCAGAGTTCCACGAGGGTCTTCACGACACCATCCGTCACGGCCTGAGCAATGACACTGACGTGCTTTGAATCCGTTTTGGTCGCTATGTCACCGTGGCCGGCCCTGCTACCGTTCCAAGTTACCTCGTACCGGAGCAGTTCCGAATAAGCAGCACCACGACATTCTCGTGTCCCTCCAGCAAGCAATGAACAGAAGGTCACGAATACAACGAGAACTATTCTCTTTACGATGCGTAAATATTTGGCCGACATAGCATTCCACCATACGTTCAGTCCGGCAAGGAAATCTCAGGCTGCGACCGGAAACCAGCGTACATCATCGAAAGCGGCGCCAGAAGAACTTCTTCTTGACCTCGGGCATGGCTATCATCAGGGTGTCTCCTGTTACCTGATACGGCCATTTCACAGTATTTCCAACATCATCCGTGATGGTGATCTCATTCTTGTCCAGAGAGTACTTCCCGGTCCGGCTCTTCATTCTATCAGAATTTTCTTTGTCCATTCTGTTAAAAATCACTTGGCCCTTGTCGGTGAACTCGATTAGCGTGCGAGTGCCGTCCGTTGGGCGCTCTTCGGCGCCATTTTCGTTTACCTGGTAAAGTAGCTCCCACGTATCAAGGAGATTCTTGTCCAAGGATGCCGCGGATGGTTCGGACGCAGAGGGACTGGGTTCCAAGCGAGCGGTCTTTGGCAGCGTCGTGGTAATGCACGAAACGCAGAATATGGCGATGACACAAATCGCAGCGGTGATCGTGCGTTTAAGAAACAAGGACATGGACCATATCCTCAAAGTGATCAGGCCTCATTCGGCAAATTGAAGACGCTGTGGCCGTTGGGACCGGTAAATGGTTACCAGAGGTTGTTGAAAACTCTTACGTCGGGTGAAGGATCTGCGTTGCTCCTGGTACCGCCTCGTTCGAAATCTGCCTTAGCGGTGACCGCTGTTGTATGGACGACTTCCGGTTTGCTGGGGTTGTCGGCGGGCTTCTGTATGGGAAATTCGCCTCTGGCAAGTCTGGTGAAAAAACTCTGGTCGGCAACAATGCAGTACGAGCCCACTTGCAGCGTATGAAAAACGGCCTCCGCGTCCTGCCAGTCAAGGCCTAGGCAGCCGTGGGTCAGTCTGCCTCCAGTGGCTTCAGCATAGTGAATGTACCTGCTCCCTGAAAATGCCAATTTGTACCGAAAAAAACCCGGAACCCGACGGTCTTCGTACCTCCGTGGTATAGGTTCACCTTCCTCGATGAAGTACCAGTCAGGTCTGACCCAATCGGCAACCGGGACTTTGGATTTGATTGGAAATATTCCGACTGGGGTCTCGAAAGCCCCGTGGTTGGTTCGACCCTTCCCAATGGCCACCGGCCCTATTCTAAGCAATTTGCCATATGCATCGTACAGATAAAATTGAAAATTCCGTTTATCAATCACGATGAAGGATTTGCCGTTCCTGTGTCGTATCATCCCGGCGATGTTCGTCGCCTCCCGAACAACGCCCCGGATTTGTCCTTCATCCTGTATTCGGTGGCCGTAGTAGTTATCGTACATCTGCTGTTGGGACGCGGAATCGGTTTCAGCCTGGGGTTGCCCGGTTCGTGACATCTGATCTCTCAGGATCATCTCAGCATCTCGAGAATCATATTGAAGATTATCCGTGGGCTGTTGATAGTATTGCCGCGCGGCCGCCCTGCCCACATCCTGCTGCCCCGGCCCGGAAGAATACTGGTCACCACCGGGATAGTACATCTGTGCGGCAGCAGTCATACCGCCAAGAGGGAGGGCGAGTAGCAGTCCCAGACATGTCATTATATTACGCAACATTAAAGCCCTCTTCTTCCGCATCACTACGAAAACTCCTTCATTGGGCTGAAATCGTTTCCATCTATAATGTAAATCGACCGCGGTGTCAACCTGTCCATCCCAAACCATTTTCCACCATATCATACTACCGAATTGATTCCAGGAAGAAAAGCAACTGTTAAACCTACCTCATGTAAGCAGCCCATATTTCTTCATTTTGTACTGTAGGTTGCTTCGAGAGACCCCAAGGGCCTTGGCTGCCTGGGCCTGTACATGCCCGGCTTTCTTCAATGCTTCGCGAATCATTTTCTCTTCGATGGTGTCAAGCGTGTCTGCCAAATTCTTTTCACCCAGGAACAACGTGCCAAGCCCGTCCTCGTTCGACGACGATTTCCTTACTTCCGGCGGAAGATCCTCCAACTTTACTGTCTTACCCCGGCAAAGCACAAGCGCCCTTTCGATCACGTTTTCCAGTTCTCTCACATTTCCCGGCCAGGAATATCCGTCCAAGACGCTCATGACCTCGGCATCGACTTCTCCGATACCACAACCCAATTTATCCGCAAACCGGTTCACGAAGTGTGCAACCAGAAAAGGGATATCTTCCCGACGTTCCCTGAGAGGGGGCACTTCAATACGCACTACATTCAGTCTAAAGAAGAGATCCCCTCGAAATCGGCCTGCAGCCACTTCTTCCTTGAGATTCTTGTTGGTTGCGGCAATTATCCGAACGTCCACACGGATGTCTTTGTTTCCACCCACTCGCTGAAATTCGTGCTCCTGCAGCACTCGCAGCAACTTCACCTGGAGATTCAAGGACATTTCACCAACCTCGTCCAAGAAGAGGGTTCCGCCACTGGCGAATTCGAATTTCCCCTGCTTGACACTCATTGCCCCTGTGAAAGCCCCTTTCTCGTAACCGAAGAGTTCGGACTCCAAGAGATTCTCCGAAACCGCTCCGCAATTTATAGACACAAATGGGGCGCTGCTCCGTGACGAAGCCTTGTGCAATGCCCGAGCGACAAGTTCCTTGCCCGTGCCTGATTCTCCGAAAACTAGAACAGTTGTGGGGGTGTCGGCAACCCGTTTCATGACAGCGAACACCTTTCCCATGGCCTTGGACTTGCCTATGATGTTTCCCCACAGACTGCCCAACTCGGTTTCAAGTAATCTGATATTCTTAATCAGAGAGCGCTTTTCCACTCCCCTCGCGACGGCTCTCTTTACATCCCTGTTGTCAAAAGGTTTCTGTATATGGTCCAAGGCTCCTTTCTTCATCGCCTCCACAGCTTGGTCAACCTCGGCATAAGCTGTCATGAGAATGACCGGAAGATCCGGATCAAGTGCCAAAATTCTATCCAGAAGTTCGATCCCCGAAATTCCGGGCATTTTGATGTCCGAGAGAACTGTGTCTACAGGCGCCTGAGCTATCAATTCTAGAGCTTCAGCTCCAGAGGAAGCCGTTAACACACTGTAACCTTCGTCCTCCAGGAGGTCTTCCAGCACGACGAGATAGTTTTTTTCGTCATCTACCACTAAGACCGTACTCATGATCAAGCTTTCACCACCTATAGTCTCGCTCCTCTGAATCCGCCCGGCACCTTAGAAGTCCTGAGCAGGCAAAGATACAATGAATTCAGCCCCGCGCCCTTCCCTGCTCTTGACTGAGATCTCTCCTCCGTGGGCGGTTATGATGTTGTGAACGACCGACAATCCCAGGCCCGTTCCCATTTCATGGGTGGTGAAAAAAGGAGTAAAAATCTTGGATAGATCCTCCTCTCGAATCCCATGCCCGTTATCCGTGAAATTCACCCGAACCTCAGAGCCTTCCCGGGAGATATCTATAGCGAGAGTTCCTTCATCCTCGATCGCCTCAAAAGCGTTTATAGCTATATTCAAAAAGGCCTGATACAAGAGGTCGGCATCACCTGATATCACAGGTCTAAATCCGTTTAGCGTCGGATCTTGCCATTGAATGCGCCGGGAACGTATTTCCTCGTCCAGATTGGTCCTTACCCTGGCGATGATGTCTCTCACGTCCGTGGCTTTCAGATTCGGCGACCGAGGTCTCGCGAAGTCCAGGAAGTCAGTCAGAATGCTACTCAAACGGGTCGCTTCTTCCACAATGATGCCTGTGAGTTTCTGTATCTTTGGGGGATCGGGATTTATTTTCTTGGCAAGCACCTCCGCGGAGGAACGGATTATGCCTAATGGATTGCGGATCTCATGGGCGATCGTAGCCACCATTTGCCCTATGGACGCCAGCTTCTCGGACTGTTGAAGCTGTTCCTCCAGCCGTTTTTGCTCCTGGCCCTGTTCCAGCAGCATCCTTTCTCCTCGCCGGACTATGAGAGTAAGCATAACGAATAGAAAAACCATCAAACCGGCAGCCACAAGGATAACAACCACAATGGATTTCTGAAGAGCCACGTACTGATCGGTGACGTCCTGAGTGATCTGGATGACTCCGTAAATGTTTCCCAACATCCAGTAGTTTCCAGTACTTTCCCTCAGTGGATAGTAAGTGTCGGTCAACCAATTGGTGTGCCAGCGGCTAGCAGAGCCTCTCTCATGGCGTATCAATGTTGAGTCCTTACCTTCCAGGGCTTCATTTACCGCCACATTGTTCGACTCGTACTTGCCAATCAGGTCATATTCGGTGCTATAGATGATCTTTCTTCGGAGGTCGATTATCTTGAGCCGCTGAATTCTGAGGCCGTAAGTAAAATCTTTTACAAGCGAATCCAATGCTCCGAACTGATCCCATTTTCGGAGATCCATAGGGGTTCCACGAGTCTTGAGCGGAGCATAAAAGCCAATATATATGTTGTAATTCAAATTTTCCGCGAGCAGTCGGGCGTAGTTCTCGGCGCTCCTCAGCAACGTATCCACACTTCGTGTGTAGAGAAAGGCCCCGAGTAGAAAAGTCACAATAGCGATGACTACAAAGCCAGAAATAATGAAGTATTTTAATAGCCTGAACGGCCCACCGCCGGAAATGGCGCTGAACATACCCTTTCGCATGAAACTCATCCGTTAACGATCCTTTTCATGCGGGGCACTTTATCACCGGGAGTCTCGAAGGTAAAGTGCAACTCCCTCGACCGACCAGGCGTTGGAAGCCGCACCTCACAAATAATCGAATTCCCTCGGCCCCCAAAAGACTTCTTTACGGACGGAAACGATTCGTCCGCCACACGTCCAAGCCACGAACTGAACAGCGGGATGTTTTTGAGCGCAGAACTTTTGAATTCGCTCCAATGGCCAAAATTTGCTTAGGAGCCTGTCGCGAACCTCACTTGTCCTCGCAATCGTGCCACGCGGAGGTTCCACTCATTGGTCCGTTATTTCTCCCCGGCTCCTAGGAGCCTGACATGCTAAGTTTTTTTCCGTGGCAGCCTCTGAGAGATCCCTATACAATAGTCGCCATCGTGCCACGAATTCGGAAAAGTCCCGCGGGACGCGGGATTACGCAACAGCCTCCTAGCTCTCAAGCGTTCCCCAGGTCCTCAGGGTTCATCCTTTCCAGAATCTTCGTCAACTCTTCATCAGTTTGCTCTATGTCTTCCTGGGTAAAAATGACTTTTTGCCGCGATGCCTCGTCCTGGTCGCCCTGAGTCATTCCTTCAATTACTTTTTCACTGACAAAAATCGGGACGCCCATCCAAGTTGCCAGAACCAGAGAGTCAGACGGCCGCGCATCTACAGTAACGAGTTTGGAGTCTGCATTTTTCAAATAAATCGTGGCATAATAGGTATGGTCTTTCAAATCGTCGATCTCGATGTGTTCTACGTTAGCGTCGATCTTATCTATGACATTCCTTAACAATTCGTGGGTCAGCGGGCGTTGAAACACTTCCTTGTTCATGGCACGCTGGAGCGCCATCGCTTCTACCGGCCCGATCCAGATATATAATTCTCGCTCTCCGCTCTTCTCTTTCAGAATCACGACGGGCTGCATATTGCGGGTATCGGAAGCGATTCCGACGATGGTCATTTCTTTAAACTTCTTGTCACTCTTCATAGCGAACCTCTGATTCCTCACTGGGAGAGTAGAGGGCTTGTGATTTGCAGAACGTTTGCGAGATTTTACCTTAAATTAACATCCGGTCCCCTAGGTTGTCAATGTGTGCACGGCATGCGGCAGAGCGTCGATCTCTCGGGCTGCTCTCCGCAGGAGTACCGAGTATGACTCCGGCTACGGCCTGGCCGTCCGGTCTCCTTGAACATTGCTCCAGAGACCGCGCGACCATTGACTTTCCGACCTGATAGTGTAAATTATCCGCAGCCGGCCTCGCCGCGACCACAGATCCCGTCGCACCAATACCGCTATACATGGATGGCTCGGAGATCGACCGCGTCGTCGAGCAAGCTGACAGCTTGATATGGTCCGGTACCGCAGTGCCAATGATTTCACAAAGAGGACTTCATTGGGTTTTTGCAACCTATAGGAAGAGGTGTTCCAAATGTACTTGCCGAAAATAGACGATCAGAAATGTAAGCAGTGTGGCGAATGTATCGACGTGTGTCCTGCCGATGTGCTCGAGGCAGACGACAAGCAGACAACAGTGGCGAATCCTGCTGATTGTCTGGGATGCGAATCCTGCGTTTCGGTTTGCCCCGAAGAAGCTATCACAGTGGAGGAGGTCTAACCTCCAGGGATGCCGATCGCAAACCCGGCCGGCATCTCACCCGCATCTCCTCCGATGTTAGAATTCTGGTTCACAAGCTCCGACCGGTAACTGTATTATTTCAATACGATAGTTCAGGCAGAGCCTCATTGGCAGGCATTCCCAGAGCCGGGAGCGAGAAAACGGCTGGCGGTATGCCTTGCCTACCACTGAAGGTGCGTCACCGGCCAGCCAGTTGTGACTACTGGCATTCCTTAGAGATTCCGAATACCCGGAAGTATTTTCACGCAATGGGCTCGGCTGGAGGCTGGACGTCTGCGTTTGCGCCTTGAGAGCCTCTCTGGGAAATCAGTATTGTTCCGAACGGAACATCCTGGTAAGCCCTCACCAGTTGCAGTTTGACCAGCTCAAGCAGGGCCAGAAGGGTAGTAAGAATGTTTAGCCGAGAAAAGTCTTCTTCGAAAAGCGAGCCGAAAGTTACCCATTGCTGAATTTTCAGTCGTTCAAGGATATGGTGTATCTTGTCTTTCACGAGGAGGCGTTCCGGCTCTAGTTCAATAAGATCTTTGCGGGCAGTTCGTTGTAGTACCCCTCTCAAAGCTTCGAAGAGATCCGCGATACTGACATCGAGGGGTTGGCTCCGCCTGGGAAGATCCGGATCCTCCTCTGAGACTTCCCTTGCAAACACATCGTTATCCAACATTGGCAGGGACTTCAAATTATCCGCAGCTTCTCTATATCGTTTATACTCCAACAGGTGAGCCACCAATTCATCTCTTGGGTCGGCGCTGGATTCGTCCAACGTCTCTCCTTCATTTACCGGCAGAAGCATCTGAGACTTAATGTGAGTGAGGTACGCGGCCATGACAAGGTATTCACCTGCCACGTCCAGGTTAAGTGACTTCATCAATTCGATAGTTTCCAAATACTGCTGAGTAATCAGCGCAATTGGAATATCTGTTATGCTGACTTCATTGCGATGGATGAGATGCAATAGGAGATCAAGCGGGCCCTCGAAAATCTCCAGTTTTATCTCGTAGGACATGAGAATCAACCTAGCCCGGACAAAAGTAACGATTCGATAAATTTCACGGGAGGAAAAATAACGTAGCCGACGGCCCCTGTAAAGACGAGCAATATGAGGATGATGAAACCGTATGGTTCGAGTTTCTCCAACTCGTAAGCTTGTTGCCGAGGCAGCACTCCCCCAAGTATCTTAGCTCCGTCTAGAGGCGCGATGGGGATGAGATTGAAAACCGCAAGAATCACGTTAATCTTGACGCCGAAAAAGATTATGTAAATCAGTGGTCCGAGAATGAAATTGGAAGCAGGACTGATCGCTCTCGCGACAAAGAGGAACTGAATGACATGAAGGCAAAATGCAAGGACCGCCGCGGTTACAAGGTTGGCAGCGGGGCCCCCGAGGCTGATCCACAGCATGTCTTTCCTGGGGTTTCGGAGATACCGGGGGTCCACGGGCACGGGCTTGGCCCAGCCTATCATCTGAGTCAATACCAGCACTAGTGTCCCGAATGGATCAAGATGGCTTATGGGATTGAAGGTGAGTCTGCCCGCCAATTTGGCGGTAGGATCACCGAGTTTGTACGCCACGTACCCATGCGTGTACTCATGCACCGTTATGGCCAACAAGAAGCCTGGAGCAATGAGGGCAATTCTCTGAATAATAGTGGCAATATCGAAGTTGAACATAGGACTTTGCCGCTGACTCTCTCCGCGAGAAGTGAGATGACCTAAAGAAGAAGCCGAAGGGATCGGACCTATTCCGTCATTCCCCATTTCTGCAGAAGCAGGAATCTAGATTGGCCGCAGTTGGACTCGTAAATCGGCGCTTCCGCAGAATAACGGAAAATGTCGTCCGACGCACCAAACCTAGAATGTGTGTTTGTTCTTGATGACCTCTGTCTCGGTAATATGGGATCCTGCACGGGACGTGTCATCGAGAATGGTGTCACTATCTTCTCTCACATGTCATGCGACATCCCGGTCCAAGCCAAGCAGACCGCATGACACACCTGCGCGGGACGACGCAAATCCACATCGGATTCACATACTTGTACTTCTTTTCAGCCTGACTCGTCCGGTAGGCTCAGTGCGTCGTCCAAATTTTGTGGCCTACCATATTCTCTAAAGCCCTCCTGAGGGCCGCGCCGGCAGACCAGCCTCCTTGTCCCAAAAGCGTCATCTTGATCTGGGAAAACGTGGCTACAGCTTCCATGTCGGTCCTTCCCGACGACCACAAATACTCGGCCCAGCCGATCTGGCCGAGCCCATAAAGTCCCACGACCACCTGTCCAATTGCAAGCAGTCCTCCGGCAATTTGACCTACGGCCAGTACAACTGCTAAAGCGAGCTGACCGAAAGCGAATAAGCCGAGCACAAACTGGCCAATGGCCACGATGCCCGCGCCGAATTGCGCAATGACAATGCCACCAAAAGCGCATTGCCCAACGGCCAAAAAACCTTTGGCAACTCGCAGCCTTCCGCGACCGTCCCGTCCGAAAGCAATACAGATAAGCGGGATCCCAAAGAGAACAGCACGGGATTTCCATTCAAACCCGGAAGCGAGAGGCCCTGACACATTGTCCTCGTTGGCTCCGCTAGTCACGGTACTCGATAAATCACAGGCGATTAGGTCCCGAGATTCAGCAGCTTGCCGCTCAGTCAAAACACCAGCCTCCCGGCTCACCCGCCGAGGAACCCAATTTGGGATTGCTGAAACCGCATAGACTTAGATTGGCGCCGATGCCCCTAAGCCTCTTTGGCTCACATATTTGAGGTCTTTCAACCGGCCGAAAGCCAATCACTTCGCTTTCTTCTTTGCCTCTTGCTTGCCTTTGGCTGGAGCCTTCCCGCCGGCCCCTCCCTTGCCTTTCGTGGGAGCGGCCTTTTCCTCGGCTTTCTTTTTCCCCTTCGTCTTTTTCTCGCCTGCTATAGCTGCCGCCCGAGCTGCTTCAGCTTCCGCGCGGCGTTGCTCCTTCTTCTCCAGTAAGCGCTTCTTTTGGTCTTCCAGAGCGGAAATTCGAGACATTGCCGCGTTAATTTGTTTAATCTTAGCAGAGAAGTGTTTGATTTTAGGATCCTTTGCAATGGCCTGCTCGGGTATCCCTTTTTCTGTGAGGGCAGCTTTGCGGGCTTCGGTCTGCTTCAGATATCGAGCCTTTTGACTGTCCTTGGTTTCCTGGGTCTTGGACGGCATGTGTCACCTCTTCTGAGTGCCTATACAACAAACTTGCTATATTATGGTACGCTTTATCCCAAGTCAAGGTTGCAAACATCAAGCTTCTAAACATTCAGTTACGCGGGGAAGTTCTCGGTTCCCTGTCATTGCGAGGGGTGAAAACGACGAAGCAATCCAAGCCATTATAGGAAAAGATTGCTTCGCTCTGCACGCAATGACAATTTTGTGCCGCCCGTAACTGAGGGATTACCCGAGCTTTATTCCGACATGCTCCACTACTGATATATCTTTCGCATTCCATCATAAGCTACAACAACCGGCCCCGGCACATGGTAATCTTCGCAGATCCTGTCCACAAGATTTTGCCATTCGACCTGGCAGGTTGGAACCGGGTAGCGAATACCGGTCCCTGGCTCCTCCATAGGCGCCAGTGGTTCAACCTTTTTCGAGAAATTGTTGCACGGATCTCCCGGAATCTGATCTGCATCGGAAAAATGTGTCAGAAAAGTCTCGCGGCGCGGCCTCCACTTTCGAATGTAGTCCAAGGCGCGCTGGAAGCTCATGTGATTCGGCCGGTTCTCGCGCGGCTCATTGAGCCAGTTACACTGGATGATCAAAACATCGGGTTCGACAAGGATCAGCGGTTCGTCCTCAATACGCGAAAAGTCGGAAGTGTACACAATCTTGAAGTTTCTTCCCGACACTTGGTCCTCCAAAACGTACCCGACGGCCCCCTCAACTTTAGGCCCATGATAGGTCTTGAAGGGAGTAACTCGTGTCTCAAGCCCCTCCAATCGTGCACCAGGGAGAGCGTATCGCTTTTCAATGAGCGATCCCAGCAAGTGCCCGAAACGCGTCTCGACCGCCTTCCAAGTCGGCTCGGTAGCGTACACGGGAATCGGCCTCCACGAGTCCCGAGGCATGGACCTCCGAAATGCCAACAGATCGTCCAGACCCAGAAAAGAGTCGTGGTGCTCATGGGTGATTAGAATTGCGTCAGGCCTCTTGAGTTGATGCCTCTTCATTTGAATGCGCCAATCAGGTCCGCAATCGACCAGAATACTTTCGCTCGCCCGCACAAGAAAGGAAGTCCTGGTGCGTTCCTCGCCTTCAGCCAACATACGGGCGCATATTGCGCAGTCGCACGAGTGTTCGGGCAAAGCCCAAGCGGCCCCGGTCCCCAAGAAAAGGATTTCCATTAGATTTATCCTTTCACATCGATGGGCGAGCAGCTAGATTGCCTGGCGCTTTCACACAAATTCGGAAGCCCTCCAGTTATTGAACTGCCGCGTCAATTCAGAAGAATGTATAATCACGGCAAGATCAACATTAAGTCCAAAATCCCTCGGCTTTTTTTGCAATGTCTTCAGGCGACGTGAACGTTGTCATATCGCCGATCATGATTTCGAAGCCCGTGTGGTCGTTTCTCACCCAAGGTGCATGATTCGACCGCGCAAGAATGATGACCCGCATTTCAAGATAAGCATTCCCGTCTTCTACAAACAACATACCGAGATTGTATCCGTTTCGACAAAGGCTTCGGTAAAACTTCTGAGTGTTAATAACTCCTTGAGCCAAGTGACTCCAGTCCGAATCCGTTATTCGACGCAGAGAAGTGATCCCGGGCAAAATTCCCCAGATTTCAAAAAAACCTTCTGGAGCGAAGGCGGTTATCCATTCCCATGAGCCCGTCTTTCCGATATATCGGCTCCCGTCCTGCTTTTCACGTGCCAGATAATCCGAAAAGAGATAAGAGCCGACCTGCTGAAAATATT
This sequence comes from uncultured delta proteobacterium, assembly GCA_963729795.1. Taxonomy (GTDB): domain Bacteria; phylum Desulfobacterota; class Desulfomonilia; order Desulfomonilales; family Desulfomonilaceae; genus CAWBBA01. The sequence continues at coordinate 50,364 of CAVSPC010000025.1, read as the reverse complement.
CTTCAGCTCGTTTGCTCAAGAGACGATGATTATTGGGAGCAATTCTGTGGGCGTTGATTTGAAGATGGGGATGAATCAAAGAGCCCCCGGCGGAAGGGAGATGATTCTGAGTAATTGCCATGTAAACGGCTTCAGAGTCATACTTCAGTATGTGGCTCAGATAATTCCGGCAATTGATGAAACAGTCGGCATAAGAACTCACCGAGGCCGTCCCGATTTCCACAAAATGCCTGTTATCAAAAAGACTTACCGCGGAATAGCTGCCGTAAGGAAACAGATTGGGAAACAAAATCGAATCATTGTTGCATAAGCGTCCATCGGTGCAGATATTGGAAAAGATTTTAGGCGTCCTCGACATGACCTGAGGCTTACAAAAGGGACAGCCGGCAGTATCATCGAAATTCGGTGGCGGATGCGGCAGGTTTTCTGTTCCCGGTTCTCTTTCTGCGCCCCGTCCGAATGCAATTCTGCTAGTTCGTCCAGAAATGGGATTGATACGGACTTCGATGTGATTCTCAACATCTTGGCCGGAGGGAGCAACAAATTTTGCGGTAACTATCTGTTTTTCAAAAAATAAAATATGGTCGTTCATCACGCGCCTCGCATCGGACTAAGCGGACAAGCAAATCCGACAATGTCTTCAATCACCGATAATATCAGAAACCGAGGCACAAGGAGAATCGATCTTCGCCTGCTTTTCAAGTTTTCTTGGGGATTGCTTATCTGAAGAGACCGTTGCAGGAGTCTGCGCCGCCGCAACTTCACTTGCCGCGGTAGACTATCAGGCCGTGGGTGAGATCATACGGAGAAAGAGCTACAGTCACTCGATCGCCCAACAACACTTTAATCCTGAACCTTGACATTCTGCCCGAAAGCTTTGTTCGTATGCTTCGGCCATCATCTGTCTCCACCTGGTACATTCCTCCTGAATGGACCTTCACTACCGTTCCTTCAACCTTAACGTTGTCATCCCTACTCACTTGTTACACCCTTCCTTTTATGCACAACATCATTTTTTCCCCTGTTCGTGAATGATATCATCGTAGTTCCGAGAAGTCGCCAAAAGATCCTCAACACTCCTCAAAAGAAATATCACCCATCTTTCTTTTTTGTCAAATCATCCTTCCATAGGTTTCACGGACTCTTTCCAGATCTTCCGGCGTATCGACCTCAATAGAATCCTTAGCTGTAATGACCACCTTAATGCGAAAGCCATTTTCCAGAGCCCGGAGTTGTTCAAGGTGTTCGGCACGTTCGAGAAAGCCCTGAGGAAGTCTTGCAAATATCTGAAGAAAATCGTTGCGATAGGCATATATACCGTGATGCTTGAAGTAGATGGGGCTCAGTATGGAGTCCCTGAAGAACGGTATGGTCGACCTTGAAAAATAGATTGCAAACCCTTCACAGTCCATCACCGTCTTGACGGCATTAGGGTGAGTGATTTCTTCTTGTCTCACTATTTTATATATCAAGGTGCTCATTGGGATCGTATTGTCCTCCAGCAATGGTTGCACCACTTCTTCAATCATGACGGGATCGAACAATGGCTGATCGCCCTGGATATTCACGGCAATGTCTTGTGCATCGAGTCCCACGTCGCTGGCTGCCTGGGCGATTCGGTCGGTGCCCGACTGATGCTTGGTAGAGGTCAGGAGGGCTGATCCGCCATGTTCTTGAACAGCCCTCAGGATCTCCTCCGAGTCTGTGGCCACATAAACTGTTTCTAGAAGTGAAGATTTGAGCGCCCTTTCGACCACCCGCATTATCATGGGTTTTCCATGGATGTCTACCAGAGGCTTCCCCGGGAAACGTGTCGACTGTGCTCTCGCGGGGATAAACCCGACTATTTTGCAGGAATTTTGAGGCATTATTTCAGATGTTCACGGCTTCTCGACGCAAAACCGTGCAGCTCAGGCGGATTTGCAGAACTTATGTGCCTCACAGAATTTCTTCCGCGGCTGCCTGTAACTCCATGACTATTCTTCGTATTCGGTCTTCGTCCATTTGCAGGAACACCGGCAGGACCACTAATTTTTCTAGAATGGCTGAACTCTTTGGCAGCATATCTTTTGAATAATTGGCCTCTTTACCGTAAATAGGGCCGGCAAATGGGTAAGGTCCCGGCCAAACGGTCTTGCGCCCGACCAAGTGTTCCCAATTTGGCGCAAAATGCCACAGGTTGTTCTTGAAATAGATCGCATTCAAGCCCTTTTCAGTAATGCTTTTGTGAAAAGCGGACGCCTTATCTCCATCCGGCAGGAAGAAACAGACGTGGGTATAACTATCCTTTCCATTTTCCGGCAGGTCCCTGACGGTGACGTCCGGAAAGCTCTCCAGAGCTTCCCGAATCAGTTCCTGGTTTTGTTGCTGTCGCTGAATCATATCGTCCAGTTTGCTCAATTGGGCTACCCCGATGGCTCCCTGCAATTCATTCATGCGGTAATTGAAGCCTAAAAAATTCCGGCCTTCCAACGCTCTGCCGACTTCCGGATTATGGTCGTGGCCGTGATCCGCATATTCGGATGCTCTCAAGTAGAGTTCGCGGTCGTTGGTGATGACCATGCCACCCTCGCCGGTGGTGATGGTCTTATAAAAATCGAACGAAAACGTGCCTATATCGCCCCACGTCCCCAATTTCTTGCCGCCGACCGCTGCACCCAAGGCCTGGGCCGTATCTTCAAGGACCTTGAGTCCGTGTTTGCGGGCGATTTGGATTATTTCTTGAATCCGAGCCGGTGCCCCCAGCATGTGGACCGGGATGACAACTTTCGTCTTGTCCGTGACCTTCTTTTCGAAGTCAGCCGGGTCCATGTTCAGGGTCCGATCGATCTCGGTCGGAATCGGCACGGCACCTGACTCGATTATCGCTTCATAGGTTGCTATAAAGGTAAACCCCTGGGTTATCACCTCGTCGCCAGGCCCGACCCCCAGGGCTGCAAGGGCGACGCGCAAAGCTGTTGACCCGGAGGTAACGGCATGAGCATAAACAGACCCGTTATATTGTGCGAACTTGTCCTCGAATTCCTTGACCTTGAATACACCCTTGCGCTCATTTTTGAATTCGTAGCGGAAGAGGATCCCTGTTTCCAAGACTTCTTGTATCTGGTCTTTTTCCGTTTCTCCCATCCACTCATATCCAGGCATGAAACCTCCTCAGCCATTAGCCTCACGGCGCCCCCAACCGGCCCGTCGAAAACTGATTTTTTTTGCAACAGAAGATCGCGAGTTGTTTCCCCCAGATGAGGAAAATATGCCTACCCAAATTACACTGTTCACGCGAAAGCGAGCTTGTATATTCGCTCAGCTTCTTCTTGCCCCAGTTTCCGCGGATTGTTCTCCACAGGTCTAGTCACCTTCAGCGCTCCCTCTACCAGAATCGGAATGTCTGATTCAGGAACACCGATTTCAGATAAGACCCTGGGAATTCCAATATCGGAAGCAAGGGTCCGTACGGCCTCAACAGCGGCAGCAGCAGCCCATCGACTTGGAAGCCCTTCCACCGGCTCTCCCATGCTTCGCGCTATCAGAGCAAACTGCCGCTCAGCGGCCGGAAGGTTGAACTCCATAACATGCGGAATCAAGACCGCGTTTGCCAGCCCATGAGGTATCCGGTAGTTCCCACCAAGAGGATAAGCAAGGGCATGTGCGGCCCCAACGCCTGCATCGGCCAAGGCCAGTCCTCCCAGAAGGCTGCCCATTAGCATGTTTTCCCTTGCCTGAATGTCGCTACCGTTAAAGACCGCCCGTCTCAGGTTTTCACCGATGAGTCGGACTGCGGTCAAGGCCAATGCCTCCGTAAATATGGTTGAAGACCGACTGGTCACGGATTCTACGGCGTGGGTCAACGCATCCATCCCTGTTGCCGCTGTGACATCAGGAGGAAGCGAGACCGTAAGGTCCGGATCGAGCAACGCTACATCGGGAAAGAGAAAAGGACTATTGATCCCACCTTTGGCTTTGGTCTTCCGGTTGGTGAAAACAGCCGTGAAAGTGACTTCTGATCCGGTCCCAGCAGTGGTGGGAATCATGATCGTTGCAGCACTTGGCAACTCCACCTTGTCCAGGCCGATGTAATCGGCAGCTTTTCCATCGTTGGTGACAAGAGCCGCCGCGGCTTTGGCCGTATCCATTGCCGAGCCGCCACCTATTCCAATTACAAGGTCTGCTTCAATCTCCCGCCCTATAGTCGCTGCGCCATCAGCACCGTCCAGATAAGGCTCCGGTTCAACTTTTAAAAAAGTCTTCCCCTCCAGGCCCGATTCGGTCAAAATCTTGCGAGCCGCTTCCAGCATGCCAAGATTCTCCAGAGCCGGGTCAGCGACCAAGAGGAATGTTTTGCCGCCCATATCACGGGCCAATTCGCCTAGGCTAAGGATTGCACCTCTGCCAAAGAAAACCTTGGTCTTTATTTGGAAATTTTTAAGTTGTACCGGCATTCGGACCTCGGCAGAAGTGATTGCGTGCCAAAAAGCGTTCCGGTTATAGCAGAAAACCATTGTGCGAGCAAGCACAGAAAGGGGGGGCTTACATTTCCTCTGAGGCTATGATATAAAAAGAAGTTTCAGAGAAATTACCTGGATCAGGAGGCATCCCGAGTGCTGGAAGTTCTTACCAGGGGATTCCGAGATGTCCGACAATTCTTGCAAGGACAGCGCACACTTACCGAAGAAAACCTCGATGATGCGCTCAAGCTGATCCGCGTCTCGCTTCTCGAAGCGGACGTGGAATTTCAAGTTACCCGCTCATTTCTAGAACGGGTCAAGGAACAAGCCCTTGGGCAAATAGTCCAGGTCCAGGTCAAACACAAGGACAGGAAGCTTCGCGTCTCCCCCGGCGATCATTTCATAAAGCTTTGTCATGAAGAACTGGTACGCCTCATGGGGCCTGCCGATTCAGCCCTGAAGTTGCACTCAAAACCGGTTAGCTCGGTGATGATGGTCGGCTTGCAGGGCTCCGGCAAGACTACCACAGCGGCTAAGCTGGCCCTGTACCTCACCAAAGCGGGCAAAAAGCCGATGCTTGTGGCTGCTGACGTGTACAGGCCCGCAGCGGTGGATCAGCTTGTTAAGTTGGGGGCAGACCTCGACATTCCGGTTTTCGTCGATGGGGGAGCCCGTCCTCCCGAGATCTGCGAAAAGGCGGTCCGAGAAGCTACTACACAGGGCCGTGACGTCGCGATCTTCGACACCGCAGGTCGGTTGACAGTAGATGCACCCCTTATGGAAGAACTTCATCGGATTGAGGAACTAACCTCTCCCGACAACGTCTTGCTGGTCTGTGATGCCATGATCGGCCAGGAATCGGTGAAAATTGCCAAGGCGTTCAATGAGAGGATCCGGCTTACGGGGTTCATTCTTACCAAAATGGATGGCGATGCCCGTGGGGGAGCGGCGATATCCATCAAAGAGGCAACTGGGGTCCCAATCAAGTTCGTGGGCATGGGAGAAGCCCTTGAGCGTCTCGACGAGTTTCGCCCGGACGGGATGGCCTCCCGAATTTTAGGATTCGGAGACGTCGTCGGCCTGGTGAAGGATTTCGAGGAGGTCGTAGACGAAAAAGAGGCCGAAGAAGACGCAATGCGTATGCTTCAAGGCCATTTCGGATTGGACGATTTCCTCAACCAGATTCGCGCTATCAAGAAGATGGGGCCATTGCAGGACCTTGTTGAAAAGTTGCCCTTTTTTTCGGGGGGACTTCCTGATTCGGCCAAAGTTGATGACTACGAATTGGTTCGCATCGAATCCATAATCAATTCGATGACCCCTGCGGAACGAAAGAGGCCCGACGTCCTGAACGAGAGCAGAATACGCCGCGTTGCCAAAGGAGCGGGCCGCAAAGAGACTGAAGTCAAAGACCTATTGACCAAATTTAAAGACATGCGAGACCTGATGGTCGCTGTCGGCGGCGGCAAGATCCGGGGCCGCTGGAAAGGGCTCAAGGGAATTAAAAAGATGTTCGCGGGAGGCATGGGCCTTGATGACTCGGCGTACGGGCCTGCTAATCCTTATGGCCTGCCTGAAGTCAAAAAAGGAAAAGTGACCTCTAAAAAGTCTATTGAAAAGAAAAGAAAAAAAAGTAAACTGGCACGCCAGGCAAGAAAGAAAGTTAAGAAACGCTGAGCGACACCCATGCACTGCGCTTAGGCGATACTGCATCAGGCGGTACTGACCGCCGTTTCAGTGAGTGTCCTGAGGAACAGTGTGTGGCGGCTCCAATCAGCGGCAGTTGAAAATGTAGGATTATCATTGGATTTCAACATAGGGCGGAGGCTCGGTTCGGGTCAAAATGCCCGAGGAGGACAGAATGCTGTGGGTGCTTGTGTTTATCGTTTTAGGGCTAGTAAGTGCAACTCTCAGTCATTACAATAAAAACTACTACGTGGGAGTATTCAACGATATCCTCGGCAAGGAGGAAGATGAGAGGGCTGCCACCCGGGTCGGGCGGGGGTTCATATATGGCTTCTTCTTTCTAATTTACCTCGCTCTAATTGTAATAGGACTTATTGTACTTCTCGGGTTTCTCGTCATTGCCGGAATAATTGCCGCGATAATTTTCGTGATGGTCTGGGTGACGGAAAACATATTGCCTAACGAATGGTTCGGCAATTTGCTCCTCAAACTTTACTCCAAGATAGGCATGGCTCAAGCCGCACCACCAGCCACGTCGGCCCAGCTCCCCGTTCCATCTCAGCCGAACACTCCTATGCCCTCCCCTTCGGCGCCACCTACCACGGGCACCTCCTCTCCGGAAGCGGAGAAAGGGGAAAGCAAAGAAGAAGGGCTCGGCATCAATGTCACGCGCAGGCACTCGTTAGACTGATCTGCCGCCGTCCCGGTTCAGTCTCGAAGAACGGAAATGCGCGGTTTCCGAAGCGGGCCGCTATTTTTGTCGGTTACAGTGATTCTCAAAAGTAGCGGCCCATCAAGGGAACATGATTCGTAGCAACGGACATCTTGAAGTGGGGAGGGGCCTCCTGCCTGTTCATCAGCAACAGGCTGGAAGCCTGTCCCACTGTCTTATATTCGGAAATTATTGAAATCAAGTCCTGGCTCTTCATAAAACGATCACCGTAAGCCGCCCGGGGCCGTGCACACCGACGGTGAGTGTCAATTCGATGTCTGCTGTCCTGCTGGGCCCGGTTTCCAGAGTAATATTGGTTGGAGGTGAATCCCCCAAAGTGGCGAAGAAATCGTCCAGGTTCTCGTATATGTTTTCCGAAGACACAATTGCAACGTGATGCGCCGGCAAAAGACCGGCTTGAACCGCCTTTCCCCCCTGGCTGGAACAAACTAGACTGCCGGTCTCTGCTATGGCGGCCGAGACCTCTTCCACACATACAGCGGCTGAAGCATAGTTTTCGGTGCGTTTGTCCTGAGGCAATTGAATGGCCTTCTCATTTTCTGTGACAGCCGGGCAGAAAATAGATTCCGCCTGCGCGAGAATCATCTCGAGGGCTTGGTTCAGTTCATCATAATCTTTCACGCGAATCGGTTCCGCGGCCACTTTGGCGGCATTTTTAATAAAGAGATCAATAAGTTCGTCCCGCGTCATGAGAGCCTCCGCCTGAATGTTGTTCCAACGGGCCGAGGCAGGCGATCGAGCGTATTCGTCGCTCCTAACTTTCTTGCCACAGGCCACACATAGTGCGCAGCAGTCTGCCCCAGATGAAAAAGGAATGGTGATTTAACGGCCCTGCCAAAACCGGCCATGCCTGTTTGCTCACTTTTAGGAGTAAGCCCTTCTTCTACCCTTTGTTCACGCAACTTGCGAAGGAGCTGGGGGAGCGGGACCTTGACCGGGCAAACATCGCCGCAGGCGCCGCAAAGGGTGGTCGCGTCCAGAAGGGGGTGAGCCCTTTGCATTCCGTCCAACAGATTGGTCAGCACGATTCCCATGGGTCCTGGATACGTCGAGCCGTACGCATGACCGCCCACCACGCGGTAAACTGGACATGCGTTTAGACATGCGCCGCACCGGATACACTTGAGCATTTCCCGGTATTCGCTTGAGATTACCTTGGATCTGCCATTGTCCAGAAGCACTATGTGCATCTCCGCGGCGCCCGTCGATTCCCGGGGTTTTCTGGTTCCGGTGATCACCGACATGTACGTCGTCTGCACTTGCCCTGTGGCAGATCGAGGAAGCAGTCTGATGAATTTGGGTAAATCTGCAAGAGACGGGACCATCTTTTCGATTGACAATACTGCAATATGGAGGGCCGGAAGAGTGGTGCACATCCGCCCGTTCCCTTCATTAGTGAAGATAACGATGCTGCCCGAGTCAGCCACCGCGAAGTTGGCGCCGGATATTCCTGCCTTGGCGGAAAGGAATTCTTCTCTGAGAATTTTTTTCGCGATTCCAGTGAGAACTTCCGGATCATCCGAGTATTCGCATCCCAGCTTTTCGGCGAAGAGCTTCCCCACTTGCCGGCGATCCTTGTGAATCGCCGGGACAATTATGTGGGATGGCCCTTCACCCGCGATTTGTATTATGTATTCACCCAGATCGGTTTCCACCACTGTGACTCCCTGTTTCTCCAGGAAGCCATTGAGGTGGATTTCCTCACTGACCATGGATTTCGACTTCACTACCTTTCCGATTCGATGGTCTTTGAGTATGGAGCCAATCAGCTCCCTCGCTTCCGGACCGTCCTTGGCTCTATGAACCTGAGCGCCTGCCCTGACGGCATTCTTTTCGAAGCGATCGACATACTCCCACAGGTTGTCGAGCACGTGCAGCCGCACAGCCGAGGCTTGCTCGCGCCATTCTTCGAGCGGCACCCCGGAGATCGCTTCTGCCCTCTTTATTGTGAAGGTCTCCGTGGCATTGCGCATCGCGCCTCGAAGCGGAACGTTGTGCAATGCTCGGATCGCATTGGCTCGAAAAGGTATGCTGGTTATAGAGGGGCTCATGTCAGACCCTCCGCTAGCACTGCGGCTATATGCTTGACCTCTACGGTACTGCCCCGTCGCTTGATTGCGTCGGCGATATTCATGAGACAACCATGGTCGCACCCGGTGACCGTGTCCGCACCCGTGGCCAGAATTGTATCCACCTTCTCGTCCGCAAGAGCCATCGAGACTTCAGGAAGCTTGGCCATGAATATCCCTCCAAACCCGCAGCAACGGTCCGCGTGAGGAAGATGAACGAATTCCGCTCCCTTGAGTGATTGCAAGAGTAGAAGTGGTTCTTCCCTGACACCAAGCTCTCGAGTGAGTTGACAGGAGGCGTGGTAGGTGATCTTACCTTTGCCGGAAAGATTGGCTTCGTGAACCTTCAGGACGTGGACCAGGAATTGGCTCAGCTCGTTGGTCCGGGCTGCTATGGCTTCCGCCTTTGCGTGCATTCGGGCATCATCCCTGAACAGTTCCGGATAATGATTTTTCACCATAGAAGCACACGACCCTGATGGAATCACAATAGGATCGTTGCTACCCTCAAACACGGCAATAAAATGTTCTGCAGCTTTCCTGGACTCACGTCTATATCCCCCGCTGTCCGCCGGTTTTCCGCAGCAAGTCTGGCCCTTGGGATATGCCACTTCCACACCGAAGTGGCGTAGAAGACGAACTGTGGCTTCGCCTGTTTCCGGAAACATTGTATCGATCAGGCATGTGCCAAATAGTTGAACTCGCATCAAAACCTCCGTGGGCTCGTCGGGCAAATTCATGCGGACGGCTGCTACAGGCCGCTAATTTTTCAGCGGACTTCCGACATTATATCACGTGTGCCGCTTGGCTCCGCCCTACGGTTCTTGGAACGTTACAAATCCTGCGGCAATTTGCAACGTTGATACAGAACGAAGGAACGTGGCTTGAAAACAAACATATTGGACACATCCGTGAGATCGCTTCGTCAGCGACCTCCCGAAGGGGACCTATCTATTGCAATTCAAGCAATTGGGAGGGATCTTTCCCGCCAGTCCTGCGTTGAGATTTTCAGCCGCCAGCCAGGCCATCTTGGTTCTGGTTTCAATTGTGGCGCTGCCTATGTGAGGAAGCAGCACGACGTTGTCCAGATCGGTGAGACCCTGGGTGAGTTCCGGTTCGTGTTCATAAACGTCTAGCCCTGCACCAGCTATCTTTCTTGCCCTCAAAGCTCTCACGAGAGCCTCTTCATCTACCACCGGCCCGCGGGCAGCGTTAATCAGGTAGGCGCCAGACTTCATGAGTTCGAGTTCATTCTGTCCGATCAAATGCCGCGTTTGCTCTGTCAACGGCACATGAAGGGAGACAAAATCGGACTCGGAAAGTAGGGTAGTCAGGTCAACGTAGGTTATCCCGATACTCTTCTCCTCCGCATCTACTATTCTGTGACGGCTGTGATAAAGGATGTTCATGCCAAAACCGCTTGCACGACGAGCCACAGCCTTACCGATTAGCCCCAGTCCTACTATACCGAGCGTCTTTCCACTCACCTCGGAGCCAAGGAAAAGGAATGGAGCGAGGTACTTGAATTTGCCCCCTCTCACGCGAGAGTCGCCTTCGATGAGCCGTCGTGAGACAGCAAGAATCAGAGCGAACGTAAGATCCGCGGTAGCATCGGTAAGAACGCCGGGGGTATTGGAAACTCGAATTCCCCGCGCTGTGGCAGCATGAATGTCAATATTGTCGTATCCCACAGCGTAATTGGCAATCATCCTTAAATTAGGGGCACGGTCCATCAATTCGGCATCTATCCTATCCGTGAGTATGGAAATTAGTCCATGTTTGTCTGTAATATTGCGCAGGATGTGCTCCCGCGGCATGGGCTGGTCCAACTCGTTGGCAACGACTTCATGGTCGGCTCTGAGCATAGCTATGACAGCTTCAGGAAGCCTCCCGGTTACAAGAATCTTCATTCTCGGCTTTTCCCTTCTCCGCATATTGATATGCAAAATCAAAGTGTCAGCTTGAGGCAACAGCTCTCTCGAATTATAGCAACAACTTTCGTTTGGAGGAAATGCAAGAAGCTGCGCGCAAGCAAGCACCTACGCGAGCATTTTCTGCCCCTGCTCATTGCGAGGAGTGAAATCCCGCGTTCAGGCAGAAAGCAATCTAAGCAGCCTTTAAAGCAAAAGATTGCTTAGCTTCGCTCGCAATGCCAATTTTTCACGCTCGTAAAGTGCTCACGTACACAATGCGGAGAATCAATGCAATAAGAAGCGAACGCACCATGCCCTCCCGAGCATTGACGATCCCCGCGGCCGTTCTATTATCTGCCCTGCCAGAGAGTTCATACGGAACGGCTTATGGCAGTAGTCAGGATTCGCTCAAGTGATCAAGATTATTTTACCGTGAGCTCCTGTCTCCATGACTGCAACGTGAGCCTGAGGTGCCTCGGCCAAAGGAATTTCTCGCCCTATGATGGGCCGAAGCGTGCGGTTCTCAAGGCCCGCGACAAGGCCTGCATGGATACCTTCCAATTCCTGCTCCGACGCGTTGAACAGAGATATACCCAGGATCGACGCATCGCGACTCATTGCGTCGCGCGGGTCGATTTCAACGGTCCCGCGACAGCCAATAACGACGATGCGGCCTCCATGGCTGAGAATCTTGAGGTCTTTGCCAAGGTTGACATTCGACAGCATTTCGAGAATAACGTCTATTCCTCGGCCTTGAGTCAGGGCCAGGACCTGTTCAAAATGGTCAGCAGCCCTGTGACTGACTGCATGATGAGCCCCTTGCTCACGAATCAGTTCCAGACCCTTCTCGGTTCCCCCGGTTGCGATGACTTTCAGTCCCGAAGCCCGACCCAACTGCACTGCCGCAATCCCCACCCCTCCCGTTGCTCCATGCACCAGGAGAGTTTCGCCGGCCCTGGCAAAAGCACGATTGAACAAAGAACGATACGCGATGCCGTAGGGAACGCCCATTGCCGCGCCCTGCTGAAAGGTCACCTGTTGAGGCAGGGGATGAACCTGAGACTCATTGCATAGCGCTTGTTCAGCATAAGACCCGGTGAGTGTACCTGATGTGTAGACCCTGTCGCCTACAGCTACACTGCTAACGCCTTCGCCCACCGATTTCACTGTGCCTGCTGCATCCGCGCCCGGGGTATAGGGAAGCGCAGGCCGTACAACGTACCCGTCTGCTCGGATATAGGCATCGACAGGATTGATCCCAACAGCTTTCACACTTACAACCACTTGCCCAGGGCCAGGTCGAAGATCAGCGACTTCTTCCAAGCGCATGACTTCAGGGCCGCCAAATTCGTTCACTCTAATTGCCTTCATAATTGCCTCCTCCGTGGTATCAATTGTCAGTACACTTTAGAGTGTGGATCGCTCGAAACGGTCCCTTTGACATATCCGAAAAGACTGGAAAGAGGTACCCGGCAAGGCTAATATAAGACGGCATTTGCCGGAAAGACTGCCTTCGCACCCGGCAGGTGTCGTCGTCGAGATCCTGAGGCCCCAAGGAGATTCTTCTATGAAAAGAGAGTCGAGTCTTGAAAGGAAGATGCTCTCATATTTCGGATTGATAGCAGCAGCATCTCTCTTGATTACTGTGGAGTTTGTGTGGGCAATTCGGGCGGCAACTCCGCTGGTTGCGGCCGGCAAATCCGCATTCTCGGCCACTGTCGCTCTGCAGGCCGCAAGGCGCTCCATGGAATCATTGCAGAATAAGGCCCTGCTTATGTTTGTGGTTCAGGCGGTAGTGACGCTAATCGTTCTCATCATGTTTATGAGAAGAATCACGAGCCCTTTGCAAGAAATGGTGGAGGAGGCGAAGAACATTTCAGAAGGCGATTTGAGCCGTACGATCCCGGTGCATTCGCAAGATGAAATCGGCCTTATAGGAGAGACCATAAATAGTCTTACTAGCAACATCCAGGAAATCGTGAGCTTAGGCTTGTCAACCGAAGCTGCGATGCGAACGCCCCTTAGTCAGCTCCGACAGCTACTGGACGGAAACTCTGAATCCGCGAAACAGCTTGATTACATGGAAGCAAAGCTGGATAGTTTTAAGGATATAGCCGAGTGCTTCAAGCTCCTTCCGCCTCCTTTGGAGCCTGAAAAGGGGGAAAGCCTGCCACAACGGACCTGATGAGCTTACCGACCCGAAACAGATGGACATCTCTGAGGACAGAATGCTGGATCAGACTCCCAAAGAGCTATTCATTTTCGGTCTTTCGTTCGCAGTAATTCACACGATGGTCGAAATGCCGGGAGGCCATTGACACGAGTTGCTTTATCGAGAAGTTGCGGCATCCTTAGCACCTTTGAGCAGCCGGAGGGATAGTTCAGAAATCAGCGATACCTCGGCGCTCCCTACACCTGTGGCGCAGCAATCAAGAGCATGACCGCCGGCCTTCTTGTCCGCCGTGATAAAGTGGAAATGATACCCCGGAACGTTAACCCCATCCATGTAGTGGGGAAAACGGAAGCCTACCAGCGTCCCCGAGACATTCTTCAACTGAAACTCGGTCTGATGTTTAACGGCATCCTCCAGTCCCTGGTAGGGTTTTTCCTGCCGGGGCACACTTCGGACCTTGACCGATTTGAAATGCCCATCAATCCTTATCGCACAAGGGTTTTCTACGGAAGGGAGCATACGATCCAGAATTTCCTGCAATTCCTTTAGGTCCTTGATCCGCGGCAAGGTGAGTCTTCTTGTCGGCCTTGAAGAAAGTCACTACTGCAAACGGGGTCTTCCGGTCATCGGCGATGGGATACACCTTTCCATCAGCCTTGATCTGGAAGAATTCGCCATTTAGGGCGACCATTTCTCCATCCAGACCGTTTAATGTCCCCAAGCCGAAGTCGCCGTGTTTCTTGAGTTCCCGAAAAGTTGTTTCACCATCGTACATGCCGCGCATCAACGCGTGAAGTGTGGATACCTGGAAAACCGAATGATTCGCAGACTGTGCGTGAAGCAGGCCGGATGCGGCAATTACGATGAACAAAGCAAGAACAATAGCCCATAACCGTTTCATACGCTCTCCTTACTGATCGAGGTTGACTTGAACGACAGGAACACCAGCGGACAAAACCCATTCTGAATATTCTATAATCAGTTTCGAATTGGGCCGATTTCCACTCCAATTAACGCTACGACAGCAAGATAAGTATTTCAGAATGGAAGTTCAAGCAAATCAGAGCTACAAGATGAGGTCTGTCTTGATTCCATTAGAAATCTTTAAGTAGGCCATAAGTTGAACTTATATTTTCATTAGCTTTTGTGACTTGACTAGTCGGGTCCGTTCGTTGTATACGATTACACCCAACTTCGATGTCCGCTGAACAACAAGCGGCGATAGCCTCTTTTCCAGAGCAAGATTCTCACCCACAGCCCTTCCCGGAAAATCTGGCCGCTGGAATGCAAATCTGCCGAATTGAGGCTGGAAGCTCTAAAAATACACGCAGTCTTGTCGCGACAAGAGCAATTCGAACTCCAAATTGTGTAACATCATGAAGGAGATGGAGAAGATGCGCACTGTGATCTAGCAGTTTGCGGATCTGTAGGACTGTCATAACACTTTGTTTAAGCACAGACCTCAATGTAGGAGAGGAGTATGAATCGTTCCTGGTTGATTTGGCTATGGGTTTTGGTCCTGGTGGGTCCTGTCGCGTTGGCTCAGCAGAGGACCGTAAATCTCGGATTCATCACCGCGACGTCCGGTCGCATGGCCACCTTTGGCGCAGTTGCAAAGCAAGGGGCGCAAACCGCTATCACCGAGACCAACGAGGCGGGCGCGGCCAGTGGCACCAAGTTCATCCCATTCTTTGAAGATGCCGGCAAAGATGTGAAAGCCGCCGAAAACGCATTCAGAAAGTTGGTGGAAAAAGACAAGGTAGACGTGGTGATGGGTTACGTGCCTGATGCGGTGGCGCCGGCGCTGGCAGCAATGGCGGAACGCTCTCAGATCCCCTTTTTTGTGATCGGTGCGCAATCCACGGCACTCACAGGGGACCAGTGCAACCGCTTTACGTTTCGGTTGTCGCCGAGCAGCGTTCATAACGCGAAAACCGCTGCACTCCTGGCGAGTTGGACTAAAGCCAGGACTTGGACCACAGTCGCCACGGATGACGCGGGTAACCGCGAGTTGTGGGACCTTTTCAAGAAGTATACAAGCCGACTGAAAAAGGGAACCTCGTTTGCTGCGGATTCTTCGGCTGCTTTCGTTTCCGCTGAGAACCCTGACCTGGAGGCCGTTGCCAAGTCCATAATCCGGTCCAAGGCAGAAGGCATATTGATTTCACTACCCGGTGGCCTTTTCGTGGATTTCATCAGAAAAGGTGATGCGACAAAGTTGTTCGACGGCAAGCGAGAGGTGGTGGTAGTCAACGGTTCTTTGGCTCAATTGCTTGCTTTGGGCCTGCAAATGCCTGAGGGTATATGGTGGTCGACACCGTACTGGTACCAGGCGAGCTGGAGCCCCGCGAACAGGGCCTTTGCTCACAACTACGAAGCCGTTTTTGGTGCACCTCCTTCCTGGGAGGCCCAGTCCGCGTACGCTGCGGTTAAAATTTACGCGGCTGCATTGCAGAAGGCCAAATCTTCGGACAAGAAGGCGGTGGTCGGGGCCTTGGAGGGACTCGTTGCAGATATGCCGGTAGGAAAGACCTTGATCCGCCCCGCGGATCATCAGAGCGTGTGTCCCACGATGGGAGGAAAGACTGCTCGCATCGGGGTGACGGACCGCAAGTACCGTTTCAGAAGTCTGGCAACTATGATGCTTTTCCGAGTCAAAGAGATCTCTGATCCTGACGTGGAAAAGGGCTGCAACATGAGGTGAGGCGAAGCCGACCGTTCTCTGCAATACCGGAAGATCGTGAAAACGAGGCACTGGTTTTCGGGCATCCAATACAGGAAGCCTTTTTACGAGGAGTTCTGCTATGAGTACGAACGTCAAGAAAACGGACAAGGGGCTCACTCGACGCGAGTTTCTGAAGGAGGCCGGGGCAGCCGGCCTAGCGCTCGGGGCAGCAGCGACATTCCTGGACGTCAAGCCGGCGGCCGCCGAAATGCGCAATCGCATTGTAATCGGCCACCCGAACCCATCCACGGGTATGCTTTCCGACTTAGGAGCGGTTTCCCCGTGGGCCGATGAACGCGCGGTCGCTGCGGTGAACCGCAAGGGCGGCATTTTCATCAAGGAATTGGGCAAATCCCTTCCGGTACAGGTCAAGTTGGTTGACACCCAGAGCGATCCGGACAGGGCGGCGAAAGTTGCGACGGATCTTATTCTCAAAGACAAGATCGACATCATGGTCGTTCTGCACACGCCGGTCACGGTGAACCCGGTCAGTAAAGTGTGTGACAAATTTCACGTGCCATGCGTCTCCATGGTGGTGCCCCTTGAGTCATGGCTTTCGGGAGGCCCGTATGAGTGGTGTTACCATGCGTTTTGGTCAGTGGACTCTTTGAGCGACCTTTTTATCGGAATGTGGGACGAGTACGCGGACAAAACTACCAAGGTCTTTGGTGGATTGTGGCCTGACGATCCTGACGGCAAAGCCTGGGCGGAATCATTCACAAAAAAGCTCGTCAGCAAGGGCTACAAAGTCGTGGATCCGGGGAGATTCAGCTATTGGACTCCTGATTATAGTGACATGATCAGCCATTTCAAAAAAGAAAAGGTCGATATAATGGGCGGTGTGCCTATTCCTCCCGACTGGGCCAATTTCTGGCGGCAGGCGAGGCAGGATGGGCTTTTGCCCAAGATGGTATCGGTCTCCAAGGCTATTCTTTGCCCGGGGGCCTTGAATGCTCTCCCTGGCAATTTACCGGCGGGACTGACGACGGAGCTGTGGTGGAGTCCAAATCATCCGTTCAGATCCTCGATTACGGGAGAAACTTCGATGGAACTGAGCGAAGCGTGGGCCAAGGAAACCAAAAACCAGTGGACTATGCCCCTGGGATACGCCTACGCTGGAATAGAGATAGCTCTCGACGCCCTGAAGCGGGCGCAAAGCTTGGACAAGAACAAAATACGAGATGCCCTCGCTCAGACCGATCTGACCACCTTGGTGGGGCCGATCAAGTTCAGAAAGGACCACTGCTGCGAGACTCCGCTGGTAGCGGGGCAGTGGGAACCCGGTCAAAGATGGCCTTGGGACCTCGGCATTTGCTACAACAAGCAGCATCCGGAAATCAAAACCACGTCAAAACTTATGTTCCCCATTCCCGCCTAATGATTTCAAAAGTAAAGAGGGCGATCCGTTGAGATGCCCTCTTTACATAAAAACACAGCACGCCTGAGATGCCCGGGACAAGTGCTGGATTTCAAACTGACTGCAGCCTATTGCCTGGCTCTCGAGCTCCTGTGGGATGTTCTTTCCCTGACTGCCATCATGATCTCAAAGGCTCTTGTCGGTACACTATAAGTTTGCCTTATACTTTAATAAGATTATATGACTTGACTAGTTGCGCTTATTCGTTGAATATCGCTGCACCCAGTATCGACGTTCACCGAAGTGAAAGAAGTGATAGCCGATTTTCGGGATTACAATTCTTCCCTACAGCGTTTCCAGGAAAACCTGCTCGCTGAATGCCAAATCTGCCGAATTCGGGCTGAGAGCCCTTGAGATACACGCGGTCTTATCACGGTAAGTCCGATTCAACCCCCAAAACCTACAACATCGGTAAGAAGAAGGAGAAGTTGCGCGCTGTAATCGAGCAGCCTGCGGACCTGTAGAACTCTTATACCACACTTAGGTTGTGCACAGACCTTAGTGCAGGAGAGAAGTATGACTCGTTCCGGTTGATCTGGATATGGGGCTGAGACCTAGTAAGTCCCGTTGCGTCTACCCAACAGAGGACTGTGAACATATCAAACAGGTTTCTGATCATGGGGTGGAAAAGGACGGCACATAAAGTAACACCCGACCTTCCGGTCACGGTACGCACCCGAAGACTGTAAAAACGAGACGTCGGTCTCTGAAGATCCCTCGCGGGAAGCCTTCTTGGAGAGGTTTTAAAATGAGTATGAACATCAAGAAAGCGGATAAGAGGATGACACGACGAGAGTTTCTGAAGGAGGCCGGGGCAGCCGGCCTTGCGCTGGGGGCGGCAGGGACGTTCCTGGACGTGAGGCCGGCGGCTGCCGAAGCCCGCGGCTACATTCTCATCGGCCACCCCAACCCATCCACCGGCATGATTTCCGAATTCGGCGCGGTTTCCCCGTGGGCCGATGAACGCGCGATCTCTGCGGTGAACAAAAAGGGGGGCATTTTCATCAAGGAATTGAACAAATCACTCCCGGTGCAGGTTAAGCTGGTTGACACCCAGAGCGATCCCGAGAGGGCCTCTAAGGTTGCAACAGATCTCATTCTCAAAGACAAGATCGACCTCATGGTCGTCCTGCACACTCCGGATACTGTGAACCCGGTCAGTAAAGTCTGCGACAAATATCACATTCCATGCGTGTCCGCGGATGTTCCGCTCGAATCGTGGCTTTCTGGAGGCCCATACGAGTGGTGTTACCATGCGTTTTGGTCAGTGGACTCTCTGAGCGATCTCTTTATCGGAATGTGGGACGAGTACGCGGACAAGACGAGCAAGGTCTTCGGCGCACTGTGGCCCAACGATCCCGACGGCAAAGCGTGGGCGGAAGTGTTCGGTAAGAAGCTTACCGGCAGAGGGTACAAGGTTGTGGACCCCGGAAGATTCAACTATTGGACTCCCGACTTTACTGACATGATCAGCCTCTTCAAACGAGAAAAGGTTGAAATAATAGGTGGGGTGCCTATTCCTCCCGATTGGGCGAACTTTTGGCGGCAGGCGAGGCAGGACGGGCTTCTACCTAAGATGGTGGCGGTCTCCAAGGCCACGGAATTCCCTGGGGCCCTGAATGCCCTACCCGGCAATTTGCCTGAGGGCCTGATTTCGGAGTTGTGGTGGAGTCCATACCATCCGTTCAGATCGTCGATCACAGGAGAAACGTCGATGGAATTGGGCGAAGCCTGGGCCAAGGAAACAGGAAAACAATGGACAATGCCCCTGGGGTTTGCCTACGCGTCATTGGAGATCGCTCTCGATGCTCTGAAGCGCGCCCAAACCTTGGATAAGAAAAAAATACGAGAAGCTCTCGCTGAGACAAACCTGGCGACCTTGGTTGGACCTATCAAATTCCGCAAAGACCACTGCAGCGAGACTCCGCTGGTCGCCGGTCAGTGGGCTCCGGGCAGAAAGTGGCCCTGGGAGCTTGGTATCTGCTATAACAAGCAGCACCCGGAAATCAAAACTACGTCACAATTTGTTTTCCCCATTCCCGGCTGATGGTAAGCGGTAATCATAGGAAGCCGACCCGCGGAACACGGTATTCAGATTCTTTTTACGATGGATGCTATTCGCGACGTCGGGCATCTTGGCCGTTATCTGTTGTAATCATGTAATATTTTGGGGCAGTCGCGGCAATCGGGTCATCCGAATTCGGTTCTCTTCCACAACGGAAAAATGTCCCGCCCAATCCGAACGAGAGGCAAGGGCTTTTACGGCTACGCGAGCCACAGACGCGGGGGCTCTGAGTGAAATCCTGAAGAGGACAACTCCACTTGTTGCCGGAAGACCTGAACGAAAGGCCAATTCTCCGAAGTCTTTGTCAAAGGTCAACAGAATCCGTTTCTCAGATTCCGCTCGAGACAAGACTTGCTCATCGGGGCTGCTGTCCGCACCCACACGACGTCATGGCCCTCGTCTTGCAACGCCTCCACTGCTCGGCGGGGAAAATTCTCGTTGACCAGCAACCTCATGGATCAGATCCGCAAAGGATAAACTTTCTCGGCTTGAAGCGTTTCTCTCGCGTAGCTCAAGCAGGCCTTTATGTCCTCTCCGGTCAAACCCGGGTAGTTGTCCAAAATGTCTTGCTCCGACCAGCCCTCGGCGAGAAGCCCGACAATGAACTCCACAGCGAGGCGAGTTCCCTTTACCACCGGCTTCCCGACAAGAATTGCGGGGTCAATGATGATTCGTTGCTGCCAGGTCACGGGCCTAATCCCCTCTTTGATCTGCGCTACGATAAGAAGATAAGCGGTTTGGATTCTGAGATCAAGTCAGTGGATATCGTCACAACGTGAACCGTGCCCCGAAAAGTGGATTCGCATAGTCTTAACTGAATTTCGCTCCTTAAAGATTGAAACTGAGCCCGGCTAAGACTATGATAAGTGCAGGAGTGAATGCCATGTCTGAGCGAACACTTACTGCAGTTCTTCACAAAGAAGAGGACTTGTTTGTCGCGGAGTGCCCCGAGGTAGGCACTGTGAGCCAGGGATATACCTTGGACGAGGCTGTAGAAAACTTGAAGGAAGCGACGGAGTTGTATTTGGAGGAATTTCCCCTTCCGACAACCACTAGAGTCTTCCTGACGACTTTTGAAGTGACCCATGGTTGAACTGAGACGCGTCTCAGGGCAGGATGCGATTCGCGCGTTGGAGCGGCTGGGCTTTGTGAAGGTTAGGCAGCGGGGGAGTCACGTCGTAATGAAGAAGATGCCGGAAGGCAGTGCGGGATGTGCCGTTCCGCTCCATCGTGAACTTGCCATTGGAACGCTTCGAGGAATTCTAAAGCAGGCCGGAGTTTCACCGGATGAGTTCCTGGAGCAACTCTGATCTCTCATTACAATTACAAAGTTCGTAGTATGCACAGCCGAACGAAAGCGGTACCGCGAGACCGGGATTGACATTCCTTTCGCGACGGGTTCACCCGTCTTCACTCACTGCATTCTATCCGTGCTTTCCCATTCGGCCCGCATTTTTCGGATGTCGGTATCAATTTCTTCAATGGATTTTCCTGGTCTGATGCACCCTCTGGTACGTTCAAACATTGCTTTTCTGGCAGCAGCGGCTTCCAGATCATTTTCTTCCTCTAGAACCGTCACTATAACTCTCATTTTCTTGGAGGCTGGCTGCTCCCGAATCCATCGCAATTTGCCGTCTTCATAAACAGCTTCGTAGCTCTTCAGCATGTCGGACCTCCATCGCCGTAACTACCGCTAATGGACTCTCTCTGGCTGCCGCAATTCCCTGTCATAGCCCAAGCAGGCCTTTATGTCCTCTCCGGTCAAACCCGGGTAGTTGTCCAAAATGTCTTGCTCCGACCAGCCCTCGGCGAGAAGCCCGACAATGAACTCCACAGCGACGCGAGTTCCCTTTATCACCGGCTTCCCGACAAGAATTTCCGGGTCAATGATGATTCGTTCCTGCCAGGTCATGGGACTAGTACCCTCTTTGATCTGCGCTACGATAAGAAGATAATTGGTTTGGATTCTGAGATCAAGTGCCCGCAAGATCGTGCAGCCAGCGGAAACCGTGCTGCGAAAAGCGGGATTTGCATGCTTTTCGAGATGGATGCGGTTCGTTTCATTCATCTCATCCGGGAGCTTAAATGAAGACCTCTGTCACCCTCAGTTGTCAATGGTCACGCGGCTGTTGATCGATTCCAACCCGATGAATTCCAAAATTAATCAGATCCTTCTGCTCGACAAATCGAGCCTACCTCGGCATTACCTGACCAGCGGGATAACTCAAGCACCATGTGGGCCGCAAAAGGATATTGACGTGGATTTCGAATCAGTTTCAGATCTTTCGGACCGAGGCAAACTTGAGGCAAGCGAAAAGTGACTTCATGAACGATGCCGTGGAAAATAATCGTCTCACACTCATATTTTGCTCGTCTAATTCTGAAAATTTCCCAAGGAATCAATACTCTCCTTGTCCACAGCGGGGATAGCGCCTGTGCTCCGGCATTTATAATCGAAGATCCGGTCGTTCGGCCCTCCCTTTAATTCCCGATGTCACGGAATAGTTGATAACGAAATTCGAATCTACCGTTCCTGTGCTGCATTTGCACTAGTCACGAATATTTCGATTTCGGACGCACTCTTCATATGATTATCTTTGGACTGAGAGCTACAAGAAAGGGCAATTTCACGAGTTTTGTATAGACTGCCAACATGAAACTCTGGACAAGAAAAATTGGTGGGCTAAAGTTACCAACTGGTTAAATTATCTTTCCGTTGGGGTATTCATCGTAGCAATTTTTTCGACGATCGCATTTGTTTGGCTTAATCCCGTTGGAGGTAGAAATATGAGTGCAAAAAAGACCATTCGAGAGGCGCATATTCAAGAAGGCGCTCCTAACTCGGTTCCGGGAATTTTGCAGCCATTCCACTATGAAGAGCCAGCCAATTCCGGCAATGCAACCTCTGAATTCGCCTCAGGATTCGGCTCAGGAGATGGGCGGCGCCGGACAGGATAAAAACCCGAGGGTTCGGGCCGTGGACTGACACCGCAGTTAAGAAGAAATGAGGTGTACGTGTATCCGGGTGTCATCGAAAACTCCACACTGTGGTAGTATTCGACATGTTTCTCACCTTGATTTATTTGCCGTGAAAGAGCTTGATCAGCATGGCACTCGTTCGCTTCCTAACCTTGCGATTAGCTATGTCAACAGTTCCCCCAAATAATATCGGAGGCTGAAGATGCAGAAGAGCCAAAAGAATGGCGGATTTGCCCAAAAACGAGCCACAATTCCCACAATGCAGCCAATGCTGGGGGACGATGTTGAACACGGCCAACCAATTCCTTCCTTGCAACCGCGCCGTCCCCTCAAGGATCAGGACAACAAGCGGGCACCCAGGGCCCACCAGGATTGAAATTCCCGAAGCACGGGTAGCCCTGGAGCTGCCGCTGATAAGAAATGAAAGCACCGTCGCTACGCTGACTGACCCGCGCTCGGTTGGCCAGATGCCATTTTCATTCGACTTTTTCCTTCAACGCCGCCAAAATCTTCTCCGGTGTTATGGGCAAATCCTTTATCCTTATTCCCACGGCGTCATAGATCGCGTTCGCGATGGCTGGAGCGCTCGGGACGCACGCGGGCTCGCCGATACCCTTCGCGCCGAACGGGCCGGTGGGCTCGATGGGCTCGATGATCACCGCGTCAATGGGGATCTTGTCCTTGGCTGTGAGGATCTTGTAATCGAGCAGGTTGGCGTTCATAACTCGGCCGTGGTTCACCTGGATCTCTTCGGTCAGGCCGTAACCCGCGCCCATGATTGTCGCGCCGTAGATCTGCCCTTTTACCAGCATGGGATTGATGGCTCGGCCCACATCGTGTGCTGCCACGTAATTCAGTATGGTCACCTGGCCGGTTTCAGTGTCTACTTCCACTTCCACGCCGTGAGCGCCAAAGGTGTAACAGCAAGAGAGGTTCCCCTTCCCTTCCCGGTCCAGCATCTCGTTGGGCGGATCGTAGAAGGCCTCGGACACCACCATCTCCCCTTTTCCGGTTCCCACCATGTGCGCTTTTCGGAGTATCCGTGCCGCGGGCATTCTGAATTGCGGATTATCCGGATCGCTTTTCAGGAAAATAGTGCTGTTCTGAAGGTCCAAGTTGTGAGGATCGGCAAGAATGCTGAAATCCAATTCCGGGTGCTTGAAATCCGGGTCTCTGCGGGACATCTTCTGGAAATCCTGCTCTATGAGGGTCTGCATCCACTTGGCCGCAAGTTCCAGGACCTTGCGCTTCAGATCTTGCCCCGCGAGCAGGATCGCGTGCCCCGTTATAAAGGCATGGCGACTGGCGTGGGTTCCAACGTCCCAGGGGCATACCTCGGTATCGCCGAGGAATATGGACACATCCTCGGGCCGGAAGCCCGTTGCCTCCGCAACCATCTGCCGGATAATGGTCTCAGACCCCTGCCCCTGATCGGTTCCGCCGGTGATGACGGAAAGTTTGGCATCGTCATCAACCTTGAGAATTATTCCCTGTGCGTCGGACAGGTAAACTCGCGCGCCTCCGCCCACATGAAGAAAAGAAGCGACGCCGACTCCGCGGCCGTTTTTCTTGCCGTGTTTCGTGGGCCAGTCCAAGCGCTGTTTGACCTCATTCAGGCACTCTTTCATAGGGCACGTCGTGATCTTCAGGCCCATGGGCGATGTTTCGTAGGGGTCGTTCGCATTGATGGCTCGAAACTCCATCGGGTCGATCTTCGCCTCCAGGGCCAATTGATCCATGGATTGCTCGACCACATACGTGGCCTGCGGGTTGCCGTAACCTCTCATAGCCTGCGCATAGATATTGTTGGTATACACACAGGTTGCCTGGAACTGCACATTGGGCACACGATACAGTGAGGAAACAGGCAGCATCATCACGGACGGCGTTGTGGCGCCCCATGAGGTGTAAGCGCCGTTGTCCAGGATCATATCAACCTTCCTGAAGGTCAAGCGGCCGTCTTTGTCACACCCCTGCTCCACCGTGGCGATTGTCGGCTGCCTGGGCGGGCTCGCAACAAACTCCTCGTTTCGGCTGAACACGATCTTCACCGGGCATTTGGTCTCCCATGC
This sequence comes from uncultured delta proteobacterium, assembly GCA_963729795.1. Taxonomy (GTDB): domain Bacteria; phylum Desulfobacterota; class Desulfomonilia; order Desulfomonilales; family Desulfomonilaceae; genus CAWBBA01. The sequence continues at coordinate 26,090 of CAVSPC010000025.1, read as the reverse complement.
AAGGAGCACCAGAATGAATTCGTATACATCTGTATCCAGCTTGCTCCCGAAACTTCCGCCCACATAGGGAGTCAATATCCGAGTGCTTCCTTTGATACCTATGTTTCGCAGGAACATGTCGAGACGATCCTTGCCGCCGAACGGAACATTGGTGACGCTTCTGAAAATCAGATTGTTGTTCACATCGAACTCGGCAATGCCGCCGCTCGTGCCCATGCAGGTCTGATGAACCCACTGTGTGGAAAAAGTGTCCTTGACCACAAAGGCCGATTCTTCTCGGGCCTTTTCCACATCCCCGGCAGTTAACTTCCAGGGCAACGGGAGAATATTGCTGCGCCGCGGCTTGCCTCTTGGGTCGAATTCGTGAACAAGCGGAGCGTCCTTTTTCATGGCCTCAATGGGATCAAAAACCGCCGGGAGGTCCTCATACTCAACCTTGATAAGACTGACGGCCTCCTCCGCGATGTCCTCGTCGATCGCGGCCACAGCGGCTACTTCATCCCTGAACTGCCGCACCTTGTCCTTTTTCAGAGGAGTCTGATCGCCGAGGAAGCCAACCCTCACATCGGGCGTGTTGAAACCCGTCAAGACCGCCCTGACCCCGTGCAATTGTTCGGCCTTGGAAGTATCAATACTCTTGATCCGCGCGTGAGGCCGAGTGCTGTAGAGGATCTTTCCGTAGAGCATTCGAGGCAGGCGAATATCGGTTATGTACGCCGCCCTCCCTGTGACCTTGTCCCGGTCCATCCTCGGATATGACTTCCCTACAAATAACTCTCCCATTTTCAACTCCTCGCGTCCCGGCCTGAAGGCAGATACATGATCTAGGAATCTTTTTGAGAGTTGCCGGGGAGGGACTTTTTGTAACCCCGCGAAACGTGGGGCTCCCCGGACCCTCTCCCCAAAAACTCCTATTATTTTTTCTCTCCTACGACCATACGGCCAAAATTGAAGATACGCACCAGGTACGGTCGCGCTCGAATTCCCCTTCAAAGTGTGGAGATTGGTGGCCTTTCTTGTTAAGAGATCCTTCCTGAACCGCTGCCAGAAGCTTCTAATCTTTGTCGGAATGGTCACTTCGCCTTCGGAGGGGAAGTGACCATTCCGACAAAATGTTAAAAGTTTCTTGGAGGGGGTTTGGGGGGACCTTCTTTACAAAGAAGGTCCCCCCAATTCTACCGCTTTGACATCATCTCAGCCGCGAGCATGACGGACTCGACTATTTGGACGTAACCGGTGCACCGGCACATATTTCCTGCGATCGCGTGTCTTATTTCGTCTTCCGTGGGGTTAAGGTTTTTGTCGAGCAGGGCTTTCGCGGACATGATCATGCCGGGCGTGCAGAAGCCGCATTGAACCCCGGCCTTTTCCAAAAATGCCTGCTGTATGGGGTGGAGTTCGTTGTTCTTGCCGAGCAGACCTTCGATTGTCAGCACTTCTTTGCCTTCAGCTTCCAATGCCGGGTATATGCAACTATTCACTGGCGCTCCATTGACAAGGACCGTGCACGCGCCGCATTCGCCTTCACCGCATCCCTGCTTGACACCCATAAGGTCCAACTCGTCACGCAGCACTCGCAAGAGGGGCCAGTGCGGCTGAGTTTCAACTTCCACCGTGTGACCGTTTACGGTGAACCTCAAGATCTGCTTCATTGCTTGCCGTCTCCCTTCGCTCTCTCCAGACAAACCAGGCCGGTGCGTTTGACCAGCACTCGGATCATATCTCGGCGGTACCATTCGGAACCTCGAATGGTGGTTCGGGGGCTCGCTTCGGACGCGGCGATCTCTCCCGCTTCGGCCAGGACAGTCTCATCGATCGTTTTCCCTTCGAGGAAGACTTCGGCTTTCCTGGCTCTCATGGGGGTGGGGGCCGCCACTCCCAGCGCAATTCGCGCTCCCGCACACGTTTTTAGGTCATCATTGAATGAAATCAGCGCGGCCACTCCCAGAATGGGAAGGTCCATAGCTTTTCGCCGGGTGTGTTTTGTGTAAGCCATGCCTGTGTGGGGAGGCGACTGCGGAATTGAGAACTCGGTGACAATCTCTCCGGTTTGAAGGACCGTCCTGCCGGGCCCAGTGAAAAATGTCTCGATAGGGACGGATCTCTCTCCGACCGCTGAAGCTATTTTGACCTCAGCCTCGAGGACCAGCATGGGGGGGGCCGTATCTGCCGAGGGGGCGGCGTTACAAAGGTTTCCGCCTATGGTGGCGGAGTTCCTCACCTGAACAGACCCCAGGCCGCTTACCGCGTCCAAGATCACAGGGAACCACTTCCGAATCTCCGGAGATAGCTCCAGAGACCTGTGGGTAGTAGCGCTCCCGATTCTCAACTTGCCGTTGAAACTAATGAAATTCAGCTCCGGCACGTTCCTCAGGGAGACAAGACAGTCCGGCGAGACGAGTTTCTTTTTCCACTGAACCATGAGATCCGTTCCGCCCGCGATAACCTTCGCTTTGTCTCCGCATGATTTCAGGAGATCCAGAGCTTCTGCCAAAGAGGTAGGCTTGAGATACTGGAAAGTTCTCACAAGAGGGCCCTCCTGCAAAGAGGAATGACGAGGCGTAATTCATACCATGTCCGCGAACGATTTCCAAATAAAACCCCTCGAAGACGCGGACCGATTCCGAGGCGGGCAATAGGACGGCGCTTACCGGCCGACGAATAGCCGACGTAGTCTCTTTCAACACCCGAGAAACAGTATTAAGATGATGATCGCACCTTTTGAATTTATTGAGCTAAGTGTCTTAAAGTAGTTTATAGTTTGACAAAAAGCATGTAGATGTGTATTTTGTGTCCGTTCATTCAACTTCAATTTAGTTGTCCGGGACAATTTGGTTCCGGCATGCATTAGGGTCCGGCAGAGGGTATTGGGGTTAGGGTCGGACTCTTTTTTATGTACGGCACAAGCGAGCTTTTGTTAGATAGACGAATGTAATGCACAGTTTATCGAAAAGAAATCATTGACATTTTTGATATCTCTGTGTTATTATAACAAAACCTACCAGCCGCGAGGCTGGGCTTGGTTGAAAACCCGGCGCTCCATCCTGACCCCGCTCCGGGTTTTCTTTTTTGTTGCGCATCCCACTTGCTTGTCCGGCGCCAATTTGCCCCTCCGAGAAAAGCGGATTCTACGCGGCCTCTGCATTCACCTTGCTGAACTGTTAGGTCAAAGGTTGTTCCTATACCACTCGATACTATCCCCCAGACCAGTGCGCAAGTCGTAGACAGCCTTGAACCCCAACCGCTCGGCAGCGCGGGAAGTGTCCGCGGAGGAATGCATCACATCCCCCGGCCTCGGTGGGTCAAACTTGGCTTCAATACTAGTGCCCAAGAGACTCTGCAGAGTATCGAGCAGGGCCAGCAGGTCAGCGCGATCCCCGCGGCCGATGTTGTAAGCCTCGCCGCACGCAGCGAGAGGAGCCTCCAATGCGAGCATATTAGCTTGTACAACATCTTTAACATAAGTGAAGTCACGGCTCTGTAGGCCGCTTCCGTAAATGACGGGCTGGTTTCCGGAAAGCAGAGCACTGATGAAGCGCGGAATTACCGCAGCGTATTGCGATTCTGGATCTTGCCTGGGGCCGTAAACGTTGAAATAACGGAGTCCTACGGTTTCAAAATTATAGAGATCCTTGAAAAGGCGTCCATATTCTTCATTGTTCTTCTTGGTCAGGGCGTAAGGGGATAGCGGAAAACCTTCCGTACCTTCGCGTTTTGGCAGAATTTCGCTGTCACCGTACACGGCCGAAGAGGAGGCATAGACCACGCGGGAAACTTGATTCTTGCATGCAGCCCAGAAAATGTTAAGAGTGCCATCAGCGTTGACGCACTGCGTGGTGGCCGGATCTTCCACGGAGCGAGGAACACTGCCCAAGGCGGCCTGATGGAGTATCGCATCGACTCCTGCCACGCTTTTGTCCAATGCCGCGGCGTCCCTAATGTCTCCCTGTATGAATTCAAAGTCTCGATGCACTTTCCAACGCCCATCGCCCAGATTTTCGAGATTTTCTCGCTTGCCCGTGCTTAAGTTGTCAAGCACGCGAACCGCATCGCCTCGATCAAGTAGACCCTCGACTATGTGGCTCCCGATGAATCCGGCCCCGCCTGTCACAAGTATCAGTTTGCGACTGCTCTTGGCTGTCATACTCTGCTTTCACCTTGTTCGTAGTTGCATGGTCGGAGTGTCAGGGTCGAAAGATCCCTATCACTTTGGTGCGGCGGAAGTCCACTCGCACGCGACTCATTTAGCAAGTGCAAAAAATCTTGTCCGATTTGCCCCCGAGTTCCGCGGGGTCGCCCCGAATTCTCATCAAGAGGTACGTCGGGCCATCCCCGATCCCGCGAGCGCGGGACGGCCACGGGCCGCCCTACACGATTCCCGCGTGCGCCAGGATGACGGCGTGTAGGAACGGGTTCGAAACCCGCCTCTACTCTAACTCTTCAAATTACTTTGGATGGCCAAAAGCTTCATCTTGGGCTACTGCTTCAATATACGCCTTCGGCCACTCCTCTTTTTATTACTTTCTTGTCGATCTTGCCCACGCTGGTCTTGGGAATCTGATCCACCATGACGAACGCGTCCGGCACTCCCCATTTTGAGATCTGACCTTCCTCGACAAACTTGTGCATAAATTCCCGGAGCTCGTCCGCGGATATGGCACTCACAAACTCGGGTTTAGGCACCACCATCGCCATAGGCCTTTCGCCCCATTTGTCGTCCGGCACGCCTACGACTGCCACCTCAGAGACCGCCTGATGCTGACTGATCAAACTCTCCAGGAGGAGGGATGAGATCCATTCACCTCCGGTCTTGATAACATCCTTGAGGCGGTCGGTAATCTGGACGTACCCGGTCTCTGCCATGTTGGCGATATCACCGGTATGGAGCCATCCCCCCGCCCAGAGTTCCTCCGATTTTTGGGGGTCCTTGAAGTATCCCTGCGTAAGCCAGGGGGTGCGCACCACAATCTCACCGGTGGTTTTCCCGTCTCTAGGCACGGACTTGCCCGTAGTCACGTCAACGATATCTAGATTGACCAGAGGAATTGGCATTCCGGTCTTAATTTGTATATCAAGTTGACGCTCAGCTTCCCATGCCATCATATGAGGCTTTAGATTAGCAATGGTCAGGACCGGGCACGTCTCAGACATACCGTACCCTGCGTAGATCTCGATTCCTCGCTCCTTCGCGACCTTTGCCAGCCCTCTCGGGAGAGCGGCTCCCCCTATCACCACCTTCCAGCCCCTTAGGTCCACATCCTTGGCCGCTGGGCTCGAGAGGATCATGTGGAGGATGGTGGGGACGCAATGCGAGAATGTGACCTTCTCCTCCTTGAGGAGTTTAAGAAGCATGGCCGGCTCGTACCTGCCCGGATACACGTGTTTTGCACCCAGCATGGTTGCAACGAAAGGAAACCCCCAGGCGTGAACATGAAACATGGGCGTGATGGGCATGTACACGTCAGCAGACTGAAATCTGCCCGGGGCCGTGTAGCCGGCGGCAGCAACCGCGGCGCCCAAGGTGTGCAGCACCAATTGACGATGACTATAGTAGACGCCCTTAGGATCGCCGGTTGTCCCGGTCGTGTAAAAAGTTGAAGCCTGCGTGTCTTCGTCGAATTCGGGAAAGTTGAACGAATCGGAGGCCTGCGCCAACATTTCTTCGTATTCCGCAGCGACGGGCAGCGAAGATGCCGGCTTCTCAACCCCCTCTTTCATGACTATGTACTTCTTAACAGTGGGCAGTTGGTTTGAAATGCTCTCCAGGATGGGCAAGAAATCCTCATGGACTAGGACCACATCATCTTCGGCGTGATTCATCGTGTAGAGCATCTGCTCCGGAGACAAGCGAATGTTAACAGTGTGAAGAATAGCCCCCATCATAGGTACGGCAAAGAAACACTCCAGGTAACGGTGCGAATCCCAATCCAGGACCGCCACTGTGTCTCCGGGACCGACGCCCAGGGAGGAAAGCCCGGATGCAAGCCGATTGATCCTGCTGTATAAGTCTCGATATGAGAAACGCAGCGTGTCACGATAGACAATCTCTTGATCGGGCGCGTACAGAATCGGTGTGTGAAGCAACTGCTTGATGAGCAGAGGATAGGGATAAGCGGACTCGGTCTTGGCGATTTTTCGTACCTGTTTTTCCATGTTTCCGACCTCCTCCTGGGGTTTGTCGAGCTTCGTACGGATTGAGTTTGAGCATTTGAAACTTGTCGGCTGAACGCCGCGTGGATGACATCCGCAGGTACCCACCTGCGTTACGCGCGATAATAGCAAGACACGCCCGGTGCAGGCAATGGAATATTACCCGTCCTCGTCAATCTTTCCCGGACGAATTGGCTGGGGTTGGAAAGTTTCGACGCGTAAAGGCCCGTTGGCATGAAGATTCGCTTCCGTCGGTCTTCGGCTCACTCCGGGTTGAATACCCCATTTGAATTTGGGATGGTTCACTGAGCGCGCAGCAGTTGGACCTGCAGCCCTGCGTGGGCCCCCGCCGGTACTGATTGGCTGCGCGGCAGTCTCAGCTACGGATTTGCCCGGTGCAAGGTCGAATCGTTTCACGTGGCCCTGGGAATCACTGATCGTAGCTTTCCTAATCTGCAACTTGCTCACGTCCAAATCTATTGCGAGTCTGTAGGTGCGTTTCGGGTCGTTTCTGTTGGCCAACTCCACGAAAATCAGATCGTCCATGACGCCCGCTCTTTTGACTGAAACTATTGAACTGTCGGCCCTTCGAGCGCCAGGACCGACGGCCGTAACTTTAGGTTGGGGCATAGGTCTCCGCACATCGACGGCAGGCTTGCGTGCCGGGCTCACCGGCAAGATAGCCACCCCGATTCCAAGACACACTACCAGGCTATTGTTTTGTTCATAAACCTTGAACGGTGGCACCGGATGCTCACCGAAATCCACCACTACCCGGGCACGCGAATTGGCATAACCTACACGGATTTCGCTCAAGGGATTGCGTGCCACATTGATCCTGCGAGGAATGTTACCCAAACCTGTGGATTCCAGATCGACCACAAGCCTGAAAGGCTGTCGGATCACAAAGGCTGAATGTCTGCCGATGGGGCGGTCGCACGTGATCGTTATCTGCTTGAGATCAGGCGCCACTTGCACGGAAGTGATATTGGCCGCCTCCACGCCCCAGACCGGACTGTAAGCGGCTATGAGGAACCAACACGCTAGTATCGGAACAATATATCTTGCCAATGCAAATTTCATATCAGCTCTCTCCAGCGCGGCTAGCACGGGCCGTCCGACTCCGCGCCACTGATAGAAGGATTCTAGCGGAGTGCTATCCGCACAAATGCATGAGCAACCTTAGCACAGATGGGATCTGCATGTCAAAACAAAACGTATTTACAGTATATTATACTAACTTATTAAACATGATTATAAGGAAAGATACCCGAATTCCCGGGCTGAGGGCAGCGTTTAATAAATACGGTGCCAATTGCATGGTAGCGCCGGCGTCCCGAAACTGTCTCAAAATCAACACATGAGCGAAATTCGTAGCACGATGCTCCTTTTTCCCGGCAATCCAGCGTTCCGCGGGGACCGCGCTACTATCTGCCGTCCCTCCGGGACCTTTGCATTTAAGCCCCCTCGGGGCGATAGAAAGTAGCCCGGCAATTTATTGCCGGGTGGCCGATAAGCAATGATTCAATCTTCGTCCCCGAAGGGCGCTCGAAGGATTCATCCTTCGAGCGCCCTTCGGGGACGAAGAAGGACCTCTTGGCCGTTCATTCCCGGCGATAAATCGCCGGGCTACTATCTGCCGTCCCTCCGGGACGAAGAGAACTTGGAGCCTATTCTAACGCCTATGCCCCCCTTCCCTCCCTTTGTTAAAGGGAGGGTTAGAGGAGATTTAGAGGACGTGTTCTTGAATTCAGTTTAGGTGGGCTTACAGAGTGAAGAGTGCGGTCATTATGCGAACCGGCCTACTTGATCTTGATTGCCTTAGAACTCTCCCACAGCCCATGAATGTTGCAGAAGGAAGTGGCGAACAATTCTCCGGGTTTCTTTGTCTTGAATCTCGCTTTCACACAATGATCGGTATAGACCGCGCCGGTGTTGGGCCCCTCAACCGACTCCCCGTGGGCGGTAAACTCAAAATTTCCTATTTGATAGGAAAACTTTTCCCCTTCAGGCTTAAATGTGAGCTGAATCCACCTGATATGATGTTCTGTAGTGTTGGGGTGCGATACTTCCTTTCCCAATGCCACTGCCACTTCGAACATTTCATCGGCTGCTACTGAGTCCGGGCATTCGATTACCGGGATATGTTTCTCGGTTTTCCAATCAGCACTCTGGTACAATTCTCCCACTTTACTCATTTGGTGCTCCTCCTCCTTTGTAGTCTTTTTGTATCCATTAAATTACCTAAATAATTATAGCAGGAGCGATGGTGGCATGCAATAGAAGCAACTGCCCGCACATAATCGTTTATTTGTGGACCGGCGAATGATTCTTGTGGAGCCGACCGCGCGGTGGTGCAAGCTCGATCAAACTTTGATTTTGCAAGTTAAGATTTGCAACCGTTCAATGGGGGCAAGCACAACGGTCAGGATGAGATTCCCCTTGGAGGTGGATGGTCACGGATTTGCATTTTTGAGTGATCTGCTTGACCGGAATCAACGGGCGAGGACATGCTCGTCTGTCCCCTGATCGAACAGAAGCGCAGACTTTTCCAAAGCTCAGCGCTATCTGGTTCCCGCGAGCAGTGAAAATTTGTTGGGCTTTAGTTTTTTCTTGACGCTCCAGGAGCTCGGGGTATAATTCTGACCAACCAATCAGTCTCTGAACATTCATTCTGTTATTTGAGCAACAAACCTGATCGGGAATCTGCAACCAGTTGAAATCACAAACTCGATGATCGCACAACGCTAGCTTTGCAGAATGCACGAGATTCCGACCACCGTCAAGAATCCAGAATTAGTCGAAAGACGCCGCGAGCAAATAGTGCTCGCAGCGATCAAACTCTTTTCCCGAAAAGGCTATCACAATACAACGTTGAAAGATTTGGCGAAAGAAGCAGGTTTCAGTCAGGGCAATATCTACGGTTACGTCGGGTCAAAGGAAGACATCTTCTTTCTTATCCATGACTTTTTGGTCAATACCTTTTTTGATGCACTGAATAGTACTGTGGACAATATCCGGGACCCGGTCGAAAAATTGAGGCGAATTGTCAGGACCGAATTCAATCTCATGGCCAAATGGGCCGACGCGATCCTGCTCATATACCAGGAGGGCCACATATTGAGCAGGCATCTCCTCAAGAAATTACTTGAAAAGGAAAGAGCGCACCTCGCATTGATCGAAGCAGTCATCCAAGATGCTATGGAACAGGGATCTTGCAGACCCTGTAACCCTCGATTAACGGCAAACCTGGTCAAATCGATGATGGATTCTTGGATTATCAAGCGCTGGGACCTGAGAGGACACGCAACGCAATTAGAGACTGAGAAGGCAATCCTGAACGCGTTGTTCGATGGGCTGATCAGTACCGGAGAGCCCACATGCCCGCATCCTGGGGAGACCCGAGATCTTGAAGGAAAGTGCGCTCTTGTGATAAACGCTGGCACCCCTCTCGGCGCGGCAATCTCGTCTTCATTGAGTTCTCGGGGCGCAAGGGTTGCAGCCTATACTTGTCCTCCCGATCCGGACAATGCGGTTACCTTAACCACCGCCGCTGAGTCCGGGGATTTCCAGCTATGCAGCTCTAAAGGTAGTGGTGCTAACAATTTGAAGCTACTTGACAACATAGAGGCCGATTTTGGTCCCGTTGACATCTATATTCAAGACCTGGGTATTGGCAATACGGGGATCCTCACAACTGAGACCGAGAGGGGCGCATCGGGTAGTAGACTGGATGCAAATCTGAAGCTGGCGCAAGACTTAGCAAGTGATTTTCAAGAAAAGATTTCCAAGAGGGCATCGAGGCGAATCATTTACGTAGCACCCTGGGCCTGGGACAAATATGCGAATCCCGTTCGATATGAAACCGTGAGAGGGGCAGTCATTGCCCTAACGCAGGTTCTAGCGAAAACTATGGTGTCATGGGGGACAAGTATTAATTGTATTGTTCCGGGATTCATCGGAACAGTTCGTCCTTCAGATATTCAAGAGGACTTGGTTCGTGAAGCAATGAGTGCGATTCCCGGTGGCCGCTTAGGAGCACTAAGCGATATAACTGACGCAGTTTTTTTCTTGACTGGCGATGCATCTCAGTATTTGAGCGGTCAGGTCCTGAAATGTGCAGGAGGTGCAGAATAGCCTCTCTGGGAAGTCATTTCTCAGAAAAGCCAAAACCAAGCAGTGTAGGAGCATCCGCGATCGTGGCCTTCTTCAATATCCCGAGCCGCGATCACAGGAATGTTCAAGTGCTCCACAAACAGGTGCTGAGTTTCCCGTAGGGTTCGAAGGTCTACGGCGGACGATAGAGATTCACGTGCGAAAGACACGGGCCGAAACACCATTAGGAGGTGCCCACACAATTAATTGAAATTAATAAACCAAACAACTCTGACCTGCGCCCCAAGCCAGGGGTTGCGACTAATGGAGGAAATGATGAACCAGACCCACTACAAGTACTGGCCTAAGCGTCTGCCTAAATCACTTGTCTATCCCCATACGCCCCTTCATGAGTTTCTTGAGACCTCGGCCCGACGATATCCAGACCAACCAGCGATCATTTACTACGGCCGGCGGATAACCTTTTCCGAGTTGTGGACCGAGTGCCAGCGCTTGGCCGGGGCCTTAGCCAGCTTCGGAATCAAGAAAGGAGACCGTGTGGCCTTGTACACGCAGAATACGCCACATTTCGCCATCGGGTTCCTGGGGGCAATACGCGCCGGCGCCGTGGTCATGCCTATGAATCCCATGCTAGTAGCCGGCGAATTTAGTCATGTGCTTGCCGACGGCGGTGCCAAGATTGTCATCACAACCACTGACTTGTATCCGCGAATTGCAGATGTGTGCCGGGATATGGGTGTCTCGAAAATCATTGTCGGCTCCTATAAGGACTATCTGCCCGAACAGCCGGAGTTGCCGGTGCCTCAGTTCATGCTCCAAGCGCCGACCCGGATCGAAGGGACGCGCGACTGGCTCACTACCTTGGCTGAAGCCCCAAGCCCGCCAGAGCTGACTCTTAGCGCTGATGACATGTGTCTCCTGCCATACACGGCCGGTTCTACCGGCCTTCCCAAGGGATGCATGCACACGCACGCGACCGTCACCGCAAATGTCCTCGGATCCATCACGTGGTCCGCAGCCACTCCCATGTCGGTCAATCTGGCCGCGCTGCCACTATTTCACGTTACGGGAATGATCCACAGCTTTCTCGTTCCTATCGCTGCCGGGGCACCCCTTGTCCTCCTGACCCGCTGGGATCGGCAAGCGGCCCTTACTGCCATCGAGAAATACGAGGTACGTTTTTGGGCAAACATCACCACCATGCTCACCGACCTGTTGGCAACGCCTAACATAGAGACACGTGACCTGAGTTCGCTGTCGTTTGTAGGCGGTGGCGGGGCGCCGCTGCCCGCTGTCCTGAACGAAAAATTTTACCAGATGACCGGGCTGACATTCGTAGAGGGTTACGGCATGACCGAGACTATTTCACAGACACACTGGAACCCACCGGATCGGGCCAAGCCGGGCAGCATCGGCATCCCGGTGTTCGGGGTCGACGCCCGTGTTGTGGACGTCTCCACCCTCAAGGAGGTGCACACAGGCGAGCAGGGAGAAATCGTGGTCAGCGGCCCCTCGGTCTTGAAAGGTTACTGGAACAAATCCGAAGAGACCGAAGAGGCTTTCATCGATCTCGATGAAAAGAGATTCTTGAGGACCGGCGACATCGGCCGCATGGATGAAGAAGGCTACTTCTATGTGTCGGATCGGCTAAAAAGAATGATCAACGCCGCCGGTTTCAAGGTTTGGCCCGCCGAGGTCGAATCCATTCTGTATAGGCATCCGGCCGTTCTTGAGGCCTGCGTGATCGGCGTGCCCGACGGGCAACGTGTTGAAAACGTCAAGGCCCTCGTCGCTCTCCGTCCTGAAGCTGTTGGTAAGGTCACCGCAGAAGAGATCGTCAAATGGTCGAAGGAGCAGATGTCGGCGTACAAGTACCCGCGCCTGATCGAGTTCGTTGAGTCGCTGCCCAAGACCGCAACAGGCAAGATACCGTGGCGCCAACTGCAGGAACAGGAACGAAAAAAGTATCAGCAAAGTGATGTGAAGGAGGCAGTTCGATGAGTGCAGGCAAAATCAATACGGTACTGGGGCCGATTTCTCCAGGAGAGCTTGGTGTGACCTTAGTTCACGAACACATGGTGTTTGGGTACCCAGGCTGGGAAGGTGACCAGACTATAGCTCCTTTTAATCATCAGGCCACAGTTGAGACCGGTGTGGCGCTTCTCCAGCAACTCAAGGGCCTTGGCCTGAGGACTTACGTTGATGCGACCCCCGCGGACTGCGGGAGGAACGTTGACGTACTGAAGGAAATCTCGGAAAAATCCGAAGTGAACATCATTTGTTCCACCGGATATTACTTTGAAGGGGAAGGAGCCCCGGCGTATTGGAAATTCCGCTCCATGCTGGGAGACGTAAGGGAGGAGCTTTACGAACTCTTCATGAAGGAGGTGACGGTGGGAATCCGAGGGACCGGGATAAGGGCCGGCGTTATCAAGGTGGGCACTAGCAAGGGCTGCATCACCGATTACGAGAAGCTAATGCTAAGCACCGCCGCCCGGGTCCAGAAAGAAACGGACGTTCCCATCATCACTCATACCCAGGAAGGAACCATGGGGCCCGAGCAGGCAGAGTTTCTCATAGCCGCCGGAGCGAACCCCAAACGCATCCAGATTGGTCACATGAGCGACAACCTGGACTTAGCATACCAAGTTAAGACGCTGGGCCACGGAGTATACGTTTCCTGGGACCGCATGGGTCTGGAGGTCCTCGTAGGTTGCCCCAGAGATGCAGATCGGTATGCGGTGATGCTCGACCTGATTGCTAAGGGTTATCAGGACCGGCTCATGATTTCTCATGACACTATTTGCACGTGGTTGGGCCGGCCGCCCAAATTGCCGGAGCCCGCGTTGCAATTTGTCGCCAACTGGCACCCCACCCATTTGTTCAATAACATCATCCCCGCCCTGAAAAAAGGAGGGGCAAGCGACGATCAGATCAAAACCATCGTTGAAGACAATCCCCGCCGTCTGTTTGAAGGCCAATAGGTGAGAGGAGAAATTTGCCGATCTCGACGCAGTCTCCAAAACTTAAGACATACAAACCAAACCTGGGACCACACTGTGGTGGCTAATCAGGAGTGATTGCCTGAGAAGCATGAGCGCAAGTTGAATGACTCCTGTTTCAATAGGGGTCATTCAACCTCTAGCAGCAATCCTGCTTTCTGGTGAACCGAGTTTAACCTAATGGACTATTCACTTAACTCCGCTGATTTCATTGCTAGAATTGGCGTCAACTTTTATCCAGGGTCTGCTCGTCCCGGAGGGACGGTCCAAAAGTAGCCCCGCGGGACGCGGGGTGGAACCCGTGGGACGCGGCGGGGACAATAAGAAACCCAGACCGTGGAGGGGTCCATTAGTGAGCCTCCTACCCATGAGGACCCCTCCAGGGTCCTCATGGGTGGTTTTGTTATAATCATTTCCGTGGGTTGAAACCCACGGCTACCATTGGATCGCCCCGTTGGGGCTCTTGCTGGGCTGTCCCCGCCACCTTAGTCCAGACGGCGGGGCTAAAGGAACAACCCTTAACCTAACATTCCGGTGAGTACCCTCGAGACTCGACGCCATTTCGCTTTCAAGCAAGTAATATGAATCCCCCTCCCCTCTCTTTTAAGGGAGGCGAAGGAGGATTTTGAAAGAGAAACGGCATGACGGGAAAAAGCCTTCTCAATCCACCTCTCCAAGTGTGCCTGATCGACGGATATACTCAACGTCGCAGACCACAACTCGTTGTGCTGCATCGCATAGACGTGCCGCAACAAACGGAATTCTCTGCGGTCTCCGCGTTCTCATGGGTAAATTGTCACATATTTTTGACATCAACCTTGTCCAAGGCTAAATTATAACAAGAAGTAGTGTTGTCCGTTGACATTGAGACTAAAGGTGGCGTCAAAGATGACGCGGGAATTGTTACACAATGAAATCGCTCGACTTGTAAAACTGCAAAGGGGGAACTTAAATTGGAAACCGAAGGAGATTACGAACGTAGAGTGGAAGCCGTGGTAGAGCAGTGTGACGCTCAAATAGCCCAATTTGAAGCTGCCATGGAAGAGGCCGGACCAGAACAAAGAGCAAAATATGACGAGGAGATGAACGTTTTGATAGCGAACCGCGAGGCGGTGCGTAGGGGCTTGGTGCGGCTGGGCCCCGAAGGGGAATTGTGCTCCTCGTGTCCAGAGGGAAAAGCCGCCGGAGAATCGGTCAAGGGCTCGACTGAAGGTGCAGGCTCATAGTCTGGAACGTAGCCTGGATGAGGAGCGAACAAGTGCCCGCAGGGGGAGCGACAAATGCCGCAGCTCGGGCAATTGGAATTGGCTGGCCTTCCTTCCAAGAAAGGGGCATGAAGCATGAGCCTTTTGAGCATAAACGAACTAAGGACCTTGATGGGGAGACGTGAGAGTCCCTGCGTGTCGGTTTTTCTGCCTTCTCACAGAGTTGGGCCAGAGACCCAACAGGATCGCATCCGATTCAAGAACTTACTCAAGTCAGCAGAGGAGAAGTTGATCCAGAATGGACTTCGCGCCCCGCAGGCGAAGGATCTGCTCCAGCCGGCGCAAGCCCTAATTCAGGACAATCTGTTCTGGTCCCATCAGAGCGATGGACTGGCAGTCTTCTTTTCCTCTGGAGGCTTCCTACAATACAACCTTCCGATCCGCTTCGAAGAGTTAGTGGTTGTTGCAGATCGGTTCCATGTGAAGCCGATGCTACCTCTCCTTAGCGGAGATGGGAGATTTTACATTTTGGCGCTGAGTCAAAACCACGTGAGACTTCTGCAAGGAACCCATTATAGCGTCGACGACGTAGATCTAAATGGAGTGCCTCGAAGTTTAGAAGAAGCCTTGCGGCCGGACACTCTCGAAAAACAGATCCAGTGGCCTGCCTTTCCCCAAGGAGGGGCGGGAAAGGGAGCCCCTGCCTTTCATGGCCACGGAGGCGGGACGGATGATCCCAAAGAAAACATACTTCAGTTCCTTCGGCAGGTAGACAAAGGTCTACACGAATTGATAGGGAACGAGCGTGCCCCTATGGTGCTGGCAGCGGTCGATTATTTGTTCCCTATTTACAAAGAAGCCAACACTTATGGGAACTTGTTGGATCAAGGTATTCCAGGGAATCCTGATGGCCTTACTGCGCAGCAGTTGCATGAGCAAGCCTGGAGCATCATTGAGCCCTACTTTCAGAGGGCACAACAGGATGCCGTCAGCCAGTACAATAGGCTGGCAGG
This sequence comes from uncultured delta proteobacterium, assembly GCA_963729795.1. Taxonomy (GTDB): domain Bacteria; phylum Desulfobacterota; class Desulfomonilia; order Desulfomonilales; family Desulfomonilaceae; genus CAWBBA01. The sequence continues at coordinate 10,604 of CAVSPC010000025.1, read as the reverse complement.
AACCGGCAGAAACGTCCAAAGACCTTGAGGATATCGTCCGAGGCGCATATCACGGCCGGGTGGAGGTGTTGTTTGTCGCGCTCGGTGTACAGCGGTGGGGATTTTTCGACAGCGCTACAGACTCGGTCCGCTTGCACGATACCGCCGAACCCGGCGACGAAGATCTGCTCGATTTCGCAGCCATCCAGACCTTGCTCAATGGCGGATCAGTCTATGCGGTAGAGCCGGAAAATGTGCCTGATGACAGGCGCGTGGCGGCCATATTGCGGTACTAATGCCGGTTCACTATCAAAGAAAGAGAATCGGTTGGCAATAAAACTACACTGACCTGGAGCCCATGATGGCTCCGAGGTCAGTGCCATCCGACGTCCTGCCAACAGTGGAGACTGACCGACATCCTGCGCCCCGCGGTAGAGTTTATCAGATCCGTGCTTGATTTAGCGATGTTTCATTGTTTGATCGCGCCGAGATATGAGAAGCGCTTGAAAAAGATAGGGCAGTCATTCTTCCGGAAAATCTGCGCCTCCCGGAATGAAATGGCTGCCCCAATCTGGCGAGGTCTCAGACCTCTTTATCGTTCGCTGTTTCTTCGGCTAATTAAAACCCGGGCCGTGGGTGAAATTCACGCTTCTGCATCTGCTGCAGCTCTCGGTTCTGTTTCTTAAATTCCTGCTGAAGGTTCTGTCCTCCCTCTCCCTTGGGCGTCGTACGGTAGAACCGGCGACCGGTGCTGCCACCCCCTTCTCCAGTGGAAAAGGTCTGGAAGGTGTGGATGAGCGGCTGACCGGTACTAACGCCTCCGCCGGTGGAATAGGTTGGCAAGGTGTGGACGAACGGCTGACCGGTGAAAGTCCCTCCTCCGCCGGAATAAGTTGGGTATCCCGTAGAGACTGTAGATATTGAAGTAGAGGATGTCGTGACGGTACTGACCGTGGGAATTGTAGTCAGCGTAAAAGCTGTGGGAACGGTTGTCGCTGTACTTAGAGTGGGGATCGACGTAGTAAACGTCGTCGGCCCGCCGGTATCAACTGTGAAGAATGTTGGAATACTTGTGTAGAGTGTGTCGAACGTGACCAGGGTGGGGATTTGCGTATTGGAAGTGTCGAACGTGACCAGAGTGTCCAGGGTTATAAAAGTGTCAAGAGTCAAGACAGTCGGAATCTGCGTGATGACCGTGTCGAACGTATAGATAGTCGGCAAAGTGAAGAGAGTGTTAAACGTTAAGCCGGTCGGAATAGTGTACAACGTGTCGAGGGTGAGCAGCGTCGGGATTGTATATAAGGTATTTGTCGTGTCGAACGTGAGCGGCGTGATGAGGGTTATCAACGTACTGAGCGTGCTGGTGGTATCAGTGGTGTCTAAGGTAGTGGGAAAGCTGTCAACCGTGCTGAACTCGGTGGGGGTGGTGTCCACTGTGCCGGTAGTCTCGGTTATGGTTGTATGTATCGTATCGATTGTGTGCCAAGTGTGCGGAGGAAATGGTATGGGAACAGGTACAAAGCCTGGGGGGCCGTATTCTACTCCGGGATAACCCTCAATCACTGCCGGGAATTCAGGCGGGATGTACTCCTCTGGAGGCACTGGCTGGGCCGGCGGTTCGCAAGACGGAACATCCGAGGGCAACGTATGGGGGATAGTAGTGAGCCGAATCAATTCTTTCAGAGTGTCGCTCCCGACCCCCATGACGTCGGAAGGGATCTTTATCTTTTTCGACAATGACCATTTGGCACGATGTTAATTGTCGTTCCTGGGTGAGTTGGTCGGACACGTTCTTTACGACCAGAGTTCCCCAAATCACAGTAACGGCTGTGTGATTATCGTCGATCACCGAGACCACGTAGTCCGCGGCTCGATCAGAGGGAACAACCTGGACAAGTGCCGTCGGAGTCATGATCGTAAACGAGGAGGCAGGGTCCGTTGCCGGGAGCTTTCTTATGAATCGGATCATCCCTTTCGACACGGCGCCGACAAAGGACGATACCGGACCTTCCTGGCCATAAGCGACGAACCCAAGCAGCGAGTCGGGGCCAAGTGAAGCGTCCATCTTCGCAGGCGAAGGGTGTCTCCACCAAAGCTTGGCGTTCTTATCGGTGGGATCAGTGCCAATGGTGTCCTGGAGAAATACGGGGTCGCCTTTGGTGATGAGGCCGAATTCGGTTTCACCGGAGCGCCTTACCATGGTTGCGCCTTGCGTCTGCTCGATTTTGCCCACTTGTTGGGCAAGGATCGCCTCTCCCCCGGGGTCCGCTGCCCAGGTTAGCGGCAAACTGTAACAACTAATTAGGACAACCCCTAAGAGTATCCCTATTCCCCAACCATACTCACGTCTTATCATTTCTCGGCCCTCCATTAAGGCTCGTTTCCGAACCAGAGAAAGCAAACCATGACGACGGAATTAGATCCGAGCCTCGGATCAGATTTCGGCTACTCCAAATTGTCACGTACCCGAATACCCCAAACAACATTTCACCCTACTTATTGGCTCTACAAGATAGGGCAAACAGCAAAGGAAAAAGCGACGTATTCATTTTGGATCCGATTAAAGGACCGACCGGCCAAACCGGCCTGGGTTGAGAGCGTCCATTATGCACACTCGCCCGCTATCAAGACTTTGTCGTTACGATCCGTTTGAAACTAGCAAATCTGCATCATTAGTCTTCGCGACCGCACCAAATCCGTGTACAGTCCAAGCACATTATGTTCCCAAAACTCAACTTGATTCATATTAGGGTAAGCTAACGAAAAGTGTCAAGCAAAATAACTGCACGATATCGACAGCCACCAGAGCCATAGTGCCGATGGGAGACCTCTTCAGTTGGTTGCACGAGAGTCCGGCGCGACCGCGGTCTCTTCGGCTTGGCTGTTTCGGATCATCAGATGCTCTAGATATTGTTTGGCCCCAGTGTGCTTAGGGTTCACCGCCAGCGCAGCCTTGAAACTGTCCATTGCTTCAGAGATTCTGTTCACCTTTGCAAATGCCAATCCCAGTGTGTAGAAAGTGTCAGCATTGTTCTTGTTTAGCGCAACTGCCCTTTCGAGGGCCGTAATGCCCTCGCTTGTCCGCCCATCTCTGAGCAAAGCAAGACCCAGATTTGCTTGAGCTGCGGCAAAGTCAGGTTTCTGGTCTACAATTCTTTGGAAGCTTACAATTGCTGCAGCCACCTTCCCACTCTTCAGCAGGTCGTGAGCCACACGATAGTCACCGTTTAGCAAGCTCGGCCTCAATTTCGCCGCAACTTTAAGGTATTCCAGCGCCAGCGCGTGTTTTCCCGCCTTGTCCAAAGCGCTGCCAAGAACCTTATACGCAGTGGCAAAACGTGGAGCAATCGCTATTGTCCTCCCGTATTCTTCCGTTGCCTCAGCAAGCCGGCCGGAGTGTTCCAGCGCCAGCCCGAGGTTTATGTGAGCGACCGCCATTCTAGGATTAATGGCAAGAGCTTTTCGGTATTCCTTTATCGCTTCACTTCCTTTTCCGGCATTAGCCAAGGCCATGCCAAGATTGTGGTGAAAAATTGGAGAGTTGGGATCAAGCTCTACTGCTTTTGCAAACTGGTCAAGTCCCTCCTGCAGCTTCCCTGATTTTCGAAGCGCTCCGCCCAAAAGATTGTGTGCAACAGCGTAGTGTGTATCTATCTCGATAGCCTTGGTGTATCCTTAATCGCCTCGGACAAGTTGCCCGCGTATTCCAGAGCGAGGCCCAGGTTACAATGTGCACTTTGTAGCTCGGGGTTGACCGCAAGGGCCTTGCGATACTCTTTTATCGCGTCGGAAGCATTGCCGGAGTTGGCCAGCGCCATGCCAAGATTGTGATGAGAATCAGCAGATTTGGGATCGATCTCTATAGCTTTTCTGTATTGTTGTATTGCCTTTTGTAACTTCCCGGATTCTTTTAGCGCATGTCCCAGCAGGTTGTAGGCGATCACCGAGCGTGGATCGATCTCTATCGCTCGGCGGTACAGCTTTATGGCGTCGTCGTGGCGGCCCGCTCTTTGCAAAGCGAGCCCCAGCCCGTAATGCGCTGGCACAGATTTGGGGTCTATGCAGATGGCTCTAACGTACTGGTGTACAGCTTCCTGCGGTTTTCCCATCTGCGACAAAAGACCGGCAAGATTCATGCGGGCATTTTTATTGTAAGGATCGACCTGGATGGCTTTCCTGTATGCCGTGATCGCCTCGGACAAGTTCCCTGTTGACGTGAGTGCCCCACCGAGCGCAAGTAAAGCCGCCGACGTTCTATGAGGTCTTCCCTTGAATTTTTCTGCGAACTTGGTCGCGGCCTGATTGATTTGCTCGGATTTGTAAATCGTTGCCCCAGGCTTTGGTGAAGACGTTTGAGGCCGGATAGCGGTCTCGCTGACCTTCCCGAAGAGGTCTATCGCTTCGGAATAGTTCTTTGATACAAGAAGGTTGGACATGTAATTAACAGTGATGTCCAAAAAAGGGACGGTTTCAACATTCTCCGAATAGGAAGGCAACTGAGAGGCCGGACTCTTCCAGAACTGAAGAGCGCTCCAGCTCTTAGCTTGAGAAAATGTTACTGCCCCAACGCAGGCGACAGGAAGTATTGAGGCCAGGGCCAAAGCTGATCCGAAGGCCTTCGCCGACAAATTTACCCTTCCCCACTCGATCAGGGGCAGTGCTATTGCCCCGACTATCAGCAATACCCCTGCCATTGGCAGGATCGCCCTGTATCCGAAGAACAGGTATTGAGGGATCAAGAGACATTCAGGGATCAAAACTACAAGATAAAAAAGAATGCCGAACGCAATAAGAGGTTTCTTTCGTAACAATCCAATGCCAATGCTCACCAAAGCGACTATTCCCGCACAGGCAGCCAAAGTAGCAGGAGGATTCAGTAGCGATTTAGAAATGGTCTCCGCCCTGATGAATTCCGGGGGAAAGAAGAAGGGAGCTATTGTCATCGAAAGGTAGGAAAAGACGATTCGAGATTCGGTTAGCGCCACCTGCGTAAAGGTCTGCCCGCTAAATTTGTAATAATCGGCAAGTCGGCTGGCAATTTCCCAGGCATGAGCGCCCGCTTGACCGTGCAAATACCTTGTCGCGAATATATAAGCAATTATCGAGGGGACTGTTATCAGGGCCACTACCAACGCTCTTTTGAGCAATTCTCTAAGACTTTGGCGAAACAGAGTCACCTCTGCCAGACCCAGCACCACGGGGAGCTGTGGCCAGATTCTCCTTGCTCAATAATCCGACCAGAAAGAGTGCGGCAGTGAGGATGTAAGCCGGGACTATGTGGCGGAAGCGGCCCGAACGCGCGGCGAGATACATGGCAAGGGTCGCAAAGTAGAAAAAGTAAGCCATGCTGGCTTCCCGCTGCCATTCATAGAGAACGACAAAGTTTTGTAGGGGATGCGCGACAAATAGCAACCCGAGGAAAACGCTCACGCCTTGTTTGTCGAACCTCGTGCCCGGTAACCTCAGAGTCGGGATCTCGAAAATGATCATGCACAGCAAAACGAGAACCAGGCCGCCTGCCGCGACTACGAGAATATTCCCCACCCGAAAATAGTACGGCTCCATTCCGGCCAATAGGTAATTGTAGTAGAGGCTCAGCATGAACAGCGGCCTCACCGGGACCAGTCTCATGATCTTGCCGGGATCATGTTCGGCGAACTTCTCCGCGTTGTTGTGAATCAGAGCAGCGCCGTCGTAAACCATCGCCGAATTAAAGCCCTTGTGCTGCAAAGCGAATGCGAATGCGAGAAATGCCAGGAAAATCAAACAGATTGCGAGTGGCGAAAAAAGAGGCCGCAGGGTCCCGGGCCGGCCTCCAGCAATCTCAGCAGACCTTAGATTTTGTAATTCAGCGAAATTATTCACGACGCAATTCTCCTTCCCCATCACTTTCAATTTCAATGTCGAGCCGTTCCAATATGATTTGCGCGAACATAGCCAAATTGTCCATCCACGGCTCCAATAACCCTTCGATACGTTTGACCGCTTTAAAAGATTTCTCCGGTGCAAATCCCCGCAACGAAATCCCACCGGACAGAAGATAACTAATCGGCATTTGTGGTTTAATGTCCGTAACGTGCCATTGAGGAAATTCGGCCGCGAATCGCGACCGATCCCGCTGGAAAAGTATCCACGGCAGCGCCCCGTTAGCTCCCGACAGAGGCCCTTTCGTCTGGAACTCCCACTCTTCGGATTCCGGATCAAAGGGTTCGTGATGGAGACGCGAGTACACCAGCCGTGACCAGTTGGTGACCCAAGGTTCAATCATCACCAGCCTCCCACGGGGCTTCACGCAACGGGCCGCTTCTTTGATGAAGCGCCTGGGCTGGCAAACGTGGTGCAGGACATCTACCATGACAATCGCGCGGAGCGAACCGGTAGCGAATGGCATTTCAGAACCATCCAGTACCACAGATAAGCCGTTCACTCGAAGAATGTCTGACGTTATCAGGTTGGGAATTAAATCCCTCAGGAATCCGGGGCCGGAACCCACTTCCAAAACCGGGCCATCGGTCTGAGGCAAGGCAGCGAGTACCGCCCGGTACCACTCGCGATAAACTTGCCTCAAATATCCTTTTGTCTGAATTATCCGGCGACGAACTACAGTTGTTCGGGGATCATCCAGGTCCAGCCCTCGTGCGAACGGATGGGTGAACAATTGTTTTATCATGAGCTTAACCTGTCAACCTCAGACAAATTTCAGGCGCAATGCAGACACCAGTGCCATTCTGAGCAGCAACAATCCATGTCTCCAGCGTTGGATGTTTGTCGCACCGTACCGACGTTCGCGATATCGTATCGGCAAGTCGAGTATATGAAGGTTCAAACGCGCGGCTCCAAGAATAAGATCAAAATCTCCAAAGGGGTCCAAGTATCCGAAGTACGACCGATTTGCGGCTATGATCTCGTATTGCGCTTTCCACAGAACCTTAGTCCCGCAAAGAGTATCCTTAACAGGTTGGCCCAGCGTCCAGCAAAAAGCGAGGCTGAACAGCTTATTGCCGACCAAATTGGGAAAACGCATGGCCCGGTCCTGCATGGGATACACAAGCCTCACGCCATTTATGAATTCGCCTCTTCCCGTAACCAGCGCTTCATAAAAGCGAGGTAAGTCCTCCGGAGGAACTGTCAGATCCGCGTCGAGAATCATTAGGATTTCACCCTCCGCTTGTGCGAATCCCAACCTCACGGCGTCGCCTTTTCCCGAGCCGCTCTGCCTAAACAGTTTGCACTTGCGGTGCGAACCGGAATTCATAGTCTTTTCAATTACTTCGTAAGTGTTGTCGGTCGAATGGCCTTCAACAAAAACAAGCTCCGTCCCTCCGCCCATTTCGGGAACCCGCTCGAAGATCTGGTGGATGTTTCCCGCCTCGTTCCTGGCCGGAACGATGACCGAAACAAGCGGCTTTTTCTTGCCCGGATCTTCCTTAGGAACGGGACGGGCCATCACAAAATTCGATAGGCCTCCTAGTCTGAACGGCCACAGCTTGACCAGAAACCGATTAAGTAAGGGTTGGAGTACCGGTATATTGAGCGGACAGAGGATCTCGGTCCAATGCCTTATAGCTTGAAAATTTGTCAGCCTGAGAAGGTTTGTTATGTCTTCTACTGTAAGCCAATTCTGATAAAGGGTCGGCCGCGCCAAATGCAACCGCTCGGTCAGTGCCAGCGGAAGCTCCCAGAGTCTACTGTAGGTATTTATGATCAGCCTGGTGTGTGGTTCCGCAACCGCGGCAGCGGTTTCAAACACTTGTTGAACGTCCCACAGATCGTTCACCAAATCGGACAAAATTATTACATCGAAGGTCTCTTTTATATCCAATTCATGCACATCGCCATTTACAAATTGAAGTTCGGGGTGGCGGTCCGAAGCGACTTTAATCATTTCAGAGGAAAAGTCCACTCCAACTCCCACCGAAGGTTCAAGTGCCGCCAGAAGTTCCGCGTATGCACAACCAAATTCAATTATTCGTTGCCCAGGGAGCACGACAGTCTGAAAAATCTTCATCACTCTTTGGTGATAAAAACGCCCCCATTCCGATCCTCGGCCCATTTCCAGAGCAATGGCATCCCAGTGTGTGCGACGCTCTTCAGTGTAAGCATCTTTTTCCGCAGTCATCGAGCGGAAACCTCATATAAAAGCAGCACAATAACATTAACGATCGTTCAAACGTCGAAGCCGGATCCTTGCCAAATAGGCCGCACTATTAGGTTACACTAATGGTTCACCGCGGAGTTCGCGGAGAACGCAGAGAACGCCATTTATGTAGTTCTTTATCAACACGATGCCTAGCGGATTCGAGTCTATCATGTTGCAAGATTTGCATGGGCCGCACTCACGGTCCACACATGCACTTTTGGCTTGCTTGAGCCATTTTCTTCTCTGCGATCTCGGCGCCCTCTGCGGTGAATCTCTCTTTTCAGCGAACAGTTGCAGGTTACAATTATTCCGCAGTATGGCGCGGACGGCAACAGCTATTATAGACTTGCCGCATAGACATCTGCAAGGTTGGCGGCATTGTCTGCGTCGTATAGTCTGCCTAGTCTTTAGTCGCGATCATTGTTTTAAAAAGGTAACAGTTACAGTCAGGCTGGTCAATAGTTATTCGTGGCGTTCCACGAAGGAGGGTGTCGGCGATGGCACCGAGGTTCCGGAACCAATCGCTATCGGTCGGGGATTCCGATTTCTTGTAGGGTGCGGTGACCCCACGCTTCGCGTGGGAACCGCATCGCTAGTGTTAAATTCGATGGAACAGGTTATTCTGACTGATGCGGTTCACCCCGCGAGATGCCGCGTTCGCCGCATCCTACGCTGGCTAATGGAACCTAATCCTCTTAAGCAAATCTGGGATGTGTTCTGGATCCGGTCGAATCGTGTAGTCCGGGTCCGCTTCCGCATGTCGGATTATCGAGTTCTCATCAATTACAAAAGTGCCCGGCATTGGCAGGGTCCAAGAATCGTCACCATTGTAATTTTTTAAATCCGTCCCTAATTCCAGATAAAGTCGGCGTAGATAATCAGGGAGTTCAAAAACCAGTCCGAATTGCCTGGCCACCTTGTTGCCTGCGTCACTCAGCACGTCGAAAGTGAGCTGGTTCTTCCTGACCGCGAGCCGAGTATACTTTACCAGTTGAGGTGAAATCGCTACCAGTGTGGCTCCCTCGGCTGCAATGGCTCCACTTGCGTTCTCCAGAGCTTCCAGCTCTGCATTGCAGTACGGTCACCATACGCCTCTGTAGAACGCTACCACTAGAGGGCCCTTTGCCAGCAATTCCTTTGAAGCGATTATCACGCCGTCCGCGTTGGGGAGAGCGAACTCGGGTGCTTTTTGTCCAACTTTCAATGTATTTTCCAGGATGCCGGAGTCCCGAATCTCCTCAGTGGCCTGGTGCATGATGGCAACTGTTGCAGGAGGCACGGCGGACTCAAAACGTCCCTTTATGACGTTGAGCTGTTCTTGAAGATTCATAGTTGCTCCTCCTGTATCATTCCTCGTTACAATTACTGTATCCATTAGTTCCGGCGAATCAAAACCGGCTACGGTAATTCTCAAATATAATCAGGGACAATGTGAGGTACACCTTTACGCGAAGATCCCCAAATCCTATATAAGGCGTCTTTCACGCTGGCGACAGGGATTCAAATCTCCTTGTGTGCGTCAAAATAACAGACTAATATCACGGAGAATTGGGAGGGTCCCGTTTCCCTGTTTTTCGTTGGTGGAGGGATTAAGGGGCCCCCAACGGCCCAATGCAAGAATGAAGCGTGTGATAGGCTTTCATGTCTTTCCCGGCAGCCACCGGATTGAGGGTCATGCACAGCGAATTCTCCTCGGGAGCTCGAGTGAGGAAGAATCTCCTGCGAAGGAAATGCACGCGCGGAGAGCATCATTTGATTCGGAAGGGAGGGCCAGAAATGGTTTCTGCGCTGGCAGTTTATTGGAGGTTAGCGAGCGACATACTCCGGATTCTCGGCTTATGTTTCATTGGTGTCCTAACGTTGTGGAAGCGGCTTGCTAAGCCGCGCCTTGTCATTTCGGTGAATGAGCCCGATGATCGTAATTATCAGGGACGTCCGGCCGCGGAGGCGCGGTACCTGCTCGTAAAGGTGTCCAATGAACTCCCGCCGAGGCCCCTTTACTTTCATCACAGGAAGCCGGCTGTTGGATGTAAAGCACTTATCACCTTTCACACTGCCGCTGATGGGAGGAAGTTTATTGACGACGAGATGACGGGCCGTTGGGCGCGATCCAGGGAACCGATCAACGCTGTTTGTACGAATCAGGGCACTCTCTCCTACATTCCCGATCCAACGGTGGTGCGAGACGATCTGGATATATATGCCGGTCAGCAGGAGGCACTTGACGTGGCGGCGCGGTTCGATCGGGAGGACGAATGCTACGGATGGAATAACGAGGCGTACTGGTCTCCGACGCTTTGGCGTTCACAGCACTGGAAGCTCCCCAAAGGTGAGTATCTGGTCGTCGTGACTATACGAACCAGCGACGGTCTCGAATGGCGCGACATATTCAAACTCCTAAATTCAGACACGCGGCAAAATTTTCGGCTGGAACACGCATCAAAGGAAGAACAGCGGAGGCTGCCCAAGATTTGACGCGGGGAAA
>CAVSPC010000024.1:0-57738 GCA_963729795.1 uncultured delta proteobacterium | reverse complement strand
TAGGACTTTGTGATCTTTTCCAGCACACCGTACCGGTTTACGAAGTTCATCCGATTGCCGTAGGCGAAGCCTTCCTTGACCATAGCTTGGGGATTCATCCGGTACTGGAGATGGAACATGTGGCTCGCATAGCCGCCCAGTAGAGTTCCCGTCAATGCAATGGTCTTCTTGCAGGCACTTGCCAGGATACCGAACGCATTACCTTGAGCGGTACTGCCCCCTTTCATCTCATGGACTTCATCGCAGATAAAGAAGTCAAAATACCCGTTCAGATAACGCTTCACGTAGTCAGCAACGGAGAATCTACGGAATCGGCTATTGTCCGCTTGCCACAGCGCCGCGCCGCATACGCCACAGCGATGCTTCCTATGCCGTAACGTCTCAGCGCTCACCTCCACGCCGTCTCGATCTACGACAGTTGAGCCGCAGTCCGGGCATACAGGAACCCCGCGGCGGAGATTGAAAGCGGGCCGCCACGCATAGGACAGCTTCGCCCGCTCCTTGCTCACCACGTAGTACCTGCAGGCTCTTCTGTGGTTCAGCCGGATCTATCGCGAGCACATCGGACAGACTCGTGACAATGCGTGCCTCTGCACCCGGCACGGTTTCTATCACCTCTCGCGCCCACTTACGGGTAAGATGACCAGGGCACATGACCAAAACTCGCGGAGGATGACCGTTTTCCATGATGTAGGGGACCGCAGCTCCGATGAGCGTCTTGCCCACACCCATCTCGCCGATACACATTACGTGATTGTGCGTGCGTAAGGTCTCGACGGCCCCCTGGATTGCATCGGCCTGAGCTTGAAAGGGCTTTCGCTTGAGCTGATGCACACGTGGGTGCCATGTGTCCCCAGGTTTGAAAAGCGGCTCGGCTTCGGTCTGTATCTTTTGAGCCAGAGCCTCGCCAAACTGATGCAAATATCCGTTTACGTCGTTAATTGATTCCAGCATACGCTCCTCCTTTGCTATCGAGACGGATTCGTCCCGTCCGTACTCCTTCCGAGACAATTTCATCTACGGTTGGCTCACTTACCGAGACCTCAACCGCTTTCAGAGTTCCTTCCATCTGCCGCATAAGATCCTGACCGATCAATTGTTCGCAGATCCATGCGCTCCACTCGGGAACAAGCGGGGAAGCCAAATGAGCCAGGACTTGAGAATACACAACCCTGGACACGTCATCGGATTGAGGAATGATGACCAGCCGCGATTCCGAATCCTCATTCCCAAAGAATCGAGTATCCGCTACCAATTGGTGAACAGCTCCACCGGGAAGCTTCGTGGACAATACACGAAAATGGGATGCAGGATGTCCATTGACCGGGATCTCCGTATCCGGCTCGCGCAGAATGCTCACTGTCCTGCAACCGATAATCGCAGAGGATATGGCTTTGACCGCCTGCTCGGTACCGGCCAGGGAAACAAAAACCAATGAGGCATTCTCAGGATCGTAGGCGTACAGGTCTGTGTAGGTCGATACGCTGATGCCTCTCCAGTACTCGTCATAAACGACCTGATGCAACATAATGCCCCCTTTCAGGTCAGCTCACGTATTTCACCGTTACCGTCGAGAACCTTGATAGAGACAACGTACCGATCCAGCTCTCGCTGCTCCAGCACGTCTCCTTTGTATTCCTCGACCTTGGAGACGACCTTTGTTACCTTGCCTTTCACCACATGGCGGTCAGGGCCTTTACCCACCACGCCATCGAGCTTCCCCGCTGCCAACAGCAGCCCCAAGTGTCCGGAGTGCAAAGGCAGAGGCGGGCGGGGCACCTGTAGATCGTTCCTCATAGTCATTGCATGGAGCCTGCGCCACAAAGGGGACTTGGCCATCTGTTTCTCCAATTCTTCAGGGTCGATCACAGTGGAGCGGAACAGCTTCAAGGGCGGAGATGGCGGAACCGAGTACTGTGCCGTAGCAGTCTCCGGCAATGGCTCCAGCTCTCGATTCGGAATGTTCTGAAGCTTCAGAGCCAATCCCTCATCCAGGGAGTTTTCTCCTTTGCGCACCCCAAACACCACCACTTGCTTGAAATCATCGTATTCGGGATCGGAAAAGCGGAAGACCTGAATTTTCTCAAAGCGAGATGCCAATAGCCGTGAAATGCCTCTATTCAGGCGAGCCTGAGGAATGATGTACACAAGCACACCGCCGGGAATGAGGTACGGGACGGTCATTCGGAGAAACGCCTTCTCCTGTCGCTCGGTCTTTGTCTCCGCATCTTCTTCACGGATCGCCTCGTCATAAGGCGGATTAAGAAAAAGGAGCGAACAGGACTGGTGGGCTATGCGTGTTTCTTCGATGCCACACTTCAGAACGTTCTGAATACGGCTCTCAGCCTCGTCGGCCCGGTACTGATCGAGTTCCACGCCATACGTGAAAGCCTGCGTGCCGCTCACCAGTTGTGCCAGAGCGAGGCCCTCGCCGCAGCATGGGTCCAGTGCCGTGAACGGCGCAGGGGGAAATAGAAGGAAATTCTTGGCCTGTTCCACGACTCTCGAAGGAGTCGGGTAATAACCCATTTTCATCCGGCCTGCTATTCGCATGCATGTCCTCCAAATAAAGAAGCCCGACTGATCCGAAGACCAGCCGGGCCTGTTGCGTTTCTTTTTCATCATGTTAGTCCAGTTGCAGCTTGATGGCATCTCCTTCGGCCCTGATGGCTATTTCATTGTCATCGAACTGAACCTCGCCGCTGTCAAAGGTGAGGCTCAGTGGGGATCGACGCTGCAATCGAACATTCTTGCCGCTGATGGAAAAAGTCAGGCCATCCCGTGATACGGATACGCTGCCACGATCCAGTTCCACAGCGACCTTCCGCTGCACAGGTGGCTCCATTCGCGGTTGAATGTGTACAGGTTTGGCTTTGGCTGCCATTTCAACCTCCTACCATTCCTTGCAAGGACCGGCAAACGGGCATTGCCCGCAGTGCCAATCCTCTTTGGGAAAGAAGACTTCCTTCTTGATACCTTGCCAAACGCCCTTCACGAGCTTCAGGAAACGTTCCCGATCCGCGTCGTTGCGGGTGGTCTCATATCGTATCAGCTCCGGATTTTGAGTCTTCAGGAGCACGTCGAGGCGAAAGCGAGTCTCCCCGTTGAAGCCAAGGACTCTGGCCCCCAACGAATAGCATGTAAGCTGCACGTTGGAGTGGACGGTATTATCTGAATACGGTTTAGAGGCTGTTTTCAGATCAATGACACTGACTGTTCCATCCGGCGCCTGTTCTACAGCATCTATCCAACCGACCAGCGGAGGCATACGCTTACCCAGATCCACTTCAAAAGGCTCCTCGATCCCTATGATCTGAGCACTCGGATCGAATGCCTCGTGAAACACCGCCAGCATCCCCTTTGCCTTTGCTGCAAGAGTTTCCGCTGTGTCACCGTTGAAGAAACGTACTGTTTGCTCTTTGGAATGGCTCTCCCAAGCCTGGCGGTAAATGTCATGAACTTGACCGGAGGATAGAGGGTCTCCCTCCAGGCAGCTCTGATAGAAGGAAGCTACAGCCTCATGAATGCAGGAGCCGAAAAGCAGTGCAGAGGCGACAAAAGGCGGCTCTATCTTGTCGAGGTAGTGGTAACGATATTTTAATGGACATGTCATGTAGCAGTTGATCTGGCTGTAGCTCAGATGGGGCTTTTCTTGTACCTGCTCGTTCATCTTCTCCCCCTCCTTCCATACAAACGCCTTGCCATGCGGTTGCGTTGTCTCTTCAGCTTCCGGATTCTCTTTTTCAACATGTCGTGTTCCGCTACGGATTTCCAAAAGATTCGAGCGAATCTGTACATAGCTCTATCCCTTTCATTTGGCGGAACGCGGATAAACCTGTCCCGTCCCGCCCCTTGATTTTTTATTGCTTGTGCTTGTGGGATTGGGTTTTATGCAGCGACTTGGGTCTGCAAGTGGCCGATCAACTGGGATGCAGATTCACGGGTGAGGTCTTCAAAGCGGGAAACGTCAAATCGAGCAAGCATCTCTCCAATGTCGGCTTCATGATAGTTTGCTCGTTTGGTCAGGGCGTAGAGTGCTCGGCATTGCGCCTGGGTTGCCTGACCAATGCCGCAAGGTTGCGGTTTTGATCCAGTCTCAGCCGGAGCGCCACTTGGCGCTTTAGCTTCCCTTTTCCCGTTGCCATTGGCTTCAGGGAATGCCGGTGCAGGGGCTTTGCTGCCAGTTTGCTCTTTTTCCGGCTCTGTGGCTCCAACGTGAGAGACCTCTTCTGCGCCAGTGTATTCGACTCCTATTCCACCGAAGCGAAGGGCTCTAGCTATCGCCCGCGTCTCAGCCAATTCAACGAGGGAGTCTGCCAGTTTTACGTCTCTTTGGCTTGAAGCTGTTCCCGTGCCGTTGAACTTTCCTCTTTGGCTCTCGACGGCAGCCTTGACCACAACGAAGTCATTGTCCAGCCTTATGATTTCAGTCTGAATGCCCAAGTGATCGTTGTTCTCGTGGAGGATTCGCAGCCTGCCCCCGACAACGGGAAATGTGCGGGTTTGCCACTCATCGCCTACTTTAATCTTGCGATGGATCAGCTCGCTTTCCAAAAACTGACCATTTCCGTTTGTGCCCATTGTGTGAGCCTCCTTTCTTGTGTTTATTCTGTTTCTCTTTAGATTTAACGCAGGCGGGCGGGCGTAAGGCTATCACAGTCTTTTAAGGGCCTGGTATCCTCCAATGGCCGCCACCGCCGCATCGTCAAATGGTCCTGGAATAGGATTGAAAATGATGTAGAGGATGACCAGCAGGATTATCAGTCCGATTCCCCCACTTTCTCTATTCATGCCGTTCATTGCAAAGCCTCCTTTTTTGTGTGTCAGAGGGCTTGAGGGCGCTTATATTGCCCAGATGAAAACCAGAATAATCAGCAGGAATTCAGCCACTCCCTTGGTAATCCGCCAAACGGCAGCGGGGCCAATCAGGAAAAACAGGAAACTTGCTATCGCCGCCCCGACCATCACCTGGAATTCCGACATGATGTTTCCCTGCCTTTCCGCTTAAGAATTTTAATTACTTCCAAGATAGCCCCGGTTGCCGCCGTGATTACAACAACCAGCACATCACTCCACGGTTTCTTCATTGGCCTCTTCTCCTTTCCCTTTTGTTTTTGGATCAGGTTTAACCGAGCATGTCATTGACTTCTCTAATGCGGACGTAAATTCATTCATTCCCCTCTCTAATCAAACCACTAACCCCTTAAATATAAATTAGAATTCTTGGAGGGGTATTTTGAATAAATGCGTGCGGGCGGCACGAGGCGCAGACGCACGGACGTTAATTCATTGTACCCTTCAATGAAGCCCCCTCTATAACCCCTCAATAGAAAGAAGGGGAAAGAAGAAACAGAGCAAAGAAGAAATAGAAGCTATATTTGGCAACTGATACGAAGGCCGTCACGATAGTCCAGGCATTAGGGACTTCTGGAACGTCAAACCATGGGTGGGATCACGAAAAACAGTTGAATTCTTGCGGAAAGATGCGCCGAAACTGACAAAACACCACTTCTTGAGGTTCAAATCTTGAAAAAGGCCCATTTTCACTTGGTTAGAATGCTGACGAATGGGAGATTTGGTGGGTAAATGCAGGAAAAACAGCAATAATATTCCTTCTCTGCTCCCGTGTTTCTCGGAACGTATCCTCGTCGGATTATGGTCGATTATCCGCTTCGTTCCTAAACAAAGCCGCAAAAAATCCACTGCGGTCGTTGAATGGAAACAAGGGATTCTGCCGCTTCCAGCCTGCAATATCGATCACTTTTTCTTTCGTTCGGCACACATAAATGCGGGAAATGCCGCATGGTTACTGGAAAAAGGCCCCCTCCCCCCTATACCTTCCCGGAATCGAATCACTTTCGTCTATACCTATCCCGGCTGACACGATGTTGGAAGGCCCCCATAGTTTAACCCTACAACGTGACTTATGGAGTATCCAGGACTTGAAGCAAGCACCTCTTTCTATGTGACATGTGGGCTCGATGGTTTCGGTTCTGTATCCATGTTACCTGTTCGATTAACGTTTCAAGTGTGTGCTGCTTCATTGGCAAGATCACCTTGAGCAATACCCTAAGCTGCGACAGAGTAATGGACGGTGCTTTTTTTCCCCATCCTGATTTTCAGGTGCCAGAGGAAGAAATGGGCCAGCATGCAGGTTATGATGTGGTGGTGCCACCCTTGAAACTTACGAACCTCGTAGTGGTCCATACCCAGTTCTGTCTTGGTCTCCTGGAAACACTGCTCGATTGCCCATCTCAGACCACTAAGCCATACAAGCGTGTTCAGCCTTGTACCGCTCATGGCGTTGCTGATGAAATAGCTGTATTGCGGATCTCCGCCCAACGTTCGACGGATCAGCAACCAAACGGTCTTCTTTGGAAGCCCGGCAGCCGACAGGATGACTCGGCGCCGGGTGAACTCATAGACGATTGGCCCCTTGGTCCCTTCCGACACCTTCCGGCGATACCAGAAGTACTCGTTCGTGTTTCTGGCTAAATCCTCCACCGTCAGCGGCTTGGCTTCAGGAGCAACCAGAACTCTCTTTCTGCGTTTCTTTCCTCCCCAGCGGTATTCTTTGGTAATGGTCATGGGTCGCTTCAGCCAGCATTGGGTATCTTTTGGGACGGATACGAAGTAGGTCTTGCCGGGCAGCGCCTCAACTGCTGCGATAAACTCCGGGCTGACCCCATACAACGAGTCGGCAAGCACATACTTGAAAGGCAGGACATCTTCCTCACTGAGGGCGGTGAGCATTTCTGCCGCCAGTCTGGGTTTGGACTGGAAGACAGTTTCAGCAGGCAGCATGCACTTTTCCCGTCGTTCAAGATAGTCGTCACCGAACCATTTCTCAGGGATGAACAGTCGCTTGTCGACCAGGGCGTATCCGTGTTCGGACACATATCCGGCAAAGACCCCCACCTGGCAATTGTCGACTTTTCCGATTGTCCCACAGTATTGGCGAGCGACACCAACCGAGTCCTGTCCTTTCTTGACGAAACCGCTTTCGTCGAAGATCAGGGCTCCATCTGGGCTGCCCAGATCATCACTTGCCAAACTACGATACTTGAACATAATCTTGTCATCGTCCCACGGAGCATCGCTGACGAAACGCTGCAATGCCCTAACATTGCCGTTCTCCAGAGCCAGTGCTATGGGTTCAATGGATTTGCGCTCCAGAGCGCTAAATTGTCCAGCCATGAAGTTGAAGAAATGCCCCCTGGATTCGCTCCGTTGAAAGCAGTCGGCGAACTGCTCGTGGAACCCCATGAGTTCGTTGATGAAATCTGCAACATCGTCTCTGTCCAAATCGAATTTCGGGACCGGGTAGAGGTGTTCGTCACATCGCGGACACGGGAGCATGACCTGCCTCCTTCTTCGACGTTATGTTCCGTAGTATGGCAGGTTTCAAGCAAAATCAAGCAAACAATTCAATAACTCGCGTTGTAGGGTTAAGGATGCCATCACCTGTTGTGTCTGTTTTTTGACGCACCGCCAGTACCCAAAACTCAGACATGTACGTTGTCCGCTGGCGTCGGTCATGGTAGGATGAGCCGTCTTATCGTAGACTTATTGCTTTCTCGAAACCGCAATCCGTGATCTGGAGATGGATTATGACCTGTCAGGTAATTGTCATGAATAGAAACGCTGTAGCCATGGCTTCAGACAGCGCTCTGACCATACGAGGTCTTGATGTGGGCAAGATCTATTACTCTACTTCCAAGATCTACTCCATCTCGAAGAATCCTCCTGTGGGGCTTATGACTCACGGAGGAGCCATATTCATGGGTATACCTTGGGACACAATCGTCCACGAATTCGTGTGCAGCTTGGGCGATGCCCAACGTTCAAATTTACAGGATTATGTTCTTGACTTCGTTAAATTCATTCAATCGGATTCCAGATTGTCGAGCCCGCAACAACAAGAAGGTTTTGTTTCGTCAAGCGTTTCATACTTGTTTTACAATATTTACGGAGCAATTTTTGACAAAATAGAACTGGAACTCGGCGTTAGAGATGTCTACCGAGATGAAGATACCACCAAAATCGTGAATTCGATTCTTCAAAGTTACGAAGATGACATGAATCAGCAGACCATGATTGAAGATCTGCCAGATGGTTTTGCTGATGAGGTTTGCAGTACTTACGGAACAATTATTCACCAGTGGAGAGATCACCTGTTCGGCAAACTTCAATGGTTTTCAGTTGATCACGTTGCTCGTCTCGATCAACTCGCATGTAAGATGTTTGAGAGGGTCCCTTTTGAAGAAACCCTACGAACGACTTCAGGTTTGGTTTTTGCGGGGTTTGGAACCGAAGATCTACTACCCTCCATGGTCGTCATGAGGATGGGGGGCTTTGTAAGTGGGAGACTCTGGTACTGCAAGGAAGCGGAAGAGAAGCTCACTCCAGATTCAACATCGCTTGTGATTCCATTTGCCCAAAACCGTGCTGTATGGAATTTCCTGTCGGGAATGCACCCTGCATATGAATTGCAAGTAGAGAGGGTCATGGCGAGGCAGTTCCAGGAGTTCGTCAGTCTGATGTTTGAACTGAACCCTGACTGGTCCGAAGACCGCCAATCCAGCGCCAGGCGCATTATCGAGAATACGGCGGAGAAATGGATACCAGACACGATTCAGAAGCTTCGTGATTTCCAGGTTGAATTCTTAACTGCTCCGATCCATAGAGCACTCACGCATTTGCCTAAGGACGAGCTTGTCACTATCGCTGAGTCATTAGTTAACTTGGAATCACTGAGAATGAAAATGTCCTCTGACCCGGAGACAGTAGGCGGGCCCATAGACGTGGCAATTATGTCGAAAGCCGACGGGTTTGTGTGGGTCAAAAGGAAATATCCCTTTTCGCTAGACGGATGATGTTGGTTTTCACCTTAAATTGAGTGATGTTTGCTGATTATTTGGAACGGGCCCCCTTTCTTCAGATTGTCAGGACCGGGCTTGGCGGTCGGCCAGGTGTGGGTTGCTCAAAAGATTTTGGTTGCAGCCATCCATACGTGATCGGCGTCCGTGGACGGGCGGAAAGAGCCATATCAGGTCCGTGCCGCATCGGTGGCCACCGTGGCCACCTCATTCTTTGTCTGGCGATAACAAACCCTTGAGCGCCTCAATTAATTGCGCCTGCGTGTTCTTCGTCAGTCCTTCAATGGTGATCTTATTCCCTTTGGAAGACGCACGGACAGTGAAGTCTCCGAATATCAGCGCCTTGGATGGCCTGCCTCCGCCTGGCTTCTTCGGCTTCTTGGTCTTCTTCAATACCGACTTGATCTCTGTTTCCAGCTCGTCAGCGGTTTCCGCCTCTATTTTGGGAAGGTTTTTCGCCACGTACTCCGGGCAGTCTTCGAGCTTGGACGCTATCACAAGCTTCTTTATTCCGAGATGTGCGAATTCGGGAAGGCGTTCCTTGAACCTATCATGCACTTGTAAGTAATTCTGAGCTGTCCGTCTCGGCAGGTTTATGAATGCGAGCCAGGCATGGTACACTCCCAAGGGTTTGAGCTTGGCTCGGGCTTCACCCAAGATTCTCCCAAGGTCGTTGATGCCTTCATAGGTCTTCTTGATGACAGGATAGGCCGTCTTGCAGGCTCCGATGAATTCGGCCTTGATGTCACCCGTGAAGTCAATGTCATGGCCTTTGTCGTCCGTGATCTTCTCTCGTTGATCCAAGGCGGCCATGATCTGCTGGAATCTCGCTTCGCCCACGACCGATGAGGTAGGAACCACTACTTCCACGGCTGATGCCTTCGTGCTCTTGGCCATATCTCAGTCCTCCCAGGATGCAAAAGTCGAAAGGTTTCACATCACGTCTGCGAAGCTTCGCTGGCATTGCGCCAACCACGTTTTCCTTCGCAGACCCACGGTGCACCTGAATGCCTCAGTTTGTGGGCTCAAGCGTACCATAACTGATTTTTGTTTGCAAAGAAAATTGAAAGGACAACGACAAACCCGCTGACGATTCGTGTAATCAATTCTGAGCGATTTTCATGAAAGAGAAATGGGGAAAAGTGTTGGTCATTCTTTCAGATTTGTCATCGCCTCCTCGCAGCCTATTTAGTCAAGCATCCCTCATTACGGATGACCGCTCCAGATAACGCCGCGAAATTCAGATGTTTTCATTGCCCGTTCCTGGAAAATGTGTTAAAAAGCGGCGAATAGGAGTGAAAGCCCACACGATGGCCCATGAGACCGAAGAATCGGCTAGGGGCAGAATCAACCCGATGCTGACTAATTCCGAGTGGCTACACCTGTGACCTTCAGGGAACTGTGATTACAGCGTACCAGGGGTGCCCACACGGGATCTCCCATTAGTGACCGGTCACGGGTTCGCTGATCATTTGTTCTGCGTGGATGGCAGACCATCCGAGGTCTATGAATTTGAGCAACATCCAGCACTGGAACTAACGGCATGACCATCACCGCTTTCCACGCAAAGTACTTTGCTTATGAACTGACCCGTCGTTGTCCGTCCGACAGCGTGGAAAAGCTCGCCGCTGTGCTCTCCGATGCCCAGGTAGACCTAAATCCCCATCAGATAGAGGCTGCGCTCTTCGCCTTTAGGAATCCATTTTCACGTGGTGCACTTCTCGCGGATGAGGTGGGCCTGGGAAAAACCATTGAGGCTGGGTTGCTACTGGCTCAAAAGTGGGCAGAGCGAAAACGACGACTCTTGATTATCATGCCAGCCAACCTGCGTAAACAGTGGAGTCAGGAACTTGAAGACAAGTTCTACCTTCCCTCTGTCATTCTGGAGAACCGGTCTTTTAATGAATGCATGCGCTCTGGCAAACTCAATCCCTTTCTACAGGATGCGATTGTCATTTGTTCGTACCAGTTCGCCCGCAAGGCAGAGCCATATATACGGCAAGCGTCCTGGGATCTGGTGGTGGTTGACGAAGCACACAGGCTCCGCAACGTTTACAAGAATTCCAGCAAGATTGCCAACACAATAAAACAAGCTCTGACACCGTTTTCCAAAGTGTTGTTGACTGCTACGCCGCTCCAAAATTCACTGCTGGAACTATATGGCTTGGTCAGTATCATTGATGACTTTGCTTTTGGGGATCTCAAGACGTATAAGGCCCGGTTTACAAGGCTCGGCAATGATGCGGACTTCAATGAGCTGAAAGAGCGCTTGAAACCGCTGTGCAAGCGGACTTTGCGTAAGCAGGTACTCGAATACGTGCGATATACCAATCGTCACGCTCTGGTACAAGAATTTGTGCCCAGCTCTGAAGAACAGAGACTATATGACTTGGTATCGGATTACCTTCAACAGCCCGTACTATACGCCCTGCCAGCAAGTCAGCGGCAGCTCATGACTCTTATTCTTCGGAAGCTGCTGGCCTCGTCCACGTATGCCATTTCCGATACCCTAGAAGGACTGGCACGAAAGTTAAATGACCCCCGGCAAAGCCGGGGGCTTATTTCTGTTAGCCCCCCAAGGGGGCCGGCTCATGAGCCCCCTGAAGGGGGCGGGTCTTCGTCAAACATATTGAGTTGATCCAAACGGGCGTCTTCGGCCTCCTGATCGCGTATGTATTTTCTGACTGAATCCTCATCGAGCCCTACGGTCGAAACATAGAAGCCTCGTGCCCAAAAGCTTTCTCCCGTGAAATTCCGCTTTCTCCCCTTGATGTTCTTCGCAATCGAAATAGCGCTTTTGCCCTTGATGTACCCGATGACACTCGAAACAGCATACTTTGGAGGAATACTCACGCACATGTGTATATGGTCCGCCCGCAAACATCCCTCCACAATCTTGGACCCCTTCTGCCGGGCCAACTCATGAAAAATGCTGCCGAGATGCTTGCGTATTGACCCATAAATGGCTTTCTTGCGACGCTTCGGAATGAACACCACATGATACTTGCAGTCCCATCTCGTGTGATTTAGACTCTGCACGTCTTTCATTGAAACCTCCCAGACTTGATTGTTTGTGTAGTCTGGGAGGTTGCCTCTACTGCTTCACACGGTCAAACCTCTGGGAGTCTCCCCGGCAAAGCCGGGGGCTTACCTGTGTTTTCGTTAGAAGTAGCCATCGATGAAATCGGAGCCGTGGAAAAGCTCCCCGAAGAAGTGGCAGATGATTTGGAAGAGATTGAAGAACTGACGGAAGAATGGGCCGAAGAGGAAAACGGGGAGCGGGATGCCGATGAAACAGGGATTTCGCCGGAACACATTCCTGCGATGAAGCAGGAAATGCACAAACTCATGGAATTTCACGCTTTGGCTAGGTCCATCGTGAAGAATTCGAAGGGAGAGGTTCTTTTGACTGCCCTCCGTCGTGGGTTTGCTGCGGCGGCTGAGGCCCGGAAGAGCCAAGGTTCGACCACCCTTCAACAGAAAGCAATAATCTTCACAGAATCCCGCCGCACTCAAGATTATCTCTTCCGAATCTTGGAGCAAACTGAATTCGCAGGTAGGGTCATGGTCTTCAACGGGACTAACAATGATCCAAGATCCAAGGAGATATACAGGGGCTGGCAAGATAAACACAAGGGCACCGACCGGATTTCCGGTTCGCCTAGCTCCGATATGCGAGCAGCTTTGGTGGAGTACTTTCGAGATGAAGCGGCCATTATGATAGCCACGGAAGCCGCAGCCGAGGGCATCAATTTGCAGTTCTGCAACCTCGTCGTCAATTACGACCTGCCCTGGAACCCCCAGCGCATCGAACAGCGCATTGGTCGTTGTCACCGCTATGGGCAGAAGTTCGACGTGGTGGTGGTGAATTTCCTTAATAAGAACAACGCAGCGGACAAACGTGTGTACGAGCTTCTGGATCAGAAATTTCGCCTCTTTGACGGGGTCTTTGGAGCCAGTGATGAGGTGTTAGGGACAATTGAGTCAGGGGTGGATTTTGAAAAGCGTATCGCTGCCATTTACCAGCAGTGTCGAACCCAGGAGCAGATCCAGTTTGAGTTTGATCAACTTCAAAGGGAGCTACAGGCCGAGATCGCCGAAGGACAGCGGGACGCTCGTGAGAAGCTCCTTGATAACTTTGATCAAGAAGTGGTAGAAAAAGTCCGTATCCAGAGCCATGATTTCTTGGATCGTTTCAATGAAAGGCTCTGGCTTCTTACTCGGTACCTGTTAGGTCCCTATGCCCGTTTCGAGGAAGAGAAACACAGCTTCGTGCTGGAGCGGAATCCTTTCCCAGACGAGATCATTCATCCGGGACCGTATCGCATGGAAAAGAACGTGGAGGACGCTAACACGTACCGTGTAGGGCACCCTCTTGCCCGACGATTGCTTGACCAGGGCACGGCCTTGTCTGTCGCATCAGCAGAGGTGATGCTCGATTATTCCGGAAGTCGGAAGAATATTGCCGTTATAGAGCCGTTAGCGGGAGCCTGCGGTTGGCTCTCTTGTACCCGCATAAGCGTGACCGCTTTGGAAACCGAGGATCATCTGGTTTTTGCTGGAATTACCGATGCGGGTCAAGTGCTAGAAGAAGTCCAGTGCAGGCGTTTCTTCGACCTGCCTGGCGTCGAAGACGGTAAAATAGATGTTCCAGTGTCCATTGAGGCAAGGCTCACGGGAGCAACTGCCCAACGAGGGCATGAAATTCTTGAGGAAATTGCGGTCAAGAACGGTCACTGGTTTGATACCGAGATGGATAAGCTTGATCGCTGGGCCGAGGATCGGCGCACCAGTCTCAAAGCTGATCTTGATGAAATGGACCAACAGATTAAGGAGACCAGAAAGGCCGCACGGATGGCCCCCAATTTACCGGAAAAGCTGGAACGGCAGCGGGAACTGCGTAAGCTGGAAACTAAACGGGACGAGGCGTGGCGAAGCTACGATGCGGCCAGCCGTGAGATCGACCGGCAGAAAGATGGACTACTGGACGAGATCAGTCAAAGGCTGGAGCAGAAAATGGAACAGCAAATGCTCTTTACCCTTCGCTGGCACATCGTGTGAAAGAGCAGAGAGAGAAAAGAAACATGACCGAATACGATACTGAGAAACTTGACCTTCGCTCCCACGATATCGCTGAAGACAAGAAACAGGATCTTCTTGACCTCTTTCCTGAGATAGGCACAGAGGGCGGCAAGATCGACTTTGACCGCCTCAAGCTGATCCTTGGGGAAACGGTGGACGTGGGCAAGGAGCGCTACGGCATGAATTGGGCCGGTAAGGCGGACTGCTTCAAGACCATTCAGGCACCCAGTATGGGCACGCTGCTCCCATCCCGTGAGGAAAGCGTTAACTTCGATACGACCGAGAACCTGATCATCGAGGGTGACAATCTCGAAGTTCTGAAACTCCTGCAGAAGTCCTATCTCGGTAAGATAAAGATGATCTACATTGACCCTCCGTACAACACCGGCAATGACTTCATCTATCCGGATAACTACACTGAGAGCCTGCAAACCTACCTGGAGTTTACCGGCCAAGTGGATATCGAGGGAAGGAAATTCAGCACCAATACTGAAGCAGACGGACGGTTTCACTCAAAGTGGCTGAATATGATGTATCCGCGGTTGTATCTCGCCAGAAATCTTCTCTCTGATGATGGGTTCATGTTCATCAGTATCGATGATAACGAGGTTGACAACCTGAAAAAGCTGACGAATGAGATTTTCGGTGAGGAGTCTCTGATAGGCACGATGGTATGGCGGCGGCGACAAGTTTCTGACAACAGGAATCTCAACAACTTCTCCACTGATCATGAATACGTCCTTTTTGTGGCTAAACCCAATGCAGTGTTACTGGGAGAAGCTAAGGATCTGTCCAAATACTCAAATCCGGACAACGACCCACGAGGTCCATGGATGAGCGACAACTTGACGGGTTTGGCTACGGCGAAAGAAAGGCCTAATCTGCATTACGACATAGTGCACCCCGTGACAGGCGTAAGGTATCCTCCGTTGCCATCACGTGGTTGGTGCTACGAAGAAGCACGAATGGGCAAATTGATAGTGGAAGACCGAATTCTTTGGCCCAGTAAATCTACTGGCCGCCCAAGACTCAAACGGTTCCTGGCCGACATTCGGAGCAACTACACTGGCTTCTCTTCCGTGCAGGAACCTGGATTCACGACAGACGGAACTCGGGAACTGGAACAATTATTCGGAGAGAAGATCTTAGGTTTTCCGAAGCCTGTGACTCTGTTGTCCCTGCTGATAAGCCAGACGACAAAAACGGATGGTAATGAAATAGTGCTAGATTTCTTCGCAGGCAGTGGGACGACTGCCCAAGCAGTTCTTGACACAAACAACCGGGATGGTGGAAATCGCAGATTCATCCTGGTTCAACTTCCCGAACCCACGGGTCGTGCAGATTTCCCAACAATTGCCGACATCTGCAAGGAGCGTGTGCGGCATGTTATTCAAAAACTTGGGGAAAATAAGCAGGGCAAGTTAGCGTTGCATGAACAGCAAGATAGGGGCTTCAGGAGTGCCGCGACTTCTTGTCAGGGATAAGGTGAACGAAATCTTGTAGATGAGTATGAGAAAATAATGGTATCCGGTCCCCAAACGGTATACATGGCGTTTGCGAGACGATGTTTACCGAAGGAGGACCGGTGATGGATACGGGTATAGAGCGAATGAACGTCCTGGTCAACGAAATTGTTGGCTTCGTGCTGGGTCCCGCTCAGGACATGGAGATCGGTGAGGTTGAGAGGGGCCTGTTGAAACTGGTGATGAGGGTGGGAAGAGAAGGGCTGGTTTGCTATCTCGAAGAAAAGGGGACCGGTCGTCAGGGAAACGAGATTGTCGCCGCTAGCGGGGAACGACTCCCCTACGTGCGTGACAGGAAATGCCTGTACAGATCCATCTTCGGACCCATTGAGATCAAACGGGCCTATTACCACGCGACAGGGAGTCCCGGAGTATTTCCGCTGGACAGCGAGATAAATCTTCCCGAGAAGGGGTATTCCTATCTACTCGAGGAGATTTCTTCAAAACTTGCGGTGAATGGGAGTTACGAGAAGGCGTGCGAAGTTGTCGGTGATATTTTTCCTTTGAATCTCCCTATCCGATCGCTGGAGCGAATAGTGGGGGACGTCCGTGAGGATGTCGTCCGGTATTATGACCAGAAGCCCACGCCTGAATCTTCAGAACAAGCCGTCATAACCGTGGCCACGATAGACAGAAAGGGCGTGGTGATCCGGAAGCCTCCGTCTGAAGAAGCGGCTGCCAAAGCTGCTCCGTCAGATCCCGACAAGCCAGGGAAGAAGAAAATGAGCACGGTTACATCCGCGTACAACATCAAACGTCACCGGAGAACTGCCTACCAGGTTGGCAGAGAAATCAACGAGGAAGAGCCCTTACCCGATAAACCCAAACCCGAGGCCAAGGAAGTGTGGGGAAGTGTAATCGAGACTGTGGAGCAAGGCATCTTTCGCCTGAAACAAGCGGTGGACAAGAGACTCAAAGCGACCCAAGAACTGGTCTGCATTTTGGATGGCGAGCGAGGCTTGTGGCGCTTGGTCTACAAGTATTTTCCCACGGCTTTCTTCGTGCTCGACATTTTCCATGTCTTGGAACATCTTGCCGAGGCGGCTCACTGCTTTTATGAGGAAAAGACTCCTGAGGCACGGAAATTTGTGACGGAGCGATTGAAAATGCTCCTGACCGGCCAGGTTGGTCGGCTCATTGGTGGGTTGAAGCAAATCGTCTCGAAGAGAAAGCTTTCCAAGGGCCAGAAGTACCGGCTCAACAAGGTCATCGGCTATCTGGAACGAAACAAGAAGCATATGCGATACGATGTGTGTCTGGAGAAAGGCTATCCGATCGGAAGCGGTGTCATCGAGGGGGCGTGCCGCAATCTGATCAATGACAGACTGGAACTTACTGGAATGAGGTGGATACTGCAAGGAGCTGAAAGTGTCATAAGGCTCAGGGCGGTCTTCATCAACAAGGACTGGGCCGACTTCTGGAGCTTCCGCAGAAGATCAGAGAGGGAGCGGCTCTATGGGACATCCAAAGCGGGAGGTGCCGAGCTGTACGGACAGGAACTCCCCCAGGCTGCCTGAGAGGGTGACACGAAGTAGTTGCACTCGGGCTTCAGCGTATTCAAGCTTGCGGAATCGAATTTCCGGACATGGAATGCAGATGTTCCTTCCGGTGATGTGGAGTCTTTGCAAGAACAGTTGGAACTGCACGTCAACCACATCCGTGTGAACAGAGCCGCCGAGGACCTATTGTACGAACTCCTGCTTAAGAGTGGCTTTCCTTTGACCACGCCGGTAGAGAAGCAGATGTTGGAGGACAAGACCGTGTACAGTGCAGCGGGTGGCGCTTTCTTGATTTGTTTGGAGCGAGAGCTGACCCTCGAAGTCATCCGTGCTATGGCCAAGCAAAAGCCTGAGCGAATCGTGTGCCTGGATTCGGGGTTTGCAGGAAATGATCAACTAAAGGCCAATGCTGATCAGATATTCAAGGCCAAGGGCGTCAAGAGCTTCAAGACGGTTTGAGGGGTAAGTGTATGAAACTGCAATTCGATCCCAATCAACCGTTCCAGCTTGAGGCCGTTTCTGCGGTGGCGGATTTATTTGAGGGCCAACCCCAGAGCACGCCTGAATACTCGGTGATGTTCACCGAGGACATAAGCGACCTCCATGCATACGGTGGACAAACCTGGACGGAACTTGGCGTCGGCAACCAGCTGCTCCTTTCTGAAGAAAAACTAATTTCCAACACACGGGACGTGCAGACCGCCAATGACATCGAGGTGGGGGACCGTACAGCAAAGCTGGAGGCATGGGATTTATTTGATACTCCAGCGAACACCGCTCGCAGTTGCCCACACTTCTCTGTCGAGATGGAAACCGGGACCGGCAAGACCTACGTGTATCTACGTACTATTTTTGAGCTTTCTCGTCGCTACGGATTCCAGAAGTTTGTCATTGTCGTGCCAAGCGTAGCAATACGTGAAGGGGTGCTCAAGAATATAGAGATAACCGCCGAGCACTTTCGCAGCCTCTATAACAATCTGCCCTTTGAGCACTTCGTGTACGACGCCAAGAAGGTGAATCGCTTGCGCCAGTTTGCTGTGAGCAATACGCTTCAGATACTGGTAATCAACATAGATGCCTTCCGCAAGAATTTTACCGGGACCGAGGAGGAACAAAAAAGCAACGTGATCTACAAGGAGAGCGACAAACTCTCCGGCCGTCAACCCATCGAGTTTGTGCAGGCTGCTCGGCCTATCGTGATAATCGATGAGCCTCAGAGCGTGGACTCTACGGAAAAATCACAAGAGGCAATCAAGGCCCTCAATCCCCTTTGCACTCTCCGGTACTCTGCTACCCATCGCAACCCGTATAACTTGGTTTACCGGCTAGACCCGATGCGGGCCTTTGAACTCCGGCTGGTGAAACAAATTGTAGTAGCAAGCGCTTCTGCGGACGGCGGCATGAACAACGCCTTTGTTCGGGTCCAACAGATCGACTACAAGAATGGTATCAAAGCCAAACTGCGCATGCATGTACAGACTCCTGATGGTCCCAAGGAAAAGACCGTCACCGTCAAATCGGGTGCAGACCTTCACACCCTTTCCAACGAGCGGGCCTGCTACCAAAATGGCTTCGAGGTTACAGAAATTAACGCGGAACCAGGTAACGAGTACCTTCGTTTCGGCAATGGCCTAGTCCTACAGCAAGGCGCAGAAACGGGAGGGCTAAGAGAGGATGTGTGGCGGTCCCAGATCAGGAACACGGTGAAAAAGCACCTGGACAAGGAATTGCAGGTCAAGGAACGAGGTATCAAGGTATTGAGCTTGTTCTTTATTGACCGGGTAGCGAACTACCGTGACTATGACGGATCGGGCCATCCAACGAAAGGGAAGTTTGCTGAGACCCTTGAGGCGGTGCTGTCAGAATTCGCCCAAGACAACCAGTACAGACAATTGGAGTGGCTGAAACTTCCCGTCGAGCAGGTCCACAACGGTTATTTTGCGCAAGACAAGAAGGGAGTGCTTAAGGACACGAGGGGTGACACCCAAGCCGATGACGAGGTTTACAACTTAATTATGAAGGACAAGGAACGCCTTCTGTCGATTGATGAACCTCTGCGCTTCATCTTCAGTCACTCTGCGCTCAGAGAAGGGTGGGACAATCCCAACGTATTTCAAATCTGCACGCTGAATATGTCTCAGAGCACAATGAAGAAACGCCAGGAGATTGGGCGTGGCCTGCGGTTGCCTGTGGATCAGAATGGCCTGCGAGTTTTTGATGACTCGGTGAACAGGCTATACGTCATGGCCAACGAGAGCTATGAAGACTTCGCCCGCTCCCTTCAGACCGAGTACGAGGAAGACTGCGGTGTCACGTTCGGTAAAGTGCCGCTGACGGCTCTGGCCAAAATCACACGTGTGGTTGACGGTGAAGAGCGGCCAATAGGTCATGAGGCGGCCGAGGCGATTCGTGCCGCTCTGATTGATCAGAAAATGCTCGACTCGGATGGACGCATCCAACCTGCCTTTGATCCAAAGAGACCAGACTTTAAGCTGGAATTGCCTGAAGCTTATGCCGAGCTGGGTTCAACGGTAGCGGACCTGTTGGCGGCGTACCAGATTGAGCGTCACATCCGCAAGGATCGAGATGAGGGGCCGAATCGCCTAAAGAAACAAGTGCAGCTCAGTCCCGAGTTTCAAGCCTTATGGGACCGCATAAAGCCCAAGACCACCTTTAGGGTAGAGTTCGAGACAGATGATCTGGTTCTGCGAGCAGTGACCGCCATAAGGCAGATGGAAAAGATTGACCCGCCAAAGATACGGGTGAAGGCGGGCCTTATCGCTGTGACCAAGGCAGAGGTCAGCGTCACTCCCGTGAGCGTTGCGGAGGAACAGGTTTCATACACTGGTCGCCCTGTGCCAGACCTGCTGTCCTACCTGCAAAACGAGACGGAGCTGACTCGTTCAACCCTGGTGCGCATACTCAAAGAATCGGGACGTCTGGCAGAATTCTTTGTCGATCCTCAGCGCTTCATGGATTCAGTAGCCGCAATCCTCAAGCACGAGTTGCACCGCCTCTTGGTAGACGGGATCAAGTATGAACGCATCCCTGGTTCAGGGTCGGAAGCGGAGTGGGAAATGATGCTCTTCAAGAACGAAGAGCTGATCAACTACCTCACTGCCCTGCAGGTGAACAAGTCCGTATACGAATATGTTGTGTACGATCACGATGTGGAACGGAAATTCGCTCAGCAACTCGACAAACGAGAAGACATTAAGCTTTTCGTGAAACTGCCCGCCTGGTTCCAAATAGACACTCCCGTAGGGAAATACAACCCTGACTGGGCAATCTTGAAGCACGACGACCAGAAGCTTTACCTTGTTCGAGAAACGAAGAGCACTCACAATTTCCTGAAACTTCGCACGTCCGAGGCGGATAAGGTGCGCTGCGGACAACGGCATTTCGAATCACTGGGCGTCTCCTTCGCCGTGGTGGTATCGGGTGATGAAGTTTGACCGAGAGTACAACGCAGTCTGGCCGATACTCAGATAAATGACCGAAAAACCGTACGGCCACCACGTCTTTAGCCGCCCGGATATGACCGAGTGTATTTTAGGCGGCGACGGTTAAGATTTGGGATAATGCCCAAAAATAGAAAATGAAGATTTCAAGAGGAAACCTACATGAATCTTCAAGCCAACGCTCTTTTTGCATGTGATGCGCTAGTCCTTTTGGAGCGCTTGCCGAGCGAAGCAGTTTCGCTCGCATATCTAGACCCTCCGTGGAACACAAGTTCGGATTCTAAGTTGAATATAGATTCAGAATCACAACTGAATACCGCCAAATCAAGAGAATCTTCCGACGAGCAGTATGCATTGTACCTATCTAAGGTTGTCCAGCAGATAGGCCGAGTTTTGACCAGTGATGGTAGTCTATTCGTCCACTGGTCGCCTGCATCACCAATGGATATGCGATTGATAATGAACCAAGCTTTTGGCGACCAACCGAAGTATGAAATCACATGGCCCAGAAAGAGAAATGTGGCCATGAAAGGACCGAGAGCAACTCACGAATATATCACTGTTTATTGCAAATCCGATGCATACATCTATAACCGGATTTTTCGTCCGTTATCTACTGAAGAGAAAGCGGGATACAGACAGAGGGATAACCGAGGGCTGTATCTGCAAACCGATTTGACCGTTCCAAGCGACCGCCCAGCAGCGCAATTTGTTTGGCGTGGGTATCAGTTGCCAGCGAGAAGGGCATGGCGGTTCCCACTCGACAAATTGGAGGCGCTTGCTCTGGATGATCTAATCCACTTCCCGCCTGTTGGAGGCCTGCCACGACTGAAACGCTACCTCGACGATCATGCAGGTGTTGAAGTTGACATGATATGGAAGGATATACCTTCTGTGGTACCTAGAAGCGAACGCCTGGGTTTCGCTATCCAAAAGCCAGTTGGGCTCATGGAGCGGATCGTACAACTAGCTTCTAATGAAGGAGATCAGGTACTTGATCCTCGTTGCGGGTCAGGCACTACCCTTATTGCTGCCCATTCACTGGGGCGCCATTGGTGGGGGGCAGACAGTTCACCGGAATCCAACAGAATTACCATTGACCGCTTAGCAGCAACCTGCGGTTTGGAAGCAAAAGGGGGTTATGCTATCTTCACGGAAGCGGACGTAATGGAACTGCCTGTCGAAGACATAACCTATCGAGACGTTATCCCAAACATAGCAGAAATCGCCAAACTGCAGCAGGATGTGTCCGACCTGACCTACTACCTGCTTGCACTGAAAAGAATGATGAATATCGACGAAGATGATGAAGAGGGTTTAGAAAAAGCCATTGAACAGATGGAGCATTGGATCACGGTGTCAGTTGCAAATCAATCGAAATCACTTGATAGTTACATCAGTGTAGTGACCTCTTGGTTAACGGGGTGGGAGAGGTTGGATACAGCCAGTCAGTCTTTCTTACCCCAGGCAGAACTTCTTTTTGAGAATATTTCTCAGACCGGCTGGCAAGACTACTCACCTTTCATTATTCAGTATTGTCGAGCACTTGAGAATGAGCTATTGACGAAACTGTTCGTGGCGTACACCGCAAACCTGCACGAGCGGCATAAGGATATAGATGCATTTCTTGCCAAGGACCTTAAGCATGACAAAACAGGCAAGTTTGCCAAGTTCCTGCAAAAGAGTGAATCTAGATACACGCTGGGAGACATGAATTTTATCATGGGGCTGATGAAAGCTGGCGGCAAAACACTTGCGACAAGCGAATTGTTGAAGGATTTTCGTAACTTCGTCATTAGCTATTTTAACGAATGCATTTTGGACAAGGCATATCTAGATCAGATCGACAGAATTAACAAGGATTTCCGATGCAAGGCGGCACACCCCTCTGTCTTGGATGCCACAGTCGCAGAGCGCTGCCGAGACCAGGTGAGAACGTGTATTAAAGACTTTATCTTGAGCTACAAAGGTGGCGAGTCCAACAATGAATAGCGAGTGAATAAGCAAATACGGGGTGGATTTGCTCTTCGTGCCGATTAATCCGGTGATCTGGTTTAGTTTTCTTTCGTGGGCCAGAACGAAGAGGATGAAGTCTTTGGCAGAGGATGGGCGGTACTAGAGAGTGGTGACCGGCTGCTTGGCCGGATTTACTTTCATCGTGCCGATGAATCAAGTTTTGTGGCTGCAAAGTCGTGAGCGCCGTGTCCGTAGAAGTCTACTCCCCGGTTGACCGGGATGTTGAGGAACGCATGACCGGAACGCTACCGTGATTGCGCATAGCGACTATTCCGAGACATGATCGTCCCGGAGGCAAAGACCATCTCGTTCGGACAAT
Organism: uncultured delta proteobacterium; assembly: GCA_963729795.1. GTDB lineage: Bacteria > Desulfobacterota > Desulfomonilia > Desulfomonilales > Desulfomonilaceae > CAWBBA01. The sequence goes on along the minus strand of CAVSPC010000024.1, from coordinate 34,959 downwards.
CCTATGGTTGAGAGTGGACCAGAGAGTGTGAGAGATAAGGTTGGCAAGGATGAGCGCTAAGAAAAAATCGGGAGAATCAGGCAACAAAGTGGTCCACCTCCTGGTGTCGAAAGCGAAGAGACCACGAGAAAGTATGAAACAACCCAGCAAAGGCTTCGAATACACCAACCGGAAAGGCAAGACTTACTTTCTGCATGAGGGGAAGACGAAGAGGGGCAATCCCCGCTACCATTTCTCAACCGAGGCCCCCGGCGAACTGGTCAAGGAAATCCCTGAAGGATATGAGATCTACGAGAATCCCAACGCCCAGGTATTCCTCCGCAAGATTCAGCCCAAGGAGATACTGGACGAAGAGATGGCAATTCTTGAGAAGGAACTCAAAGCCCATGCTAAGCCGACCAAGTACAGGATTGATGTTAAGGGAAAGGTAGTGACGGTCTTCTGGACAAATCAGAGCGGTAGGGATATGGGAGAGTCTTCTTCCTTTTTCGGCGTGGCTCGGGTCGAGGAGTTTTGCGACAGGCATGCGTATTTTTCTCCCATTCTAAGATTCACTCTCGTCGATCCTCAAGAACGGTTGTTTGTAGCTGAGCGATTCTGTTTCCGAGGAAGCGTAGACGACTGGATGCACCTCCTCGACGGCGGGCCTGACTCATTGGAAATACTTGCCACAAGGTATGTGAGGCACTTGGGAAAAGAGTCATTCTATGAGCTTATGTAGACGGAGGAATCCGCAACTGTCCCCTGGGAGTCTCTGATGAAATTCTACGAAGAGCCACCGCTCTACCAAAAGACGATTCTATCTGATTTGCAGGGTGCGTGGAGTAATCTGCGTCAGGCGGTGGTTGAGAATCATCCGTTTCCGGGCTCGGACAAGCTCCTTTTTCACATTGATGAGGGCATGAGCTGGGAAAGTGTCCGTAATCTACCCCAAATGCGGAATACACTGCTTCTCATTCAGAATCTTGCCCAATCGAACAATGCCCCGGACGAGGTTATGGAGTGGATTGAGGACGTTGTTGAGACGTTGAAAGAGCTGCTGGAGAGCGGCACTGAATAATGTGATGAAAGAGTGAACCGCATGGCCAAAGGCACAAGAGTAAGAATGGATTCGAGCGGCATCATATTTGGCGCTAAATCGATCATCAGCGGCATGTTTCGCAAGAACGAAGAAGACACAGAGATAGATGACTCTTACTTCATGCCGATGCTCAAGACGTGCATACACACCACGGGCGAAAACCTGCGGCAAGCGGGGTCTACCCGAATCCGAGATAATAGCAGTTCACGATGCGTTGTACCAGCATTGCCTTGATCTGTACATAAAGGGCTGGCTGGCACATGCACATGAAGATGAAACGGACATCGACGAGGAAGCCGAAGTCGAAGACGCTACGGAATCTTTCCTTTCCTTCTATGAGGGAGACGAAGACTGATAGATCTTTCGATCAGTCCGCACGTCCCACTCACTCGGGAGTGGTCCTACCGGCTCCCTTGATTTGGAGAATGATGGACTACGATGCAGATCGGGAGGATGCCATGAGCGGCAAAAAGAAATACGACTCATCCTGGGATAAGGGGAACGAGAAACTTTGGGAGAGGAAATACAGAGAATGGGAGAAACGGCATTGGATTGACTGGTTCAAGAGGCATCTTTCGTTTCCTTTTGATGTGGAACGAAAAGAAGACACCGGCGACGCATACTTCTCACATGTAGCACGTAATCAACCGTTCCGATTGGGGCACAGAATGACCGTTTTGTCCATGGACGGCGAGTATGAAGATGACCTATACGGTGTGTTTGTTGAGGTGCGGGAAGGAGATTTTGTCGGACATGTGCCCCTGGCCGACACGGAAGTGGTTTCTCGGGACGACAAGAACTTCTGGCCGGTAAGAGAGTATGCGGTCTGGTCTGCCAATAGATGAAGTGGCGACACAGGCACGCTGTCTTTCCGAGTGGGCGGACGTGAAGGCGGCAGTCAACGGGCGGCAAATGCGGCCTCGACACCATTGGGCAGGTGTCCCCAAACTGTCCCCACTTTTTGAAAACGAGGGGGATGGTACGGGCTTTGCGAGGATCGAAATGGATTGAAAAGACTAAGGATTGTGGCCAAGTGGGTGATAAGTTTAACGAATCCCTCGGCTCTCACGGCGGAGAGAGGATGCCGGTCGATGTGCATCCCAGGACAGTGGGATTCAGGAAAGTATTTTCGGCATCAGAATTTTTCCATACTCCTTCCATACCTTTTGGAGGACGGACAGGTACATACCGTGACATGCCGTGTTCAATTGTGGTTGATTTTTCAGGGGATTTGTCTGGCAACCGCTTAAGTGTTAGTGGTTACAATGGATTCGGGATGCAGGGGTCGCTGGTTCAAATCCAGTCGTCCCGACCAGTAAAATTCACTACTTAGCCCCTGTTGCCGCAGGGCCTAAGTTTTTGGTTTCCACTTTTTCCGTCATTTTTTCGTGACCTCTGAGACCTGCCCCATGGGGGCCGCTGCCGAACGGTGGTCGAACCTCATGGAATCCACGGCCTCCAAAAGCTTCTCATCCGTGATGTGGATGTAGAGATCCTCGACCGGCAAACGGGTTGCGTGTCCTACGATGGCGTTGCGGATAGTGCGGTCCACGCCAGAGAAAGCCAAGTTGGTCTTGAACGTGTGCCGCAGGTCCCGCATCTGAACCCCCTCAAGGCCGGTCTTTTTCACAATATGAGCCCAACCCTTGCGTTTGGTCCCTCTCGTGATCGCCCTGCCTTTGTGAGTGAACACTGACCCGCTGAGCTTTACCACGTTGTCCCCGCCTTCATGCCGCATTTTCCAAAGCAGGTCATGGATCTCCCGGTGCATCGGCACCCGTTTATCTCTCAAGATCTTCTGATTGAGGTTCTTCCCTTCTTTTGTCCGTGCAGGCGGTAGGACGATCATCCTGCGGGAGAAATCGATCTCTTTCCATTGCAGATCAAAGACCTCAGAGGGTCTCATGCCGGTGTAATGCAGGATCGTGATGATCGGTTTCAGCCAACCAGCTATCTTGAGCATCTTTTGAAACTGGTCCCACGTGACATACACGTCTCGTTGGGTTTCGAGTAACCGAGAGATCATGGAACAGGGATTGAACTCCAGGGTCCGATTCTCGACCTGTACTCGAAAGATACCGGACAGAGTGGACACTTCTATGTTCACTGTGCCATTGCTGACACCCTGGTCCAGCCGATGATCTCGGTACTTACGGACACTCAGCACGGTAATATTCTCCAGAGGCGTGCTTTCTCCAAAGTACTCCTCGATCCTGTCTATGGCGAAGACCTTCCGCACCGTCCGGTCTCTCTCCGCAGCTTCGAGGTAGTCCTTTATGCCTTGTAACAAAGTCAGCTCTTTCTCGGGCTCCGGTGTGGTCAGCTCATCAGGAAGCAGCTTCCAGCCTTTGGTCTCGAAGATCTTCATGGTCACTTCGAGCGCCTTTGGCTCCAGATGATCGAACCGGTAGATGTTGAAGGCGGTCTTCACTGACCTCTCGATCCTTTTTGCTTCGGCCTCATTCACAGCCGACGTTACGGTTTGAAGACGATTCCCTTTCCAGTTGAAATAGACGTAGAACCGTCCGCCTATTTTCCTTACGCCCATGTGTGGACCTCCTTACGAAGGCCTCTCCACATTTCCCCTGAAGAGCGCTTGCCACCTCCCTCCTTAGATTTGGGTTTAACCGGTGTCCGGCCACCTCGTTCCTTTTTTACACATCCAAATTCTATACCATGTGTCCACTCTTGAAGAAAATTCTCGATTGCCTGCTCGGTGAAAAGAATTCTCTTCGTAGGCTGCCACTAACCTGAGCGTCGTCCTGTACGTCAGGTAAGTGCTGGTTTTAGTGCCAACCGATTCTCACTATTTGCGAGTGAACTCGTATCATTCCCGCGAAACGTTCGAATGGGCCCCCGATCAAAGCTTGCCTTGAATAGTGACCGGGAGGTCTGGGGCGGCTGTGTCATAGCCCGAAGCGGAACTGGCCTCTTTGGTAACAGGGATCAATCCTAACAATATGTGAAAAAACCAACTCACCTGAGGATGAAAGAGGCCGTCAAGAACTTGAAAGTGCAGTAAGCCTGCGAGAATAGATAAAAGAAGAGCCAGTGGCGGCAATGAAGATCCAGACATCGGGTGTTTCACCAGGCGAACCAACCGAATGCAGAGCAGCAGAACTGCCAAACAGTAGATGAGTAAGAACGGAAAACCCAGGTCAGCCATGAAGGAGAGAAAAATATTTTCCGAACTCACTATCTTCTTCACAGATGCTTCAAATTTTTCCCTCGTCGCATACGGATATTTCGTTTGGTAGTCTTTAAGATATTTCTCCCGCGGAGCTCGAAGCCCTATGCCGAAAAACGGATGTTTGACTGCAATGTGCCAAGAAAATGGATAGTTTTCCGCACGATAGGACGCTTCCTCGTACTTGAGCCCGATCTTGCGGTCGGGCAGGTTATGGAAAAAACACATTATTGTTAAGCCGAGAGGTATCAAGAGAAGCAGGAACCACTTCAGACGTAGGCTGCCGGCGTATACCGCAACTACGCCCAGGATCAGAGGTATCAGAGCCGCAGATCTCAGGTTGCTCATATAAAAGACACCATAACACAGACATAATAGAGCGCCACCCACCACTGCCAGAACACAATTACGCGACAGCATGAGAGCGACCGGAGCAAAAGTGAGCAATAGGATTCGGGCATCCAGCGGATGAGGGTTGTCGTCCAGCAAGGACTGTACCGTGCCATGCATCGCATAGCCGAGGAAGCTAAGACAGAGAATGGCGACGAGCAATATTAGACATAACCATTTGAATGCCTCTTGGCGAGTCGAGTCTTGAAGCAGTATTCGTGCGCACCAAAATCCCCCCAGCCCCGAAGCGAGTACTACGAATCCCCTATATAGTGATGAATCTGGCGTGGAACTCAATATCCCGCTGATGGCGGCAATCGTCGGTAAAATCAGAGATACGGCCAGCTCAACCCCAGTACCGCAATGAGAAGTCCGTTTAACAAGTAAGACTGCGGCCAGCAGACTCAAGACGCAAAGGGATCCAGTAAAGAGTTTCGACCTTTCCCCTATCACAAGGGTCACATCAGGCCACAAAAAGGCAGCGTTTATGGAGGTTACCAGAAAAAGGAACAGAGCGAGCTTCTCGCCAGCAGGAGCCTTTGTAAGACACTCCCAGGACGAAGAGCTTGGCCGATGCGCGAAGTCGGCGATCAGGACCTCTCTTCCTCCTCTCCAAATTCTTGACTCATGTCCTCGCACCCGCCCTGACGACATCGCTGGTTTCCCAATGTATCATAGGTTGGATCTTCGATCGTATCGGATCGTGGGGATAGCCACGATTAATGCCATTACTACTTGCAACGCATAGAGGTATTCGGACTCCGCCACCGGTACACATACGAACATCGTATACCGTTGCCTGCACCAGGATCTCATATTTTCGGGGAGCAAGAATGTTTGCTGGTATGACACAGACTGACAAATAGCGCGAAGATGGCGTGATCATAATTCCTTCGGAATTTTCATCGTGAAACGTTCTAATTAAAAGGTTTTCTTCTTCATCCAAGACGTCTACCAGCACTCGAAGACCCGGAGTTGGTTGCAGAACATCATAGAACAGCTCAATCTTCACCGGCCGTCCATTGAAAACCGACAAGGTTTCCCTACCGTCTTGGGATATTCGCACAGAAGCCATACGAAAGGAAGGATCAGGAGGTAAGGCTTGAACACAGAAATCCAGTCCTTCGTAGGTTTCCGCTTTGATCACTTTACTCTGGTATGCAGCGACGACATCCTCACAGTCGCCCCGTCGGCGAATGGTCCCTTTGTCAATCCACGCCACCTCAGTACAAAATTTCCGTATGGCAGCCAAGTTGTGACTAACAAAGAGAATTGTTCTGCCTTCCTTCATAACGGCCTTCATCTTGCTCTGAGACTTTTTCTGGAACTCTGCGTCGCCTACGGCAAGGACTTCGTCAAGAATCAGGATTTCCGAATCGAGATGAGCCGCTACCGCAAATGCCAGGCGGACGTACATGCCGCTTGAATATCGTTTCACCGGGGTGTCGATAAATCTCTCGATCCCAGAAAACTCTACTATTTCATCAAATTTGCTTTTCGTTTTCTTAACGGTCATGCCCAGGATCGCACCGTTCAGAAAAATGTTCTCACGACCCGTAAGCTCGGGATGAAAACCAGTCCCTATCTCGAGCAGACTGGCTACCCTCCCTTTCAACTTGACCATGCCTTTGGTCGGTACAGTCACTCTGGAAAGGATCTTGAGCAACGTGGACTTGCCTGCGCCGTTTGGACCTATGATCCCCAGATTCCCTCCCTGCTTGACCTCGAACGACACATCCCTGAGCGCCCAAAATTTGTCTCCCGAGGTATAGGTTCCGTCGTCTGCCGAAATCAGGGTATTTGGATCTGGTCTTCCCCTGAACCTGGCCCACTTGCTCTGAAGCTCTTTTTGCAGACTCCTATATCCCAGGACTCCCAGTTGGTACTCTTTCCACAAATTTTCAATAAGAATAACTGTAGACATTCTCCATCGCCGCTCAAACCATGTCCATAAACCTTTTTTCCACTCGACTGAAAAGGACAAGCCCTGTCAACAAGATTATCAGGCTCACGGTCCAACCAATCACCACATAAGTGCCGGTCAGCGAGCTTACTCCCAGAAATCCCAAGCGAAAGGCTTCGACAACAGCCACCATCGGATTGATCGCCACCCAGAGCCGCAAGTGTTCAGGAATCACCGAAAGGGGATAGACTACGGGAGTCGCATACATCCACAACTGAATCCCAAAACCTACGACATGTCGCAAATCCTGATATCGGGTCGTGAGAGACGACACGAGGACGCCGCAGCCGATTGCCAGAAGGCCCATCTGGAACACTAACAGAGGAAGTGCGATTACCCAAATCGAAAGGGCCACGGAGGACCCCTTTAACGAAAAGTAGACCAAGAAAATCAGGAAGAGACCAAACTGAATAAAAAACTTGAAAAGACTCGAAATGGCAATCGAAACCGGCACTGCCAATCTCGGGAAGTACACCTTGGCGAATACGGAGGCATTTGCCACAAACGTGTCGGATGTCTGGGTGAGGCATGCGGAAAAAAATCCCCAGCAGACAGTTCCCGACAAATAAAATAAAAAACTGGGGATGCCGTCAGTCGGGATTTTGGCAATTTTCCCAAATATCACCGTGAAGACAAGCGTTGTCAACAAAGGCTGAATAAAAAACCAGAGCGGCCCGAGAATGGTCTGTTTGTACTGGGCCACAAAGTCGCGTCGCACGAAGAGGAGAACCAAGTCCCGATATGCCCATAATTCTCGGAAACTTACATCAAACCACCGTACCCGTGGATCAATGACCGTGGTCCACTCTTCTTCTGTACGAGCATGGAGCGGCACGGTAAATCCATTTCCTTTGGCTATGTTGGGTTCAGAATCCATAATGATCTCAGGGGCCACACCATGAGTCGGGCAATCCTTTGCGACGCACGCATTGCCGCACCTCGAACTGTCCGTTGTTGGGAAAGTTTCGGGATGGTCTATATGATTCCAAAACTTCGCTCCGCCGATATGTTAAGCACTTTGTTTCCAACTCATTACTGTCATTTGGCGCAAGAGTGGAGCAGGTCACTGGTAGCCCCAACAGACGTATTACACCAACTTTTTCTTCGTCCGACAGATGTTCCGTGAGCACCATAACTTCGGGATCGCTCTTGAAGCGGTCGAGGCTGCGGCCTATCTTCTGAGAGACGTTACACTGCGTCGCTCGTTCCCATGAACGATGCCAAGTGCTTGAAATTTCGTTGTCGCCGTTCCCAGTTCTCCCGCACTGTACGGATATCAAACAACGAAGTAGCGCATCAAGTCTTTTTCGCCCGCCAAAGGATGGAGCACGACAACATGGCATACCAAATGAGCCGGGGCCTTGTCTTCAAGAGGAGACCATTAGGTGCCACCTCAGAAAAGCCTTTCATAGGGCCGACTCAGACATCCACGTACAATCTTGTGCTCGTTCTGAGAGCCTCCCGCGAGCCCATGTCAATGCGGAGCAGTTGAGAGCTTTCGGGAAGAGGGTTACTGACGAGCCAAAATAATCTGTTACTCGGTCCGCCGGGAATTGACAAATTCCAGGAAACGAAGGACGACATCCTTCGACCTCCGAAGCGGCCCCGTGAATCGCCAGCTCCGTGAGGCCAGCAGTCTTTGAAGCTTCTTGCGCAGTGCTTCCCGATCCTGCCTGAGATTCTCGTTTTCCCGTCTGAGGCTTTCATTCTCACTTCTGATGTCTTCATTGTGGATATCGGGGGGCCTGATGCAACATGGCTGACCCCGTTTTGGGGCCACGTAAATCTGAGATTTGGGAATGCGACTGTCCAACATAGACGCGACTACATCGGATCCGCCATTTTGGCTGAACTCTCTCCAGGTCTTTTCCCAAAGCTGAACTAAATGGGAGCGGGCCTCTTGTCCAGTGGGCTTGCCACGACATGACGGCCAATTGCGCGAGTGGTGTGGAGAGGAAGCGATGCTGAAGAGCCACCACAATGACGAGTAAAAGTCTGCGAACGATCTTGACACAATATCAAGACCCGCATCCGTCAAAATAGCCTCAATCTCACAGCGGTCGAAGACATGAATATGGTTGGGGGGCTGAAAATATGACGGATCTGCTACCAGTGCTATGAGATCCTCCGAGAGAGAATCAGGGACGGCTATGAGATACCGAGCCTCGGCACTTCCGACACGGATCATCTCCGCCACAAGTCTTCGCGGGTCACGCACGTGCTCCAGGACTTCTTGAGCGATCACCGCTGTTACAGAACCGTCGCGCATGGGAATGGGGTCACAATCGCTCTGTATGGCTCTAAAGGATCGGGCTGGAATGACATTCATCCTGGCCTGTGCATGTTTCAAGTTCGCCCGATCTACATCCAGAGCAATCACCGTAGCACTGACCTGGCCTACTCTCACGCAAGTCTCCCCACCGCCGCAGCCAAGGTCCAGAACGGTATCCCTGTTTGTGACCGTAAAACCTGGGCACAACGTTACTGAGTTCTGACGGATGGCCATGTTGAACAACCGTTTGCTTTCATGCGAATTCCCGATTTTTTCTTATTGTCCTCAAAGCAGCCTGGAAAAGCGGTCCTCTCAAGTACATTCGACCTCTACCCATGCAGCAAAGTCCAAATAGCACCAAATAAGATATTCCCAGTTTTCCGAACAGAGTCAAACATCTCGCCAATTTCAAGGCATAAGATGAAAGAAAGGGCATAGAACCAGGAGGGATATTTGAGCAACCAACGCGCTGGGGTCCATACAAGCTTGCGAGCAACCTTTGAGGTCATAACAAGTGACACGAAGCAAACACCTATGAGAGCGCCTGCAATAATATCCGTTGGATAGTGAAGTCCCACGTATACCCTTGGCAGCAGGCAGAAAAAAAATACCCATAGGAGCGCAAGTATCCCCATTCTTCTGGAAATGAATAGTAGACCCGTAGCCAAAGCAACGAAGAAGACGGCGTGGTCGCTCGGGAATGAGCTCCAGTCATTCAGTAGCACAGTATCCATTCCATGTGGAATCTTGAAATGAATGCTGGGATCGTGAATAGGTCTAATGCGGTACGGCAAAGCTACTGCCAATAATCTTGCCAACGGTAACACTATGAAACTTGAGCAAACCGCCAGAGTGATTCGTTCTCGAACTGCTGTGTCCGAGTCATTATATCGAAACCATGACCACCAGTACATGGCGCACAAGACGCCGCCTTTAACAAGAGAGTTGTTAATAATGCTTACCACGATGTTGTCAAACAGCTCAGACTTCGTGGAAATTCTTTGAAGGACTGAAATTATTGAATGATCAAAACAGTTCATGGGATACTCCGCAAAACTCAAACGGCGGCTTGGCCTTCCCAGAATTAACTCAATCGTGTAAGAAGCCAGTCAATGTAAGATTTGAAGAGAGAGTGTGTCAAGGCAATCATATAACGAAAACACAGGTAAGCCCCCGGCTTTGCCGGGGAGACTCCCAGAGGTTTGACCGTGTGAAGCAGTAGAGGCAACCTCCCAGACTACACAAACAATCAAGTCTGGGAGGTTTCAATGAAAGACGTGCAGAGTCTAAATCACACGAGATGGGACTGCAAGTATCATGTGGTGTTCATTCCGAAGCGTCGCAAGAAAGCCATTTATGGGTCAATACGCAAGCATCTCGGCAGCATTTTTCATGAGTTGGCCCGGCAGAAGGGGTCCAAGATTGTGGAGGGATGTTTGCGGGCGGACCATATACACATGTGCGTGAGTATTCCTCCAAAGTATGCTGTTTCGAGTGTCATCGGGTACATCAAGGGCAAAAGCGCTATTTCGATTGCGAGGAACATCAAGGGGAGAAAGCGGAATTTCACGGGAGAAAGCTTTTGGGCACGAGGCTTCTATGTTTCGACCGTAGGGCTCGATGAGGATTCAGTCAGAAAATACATACGCGATCAGGAGGCCGAAGACGCCCGTTTGGATCAACTCAATATGTTTGACGAAGACCCGCCCCCTTCAGGGGGCTCATGAGCCGGCCCCCTTGGGGGGCTAACAGAAATAAGCCCCCGGCTTTGCCGGGGGTCATTTAACATGTAGGCGTTTGTGAGAGTGGCGGAGCCCATTCTCATAAACGGCGTGTTGGACGAAGCCGCTGGGTAGGGGTGATTTTGTCTTATGGGGATTCTATAACTAGGAGGCTTCAAGAAGGAGACTGGATCTGAGGATCAGAATCTCTTCTTGCGTGGGGTTGTGGGAGAGAGGAGGTCGTTTGGATCACGGATTGAGAGAAATGGGGTTCGGAAGGGGAAACGATAGGCAAAAGTTGCACAGTCCGGGCGCACCTGTAGAGAAAACCGTCTTTGTGAGGTCGGTTATGGTAGGTCGTTGGTAGTCTCGGACCGGAAAGGATCATGAGGAATCCAGGAACACCGCGGCATAGTTCGTTATGGAGCACGTCTGGTCCAGTGAGGTCAGAGGCCGTCGAATGAGACTTCCTTCACATGAGGGGCATTTCGTGATGTCGATCCCGGTGATACGGAGAAAAATCTCTTGCCAGGTGGAGCGCTTCGGGAGTTGATGTGCTTCTGTGTGGCCATCTGGGTCGCTCTTGAGTGGTTGAGCCTGCTCGATGAGTCTGCGGGCCGCTTCGAGCTTAGTCTTTGCATTGCGGGGTGCCATCAATCCGTAATGTCGGATTTTGACGAACCCCCTGGGGAGAACATGGAGGAGAAACCTCCTAATAAACTCCTGTGTTGTGAGCGTAACGAGCCTTTTCCTACCGGGGTTTGAGTTGTCCCGGGCGAGGAAGGTGACCTTCCCATCGGTCATTTCCACGAGGCGGTGGTTCGAGATGGCCACCTTATGGGTATAGAGTCCGAGATACCTGAAGACCTGTTCGGGTCCGCCAAAGGGTTGTTTTGCATACACGACCCATTTCTTGCGATAGAGCTTCTTGGTGAGGCGCCGGAAAGCATCCTGAGCTTTTGGATGGTGAATGTTCCGGGGCATGACAAGGCGTCCTTCTTCAAAGGCCTTCCGGAGCGAGTCGATGAATTTGCCCCGGAATTTCTTCGACAAGGCACGCACCGGCACGAGAAAGCTGTTGCGTGAGGGTATCCATCGGGTTTCTGATTCATCGAGTCCACCGCTGGTTATGACAATGTGAATGTGGGGGTGGAAATCCATGTCCTGGTTCCAGGTATGAAGGATCGCACTGAATCCCACATTGGCCCGCAGTCGTTCCCAGTCTCTTGCAAACTCAAGCAAGGATTCGGCCGCAGTACGGAACAAGATATTGTACAAGGTCTGTTTGTTGTGAAGCATGATAGGGAGCGTCTCGTGTGGAACCGTGAAAACCATGTGGACGTAGTGTATGGGGAGGATTCTCTCCAGCCTCTGCTCCAGCCATTGTGCGCTCTTAAGCCCTTGGCATTTGGGGCAGTTGCGGTTCCGGCAGGAGTTGTACGAGATCCGAGTGAACCCGCATCCTTTGTCACAGACGTCCACATGGCCTCCGAGAGCCACTGTACGGCAAGCCTCAATATCCCTCATTGCCTTGAGTTGTTGCGTGGACAGTGGATGGTTGTTACGGTATTCCTGGCCGTGAAGACGCATGACATCAGCGACTTCAAGGCCGTTCCGCACCGCTGCTGCTGCCTCGCCCAGAGTCTGATGAGGTTCCATGGCTCAGACGGCTGGAGATTCTTTCTCAAGGCCGGCCGAATCGAAGGGGCTCTTGATCCGAGCTATAAGGTGTGCACTGACATGGGTATAGCGGGAGGTGGTCCGGCTGGAGGCATGGCCGAGAAGTGCCTGGATCACTCTGGTGTCGGTGTGTGCTTCCAACAGGTGGGTGGCAAAACAATGGCGCAAGGTGTGGAGGGTTACGTGCTTGGTGATCCCTGTCTTTTTCAGGGCTTTCTTGAAGACCGTATAGACCGATGCGGGGGTTATGGGTTGATGCGAGTGTGACCCTGGGAACAGATAAAGCCCCTTCGGAGAAGCTTGTTTCCAGTAGTCCCTCAACATCACGAGCAATCGCTCGCTCAGCATCACGTATCGGTCCTTGCCGCCTTTTCCTGCGCGGACATGGATGAGCATGCGGTTGGAGTCAATATCGCCTCGGCTACGCAGACCGCAGGCTTCGGTGATCCTCAAGCCTGCGGCGTAGGCAACAGCGATAATGGTCCGGTACCTGATGGAGTCCACCCCATCGATGATGGCCATGACTTCTTCATGAGTCAGTACGTCGGGCAAGGCTTTGGGGACCTTGGGATAGGGAATTCTTTCTACCTCTTGGGGTCTGTTGAGAGTCACTCGGTAGAAGAATTTTATCGCTGCGACAAACATCTTTCGCAGAGTAGGTGATGCCTTGCGCTCATCGAGCAGGTACAGCAAGTACGCTCGGATCTCCTGCTCTCCTATAAAATTCACAGATCGCCGGAAATGTTTGACAAACTGATAGACGCACCCCGTGTAGATCCGAATGGTAGAGGGGCTGTAGTTTCTGAGGCGGAGATCAGACACCATTTGATCGCGTAGTTTTCCCATCACTCAACTCCTTCGAGAATTGGACTTGATGGAAATGCTACGCTTTTTGGTCAAGGGAGAAGAGATCGTACTGAGCTCAAGCGCGGGGACGAAACAGAAAAACAGCAATCGTCATTCAACCCACAGGCGGGAAACAGGCCACCGCGAAGCGGTTTCGTTCAACTGTACGTTAACTGGGTCGGGATAAACCCGACAACAGTGAGGGGAAATAGGGATCTAAGTATTTAAAATAACTGGTCGGGACGACTGGATTTGAACCAGCGACCCCTGCATCCCGAATCCATTGTAACCACTAACACTTAAGCGGTTGCCAGACAAATCCCCTGAAAAATCAAACACAATTGAACACGGCATGTCACGGTATGTACCTGTCCGTCCTCCAAAAGGTATGGAAGGAGTATGGAAAAATTCTGATGCCGAAAATACTTTCCTGAATCCCACTGTCCTGGGATGCACATCCCACGTGAGAGGCCAGCGATGCCCTAGATGAATACACGATCTGCTTTAAAACCCCAACGAATTCAAGTCGTGTCAATCCCTCATCGTCCCCGACTGCCCCTCTCGAACCCAAAAGACGGGAACAAATAGGAACAGTTTCGATGAAAGCTGCCATCCCCATTCTGCCCTACAATGTGGCGATCAGCCCGGAAGCTTTTCACACTAAACTTATGAAGCCGTTTAGAGCAGCGGCCGTTTTGATGGCATCCCAGAGTCGGGTAATGGTTGCTTTGTTCTTCTGGGGGTTCTTTAGCTCTCGACAGAGATCCCTGAATGCCTCGATAAGTGCTTGATCCCCTGTCGCCTCAATGATTTTCCCAATCTCGGCGAGGACTACTGCCATCTCAGATCCGGCTCCCGCATTGGCTCCTATAGCGATTGAGCCAGGACCAGCGTGGGCATTGTTCCCTACAGCCATAGGCTGGTTGAGGATCGTATTTCCTCGGTTGTCCGTAGGACCAATTACAACTGAGCGGCTGCCAACAGTGCCTGCAACATTACCCATGACAACTGAATCATCACCAACATTAAGTCTTCTTTCCCCGTGGCCCATCCTGATATCCTTTCCCCTCATTAGATTGAAAGGTGGCGCTTCGTCAAAACCGGCCTCGGTCAGACGAAAGGAATCCCCCCTCCCAAGAATTTCAACCCATCCTTTTTCGGCAGCATGGTCCATTCCGGGTTTGAAATCCTCATCGTGCAATCCGTATTGATTGCAGACTGCAATAAAATTGTTTAGGCCCAGGACGTAACCTGGGCGGCATTTGAAGTGATTAACGAAAATCTCAAGAATTACATGAGCCGATTCTTCTGGTGTCGGTATAACAGCCATATCGTGTCCTAACCTAATCAATCGCTTGATTCAACAAGTTCCCTGTTAGTGCGGACCATCTTATTCGTGTTTCAAATTCGTGTCAAAAAAATTGAGCTGCAGGGGGTTCGGGCTGATTTGGCAGGCTTTCGCAGGCCTCAGAATCGAGACACCCATAAATCTTACCAACTACTTGCCCACGAACCTGAGTCTTTTCAAGCCATTTCGATCCTCGCAAAGCCCGTACCATCCCCCTCGTTTTCAAAAAGTGGGGACAGTTTGGGGACACCTGCCCAATGGTGTCGAGGCCGCATTTGCCGCCCGTTGACTGCCGCCTTCACGTCCGCCCACTCGGAAAGACAGCGTGCCTGCGTCGCCACTTCATCTATTGGCAAACCAGACCGCATACTCTCTTACCGGCCAGAAGTTCTTGTCGTCCCGAGAAACCACTTCCGTGTCGGCCAGGGGCACATGTCCGACAAAATCTCCTTCCCGCACCTCAACAAACACACCGTAGAGGTCATCTTCATACTCGCCGTCCATGGACAAAACGGTCATTCTGTGCCCCAATCGGAACGGTTGATTACGTGCTACATCTGAGAAGTATGCGTCGCCGGTGTCTTCTTTTCGTTCCACATCAAAAGGAAACGAAAGATGCCTCTTGAACCAGTCAATCCAATGCCGTTTCTCCCATTCTCTGTATTTCCTCTCCCAAAGTTTCTCGTTCCCCTTATCCCAGGATGAGTCGTATTTCTTTTTGCCGCTCATGGCATCCTCCCGATCTGCATCGTAGTCCATCATTCTCCAAATCAAGGGAGCCGGTAGGACCACTCCTGAGTGAGTGGGACGTGCGGACTGATCGAAAGATCTATCAGTCTTCGTCTCCCTCATAGAAGGAAAGGAAAGATTCCGTAGCGTCTTCGACTTCGGCTTCCTCGTCGATGTCCGTTTCATCTTCATGTGCATGTGCCAGCCAGCCCTTTATGTACAGATCAAGGCAATGCTGGTACAACGCATCGTGAACTGCTATTATCTCGGATTCGGGTAGACCCGCTTGCCGCAGGTTTTCGCCCGTGGTGTGTATGCACGTCTTGAGCATCGGCATGAAGTAAGAGTCATCTATCTCTTGTCTTCTTCGTTCTTGCGAAACATGCCGCTGATGATCGATTTAGCGGCAAATATGATGCCGCTCGAATCCATTCTTACTCTTGTGCCTTTGGCCATGCGGTTCACTCTTTCATCACATTATTCAGTGCCGCTCTCCAGAAGCTCTTTCAAGGTATCCGCAACGTCCTCGATCCATTCCACCACCTCGTCTGGGGGGCCGTTCGTATTTGCAAGATTCTGAATCAGAAGCAGAGTCATCCGCATCTGTCTAAGATTACGAACACTTTCCCAGCTCATTGCCTCGTCAATATGAAACAGGAGCTTGTCGGAGGCGGGAAACGGGTGATTCTCAACCACTGCCTGACGCAGATTCCCCCAACCGCCCTTCAAATCAGAGAGGATCGTTTTCTCATAACCCGGTGGCTCTTCGTAGAATTTCATCAAGTTCTCCCGCACCGCTGACTCGGCTTCCGTGCGCCTACATCAGCTCATAGAACGATTCTTCTCCTAAGTGCCTGACGTACCTTCCCGCAAGGGTCTGCAAGGAATCAGGCCCCCCGTTGAGGAGGTGCATCCAGTCGTTAATGCTTCCTCGGAAACAGAATCGCTCAGCAACGAACAACCGCTCTTGAGAATCGACCAGAGTAAATCGGAGAACGGGAGAAAAATAGGCATGCGTGTCGCAAAACTCCTCGATCCGAGCCAGGCCGAAAAAGGAAGAAAACTCTCCCATACCCCCACCGCTCTGATTCGTCCAGAAGGTGGTCACTACCTTTCCCTTGACATCAATCCTGTATTTGGTCGGCTTGGCATGAGCGTTCAGTTCCTCCTCAACAATTACCATCTCTTCATCCAATATCTCCTTGGGCAGAATTTTGCGAAGGAAAACTTGGCCGTTGGGATTCTCGTAGATCTCGTATCCTTCGGGGATCTCCTTGACCAGTTCGGCGGGGGGCTTCAACGAGAAATGATAGCGGGGATTGCCCTTCTTCGCCTTTCCGACATGCAAGTAGTAAGTCTTGCCCTTTCTGTTGGTATATTCCACGACCTCGCTGGCCTGTTTCGGACCTTCTTGTGCTTTCTTTGCCTTCGACGTAGGGAATTGGACTACGTTGCTACCTGACCCGCTCGATTTCTTCTTAGCGCTCATCCTTGCTCACCTCATCATCTCCGTCCTCCGAGCCACGGGTGATCAACTGGTTGTCCGAAAAGGACGGTCTTTCGTCTCGGACCATCATGCCGAGCTATGATAGCCTTTCGCCATTCAGGCAGCATTCTACCAACAAAGGTCTTAACACCCCGGTCAAACGGGAGGTAGATTTCCCCGGACATTTCCGCTCAGGCCTTTGCGGCAACCCACCCCAACTCCTCTCCATCCACAAGGAAGTACCGCTTCCTTGCCCTTGCATTCTCAGGCTTGCCTTCCATAACTTTGACATCATCCAAACCATGACCCGTGAGAAGCCGTTTGAGCTGTTCTCTTATCAAGGCACCTCGTCTAAAATATGAAGGGTAGAATTTCTGGTCAAGCTCGATGTCAACGAGACGCACTTTAAGTCTCACCTTCCCCGACTCAGCCTTCCTTTTCTCGTTCTCCTCTTTTTTCCTTATCTTGTGTTCTTTTAGTTGACGGCGGTAAAAAGCACGGCGCATACGTTCAAGCTTGGGATCATTGAAATGTTCAAAGGCGTCATCTTTCATCGTTTGCCTCTGGCCGTAAATTGCTGAGAAATCGCGATGCGCTTCGTCCGGTTAGTGAGATTCATAGCAGATTACGACGGCAGAAGATCATAGGTCAATGAATTCATATGGATTGAAAGGGGGATGTCTGGCGGGATCAATCCAAGGGGGGTACATGCCGTTGGTAGTCTCGGCCCCAATATACATGCATCGTACTTGCAAGGTTTACGGAAAACGGGGGCAAAAAGGGGGCAAACTCGGCAAGAACAAAAACAGGGCATTAACCTTAGATGTTAACACCCTGTAATTACATTCTTAGTGGCGGGAGCGACGAAACTCGAACTCGCGACCTTCGGCGTGACAGGCCAGTTAGAATCTAAATGGAAACGGCGCCTTGTTGAAAAACCCTCGCGATTTCAAGCCGTCGAAGGACCTGTCAATCCCCCGCCGACCCCTGTGAACCGTCAGGTGTGTGATCAAAATGTGATCAAAAAGGATTCAGACACGCTCGATCATAGGCTGCCCTTCCGCATCCCTTCTTGAGCTGGCCGCCCAATTCATTTCCGAGAACTCTAAATCTCGAAGGCTTACAACCAGCTAATTCCAGAGTCGTCTTTCTGCAATTCGCCTGAAAAATGAAGCCCTCTAGAATACTATCTGGGCATGTCAGAGTCGTACATGGCAGCACCTGATTGGTCATTGCACTGCCCTGCTTGTTTCGCGTATGATTGCAAATGAAGAAGGCCGCGTAGCACCTGGCCAGATCAAATGCGATCTTAGGATTCGCAAAATGAGGTGCCATTTGGCATAATCCCACGTTATTTGCGGAAGTCACACGGGTGAAAGAGAGCTTGGAAGCAGCCACGACAGGAGTTCCCAAACAGGAGGAGCCGATGAGAGGAATTAACTTGGCGTCTTATCTGGAAAACAGCAGGGCAGCACATCCTGACAAAATCGCGCTGATCTTTGATGACATGAAATGGACTTTCAAGGAGATTGACGAGAAAGCAAATGCGATTGCCAACGGTCTCCGGGACATGGGGGTCGAGAAAGGAGAAAGGGTTAGTCTTTTTCTCCCCAATGTTCCCGAGTTTTTTTCCTGGTATTTCGGCGTACTCAAGGCGGGGGCCATTGTCAATCCGCTCAATGTTATGCTGAAGCAACGTGAGATAGATTACATTATCAGAGATTGCAGTCCGAAGGTAATTGTCGCAACCAAAAGTGTAGCTGCTGAGCCCTATAAAATCTTCAAAAATCCGGAATCCGGCATTCGGAAAATGGTCGTCATTGGTGAGAACGGCCAAGGGGATACCGTCGATTTCGATTCGTGGATCAGGAAATTCCCTGGAAACCTTGAAACCACGGCCGTTGCCAAAGATGACCTCGCTGCCATTCTTTATACCTCAGGGACCACAGGCCAACCCAAGGGTGTCATGTTGTCACACGAAAACCTTTGGACCGACGCGAGATACTGCGCAGACTGGGCAGAAACGACTTACCGCGATTCAACCGTATGTGCACTGCCCCTTTTCCATTCCTACGCCCTCTCTCACGTTCTGGCGGAACTCTGGATCGTGGCTGGCACCGTTATTTGGTTGAGCCGCTTCGAACCGAGGAAGTGTCTGGAAGCCATGGCCAAACACGGAGCGACCGCATTCCAC
Source organism: uncultured delta proteobacterium (assembly GCA_963729795.1). Classification (GTDB taxonomy): domain Bacteria; phylum Desulfobacterota; class Desulfomonilia; order Desulfomonilales; family Desulfomonilaceae; genus CAWBBA01. The sequence goes on along the minus strand of CAVSPC010000024.1, from coordinate 16,062 downwards.
GGAGTGGCCACCATGTACTATGCTCTCATCAATGAGCCGACGGTGGACGACTATGCCAAGCAGATCAAACTCCGCTACTGCGTGACAGGAGCAGCGGTCACTCCGGAGCCGATTTTGAGGGCATGGAATGAAAAATTTACGCCATTGTCAGAGGGCTATGGCACAACGGAGGCCTCTCCTGTGGTGCTCATGAATCCTTTACCGGGAAAGGGCGTGCAAAAGGCAAATTCATGCGGCATTCCCATCGTTCCGGAGATCGAGGTCGCTGCTGTCGACGAGGACGATCAGCCTGTTGAACCAGGAGAAATTGGGGAACTCGTCATTCGGGGACCAAACGTGATGAAAGGATACTGGAACAAGCCGGAAGCCACTATGGAGGCTCTCAAGAACGGTTGGCTCCACACAGGTGATATGGGCTATTTCGACGAGGATGGCTACTGTTACGTGAAAGATCGTAAAAAAGACATGATTGTTACCGGAGGGTTCAACATCTACCCTAAAGAGGTCGAAGACCTCCTTTACACTCACCCTGCCGTTGCCGAGGCCCAAGTGGTGGGAGTTCCCGAGCTGATTAAGGGCGAGATCGCCATTGCCTGCATCACCATGCGGGACGGCTTCAAAGCCACGGAACAGGAATTCATAGCCTTTTGCAAAGATAACATTGCGAACTACAAGGCTCCCAAGCATGTACGATTCTTCAAGGAACTTCCCAAAACGGTTACAGGCAAGCTCGAAAAGGTAACTCTGCGCAGGATGCTGACAGAGGAGTTCGAAGAAAAGTCGTACTGAGCGCATGCGGGGGGGCCAGCCCACATCCCGAAATGGGTAATCACGTTCCTTTAAATGTGGTGTTCGCAGAATGCAGCTCCTGCTCCGATTATAGCAGGCACATGCGTTTCCGAATCCATTCCGAAGGTGTCGGTCACTTCTGCACACATTCCGCCATTAATTCGTTCTTGACCTCAGGCTGGCCGAGCAGGATCTGGTCCACTGGGTCTTTTTGGGTTTATGCGTCGCGAGGGTCTTATAGTAGGTATATGCAATACGATTATTCTGAGCCCAGTGGGCAACATTTTTCGGTTGAACCTGGAACTGGCAGTAAATGAATTTTCGGAGATCACGGATAACGGTCCCTTCCCAGATGGGCGGGCTGACTGTCAAGCAAATTCAGATGCTTATGTAAACATTTGGTCTTTCAGGTGAAAGACTGTCTTTATGTGGCAGTCAGCGTCTCTTGGCACCTGTCTGAATACTCTTTAGGCAAGCTAAGCCTCCCCTAAGTGATTAATCCTTGCCTCTTGCGAAAAAACTTGACAAGAATACGTTTTCGTGTCTATGATAAACATACTGAACGTTTGGTATCTTAGTCGACTCACCATCAAACAGTTTGTCACACTCGAATCCAAGATCAGCCAGGAAGCTTCGGAGATTTTTTGTCCAGAAAGACTAACAGCGGCACATCTGTGCAGGAGATCACCCGGAAGTAGGCCTCAAGAAGGATGCTTTGTACGCAACCTTCAACACAGGGATGAGTCCTTTTTCTGAATCATAGATGAGTTCTAGTTAAAGGTCATTGGCCTCATGGTGGTGGGACTGGAGCAGGTTGAAGACGACGCTTTGGACAAGATTTATCGTCTAATAAGCTTTGGCTTTCGCTCTGGAGAATCAGACTTTGGTGGCTTTTCTCACGTTTCTTAACTCACGCCGAATGTTGGTTTTGAACCTCCTCTCAAAGCCACAGGGAATATCTCACAATCATAGTGACCTAGTTCGACAGGGGCGACGCCAGGGTTTGTTCAAGGGAGATTTCGATCCTGACCTGGCAGCACTCACTTTCACGGCTCTTCACGACACTGTTCTGCAACACTGGGAACTCAACATGCATTATTTTGACAGGAGTTCTCTACGTTCGGACCTTTAGGGAGATCTTCCTCCACGGACCTGTGAAGGAAGAGGCGACCACTTTGCGGTGATTGGCCAGTTAGAACACCACCCAAACAAGAGGATGTCAGATCCCCATTTCAGATACGTGCCAGAGAGGTCTACAAAACCGTCGATGCAGATCACCAAGTCACCAGGGCAGCGGGAACAAACATCCCGAAACTGTGGCGCCGCACGCTCAGAATCGCAGCATTCATGCTGGGTTTTCTTCGTGCGGGGTCAACGGCGGATTAATTCAATCTACTGAAACGGAGGGAAAGGGGGCTTTGATGAAGTACTTCAACAGGATCTTCTTACTGCTCGTCCTTATGTGGGGTGCGGTAGGTCTGGAGCGCATGGTTGCAGTCTTTGTGCTTCCGGGAATTCAGAAAGACTTCAGCCTCAACTACGCGCAATCGGGGGCCATCATCGCTGTTTTTGCTTTTGGTTGGGCCATAGGTACTTGGGCTATGGGGAGTCTCTCTGATTACGTAGGCAGGAAGGTGGTAATAGTCGTTCTAGTAATTTTTGGCGGATTGTGCAGCTGGGTCACAGGGCTCGCTACCGGTCTTGCCATGATGCTGGTTATTCGGGCCATCATGGGTTTCGCCGAGGGCGGTATCTGGGGACCCGTCTCAGCAACTATTGCAGAAGAGTCGTCTCCGATGACCCGGGCTAGGAACGTGGGCATGTTGCCGGCTCTGTTTACGCTTTGCGGAGCGGCGATAGGTCCCATACTCAGCACTCAATTGATGGCTCATTACGGTTGGAGGTCCGTATTCTACATTTATGCCATCCCTGGAGTCGTATTGGGGCTCCTCATATGGCTTGTGATGAAGGAACCTGCCTCGACCCAGGCGATTCTCGCAGCACGGCGATCCGGAGGACAAAGGCAACAACGTCGGGATGCTCAGGGACAGGAGATCGGCTACTGGGATGTATTCAAATACCGCAATATAATCCTGATGATGGTAACCTGGATTTTTAACATGGCCTTTCTTTGGTTATTCACCACATTCGGGATGATCTATATGGAAAAAATACATCACCTGCCGCTTACTACTGCTGGGTTGGCCATGTCTGGCTTCGGCTTTGGGGCATTCCTCGGTTGTCCCGTCTTTGGGTTTATCTCTGACCACATTGGCAGGAAGAAAGCTATTGTCTTGTGCCAGTTGGTAGGGGGCGTGATCGGCATTGGCTTCGTGCTTCTCAGCCCTGGTGTCGGCTTGCCTGTCTTGTTCGCATTCGTCATGGCGACGGCGTTTTGCGCCGCAGGGATGTCCCCAATTCTTCTCTCTATCTCGGCGGAGACCGTCGGCTTTGCTATGGCGGCAACGGCAATAGGAGCTATTACCGGCGTGGGCGAGCTAATAGGAGGGGGAATACTACCTGTGGTAGGAGGCGGCATTGCTGACGCGATCGGTCTGTCGGCCGCGCTTTATCTAGCCACTGCTTGCCTTATAGCGGGTGCCGTTTGTGGGCTTTTTGTGCAGGAAACCGCGCCCCGAATAGTCTCGAAAATTGAAGCTGAGGCCACATTGGTGACACGGGGACAGGAGTAGTGGATTACGGGTATAGGGTTGGGCGTCAGTTCGAACGCAAGCCGTTGCTCCTTTACGAGTAAAGAGCAGATAACCGTGCACCAAAACAGCGAGGTTTCACGGGCAATGGCCATGAAATCAAAGAAGAAAATCAAGGTACCCGTAACACACCAGGCCATGGTATTTACTCCGACGATTCGGTCAGAAGCAGAATCAAAAGATACCAACCTCTTCCCGAGTGGGTGCCCTACGGTGCCAACGTTGGCGGTATCATTTTCGACGGCTATCCGCAGGATCGTAAAGCAGAAAGCTTCCAAGCCCACGTACAAGGTGAAAAAGGAAAAAGATATCATGGTCCGGATGCGGGACAGTACTCTGACGTGCCTGGATGTCTGCCGTCCCGAATCCTGGGATGAGAAAATTTTAGCCTTACTTGGCTACGGCATGTGGGGCAAGGACTTTCAAGAGCGGCGAACTAGCTCGCTGACAAACCTCAGTCCTAGTACGACAGTCCCTTCTGGGACAGGACCATGGAGGGGGCAACTATCAATATACGGTCCCTCGAGGGCATGCCCATGTCATCCCGGAGCCTCGCGACGTCGGCAATTCGGAAGAGTATGGCACTGATCAGATGTGGAACGTCTACGATACGATTGAGTGGATAGGGTCCAACCATGGTGCAACGGCAATGGCAGGTATGGTCGGGGCCTCATCATGCTCGGCCTCTAAGGTGCTCGGAGCTGCCACTAAGCCTCCGCACCTCTTCGGTCTCCGTCTCGACGAGTGTATGACAGGAATTGTCGACTATTCCAGAGGGATCTTCGACACTATCTGGTACCACATCCCCGTTGGGAGGCACGGTAACGACAGCTTCTTCTGTCTGCCGAATTACCTCTATGCTCCGATGCCTCCCAGGAGGGTCAATCATGCCGACATAGGGGCAAAGATTAGGGAGGCGTTAGAGCACCCTGACATAAAGTAAAACAGCAAATGGTACGCCCCCATACAGTACCCGCAGAAGTTTCCAATGCTGTTTGCTCTGCTCACTTCACTGCACCTCAGCAGGCAGCCCCTTTGTTGAATGGGAAGTCCTCAGAGGCGGAAGATGTTCGGTTGGAGCAACTCAACATGCTTCATATCGAGCCCCCCTGTTCAGGAGGCTAATGAACAAGCCCCTTTGAGGAGCTGTCGGGAACATGCTCCCGGCTTTGCCGGGAGACAATTGACTTAAGGAGGACTCTGAACAATGAAAAAGCGGGATCGATTTGGTGTGTTTACCGGCGATTCGGTTAAGATTAATCTTAAGGATTATACACCTTCTGGTGAGCCTGTGCCTTACGGCACAAACGTTGATGGTGTCTATTTCGACGGTTATCCCCAGTTAGTGAAGGAAGAAGCATCTAGAACCCAAGTACGGGATAAAAAGGGAAAAGGACATAATGGTTGCCATGCGTGATGGGACTCGCATAGCGGTGGATGTTTACCGCCCTGATGTTGAAGGGGAGAAATTCCCCGCCATCCTTGCATGGGGGATGTGGGGTAAGGACGGACAGGAGGCGGTTGGGTGGAATTGGGATAAACCTCAACCCTACTACCACAGCCCCTTCTGGGACGGGAGCATGGAGGCCGGCAATTATACCTATACAGTTCCAAGGGGTTATGCCCACGTTATTCCGGATCCAAGAGGTGTCGGAAATTCAGAGGGAGGTCAAGTTGTTTCACATCCCGCTGATGCTCACAACCCGCAAGATATGTATGACACCATAGAATGGATCGCCGGACAGCCTTGGTGTAACGGTAAGGTTGGAATGATTGGCCCATCCTCCTATGCGATATCACAGCTCATCATCGGGACCAATCCTCCTCCGCATCTTACAGCCCTCCACCCTGATGAGGGCCTTCAACTAACAGCCGAACACTTTCACGGTATATTTGACACCCTACAATATCACATATTCTTTGGCAAACATGGAAATGACAGCACCCCTCCGCCGTCGAATAGTCCTCAGTTGTCAGTACTCCCTAAAATAATGAGCCTCCTCCCCAAGGAAAAATTAGATGCCCTACTTGAAGAAGTACTGAACCATCCTGACATAAGGTACAACACCAAATGGTATTCTCAGATGAAATATCCGATGAAGCAACCGCAGGTCTTTGATCAAATAATGGATTCATTTCATCCCATGCAAATTCCACCGAACGCCCATGAGATAAAACTCCCTCTTTATATAGGAACCCCGTGGCTTACTCGGCTCTATATCTGGGGAACCTTTGAGACATATGAAAAAGCGAGTACGCCGGGAGAAAAAAAGAAGCTGATCGTCTACCCTCCGGGATTTCCACCCAGACCCTATGCAATGTATCACGACGAAATTGTGAGATGGTACGACTACTGGCTCAAGGAAATAGACACGGGCATCATGGATGAACCTCCCATAAAGTTGTTCGTCATGGGGGTCAACAAGTGGCGCTTTGAGAATGAATGGCCCCTTGCGAGAACAGAATGGACCAAGTTTTACCTTCATCCAGAAGGTGTTCTTTCAACCAATGCCGTAAAGGGAAATCCTGAACCGGAGTCCTTTACACAGCCCGCTCCCTACTTGAATCCGACCGTGCATTGCCTTAGGTACATTACCGGTCCCATGGATGAGGAACTGGAGATTACAGGCCCCGTTGCCTTACATTTAGAAGCCTCCATCGATATAGACGATACTAACTGGATGGTGGACCTTGTGGATGTGGATCCCAACGGCGAGAGACAACTGCTGACCTCAGGATATCTTAAGGCCAAATTCAGGGCTTTAGACAAAGATAAATCCAAGCCTTATGAACCTATCCATCCCAGGCAAGAACCTGTGCCTGTTACCCCCGGAGAGGTCGTTGAATACGCCATAGCGATGATGCCGACAGCAAATGTGTTCAAAAAAAGGCACTCCATGGAGTTAATCATCAGAAACCAGGATGATGTCCTGAGCAGGCTCGGCACCTGGGGTGTTTACATGCTGCCTTTCATGCAGACAGTTAAGCACGATATTCACTTCGGTAAGTCACACCTGTATCTGCCGGTTATTCCTGCGAGAAAGAAATAGGATTGTCGAACAGGAAAGAGTGAGAGGACTCAGAAGAAGGAGACCAGCGTAGGCATAAGTTCACGATTGCGGATCGGCATCAACCACATCCACGAATTCCGGCAGTCCCTCTATGCAGGTCACCAGTGCACCAGCGTAGAGGGACAGGAATCCGGAGATTCTTGCGGTTTTTTCCGGAGTGATGAGCCCCATGATTGACTTAGCCAGATAAATCACTGCAATAAACATTCAGGCATGTGGCGTAACGTCCTGCAGTCAAGGTTTTATACATCGAACGCCGATACATTTTCCAAATATCTGATGGGGTGTGCCAGATAGACCCATAATTTCCAAGAGGTCCAAAGGCGCTGTCGCACCGCTCAAGGTGATTGAAGCCATCGAGAAAGCTCTAACCCATTCCGCAACGTTGTAAGGAGAATGAAAATGGATTTGGAAATCCTCAACGGAAAAAGAATCCTGGTCGTAGACGATGAGCCCGACATTCTGGACACGGTTTCGGAGGTACTCAACACGTCGAAAGTCATCTGCGTGGGAACCTTCGATGAAGCCCGTGAATTGATCGCTAAGGAATCGTTTGATCTCGTCATTCTGGACATCATGGGCGTGAATGGATTCGCCCTTCTGGAGGCTTGCCGCGCGAACAAGTTGCCGACAGCCATGTTGACTGCTCATGCGATAAACGTTGAAAGCCTCAACTTGGCTGTCAAGCTGGGAGCCGTGTCATTCCTTCCCAAAGAGGAACTTGAGCGACTTCCTGAAATTGTCGCCGAAATATTGGAGGACTTGGCCAAGGGACAGACCCATTGGGCTAGACTTTTTAAGAGATTGGGCCCATTTTTTGAGGCGAGATTAGGTGTACTCCGGGAAAGCGAAGAAGCACAAAAGAGATTTCCGCCAATCTATTATCCATGACATCTTGCTCAACATGCTTAAATGGAGAAAGGCGTATGGCTAATCTTTTGGTGGATGAGCGTGACGTAAAATTTGTCCACCTTGTACTTGCTCGGGTAGGAGGGGACCCTCCGGAATCTAAGGGAATAAGTATTTTTACAGTTCCAAAGAACAGGCTGGAAAACGGGTCCCTTGTGGATAACGATTTGAGCCCGGCCGCAGTCGAGAAGAAGCTGGGCTTGCACGGTTCACCTACCGGTGCCCTGAATGTGCAAACCCTTTGTCGGTTGCCCAGGGAGCGAATCGGTCAGTCCCCTCTCGGAGAGGTAAAGAGTCTCTCATTGCCCCGGCCCCTTCGAACCACGAAAGTGTAAAGTCAAGAGGCTTGTCGAGCTGTGGAATGGGCAGAATGGAAAGACAGTGAGACCACGTTCTTACGTGTTCAACAACTAGCCATATGAGGGCATCGAGTTCTCTTTGGCAAAAGCCGTTATTGTTCTATTGGAGGCTTACATGAATGGAAAGAAGGGTTTGCCTGAAAGTCTGGAAGCGTTGAAGCGTCAAACAGCCGGACAGAATGTTTACTCTGGCGATTCTGTTAGAATCAACATCAAGGGCTACAAGCCTGAACCGCATCCCGTCCCTTACGGCACCAACGTGAAAGGCATACTCTTTGACGGATATCCCCAAATCGTTAAAGAGGAAGAGGCCAAGCCGACATATCGCGTTAAAAAGGAAAAGAACATCATGGTCGCCATGAGGGACGGCGTCCGCCTTGCAACGGACGTATACCATCCTGACGTTGAGGGGGAGAAGTTTCCTGCCCTCCTTGCCTTTGGCATATGGGGGAAAGATCTGCAGGAAGCCGTAGGATGGCTCGGGGACAAGCCACAACCTTACTATGATAGCCCATTCTGGGATGGATGTATGGAGGCCGGAGATTACAATTATCTAGTTCCGCGAGGGTACGTGCACGTGATTCCCGACCCGCGGGGGATAGGCGATTCCGAGGGGTATGGCACAAATGGAATGATGGATGTTTACGACATGATTGAATGGATCGCTGCCCAACCTTGGTGCAACGGAAAGGTTGGCATGATCGGACCCTCTTCTTATTCCTCCATGCAGATGCTCACCGCGCCGCTGAAGCCGCCCCATCTTGTGGCTCTTCATCCAGATGAGAACATGTCGGGATCGGGCGACTACTTTCATGGCATCTTCGACACCATCTGGTACCACATTGCAGTGGGAAGACACGGCAATGACAGCTTCTTCTGCTATCCGAACTATCCCTTTACCCCAATGCCGCCCGTCATGATGGGCCTTCCCGACATTAAGGAGAGGATCGCTGAGGCATTGGAACACCCGGACATTAAGTACAGTGACGGTAAGGAGTCGGGCCGTGAGCACTTCTCCGTTTTCCGACTGGTTTCCGAAGCAGATCTTCCTCCACTGGACTGCGGGGCGGATTCCACGCTCAGCGGAGTTGTTGGTAGGTTCTACGCCCTGATAATCCAGAAAGGTGAACAAATGGTTCCAGTGTTTGAGGAGTCCTCTGGCAGCACGTGCCACATCGGGATCGGCGGACAATTCGTAGCCCTGGAGGCACCTGTTCATGCGTGCTCTGATGGGGACCGACTTTTTGACAAGGCTCTGCCTGTCCACGTGCCCGTCGTTGAAGGCGTGCCAGAGGGAGAACATGCGGCCGATTTCCGAGAGCATCCATTTTGCGAAGCGTACGCCATCCGGGCTCCGGCAGGCATGTTTGAGCCCTCTGAGGGTTCTGATAATGTGGGCCCAGCAGATCTGCCTTGTCCCCTTGTGGTATGCGTTGTAAGCCGAGAACATGTCCGAGCAGATGATACCGCCAAAGACCTCGCCAAGGACCCCTTTGAGGACTTTTGCACCTCTGGAGGCTGCCAAGGTGAAGAAAGTCATGGCAGGGGCCACGAAAACCCAAAGCCAGATCCCCTTGCCCATGCTTTTCCACCCCGTCTCGTCCACGTTGAGAACCTCTTGTTTGGGAAGAGCTTGTTTGATTTCCTCACAGCATGGTTCAAGGGCCTGGGATACTTCCTCGTGAAGTTTGCACACAGAGCCAAGGGAGATATCAATCCCGAAGAGGGTCTTGGCAAGCTCTTGACATCCTCGTCGGGTCACCCGATGCATGGCGGTGAGGTAGGCAAAGAGAGCAGCAAGTCTGGGACCGAAGCCGGATCGAGCTTGGGGTGGGACATCCGCCCAGGTGACGGCGCCGCAGGAACATTCGACACAACGAAGCTTGTATTCGGTGATGTTCGGTTTGATCTCGGGAATCTCTATCACCTGGCAGCGAAGGTAATTGCCGAGCACACGGCTACCATCCACACTGGGGTGAAAAGACAGCAAATGGTATGCCCATATTAAATACCCGTACAAATTCCCCCATCTCTTTGATCTACTCCTTGCCTCGCTGCATCCTGAACCGGGGAAATACGTCCACAGCCAGATTCTGACGCGGGTTCCCGGCATCGAGACTATTACGCTACCTATTTACGAAGGTACCCCTTGGGTCACGCGATTCTACATCTGGTCAACCTTTGAAACATGGGAACACATCGGCACGCCAGAGAAGCATAAGAAGCTCATGATCTACCCACCCTCTTTTCCCTCCAGGCCCTTTGCGGAGTATCACGATGAGATCGTGAGGTGGTACGATTGGTGGCTCAAGGGCATCGATACGGGCATTCTGGACGAGCCGCCAATCAAAATGTTTGTCATGGGTATCAACAAATGGCGCTTTGAGAACGAATGGCCCCTCGCGAGGACCAAGTGGACGAAGTTCTACCTCCAGCCCGGCGGAGGGCTCGGGACAACGATCTCTGAGACCGCCGAGCCTGACACCTTCACCCAGCCTGCTCCTTACCTTGACCCCACTGTCTACTGTCTCAGGTACAGCACCGAGCCCTTCTCGGCGGACACAGAGGTGACAGGTCCTCTTGCGCTGTATCTCCGGGCCGCCATCGACATTGACGACACCAACTGGATAGCTGACCTCGTTGACCTTGACCCAGACGGCAACAGGCAGTGGATAAGTTCAGGTTATCTGAAGGCCGCGCATCGGGCCATTGTTGTGGAAAAGTCGAAACCCTACCATCCGGTCCACCCTGTCCAGGAACCGGTACCCGTACCGCCGGGCGAAGTCATCGACTATGCCATAGCGATGATGCCCACATCCAACGTCTTTAAGAAGGGACACCGCATGGAGCTGATCATCAGAAATCAGGATGATCTGCTGAGTAGACTCGGGATTTGGGGCGTCTATATGTGCCCCTTCATGCGGACTGTAAAGCACGACATATTTCTGGGAGATGGCACCTATCTGTACCTGCCTATCATCCCGGGGTGCGAGTCTTAGTACCCTCATGCCTGAATTCGGCTCGCATTCTTGGACCTTTGCTGTCGCCCCGGATCTGACTTCGGGGTGACGGCATCGAATAGGGTCGCAAGCGTACAAAACATTGCCCGATATAAGACAGCGTACTTAGTCGGACGACCGACAGTCACAACGGGAAGAACTCATGAGCCCAGATTTTGCGTTTGATGCGAAAACGGGAGCGGCAGTGAGTACATAGCGCTTTTCGAAGTCCTGTGATTCTGGTACGTTCCGGTCTGCACACGATCAGAAACGACCAGAATCAATCGGGACTTCGGAAGTATGAGTAAGAGAAAGAGAGGACGAAGTCAGGAGGCAAGAGCCATGGTTGAGCACAGCATGTCCTGATAAGGGCTTGTCCGTCCTCCAAAAGGTATGGAAGGAGTATGGAAAAATTCTGACGCCGAAAATACTTTCCCTGAGCCGCATTGTCCTCGGATGCACATCGACCGAAGCCGTATCTCGGCCGTGAGAGGCCGGCGATAGCACACATGAATAAACGATCTGCTTTTAAGCCCCAGTAATTTCAAGCTATATCAGCCCCTCTTAGTCCCTCATTGTTCCCCTCGATCCCCAAAAGTGGGAACAAAATGGGAACAAAAATTTCATGTCCAGGTAAACTGAGGCATGTTCCCATGCCTCATACGGGCCGCTGTTTACTAATTGAATTCAAATGCTGGCGAGGTCATCTTGGCGGGCGGAGCCAAGCATGTTGCCGAGAGACCGCAATCAGAGATCCCGCTTCGTCCCATATATAGCCGTCTTCCTCTAACATACCATTATGAATGAAAGATGTTTTGAAGACACATTTCAGCCATTCGCCTGCAGGTATGCTGCGAACACTTACGGAGAATTCAATAGTCGGTATCCATCCAACTATGCCATGACTAGATAAGACGGCGGGAGGGAAGGAATCAGCAATCAGGACTACGGCTGGTGCATCGAATTGGCGTTTCTTCTTAAACCTGATCCAGCCTCTAATAGCTGACTTTTCCGTTAGAGTACCGGTCATCCATCCCGCGGTTGTCGGGTCCAAGCGAACGTCCATCATTTCGTACAGCGTGTACTTCGGCAACGTCGGCACCGTGACACTTTCTTCCGGATCCGCGATGACAGGTTCATGCTCTCCATAGTGCGTTTCACCCCGGTCTCCACTTTCTTTCATGAAAGTGCCAAGTGCTCGAATTCTCTCCCTGCCTTTCTGCACGAGTCTTGCTTCAAGCCTGTTGAACCGATTGGAGCGCGAAATGGGTTCCACGAAAACGTCTGCAGGACCTACCTCGGACCGTGCAACAAAATTGGCTGTGATAATCGGAATGCCTTTCGTTTTGCGGCACTGAGTCATTGCATTTAGCAGCAAGGCCATGAGATATCCGCCATTTGGATTACCGTCTATTGACCAGTTACCCGAGATGTTGGCCTTGAACTCTCCATCGCCCTGCTGCGTCAACGATACATCCTGGTCAAACATATGCATCTGCTATTCCCTATCAAACGACGCCTTAACGGTGACAGATTGTGTGTCAGGGTTTCCAAAAAGTGCTAGTGGGTCTCACCGACGGAAGAGAAACACGCCTATTTGAAAGCCGACTTGCCTCCATTCATGGCGCTCTTAAGTCAGGGGCGAGTACTTCCAGGTCACAACCTTACGAGCATCCAGCACCATTGGCTCGCCAGTCTGAGGATTTCTACCTCTCCGGGCGTGCTTGGACTTCACAGACCATTTCCCGAAGCCAGAGATCATAACGTCCTCCCCGCTGACAAGCCTTGCCTTCATGATGCCGAGCAGTTTCTCTAAGATCTCGTTCCGCTTCCCCCTTCATGAAACCGCAATCATCAGCGATTTTCTTTGCTATGTGTGCCTTGGTAATTGTCATGACAACCTACCCAAAACTGAAGCTGAAATAGTAACGAATCAGCAGAATAGCAGAACCGCAAACTTAAAGGCAATGATATCAGGATATTCTTTAAGGACACTTGGCAATCATTGTGACAGAGCAGGAGCCTGTGACATGGTCGGAAGGAGTGTGCCTCCTGTCCCCACACGCTAGCCAACGGCTACCGAATGCATTCTCGCGTTCTCAGAACCCCATACGCGAACGTTCCTAGTTTGGAACACCTCACATACCTATTGCCAGAAAATCGCACATAATCGTTCTCAGGTGCCTTTTTGAACGAATCTCGTGGGCGAGCTGGTCGGGGATTGCAGACCAGAACCGAGCCATGTGTCCAGGCCGGGTACCGCCATGGCTCAGATCAACTCCTGTTTGCGGTTCCTGAGACCGGTCACCGTGTGATAGACTGCTTCCATAGTCTGCTCCGTGGAGGCTGCGCCGGTGAGTATCCCCGACGATCCGATGGAAAGAAAGAAATGGATGTTGAGGCTCTGGCACGAGTACGGGGAGCGCTTCGCCGTCTTCCATCCCGACGAGCAGCCCCTCCCACCCACTGAAGTGTGGCATCCGGACATGTACGAGCCCTACAATCCCGAACCTGACGAAAAAGGGAACTTCGATCCCCGAGTCATACGGCATCTGAGATGGTGGGACCGAAACCAAAGAATTCCTGCGGCAGCGTTTCGGGCTTCAGGTCAGCCCCGACTATCTCTTCGACTGCCTGGCCGGGAAATACCAGGGGAGGTTCTCGGACGAGATCGATGAGAAGGAGGAGCGGCGGTGGTACGTCCGGGCCCTGCGGATGGGGGCGTTCATGTTCGACGGCAAGGTCGGCGTGGGCTTCAGTTGCCGGTCCCGGAGATGCCAACGCATCAAGTGCCCTCTGAATCTGCAAAGGAAGAAGAAGGACCAGAAAAGACTCAACCGTGTGGACCTGTTCGAGCTTGCTCAGATCTTCTACGGCGAACAGAAGATGCCGTTGAGCAAGGCTGTGGAGGAGGTCTCTCAGTGGTTCGGCATTCCCCTGCGCACCTTTGGCCGACCCCATTACGCCGTCCCCAAGGCGGCAGTGTACCGCCAAATTCAGCGCTACCGCAAGGAGCCTGAGAAGCTCATCCGGAATTTCAACAACTTGTGTAAAAGGTCGAGGATAGTCTATTTCGACCTGAAGCCTCCCACAGACGAGGAAAACCGTGAACACGTATTCTTTCCGCTCTCGCTCACCGACAATGAGACGCTGAAGAAAATAAGCGACGGATCGGTAGCCCTGTATCTGTATTTCTGGGTGGTAAAGACGGAGGAAGCCTTGAGAAACAGGTTCAGCCTTCCCGTTCATACCCCGAGCGAGCTGGAGTCAGACACCGACAAACGTGGATTTAAGATCCCGGCCCGAACCGTGAGTCGCTACATTGAACGACTGGAGGATGTGGGGTTACTCGATTACAAAAATGGAGGGCTGAACTTGTAAATGGGTACATCAAAAAGTGGCCTTTTTTGCCCTTTACGTGCCGATTTCAGGCGAGTTTTGGCAGTACCCGCTGACAAGTTTTCATCCTGGGCATATTAGATTCTATGCAGCGAGGTGTGAGAATTTATCTCTCAGATTTTCATGCGGCTTCCAGTATAGTGATGATGCGTTGTATGGCCGTGTCAGCTTTGTGGTATGCTGCTTCGAGCCTGGAGTTTGGTTTGAGGGAAGGGGCGGGTCGATGGTGAAAGAGCGAGTTGGCAATAGGGCCACAAACGTTTTTGTGGAAGAGGACAAACATTAGGGCCACCTTGCGTCCCTTTTCCGTCAAACGGTAGCGGTACCGTCCGCTATCACGCTCTATTAGGCCGCGGGCCTTCATCTTTCTCAAGTCGTAACGGAGTTGGTTCAGCGTGTAGGCTTGAGGAGAGAGATCAAAGGCAGTGAGAGTGACAGCGTGGATTTCGGCTGTGGTCCAACCTGTTGCCTGCGTGGCATAGTGAAGCAGCACTTCCATCAGACGTATCATCCGAGTGTTGTGGATCTTGATGCCGGGGACCTTGGTTTTCGCAACTACTTTGGGAAGAGCGAGACGCTGGAAAAGAGGGAAGTCTACGTGGACATTGAAAGCCTGGGCCTGAGCGGTAATGAAGCGGTCGGTAACTGCCAAGAACCGCTCTTTAACTTCGAGTAGGTGGTCCAGACCCTTTTTGAGACGGAAGTCCCGGAGATTATTGCTGCACAGTTCCATGCGGAGAAAAGTGGAAAACTTCTCGTATTGCTTGAGGAAGCCGTTTCTCGAAGTTAGCACGGAAGATGTGATGTCCGTGTTCGAATTTCTCCAGGGTAGTATTGAGCTTGCCACGCAGTTGCTTGGTGATGAGAATCCCGAATACCCGGGAAATTTTGTCGGCTGTAAATTTCCATAGGCCCAGTTCGCAAGATCTCTCGAATATCTTGCGGATTGGAAAGTTTCTGCGGAAAATGACGTTCCTGCAGGTACTCGACCTGAGTAATAGCATAGAGCCGTCCTAGGCTATAGGCCTTGCGCTCACGCTTTGAAAACTTGGGCCCCAGTATCAGAGTCCAGTAATCAATACGTTGGCGGATGACTTCCGGGGTGAAGCGATCAGCCGCCGCTTGCAAGGCTTCCGGGTCTGATGTGGCAAGAAAGGCATTATCGTTCTTTCGGAAGGTTACCGGGACAAAGGCTCGCTGCAGTTCTCTTTCTATGAAGTTGTGGCCGTTGAGATAGTAAGTGGTCTGAAACGGAAGAAACGAACCCACCCGCATTACCAAAGGTCCCAGGACTTCGTCATGAATGTAAAAATAGTAATGCGTGAAGCGACTCCGCTGCCTGCTGATGATGCGGTAATTTGGATCAGTGGCAGGATACTTCGGGACGGCGGACCGAAAAGTCTGGCCCTGCTCCATGCTCTTGAATATGAAGTATACCCCGTAGCGTTGGTTGCGCTTCATCTTATTGAGCCAAGGCTTGACGTAATCATCCTTGCGAACGCCCTTTGTCCCCCGACTCGATAGAGATCTTGTGGTTACGAGCATAAGACTCAACCCATCGTTGGTAGTCCTGCGTTCTCTTGGCCAGAGCTTCCTTCGTGATGGGTTCAATGCCCAGCACGCTCCGAAAGAAATACGCCATCTGTTCCGGCCGTGTCAGATTCCAAAGATAACCGTTGATGACAACCCGGTCGAAGCAGTGGTACACAAAGACGATCAGGCTTCCAAAGAGTCGTTGGAAAAGCTCCATCGGGCACCTCCTCCACAACTTCGCCACCTCACAAGATTATCGGATAGTCACGACATGGAGTCAAAATTTCAAATA
>CAVSPC010000023.1:0-47191 GCA_963729795.1 uncultured delta proteobacterium | reverse complement strand
CCCCACCGGAAACACGATGTCACTTGCTCGGATGCGAATCGGTATCAGAAGGCACTTGCCCCACAAATAAAGTCACAATTCCGCCGGTCATTTGCGTGTGCCGGGTACCGACAAAACCGGCCTCGGCCATAAGGTCGAGAAATGTTTCAGCGCGAGGGAAATGAGCCATCGAATCCGACAGATAGCGGTACGCAGAGACTGACGACATTACCTTTGTAACAATGGGCATGATCACGTTGGCGTAGATTTTAAACAGAGGCTTCATAAAAGGACCGGAAGGCTCGGTAAGTTCCAAAATGACAAGCAGGCCGCCCGGACGGACAACTCTGCAAATTTCCGCCAGGCCCTGCCTTCGGTCCGTCACATTTCTTATGCAAAAGGAGGTTATTGCTCCATCAAAGCTATTGTCGGGGAAATCTAAGTCGCGGACATCGCCGATACCCAGTGCAATCGAGCCGGTCAGATCAGCCTCATTGACCTTGTCCCGGCCTATTCCCACCATTTTATCAGAGGGATCAATACCGACTACAGTGCTTCCGGGCGCTTGCCTAAGGATCTCAATAGAGACATCACCCGTGCCGCATCCCACATCAAGGTACTGCCCGCCAGCGTGAGGGGAAAGAGATCGGACTGCACGACGACGCCAGAAGCCGTCAAGCCCCAAGGAAAGAATCTTGTTGGTCCCATCATAGTAGCCCGCGATCCGATCGAACATCGCGCGGTTTTCTTCCGCTGAGATCAACGAATCCTGCCGTTTTCTATGCTCGGTATTCACGGGCATGCAACGAGGGGTTCAAGAGAGGCCGCTTTCTGAGCACATATCTTGGCGACCACTTCTAGATTCTTCCTTGTACGGCAGCTTGTGCCGCTTTCGCGTCCCAGACGGAATCATCCGTGTCGGGGATCTGTGTTAACACTGCCAGAGGAACCGCTTCCACCTTGCGATAGACCTCCTGAGGAGTCCGCCGCACGCCGTCCACAGTAAGGAGCTGGTCCACTCGAATGCCGAAATGCTTTTCATTCTCGACGAGATAGGGATGGATCAGGTCCCAGTCCGCTTCGGAAAGTTCGGAGTAGCGCCCGCCGTTCAACTGCTCTTCAACCGTGGTCCGATGTGGGTCACGTATGTACAGCGCACCCCCTGATGCGAGCGAGAAGAGGTTCGAGCCGGGGTAGGGCCGTTCCAAGAAGATGATGCGGCCATCTTCGTCCATGGTGAGACCGTTTACGATGACGAACCCTCCGCCATTGAGAGGATCTCCTGCCATAAAGCTTTCAGCAAGGAAATCCAGAGCGGTGCCGTTGATCACCACACGAGGATTTCCAGCGGCATTTATGAGGGGCCGTCCAGCGGCGTTTCCCAGGACAAAAGTGGCACCGCCCTTGGCGCCATACATGAAGCATTGGCCGACGTCCCCATGAATTACCAGCAGCCCTCGTTTCAATATCTGCCCTAACTGATCCTGAGCATTGCCGTGAATGTGCAGCTCCATTCCATCAATGCCGCTGGCTGTATAGTCGCCCGAGGAGCCGTACAAGTCGATTTTAACGTCCGCAGTCAATGGTCCGAAGCCGCAGCCCTCAAAACGCTGGCCCCGAAGATCGAAGATGATGAATTTTCTCCAGCCGAGACGATACGCGTCCGCAATAAGGACGGCGTCGCAATAGTCCCCTTCCGGTTCAAAATCCGTGGCGTCAACCACCAGCGTACGCTCTATAGCGATGGGCGGCCGCAGATCCTTTCGGGTCTCAAAATCCACGAGGCTGAAATAGCCTATCTTGATGGGATCGCTAATTCTGGGCAATGCTCTAAAAACTGAGTAGAGTTCATCCGTTACAATGCGGATCACTGCGGAGCGCTTCTTCTCCCCAATGGGAAAGCGCCTGTCCAAGATCAGGGTTAAAGCGTCGATGATCACGCTAAGAAATTCTTTGTCGTGGCGTGCCTTACGGCCCAGTCGGCGGACTACCCACCTGAGGGTGTTGTAATCCCAGGATGCGGCGTGCGCTCGAAACACGCCCAGGACCTTGACAGGATCCTTGTACTTGAGGGCCGCGGTCAGAAGAGGCTCGATTTCGATCTCGTAGCCATCCGGCTGAACGACAGGCGCGGTGATGTCCAGTGGCTTCCGAGTTTCTACCTGAACCTGTTTCCCGAATTTATCGAAGCAAGCCAGCGAGAGCGAACCATTGTCACGCGGAGTCACGTCGAACATGAATGCGCCGCCGTCCGAAGAAGAACCGCCGCGCGCATTCCAGTACTTGTCTGCGACCGGGCTGAAGCGTGGGTCTTCGGAGGCAAGAGATCTGAGGGTCGCATCTATGGCTTGCTTTTCCGAACAGACAAGGCCGATCTGGACTTCTCCGTCGTATAGCGAGAATACCTGAGGCCGCAACATGGACGTGTCGGTAATCCCGAGGAGCTGATACGTATTGGTTTCCGGAATGTTGCGAGCAATAATGAAGAACCACGGGCCGTCAGGCGACGCATGGATGTGCGTAGACTGGACCCTCTCATACAGAACCTGTTTTTCGGCCGGAAGCAGGTCAAAATCGAGTTCACCGGTCGGAGCTAATGCCTCGATAATCACTTCAAGCGGGTACCCGTAGACCCGGCTCCAGAGGTCGAACAGCATGACACTGACCTCAGTATCCGTCATGAACTGAGGTACGAGCCCCCTCTGCTTCAGGTACTCTGTGGTCGCGTGGTAATTGGCAAAGTCCCCGTTGTGGACCAGAGCTTCGTTGAGACCTGTGAAAGGATGAGCTCCTCCCGGATGCCACACTCGTCCGCGGGTAGGATATCGCTGGTGGGCGATCCAGACATGAGCTTGGAAGTCTTCGAGCTTGTAATATCTGACCACATTTTCGGCATAACCCACGATCTTCAGGATCATGACGTTTCGGCCGTGGGAAAGGACAAAGGCTGCCTTCTCTCCAAGAGAACTGTAAAATTTCTTGTTGAGGCGAGCGCTGTTACGGCTCACAAACTCGTCTTCGGCATATCTCTCCGGCATGCCCTGCAAGCCGTTCTCTTCGATGAATTGCTTCAGTGCCCCGAGCTTTACCCTCACGAAGGCCCTCCAAATGTCGGGGGGCTTCACCTCGAGACCTTCGATTGAACGATAATCGGGCACGTGGCCGATAATCTCTTCTTTGGCCACCTGGAAGAAAGGGGTGATCAAGTTCTCTTTCAGAGAATCTAGGCATGCCGGGTCCAGCAGGGCCACATTAAGCATATAATGTGAATCTAGGACTTCGCGAGAGACTCCCAACATATCGGGATTCATACCCACTGCCGCTATGCCGCCGCCTTTGCCGTTTCCTCGGTTGTGCATTCGAACTGACGGCTCAAATATATGTCTCCCCGCTAGAGGCACGTTGGACGCGAAGCCTGTAACACCGCAGCCACCCTCGTCTGAGGGTTTGATGTTGCGGTCAAAGGCGACGGGTCCGAATTCCCTGAGACGGCCAGCCAGTATTTTTTCAGCAAAGGAGGCGCTGTGATTCATCTTCCACCTCATCCAACCTGCCGGCGAATATCATCATCCGGCACATCGGAGTTGTAGTCCAGATGGGCAAGGACGTCCGTCCTGCCGGTTAGCTCTCTGATGCTGGACATGCCGAACCGGTACAGTATTTCCCTCAATTGATCGTGCCAGCACTTGAGCACATTAATAATACGTTGGCTGCCCCAGGCAAGATCCATCAGCCCTACAAGCTCCAGGTCGGTGGTGGCTAAACCGCGAGCGCAACCACGGCCGCTTTCACAGTTATGACAACGGATGCATTCAAGCGCGACCAACTCCGAAGTCCCAGTGACGACACCGTCGGCGCCTAGAGCTATGGCTTTGGCGATATCGTAAGCCGTCCGGATTCCTCCCGAAGCTATGAGCGTAATGTGATCGCGTACTCCTTCATTCACGAGAAAGTTGTGGACCTTCGGAATCGCATACTCCACCGGCATAGCGATATTTTTCTTTGCCACCTCCGGCGCGGCCCCGGTTCCACCGTACGATCCGTCAATGTGAATGATGTGTGCCCCCGCGTAATAAGAGCCCACAGCGACCATGTCGACATCCGACGGAGTTGACACCTTCACCGAAACCAGTGCGCCGGAGTTGACTGCCTTGATCCAGTCGATATGCTTCTTGTGGTCTTCAACTGAGTACACCGAGTGAAAGGGAAAAGGGCTGAAAAGAGATGAACCCGGAATCGTTTCCCGTATCCTCGCTACAGCTTCTGTGACTTTTGGACCGAGAAGATGTCCTCCAAGGCCGGGCTTAGCGCCTTGAGCGTACTTGAACTCAACGATCTTGACTCGCTGAATCGTCTCTTCTCTTACTCCGAAGAGTCCTGTGGCTACCTGAGTGATGATGTGATCGTCGAACGGGTATAGGACCTCGGGGTAACCGCCTTCGCCGGTACAAGTGAATGAACCCCATGCCGCGAACGCCCTGATCCGGCTCAGCATGGTGATCTGGCTGATGGAGCCGAATGACATCCCGCCACCGTAAACCGGAATGGGAATCGTGATCTTCGGTCTACCGTCACCTCTCTTGTTAAGACAGAGAGAAGTGTCGATCTTAGCCTTGTCCAGACCCGGTCTAGGCAACCGCTTGGGAAAAACAAAACGCAACTTGTCAAATCCGCCGTTGGAGGCGCCAATCCTATATTCCATGCCATTCTTGGGAAGCGAGCCGGTTTCGGCCATATACCAAGTGCTCATGAGAAGATCGGGCGTCCATCTTTTGTCGCCCAGAGCACGAGAGCTCGGGTTCAGTCCCACCCTGATTGCGCCCGTCGGACAATTGCGAATGCAGCGGTTCGATTTTACGGAGCAATCAACACCAAGGCAGAGATGGTCCCTTGGGGGATTGAGCTTCCCTCCTTGAGCGACAAACACTTTTTCCGGACAGATAGCCACGCACTTCAAGCAGTCGTTGCAGGCGTCCGAGACGATTACCGTATACTTTCCCAGGGCGTGGCCGAACCTCGACGGCGTATTTACTACTTCCGCGCGAGGGACCTCGCTCCATACGTTCTTGTAATCCATTGAGGACCGTCCCTTATAATGAATCGCGATGGGCAAAAAGCTGAGCGAACGTGTCGTTCTCAAGATCTTCCATGAACATGACGCGGCCCCGCTCACCTCTTAGTCTTCTCGCCTCACGAATACCCATAGCGCCCATCATCTCCAGCATCTGGTTGTGCCATGCGCCCATAAGATTGACTATTCGTTGTGAACCCCACCGGGAGTCGCTTTCTGCTATGCGAACCGGGCATTCTGCGCCTTCTCGGCAATTGCGACACACGCGGCATTCAAGGGCGATTAAGAGTGGGATGTCGACTGCCACCAGGTTCGCACCGCAAAGCATTGATTTGATGACATGCTCGGCCATAGCGATACCGCCGGAGACCATGAAGGTGATTTCGTCTCTCAATCCTTCCTGGAGAAGGGCGGAGTGAACTTCTTTTGTGATGTCTTTGAGGTGAAGACCATTCGGGACTCCCGGCTCGTATCCTCTCTCGTCTGCGACGTAGTGTATGAGATCAACCCCGGCCCGGTCGAACTCAATTACTCGACGGAGATTCTCCTGAGAAGAGATCGCGGGCATGCGAATCGACACCAGCAACTCAGGCTTGGCAGTCTTCAAAGATGTCATCGTTGCGAGGGAACTGGGCTTATCCGGGATTTCAACCATCTGGAATCCCTTCACCCATTCGTAATCGATCCGGTCACTTTCCAGGAAAGGAACAAAGGAGTGCGCATGATGCGACAATTCTTTTGCCTGCAGCTCGGGTACTACCATGAGCGTCTGGATTCGGGCAGCGGCCGTTGCCATTGCCTCCCAGACTTCCGCGGAGAGATCGCCAAACGGTAATATGTCAAAAAGAATGGGTATTGGAACCTTGATGGAAGGAAGCGGTTCGGAGAGGAGTTTTCCGTTCTGGTCGAACTGGAGCACAGATTGCCTGCGACCGATATCAATAACAGTGGAAATGTACTCCCGACCGTGTATGCCGTCTCTTGTGGGACGGACGATCTCACTCATGTCCGTCCACATGGAGTCGAATCCGGGGCCGGAAAAGGGGCCGCCGTAACCGGCGCCCGAAACGGGAATCTTGCCGGATTTGGCTTGTTCCCAAGTGATAGCGACGATGTCGGGTGTATAAACGTCGTCCCCGAGTTTCTCATACTCCGGATTAATCGTCTTGTGGATCAAGCGTTTCGGGCAGCCCTGCACGCAACGGAAGCATCCCTTGCAGAGTTCGTCGATGGTATCGCTCATTATATCAGCGGAAAAGTGTCTCTGGCGATACACATCGTATACGCATTCAAGCTTGACACATTTTGCGCACTTCAGACAACCTTCACCCCAGTCCACAATACCGGATCGACCTATCACGGGATATCTGTTCGGAGTGTTATGAACATCGATGTGGTATTTTTTAGGCATCGTCCAACTCTTTGATGGGAGATTACTTCAACTGCTTATCCAAACCGCCAAGAAATTGTTCACCGCGGAGGTCGCAGAGACCGCAGAGGTTTCTATTTCCTCTGAAGTTTTATCATTTCAAGCATAGATCATCCGGGCATTCGACAGCGAAGATATTCTCGTCACACCGATTATGGTCTCTACTCTGGCTGCTCGCCCATGCGATTTTATCTCTCTGCGTCCTCGGCGCACTCAGCGGTTAATTCTGGTTGCGTGCTGAACGCTTAAACCTTTGGTCTTTCGGCTAACCCTGCCGCCTCGAGGATCTCCGGCACTTTCTGCTCCCACTCTATGGCCATCAGATGGATCCCGGCCACTCCCTTAATCTCGCGGACCTGTTGGATCGTCTCTACGGCGATCTTGATCCCTTCGTCAGCCTGCTTGTCTTTGGGAACGCCGGCTATTCTCTTGATGGTATCTTCGGGCACATCCATTCCAGCGACCTTGGACGCCATATAACGGGCCATGCCCACACCCTTCATGGGTGTGATTCCGGCCAGGATGCTCACTTCGTCGGTTAGCCCCATATCGCGAGCCTGGTTCATGAATTTTGAAAAACGGTCCAGGTTGAACACGCATTGCGTCTGGATGAAATCCGCGCCCGCCGCGACTTTCTTGGCAAGCCGGACCACTCGCCAGTTTGGAGGGTCCGCGAACGGATTTGCAGCAGCGCCGATAAACAATTTCGGAGGGACCTGAATGTCTTCGCCGCCGATTATTTTCCCCTGGTCCCGCATGTCCCGAACCGTCTTCAAAAGCTGAATGGAATCGAGATCAAAGACGCCCGCCGCCTCCTTCTGGTTGCCGAAGCAGTGGTGGTCGCCCGTGAGACACAGGACATTCCGGATCCCCAGGGCATAAGCCCCGAAGAGATCGCTCTGGAGCGCAATCCGGTTCCGATCTCGGGTTACCATCTGAAGGATAGGTTCATGGCCGAGCCCTTTCAAGATAGTGCAAGCGGCGAGAGAAGACATTCTGACAATGGCTGTCTGATTGTCGGTGACATTCACCGCATCAACGCGATTCAGAAGAATTCTCCCCTTGTTTTCGAGCGCCGCGACGTCGGCACCTTTGGGCGGGCCGCACTCTGCGGTCACGGCAAAATGTCCTGCGCTAAGGACCTTTTCGAGACGGCTATCGGTCTTCACGGTTTTTGATCCTCCCTTACAACGCGACGTGGTCCGCCCGAGTGAGATGTTGACCAGTCCACCGGCGGCACGTACTCTTTGAGTCTATCCAGCTCTCCCAAGGTCTCCAAGCGGCGTATTATCATCTCCCAGCCACAAGGAATGTCCGGGTGAACCTCGCATCGGCCGCCCTTGGACCCGCCGCAGGGGCCGTTCATAAGTTTCTTGGCACAACGTGTTACCGGGCATACGGCGCCAAAGTAGCCCAGTTTGCATTGGCCGCAACCCAGACAATTTTCCTGCCAAATCCCCCTCATCTCGGTCTCGCCTATGAAGAGCGTGTCCAGAGCAGGGATAATCGGCTTGTCCGTGTAAACCCTGGCTAAGGCTTGGACGCCCGCTCCGCACCCCAAAGACAGGATCACATCGTGTTCCGGGACCTGATGCGCAATCCCTTCAATGAAGTCATCTACACATTGGCGATCCAGACATGCGTCCGTTATTGTGGGGTTCCTGTTGTCTTTCTTGTAGGAGAGCTTCAGAGCGGCTGCGAGAAGCATTGTTTCCTTGCGGCCGCCCGCTGCGCACTCTGCCACACAGGAATCGCAACCAACCACTAGGATTGACGAATACCTGTCGATCATCTTCCTGATTTCACTTACTTGCTTAAGCTTCGCAACAATCACAGATTTCCTCCTTGGTTGGCCGGAACACCCGGTACTCGCTGTCTCTCTTGCTGAGCCCTTTACCGGTTTAGTCAGGCGGGAGCCAATTCAGGGTTGAAGAGTCGTCAACTAGCCTTGGCATTCGCGATGGCGGGCTTGTGACTGAACGATTCCAATTTAGAAGCAAATTCCTTTAATGTTCGATCTAATGTCTCCTCGTCCCCGCGGGGAAAGTTGACAAATTCCAGCCTGTCAGGTTCGATATCGAGCTGTTCCAGCCAGCGTTTCGCGTAACCAACCCGCTTGCGGGCCCGCATAGACCCTTCGAGGTACTGGCAGGCTTTTTCCGCGCATGCGAGGACGAGCACTCCTTCAGCACCCGAGGCCAGTGTTTTCAGCAGGTGGTGAGCTTCGACCTTCCCGGAGCAGGGGATGGCGACAAGGCTGAGGCCGGGCCGTGATCGGGCAAAGTCTTTCTGATCTCTATTTTGAAAGAGCCCGAGATTATGGCAATAGTACACAACTATTTTTGTGGGCTTTGTTTCCATTTTCTGTTGGGTGGAACCTCTACGTGAAGTGGCCGCAATTTTTTATTATGCCATTTTACTGCGCTGACTTTCAAGCTCTTTTTGTCTCGATTGGCAAACATTCAGATGCCAGCAGAAATGTCATTATACCCGTGGCCAGGCTTTCCGGCCTGCTTGCTCTTGAACCTGGCTTATGGCGAGGCCGGAAAGCCTGGCCCACATAACCTAAGAGTCACTTCGACCGTATGTAAGATCTGGACAACACACACTGCAACCAGGGAACCTCCGAACCCGCTTACATGGATACCCTCGGATCTATTTTCAGGCTAACTGCAAATGCACTTTGGTGTTGGTGAAGCTCGGAGATGTACACTGATTTTATAGTCAATCTTTTGGCATCACTTGTCAAGCGAGCGGGATCTCAATTCTTCGGTGAGTATTTGGTTGACTACAGCAGGATTTGCCTTGCCTTTAGTGGCCTTCATGACTTGGCCTACGAAGAAACCCATAACTTTGGTCTTCCCAGCCAGGAATTTCGCCAACTCACCGGGATTATCATCCAGGATTTTGCGGATTATCGCCGTTAGCTCGGCAGTGTCGGAAACCTGCACCAGGCCCTTTTCTTCTATAATGGCGCGGGCATCTCTGCCGGTTGCGTACATCTCTTCGAAAACCGTCTTGGCTATCTTTCCGGAGATAGTTCCGTCGTCAATCAATTTAAGCAGGTCAGCCATCTGTTTATACGAGACCGGGCAACTGCTTATGCGGGACTCCTCGCCTTTTAGTTCTCTCATGAGTTCCGTCATGATCCAGTTGCTGACCATTTTGGGATTAGGGAACAAGCTCACCGTGTTCTCAAAGTATGCAGCCATTGCGCGAGAAGCGGTAAGCACTCCCGCATCGTATGGAGGAATTCCGAACTGCTTGATAAAACGATCTTTCTTTTGGGAAGGCAGTTCGGGTAGCTCGCTTCTTATACGTTCCACCAGTTCCGGGTCCACGTGGAGCGGCAACAGGTCCGGGTCCGGGAAGTATCTGTAATCGTGTGCTTGTTCCTTGCTCCTCATGGATACGGTCATCCCGGTGGTGGCATCAAAGAGCCGCGTTTCCTGGATGATTTTTTCCCCTTCCGTCACCTGAACGATTTGCCGATCAATTTCGTACTGAAGTCCTCGCTGAACGTTTCGAAAAGAGTTCATGTTCTTGAGTTCGGTCTTCACGCCCAGGTACGTTTCTCCCTTCGGGCGGATCGAAACGTTTGCGTCGCAGCGGAAACTCCCCTCTTCCATGTTGCCGTCGCAGATTTCGAGGTACACGAGCATCGCGCGGAGCGCCCGCAAGTACGCCGCGGCTTCCTCGGGTGAGCGAATCTCGGGCTCGGACACAATCTCGATGAGGGGGACGCCGGTTCTGTTAAGGTCCACATAGGACACAGGCTTGCTTTCGTCATGTATTAGTTTTCCCGCGTCTTCTTCCATGTGGATTCGTGTAAGTCCTATGCGCCTTATTCCCTCTTCTGTTTCGACTTCCACCCATCCGTGTTCCGCGACGGGGAGTTCATATTGTGAAATCTGGTAATTCTTGGGGAGATCAGGATAGTAATAGTTTTTTCGTGCAAATCTGCTGATTTCCTTGATATCGCAGTTGCATGCCAGGGCCATGCGAATGGTAAATTCGAGGGCTTTTCGATTCAGAACCGGCAAAACGCCCGGCATTCCCTGGCAAATGGGGCAGGTATTCGAATTGGGCTCTGATCCGAAGCGAGTCGTGCAGGAGCAGAACGCCTTGGAATCGGTAAGAAGTTGAGCGTGGATCTCCAGTCCTATTACAGCTTCGTATTCCATAGGTTGATCCTATAACGGGGGTCTTTTTAGATGATGATCGGTCTCTTTCTGGAAAGCCGCAGCCAGTTGGATCAGTCGAGCTTCCTCAAAGTGCGGAGCAATAAGTTGCAACCCTACAGGCAGGCCGTCCGTAGAAAAGCCGGCCGGAATCGCCATGCCGGGCATCCCTGCCATGTTGACAGGGATGGTGAAAACGTCAGTAAGATACATTTGGATCGGGTCGTCTACCTTCTCGCCGATTGCAAAGGCCGGAGACGGTGCAGTTGGACATAGGATAGCATCGCAACTCTCGAAGGCTTTCTTGAAGTCTCGCGTGATGAGCGTGCGGATCTTTGCGGCTTTCAAATAATAAGCGTCGTAGTAGCCTGACGAAAGCGCGTACGTTCCCAGCATGATGCGCCGTTTTACTTCGGGTCCGAAGCCTTCCGCGCGCGTTCTGCAATACATATCGATCATGCTGTCGAACTTAGCGGCCCTGTGGCCGTACTTGACGCCGTCATATCGTGCCAGATTTGACGAAGCCTCGCTGGGAGCTATGATGTAATAGGCGGCAATACCATAATCAACATGCGGCAGAGACAGATCCACGAAATTCACGCCGAGTCCGCCGAAAACAGATCGCGTCTCCGCGACAACTCTTTCTACATCCGCGTTCGTCAGTTTGTTAAAGAATTCCTTTGGTAGACCCAGTGTCATCCCTTTGACCGGTTTATCCAGAAATTCTGTAAAGTCCGGGTACTCCCTGGGAACCGACGTCGAATCCTTCGAGTCATGACCGCATAACAAGTTCAGAAGCAAGACCAAGTCATTAACATCTCTGCTGATGGGGCCGATCTGGTCGAGGCTCGATGCATACGCAACTAGCCCGTAGCGAGAGACCGCACCATAAGTAGGCTTTATTCCTGTCACCCCACAAAAGGCAGCGGGGAGCCTGATGGAACCGCCGGTGTCCGACCCCAGCGACACCACCGCTTCCCCAGCCGCTACAGCCGCTGCTGAGCCTCCACTTGAACCGCCCGGGATCATGTCGAGATTCCAGGGGTTATGGGTTGTTCCCCAATAGGAAGTCTCAGTAGACGATCCCATTGCAAATTCATCACAGTTGGCAGTTCCCAAGATGACCATGCCTTCTTTGCGCAGTCGACTCACCACCTCCGCATCATAGGGGGGAAAAAAATTGTGAAGGATTTTCGATCCGCAGGTAGTCCTACGACCCTTAATGCACATGTTGTCTTTGACCGCGATAGGGATTCCGGTCAATGGCCGTCCCTGTCCGTTGGCCAACTTACGGTCGGCCTCCCTGGCCATGTCCAGTGCGAGTTCGGGAGCAACGGTAATGTATGCGTGGACTTTTGCTTCAAGCGCTTCGATTCGACCCAGGAAAGCCTTGGTGATCTCAACGGAGCTCACCTTCTTCTCTCGAAGAACTTGGGCGAGTTCTGTGGCAGTCATTTCATGAAGATTTGCCAACGTGTCATTCCTCGTTCGAATGGTTCATCTATTCTATGACCTTGGGAACGCGAAAGGACGTGTCGTGCCGGTCCGGTGCATTAGCGAGGGCCTCTTGCACGGGAAGCGAGGGCTCGACCTTATCCTCTCTCAATGGCGTGTAAAGTTGGACCGGGCCTGCCATGGGTTCCACGTCGTCGGTGGGAACTTCGGCCAACATATCCATATATTTAAGAATGTCGTCCAATTGGGCCAGATACTTTTCCTTTTCTTCGGGTTCAAGGGCCAATCGGCCAAGAAGGGCTACATAATCGACTTGTTCACGCGTGATTTTCATGTTTGACCTTCTGTGAAAGCACCGGGTAAAGACAACCCCCCGGGCTTGAAAATCAAGTATTGTAAGATACCTTTGAGCCTGACCACTGTCAAGTTATGGTCACCGCGGAGATCGCAGAGAACGCAGAGAAATCTGCACTCTTCCCTTTTTCCTGTGCGTAGCTGATCCGAGTCTGTACCAATGCGCATCTGTGTCCAGGAGGTAGAGTATTCCAATTCTCTACATAGCCTTGCTTGTACGGTATTTTCTCTCTCTGTCCTCAGCGCACTCCGCGGTTAATTCTTCCTTCCAGGCCAAAGTTACCTTTCAAGGCCGATTCTTCCCATCCCCGCTCAAATATTTGGACCACTCGGCCCGCTGACGAAGTGAAGGGTTAAGCAGGCGCTTGACCGTTGCTGGGTCCAGTGGGCCGGCGGACGGGTGGCTGCTCCATTGGAGCGGGTTGCCCTTCTCGTCCACAAGCGCATCCCAAAGGAATTTGCGGCCCGGGATCTGTGACTCGGCTCTCCACACCGGTCGGAATCCCGGTTTTCCGATACCCATGCGCCCCTCCCCAAGGCCCGCGGCTTTCGGACTGCCATGGCAGTCCTGACATGCCCTTCCTTTTGGCGCAATAGTGTGCGGAGAGTACGGATTGAATATCAATGCGGGGTGTCCGGCGCCGGTAGTGGGAATTTCACGGTCCAAAAGCAAATTGCTATCGGCATCCACGTGGGTAATCACGTACTGATACATTGGACGCATTATGGAAATCTTGCCGCGATGATCCAAGCCAAGAGGAGGCTGGGACCATATTCTTTCAGTGTATCCTCTGAACCATGCGCCAAGCCGCGACTCGCCCGAGAGCCAATCCCTGGTAACCGGCGGGTCCCATTGATCTGTTGGCCTGGGAGGTATCCGCCCACCCGAAGGCGGCATCAATTCTGCATAAGTGCCAACCTCGCGCTTCAGAAGCTCCTGCACCTGAGGGTCATTCTGGGCCGCTGTGGTGGCCCATTTCCAGTAATCAGCCCTTTCCTCTACCATGAGGTGGAAGCCGTAATCCTGAAACGACCAGGCAGCGTGGCACGCGGAACATTTGAGCTTCTCACGGTGAATTTTTATGCTGTGGGGGATCGACTCCGGATTCCAAGCCGGAACCTTTCGTTCTTTTCCTCGGGCCAGGATCGTCTCCCCATTATCTCTTCTGTGAATGGCCGGATGATCCGCGCGAACGTGACAGCCCTTGCAGGAAATCTTTACTTGGTTGTACGGCGAGCGGGGGACCTCTCCGGTGCCATGTACCTCATCCAGCGTGTGACAATCCATACACGTCATTCCTGCGCGGAAATGAACGTCAGGCATCAGGCGGTGCTGTTCGGATCCATAAATTTTGGGGGCTTGATGTCCCTGTGTGACTGGGGATCTGAAGCCGCGGTCGAAATCTTTTTCGAACAGCCCGACATAATCTGCTCCGACGTGATTGGCGTTATGGCATTTCAGGCACGCGGTAATCCCGACATCCCGAACCACCGCGTGGGCACGCGGCTTCCCATCGCTGCTATTCGGGTAAGCAATATGGCATGCCGAGCATCCCAGACCGCGATGTTCCCCCCAACGCTGCAAACCTTTTGTATAAAGGTGGCATCTTAGACAAGAGCGCCTCAATAGATCATCACCAAGGTTCTGAGAAACGGCCGGATCGGGGACTTGCTTCAGATTGTCGATGTCGACGGTTGCGTACTTTGCTTCAGGGATTTTTTGTCCGCCGAACGCGAATCGAGTCTGGTTGATCATTCTCGGGGCCAGTGCCATAGCGGAATGCTTTACCCTGCGAGCCTCTTTCGGGTGACATGCTCCGCAAGTCTTGTTGATTGTTTTCAGATCGCCGGGATCTTTGATGAGCCCTACGTGAGCAGCGTCTTTGTCCTTAGCTTGAGCGTCTCCTCCGTGGCACCGGGTACATGCGACCGCGTGTTTCATGTCCATGCTTGAAGTCTTCTCATGGCACGTGACGCACTTCCCGGGGTCCTTGCAGGGAACTTGCTTCGGTATCGCCGGGGGGCTGCCCCACCAGGTGGGGTAGAGTGGGGCTGATTCGGTTGTATCCGCCGCCGGTGATGGAATCAGTTGCGGGCGGTCGGACCTCTCGGCCTTCGCTGAAAAGTTTGAGGCCGAAACTTGTGGTCTGGCCACAAGCACCAGAACTGCTGCCATCGCAATAAGAGCATAGCCGGCACGTCCGATTTGCAATGTAAGCTTCATCAATAGTGGTCTTGTGTTCTCATGACGCGGGAGCCTCACCGGGTGACAACAATATGTCTTCACGCGTGCCATTCCCGGGCCATTTGCCGGGGACGTCCTTTAACTATCTCAATTGCCGCAGGATTTGTTCCAGTTGCGCGGTCGGAAGTTTGCCGCCTTTCGGGTGGGCTCGCGCAAAGTTCATCAAGACATTTGTCACGCTCTGCAACGCAACCGCGTATCCGGGATGCTGAGGCGGGATTCCGTTGACGGCCAAGATCTGTTCCGCGGCTTCACGCTCTCTTCCAGGGACCAGATTCAAGGGATTGGGCCACCGGAACGCGCTTCTTTTGGCCTGAGGTCTGGGCGGTTCGGCCGACGGCGGGCGCTGTGGCGCGGGCGCTTCAGCCGAGGGCTTGGCAGCGGGGGGGCGCATCGACTTCTCCCCCACGCAATGGTCGTGATTTCGAAAGCACTTCAGTTTACACTGTTCCGTGTAGTATTCATCGAAGCCCTGGTGCTGGCAGCATTTGTCGCACTCATCTCTCGTCTGAAGACCGAGCGCGGCCGAACTGGAGAAGTGAACGGAAACTGATGCGACGAAGAAGCCAATGAGGAGTGCTTTCAGAGCGATACGGCCTGGAAGTCTACTTTGGCCTGAAGAGTAGCGTTTAGGAATTCCTGACACGAGCTTAACCTCCTTCGTCAGCAGGAAGTCTGAGACTCGAATGTCACAACGGCAAACTTTCGAGCCTCCGGTTTGTTGAGTATATAACAACTGTGCAATCTTTATCCGATTTGCCCCGCGTTTCCCGGGGTTACCGTGAACCGATATTAGCGTTTCCTTCCCTTCAGGATCTGGCAATCTTTGCCCGCTGCAGTGAATTCTAGATGATGCTTAAGGCCCGAAAGAGGACGTTTGTCCGACGTTAAAGATTGTTCCCATTTCTCATCCACTTCGTCCCACGTGTAGGCAACGAATCGATAAGCCTTTCCTTCAGAGCGGTACATCCACAACGACCATTCATCGGTGGTAGAATCTCTGCAAAGTGTTGCATAAGTGCAGGTTTTCTCTTTGTTCACCTTGTCCTTGGCTTTGTTCCTGATCTTCTCAATGTATTTTGCGTGATCGTGTCTCTTGAATCGGGGTTTCCCTTTCGAGGGTACATCCGAGCCTGTTTTGCCAGGGTCGATCCTGACCGAGACGCCTTGTTCCGCCCCTAGCTTCGCAGTTTGCGTCGCCTTGCCAGCGGCCTCAAAGGAATGCGTAGAACTTCCTGAGCCGGATTGCCGCACCTCGGCGCGGGGATTTCCGGCTGTTGAACTCGGCTTCCCGTCAGCAGGGGTTGTGGACTTCGAGACGTGTGATGGGCTTATGTCAGGTCCATCGCCCGCCGCCTTCTGTTTCGTGCCAAAGATAGCCGGGACGCATGCCGCCAGCCAAGTGGAACATATTATAACCGCGACGGCCGCGAACCAAACCGATCTGGAGGGCAAGTCTCTTGTTTCCTTTGCACGAAGACTGAGACCCGGGTGAAGCCTGCAACCGGGCTCCAGGACAAACAGGCCGCGACCGGAAAACATCGGCTGCCAGGCTTTTCCGACCGGTCGGCAATCATTGGTACCTGTTTTGAAGCAAAAAGGCAACAGTTGCTCAACAGATTTGAGGGGTTAGAAGGCACCGGCACATGGCACTGTCTTACGCGTGCACCGGAAAAAGCATTTGCCCTAAACCAAAGAAAAGGAATAAAATACCGACTTGCCCATTTTCTGGGCCGAATACGGAAAAAAGGGCGTCTTTGCGATGCAAGTAGCTGGGCTACGGGGAGCATAGACCATGACCGTGAATCCACTAAGAGCGATGATGGGGCATGCTGCGAAGCTGTATTGCGCGCCCGCTGAGGAGTCAGAATGATCAGGCACAAGAAATTGGCAGAATGGGTTGAAGAGGTCGCGAAGATGTGTCAGCCGGACCGGATCCGCTGGTGTGAAGGTACGGAAGAGGAATATCAGCGAATGCTGCGAGTGATGATTCATACCGGCACCGCCATGCCAATGGATTCATCCAGACGGCCGAATAGCGTCTATATTCGCTCGGACCCTGCCGACGTGGCCCGCGTTGAAGATCGGACTTTTATATGTTCCAGGCTGCAAGAAGACGCGGGGCCGACAAACAACTGGGCTGACCCCGCGGAAATGAAGGCCAAACTCTCCGGGCTTTTTGCAGGCTCTATGAAGGGCCGACGGCTGTACGTGATTCCTTACAGTATGGGACCTACGGGTTCACCCATCGCAAAGATAGGGGTGGAAATCACAGATTCGCCGTACGTCGTGGCCAACATGCACATCATGACCCGTGTGGGAACCGAGGTCCTGGATGTGCTCGGAGAAGACGGCGAGTTTGTGAAGGGGCTCCACTCGGTCGGAGCACCGCTTGAATCCGGCACCTCCGACGTCCCGTGGCCCTGCAATTCGAAAGAAAAGTACATTTGCCACTTCCCGGAAACGCGAGAGATTTGGTCCTACGGGTCCGGCTATGGGGGCAACGCATTGTTGGGGAAGAAGTGCCATGCGCTTCGTATCGCCTCTGTCCAGGCTCGTGATGAGGGCTGGATGGCTGAGCACATGCTGATCCTCAAGTTGGTCAGTCCCGAAGGAGAGGTTCGTTACATAACGGGAGCGTTTCCGTCCGCTTGCGGCAAAACCAATCTTGCCATGCTGATCCCCACAATTCCGGGATGGCGGGTAGAGCCCATTGGTGACGATATCGCATGGATGAAGTTCGGTTCGGATGGCAGGCTGTATGCGATCAATCCCGAGGCGGGTTTTTTTGGCGTGGCCCCGGGCACGAGTATGAAAACGAACGCCAATGCGGTTCTAACAGCGTGCAAGAATTCAATCTTCACCAATTGCGCTATCACACCCGAAGGCGACGTGTGGTGGGAAGGCCTAACGGAGGACGAACCGGTCGAGTTGACGGATTGGCTGCGGCGGCGTTGGATGCCCGAGTGCGGGCGAACTGCGGCGCATCCTAATGCTCGCTTCACTGCTCCGGCAAGGCAATGCCCTGCCATCGCTCCGGAGTGGGAAGACCCGAACGGCGTGCCCATAGACGCGATCCTCTTTGGTGGTCGCCGCGGCACTGTAATACCCCTTGTTACCGAGGCATTCAGTTGGCAACACGGAACTTTTCTGGGATCGATCACGAGCAGTGAAACCACTGCAGCCGCGGCGGGGAAGGTGGGTCGGCTGCGACGCGATCCAATGGCAATGCTCCCGTTCTGCGGCTATCACATGGCGAACTATTTCGCGCACTGGCTTAGAATTGGTGCGAATGCTGAACAGGACAAACTGCCGAGGATCTATTACGTCAATTGGTTCCGCAAGAACTCCGACGGGAAATTCCTGTGGCCGGGGTATGGGGAGAATAGTCGGGTACTTAAATGGGTTTTCGAACGCGTGAGCGGCCGGGGGAAGGCCGTCGATACGGCAATCGGCCGCTTACCGGTTCCGGATTCACTCGATCTCATGGGGCTTACCGTGGAGCCTGAAGCCATGGACGAGCTGCTGAAAGTGGATATTGACGAGTGGTTGGCTGAGGTACCTCTTATCCGGGAACACTTTGAACAATTCGGCGACAGGCTTCCCGATGGACTGCATCAGGAGTTGGCCCAGCTCGAAGAGCGCTTGCTGCGGGCCGCAAGGTGAGGTAGGGCCGACTGACACCCGATGAATGAAAGTTATTATCGAGGGCCGGCCTTCTCGATTCCCGCGTACGCGAGAAAGACAGCGATGGTACCACAATACGGTGACGTTAAGACCCCGGCCCTGAAGAAGATTGCTTTCCCGCGGTGCGCGCATAGGCGTTAAAATAAGCTTCAAGTCCTTTTCGTCCCGGAGGGACATTCTGATAATAGCCCGGCGATTTATCGCCGGGACTGAACCGCCAAGAGACTTTTCTTCGTCCCCGAGGGGCGCCCGAAGGATGCATCCTTCGGGCGCCCCTCGGGGACGAAGATTGAATCATTGCTTATCGGCCACATGGCAATGAATTGCCGGGCTACCATCATTGAGCCCCTTCAGGGCTCACAGAGGACAGGCTCGTTATTCTAACGCCTATGCGCTGTGCGCGGGACTCGCAATGACAGGCAGTGGGACTGTCATTGCGAGGAGTGAAATCCCGAGTCCAGGGGGAAAGCAATGTCTACTGTGAAATTAGGTGATCGTGTTTGCGAAAAGAAGTACTTGGGTCATAATTATTAGAAATCTCTCCACCTGATTCATCACGCCCTTGCAGTTTTCCGTTCAGACACCATATTCATAAAAAATACTCGGGTGACGCCATGAAGAATTGTGGCGCCAACCAGCGGAGAGTTTGCCATGTCAAGAACAGGATTAGTATTGATCACTCTTTGCGTGATAATCGCGGCCGCTTTGACATTTACGCAATTTGCCCTTGCTGCCATTTACGATCAGGGAGAGTGTCCGCAAAGTTGCCAACTGACCTATGATCGCTCGACGTATCCTGGCGATTACTCACGGTGCGTGTCGGTTTGCCGGGAGTCGAAGCGCATTGATAGGTTGGGACACGTCCCGTCCGAGCTCGGGACTGTGAAATCCAGCCCAAAACCGTGGCGCCCCTGACCGAATTTCGCAATCTGACGGATCTCGTTTATCATCGCGCTGAAATTTGTGGTAAAGTGAAACCGCGATAAATGGTTGTTTCTCCAAGTCCAAGATTCGGTACCCTGAACAGGAGAATTTCATGGGCAACCCAACAGGCGACACAACAGATAACGCGGTTCATTCCTCCAAACCTCAATTGAAAAGCTCCGGCGACTCCGCGCTGCCGGGCTCCGGAACAGGCGAACCCTCCAAAACACGAGGCTCAGTGTCTGATGCCTCTCTTAAAAAAGGCCCGAAAAATCTTATGGTGCGTCTCCCGCTCGGTGTTGCTGTGCTCAGAGATCCTGCTTTCAACAAGGGCACTGCTTACACCGAGGCGGAACGAGATGCATTAGGCATTCGGGGTCTCCTTCCCCCCCGAGTCCATACCATCGAAGAGCAGCTTGTGCGCGTCCTCGGAAACTGTAGAAGGAAAACCACCAACCTGGATAAATATATTTTTCTCGCGGGTCTTCAGGATCGCAACATGACATTGTTCTTTCGGATGATCATGGAGAACATCGAGGAGCTAATGCCTATTGTGTATACCCCCACGGTGGGGCAGGCATGCCTGGAATACAGCGGCATTTTCCGAAGACCTCACGGCCTCTTTATCACCGCAAACGATAGGGGGCGAATTGCCCAAGTTCTGCGCAACGCACGAATCCAGGACACCAGCGTTATCGTAGTTACCGACGGAGAGCGAATCCTCGGCCTTGGAGACATCGGCGCCCACGGCATGGGAATTCCGGCGGGAAAACTCACGCTCTATACCGCATGCGGCGGGATCCACCCTTATCAAGTGCTGCCGGTTACACTTGATGTGGGCACGGAAAACGAGGAACTGCTCAATGGTCCTTTGTACATCGGCCTGAAGCAACGCCGTTTGCGCGGGAAAGCATACGATGAACTGATTGATGAATTCGTCAACGCGGTGCAGGACGAATTCCCCGGAGCGCTCATCCAGTTCGAAGATTTTGCCAATCAGAATGCGTTTCGTATCCTACAGAAATATCGGAACGAGATCTGCTGCTTCAATGACGACATTCAGGGTACGGCTTCAGTTACGGTAGCCGGGCTCTACTCATCCGTGCGAATAACCGGAGGCAAGCTTAGCGACCACAAATTCCTCTTTCTTGGAGCAGGTGAAGCTGGACTTGGCACGGGCGACCTGTTGGTCTCTGCAATGATCGATGAGGGATTGACTGAAGATGAGGCCCGTCAGAGATGCTGGTTTGTCGATTCCAAGGGACTTATCGTAAAGAGCCGGACTGATCTTACTGAGCACAAGCTTCTCTATGCGCACGATTATGAACTAATAGCGGACTTTCTTTATGCCGTTAAGGCACTTACGCCCACCGCGATTATCGGGGTGTCGGCGAAGCCTCGGATGTTCACTCGACCGGTCCTGGAAGCCATGGCGGAACTCAACGAGAGGCCCATCGTTTTCTCCCTTTCCAATCCTACTTCCAAGACCGAGTGCACGGCTGAGGAGGCATACACTTGGACGCAAGGACGCGCTGTCTTTGCGAGCGGCAGCCCCTTTGATCCGGTCACGGTCAATGGAAAGACGTTCGTGCCTACCCAGGGCAACAACGTTTACATCTTTCCGGGGGTCGGGTTAGGGGTGTTGGCTTGTGGGGCGAAGCACGTCACTGACGACATGTTCCTCGTTGCCGCCAGAACCCTGGCGCATCATGTATCTGAAGCCGATCTCCGACAGGGGAGCGTATATCCTCCACTGCGCAACATCAGGGAGGTCTCCGCGTCCATTGCTATCAAGGTGGCTGAACTGGCGTATCAGCGAGGTCTTGCCCGCATTCCGAAGCCGGACGATCTGGCCGCCACGATCAGGTCTCTTATGTACTATCCCGAATACCAGCATTATGCGTGATCTAAAATCCCGCATGTCACGAGTCCATGATTTCCGGTCAAAACGGGGCTTCGCTTTTGACACATGCTGCTATCTTCCACTGAAGGCATGCAAAATAGATGACGGATTTCAGGTGAAGATTCTGTTTGACGGGGCGAGTATTCTGAGTCACACTAAAAAGTAGCAAGATCAGGTTGTTGCGTCAACAGACGCGTGGTCCTGACTCCATCGAGTCTTATGGAGGACCGCACGGAGCAGGGCAGAAGTGCCATCCTGCCGCTGTGCACAGGCTCTGAAGTCCGAAACCGACAATACCGCCGCACAATCCCTGTAAGAGAGCGCAGGATACATAGGGGGCTTCGGTCATGACTGAAAAAATTGATTATGAGGTTGCCGAGAATATTATCGAAAAGGATTCGAAGTGGTCCCCACTAGACGCGACGAACGTCACTCGCCGCCGGTTTCTGGCAACCGGTCTAGCAGTCACAGGATCGTTGTTAGTGGGCCAATCCGGTGTTTATGGCGAGCAACATCCGATCAAAGCACTAACTCCCGCAAATCTCGACACGAATACCTTGCAAAGAAGCATCAAAGGCCAGGTCCTAACTCAATCTAATTCCAATTTTGATAAAGTGGCTCTTGATGTTTGGAACAAATATGGAGCCGACAAACGCCGGCCTCAATTGATTGTTCGCGTCGCTAACGAACAAGACGTCGCCGAGGCAGTCAAGTTCGCCGGGGCTAGCAAATTGAAGGTGGTTGTGCGCGGCGGTGGGCACAACTGGTGCAATCCCTCACTACGCAATGGCGGCATGATGATCGACCTGGCCAATCTCAATAAGGTCATTTCCGTAGACGCGCAGGCGCATAAGGCCGTGGTCCAGCCGATCATCAGCAATCGGGAAATTCAACGGCAGCTCAATGCGCATGACCTATCCTATCCCAGCGGGCATTGCCCTCCGGTCAAGTTAAGCGGTTATCTTCTCTGCGGAGGAATGTCGTGGAATCAGGGTGTGTGGGGACCTGGGGTCGGAAGCGTCGAAGCAGTTGAGTTGGTGACTCCCAACGGAGACCTAATCGTCGCAAACAAAGACGAAAACAATGATTACTATTGGGCAGCACGGGGGGCCGGACCGGGCTTCTTCGGGGTAGCGACACGCTACCACCTTAAGCTCTATGATTTGCCCAAGGCCATAGCATCCAGTTCCTATTTTTATCCGATCCGCGATATCGGCACAGTTGCGCAGTGGCTTGAATCCATAGCAAGCAAATTTCCCCCGAACGTCGAATTGAGTCTGTTCATGCTGAGCGCGCCACCAGAGCTTGCAGACAAGTGCAAACGGGACGCCGGTAAAGTGGCTCTGGTCGCTGCTACGGTGTTTGCTGATTCAATGGACGAGGCTAAATCATCGCTTAATCCTCTGGATAATTGCCCCATCATTGCGAAATGTCTCTCCAAAGTAACTGAAAAGCCGTGCAACTTCGAGTCCTTGTTTGATGCATCCGGCGCTCTGTGGCCTGCCGATCACCGCAACCAAGTGGAAGCGATTTTCTCCGACTCAAAGCTGGCAGATATGTGCAATGCTCTCCAGGATCATTTCTTGAAGACGCCGTCACCGACTACGCTGATCTTGTTTACAATTTTTACCGGCCCTAATATTCCGGCTCCACTCCCAGATGCTGCATTCTCCATGAGCGCCCATTATTACGGCGGCCCCTGGACAATGTGGATGAGACCGGAAGACGACGAAGTCAATACGCGATGGCATAAGAAGTGCCTCGAATTGCTCAAACCGTTTGTCGCCGGATATTACATCGGCGAATCGGATACGGTAACGTATCCTCAGATTGTCCAGGAATCGTTTACTGAAAGCAAGTGGAAACGCCTTCGAGAGCTGCGAATGAAACACGATCCGGATGGAGTATTCTTCGATTATTCCAATGGCTTGAGCTGAAAACAGCTAGCTAGGAGCTATCAGAATTCCAC
The DNA here is from genome assembly GCA_963729795.1 of uncultured delta proteobacterium. Classification (GTDB taxonomy): domain Bacteria; phylum Desulfobacterota; class Desulfomonilia; order Desulfomonilales; family Desulfomonilaceae; genus CAWBBA01. Next base: position 23,994 of record CAVSPC010000023.1, on the reverse strand, counting down.
ATTCAATGCCACATCAATGACAAAGATCGGGTCTATGCCTCGATCTGGATTGATTCCGAACATGTTCTCTGAATTCGGGGTCTTCCACCCGGGGTTGGAACGATCAATGCACGCGAACTTAAACCAATTTCCCGGTTGGAAAAAGGCAAACGTTCCGTTGAGAATATAGCCTTCCAAAAGTTTCCACCCGAGGCCTAGATCTAGCTCATAACCGAGATTGGAATCAGGAATCGCCGGTATGGGATTCGCAAGCGTGCCTTTCCTAATGTATTCCACAAAGCCCGAGGTTATGCCGGCTGGGGGAATTGGGGGCTCAAGAACATCCGATCTGAGAGCAGGTTGAATGAAGCCCCATCCGTATCCATGAGAAAGCCTTTCGGCCCAAAAGCATGTGGCGAATACATTGAGATTCGCGGCAACCGCATAATCCAGCCTGGCTCCGTATGCATTAGCGTCAGTCAAATAACCGCCATTTGTGATAGCCGAAAGTGAGTTGTTCCCAGTCCCGTATCCATTAACCAAAATTATGCTGTAAGGGCGAAACAGTCCGGTGTTTGTAAACAGATCATCGTAGCGCAAGTCTTGTCGGTCGATAACGATGCCGTGTCTTCGGTCCGTACCTGGAATCCATGACCAAATCAGGGACAGTTTCGCCGGCCCCATGATTGTTCCCAATTCCACCATGTAGCGCCAATGCTCAATGTAGCTCTTTCTGAAGAGATGCGGATTATTTGTCAGCGCTCCCTGAACGACAATCGGCAGGAATGCCGGGGTGAGGTTGCCGTTCATATTGTGTTGCAAATGGGTAGTCTCGTAGTACCAGTCGGCCTCAGTATTGAAAAAGAACCTGCCGTCAAAATATTTCAGGAAAACAGCGCCAAATAAAGCTTCCAATTGCTCGGGGAGGAATTTCCGCTTGTCCGCTGGATCATTTACTGCCTCAGGCCCGACTTTGAAAGCGTAGCATGCTGTGAGAGCCCCGAGACTGAGCGACCTTGAGTCATAGGTGACGAAGGCTGTCGCGTCATAACGACGTCCGGAACTTTTGTCCAACGGATTGAAGTACTGGTGACTAATGTGTGGCGGCGAAACATACTCTTGGTCTATCTGGCGCCGCCAGGGATACCATCCAAGGCCAAAGCGCATTGGACCCGCCGGGACTACAAGTAAAACAAATTCGGTCGAAGCGTTATCATCTCCGTCCAGCATCAGGCCCGTGCCAAATTTGAACGGTCGCTTGCCAACCACTACCATTCCCCAGGGTATCTGGGCTGTAACCCATAAGGTGTTCCAGTAGCCTGGAGAAAAGCTCTGACTAATTGGGGGCTAACAGAAATAAGCCCCCGGCTTTGCCGGGGGTCATTTAACTCATACCCGGGACTGTCATAGTACTGTAGTTAGAGTTGGTTAGGTTTCCCACAGGGTCCCAGTGCTTCGGGGATACTTCAGCAGGATACTTGACCTCGCTCACGTTCCTGCTGAAACTCCATCCTCCAATGTGATATTGGCCTCCAATTCTGATCGCCGGATTAAGCCTCATCAGAAGATTGGTATCCATGCCGATCATCGAATTGGCAATATCAGTACTCGAACTTGTGAGGCTCGTGAGCCGATAGCCGAGCCATCCGTTGGAGGACGCGGCCCCTCCAGGTGTAGGAGAGGCGTTGTCAATATTGTAAGAACCAAAAAAACCACTTGAGCCCAACTGCGAGTAGGAAATGTATTCCCATGTGAAGCGACCGTCCATCGATATCTCAAAGCACGCTGCAGGGGCGACACCCAGGAAAAGTGTGATCCACAAGAATACTCCGAGGTGGCATCCACATTTGCGATTCATCGCTCACACCCTGATTGTGGCAAATTTGCCAAAGATCTTTCCCTTGATGTTTCCGACAAGTTTCAAAGGCGGAAATGCGTCCCTGGGATTGACCGGAAAGCAGATCGGTATAATGTCGCAACCCGGTTTCGGGGATCCTTTGTCAGCCCGTCTGCGAAGGTATTGTGCTGAAACGTGCCTGTTTATTGGAGCGTACAGAGGTGGAGCCTCAATAAAGGGCCGCACTGATCCTCTCATATCGCTGATCGGTCACCGCAATGGGCGCCTAGATTGTTAGAAGAACGTCGTCTGGTCTTATGTTGAACTCAGCCGTTGGGTTACTGGGGAGCTTTCAAAAAGCCGCGCGGCATCAATCCGGCCTTGGGTCAGTACCTTGCACGGTTAGGCAGCGCCGCAAAATCTTTAGTCAATTTCAGAGCCTCTGCTCTCATGATTTGGATTTCAGGAATCTTGCGCTTGTTGAGAGGTTTCTTGAACTCATTGTACTGGTATTCGTCTTCGAAGCCTATGGCGGTCGCATCTTGAACAGAGAAGCCATAGAAGACACGGTTGATCCTCGCCCAATAAGAAGCGCTGAGGCACATCGGGCACGGCTCACCCGTGGTATACAAATCACAGCCTTCAAGACTCCATGTACCTGCCTTCTTGCAAGCGTCCCTGATGGCCATCACCTCGCCGTGCGCTGTGGGGTCGTTGTTGGCAATTACGTGATTGTAAGCCTCGCCGACGATTTTGCCGTTCTTGACAACCACGCCTGCAAACGGGCCACCTGCGCCCGTATCTGCGGCTTTGCGCGCCAGCTCAAGCGCGCGGCTCATGAACTTTTTGGCCTCTGCTTCATTGAAGGAAGGGGCAGCAGCCTTAGGCTGTTCTGCCCAGGTAGACTCCAACATCCCGATCCCAAGGGTCCCTGCCAAAGACAAGCCAACAGCCTGCTTCAGCCAGAGACGCCGGGAGGGATCATGGGTCCATCCTCTGTTGTCTTCTCGGATTTCCTGTTCATTCGGTTTAGGCATTGCATTCCTCTCTGTTGGGTAAATAATTCTCAGCGGCGTGTTCGGTCCGTCCGACGCTTGCCTCTGAGGCTAAGCGGGGAACCCGTGGCTGTCGGCTGCAAAGGTGTTTTCGCTAAAGTGGCCTACAGCACCATCCCCATTTGTACACAATTGCCAATGCTTCTCGGAACCATAGTAAAAATTACCACTTTCATCGCTCCCCAGCGTCTTTCTAATAGTCTGAAGTAAACTGGGCCGCTCTGTCAAGGGGAAACTGAACTCCTTGGGGACTTCGAAAATTAAAATCTGCGAAAATTATCCTCGCCTTCACCTACAAAGGCAGGGCGATCAAAAGCCATTTGTCGCAACCGATGGAGAGATTCAAGAGAAGGGGCAGGGTTGCCTTCAATTAAGATATACTAGTTGAAACACACACTTGGACACAGGTTGCGTACGGCAGGAGTGAACTTCGAGGGCAAACAAGATTTTTTCGGTCTTAGGACACATAGGATTACAGACCACCATTCGAGCCCAGGAATATTCAGACTTATGGAGGCCGCTGAAAAGGTTACCACGCGGGATCCCCTTAAAAGTCACGCCGTGATCATTTTTCGGAATCAATTTCGGCAGGCAAAAACTGCGTAATTTGTTGGAATTTCCTGGTGCTCGGAGCGAGAGTCGAACTCGCACACCCGTAAGGGCGGTGGATTTTGAGTCCACTGCGTCTACCGATTCCGCCATCCGAGCACGTCCAAAAACTGCACGGCCTTTTTGTGAAATGCAAAACCGCGCCACGCGGTGGCAGTATACCCGCGGGACGGGGCCGACGCAAGATTGAAAATAAGATTGTTGTTTGCGCTCCTCCCAACGACCTGTGAAAGCACGGGCCGACGAAAAACTGATTATGCCTACCGGACAGGCCGTTTTTCTTGACATGCATCCGCTGCAAGCCTAGAATTTTTCCCCTGAATCGTATCAAGTTAAATCCAGAAGCTGTTGCTACATGTAAACAATAGTGAGGCAGCGTAAATGGCCGAAAAGCAGTATGTGATCGATGATTTCAGCGTAAAGGAAAGTTGGCGAATATTCAGAATTATTTCCGAATTCGTGGAAGGCTTCGAGAGTCTTTCCGAGATCTATCCCGCGGTATCGGTCTTCGGATCATCTCGCGTATCCGAGGCGGATCCCGTGTACGAAACGGGCCGTGAAGTTGGCCGCCTCCTTGCCCAGGCCGGTTTTTCTGTGGTTACCGGAGGAGGCCCGGGGGCGATGGAGGCTGCAAATCGGGGTGCAGCCGAAGCAGGTGGCAAGTCTGTGGGATTGTGTATACATCTCCCCAAGGAGCAGGCAGCCAACCCTTACTCAAACATTCGCCTCGACTTCCGCTATTTCTTCATACGCAAAGTAATGTTCGTGAAGTACGCAGTGGCATACGTCATCCTTCCAGGAGGCTTTGGCACGTTGGACGAGCTGTTCGAGGCCATGACCCTGATTCAAACGGACCGCATAAAACCTTTCCCGGTAATTCTCCTGGGAAAGGAGTACTGGAAGGACTTGCTTTCGTGGATAAAGAAAACCATGTTGATGAAACACGGCATGATATGTCCTGATGATATGGACTTGTTTCAGTGCATAGACGATCCTGCCGCAGCAGTGGCCGCGATCAAGAGAATTGTCATCGTATAGAGATTTCCAGAAAAGATGTCCCGGACCGAGGACGATTGGGTGTGTGTTCGGTCGTCGAGACAGACTAACACTTTCCGAGCGTGGTCCAGGGACCTGTCCGCACCGGGGTAATTCCAACAGATCTCGCGAACCGACGAAAAGCCGGCATGACACAACGTGAACCTCAGAACAAAATTGAGGCACGGTGTACCGTGCCCCGTCAGCCAATTTGATTGTTCAGGCCGCCTGTTTCGATACTTCTGTGCGGCCAATCCTCTATCTAGTTATAGAGACCAATTCCTCCACATCTCACAAATTCCCAATCAAGCCCCGCCTCTGACATCAAGGCGGACTAAAGGTTGTCAGAGCACTGTTTCGCAAGCATGCCAGCTATTGACCCATTGGCGGGTATCCGTACGCCCCGGCAGGCGGCATCCCCATTGGCGCCCCCATCGGCTTGCACTTCGTTATCCGCTGGGGACAAGGCGGTGGGCCGCATGGCGGCATGCACGGGGGCGCACATGCAATTGACGGACAGCATGGCAACGGCTGGCAATTCCCGTTCAACGAAACGCAATTTGCGAGCAGCCGAAAGGGCGCCGTAATCACCGACAGGAGTCCGCTCAGAGGGTTGAATCCGCTTTGGCAGCTAGATCCACAATTCTGCGGTGGACATCCAGGAGACATGCACGGCGGCATGCACGGCGGCGGGCAGGGGGGCGGACAACTGGGCAGCCCGCACATCTGTCCGGGACCCGCAGGAATTCCGGGCCCACACGGAGGCGGAGGTCCAGGCATTTGAACTTTTAATGGAGGGCACATGCTGGGAGGGCCAGCGTGCCGGGCTTGGGCCATGCCCGAACCCACGGTGCAACAGAAGAGCATCAAACATGCACACACACAGAGTATTCGCGTAACCATACCCGTACTCCTTTTCTTGAAAGATTAATAAAATCTTTTGGTTCTCAAATTTAGCAAACGTATAATATCATGTCTGATCAAGGCGGTCAATTAAAAAGTCAAATGATATGGTGTGATGCCTAAATTTTATCATAAAACGGCTGAGCTTTAATTTAGAAGAGTTCTTCACCGACACGATGTTGTCCCGTAATATCGCCAAATTAACCTTCAAAGGCCAACTCTATGACGATCCGACCCTGATTGCCGGGCAATTTCGAACGCGAACCGCCGGCAGCGCGCCTTCCCGCTCCGCTCTTGATCTTTCCCCCTGTTCACTTATACTTATTCGCAGATAGCAATAATGCTGCCTCGGATCTCATCTTTCGAAACCGAATTCTGCGGAACACACTATGGAACGACCGTACGTCGACATTATCGTTGTGGGAGCCGGCCATGCAGGATGTGAAGCGGCTCTGGCATCCTCCAGAATGGGACTCTCGGTGTGGATGTACACTCTGAATGCCGACACGATTGGGCTTATGCCTTGCAACCCGTCCATCGGCGGATTGGGCAAAGGACATCTGGTTAAGGAAATCGACGCATTGGGCGGCGAAATGGGGCGGGCTGCGGACGCTTCGTGCATTCAGTACAAAACTCTGGGGACGAGCAAAGGACCTGCGGTACAGGGGTCCAGGATGCAATGTGACCGGTTGGAGTATTCGGCGGCCATGAAGTCCGCGGTGGAGAGGGAGCCAAATCTCCTGGTTCGCCAGGAAATGGTAGACGGGCTCATTATTGATAGTGGCCGGTGTATTGGCATTCGGGAGAGGTGCGGATATGAGGTGAAAGCATCCGCGGTAGTCTTGGCCACCGGCACTTTTCTCGACGGTGTCATTCATATCGGCAAGACCTCGTACGGGGCTGGGCGGGCCGGTGAGTTCCCGGCAAGAGCGCTTGCCTCACAACTGAAAGAACTCGGCTTTTCCTGGGGCCGATTCAAGACCGGAACGCCCCCAAGGCTCAAGGGCTCTACCGTAGATTTCAACGCAATGAGTGAGGACGCCGGCGATGCAGTACTGCGCCCCTTTTCCTTGCTTACACCGTTCATAGAACGACCTCGGCGCTCCTGTTTCAAAACGTACACCTCGGATCTAACTCACGAGATCGTTCGGCGAAATCTGATGAGATCCCCCCTATATTCAGGAGTAATCAAGGGGACTCCTGCCAGATATTGCCCGTCGCTCGAGGACAAGATCGCCCGGTTCCCTGAGCGTAAAAGGCACCCGGTAGTCGTGGAACCTGAAGGCCTTCACACTTCGGAGGTGTATTTAAAGGGTCTCGGCAATTCTCTCCCCCCGGAGATACAGATAGATCTTGTCCGTTCGGTTCCCGGCCTCGAAGAGGCCGAAATCGTACAGGCCCGCGTACGCGATCGAATACGATTTCATCGATCCCACCGGCTTGAACCTCACTCTGGAATCGAAATCAATTCGCGGGCTGTACCTCGCCGGACAAATCAATGGGACTTCAGGATATGAGGAAGCGGCAGCCCAGGGCCTTTGGGCGGGAATCAACGCTGCATGCGCGGTTACAGGAAGAGAGCCTTTTGTCCCGTTTCGATCGGAAGCCTACATGGGAGTGATGGTGGACGATCTTGTAACGCGGGGAGTCAATGAGCCCTATCGTCTCTTCACTTCAAGGGCCGAATATCGATTATTGCTGAGAGAGGACAACGCAGCAGAAAGACTCCTGCGCAAAGGTCGGGCTTTGGGACTCATTTCAGAGTCTCTTGTGGCGGAACTGGAGGCAAAGCTGCTCAATGTAGAGGAGCAGGCAATATTACTAAAAAGCATGCGAGTCAAGCCGGACCGGAGAATAAACGATCTCATACGATGCAGAGGCGGGTCGGAGATACACGAATCCACGACGGCCTCCAAGTTGCTGAAGCGGCCGGAGCTAAGCATGGAGGATTTCGCAGCCCTCGGAATCATAGAACCCGGGATGGATCCCTACGTAATGCGGCAGATCGAAATTCAGCTAAAGTACGAGGGCTATATAGATCGGCAAACGCGGGAAGCGAGCCAATTCCAGAAAATGGAAAAGATTCACATTCCCGAGGACTTGGACTACGAGCGAGTTGAGGGGTTGTCCAGAGAGTTGCGCGAAAGCCTTAAGTCTCGGAGGCCCCACTCTCTCGGGCAGGTTTCACGAATCCCGGGAATTACCCCGGCAGCTCTGAGCGCCTTGATGGTTCGCATCAGACCTCGATGAACTGCGGACGATCAAGACAAGGCCCCAAGGAATACGGCCTGCCGCCGGCACCGTAGTGTCTCAACCGATGGCAGGATCAGAGGTAGAGAAGGTCTATACCCCCAGTGATGGGGACCGTCGCTCCGGTGATGTATCCCGCGGCGTCCGAGGCCAAGAAGGTTACCAATGCAGCTACTTCATCGGGGCGGCCCATCCGTTTCATTGGGCAACGGCCGTTGTAACGTTCCAGCTTCTGCTCACCCGCCAAGCGGACTGCTTCCGTATCAATAAAACCAGGAGCCACCGCGTTGACTGTGATCCCGTGGCGGGCACCTTCCAAGGCCAGCGATTTTGTCAGACCTATGAGACCGGCCTTGGAAGCCCCGTAGCTGGGATGTGCGTAAGCTCCCATGAGCCCGGCAATGGACGATATGTTGATGATCCGGCCCCATCCTTGCGCCAGCATCCCCGGCCACACAGCCTTGGCGCAGAGAAATGCACCGGTGAGGTTCACAGTTAGATCCCGTTCCCATCGATCAGGTCTCTGATCCTCCAACTTGCCCAGGTTCTCCATAATGGCCGCGTTATTCACCAGAATATCAACGCCCCCAAATTCCGCTCTTGCGCAGTCGACCACAGACCGGACTGCTTCTGAATCGGTCACATCCAATTTCAAAGCGATGCTGCCGGCTCCCAGACGCCGTATCTGTTCGGCAGTGGACAGAGTGTGGACCGTGCCTTCTCTTTTGAAGTGACCCGCGAGGAGGCTGTACTCTGTCCACCGAGCGGCATCCTGATCATCACCTTCAACAAGAATGTCGGTCACTATGACGTTTGCACTGACGCGACCTAGAGCAAGAGCAATGGCCCGTCCCAGTCCTCGTGAGGCGCCGGTGACCAATGCTGTTTTGCCGGTCAGCGATATCATAGTAACAGCTCTCTATCGTTTCTCAGGCAGATCTATGCGTGTCCCATCTTCGGCGATGATCACTCGGCCTGAAAACGTCTCTTTCGTCCGCCACTGCCGAAATGGAGAAAATCAAAACCAACTGCACGCTCGATCACAAAGATTCCAGCCGTTACACGTGCGGAGCTTTGATCCTGTACCTGGTCAATGGCCGTGAGAACGCAGACTCTGAAATCGCAGTTGCATTCAAGTTGAGTTGCCGCACTAATCGTTCAATCCCACCGGGTACACTTTGCACAGGACACTGTGGAACGACTCGGACCCGGTATCCGGATCGTACTCCGTATCCCCATATAACAGGTTCAGACTGCTTTCTTTCCACCCATACTCAGGGGGTTCTTTTTCGGGGAACCACCACCCGAACTGAGCGGCAACCACATCCCGGGCAATCCCGTCGAAGAGTTTCGCACGCATCTTCACCCGCGCGTCCGGCGTCTGTATCCAGACCCAATCCCCTTCGCCGATGTTCAAGCGATCAGCGGTATCAGGATGAACTTCCACGAGTGGATCGGGATTTGCGCGCCGTAGTGAATCTATTTGCCTGCCCTCACTGAGGAAGAACTCTCTGACTTTTCCCGAATTGGCGAGTATCAACGGATAATCCTTGGCGACGTCCGGGGCGGTCACCGGTGTCACGGGTGGCTCTCTATAGACGGGCAGTGGAGCAACACCTATTGACGACAAGAGAGACGAGTATATCTCGAACTTGCCGGAAGGAGTGGAAAAGCCGTCAGTCTTATATTTATAGTACCGCATCTCACCTCGAATAATTCCTTTCGTGCAAAATTCATCGAAGCTCATGCCTGTCTCTTCAAGTATCCATTCATTGTAAGCTCGCAGATCTGTCCAAGGAAAGGCCTCACTCAATCCCAGTCTCTTGGCAAGCTGAATGATAACTTCGCGATCGTCCCTGGTTTCACCGATTTGAGCCAGTTTTTTCCTTGCGAGCACGCACCAGATTTTGTGTAGGTTGACTACGTCTTCCTGTTCCAGCCACGTCGCGGCTGGCAGTACCAGATCGGCAAGCTGAGTCGTAGGCGTAAGGAAGAAGTCCGAAGCGACCACAAATTCCATCATCTTCAGAGCCTTCTCCACTTCCAGAGAATGCGTCATGGTGAGAAGCGGATTTGATCCCACAATCCAGAAGGCTCGAATCCGGTAAGGTTCGCCTGTGATGACCGAACGCCAGAACGAAGGGGGATGCACGATAGGATTCACTGGGTATTTGCCCTCGTCAATCTTTCGGCCAGCCTTGACCGGCGGCAAGAAACGCCCTCCGAGGATATCATTAATCATGAAAGACGACAGGAAAGGCGATTTCTGCCGCACCCTCTGCGGTGGGACCCAAAGAGCGTCACCCCCGGGTCGGTCGATATTGCCAGTCAGGGCGCGGAGTATGAGTAGGGAACGGGCGGTCTGAAAGTTGCATGAGCTGGCGTCCAGGCCCATGCCCCATTGAATGCAGGCCGGTTTTGTGGTGGCATACGAGCGTGCAGCCGACCGTATGTCGTCCGCAGAGACCCTTGTTATGCCCTCGGCCCATTCAGGTGTAAACCGGCCCACATGCTCAACCAGAGCGTCAAACCCTGTCGTGTGATTGTCTACGAAATCCCGGTCTATCAGGTCTTCGGTAATAATCAGGTTTATCATGGCAAGCGCCAGGGCCCCGTCCGTGCCTGGCCGCACTTGCAACCAGTGGTCGGCATTTTCTGCCGGGCCGATTCGTCTGGGGTCCACCACGATGACCTTATGAGCGATTTTGATTGCCCTTTGCACCATGCCGCCGCACATCCCATCCGAGGCCCCGGCATATGTTACGTCGCATCCCCAGACCATAACGCAGGCTGGCAGCTCACCGCCAAAACCATACACGTCGCAGATGGGTAGCTGCCCCAGAGTGAAGAACGACGCAACTACGCGAGGGAGATAGCAAATGTGCGAGCCACCCACGAAATTGGGGGTTCCGAAGGCATTAGCGAACCGTGTGGTGAACCCGGTGTAAGGCCTTCCTGTCCCTTGCATCATTGCGAAGTATTCGGAGCCGCTTTCTTTTTTGATCACGCTAAGACGCTCGGCCATCTCGTCAAGCGCCTCGTCCCACGAAACTCGCTGCCACTTGTTTTCACCGCGTTTTCCAGTGCGACGCAGAGGATGCGTGATGCGTTCGGGGTGATAGAGCAATTGAGGCGATGCTGCGCCTTTCGGGCACAGATAACCCCGGCTGGTGGGACTGTCAGGGTCTCCGGTCACCTTGACCACCCTGTCTCCTTCCAGGTGTACAAGCACCTGGCACACCCCGTGGCACATCCGACAAGCCGATCGTTCAACTCTTTTCTCCGCCATTTCTTACTCCCATCCGGTAATAGCCCCACCATGTGAAGACAAATCGTGTACTTCATTCGAGAAGCAAACCCGACGCTTAGCCCGAAATATGCCATGGTTTTGCCAATTCTGGGGGACTGCCCCGTAATGTTCCGATCTTACCCTTGCCGCTCGACGGAAACATGCCTGGCTGTGTTCCCAGCCGAGCGGCAATGGTACTCTGAGCGTTTCCAGCTTATCTCAACGGAAACAGTGTTCGGATTTGCTGTGCCAGCATAACGTTACCCGTGGCTTTGAGCTTGCCGCTCATGAATGCGGTCATCCCGTCGAGCTGTCCGTTGCAAATTGCGACCCAATCCACATCCCCCACGGTCAGGCTCACGCTGGGCTTGTCGTGAACGCCTTCGGAAATCTCGCAAGCACCATTTTTTAAGACTATGTGCCAATCTCCGGTTTCCCCACCCGTGATGTGGAACTGAAACACCGCATCCAAACCTTCTGCCTTGTCTACTGCAAAGACCTTTGGCATGGTCTCAAACACTTCCTTCACCGTTTCTAAAGCCATGCTATCTTCCTTCCTTAAATGAACTGATTGCCGTCTATCAGGTAGAGTAGGGCGCTATGCCTTCTCAACTGCAAACGGAAGCTTTTCTTCATTTCGAAGAGGTAATGATTGCGTCCGGAACCTCGCTTCACAATCCGCATTATGTCCTAAAATGGTTCATCAGATCTGCGGCAAACCTGCGATCTTTTCTTTGAAGCGCTTCAGCTTTCTCTCGAGTTTGGGGGTATCCAGCCAGAGTTCCGGGTAGAGTTTTTCCTTTCCCGCGGTTGGGTTTACCGTGCACTCCAGCCAATGCGAGATCATGAGATTCATGTAACACTGTTGACAGCGCACGCACTTAACGATGTCGTCCACTCGGCCTCCTTTGACTTTGGCTGGCCAGAACGGGTCCGCTATGGCCTGCCTGCCGAGAGATATCATGTCGGTCTGGCGAGATTTGACGGCTTTCTCAGCGGTTTCAGGATTTATGAAGTTCGGAGTAATCACCGGTAGGCCGCCGGATGCCTCCTTAAAGCCTGGAGCCCATCTGGTATATTTATCCTCGCCGTCAGGAGCGAATGCAGCGCCAGGGTTTTCATAGCATCCCTGAGAGATGTCGAAGAAATTGGCACCCGCGTCCTTGCACCAGGATACGACTTGCTTAATTTCGTCATGAGTTACTCCGCCCGGCATCAATTCGTCACCGGAAAGCCTGACCCCGAACGCCTTGTCAGGTCCAATCTTTTTCCTCGTTTTATCAACGATATTCAAGAGAAAACGGGCCCGATTCTCCAGACTGCCCCCGTACTGATCGGCCCGCTGGTTCGATCGTGGAGAGAGAAAAGAGTGAATGAGATATCCGTGAGGAGCATGAACTTCAACGCCATCATACTCCAATTGGAAGGCAGCATGCGCCTGTAGAGCAAACCGATCTTCCAGATCGACGATTTCCGCGACATTTAACTCGCGTGGGGTTTCGCCGTAGATGACGTGGAGGAGTTCGGGCGCTTCTTTGGCGATGACTTCCTTGGCCATTACCTTGAAATTTTCATATTCTTTATCGCCCATGTTGCGGAAGACTTCAAAATCCGGGACCAGATCCTTGAGTTTCGGCGCAACGCGTTTGAACTGCTTTTCCCAACCTCGGTTGAGATTCCGCAAGTCCACTTCCAGAGGGAGGGGAGAAGGGCCTCCAGCAGGACAATCCGGCGATTCCACATGGGGGTGTCCTTGGCGTCCCCATCCAGGGCTCAATTGTATGAAGATCTTGCAGCCGTTGTATTGATGCACCATCTTCACCATTTCGCTGTGGAACCGGTAGTATCGGTAATCAGTGAACAGAGAAGGGTTCAGGACTTCCGAGCCTTGCCACCGATGCGGGTTCATCACGCAACATTCCGTGACTATTAACCCAAAACCTCCTCTGGCTCGTGTAGCGTACCATGCTGTGTTTGTGTCCGAGTGATACCCGTTGGGCCCTGACAAGCCCGGATTCATCGGGGCCATAGCAATGCGGTTCTTGATTTCCACATCGCCGATTGTAATGGGATCGAATAGGGCGTCGAAACTCATTGTTTTTCTCCTCTGCAAGGTCGGTATGGGAGGGTGACCTCGTTAGTGAATATGAACGGATCGGCGGCAGAGCGATGCCTCCTTCGCGTCGGAGATGGGCCTGACTTCAGTTCATTATGAGTGCGTCGTCATGGGTGGAGGCAGACCGTCACAGAGCAGCGCCGTTTGGGACCTCTGGCTGCCAAGCTTCACAGCCTACGTTTCGAGGTATCTATCCCTAGGAGACGTCCCAGATTCCCGCCAAATATCTTTGCCCGATCCGCGTCGGTAATCTCGGGATAGCCGTAGTCTCTCTGCATGTCTTCGGGAATCTGGAATGATTGCAATCCGATAACAGCACTTCTCACCTGGGCCCCGAACCCGGCATAATCGGTTCCCCAAATTATCTTCTCCGGGCCTACCCAACGGAGCGCCTCTCCAATGATCTTGGCAAACTTCCTCGGCGCGGCCAGTGCCCAGGGGACCAGGAGACTCAAACAGACGTAAACATTCGGGTGTCCCATAGCGACCATATTGAGATCATCGCAGTATGGATAACCCATGTGAAACGCATTGATCTTCAATTCGGGGAAATCTCTTGCCACGTCGTCGAGGTATATGGGCAGGGCATACTTGCTTTTTCCCGGGGGTACCCAGCAGAAGCCGGTGTGGATATCGAGAACAATGCCCAGCTCTTGTGCTTTTGCATAAAAGGGCCAGAGGTCGGGATCGTTGATGTACGTGTCTTCAGGGGGATAGAATTTGAATATTTTCGCGCCCTTCTCCTGTACCCAGTATTCCATCTCCCAAAGAGTGTTCTTCAGTCCCTTGTGAATGATCGGTGAAACATTGGGTTGATACATGAAACGGTCGGGATTCGATTCTACGATCTTGCCCATCTCTCCATTCGTGCACCATCTGCTCGTGTAACCGGTGGTATCCATCATCGATTCCGGCAGCAGGCACGCAATGTCCACTCCGTACTTGTCCATGGCAATGAGTAGGCGCTCCGGATCGGCGCTCTTTTCCATTTCCCATGGCTCCATACCTTGGAAAGCCTCTGGAGGCATCCCCATCAAGAGCGGTCTGCGGATAGCGTCGATGGCTTTCCACCACATCTGAACACCAGGAAAATGGTTGATTCGTTCCATGTCGCCGATCAGGTGCGGTTCCGGATCGATCTTGAAGTAATCGTCTTTCTGAAACTCCGTCATTGTTCACCTCCATCCGCTATACTCGTGAAAGCGTCAACCGATGCTTCGGTCATGGCCTTCCCAAAACTTCTTCTTGATATCTTTGCGCAGGATCTTTCCTACCGGAGTTGTGGGGAGCTGAGGCCAGAACTCGAGGGACTTTGGGCACTTGTACCCGGCCAAGCGCTCTTTGCAGTAGGCGATAAGCTCTTCTTCAGTGGCTTGTAGATCAGGCTTCAGGACCACCACAGCCTGGACTCGTTCCCCCCACCTTTCGTCCGGAGCGGAAACCACGGCGGCCATGGCCACTGCCGGGTGCTGGTAGAGCACATCCTCGGTCTCTTTGGGGTAGACATTTTCCCCTCCCGTAACGATCATGTCCGCCTTACGATCCACAAGGAAAAGGTATCCTTCTTCATCCATGTAGCCGATGTCGCCGGTGTGGTACCAGCCGCCACGGAGGGTTGAAGCGGTCAGCTCGGGGTTTTTCCAATAGCCCATCATGACGCACTTACCGCGAAGAGCGATTTCACCCGCCATACCGGGAGGAACGGGTCGGTCCTTGTCATCAACAACCCGCACATCGACGCTCACACCAGCCTTGCCCGCACTCGCAAGCAGCCTGGATCTGTCCCCGTCCAACACGTGGTCTTGACTGCTGAGAATGGTTCCGCCGATACACTCTGTCATGGCGTACACTTGTTCAAATTTCGGTCCGAACTTTTGGATGCACTGCTTGAGAAGTGAAGGAGGAAAAGGGCTGCCTGCATACGATATGCAACGCAGGCTCGACAGGTCGTATGCGTCCAGATTGGCGTACTGGAGCAGCCATCCATACACGGTTGGTACCGCGTTGACGTGGGAGCACTTTTCGTCTTGAATGAGTTGGAGAATGCCCGTCAGATCGGGTCTCCGATTGATCACTACTTTGCCACCCGTGAGCAGCACGGCCAAGGCAGGCCAAAAGGATACATGGAACAGGGGGAGAACAAAGCAGGTGGCGTCTTTTCGATTGAAAGAAAACCCCAGAGCCGCTGCCAGGATGCCGCTCATGAGTCCCCGATGAGACATCATCACACCCTTTGGCGCTCCTGTAGTCCCTCCGGTGTACATGAGTATAGCCATCTCGTCCTCGCCCGGATCCCGGCCCGGTTCGTCGGGGCCAGCGCTCGCCAAAAGCTCTTCGTAATAAAGATAGCCGTCCACCGCATTATCCATAGCGATCCAGTACCTGATGGCTGGGGTCCTATCCTTAATCTTCCAAGCCCGATCTTCGTACCCATCGGCGGCGAAAAAGCAGGTCGCTTCAGAATCGTTGACGATGTGCACAAGCTCTTGGTCGGATAGCCGAAAGTTGAGGGGGGTGACACTTATCCCAAGCTTGCTCGCTGCAAAGTAGCTCTCAAGATATTTGTGGGTGTTTTCGCCGAGTACCGGTCAAGCGATCGCCTTTGCCAATTCCCATAGCGATCAAGCCATTTGCCAGCCGGTTCACTCGCTCGTTGAGCTGCCGATAAGTGAGGCGTGTGCCTTCAAATACGATGGCAGTGTTGTTCGGGAAGAGAATCGCCGATTTTCTCGGGATGTCGCCCAAGGTATACATCTATAGTCCCTGTTTCTACGCCCACGATTTCGGATAGCCCATGAATTGCATCATCATGTTTTTGGCCATCTCGTCGGTGATGGGCGAAAAGACCATCTGTTTGTAATCCCTGAAATAGCGCTGCATGTCATACTCCATCGTGTACCCGTATCCTCCGAGTATCTCCATGCCCCAAGTGGCCGCTTTTTCGCTGGCTCGGGAGGCCACCACCTTTGCCATGCAGGCTTCGATGTGCATAGGTTTACCGTTGTCGGCGAGCCAGGCGCACTTGTAGATAAGGTTGCGAGCGTTCTCGATCTCGATGGCGATGTCGGCAAGGTAGTGCTGTATAATCTGGAAGCGGGCGATGGACCCACCGAAAGCCTCTCTCTCCTGCGCATAACGAAACGCGTCATTGAACGCTGCGTGAGCCACGCCCAGACTGAGAGCCGACGTGCCGATACGCTCGTTGTTCAACACCATCAGAAGCTGATACCAGCCATTGTCGAGCGTTCCGAGGAGATTCTCCTTTGGCACATGAACATCGTCGAGATACACGTAATTGGCGCCGCAGGCATGGCAGCCCACCTTGGGTATAAGCTTCGTTTGAAGTCCGTCACTGTGCCGGGGCACAATGAAGACCGACAGGCCCTGAGATCGCTTGGCTTCGGGATTCGTGATCGCGATGACGATCATGTAATCGCAAACGTGGGCCGCTGTAATGAAGACCTTGACTCCGTTTAGGAGCCAGTGATCGCCTTTGTCTTCGGCCTTGGTGGAAATCGCGCCCAAGATGTCGGTGCCACCCGCGGGCTCGGTCAAAGCCATCGCCCATTTCTCTGCTCCGGCCGCAATCTGCGGGAGGTATTTGGCCTTCTGTTCTTCAGTTCCCATGTGGAGCACGGGCGCCACCCCAAAGCCCATAGTTGCTCCAACGCCCAGCGCCACCGAGACGGATGCTGTTGCCAGTTCCTCGATCACAATCATGGCCTCGATCTGACCGAGCCCAAGACCGCCATACGCCTGAGGGACGGCCAGGCCCAGCACTCCAAGATTCGCCAAACCTTGCCAGACCTCCTCCGGCATGAAGTCGCAGTGTTCATCCATCCAGCGGACCTTTTCTTTGGTCAGCTCCTTTGTACAGAACTTGCGGATGGTGTTGCGCAGCATTTCCTGTTCTTCCGTGAAATTGAAGTCCATCTTCCGCCTCCGTCAGCCCTTTACGCTCTTACGGAAGGTCTCCATCATGCTCTGAATATCCGGAGCATATAGAAGCCACTGAATACCGTTCCGTTCTACAGCCAAGGCGGTGTCGATACTTCCCCCTTCGGCAGAACGGGCCATGATCTCTTTTCCCATACGTAGGGCAATGGGTTTCTTTGATGCGATCTGAGCCACAATCTTCTCGAATTCATCCTCAAAGTGGTCGTCGGGAAAGACTCGGGTGAGAAGGCCCATTTCGTAGGCCTCGCGGGCGGTGTAATTCTTGCTCCCGCTGTAGACCAGCTCACGCGCTCGATGCACCGGCATACTCCTGACGATGCGGGCGGTACCACCCCATCCCGGGAGGATACCCATGTTGACTTCAGTTAGGCCGACCTTCGCCGATTCCTTGGCATAGAGTAGATCGCAGCAGAGCGCGAGTTCGAGTCCTCCTGCCAGGCAGTGCCCGTCTATCTTAGCGATCACGACCTTTTCGCAGTTGGTGATGGCACGCTGTACGTCGAGCCCCTCATGGGCCAGCCAGTTCAATGATGCTTGATGCTCGGCAAGCGACGGAAAGACGTCCAAATCCCCGCCGGTGCAGAACGCTTTGCCGCCCGCGCCGGCAAGTATCACAACCCCGACCGATCGCTCTTCCCTAACTCGTCGAAATGCATCCGTAAGCTCCTGAGCCATTCGGCGGTTGATCGCGTTGCCTTTTTCAGGACGGTTGAGGATGATTCGGCAGACCGTGTCATTCGGGCCGCGAATTTCGTACTGAATGGTCTGGTAGTCTTCCGCTTTCATGAACGTGGGAGCTTCCATGTCATCCGCGCGATCGTTTCTCTCTGAAACGGTGGTTCGCAGCGATTCGTCACAAGGGCGGAAAAACGGGAGAGAGTGCTGATCTGTGATATCTCGAAAAACTACTTCCACATCCATCCCAATATCAACCGCCGCGGGGTCGCATTCCACAATCTGCGTCATCATCCTGACGCCTTCCTGCAAGTCAACCATTGCCAGCACGTATGGAAGATCAGGCATGAACTTGGGCTCAACCATGTCGCGCATGATCGCGAATGTGTAGACTTTGGCTCTGCCGGTGGCATCCAGCCATCCAAGTTTTTCAGACCAGCATTGTGGGCAGTATTTTCGGGGATAGAAAATAAGTGAATTGCATTCTTGGCATTTCTGGATGAGGAGTTTATGCTTCTTCGTGGCCCTCCAAAACTCATCGGTCCACGGCTGCACGGCAGGGATCGGCTTGAGGTATTCCGAACTCATGACAATTCCCTCCCCCATACGGTGGCGATATTGTTCATACCCGAACCGCCAGAGGTATTTTGAAACACGAACTTAGCGTTCGGCACCTGACGGTTGCCTGCCTTACCCATGAGCTGGCGAGCTGTTTCCACGTATGTCGCCATGCTGACGCCCGAACCGGTGTGACCTCTGCCGAGAGCGTCGCCTATGGGCGACCAGGGCAAGTCACCTCCGGGCCATGTGCGGTTTTCAAAGAAAGCTTTGCACCCCCGATGTGGTTCGCATAGTCCCATCGCCTCCATCATGATGGGATGACCGACGGGATAGGCCAGGTATATGTTCCAAATGTCGATGTCATCCTTGGTAAGGCCGGCCTCTGCCAGGGCATGTTCCCCTGACCTGCGGAGGCCTTCCTGCATCTGAAGGCTGTCCCTAAGCACAGTACACGCGGTGAAGAAGGCTGCGCCTTCTCCCAGCTTGTAGACCGGTGTGTCCGTAACTTGTGGCGCCAACTCTGCGGACGTGACGACCAGGGCAGCACCGCCATCCGCCAGGACATTGCACTCTCGTTTATGAAGTGGCTCAGCCACAAATGATGATGATAAGACCTTCTCAATGGAAGGGACTTCCTTTTGATAGAACATTGAGTTAGGGTCCAGTACGGCCCACTTGCGCATGGAAACGACGACGGATGCCATTTCCTCCGGGGTCGCTCCGGACTCATAGATGTATCGCCTTGCCATCATGGCAATGATGCCGTTGTACGTTGTCCCAAAGGGATATTCCCACTGGAGATCCATCCCGGCCTGGGCGAAGAAGTTGATGAGCTCATCCGTAGGGATGGTGGAATGTACGGTCACGTGCGGTATGAGGACGGTCTTTGCCGTACCGCTGTTGATGAGTTGCTCGGCCAGACGAAGGCAATTGGATGTTGAGGCTCCGCCTGCATTACAGATACATACATCTTTGCAGCCTTTCAGGCCCAGTTCCTCGGGAAGCTTACCAAAAGAAATCTCAGCGGTGAGCCTAGGCTGGGCCTGAGGAGCCACAGTTACGACCGCCTCAATGTCGTTTTTGTCCAGCCCGGGGTCTCTCACCGCCGCCATACACGTTTCATATATGATGTCCCAAGGGGACCTGTGGGGATAGATCCCGGTTGGAACCTCTCCAATACCTACGACGGCCAAATTTCCTCTACTCATGGTCGCCCCTCTGTCTCGTTTGGCTTGGATGCCCCAATATGGTGGACGCTTCCTTCATGGTATCTTGGGCTCCTTTGGGATGATGCACCGGGGTTGACAAATCAGTGTGCCGCGGCTAGTCTAGAGAGTGATGACTGACGTCTCATTGCCAAAGGTACTCTACAGTCTGGCGGGTTGTCAACACGAATTGAGGGGTGATTTCAACATCGGGTGAATAGCAATAACAATATGATATGGCAAATGATAATCGAGTAGTGAACTCAGTTCGTCACCCGGAGTCCCGTGAAAGGCCAGTGAGAAACAGTGCTAGTCTATAGATACCAACTCTACAGTTTGGAGGAATCATGAGCGGCCAAACTCTCATGCGAATAAAGGATCTCGAAGAAAGATCAGGAGTGCCCAGGACCACCATACACTTCTATTTGCGGCAAGGCCTGCTACATTCACCCAACAAGACCGGGCGCACCATGGCCTATTACGACGAAAGCCACCTCAAAAGGCTTCAGGATATTCAGAAAATCAAAGGGAACATTCGAATGCCGCTTTATTTTCTCAAAGAAAAGATCGCTGCCTTGGATCGAGAGGGGCACGATGCCCAGATCAGAGGCTTGCAATCCATGAAGGACGTGGCGACCACCACCAAGGCGAAAGACAGCAAGCGGCAAAAGATCGTCGAGGCCGCCATTCAGGTGTTCTCGCAGAAAGGGTACCACCGCACAAGAGTCCAGGACATCACCAGTTCTCTCGGTATCTCGACAGGCACGTTCTACATTTACTTCGGCAACAAGCGAGACCTCTTTGTGGAAGTGGTCGACCACGTGTTCCGCGCCATCCTGGGCGAGGCCGCAGACGCCATAACCAAAGAGGAGGACATCCCGAAGAGGATGGCCGTGCGCGGCCGGGTCTTCTACGACAACTACTCTAAGTACAATGAAATACTCAACCAGTTGCGTGCTGAAATGGCCGGTGAGGACGAGTGGCCTCAACAGAAGATTAAGAAAGCCTATCACGACTTGACTAAGCCGGTGATCAGGGACATTCAGCGGGGTATCGACACGGGCGTGTATCGAAATGTAGACCCCGATCTCCTTGCCTATGCGCTCACGGGTATCATAGAGATCATGTCATTGAGGATGATGATCGACAATAAGTACACCTTTGAGGAAATCATGGCCTTTATCGCTGATTTCACTGCCAATGGGTTGACTCCAAAAGCTTGAGCGCAAATTGGAAGAGTAGTGAAAACTCCAAAACGGCCTGACGGAAAAATTAACCGCTCAGTCACCATGTTAGGGAGGAAACCGATACCGGGACATGAAATGGGCCACTGCTTTCTTGGTTTCTGTATGCCTCGGTAGTTTGGATCTCCTGTGATTTCGTTTCGTGGGGGGGAGCGAACGAGGGAAACGTTCTGTCCGTGGCGTCTTTAGAGTCTTTCGCTCAGGGAATTGTCTCAAAGGAGACGACAATGAAAGGTCGCCTTTTTTACGAACATAACACTAAATGGAGCTACGGCTCTTAATGATCTATCAGGCAACTCCCTGGCTTTGCCGGGGGCATTCAACTGTATCAGTAAGCGACCTGCCTGAGTTTCATCGTGAAAAATCGGCAGAGATTGATTCCAATCTGTGGGTAGACCTTCATTATCTCCTGGAATTGATGATGGCGGAGTACATAGGCGAGCGTATCGTCAGCCGCAACGCATGTAGCATTGGGAGGCATTTGTGTAAAGAGGCTAAGTTCTCCTAGAAATGCCCCTTCTCCGATCGTCACCTTTTCGATTTGGTCTGGTGTCTCATATCCACCGAATATAGTGACCTTTCCGCTGACAACAAGATAGATCGAGGAATTCTGTTCACCCTCCCTTATCATGATATCCCCAGGTTTGAAATGTTCAATGTTGACAACAGAGGCTATCGCGTGGAGCTCGCGAACTCCCATTCCTTCGAAGATGGTAAAGTCCTTGAGTTTGTTGATTCTCTCGATGATGTCAGGCATGGGAGCCACCTCGTTCATGCTGCGCGCCAGGGCGTATTGGGCGATTTCCCGCACATAGGGAAACTTGTCCTCAAGGCGGGCCTCAATGATAGGAACAAAGGATTGTCGGGGCATCTGGTCCCCGATCACGAACAGAGCAAGCATTCTTGTGACGGGATCTTCCGCGTCCGCCAGGAATGTTAGGAGGCGATCGGGCGTATCGTTTCGGATCAGTGGGAACAGCTTCCTTCCTTTTTCGATTTTCTCGCTCAGGGGAATATCTTCTATCAAAGGTATCAGGTACGGCGTTAATTCCTTTTGTATCGAGTTCTCTACCAGTTCGACCGCAATAGAAGCAGTTTCCGATCTGAGGGCCTGGTACATGAGCCTCATATCCGCATGATAGACCCATAATGCATAAAAGATAAGGCTGAGGATCTCTTCATTCACTTCCAACAGATGCTTACTGAGCATTCCGACGCTCGGAGCACCGTCCAGACTCTGAAGTCGCCGAACGGCTATCAGGTTACCGTATGCTTGCCCTAACTGTTTTCCAAGAAAGGGGAGCAACTCGAAATCCTTGACCCCGGCTAGCCTTAGCACCTCGAGAATTCCTTGCTTTGCCCTAGGCGGAACCCCAATTAAGGAAACTTCAAGATAGGGCACTATTGTCTCTCGATAGCTCATAAGGGCTTCAATGGCCCCTGTTCTTACATCATCATCACTATCTTCCAAGCACCGGATAAGTTTGGATACTGCTCTGATATCTTGTGTCCGTGCGAAGGAGACAGCAGCTTCAGCCCGTGTAACGGGATTTTCGTCGTCCAGGAGCTTGAGCGCTATCTCTGGGTCAAGCGCCGGAATTTCCTTTTTGTCCGGGGTCGGGAATACCTCCAAATGACCTCCGGGCGCAACCTGCCCGAGGTCCATGGCAGCCCCGCCGCTATCAAAAGTGCGGACTGATTCTACCTGGTCGAAATCAATTTGTTTTTCAACGATTACCTGTTTGAGGACACGTTTATAGTGCTTTCTGAATATTAGGCTTTCGATTGCCCAATATATCGTAAGGACCAATGCAATTACAGAGAAATACCGGGCGCTCACAACCGGTTTGAGGCCAATCATCATTAGGGAACCTAAAAGCATACCCACTTTGAGGACAGTCCCGCGAAGAAATGTACGACTCCATGCCATAAGATCCGCTGGGATGACGCTGTACAATATCTTGTTTACGGGACCGGCTATGGCCCTCTGAATCAGGAGAGTGGTGAATTGCCCATAGCAGGCCACATATATGTTGAAGAATTTGATCAAGGAGCCGAATAGAATTGCGAAATTGAACGGCTGGACCAAAGCCGAATTTGTCAGACCTATTGAAGAATAGAGACGCCCCATGAAGAACAGCAGCGCAAAGGTCATAAGGGTAGTCATGCCTCGGAATACAGAGAGGAAGGAAATCAAAGATTGTTCGGAAGTAAACGTGTTGTTGGCAATGATACTGAATTGGTAGAAGAATATGGGCAGAAGGATGTTCGGAATCAAGCCGGTGATTATGAGGTACCGAACGATCGGGTACGCCTTTATGAGGCTCGGCACCTCGGCGAGTGGCACTGTTCGAATAGTGCCTTTGTCACTCTTGGTCATTGGATTGGTGTCGCCGAGAAGGTTATAACCCGTGCGGCCGAGGAACAGAGCAGTCCCCAGGCACACCGCACCGAATATTAGGAGGGTCGGGTCTTGTCCAACCGCCAGCGTGAGAGGGCCCGTCACAAAGCTCCCGAGAGTGGACCCGAGCACTTGTGCTGCGGTAACCAGAGGGAAGATTCGCTTACCCTGACGTGCATTGAACAGATCGCCTGCCATGTTCCACAAGAACACCAGCAATACGGAGTCCAGCAGATAAAGCATTTGATAAAGAATGGGGTAAGCGATTGTAATATCCGCTTTCACCATAAAAAATAGGACGGTCACGGCCCCCGCGTAGATTCCCAGGAATCCCGCCAGAAGATGATAATCCATGAATCGCCGGGCGAGCTTGTCTACGATCCACATGATCACAAAGGTCAAAAGTGCGTTTATGACCAGCATCATGGGTATGTATTGCGGGCCGTAACGTTTGATGAAGGCCGCGTCTACGTAAGTGCGGAAAATTGCCGTAACAAAGAAAATGACGAAGAAAATGGAGGAGATCCATACGAAACTGGAGGATTCGTGAACGTAGATCTTTAGATACTTTTCGAGAAGGCGCTTCATATCCCTCCCCGTCCATAAAAAAAGTCGGTTGGAATCGTAGACAGGGGCGAATTATAAGAGATCGGATCAAAAGGTTCAACAGTTCGATTGGCAACGCGCCATTTCGGCTGGTGAGGCACGCAGGATCCACTCGCGAGGTGTGAAATCGCCCGAGTCGAATGGTATTGGCCCCTACAGGCCGGACTTGACCTCATTGGCACAGATCGGAGCTTGCTCCGCCCCATCACGCATAGTTGTTCTCGAAAGAATAGTCGTCATACGCGATGCCTGTTGGCACCAATTCAGATCGG
>CAVSPC010000022.1:0-143591 GCA_963729795.1 uncultured delta proteobacterium | reverse complement strand
TAATCACTCATATTTCTCTGACCTCTGCCGTGATGATTTTCGACTATGCAATAGGCCAATGGGAGGACATCAGGATTATAATTCTCAGCGAGGAAATGGCAGAAGTGCCTGGGGCAGTATATGCTAAGGTGGTTTCTACAGCCGAAGTGGAGGACGGTTGGGAGGCCACTGTTCGTTTCACGTCTGTTTTCCCCGAGGCATACAGGAGGTTTCGGGAGGCCGTGAAAGGAGCTTGAAGCTTGATCTTCCGGGACGAACGCGCGTCCCCAATTTCGGCATTCTTGTCACATAGGATGTGACGATTTCAAATCTGTGAAATGTCTGCTTTCAGGGGGGGCAGAAACGATGAGTCTGAAAAGCCTTTTGTTGCCAGTAGCTGCAACTCTGTTGTTCTTCTCAGGGCTCCAATATGACGTTCAGGCGCAGCCGGTCGAGTTTCTGTTTGGAGTCGGTGGTGAATCCCTGCACAGTCATGCATCGCTTATCGGAGCGGATTATGAACGTGAGAACTGCCTGCAAGATTGCCGGGAGCGATACAGCCCTTGGGGCAGCGGTCCCGACAATACACGAGGCCGCCTTTATGCGCTGTGTACTCAGCGTTGCGAGCGGCAGTTCTGGGGAAAATTCGATCGCAAGACGAAGAATTCGAAACCGGACGAAGAGTAAGAGTTCAATCATGCAATCATGGAGTCACCCATTAAAAGGTCTTGCTTTTGCGGCAGAAGATCGCAGCATATATGGGACTCCATTACTCCACCGTGAGCAGGATTGTGCAGGGTGAAAGGGAAAAAGCAAGAAACAAGACCTGACCCCTCCCTTCTGAGTCAAGAGCAGACGTGACCCCTTTACAACGTGTCAAGAATTTACCAGTGTCCAATAGTGGCCCTCCATTTCTTCAGACACCATCTTGAGCCGCTTGACTCTCTGTTCGAACCAAGGCAAGGCTTCATGTAACGCCCTCTTGAGATCTGGGGCATCTTCTTTGGATACTGATTTGATGATATTCACCACTTCATCGAGATTTTCAAAGGCTTGAAAATTGCGATTATTCAAAGCCCGAATGACATCCGACGTGGTCATGATGTTATGCATCTTTCGTCTCCTTTCACAGTTTATGCCCCTTCAAAGCTTTGTCATCCATATCCACAGCCTTGCAAGCCGCATGCCCATAAATCGCAAGAGGCTTTGGTACGTCAAGATCCTCTCGTTGAGGCATCTTCACAGCGTTGTCTTGGGTTGTATTTGGGTAAAAGCTTCGAAGAAAGCGCAAAGATTTTTTACATCCTGTAAAGGACTTCGGGCTGAAAAGGTCGTAAATTGATATTATGTACGAAAAGCAACAGACAAAAGAGCACTACGATGATAACGGGTTGTTTAAAGTACGATATTGTGTCGCAGAATCATTAACCCGCCTATCGTCATTTGGGGATCCGCCGTAGCATCTCACTCCAGGAGTTTAAAAAGAGTAGCGCGGCTACAAAACCGCCTGACGTGCTCAGTCCGACGCGTTTGGCGCTCTCTTTCTGAGGGTGCAACCGCACACACATCGTTTCAAGGTCGCTCGCACCGGGAAAAACGTGCGGCAATCGGTTCCTCATTCGCCGCTTGGTTCCTTAACGGGGCATGACCACGTAACGCCGATTCGAAAGTATGTCTTGACCAGAACCTGGCCTCTTAGCGGTTCTTGCCGCAGGCATCCATCACGGCGTTTCTCTTTCTAACCAAAACGAGCACTGTGCCTTCATCTTTAAGTCTATCCCACGACTTGCCCAGTTCGTCTATGTAGGCTTCCGCAGCCTTTATCGCCTTCTCCGGGGCTCCTTTTATTCGAGAAGCATATTCCTGCTTAGTCTGTGCCAGCAATTTTGCACGTTCTTCCCTTTTGTTCTGTCTAAAAATCTCAAGGCACTTGTTCATTAATTCAACGACAGCATCGCACGGGGTGAGATTTCCGCGCTGTGTCCTAATCTGCTCTTTCGGACTTCGCTTCGCCCTGGTTTCTGAGGGGCTGGAGGTAGGCAGCTTCTCAGGATGCACCGATTCAGCCGCTCTTTTTTTGAGGTCTTCCACTTGTCGCAAAAGCCCTACTTTTTCCTTTTCCAGGGAACTCAATTTATCCTGAAGTTCACCATTCCGCTTTTTCAGCGTGTCAATTTCATCCTGGAGAGATGCTCTGGCTTTTTGCAATTCCCCCAATTGCTGCTCCATTTTTGAGGTTTTGTAAGAAAGGAGCTTAAGTTCATCGTTCAAGCGAGTCCTTTCTTTCTCCAGATTAGCGGACACTTCAGTTAATCTCGTGCTTTCAGCAGTCAACTTGTCGATCTGTTGCTTCGCGCTTTCAAATTGCTCTTTGTACGTTTCGCAGCCGGATGCGATTAACACTGCAAGGCAAACAAGGCCCAACTTTGTGGCAAAGACAATGGACGTTCTCAACTTCCCGGCGACGGCAGGCCCACAGGCGCCGCGGTCCGTCCTCTCTGTCCGAATGGTCTTGAAGCCTCTTTTGCGAACTAACTCGCCTACACTTCCAACGGTCACAATGCACCTCCGTTCCTGTTTCGGTCAAATCAGTGCCAACACGTGAGAAATCTTGCTTAAGCCCCAGTTCTTTGCCGTAGCACGCCCTCTGAGGCCAGCGCGCAACTTTCACCCACCGGTCCACAGCCTTCAAGTTATGCCTCCTCCCAGTTGAGACTGGGAAACTATCCTCTCGCACGGTCCGGGGCATCCTGGGGTCAGGTCTTGTATTTTGCAGCAGGAGATCTCAGCATATATGGGACTCCATTACTCCACCGTGAGCGGGATTGTGCAGGGCGAGAGAAAGAAGGCAAGAAACAAGACCTGATAATCATAAAAAGGCGCCTCTGAGTCGGGGATGTGATATCCCCGACTTGCCATTAACCAAAGGAGGCGCCCAATGGAAGTGTATGCGGCGATTGATCTTCATGCAAGCAACAGTTTTCTTGCGGTGTTGGATCGAGAAGGTAAGAGGGTGTTCAAAAGAAAACTTGTCAACGATTCGGCCATCCTCTTGAATGCCCTTGAGCCTTACAAGGAAGGTATGCAGGGCATAGCAGTGGAATCTACCTTCAACTGGTACTGGGTTGTGGATGCGATGATGGAAGCAGGATACAGAGTGCATTTGGCCAATCCTGCCGCTATACAAAAATATAGTGGAATGAAACATTCCGATGACAATAGCGATGCGGTTTGGCTGGCCGAAATGTTACGCTTGGGCATTTTGCCGGAAGGATATATATATCCACGGGAAGAGCGCCCGGTGAGGGACCTGTTACGCAAACGGACGCATCTGGTCAAGCTGAGAACCTCACTTATTAACAGCCTGCAAAACATCGTTGTGCGTAACACAGGCGTGAAGGTTGGGGCCGACAAGATAAAGCAATTGACCCGTGATCTTGTTTCACCGCTGTTGGAGCAAGACGAGGACCTGGCTCTGACCGGCCGGGTGAGCAAGCAGACCATAGATTTCCTCACGCGACAAATCAAGAAGGTTGAGAAGAAGGTTAAAGGGAAAATCGAATTGATGAAGGAATATAATTGCCTGACGACCATCCCCGGCGTAGGCATCATCCTGTCACTCACCATCATGCTCGAAACAGGTCCTATAAGTCGTTTTCAGGCTGCAGGCAACTATGCGTCGTATTGCAGAAAGGTTCCGACTCGCTGGACGAGCAACGGGAAGAGCAAGGGAACCGGTAACAAGAAGAATGGCAACAAGTATCTGGCATGGGCCTTTTCCGAAGCTTCGGAACTGGCCCGACGCTTTGATCCGGCAATCAGGGCCTGGTTCGATCGCAAGGTATCCAGGACCAGCCGTATGTGCGCTCACAACGCGCTGGGCCATAAACTTGCACGGGCAGCGTATTATATCATGAGGGACCAAGTTCCCTTTGACAAAAAGAGGCTTATTGGTTAGACGACTGGCGTAGGCGGCGACCCTTAGCTAGGGGTTGGAAAAACCACCAGACTTGATTGGACAGCCGCCTACCCCGCAGATCCGGCCAGCCGGACTCTTTGCCGCCCATGCTGTGAGCCACCAAAGGGTTGGTTAAAAACCATCAGATTTGTTTCACTCTTTTGGACACAGCATGGAACCGAAGATTTTCTGGTCCGCAATAAGCGGAAGGGGCTGGACCTCTAAGGTCTGTGCCTTGATCCTGATGGGTGACTGGTGCGGTGAGGAAAACTACCGACACCACCCGAGAGAAATACCGGCAAAGGCGAAGAGCACGCGCTGACGGAGGATGTGCACAATCCAGCCGTACCCTCAGCAAGGAAACACCCCATTTCCTTGCCACGGAGAAGTTTTTTCCTTGACAGAGGGCCTTTTAATGGGTGACCCCTTATTCCTGTGACCCCTTATTCCTGAGGTTCACATTCACATGTGACTGTATTGCAACTGTTGAAAATGTCGTGACATCCTACGCTGACACCTTTCACATCCTTCATGAGTTCCGATTCTAGCGTGTAACCTGAGCCCAAAGTCGAGTGAGTATAGCCGATACGTATGGGTTTTACCCTTTCAAAAAGTGCTTTTTCGATGACAAAGGTCACGCCTCTCTCCGTGAAAACCTCATCATTTTCCTTTTGCCCATCCAGAGCCATCACGAGATATGGACCTCTCCACCCGCCTTCGGTCATCAAGACTCTGATGGCCTGAAGCCCTTCGCGTCCTTCCAGGAACTGTTTGATCTTTTCCGATGCTTCTTCACTGACTTCAAACATATAGAACTCCTTTCAGTAGATTCGCCATTCCCTTTCGACCAAACATCCGGAATTAAGAATCCTGGGGGCAGGTCTTACTTTTAGCGGCAAAAAGATCGCAGCATATATGGGACTCCATTACTCCACCGCGAGTGAACCGCACTGCGCTAAACGAAGGGATTCAAAAGACAAGACTTGACCTCGGACTGACAACGAACATTGTTTACGGGGCCAGGCTGATCCTCGTCTCCAAGATGTTCTTGTGCCTGTCCCGGGAATATTGTATCTCGTCGACGCTTTTGCGAACCAAATGAACACCAAGACCGCCCACAGAGATATCCTCGATCGATGCTTTCATAACCGGAGAAGGCACCGCAAGGGGGTCGAACTCCCGCCCGTCATCCACGAACCTGATCACTAGATCGGTGTCTTTGACTGCCAGCAGAACGCTTATCTCGTGCACGGAACTGTCCTCAAATGCGTATTTGACTATGTTTGTGAGGACTTCCTCAAGCACGAGGTTCGCTCTATAAACAGTAGTTCCCGGCAAAGATTGGGATTCCAGGAACGCTCCTGCTTCGTCGATCAGAACTGTCAGATCCTTGATGTTATTTAGCATAGATAGGTTGATCTGCTTCATTTGTTCGCTAACACAGCCCGAATCGTTCATAGAAGGCCCAGAGCCTCGTCCTCATCGTGGGCTATCGGGATCAGCTTGGCCGTGCCTGAAGTCAGCAACGTCTCCTCCACCATCGGTTGCGGACTCAGGACGACCAGCTTTTTCTTTTCCGCGGCCAAGGTCTTTGCGGCGGCGAACAGCAACCGTATGCCGAGCGAAGCGAGATACGAGACCTGGCTCATATCAACCATAAAGTGCGTATTCTGAGAATCTACAAGACCCCGGAATTCATCTCCGATCTGCTCTTCTCCTGCAACGTCGAGCTTTCCGGAAAGAGAAACGCGAGTAAACCTTGGGTCGCTTGGATCCACTTTCAATTCCATTAGACGCCTCCTTCTAAGCCTCGAAGCGATTCGGGTCTCAACGATCAAGCATCCTATGGTGGTACAATACCATATCGGCTGATTTGTGAAAATTGATTGCGGTCCGGGGTCAGGCTCAATTAGCGAGGCTGTCCTGACTTTCCGATCAAATATGGCTTGTACGCTGATTGTTTTGCTTGACGTTGGCCGATCAGGCTGATATGCCTGTATATCATTTTCTTTTTGACTTTATGCCTCCAATATAAATGACTACTGCCCGGGGGCCAGGGATTTCACACGGAGCCGGTGCCTGCGAAGTTTTGTGGCTTTTTCCACAAAAAGTATCGTGCCAACGCGCAGGTGCACCAAGGAGTTCGCCGGGAATTTCCAGGGGTTGCAAAGCGGCAGCTACTTGAGAACGCGATGAGGATTTCGTTCATCGTAGGAAGGGGGAATGTATGAAGAGGTTTGGAGTCGGATTTCTCTCAATCGCGTTGGTCGCCTTTATAGGCTACTATTCATTTGTCGAATCCAAGGACCCCAATAGGCTTTATCAATTTGAAACAGATGTGCTCATATATCGGGACGCGAAATCCAAGGCTGCCTTTGCTCAGGGAGCCTTACCCGACGACGTAGGCGCTCTGAGACGTCTTGTTGCCGTTGAACGAAGAATAGATATTGCCAAGCGCGGGGACGACGCGGTTGTTCTCCGCGAGGGGCCCGAGCAAGGGCTCGTTTGGGTAACAATCAAAGGCAGGGAAGGGGAATGGCTCACGACAAAGGCCGATTTGCAGCCCCATAAATAGATATTCCCTTAAAATGAAGAGTTACTTTAATTGCATACGTGACTTCGGAACATCGGCAAAACGAAGCTCACGATCGCAACGATTCTTACACAATGCTTCCAGGTAGCAATCCTTGGATGGGTGACACTTTTTCTCACATTCGCGGCAGCATTGCTCTGTTGGCTCAAATTGCTCTCAAAGACCCCAGTTGGTTGCGCACCCTGAGATCTGTAGCAAACATATTGGACAGACAGAAACAAATGGTTTTGACTTCCACATAACTTGCTCGGTGGATAGGATTATTGTGCCCCTCGGGGAATGTGAGAAAAACTCTCGCCTTCAGGCGAAGACTTCAGTACGTACAACCGTGTACTGCCGTGGCACAAGATGCAAAGATGCCGCTAGGATGCTGGTGAGTACCGCGGCACGCGGAACGAACCGCATCGTTCTCGGTTTTTTCTCGATTGATGCGGTTCTCCCGCGCAAAACGCGGGCTCACCAGCATCCTACGCCGATATCGACTCCGGTCCTCTGGCGGCTGCGACCGCCGGATTCATCCGGGGGAGCGAAAATGCCACCGAAGCCACCGCCTTCAGGCGGTGGAGCCTTCACATTTCTCGGTATTTCGCTGGGGTCTTCACTAAGTAAGCCTGTTTCGTTGTACATCTGAGCGTACACATCGCACTTTCACCGAATCCAAGCGTCAGGCCCTGTTTCTTGCGGTCGAAAATCGCGGCTCATGTGGGACTCCATTATTCCACTATTCCACAGTGAGTAGGACGGTACAGGGCGAAAGGAAAAGTCAAGAAACAAAACCTGCCCCCTAGCTCTGAGTGGTCCATGTTATCATTAACAATGCAATAGCCGATCTACTCCACAATAACCGCGACAATTCTTGGGGCAAGAGATTATCATCGCCGCGAAAGGAAGCAATCCTACTGATCAAGTGTCCGCAAAACCGACATTGCTTTCCCGCTTCCCGCGAGACTTTGCTCCTCGCGATGGCAGCAATCGGACTACAACCGAATAGGTACTTCGTGATTCCTTTCAGACTTGTCATGGCCTCTCGGAAGTAGTAGATAGGTGCAGTCTATGATCCCGTCGAAGCTTGGACAGGAGCCTGCCTTGCGAGCGTCCGATACAGACGAAATCACATTGAACCTCAAGGCTGACCTAGTTTTTTTGCCGGTGGCAACCTCTTTCGTCGAAAAAGGAACTAAAGCGTTCGGCCTTGGCGAGCCTGAAGCACTGGCCCTGACCCTGGCCGCGGAAGAGATCTTCGCTTATCTTTGCCACGTCGCCGCCCAAGGCCGAGAGGTTCAAATGCGCTGTCGGTCCTGCGGATATTACGTGGACCAGGAGTTTATCTTCCAGGCGCGGGATTTCAACATGAGGGCCTTCAACTTGACTGCTTCGGCATCCTTCGATGACGAAGCCGGCTACGAAGAGACAGGGCTTTTGATCGCGTCACGAATGGTTGATCGATTTCAGTTTTTCCAGGAAGAAACCGGTCTCAGGCTGATTCTAACCAAGGAAAAATCTTATCCTTCGCTGTCCGATCTGCCGATTCCGGATTCCAAACCGCTGCCGGAATTCTCCGTCAGGCCGCCTGACTCTGAAGAACTGAAAAGTTTTGTCCTTCTGGTGAATAGCCATTATCCCGCGCATACAATCCCTGCGAGCTTAACCGTTCCCGGAAAAGTCGTGGATATGGCTATCTGCGGAGATCTGCATGCCGCAGTTGCAATGGACAAGGTTGGCCACATAGGAGGAGGAATTGCCTGGCGCCGGGAAGGGACGCAATTAGTGGAATTCTACGGCCCGTACGTGTTCAATCAACATGCAGAATCGGACATGGCGCAGGTATTGACCGACCACTGCATCGGCGCGATAGCCAGGACCAGTGCATGCGGGCTGATCAATCGCTACTCGACTCCGGACCTTCCTGTGGCCTACTTTGAACCACTGGGATCTCTCACGCTTCGCCAAAGAAACAGCACGGCTTTGGAGACCATTGCTTACTATCGTCATCTAGAAGAGGATTTGGGCCTATCGGTGTGGACACATTCGTCGCTCGACGCGTTTCTGAAGGAACAGTACCAGAGGCTAGTCTTTGCAAGAGACATCAAGCCCGTGACAGAAGCGGGTGAATCCTCTTCGCCGTTCTCGGTAATTTCTGCGGAATTCGACCGTCTTGCCGGCCGCGTGACACTGCACCCTATCTGGTGGGGACGGAATGTGGAAGAGACCGTGGCTGCTTATGTGCGGACGCTTCTGAAAGAAGAACTCCCGAATATCTTCTTTCAGATGGATTTAGGCAGACCCTGGCACTGTTACTTCACTCCGGCCCTCCTGAAGTGCGGCTTCGGACCTCGTCTCCTGCTTCCCTACGCGGGTAAAGGCGATCTGGTTGTTTTCCAGCACAATGCGCGTGGCCGGTCCTGATGAGCAGTTGGTCGCCGGAAAAACTGCTGCCGGACTACATCAAGAGGTTCGCAGCTTACGTCCCTAGCAAACCGGACGCAGAGCTGATCAAGCTCTTCGGTTGCCCTCGATTATACCGTCTAAACAATAACGAAAACCCCTTGGGGCCTCCGCCCGCGGCCAAGGAGGTGCTCCGGACCTTTCCGCCGCCCAAAGCCGCAGTTTACCCAAGCGGAGATGCGTTTTATCTTCGTCGTAAGCTCGCTGAGAAGTTCAACAAAGAGCCGGATCAGTTTTTGGTGGGCAATGGCGCCAATGAGGTGATAAGCTTCGTCATCAAGGCATTCTGTGAGAATGGCGACAACATCATTACCGCAGACAAGACCTTTGCCGTGTACGAATGGGTTGCCGAGTTTTCAGGTTTCGAGGCGAGACTGGTTCCGCTTATAGATAACGCTTTCGATGAGCAGGCAATGCTGGACCGCATCGATGACCGAACCAAAATTCTTTTCCTGTGCAATCCGAACAATCCGACCGGGACCTACTGGAGCAGCGAAAAGCTCCGGCATTTTCTCGATGCGACAGACGGCCGCCGAGTCGTTGTGGTGGACGAGGCATACTGCGAATTCGTTGAAGCAGAAGATTATCCCGATGGAATGTCCCTCATTGAGGAATACCCCAACCTGGTGATTTTCCGGACCTTCTCGAAGATGTACGCTCTTGCGGGACTGCGCATCGGATATTGCGCCGGCCAATTACCGCTGATAGACGTGATTAGGCGCACCTGCATCGTGTATTCCGTAAATGTTATGGCCCAGGAAGCGGCGCTCGCAGCCGTCACTGAAGATGACCACATTATCCGCACGCGGCAGATGGTCCGTGAGGGAAAAGCGTTTTTGACAGAAGAACTTTCAAGATTGAAGTTGCCTTTCATCTGCGGGGAAGGCAACTTTGTGATGGTTAAACTCCCCATGAGCGATACCCTTGCATATCGGAAGCTCATGACTCACGGAGTGATGGTGCGAACGATGACCGGCTTCCGCTTCCCGAATCACATCAGGATAACGGTCTCGCATATCGAGGCAATGGAGGCCTTTGTGGGAGCCCTGGAGAAGATCCTGTGTTAAAGTGGCTTAGAAAAGAAACGTAGTGGTTGCTCGGCCATGCCAAATAGGCGGCAACTTTCTTAGCAATATATTGGGTCCTGCGCAAAGTCCCCCTTTTTTAAAGGGGGATTTAGCAACTGTGTTGCCTGTCAAGAGTTTTTTAGACTTTCGAGCTTTTTATGCGCTTTCAGTCAGCGACGGATTCCAGTGGGTTTCGTTGCGAACCATGGAGTTTAGAATGGTCAGCAACCTGCGCATGCAAGCTGTTATAGCCACTTTCTTTAGTTTTCCAGCAGCAATGAGGCGTTGATAGAAAGGCCCTATGATCGGATTCCATCGAATTGCAGCGAGAGTAGGCATGTACAGCATGCACCTAACCCAGCTACGACCGCCCCAAATGCTGCGTTTGCCTTTGAAAGCGCCGCTGTCCCGATTGAAGGGGGCCACGCCCACCAAAGCAGCAATCTGGCGACGGTTGAGTTTTCCCAATTCGGGGAGTAGGGCGAGCAAAGTGCGCGCCAAACCAGGACCTGCACCAGGTACGCTGCGGATGATCTTGTCCTTTTCGCGCCAGATAGGCATGGCCTTAATAAATCGATTTGTGTCTTTCTCGATCTCGTTAAGACACTTTCTCAGCCAGGCCATGTTAGCTTCGATACTGGGTCGAATGGATTTGGGGGCACTTTTGAGATGGTTCTTTTCGGCGACAAGCATTTTTACTAGCTGGCGTCGCCTCACCAGCAGCGCTTCCAACTCCTTGGTCTCTTTGTCCTTGCTGAGCCGAGGTTCAGGTTTCACTGACTTACCATACCTTGCTAGCACGAGCGCATCGATGGCATCAGTCTTTGCCAACACCCCAAGAGCCTTGGCAAAATTCCGTGACTGTCGGGGATTGACGACACGAACAGGGAGTCCCGCCGCTTTGAGAACACCCTGTACGAGACGCTCCAGTCCCCCGGTTGCCTCCATTATGACCAAGCGAGGCTCTAAGCCCGTAAGTTTGACGGCGAGCTCAGTGATCCCTCTTTCGTCGTTGGACACCTTCCATGTCTGGGCTTCGGGGAGTACACCAACCTCCAACTCAGACTTAGAAATGTCTATGCCTACAAAGATCTCGTCAGTATCCATGCGTGTTTCTCCAATACCCGGCCTTGTGGGATGCGGGCTCTTCAGGCCCTGGCAACTGTTCGGGTTGATTAGAGACAAACGTGACGACCTTGCTAAATCACGGGCTCAAATGCCCGAGGGGGATACGGTCTATCACGTTCGTGCCAGCCGTTCCTTATCTCAGAGCACTCGTTCTGGCAAGTACAGGTACCATGCCCCCCACTCTCGCGGTACCCCAAAAACAGAGGTTACCTGGAAGTCAACATACAAGGGGGATTTTTAGTATGTTATCCAAAATCCCCCCTAGCCCCCCTTTACGAAAGGGGGGAACAGCGCGTCACGCAGAGCCAGGTTAACGACTATGAGCCCGACGCTGGGCATAAGGTAATAATTCATTTATGACGAAACCGTATAGAAAGCCTGAATTCGCGGTCTCGAACAGCACCCAATACACGCCCGCCCGACCATTGAGCATCGGGGCCGCGGTCCCGCGCATTGATGCGTATGAAAAAGTCATTGGCAAAACCAGGTTTGCCGCGGACTATTACAGCGAGAACATGCTTTGGGCTGGAGTAAAGCGAGCCGGAATCCCCCATGCCCGACTGAAAGCCATTGACGCAAGTCTGGCGGAGAAACAGTCTGGTGTGATTCAAGTGCTGACGCACAAAGATGTTGCCGGCACAAACAGGCAAGGAGTGATCCGAAAAGACCAGCCAGTGCTCGTCGATGACAAGGCTAGGCATTGCGGAGATGCAATAGCGCTGGTTTTGGCTGAGGACAAGGAAGCTTTGAAAGAAGCAATCGATCTCATTGCAAGTGATTTGGAACCCGTGTCGGCAGTTCTCGACGTGGAAAAGGCGCTGGAAGCTGACTCGCCGCTGGTGCACGAGGACAACGCCGACGGCAATGTCCTACTTAAAGGTGCTTTGAATATCGGGGCCGGGGAAGCAGCGGAAAAGGAATGCGATGTTCTCTTGGAAGCCTGCTTCGAGACCCCGCGGCAAGAGCATGCGTACCTTGAGACTGAGGCAGGTTGGGCCAAGTTAGATGAGGACGGCAGGCTAACCATTGTTTGCTCGACACAAACACCGTTTCGCGATCGCATGGAAGTCGCGGAAGCACTGGGAATAGAACCCGAAAGGGTTCGAATAATCGCCCCGTATGCCGGAGGAGCTTTCGGCGGTAAGGACGGAGTGACCGTGCAGAGCCTTCTGGGTCTCGCGGCTATTCACTCTCAAGGCCGACCTGTCAAAATGTGGTGGGGCCGCGAAGAATCGTTCCTGGCTGGGACAAAGCGTCATGCCGCTCGAATGTACTATCGAATCGGTGCCAAGAAAGACGGCTCCCTTCACTACTTGAATGCCCGATTGTACTTTGATACCGGCCCTTACGATCATCTCGGCGGTGTAGTCATGTCCCTTGGACTCGAACATGCCGGCGGGCCTTATCGCATACCGAACGCGGCTTTGCGGGCATGGTGCGTTTACACAAACAATCCCATAGGCGGAGCTTTCCGGGGATTCGGGGTCACCCAGGTTACGGCCGCCATCGAGCAGATGGTGGACATGGTGGCTCGTGTTCTAAATATGGACCCTGTCGAGCTTCGCCTGAAGAATGCAGTGAAAAGAGGGGACAAGAATTGCGTGGGCAAGACGCTCGTGTGCTCCACCGGCCTGGTTGATTGTCTCGAAGTTGTCGCCAAGCATCCCCTCTGGCAGCAACAACGCAAGTCCTGGAAGTCATCGGCAGGTATGTTCAAACGCCGCGGGGTGGGGATTGCAGCGGTCATGCAAGCGTCCGGTTACGGACCGGTTGTTCCGGACACGGCCAACGCGAAGATTGAACTTACCACAGAAGGCAAATTCAGGATTTACTGCGGAGTGGTGGACATGGGGCAGGGAAACGCTTCTGCCAACGTGCAGATAGCGGGAAGCATCCTGGGGCAGGAAGCCGGGCAGATGGAGGTTGTTCTTCCTGACACGGATCGGACTCTGCCCAGCGGGTCTGCCTCTGCCAGCCGATGCACCTACACTTTCGGCAACGCTCTGATCCGCGCCGCGGAAATCCTCAGAGGCCGCATCCTACAGCGAGCCGCGGATCTTTTCATGGCTTCGGGCGAAGAACAGATGGCGCTCATTCCGGGCGCTGTTAGATTCCTAACTAACGGCCGAGAGATCTCTCTCTCCAAGATGGCCCAGTTGCTCAACGAAGGGGAGCGAGTCGCCACATACCGTTACAGGGCACCCATTGCCCCGGATACTGTAACCTCGGATCAGAACCTCAAGCTTCACGGTCTGCCCCATACTCTGTTCTCCTACGGCGCACACGTGGCTTGCGTAGAGGTCGATGAACTTACCGGGGCAGTGGACGTAAAAAGATACTTGGCCGTCAGCGACTGCGGCAAGATCATGAACCCACAAATCTACCAGCAGCAGGTTCACGGCGGGATAGCTCAAGGGATCGGATATGCCCTCTCGGAGGAGTTCACGGTCGCTGATGGCAATGCCTGCACGCGGGACTTCTCCACTTACATTTTGCCCACGTCAGTCGATATTCCAGAGATAGATTCGGTTGCGGTGGAGCTTTATGAGCCCACAGGGCCTTTTGGACTAAAAGGAGTAGGAGAAGTCTCGACCAACGGCCCGCTCCCCGCGATTGCCAATGCCGTGGCTGACGCCTGTAACATACGGGTGTTCCGACCTCCGCTTACGGCAGAGCGGGTCCTTAATGCTATTCGCGAAAAGGAAGGGAAGGGGTCTGAAAATTGAAGATCGCCTTCACGCTGAACGGGAAAGAGATGGGTCTGGATGTTCCCGGTGACCGTCGTGTGTTGGACGTGCTCAGAGAAGATCTCGGCCTGACGGGCACGAAAGAGTCGTGTGCAGCGGGTGATTGCGGAGCCTGCACGGTTCTGGTGGATGGTGAGAGTAAGCTTTCCTGTCTTATGCTTGCAGCGCAGCTTGAAGGCCGCGAGATCACTACCGTAGAGGGGCTTGCCCAAGGCGATTGTTTGCACCCTATTCAGCATGCATTCGCCGAGCACGGGGCTGTCCAGTGCGGTTTTTGCGTTCCGGGCATGGTGATGGCCGCGGCAGATTTGCTTCAACGCAACCCAAATCCTTCAAGGGCCGAAATCAGAAAAGGTTTGGCCGGCAATCTCTGCCGGTGCACCGGATACCAGAAGATTGTGGATGCTGTTGAGGCCGCAGCAGTCTCCCTCAAGGAAGAGGAAGACTAATGAGAGAGGTCTTTCTGCCGCGGACTCTCGAAGAACTCTGGGAGATTTTGGAGAATAAGCCCGATGCCGCTATCTATGCCGGTGGGACCGACTTCCTGGTAAAAATGCGATCGGCCCCTCTCGCCTCGTCGTGTTTTGTCTGCCTAGAACGAATTGGGAGTCTGCAAGGTGTGAGAGAAGATGGGGACTCGGTGTTCATAGGGTCGGCCACCACGCACAGCCGGCTTCTCGATAGCCAACTGATGCGGGGCCAGTTTCCCGTGCTGGCCAGATCCATAGGCGTTCTGGCGTCTCCACCTATTCGCCACATGGGCACAATCGGGGGCAACATTGTGACGGCGTCTCCTGCCGGCGACACATTACCCGCTCTCCATGTGCTGGGTGCAGAAGTTGAAATCGGCTCGCGCGGCCAGGCGCGACGCCTCTCTATCGAGACTTTCATTCGTGGTCCGGGAATTGTGGATCTGCGGCCCGGGGAAGTTTTGACTGGCGTGTGGCTTAGGAAAGCGCCGCAATGGAATGTTCACCACTTCGAGAAAGTAGGAAGGCGGAAGGCCCAGGCTTGTGCGATAGCCAGTATGGCTGCCATTCTTCAAGTCTCCAAGGAGGGCAGAATAGAACAAGCCCGCCTAGCGTGGGGGAGTGTGGGGCCAACTGTGATAAGATCCGCAGAAGTTGAGCGATTCATAACGAGCAGGAATCTCGGCCTGGAAACATTGAAATCTGCCGTGAAACTGGTTGAGGCAGCAGTCCAGCCCATTGACGACATCCGGGCCGGAGCAGCATATCGCCGAACCGTGGCCGGGACACTTCTCCTTCGATTGGCCGAATATGCCGGCCAAAGCGGGGAAGCCCCTGCTTTGGACATCCCGTGTGAATAAGCCACGATTCGTTTCTATTTATATCTGAGGCCATAACTACTTGCAACCGACCCTGAATCCTCAAAAACTAATTACGAAGGACTTTCTCGCCCTAAATGCTATAGTTTTCCTGACCTATTGCAACGTCGCCGTCTTCTTCGAGTTTCATCACTATCTCGGGACCCTGCCGATAAACGACGAGTGGTTCGGCCTATTGATTGCTCTCTTTTCCGTCGCTGTCCTAGTGATCAGACCCATTATCAGCCCGCTTCTTCACCCGGATAATGCGAAACGATGGATCGGAATTAGTTGCGTCTGGGTGATTGTATCTCTGCTTCTGTACAACGTGGCACATGACTTTTGGACGATGACGATAGTCAGATTGCTTCACGGCGCGGCTTATGTGGTGATGGCCACTGCCGTGGTGAGCCGGCTTGTGGGCGGCATACCTCGTGACAAAAGCGCTCAGGCTTTCGGTTTGATATCCGTGATTACTCTTTTGCCTTATGCGGTTGTTCCGCCAATCCTGGAGCCTCTGACCCGCTGGGCCGGCGGCTTTGAGAACATGCTGAATCTCTCCTGTGTGTTGATGGCACTGTCCTTTCCATTGCTCGCAATGATCGGAACTGGACCCTCGGAAGTTGAGGGACAGCCTCAGAACGCGATCTGTTGGCAAGATGTTTTAGAGAATCTCAAGGACGCCCGCATCCTGTCCTTAATGGTGATCTCGCTTGTGGTCTGGACCTCGTACACACCGGTGTTCTATTTCTTGAAAGGACAAGGAGAGAAGATAGGCGTAACAAATCCGGGATGGTTTTTCACTCTTTCGACTTTCGCCGAGATTTCCGTGAGGCTCCTGGCAGGGCCGTTGTTCGACAAGCTCGACAAATCAAAGGTACTTCTCGGTTCTTTGCTTTGGCTGGGGTTTAGCAATCTGGTTATGGCTCATGTAAGCGGCCCAATCATGTTCTACACAATGGGAGTAGTCCTTGGACTGGGTTGGGGCATAGCCATGCCAGTGTTGAGCGGCCTGACATTCGACGTCTCTGAACCGCGATTCCGGGCTCTGAATACCAATCTTGCCATGGAAATGTTTCAATGCGGTTTTTTTGTGGGTCCTCTGGCAGGGGGCACTATACTGATTCACTCGGGCTATGCCACATTGTACTATGCTTGCGCGGGGCTCTTGTTTGCCGGCCTGGCCACTGCTCCAGTGCTATACGGGATAAGGGCGACAGCCTCGCAACCCGCAAATGAGGAAAGAATATGGAAACGGAAAAGCGTGAGGAACCGGTAGAGCCCGAAAAGCAGTTCGAAGTGGGCTCTTTCCGGTCTTCGGATGCAAAGGGCATCGTGCAGCTATTCCAGGCCGTTTATGGGGACGGATACCCGATCAAGGTCTTTTATGATGAAGGAGCCCTGACCGAGGCCAACGCTAAAGGGCAATATTACTCAATAGTAGCCCGTACGCCGTCCGGCCGGGTAATCGGTGTGGAACACCTATATCGCTCGGCTCCGTACCAACACCTCTATGAAGTCGGCGCGGGCCTTGTATTGAAGGAATGGCGTGTTCTGAATGCCAACAATCGGATGCTGCATTATGTGTTTGAGGAGTGGGTGCCCGGACAGGACAATATTGAACAGTTATTCGGGGAACCGGTTTGCAACCATCCACACATGCAGAAGGCTGTACTCCGGTTTTCTCACATTGAAACCGCTTTGGAAGTCGCCCTGATGCCGGTTGAAGCCTACGGCAAAGAGAGGAGTGCTGCAGGCCGCGTAGCCGTCCTGTTTGCAACCCGCTGCTACAAGCCGAAGCCGCATAGGGTCTATCTGCCTCCTCAGTACGAGAAGGAATTGCAATCGATCTATTCGCGGCTTGACGATCGCCGCGACTTTGCCGCGAGCGAAGAAAGCCTGCCGGGAAATCTGGCCTCGAAGGCAGAAATGACCGTCTTTGACTTTGCCCGGGTTGCCCGCGTTGCTTTGCATGAAACCGGCCATGATTTCGAGGAGTACGTCGGAAATCTCGAAGCCAGTGCCCTGGCTCAAAAAGTCGTGGTTATCCAGGTCTGGCTCAAGTTGAGTTCCCCTTGGTGCGGCTCGGCAGTGGACATACTCAGAAACAAAGGGTATTTTCTTGGCGGCGTCTTGCCGCGCTGGTTCGATGAAGACGGTCTTTTAATGCAAAAAGTCCTATGCGAGCCGGACTTTGAAGCAATCCAGCTATATACGGACCATGCCAAGGAAATCTTCGCGATGGTGAAAGAAGACTGGAAAAGGGTCAGGGCTCTTGGTAACCAGTGAGCCCGACCGGGAGGCAACTGTGCAAATCAACGTGAGAATGGACCAAAATCTTTTGATAGTGTCGGTTGAGGGCAGGATGGACACTGTCTCGGCACCTGAGTTTCAACAAAGAATGGAAGAGTTGCTGGACCGGGAGGGAAAAGGCATCCTTATGGATTTTGAAAAACTGGAATACGTCAGCAGCGCGGGATTGCGGTCCATACTTATCGCGGCCAAGAAGGCCAAGTCTTTGGGAGGCCAGGTCTCGTGTTGCTCGCTCCAGGATATGGTCAGAAAAGTCTTTGATGTCTCGGGGTTCACCGGCATGCTCCCAGTGTACGATTCATTGGAAGATGCTTTGAACCGATGAGCGGTTCCGACAAACGCCTGTCAAGACAACATACGGCCCAATTTCCATCCGATCATGAAAAGCGTCGGGTTACGTCTCATGAAAATTGCTGTGACACTATTCCTGGTGCTTTGCATGTGCCCCATTTACCATGTGGGTGCTGAAACTACCCTGAAAAAGGCTTCATTCGCCCCGCAATGGATTCCGCAGGCGCAGTTCGCGGGTTACATGGTTGCTCTGGACAAGGGCTTTTATCGAGGCGCCGGCCTCGACATCACGCTGCTGGTGGGTG
The DNA here is from genome assembly GCA_963729795.1 of uncultured delta proteobacterium. Lineage (GTDB taxonomy): Bacteria > Desulfobacterota > Desulfomonilia > Desulfomonilales > Desulfomonilaceae > CAWBBA01. The sequence continues at coordinate 125,438 of CAVSPC010000022.1, read as the reverse complement.
GACCGGGAAAGCCCGCCTTCGCATCGCTCGGTTCCGGCGAAGCGACGTTTTGTACCGACTGGCTTTCCAATGGAATTGAAAAAAGGGCTTCCGGAATGCCCGTGGTGAATCTCGCTCAAATCGTCCAACGCTCTTCCCTGATATTGATTGCCAAGAAAAAGAGCGGAATAGAGCGCCCTCAGGATCTAAATGGAAAGAAAGTGGGGCTCTGGGCAGGGCAGTTCTATCTTCAACCCAAGGTTTTTTTCGAAAAGTATGGGCTCCACGTAAATATTGTCCCTAATTATTCCTCAGTGAGCCTGTTCCTCAAGGGAGGTGTCGATGCAATGTCAGCGATGTGGTACAACGAATACCACACCATTATCAACAGTGGTTATAATTCGGATGATTTGACCCTCTTTTTCTTCAGCGACTACGGCCTCAACTTTCCTGAAGACGGAATATATTGCCTGGAAGATACTCTTCGGAAGGATCCCGAAATGTGTAAGGCATTCGTGCGGGCTTCTCTCAAGGGGTGGCTCTATGCCTTCGCGCATCAGGACGAAGCCTTGGATATAGTCATGAAACATGCGCAGGCCGCGCACACCGGGACGAATAGGGCCCACCAGCGCTGGATGCTGGCACGTATGCAAGACTTGATCTTACCCAATGGAGACAAGAGCATCCTAGGAAAACTCAACCCCGCAGATCATGCCTTAGTGGGCGATATATTGAAGCGCTATCACGTTATTGATGAATTGCCGAAGTTCGCTGATTTCTACCGAGGCCCGAATCATTGATTAAGCTACGCAACAGCATCAGTGTGAAGATAACCGTGCTGGTGTTGTGCGGCGCTTCAGCGGTCTTTGCCTTAGCCCTTGCGTACAGCTATGTGTCCTCACGTCGGATGATCCTCGCACAGGCGGAAAAGAGTGCGAGAAGCCTGACTTTATCGGTAGCGCGCAGGATAGAGCAGGAATTCCGCGCTGCCGGGAAGGTCCCCAAGGCCCTGGCCGCTGTTCTGGAAACGAGCAACCCGGATAAAGACGCTTTGCTGCGTCTCCTTCGCCGCCTGGTGAAGGAGAGTAGAGAGGTGTACGGGTCTACAGCAGCTTTTGAACCTTATGCGTTCGATCCGAAGCTTCGCTGGTTCGCTCCTTATTACTATAAGGGAAAGTCCGGGATCGAGTACGAGCAGCTCGGATCGGAATCGTACGACTATTTCACCAAGGACTGGTACCACCTCCCGAAAGTGCTCAGGGCCCCGGTCTGGACCGAGCCGTACTTCGATGAAGGCGGAGCTGGGGTGATGATGACCACCTGTGCGCGGCCGTTTTTCGAACAGGGAAAGGACGGCGTCTCCAAGGTGAAAGGTGTTGTCACGGTAGATCTTTCTCTCCAATGGCTGACCGATCTGCTCTCTTCCGTACATGGAGGCCGAACAGGATACAGTTTCATCATCTCCGACACCGGTGCGTTTGTAACTCATCCCGACCCCAAATTGATAATGTCCGAATCCATGTTCAGCCTGGCCGAAGAGCGCCACGCTGAAGTGTTGCGTACCGCGGGTCTTGCAATGATACGGGAGGAATCGGGCTTTATGAATATCGGTTCCGCGTTGACCGGGGACGACTCGTTCTTAGCTTATGCCCGGATTTCGTCACCGGCTTGGTCTCTGGGAGTGGTTTTCCCGAAAAGTGAGCTTTTGGCTCAGATGAACAACCTCCACCGGAGGACCGTGCTCCTGGCGGCAGGCGGGCTGATTCTTCTCCTGGTGGTAAGCGGCCTGGTTGCCCGATCCATTGCCCGGCCCCTGCGCAGGATGGCCGCGGCCACGGAACAGGTAGCTCGCGGTAATCTGGATATAGATTTGTCGGACATCCGCAGCGAGGACGAGGTCGGACAACTTGCTCGATCCTTCACGGCAATGACAGGGGACTTAAAGAAATATATAAAGGACCTGACTGTAACTACTGCCGCCAAACAGAGAATCGAAAGTGAATTATCCATAGCTGCCCGTATTCAAAGGAGCATGTTGCCTACGGTTTTTCCTGCCTTTCCCGACAGAGACGAATTCGACATATTTGCGATGATGCGGCCTGCCAAGGAGGTCGGCGGGGACTTCTACGATTTCTTTTTCCTGGATGACGATCACCTGTGTGTGGTCATAGGCGATGTGTCGGGGAAGGGCGTGCCCGCTGCCCTTTTCATGTCTGTGACCAAATACCTGATCGAGGCGGCACTAGGTATGGGTGAAGCGCCGGACCGAGCATTGGCCAGGGTCAACCGTCACCTGGCAGATAACAACGAATCCTGCATGTTCGTGACAATCTTCATGGGCATATTGAATGTTAAAAGCGGAGATTTCCTTTATGCGAACGCGGGCCACAATCCGCCCTTATTGTGGGATCGGGACCGTGAGCCGAGCTTCCTCGAGCCGCCCGGGGGGCCGGTGGTGGGCATCATGGACGATGCAGTCTTCCGCATGGACCGATTGAGTTTCAAGCCTGGAACGGTTCTTCTGGCATATACGGACGGAGTGACTGAAGCGTTTAGCGCGGACGGCATCGCTTTCTCGGAAGAAAGATTGGTCCAAGCTGCAACCCCCATACGGGAAAAGTGCGTCAAAGAGATTACCGACGATCTTGTCAGAGAGATTGATTCCTTTTGCGTGGGCGCTCCACAAGCGGACGACATAACCATCCTGGCTTTGCGACATTATGGGGTCACCCATTAAAAGCTTTGACCCCATTTTGCTTTGGGTCGGCGAAGAGACTTAGAGCAGCCAGAGGCGAACCGCTTCCATAATGTGACGGTCAAACCGTCCAGCTAGAGCCCTGATGCGGTCACAAAGCTCCCTGGGCAAGGCACAACGGAAAGTGGTCAGGCCGCCATTGAAGATTTCAGGCCCATTGGTTGGGGGAATCAATTTGGTTTCGTCTATAAGGCGCAGATAGTGCCACAGCGCCAAAGCGATCTGCTCCGGGCGAGGTACACCTGATTTGTTTAGTTCTAAGTAGTCTGCCTTCCTCACGAGCACAGTGACTATTTCAAAGCTCTCAGCCTTATCAATCTTATCAGCGTTTATCAATTACTGTCCCCCGAAGTCCCCGATTAAGAAATTATGAGAAATTTATTATAAAGGGATTATTAATGAAAAGGGGACCTTTTGTCCAGAGAATTTGATTCTTTTCTGACTGATTTGCGATACAACAGCCTTGGGAGCGAGGATTTGTCGTCTTTCTTCAGGGCAAGAATTCACCGCAGAGTGCGCAGAGACCGCGGAGAATTCTGTTTTCGTCGGGCGTCTACCTGATGGAGCACAGCAGATTCTGTGAGTGACGGCAAAGCGTTTTAGGCTGAACTACACTCGGCTGTGGCTCACATGATGCCTAATAAACTATCTTCTTACTCTGCGTTCTCGGCGCACTCTGCGGTGAATCTTGATTGTTCACCGAGGATGGTTTCAAATTTGCGGTGCTCTGCTTCCCAAATTTCCCTACGGTCCTTTCTCAGCCCTTGGCTGATATAGAACTTGATGAGTGCTTGATATCCTCCCATGCCTTTTAACGGTGCAATTCTTTTCAGATCTTCCAGCACGTCCTCCGGAACCCTCATGGAAATGTGCTTCATTGGCCGATCTTTATGTAGAATAATCTTCTTCATGAGGGTCTCTCTCTTTGATGTAACAGGGTCGAAGTTGCTGGTAGCCGAAATTGGAGTTCCATCAAGGACAAAGCTCCAGTGTTGTCTAATTAAGGCGAACCTGGCGGTCACGCCGGCGTCGTGACCGTCACCCCGGACTTGATCCGGGGTCCAGTCCCGCGAAACGCGCATAGGCGTTAAGTTAACGATTTATTCCCCCCTTTCGTAAAGGGGGGCCAGGGGGGATTTTGGGATAACTCATTGAAAATCCCCCTAAATCCCCCTTTAGAAAAGGGGGACTTTGATTGCCCTCGGTCTGCATTCACCTCCTGGAAAGGAACGAAATCGCCTTAAGTTAACGCCTATGCGCGAAACGCGGGATGGATTCCGGCTCTTGCCCCGGATCGATCCGGGGCTGGCCGGAATGACGGCCAGCGCAGGCGGAATGCCACAACAGCAAAGAGGATAAGATGTGGAGACCTCGCAGGGCGCCTGGGAACACCATCGCTGGCTGCTACGCCCGCGTTATGGTGCGTTCCATAGGGTTGCACTGACCCAAGAAGTCTCCACGGCGCCGAGAATGTTCTTCGATCGAATCAATCTGTTCGTCGGTGAGTTCCTCATACACTTGGGCTGCCAGCGCAAGGATATCGTCGGGTGTCTCTATCGGCTCCCCAGTTAAATGACCCCCGGCAAAGCCGGGGGCTTATTTCTGTTAGCCCCCCAAGGGGGCCGGCTCATGAGCCCCCTGAAGGGGGCGGGTCTTCGTCAAACATATTGAGTTGATCCAAACGGGCGTCTTCGGCCTCCTGATCGCGTATGTATTTTCTGACTGAATCCTCATCGAGCCCTACGGTCGAAACATAGAAGCCTCGCGCCCAAAAGCTTTCTCCCGTGAAATTCCGCTTTCTCCCCTTGATGTTCTTCGCAATCGAAATAGCGCTTTTGCCCTTGATGTACCCGATGACACTCGAAACAGCATACTTTGGAGGAATACTCACGCACATGTGTATATGGTCCGCCCGCAAACATCCCTCCACAATCTTGGACCCCTTCTGCCGGGCCAACTCATGAAAAATGCTGCCGAGATGCTTGCGTATTGACCCATAAATGGCTTTCTTGCGACGCTTCGGAATGAACACCACATGATACTTGCAGTCCCATCTCGTGTGATTTAGACTCTGCACGTCTTTCATTGAAACCTCCCAGACTTGATTGTTTGTGTAGTCTGGGAGGTTGCCTCTACTGCTTCACACGGTCAAACCTCTGGGAGTCTCCCCGGCAAAGCCGGGGGCTTACCTGTGTTTTCGTTATCACTGGCGATGAAGCTGCGGACTCAGCCGATCTCGGATGAAAAGTTTCATCGTCTGGCAGTCGCACTTCGTGAGGAGATCAAGATCACCAAGGCAAAGCCCGACCACCATCAGGCAATACGCCGTATCCAGGATATCTTTCGGGAAAACGAGGGCCGATTGCATCATTGGGCGGATAACAGAGCCGTGCCCGCTGACAACAATCTTGCTGAAAGGGACTTGAGACCTTCAGTGATTGCCCGGAAGGTCAGCTTTGGCTCAATCACCGATGCCGGCGCCAAAATAAGAAGCACGCTGTCTTCCGTGGCGGGTACCATAAAAAAACGGGGTGGAATGTGGCGGGTCGAATGAAACAAGCGTTGGACCTCCTGGCTCGGAATCCAGAAGCAGATCCCTTTCCGATCTTGTTTGCCCGATCCAACTCTCCATGATGTCGCCCCTGCCTCCCCAAAGAGAAAGAATCCTACAACATTCCCACGTGACAATGATTTGTCGCGCTTAAGTGAATGGAGACCTTATAGAGAAATTCTTGCTTGACAATCAACACAGTCGCTACGAGCCGCTTCCAGCGGAATGAAGCGCACCGTTCGCGCCTCCGAAACGGCCGAAACAGGTGGGTTGATTCATTGTGAAAACAAAAGCCTCAGAGCAGGCGAGCAGGACAGCATTCGATCACCGCTCACCGGCCTTGAGGCCCTTTTCCGCGAACGATGCGGTTCCCCCGCGTCTAGCGGGGTTCACCACATCCTACGAACTACATGGACGATATCCTCATCCTTGCCCCGACTCGATGGAAACTCAAGAAAGCCATACGGGTGCTGAATGAGACATTCAACGAGCTGAAGCTGGAGAAGCACCCCGACAAGACCTCTATGGGGCGTATCGAGAAGGGATTCGATTTTCCAGGGTATCACTTTAATCCGCAAGGACTTTCCCTCGCACAGAAGACCATCGACGACTTTGTCGAAAAAGCTCTCCGGCTTTATGGGCTGCCGAAGTCGGCAAAAAGCCAAAAGCGGCACCACCGGCTCCAGATCGCCCGCGAACCGGGGGAATCAACCCGCTTCCTCGTAAGGCTCAATGGCGATCCGGTGCGTGAGCCGCCCCATCGAAGGATGAAGAAGCGGCTTGGAGAGTACACAAATAAGTGGGCTGAGTGGGCGCTGGATGCGCAGCGGTCGCTAGAGCTTTAGATTAATGGTAAACGAATGACATGCCTCCCCCGGGGGCGAAAGTGATTGGGGCGCCGGTGGCGGTGATCAATGTGAAGCCGGGAGGTGAGGTGTGGAATGCCCGCGACGTAAACGTGTACTGGCCGCAGGGCGGACTCGCCGTGAAATTCACAGCTCTAACAAACGTGTTATTTCCGGAGGTCACAGGAGATGTATAAGCAATAACGGTTACCACGGCGGGTGGGGCGGTCACACCAGACCAATAGATAGTAACTGTGACTGACCCTGGGAATGCGTTAGTGGGTGTAGGCGCAACTGGATAAGTGACGTCGGAATCGAGGGTCTGGCCGCAGAGGATCCTGTAGCCGGGTAGCGGGCACGTAGCGGGGGTTGAACGGCACTGAACAACTACCGCTGACTCATGCCAGGATCTTCTCACCGGCTGGGTCAACATGTACCTTAAGGTACGCGGGCTCTTGAAAATAGGCTCAGGCTTGGTAAAAGGGCTCTCACCCCTGAAGATATTCTCAAATTGGAATCCTATATTGACGAATCCGCCTACCTCCTGGTACGTTTCATTCACCTTGTCGTGTCCCACCTTATACCTGAGCACGAACATAGCGTCCCGTGACCAGAGTTCTGCGCCTCCGTTCCATCCCCACACGCTGTTCCCGATATCAAACTTGTACCCGGTGGCGCTCAGACGGAGGTCAGGACCGCCATTCCAAAGCTCGTGGGAATATCCTGCCTGGAAATCAAAGTTTGATGGACCGTACCTGAATGCGTTGACAATCACATTGCTGTTGAAGAGCTGCCCGTACCAGTTGAAATTGAAATCGAGCGCGTCACTTCCCATCAGCGCGGCCATTTCAAACCCGAGCCCCCCGGATGAATACCAGGTTCCACCTAAACGGGAGGTATCGTAGAAGCCGTTCACGCCCAGGAGAGCATCGCGTCTCAAGAACGTACGGAACCCGCCGCCGAAAGACATATCGACTCTATTGTTGAAGCCGCTGTTATATGTCGTCGTTGTTCCACTTGTAAATGCGGATCTCAATGTATTCCAGAAATCCTGGAATTCCGTGTGAGCCTCCCCGAATACTTCAGAATCCGCGCTTAAAGTGAACGGCAACAGGTAGTCCGCGGTGAAACGGCCCGAGTTGACCCTATTGTTGCCGAAATCGTACAGATAGCCGAACTGAAGATTGGGAATTAAAGGCAGGATACCTCTGAGCATACTGTCAGATACATACAGTGATTCAGGTCCACTGGGAGCCCCCAAGCTGCCCGGTAATCGCAGAGGATTAGACGGGGCCGGACCGAGTCCTCCACCAGGGGGGCCGCCTCTCAGTGCATTGGGAGCGCTGTACGGCGATTGTTGCAGACCTTGTGCGCACACAACGGGGGAGAGAGCGCAAGATAAAAGAAGGGGCAAAGACAGGACGAGGATTAGCCGTCCGATTGAACGCGACCCCATACCATGCCTCCTCCGTTCTAAAAGCTCTTGAGACCTGTCAATGCCAATTCGCATTCAAAATCCCCCCTTCTCCCCTTTATTAAAGGGGGGTTAGAGGGGATTTCATTTCAACTTTGAAAGCGAATTGGTATCAGTGCAAACCACAACAGCCACCCCAAACGAGCATGATCTCAAGGCCCATCAAATAGAAACTACAGGAACTTTCCGGGCAATTTTAGATGACTGGGGCAAAAGAAGTCAAGAGAATTGAGAGGTTCGGACTGAAGGCATCTCACAATTCGTGAGAGGGTATGTTTCACAGATAGTTCAGAATAGTTTAAAATGGTTATCGCCAATAGCCGGGACAATCCGAATCTTTTTTCCCGCCGAACGGTTACCCGATTGGAACATGGAAATGCCTTGTGGCGGCCTCGACTCTCACCCCCGCCCGGCTGGATGTTCGTGAGACCTTTTGCGATTTGGCCGGATTAAGGGTTCATTTGCTATTGTAGTAAGAGACCGACGACGCTCCCTCGGTCTCGGGTCAGGTTGAGGGCGACGGAGCACGTGGAACGAAATTGCATGACCGCTTGTCTCAAACAACGAGAGAGGCAAAAATGAAGAGCTTGGAACTGCTTTGAGCACACCGTTTCCAGTCACGCTGAACAAACTTCGTCGGCCTGAAAATGAGAATCGATGCGGAGAGGTGGGACAGAGGCAGGAGCGGACCGAGCGGTGACTATTGAGAGCTGGTTTTTCAACTGCTATGTTTTGGCGATGTTTGCATGCGATCTGGTTTGTCCAAGTGGTATTTATGCTGCCACATTTCTTCATGCGCATTGAGAGGTGGCATGACTTTTGCTCATTCTTGAAGCAAAATGGCACACTGCTTGCAAGGCATTTTGTGCTTCAGTCTCAAGCAGTGTCGGGACACGACGGACGATCGGCGAAGCGGTAAAACGACTCTTCATTTCACCCATTCTGAAAAGCTACAATTGTGAACCTTTCCAAGTCGATTAGGACCATGTTGTAGTAAAATCAGGCCGGGCGTCTAAGAATTAGGAATGCCCGAGAAGGACAGGCCACGGCCTATAGTCTTTCCTTGGGCAATTTCTTTTGGTATTTTGATGAACTTTGTCGTGAGCATTGCTCCACGATAACATCATCCTGACGTAAGCACGTCCTTTCGTCAGGCAAATACTTCCGAGTGTTCAGATTCGACCTCTGCGTGAGAATAGCCTTCACGGTTGAGTAGAATAGGCACGGACAGAATGAGGAGCTTTTTTAATGGGAAAACATAATACCATAACTGAAATGGAAAACAAGGTAAAGGAGGGACTTAGAATCGCTCGTGAATCGGTTGAAGACGAAGCATTGCTCAAGCTCTGCGACGATTTAGAATATACGTGGGATAACCTGTGTTCCAATCTTATCATAGTCAGCGTGGGACTTGCAGCAATGAGATATCGAACGCGCAATCAGATCAAGGAACAACTCCAGCAGTACCTGAATTCAATTCAGTCGAAAAAGGATCAACGTGCGAGATTCGTTATTCCTGAGACAGACATCGTGCAGTGACAGCGTCCTCGCTTTTGGTGTCGAGATTTCACGTCAGCGGGAAACGTAATCAGAACGAGCAGAGAGCCATGGGAAGGGTATGAGATTTCCGGTCCTCATGCCAGTCCCTGGGCCTCAAACATTGAGCGAATATCATCCTCTTTGAATTCTCTCCGTATGAATACGACGCGATTCACGGAAGTATCGAGGAGTCTCGAGCCTTCAAAGGGCACAATGTCGTAGGTCTGCCCGACGTGATTATAAAGATACGGTCGGCCGTTTTCGAAGATGAATCCTTTGGCACGGACCACATCTGAGGGGAGCTTCTCGGCAATACGCCGAAAATCGTTCACCGATCCGGAAAGCCATCGGCAGGTAATGGAGATCAGCCCATCCGGGGGCGCCGCCTGTGCTGTCTCATCCTCAAGAATCTGGTCCGCTATAGCCTCGAGGGCATCCTCGTTGAGAAGCTCCGCCCTCTCCTGCACTTTCTCGGGAGTACCGGCGTCGGCCCATCGCACGAATCCGAATAGATCGGCACCGTCGACTCTTGCAAAAGAAGTCTCCATGAATGTTGCTTTGGGATTGTGTCTTAGGATTACTTCTTTAAGGGAATCTATTGTCCCCGACTGAACCAGATCCATCTTGTTGATGATGAAAGTGTCTGACGCCTCGATCTGCTTTTCCACGGCAGTGAAGATCTCGTATTGGTCCAGGAAGTTGGCTGCGTCTATAATGCAGACATTTTCCAGATGCGTGTATGCGCCCTTATATAGGGGACTGAATATAACTCTGCCCATGTCCGTGGGGTTTGCCACGCCGCTGGCTTCAATGATCAATGCTTCGGGTTTGATGACAAAAGCGATACGGTAGAGTGCCTTTATGAAATCACTTTTGACGCAGGCACAAAATATTGACCCCCTGCTGATTTCCACAAGCTCAAGATCCGGGTCCTGAACCAAGGCTCCATCTATTCCCTCCTCTCCAAACTCGTTCATCAGGACAAGCAGTTTCAAATCAGGCGGTGTCTCTTTGAGCACATAGTTGAGAAAAGTTGTCTTGCCACTGCCCAAGAAACCTGAAATCAAATATACGTGTATGCCCACCCGATACCTCCTGGTCTCCGATGCGGAGCATGCCGTGATGGCCGCTTTTCCTCAAACGAGCAGGATCAGGGAATAGCTGAAATAACAATCTTCGATGTTACGCACGAGTCGAGCCGATTTTCCGATTCTTTTCAGTGTCTCAAAAACGTCAATGGAACATGCCTCTACTGAAGGTCTTTTCTCGTTGGGAAACTTGCACTGTTTTGGATAGGCGCATTCTTTGCAGAGTGCACACGTCTCCGCGGGAATGCCGAATGCCTTGTAATAACCCATCAAAAAGAGCTTTCGCTCCAAAGCCACCGTAGATTTCCAGTGTTTGATTTGTACCCGCCTCTTTGTCGAGGTATTGCGGTAAAAGTGCTCGTTGGTTCCTTCGCTTACCAACAAAAGCGCCAGTTCATATTCAGACAAAAATTCTCTCGTAGTTTGCAGGTCCGGAGCCGCGGGAGGGCAACACCAACTGGTGTTGTAGTTTGCGCATCCATAACGACACTTGAGTCCAACCCAACGGGCCGTGACGATTTCCGAAGTTTTCAGTTCGTGTGTCTCAATAAAACCCAATTCTTTTGCCATGAGGTCTATCTCTTCAAGAGTATCGTGAGATAGTAGACCGGGCGTATGGTTGCTCCGTACTCTACATACATCCCTCAGGTGAATCGCATCGTCGTTTCTCGGGCCCATTGCTCACCTCGCTGTTGAACAAGCTTGTCATCGAGACAATGATCGGGGCATGTTGAACTCGTCTTGCGAGTCGTCCTCACGTGATTGCGCGAGCATGATTCAGTCGCAACACGGCTGGAGACTTCCCAAGCAAGATCGTTTCAACACGTGGTTTCACCTCTGGATTTTCCCTCAAATTCAATAGTGACAGGGCTTGGTATATTCAAGCCCAACGCCACTTCCGATGCCATTATTATTGCCACGGGCACAGGACACGCGGCGTGTGGCAACGTGCCGACGGCTATTCGAAGTACTTGATTTTTTTCCTGGTTGGTGCTGATGACATCCTTCATGCCAAGAGGGCCCAGTTGGACTAGGATGGAACCCAAGGCCTGAACGGATTCGCAGTCGGACTCTATTTCTATTCGTACCTCCCGTCTGTTCTCTCTTTCAGCTCTAACGCGAGTCAGGAAACCGCACGCCCCCGCCGAAACTTTTACTAAGGTCAAGTCGTCCTCCAGGTAAGGAGTGAACGAAAGAGATTCGAGCACTCCTGCTAAACTTTATCTTTTTAGTATAGTTCGCTGGCACTGTCGGTCAAGAGAAAGAGGACGCGAGGAACACGATCGGGACGAGGTCCTCGCACCTCAACTCCTTTGCCTGTCGAAAACAGTCATTTCTGATGTAGGGTCTCAGCAGGTACGATACCCTCCAGGTGAGGAAACTCATGCTTCATGTGAGGAATCTGCATGGCTTCCATGAATTGTTGCTGGAAGTCGGTTTCCACCGTGAGTTCTATGTACTCCACGTTGCGAGACACCCAATTTGCTTCCGCTCTCTTTTCACGGTTGAGCAGGGCGGCTCTGGCTCCGTCCCCCGCTGCATTACCGACTGCAAACACCTTTTCCAGGTCGCAATCAGGAAAAAGTCCCATGATTAATGCCTTGGTCTTGTCCACGTGTGTTCCGAACGCTCCAGCGATTTTGATGCAGTCTACCTTGTCAAGGCCCATGCGCCGCATCATCAGCTTGCATCCGGTATACAGCGCTCCCTTGCCCAATTGGATTTGGCGGACATCTTTCTGTGTGATGACCACGTCTTTGCCGATAGAGGTCTCGTTGGCCCATGCGATGACGAATTCCGGTTGCTTCGTGTCGGGATTTACCCGGTACCGATTGGATTTTTGATTCTTGCTGAATCTGCCGCTTTTTACGATGACTCCGGACGTGTACAGCTCGGCCAGCACGTCCAGGATTCCCGATCCGCATATTCCTTTGGTCTTCATTTCTTCCGGTTTGGAGTAATTCTTCCACGCGTCATGTCCGATGACCTTATAGTCAACTTCATGGTTCTCGGCGCTGATGGTTATTCTCTCTATAGCGCCAGGCGCCGCTCGCATGCCAAAGCTCAATTGCGCCCCCTCCAGTGCTGGACCAGTGGCGCAGGAACAAGAAATCAATTTTTTGTTGTTCCCTAGTACCAATTCGCCATTGGTGCCGATATCGATGAGGAGCTGAATCATATCGTCCTTGTACGGCTCTTCGGCTATAAGCACCCCCACATTGTCCGCGCCAACAAAACCGGCTTCATTGGGCAAGACGTGCACGTATGCGGAGTCATTCACTTTGATGCCCAGATCCCGAGCGCGAATATCGAGGCTTCTATGTATAACCGGAGGAAAGGGGGCCAGTCCGACAAACTCCGGATCGAGCTTCAGAAGGATATGATGCATCGCAGTGTTGCCCACGATGGTCACGTCCACAATGTCGATGGTCTGAAGACGAAGATACTGCCTCTCCTCATGCTGGGCGGCTTCGGTCACATCCGGGGCTTCGATTATGTCCTCTTCCTCCTCGTCTTTTTTCTTCTTCCGTTTCTTCGGAGGATGGGTGCGCTCGCAAGCTTCTACAACCAGTTTGTTAAGTCCTTCAATGAGGTCGTTACTCATAGTCTCGAGCCCGTTCGGGTTCATCATGTGGTACGTGATACGGGCCATCACGTCCTCACCGTACTTGCATTGTGGATTCATCATGGAAACAGTCTCGACGACTTCCATTGTGCGCAGGTTACAAAGGTACGCCGCCACAGTGGTTGTTCCCACATCAATGGCAATGCCGTAGCAATCTTCTACTTTCCCCGGAAGGACGCGTACGATCTCTTTGTCCATCCAGACAGCGACTGTGACTCCCCAGTTTCCCTCCCTTTGGCGCCGGGGGAGTTTTCTTAAGGTCAGCCAATCGATATTTAGGTCTTTCAACCCGTAGTTTCTCTCGAGTTCTGCACATATCCTTTCAAAGTCACCCGTGGGCTCCTCAAAACTGGGCGGCACCGCCTGGACATGATATTGTTTCACCGCTGGATTCCACTCTATGTGAATATCTCTGGCCGCTTTGCTGACGATCTGCTTTCCAGCCCGGGCCTCTTCAGGGACGAATACCAGCATATCTCCCAATACTTTTGCCACGCAGGCCAAGCGGTAGCCTTCCTCTTTTTGGCTGGGTGTGAAGAACTTGTCTTCTTCTTCCTGCCATTCGCTGGTGTGGGACCGACTTGATTGGATACCGAATTTCTCGAAGAATCCTTCCTCAATCCGAACCTTGCACTTTCCGCAGACTTTCTTTTCTCCGCAGAGGGCCTCAATGTCCACCCCCAACTGTCGAGACGCCTCGATAAGATTGGTCCCGTCTTCGATCAGTCCGCGGCGTGCAGATGGCTGAAAAATTACCATGTGCTGCTTTTTGTTCATTCCGCGATACCTCTTTTATATTTAGCTGTGGTCTGAGTGGTGAAGAGGGTGGCCGGAGCGTTTTGTCTCCGGATTCCTAGCCCGAATCAGTGTTCGTAGGATCTAGAGACACAGTTCACCCCTTCTCCGGGGCTTGTTCAGGTGCACCATGAAGCCTATCGGAGACACCCGGATGGCGCCAGTGCATACGTTGCAGGGACATTCCTTTTGTCAGTGCCCGCCCCGGAGCTAGCGCCGATTTCTTCCCTCATTGTTTCTGATCACTGGGGAATGGGTTCTTCCCTCAGCTTGCGAAGCTGGGCAATCATCTTTATTGCCTCTTGGACTGCATTTCCCGCGCTCTCAGCATAGCCGTCCGCGCCGAACAGATTCGCCACATCCTTGGTAACAGGCGCTCCTCCGAGCATGATGGCCACGTTGGGATTCTTTTCTTTAATCATTGCAATGACCTTTTTCATGCCCATCATCGTAGTTGTCATCATCGCGGAAAGCGCAACTATTTCGGAGTCGGTGCGCAACTGTTCTTCAGCGAACTTCTCCAGAGGAACGTCGCGGCCCAAATCGTGGACCGTGAAACCGCCCACGTCGAACATCATCTTGATGAGGTTTTTTCCTATATCATGCACATCTCCTTGTACAGTCCCAATCACCACTTGTCCCCGAACTGCGGAAGACGAATCCTTTTTCAGATGTGGTTTGAGGATGTCCAGCCCTGCGTACAGAGCGTCAGCGCACATCAATATCTCAGGTACGAAGTACTCCTGACGATCGTACAGATCGCCCACGATCTCCATGCCCGCCGCCAATCCGTTCATGATGGCATCGTAGGCGTCGAGACCTTCGTCTACAGCGGCAGTCGCGTACTCTTTCACGAGGTCGTCCTGGTACTCCACTACGCCGTCAGAGAGATTCTTCAAGATTTCAGCACGTCTTTCTTCCGAGACCATTTACTTTCCTCCATCTGATAATGTTCGTTCGCTCAGATTCTTCCCACCGCCGGCGAAGGCTGTGTTCCCAGATCCCTCACCGTGCGAACCCACGCCTCCACGTTCTCGGCCTTTACTTCCGGCCATACGTCGCATCCCGGCCAGACAGCATCTACACCCGCATCGATGCAGCCCTTTATGACCTCCGGCACTTCAGAGGCTTCCTTTTGACAAAGGGTCCCGTACGGATCGAAATTTCCTAGCAGGATGACATCGTTGCCGATCTTCTTCCTGGTTTCAGCCAGATTGTTCTTCTGGTCAAAGCTCAGAGCGTCTGCACCGCAGTCATTCATCAACTCTACGATCAAATCGGTACCACCGCATATATGGAGGATTTTCGGGGATTTCAGGGCAGCGAAGATCTTCCTGAGATATGGCTGAATGAGCTGCTTCCACATGCGAGGAGAGAGCAAATCCGTTCCGGACCCCATCTCCCGGATTGTCATATAGTCCACTCCCAGAGCCTGATATCGCTGAGCGACATCTATGACAACGCTCGTCATCTTTTCCATGAATGCCTGAACCTTGTCCGGCTCCTTTTTGATACCTTTGAGAAGAAGATCAAGCTCGATGACCTGGCCGCCCAAAGTGAACGGGCCAAGCACCCAGCCTCCAACTGCATATTTCCCTGCGGAAACCAGAGTCGTCAGCGCCTTCTCCACGAGCGGCATTCTCGCCTTTGACACCCAATCTGGGCTGATGTCGGCTGCGTCCATGCCTTCCCACTTGGTCGGAACTGTAGGATACAGAATCCCGTCAGCGTTTGCGTACGTGCTGCAGCCTCGGCCCATGGCTTCGGGAATGGTGCACATGTCGTAGGGAACGACTACTGCATCGAACCCGAAAATATCGGAACTTGCCGTGGCAGATCCGGCCAAATATTCTGCGGAACCGTGAACTTCCGCGAAACGTATGCCCATCCGGCTGATAGCCTGAACCGTCACCATCCCCATTCCGCTGAAAACAGGCATGGTGTCGATAGGTTCACGCTTGAAAAACTTTCTCACTCTTTCCTTCGGAGACATTGTTGCCATGTATGAATTCCTCTCTTTTACGATTTGTGCAACATTCGGGTATGCGTGGAATTATCCACGGTAAAACGTGTGCCTGTTCACATCGCCTTAAGTTGTTCCACAAAATCCGGGAAAAGTTTCCTCAAGGGATGAGTCTCTATTTCCGGGAGTTTCTTCGATTCGCCGAATACCAACGTAGCGGTGAAGGCGTCCGCCATTGCCACCGCAGGGAAGATCCGATCCGAACCGGCCATGGGACCTGAAAAGATCAAGTCGTGATACAAGGTTGAGGACAACGCTTCCAGTGCTGCGTCCGCGCCGGCCCAGCCTTTCTGGCCCCACATTTCGCGTGCGGCTTTCCACATGTATGAACCGTTGGAGGGGGCGCTTCCGCAGGGGAAGCCCCATTTCTCTTTAATGAGTTTGTTGGCCAGAGAACACAACGCGGTTGCCGGGCCATTCATGACCGATGTATCCACAAACAGGCTTTCGAACTTGACCCCGACTTTCTCGATGGCATCAAGGAGCTTTTGAGTACCACTGACCCGGCCCGAAGGCATCTGGTCCTCGGGATCAAAAGCCACCAGCAGGACGTGCTTCACACCGATGGAGGCTATCTCTCGGATTTCAGTCTCTAAATCTTTCTCCCACACGGTGAGACTGTTGTAGAACATGCGATCCAGCAGGCCCTTTTCCGCACAGTAGGCCGCCGCCTCGAGTTTCGGTTTCATTACCCAGGCATCGACACAGAACGGCATGCACGTGACTTCGGTGTAAAAATCAATGTACGATTTAAATTCTTCGGCTTTCGTGCCGACTATGTCAGCCATGTACGGAATGCCCGTTTCGACGCAAAGTTTGTCGCACATCTTCACCATCTGAGTAGCACGCTCCCGGTCAAAGCCTTCCTTGCGTTTGCCTTCGAAGACTTTGTCCCCCTTTTGAAAAATTGAGGGTACAATAACAGTAGGATATTCACCCGGCTGGCCCCCGAATCGCACCCCTCCGACTTCGCACACTTTTTGCCTGGTCTTAAATTTGAACATGATGATCCTCCCGAGCACAGGCGATCAGCGTTCACACAGACAGCCCGTTGCCCTTTTTACCGAATGCTCCGTCGTACGAGTAACGCAGACGCTCATCCCGTGCAGATTTCCTCCGCCGCGAACTCCGCAGCCTGCTTCGTCCCGAACAATGTGGGCGTTCTGCATTGTCACTTCCTCAATGGCGCATTGGTATTCGTGATTCGTCCCATTTGCAAAGTGCGTTGCGGACCTCAGATCGCGGTTGATTCCTTCTGCGAGTCTTCTTTTCTGCTCCAGGTCCTTAGGCGTTGCACCTCACCCCAGTCTGTGAATCCAACATCTCCTCCTTTCTCGTTATGGCTCCCCCTCACGTTTTGTCCCATTGCTAACTCGGCAAGGCATTACCCCCGTCGGTTCCCTTACATCATCTCGCAGATGTCTTGACCGTTGTCCTGAGGCACTTTCGCCTCGCTCCATAATCCGATAGCCCTTATTTCTTGGCCAAGTGATGAGGGTACTTGGCGTAGTAGGAGTTGTAGAATGTGACCGCCTCGGTAACTTGATCCATGTGTTCCACCGGCACGGCGTAGGGAATGTCACAGCCTGGAGCAAAGACGTATCCAGTGCTTCCTCCCGCGGCGAGGGAGATCAGGGCGTCCTCACGGGGCGATACCAGCCCGAGCGATAAGGCAAGCGTGAGCTTCAGGTTTCCACCGAACCCCACCCCGTACTTCAAAGCCACGTCTCGCACATAGGTCAAATTGAGTTGCTCATCTATGGCGAATCCATCCGTACCAACTTGAGCAACTTCTTCCAGAACCTTGGTGGCATCACCGCAAACGAAGTAGCTAGAAACCTTGCCCGCCCTCTTGGTGGCTTCGATCGCTGGTTGACAGGCAGGTGTGACGAATTCACGAAAGGTTGCGGGCTTGATTTGGGAAGCCAAAGGGTCAGTGATTGCGATCACGTCACATCCTATTTCCTCGGCATAGATCCGGGCTGCCTCTTCAGCGACCTCTCCGCTGAATTCAATTATTTCCTCTGCAATTTTCTTATTCTTGTACACATCAGTGAAAATCCGTACGCCGCGCAATTGACTTGCAAGAGACAGCGGACCGCACAAAATGCCGTAAAGGGCGACGTCCGGCAGTGCCTCCCGTACCGTCTTGCCGGCGGCTATTATCACTGGCCAGCGTCCATCTTTGGGGCCGGGGATCTTCAGCCCCGATTCAGCCAGGGTTTTGTTTTCGAGGGGATTACGGGTAATTGAAGGTGGATGATCCGACCACCATTTATGCTCGCAACCCATTGAAATAGCTTCCACGGTGAGATCGAAAAGGAGGGGGATTCCATCAGCCTTGTACCGTTGAGCAGCGTAGATGACCCCTTTGGCGATGAGTTCCGGATCCTGTAGATATCGGTCGGCAGGTTCACCTATCAGGAAAGCGCAATGCACACCCGCATACGGAACCCATGGCACCTTTGCGGTGGGAAGGCCTTTTACGGCATCAATGACATCCTGTTTCCCCATTCAGTTCTCCTCGAAAACCGCCATGGTTACAGGTTAATTGTAAGACGCTTATGAACTTCGCTTCGCGCTAATCATCCCAGTAGTCAGGCATGAAATGGGTCGTAGATTCCAAAGTAGCGCTGAATCCAGACCATTTTGGAGTTGGCCTTGTTATGTCTATATGAGCCGCAAAGGGTGGCAGAACAGCATCAAGAAACACAATACGAACCGTGGGAAACCCTGTCAAGATCTATAGATGGTCTAACAAAGTCTAACAGGAGCCTCACCCCTCGACCGACTACACGTCTAACACGCTCAGTTCGGTCTAAAACACTATCCCTTTGATTTACTAAAGATAGTTCCATCCATCCCGGCTTGTATCCCCCGGCAAATCTAAATTCGAGTTCGGTCAAGGGTAGACCAAGCCATCAAATTTACGTGAAAATTTTTTTTCGCGAACGCTATAAAAAAATAGTCGTAGGTCACGGCGTCGGATTGGATTGCGAGCGCACGCAACAATGCCCGAAACAAGACGCCGTATTCAGGAAATAGATTACTTAATGGCTGTTTAGCAATTTCGGTAACGTATTCTTGGTTGTGAGTTTAGCCTGGGATAGCGGCTACAGACACGGCGGTTTCTACGCAGCCCACGTTTAGGTAAAATCCATTTTCTTCAGGTAACCTGCTAAGTTGCGGTCTTTGCGAGCAAGTCCCAACCTTTTTCGAATTGATATGCGTTGGAGCCGGATGGTGTCAGGGCTCTTGTTAAGAATGAACGCTATTTCCTCGGTAGTTTTCCCGAGACGTATCAGTCGGGCAACCTCCAACTCTTTTTCCGTCAATTTCAGGGTAGGGTCCGATCTATCCAGCGTCCCGGGTTTCGGGGCTACTCCAAGCTCCTGGAGCAGAAGCTTCGCATGTGTTTCCACAGTTTGCGGCTTGTACCTCCCGTCAAGGATGCGAGACAATCGGTCGTTTATCCTGCGCGCCAAGTCCGCGACCACTCGTTCGCACGCTGTCATACGTTCCGTTTCTGCGTGGCGCAACAACGTGTTTAGCGCCAAATTCTTTTCCTGAAGCTCTTGATTTTTGACTGTAAGCATTTCCTCCAGGCGCTTGCGTTCCGTAAGATCGTGGCACAGGCCGACACTGCCGTAAGCCATACCTCGATCATCCTTGAGCAGTGCAAACACCGAAAAGGCTATTCCTCGTGACCCATCTCCGCGCACAAATTCGTATTCGCCCTTCCAGACGTCACCGTCGCGCAGGACGTTGCTGGAGTGCTGTTTTAGCTGGACGCCATCCGGGTTCGGAGTGAGCACGAACACGGATTTTCCCAAGATCTGTTCCTTGGTATATCCGAACATGCGCTCGCTGGCAGGGTTCCAATCAATAATGTTGCCCACCAGATCAGTGACGATTATGGCTTCCTCCATGTGGGAAAATATATGCCTATACTGTTTGAGGTGGCTCTCCTCCTGACGAATCGTGGTCACGTCTTTGAAAAATACCGCAGCTCCGTCCCCCACCTTGCCCAACCAGAACTTAACCAGTGCCCGCTCGGTGCCTTTGCCTTCGGCATTGAGAGTGATGCGTATCTCGAAATCCGTGTTTTTTCCCGTTTCGGCAACCTCGATAGCCGAGCCGAACAGGGTCTCTAGTGCTTCGGCATCTTTAAAGATCTGTTCAATAGGCATTCCTGACCGAAAAGCGGCCTCAAGCCCAAGGGCTTTCAGCCCGGCCACGTTCATGCTAAGGCACTTGAAATCTTTGACATATCCCGCTTCATCCCGATGAGCGCGAAGAAGGAGAAACGGACGTGAAATAGCGTTGAGTGTCTTTTGGGCCAACATTTCGGCCGAAGCGCTTTCAAACCCATCGGACGGCAGATCTTCTCGGGGGACCACTACGGCGAGCGCACCAAATCTTTCTCTTGCCCCTGTGGGTACTCGGGCGACAAAAGTGTGATCAAATATACGGCGACCCGGCAGCCCCAAGGGACCGAAGCTTGTGGCAGACGCGGAACCCGCTGCCATCTCCTCCAAATAGTGCTGCCAAGACTCGGCCGTTTCCCTCGGCAGTGGAAGGTCCACGATTCTCTTGTTCAATACATCCTGGTTGGTCAGGTTAAACGAAAAGGCCAGGTTCAACAGATTGAGGGCTGCCACGGACATTTTGGTGAACCCTATTTCAGGGATATATGTGTAAACACCACAAGCTCCCGAATTCATCAAGAGTTCGTACTCATAGGCAGCTCCGGTTGCCAGGGGGTCGAAAAAAAACGCCGCGATCTGTCTGGCCTGACCATAGTTATCCAGGAGCACAACAGCGGTCATGGATAGTGTCAGGACTAGCCCATCTTTGCGCCTGATCTTGAGGCGCATGTTCTCCCTTCCCGTCTTTCGAGCCCAAAACATAGAAATGGAATCCAGTAGCGCCCGAACGCTCTCACGATCAAGAAGCACTTGATTTGCCCACACTTGTATGTGTGCCAATTCGTCGATGGTGTATCCTGTAAGCCGTTCCGCTTCGGCGTTGTAGGACGTGAAGAAACCGTCACGCCGCATGCTTATCATTCCGAGGCAGTTCTGGCGGGACAGGAGGGCCAGCACAGCCTCAGTGCTCGTCCTGGACATTCCTATACGGTCTCCGAAGCCACGACTGATCTTATCGTAATCTTCTTTGGCCTCAACCATTTCTTGGAGTTTGGCTACGCACGAAATCAGGACATCCGGGCTGGACGATTCGTCCAAAAGGATGGGTCGATAGTAACGGGGCAAAGTAAGATTTTCCCAATCCAGGCCGGGATACCTGATGACTATGATCTCTATCGCCGGGTTGATCTGCTTGACCCCTGTAGCAAGCGGGGCTAACTCAGCACCGGCCGATCGAGCGTTGATAATGACTATTTGATGCTTTCCCGGGTCTCTAGCTAAAACTCTCAGAGCTTCTGTGGCATCGAGAATGGCCTCTACCGACAGCTTATCAAACTGCTTTGCAAGCGCCTTTAGGGTCTGCTCTCCAGATTCTGAGGAATAGCCTATCCACATTAGATGACCGTTTGACATGCCAGACCCTTTGGGTATAGATTTGAAATTCGACAGGAATGTCGCTGTCAATTCTTGTGGACGACAAAAGGCATTGAGCTTGGCCCGATTTGTGAATTCGCCTACAAGTATATCATGAGTCACCATTTTTGCTAAGAAGGTTGCGATGAACGGGCCAGGGAGAATACAAGTATTTACCGGCGAAGGAAAAGGAAAAACCACAGCGGCTTTGGGCCTCGCCGTACGTGCAATCGGGAGAGGACTAAAGGTCTTCATGGTTCAATTCCTGAAAGCGACTGATACCTCGGGCGAACAGATTGCAGTTCAATCGCTGGCCCCGATGTTGATAATAAAGGCCATGGGAAGAAGAGGGTTCATAGGTAAGGATGGCCCCAAACCCGAGGATTCCATTATGGCGGTGCTAGCTCTGGCAGAGGCCCGCACTGCTATGCTCAGCGGTTCGTACGATGTTATCATACTCGATGAGGTCAACATGGCAGTGCATCTAGGCCTCATCAGTCTACAGAACCTTCTGGACTTCCTGGATTCCAAACCCAACAATGTGGAACTGGTATTGACCGGACGCTATGCTCGTCCCGAGATTATCAGCCGTGCGGATGCGGTACAGGAAATAAAGAAAATCAAGCACCATTTCGACAAGGGAGGGAAGGCGCGAAAAGGATTCGAGTACTGACCCTGTGATTAGGAGCCTGCCGCTAAACCCGAGATCGGATCGCATTCCCGGGATAAGTCACTATCGAAGATAATTCCTATCGCGGTTCAGGCTCCCGTGAGGCCGATCTGTTTGGATTCGTTCGTGGCGACCTCAATGAGATCGATTTCACACTGCATAACAATGCACAGTCGGCAAACTTCCCCCCAAATATTCTTATGCGACAGCCTCTTAAATCGACTTCTCCCATCCCTGTCCAAAATCAGCAAGCGGTCTTACTTCCTGGATCTCAAAAGTAATCGCAGCGTGAATCATTTTGGCTGCATTCTCTCCGGCTGCCTGTGCTATACCGCTTCTGATGTTGTCCAGTTTTTCGCCGGATGTCTGGCAGTCAATCATCTTCAGGTAGATCCGAACCCCTTTCCATTCAGGAAGTTTGCTGCCAGGCTCCATAATCGTGAAACAAGCGTGAGGGTTTTCTTGAAGGTTGGCAAAAGTTCGATTCTTGCCCAGGCCCATGAATATGGTCTTTTCATCGACCATTCGCGGCGACCCGAAATAGGCGGAATCCACCTTCCCATTCTTGTCAGCCGTGCTGAGCGTTCCTAATCTGGGCTGTTTATTGAAGTATTCCATCAGTTCCTTGGTCATTGGCGCCTCCTTTTCTGCGATGTCATGAATTCAGCCGTGGCTGAAATGAATTACCCTTCTGCCCCATGTTCCAGAAGAGCGTCCCTGATTTCCGCGTGCTTCATGCCGGTAGCCATAACCAATGCCGTCTCACCATTGTGGTTTTTGGCATTCACGTCCGCACCGTAATCCAGAAGCAGCTTGACCGGTTCGAGTCGGCCTTGAATGGTAGCCCCCATGAGAGCTGTCCAGCCGTCTCGGTCAGCCATATTGACATCTGCTCCTCTCTCCAAAAGCAGCCGCATAACTGCCAGGTTTCCTCGGACTGCCGCTTCCATTAAAATGGAGGTCTTGTACTTGCCTTTTGCCGCATTGATATTTGCGCCCTCACGCAGAAGGCGTTTTAAAGATTCAATGTCATCTTCAGCAACCGCCATTCTCACCGCAACATCCTTGTCCCTCGCCCTGGCCAATTTGTTGGCAAGTGCCAGCGCTCCACGAATTCCGGTCCGATAGATTTTGGACTCGCTCATCAAGGTCCCTCCAGCGTCCAAACGTCAGAGGTTCAACGGATGCGTTTGTTCAATCGTGCAACTGCTGCTGAAGCCATGAGGCCGTCTCCACAATGGATGGTCCTTCCTGAATCAGGTTCTGCCCGCGTCTCACAGACGATTCGACTATCTTTAGGTCCAGGGCGTCTTTCCATCCACGTTTCTCAACAAGATCGCGAGGATCGATCGGATATTCCTCCTCGGAGAACACGAGAAACACATCGGGCCTTTCGGTCAGCACTTCATCAAACTTCGGTTTGAAATATCCTTGGCGTTTGTCTGCAAAGATTGCATCGCCGCCGGCAAAGGAAACGAGATCGTTGATATAGGTAAGGCCTCCGATTGAGCGCATGTACCGTCCGAACCAGAGTTCCACATAAACCCGCGGTCTTGTCGGGGGATTGCGCTCTCGAATGGCGGCGGCCTCCGATTCCATGCGAAGAGAAAGATCGCGGCCCGCTCTTACGTTATTCAGTAACGCCCCCAAGGTGATGTTGTTTTCAAGAATTCCATAGAAGCTGTTCGGCAGAGGTAACGCGTAAACGGGCAGTCCTTTCTTGGCAAGCTCCAGCCCTAGTTTCCGTTGTACTCCCGTTGTGACAACGACGAGATCCGGGTCCAGTTCAGCAAAGCGTTGGTCGTCAATTTTCAGGTAGTCTCCGGCGACCGGTTTATTCAAATCTCGGATGTATCGGTGGCAGTAGCTCGATACCCCGACCACTCGTTCCCCCAATCCCATGGCATAGAGCGCTTCCGTGGCCGCAGCCACCAAACATACAACCCGCTCCGGTCGTTCAGGGAGATCGAACTGATAATCGAGACTCTCGCACCAGATCTTCACGGCATTGACCTCCCTAAAGTTGTCCTTACCGTAATTACCTCAAGATCACAAAGAACCAAGTTGCGTCTCAACCTTTGAAACCAGCCCCCACTGTCGATGATCCAATCAGACGTCAGTCTCCGTTTCAGCCAAAACTGTATCAGATCACTGGTACCGGCTTGGACTCTTCAAGTTCTTCCAAAAAGATAAATACGCCTACTATTCTGTGGTTAACACGCATTCTACCGTGTCTTGAATACGCAACAAATTTTCTCGCCGGATACTTTCAGGCGGCCCCGGAATATTTCGGCATTTGACTGCTGTCTCGAAAGAGAGATGCCCGAGAATGCCGCTGTGCAAACCCGTTTAAGGCCAAACCTGATAAAACTGTCGGGTAACGCATTTTTCAAAGGTTTCCGGATGGTGACGGATCAGTTACGTCCCCCAAGCTGAACCTGCGTACCGGAGGTATCGTCGTTATCCGCCGGCCCAGATTTCTAATTTCATTTGTCTTTTAGCATACTGCACCCTGGAACCTGTGTCAACTTTGATGTGCGTTCAACATTCGTGGTCTAGCCATGGAACGGTAAAACCTTGGCTTTGCCGAGAGCGTGCAACTGCCGACCCATCCCCGTATCCGCCAAGATCGTGATCTCCAAGTGACTTTGATCTGACGCCGTTCAATTTCTCCGAGCCAGGCTTAGGGTCCTTTCTACTCTATTACTTCTTCTTCCAGCTTCTCGCGCACTTCCTCTTCATCGTTTCTCACGCGCATGAATTTTGGGGACCCCATACTAGTCCTCATTTTCTAAGCGTGTCGCAAGCGCATCGAATACCTTTTGGTAAGCCTCGTCAATGGATGTATCGTCCACTGCCTGATCTATTCCGAATTTGGCGACCACCATTTGGGCTTTCGGATCAATGTATAGGCGCTGCCCGTGTACACCTCTAGCCATGTAGGCGCCGTTTGAGTTGTTCATCACCCACCACTGGCTTCGGTATGACCAATTAGCCAGCAAGGGCTTATTGGTATTTGGGAATACTTGGCAATGATCGCCACCTTGCGTTATGTCCTCAATAACACTCTTCGGAACCACTTGTTGCTCATTCCACTTCCCCATTTTTCTCATCATTTCCCCGAAACGAGCAAAATCCCGCAGAGTTACGTTCAGTCCGCCGAATGCAGCCTCCTTGCCTAACGTGTCCACGAGATAGTAAGCATCATGGTGCGCTCCTATCTTGCTCCATATCTGCTCTGAAACAAGCTCGGACAGCGATTTGCCCGACTTGTTGCTTACGACCCATGCCAGCACGTCGGCGTTCGGGGACTTGTAATTCATACACCCGCTGCTTGATTCTTCCGATTCCTTCAAGTTCTGCAGGGCCTCATAAAGATTAGAGGGCACCCCGCGGCACAAGCACGGGCCGGGAATCCACCAGTTGGCTGAGGCCATATAACAGAAGATGCAGCGTACGTCAGATGGAGGATTGGCTGTGTAATCTTCCAAGAACTTGACATTCACGCGCATATCCATGACCTGTCTTATTGTTGCGCGGCTATATGCAGAATCAGCCAGCTCAGAAACGTACTGCGAAACCGGATCCTTTCCGTGGATCACACCCTGCGATATCATGATAGCCGCAATCAATCCTACGAACGATTTGCTGGCAGAGAACAGCAGGTGGCAAGTTTCAGGTCTCATGCCCTTTGCGTAATTCTCGTAGACGATTCTGCCTTTGTGCAGCACAATCACTGCGTCGGTGCAGTCGTCAAACTTTATGTCATCAAGCTGTTTCCGTGCTCTGGGCAATGCCGAAACGCAGATGCCTCGACCTACTCGTTTAGTGGCAACAAGCTCGCAGGCATGCTGGTAGGACCACGTGGTGTTAGGAGGCAATAGCCAGTTCTTTGCGTCCGCAGTAACTGTTACTCGTTTTTCCGGAGATGGAGGAAAACCCTGCATCAATCCCTGAGGGTCACAATTCACCGACCGTTGCAGTGCTGGGGGCGCCTGTGCGGCCACCGCACAGGCGATCATTACGAGAACGCAAATCGATATGCCTGCTCGTGTCATGATTCCCCTCCCTTTTTTTTCAGCTTGAAGCATTAGGGATTGTGTTGAAAAATGGACACAAGATACCGCGGACACAGTCATAGCAATCCAAAAAAGACTGTGCTCATTACAACCTGGACCTGTTGTCAAGGCCGGCCCAACATGGGGACAGGTAGCAGGTCGGGGTAAGATGTGGGCACGCCCAACGGGAAAAGGTGGTTCGCTATTGTCACCCTTCCCGGGCTGACAGGGTTCACTGGGCTCCCATTTGGACTAGCCTGCTCAGTCTAAACAAGGTCCTTGAGTTCGTCTACATCCACGGCGTGATAAAAATCGGCCTCAATGCCCGTATTGAAGATGATTTCCGAGCAATAGCGATGCAGGCCCCGCAAACTTTTGCACAAGCCAATGACGACAAGTGTTCGCGCTCCAATCAGGCTGTAAGCCCGCGTGTGTTTCGGAACGATCTCCGTCTCGGCCAATAAGCGATCAAAATCAAGCCACTTCTTGAACCTCTCTCTGGCCACTTCATCCTCCTGGGACGTCCAGGTGAAAATAGCGGCAAAACGACAATAAGCGCCCTCCAAAAGGTCCTTTTCGTCTTTTGGCACTCCCATGATCCTCTTCTCCTTTCAGTTCCTTCGCACTTCACAATGAACAGAGGTGGATAGGATTTTGGTTACCCTTGTGTGCGCCCGGTTTCTATTCTGCGACACCATCCTTCGGCTCCACATTGCTTGAACAAGGAAAGGGCTTTATTCAAATAATCCTTTTCCTGCTCCGGCCGACCCTGTGATTTCATGAATTGCGCAAAGACCAGATAGTCACTGGCTAGGTCCCATTTCATCCCCGTTTCCTCGTGGTTGAGTATCGCTGCCTTAACCCAGGACTCAACCTCTTCGAAGTGCGGTTCGCCTAGGTCGAGGAGGATCTCAGCCAGGTGACGGGCCATTTTCCCGGAATACAACTTCAATTTGGTGTTTTTTAGGAGTTGCACTAGCGATGGAATGTCCGGAACTGTAGGTCCGTCAGCCTGGATAGCCCTAGCCAGGGCTATCTTGTTGAGGTTTATGCAGGAAGTAAAAACTCCTGTCTGCTCGCGAAACTCGATGGCTTTCTGGTGGTGGGCGTAGGATTTCTTATAATCGCCCTTTTCAAAATAAGTGTACCCTAGGGCCTGATGGCCTACCGCCGGAATAGGATGATATTCACAAAGGTCTATCCCTCTGAGAATGTGCTCTTCTGCCTCCGTGAAAAGCCCCTTGTAAAAATAGGAGATCCCGTGGCACACATACGCATGGGCACGGGAGTGGATGTCTCCACTGTTTTCGGCGATTTCCAGGGCCTTGCGACTCGTAGCAAAACCCTCATCCACCTTGCCCTGATAATTGTGGGCATAGTAACTCAGATGACTGTAGAGCGCGGAGGCGGCCCAAAGGTTCTGGACGGCTTCCAGGATCCTAATGGCTTTCCGAATGCTTTTGGCTCCGCTCTCGAATTGACAATTCAAGCACAGGGACTCTCCATAATAGAAATGCGCCATGATGGCCGAACGGGCGTCCCTCGCCTCCTCCGCGCTTTGTATGGCCTTCCGCAGGAGTTCCAGCCCCCGTGCAGACTCCTCTTTTACAGCGCACTGGTAGGCGCCCAATATAAAGTAGATCTGGCCCATCCGGTTCTTGTCATTGCTTTGGACGGTCATTTCGAGTATTGGCTCTATGGCTTCTTTAGCCTCTGCCAGATGACCCGCCGTGAACAGAGTCTGACCTTTCCAGATCCTGGTATCAATTAATTGTAATTGATTCTCCGGCGTCGGAGGCAAGCTCTCCAGCCCGGTAATCCTCTTTTGAGCGTACGAAATTGCCGATGGAACGGCGGCTTGCGAGTATGCTCTCTCGGAAGCCAGTCTTGAATAGTCCGCGCTTTTTTGGAAATCCTCTCCGAGCATAAAATGGTCCGCCAAGATGCCGGAATAACTATCGAGGTTATCTCCATACATATCTTCCATAGATTTGCCGATCTTTCGATGCAGCAGTTTCTTTCTATTGGTCAGTATTGAGTCGTAGACAACCTCGCGGGTGATAGCGTGTCTGAAAATGTATGTCGATTCAGGGAAAATTCCACGCTCGTAAACAAGTTCCGCATACATGAGAGCAGAGAGATAAGAGAGCAGAGTTGGCTCCGGCAATTCTGTAACCGCCTTTATCAACTTGAAACTAAACTCTCGGCCTATTGCCGACGCAGCCTGAAGCACTTCTTTCGGAGAGTCCGGCAACGAATCTACTCGGGCCATTACTGTATCCTGGATCGTGGAAGGAATAGCCACGCGGTCCACGCCCTCCGCCAAGTGGTACGATTCGTTCCGTTTTATGATTTCCATGTCTTTCAGCGCTCTGACAAACTCCTCGATAAAAAATGGTACTCCTTCCGTTTTCTCCAATATCAGATCAAAGAGATCCATGGCGACGTCGTCGCTGCCAAGAATGTGGGACACCATGGCCAGGCTTTCTCGGTTCGAGAGGCGGTT
Source organism: uncultured delta proteobacterium (assembly GCA_963729795.1). Classification (GTDB taxonomy): domain Bacteria; phylum Desulfobacterota; class Desulfomonilia; order Desulfomonilales; family Desulfomonilaceae; genus CAWBBA01. The sequence continues at coordinate 96,968 of CAVSPC010000022.1, read as the reverse complement.
GACAGTGAGCGAATTGTGAAACGACTTGCCCCCCCACGTGTGAACAAATTCAGGCCGATAGGTGAGTATCATCAGGATCTTGGCGCGGGGAATGCTCTCCAGAAGGTACTTGGCTGTCTCTTCGGAGCTTTTGTCCGTCCAATGCAGGTCCTCAAAAGCTAATATCAACGGCCTTCTTTCCGATCCTTTTACGACCAGTCGGCGTAGAGAATGGAGAATCCGGTCCTTTCTTGCGGCTGGGCTCATAGAAATCTTGTCGATTCCGCTATCTTTGACTGATAGGAGATCCAGAAGATACGGCAGGGTAGTTGTCTCATCAATCCCCAATGCGGCCAATCCTCTCTTGACCTTGTCTGTGACGTCCGCGTCCGTGTCCATGTCTTCCACGCCAAAGTTCGACTTCAACATGTCCACGATCGGATGATAGGCATTCTCCCGGCAATAGGAGAGGCACCTCCCTTCCAGAAACAAAATGTTTTCGTTCGCCACAGCCTTTCTGAATTCGTACAGGAGCCTTGATTTTCCGACGCCGGCCTCACCGACAACTGAAACCGCCTGGCCGCGGCCTGCTTTGGCTTGTTCAAAACTTTCGAGGAGAAGGCCAAGCTCGCGTTGCCGCCCGATAAAGTATGTCAATCCACGCTCCGCACTCACATCAAATCTGGTCCTTCTCGTACTGGGAGCGAGTACGCGGTAGATCTTGACCGGCTTCTTCTTGCCTTTTACAAGTCGTTTTCCGAGCGCTTCGAATCGAAAAAAGCCTTCGGTAGGCCTGAAGGTCTCTTCGGTTACGTAGGTTGTCCCGGGCTCAGCCAACTGCTCCATCCTCGCGGCCATATTTATCGTGTCACCGACTGCCGTGAACTGGACTCGAAGATCGTTGCCCAGACTGCCGACCACGACCGGTCCGGTGTTTATGCCTATGCGGACCAAGATGGGAGGAATGCCTTCCTCTGCTCTTAACTTTTCACTGAACCTGATCATTTCGCGGTGGATCGCCAGAGATGACCGTACGGCCCGCAGAGGAGCGTCTTCCAGGGCTATGGGAGACCCAAACAGTGCTAAGATCCCATCTCCTCGGAGTTCGTTTACAGTCCCCTCATAATCATGGATGCAGTTTATAAGGATTTCGAAAACCTGATCCATTAAGGCGAACGTCTCCTCCGGCCCGAGTCTTTCCGTAAGCGGCGTAAAGCCTTTCATGTCAACGAACATGATGGTGACCTGTCTCCGCTCGCCCTCAATTTTGTCTTTTTGGGATAGGATCTTTTCCGTGAGCCCGCCTGGCAGGTAGCGCTGAATCTTTGTCAGCTTTTCGTCGAAAGAGAGAGGTCGTTGAACTCTGGGGTCCTGGAGAAAAATTAGAGGGTGACCGCACTGGCCACAGAATTTGGAGTCCGGAGGATGGGAGGAGTTGCACTGAGGGCAGAACAGATCCAGCCTGGAGCCGCAATTCCCGCAGAATTTCATTCCCGCAGGATTCTCAAACCGGCAGTTCCGGCACTGCATAAGTTCCCCCGCTAGCCCATGGAGGAAGGGCCACTGATAAGGATAGTCAAACTCTCATTAAGAAAAAGATGATGAAACGAACAAAATTATACTTCCCCCTAGCCGCACAATTTAATTTATCAGATGGCTATACTTTCGTCAATAAAAGTTACGGTATAAGCAGAATTGCGTGCGTCATCTTTACGGCACGCACTGGCCCCCAGGGAATGAGCGGAGCCTCGCGCTTCCTGCAAGGAAAGTAGGGACAACGCCGAAATTAATTCGACGGCCGGTGCAGCACAATGTAGGTTCAATTCCTTTCTCAGAAACATGCAAAGAGCTATGCCGAAATCCAGCGTAACACCATGTCCCGCACCAGCATTACAGTTTGTCCCTCCTTGTCTACTCCCCGGGCGGTCCACACGAATCCCTCTTCGTTGCGATCGGAGATGCGGCCCTCAAGTAGGATTGACTCGCCGTTTACACATTTTCGGGAGAAGAGTATCTCGCCGATCCTGTAGGGAATCACTTTTCCTGAGTCTTTTAGAGGCTGTTCATAACGAAACACAGGGCGGACCGCCTTTGTGAACGTCCGGTTCCCGGTCAGGCGAGAACCCCTGGAGAGTTTGTTTCTTTTACGTTCGATGCTTTCGTGACGGTCAACGGACTTGCCTGCGGCAACCAACTGACGTTTCAGATGATTTCTCCGCATCTCGATATAGAAATTGCCGCACATTTGCATCAGCGCTTCCAGCAGATATGGGGAGTACTGATAATAGGTTTGCAAAGGAGGCGCGAAATCTTCGCCCTCGCGATATACCAAGCGTGCTCGGATGGCATCGGGTCCGGTGCCATCGACGGACTCAAGCACCCTATACCTGCCCTTGTGCAAGCTATCTCGGTACGATTTCAACATCGTTTCACGACTCATAGGTCTTCCGTCCAGTTCCTCTTTCCTGACAGGAAAGACCCTGGAATCCACAGAAGAGAATCCGGTGCCATGGCCAAGAATCACTAACGATTTGTAATTCAAACTTGTCCGATCTATGACGCGTCCCGTGGGCGAGATCTCGCGGCCGGCCAGAGATACCTCGCAGACGATTTCTCCTGCGCTGGAAGGAATACGGCGGCACAAAATCTCCGAGTGCCGCTCGATACCACGCGGACATTCGAGTATGTCCAGAAACTCGATCTCCCGTATTGCATGAACCGATAAGTGAGGATACAGCATCCGCGCTGCCTCCATAAAAGCCTCAATGACCATAATTGCCGAGACCAGTTGGTGTTTCACGAAAGCGAACGGTTTGTGGTCCTCGAGCCAAACATCCTTATCGAGAGAAAACACCTTCGCGGCGTGCAATTCTCCCTTAACCAAGTCAACCTTAGTAATGGAGTCAATCATAGGAAACCGGTCTCTCGGGAATAGCGCTGTTCCGGATTCGATTTCCCGATTACCTGACCGGAACGTTGACGAGTCCAGCAAAGTCGTCTGGGAACGTGGAAGAGACCGCATGAAGAGGACCCAGGCATCATCCGTTCCCATTGTCAATTCCCTGCCGAATAGAGCGGCCAATTCTTCTGCATGCACGTAGCCTGCATGCACTTTTTGCATCAACTTTCTGATTTCGGGATCTTCAGCCATCCCGACCCCTTCAATCGGCGGGAGCATCAGAGACTTACACATAAGAGAAGGAATTTTTGACCTGAGCTGGGATACCAATCCGGACATAGCTCTGTTTCCAGCCGCGTAATTAACTTGTCCGGGATTTCCCATGATTGCCGTCACTGAAGAAAGGCATACGAAGAATTTGAGGCCGGCGTTCCTCGCGGCTGAAAGCAAGTTCCAGGCTCCGCGCAATTTCACGTCCACGACCGCGGAAAAATCTTCAGGGCTCATTCGCTCAACAAGAGCGTCTCTAAGTATTCCGGCGCCGTGAACAATGCCATCTATCCTCCCGTAGCGCTGCAAAATTTCCGCAAAGACCCGTTTCGTCCGCACGGCATCGCTCACATCGCAAGCGTAGTACGTAGCGTCAACTCCGGCAGATCGCAGTTCCTCCACATTTTGGACAATCTCGATACTTTTCAAGGACGATGGCGTTTGACGGTCACCCTGAGGGATTACGTCTGAGAGCAGTTGCGTGCGATCATTATCCGGGACCAGCGTGGTGCGACCAAGGAAAATTAATCGACATCCAAGAGGCGCCAGGATACATGCCAGCCGATATGTTATGCCGCCGGCCCCGCCTGAGAGAATGACGACGTCTCCCCGTTCGGCAGCCGGGCGATCCTCCGTGAAAGAGCTTAAGGCCGGCTGCCATTCCCTGGTAAGAAGTTTTCCATTTCTGAGTATGACCTCCAGGACCGGCTGGTTTCTGTCAAGGGCCACATCGGCAACCTCAGACCAATCCGTGTGCTCATAAGTCTGTACTGAGCGGAATTGGACGGAAGGATATTCGTGGGTGAGGGATAGAAACATTCCCTGGACTCCCTCATAAAGAAGGCTCCCCATTTCGTCGGGCCCGACAAGCTGGTGGATAAGGGTGGCAAATTTCTTCGCGGATGAATTTAGAAACGCCTTCAAGACTACGAACAGCCCACAGAGAAGTTTGGAGACTTCATCAATACCTTTCAATTTTACCGAGAGGAGATCATCAACGACCAAGACAATGCCTGCAAGAGACCGCACTTCCGTGAGCCTGTCCGCAGCCCTTGTAGCGCTTTCCATTTGACGAAGATCAAATCCGCTGCCGCCTTCGACTTCATCAAGCGATCCGAATCTCAGATGCCTATCGTTGCGATCTTTTACAAAAGCCGCCAGAACTTCACTACCGCTTTCAGTCCCATTCCCCATAGTGAAGACGACTACCGAATCCTGTCCGGTCAGGTGAATAGTTCGAGCAGGTTTTTCTTGCAAGGACACTTCCCGGCAGACAAGTCGTCGCACGGGTCCTCGATCTCCCTGGGGCGAAGGCCCGTCGTACGATCCGGCAATCGTAAGCTCACTAGTTGGTTTCCGCGTTGGTGGCGTTTCTTTTAGCTTATCCAGGGAAACTATCCCTCTAAGCTTGTTGGCAAAATCGGCTACGGTGCGGACATCGGAGAAATCTTTCAGGTGAATTTGGATGCCGAAGTATCTTTCAGTCTTGTCCACCAGGACTGGAAGTCTACTGGATCGTATGGAGAGATCTTCCTTAAGATCCATAGACGGTTCGATCTCATTTCTTTCGTACCCGGTGGCATCCATTACGATACGTATAACGGCTTCCGTGAGTTCGTCTGTATTCGGTGACAAGGTGGGCCGAGGAATGCTTTCCTGTTCCCCTGCTCCCCGCAATCGGGGCGAGGGCAACGAATCCGCGTCGATGCCTGGAAAAATGGCATCCAGCGCGGCATCGAGCTCTCCTTCGCTGTAATTCCGGTTGTGCTCGCGACGAATAGCCTCCAGGAGAGCTGGCTTGACGTAGTGACCGAGGCTGTGCCTGACAAAGTCCCTAATTTGGTTAAGCACGACCGAGTCAGTTTCCTCAATGCCTTTGACCATATTACGAGGTTCAGGTGCAGCAACGTTCTGTGACTCGAACACGCGTGGGGCGGTCACCTGAGCCGAATCCGAAAACGTCATGGTTGTATGTCCCGCACTCACGGGCAGATGACCCTTGGCAAAAAGTTGTGCGAGGGCTTTCATGTAGGCACCGTTTTCATGGTCGCGGAAACAGGTATGAATGCAGTCTGCCTCTTCGAGAGTATCCAGGATCAGTCCGTTCAGGACACTGCCGGGCCCCACTTCCACAAACAACCGGATACGGTAGTCATGCCAAAGAGTCTTCACGTTTTGCATCCAGTAAACCGGCGACTCCAGGTGAGCCAACAGGATCTTCTTGATCTCGAAAGTGTCGGCAGGGAAGGGCTGCATAGTCGTATTGGAAATTACGGGCATTTCCGGTGGATGGAAGTCTAGGTCCGCCATGAACTCTGCCAACTCGTCATGGACGCATTGCATGGTCGGTGAATGGAAGGCCATGCTGACACGAAGGAAGGTTCCACGGTACCCCTCTTTTTTCAGTCGTTCACCAAGGGTTCTCACCGCCTCTGTATTTCCTCCCAGGACAACCTGGCGAGGCGAATTTACGTTGGTGATATAGACATCGTCGGTTTTGGCGATCCTTTCTTCAAGGTACTCCAGAGGTGCATCCACGGCCATCATCACGCCGGGGTCCGCCTGCATTCGGCTTGCCTTATCCATGCACTCGGCCCGCTTGTTTACAAGACGGAATCCGTCCTCGAAAGAATAGACTCCGGCAAGACACAGAGCAGTCCCTTGCCCCAGACTGTGGCCGGCGAGCGCAGCAGGTCGAACTCCCAAGGAGATCAAGTGCTGTGCCAGTGCATACTCCATAGTAAACAAGGCAGGTTGCTGCCAACGTGTGTTTTGAAGATCCTCTTGGGATCCGCGAAACATGATGCCCAGGAGGTCGAACTCTGCCACGTGAGCCGCGCGGTCCATCCACTCACGGATGACCGGAAAAGTCTCATAGAGATCACTACCCATACCCTGATACTGAGAACCCTGCCCCGGAAATGCAAAGGCCAGAGGCAGAGTAGACGCTCCCTCTTCTCCCAGGTACACGCCTGCCTTTGCTAATGTCCTGAGATCTCCGGAAGAAATGGCCTCACCATGGGCAAGGCCTTCTGCCTTCTCAATCAAGGAAACGGCTTCGGTTGTGGTGTCCGCAACCACACCAACGCGATAAGATCCGGCGCCTATGCTGGTTCTGAAGAAGTGTACTCCATTTGGCAACGGTACTCCTACGCTACTTTTCTGGTGCATTTCAACCGCTTCGGCAGAGGAAACCAGGATAACATCCTCGGAGTCAGCGACTTTCTCCAGTTGCACGATGTAATTTGGGCCTCCAAAGCCGAACGCATTGATCTGGAGCCGCCTGACCAGCCCGTCCCTGAGGTTCCAATCGGCTGGCTCGGGGATAACCGCGAAGCCTGAGCGCTCAAGATTAATAGCGGGATCCGGGTTTTCGTAGTTCAGGGTAGGAGGGAAAATCCCTGCGTTCATCGCCATGATCCCGCGTATGAGACCGTTAACGCCGGACGCCCCCAATGTGTGGCCTATCTGCGACTTGAATGAGGTGAGAACGGTCAGTCTGCCTGTGTTGAAAAAATGTTGCAGGGCCATGACCTCTTCGACATCACCCTGCGTTGTGCCAGTGGCATGGCATTCCACAACGTCCACCTTATCGGGTCCGTAAGAAGCATCATCAAAAGACGCGCCTATGGCCATTTCCTGGGTGGCCCGGGAAGACTCGAGCATCCCGAAGTTGTTGCTGCTGGCCCCCATGCCGGTAATATAAGCGTGTACTTTTGCTCCGCGCTTGCTCGCCATCGATTCCCGTTCAATCACTATCACGCCGCCACCCTCGCCGAGGACCATTCCGTCTCTTTCCGCGTCGAACGGTCGACTCGCCTGATGGGGCAGCCTGTCAATCCCTGAAAGACCCGCCAGCGCACGGAGTGCCGAGAAATTGAGAAAGTGAAACGGAGTTAAAGGCTCCTCGGCCCCTCCGACAACAGCGGCGTCGATTATTCCGTTGCGGATCAACTGGTAGGCATTAAAAATAGCAACCAGGGCAGTGGCGCACGCCGCAGTAACAGCAAAACTCGGCCCCTGAAATCCGTATTTATTACAAATGAATCCTGCCGCCGCGGAATTCAGACGGCCCATAAGTGACGTATCGTCAATGGCTGCTCGCCCGCTTCTGATAGCCTCTTCGGCCGCCTGGCGTACTTCAGGTGTCATGGAGATAACTGTCTGCACCGACCCGATTATCTCGACGGCGGCCGCTCTAATCAGTGAACTAGTCAGGGTGGATGCGGCTTCTGCTGCATTCTGCGAAATAAGAACCGCTATCCGGTGGCGGGGTATTTCCGACCTCAGTATTCCCGATGCTTCAATGGCTCTTTGCGCCAGCCACAGCGTAATCTTCGTGGACTTGGCCATAGTGTGAAAGTCCTGGGGGGATATGCCCAGGTCATTTCGGGAGATCTCGATTTCCTGGAACGCTGCCATATTGGAGTAGGTTTTTTCAGGTATCCCGGGACGAGGATCGTAATACAGCTCGTGATTCCATTTTGACGGCGGAATACGCACAACACCGCTTTTCAGGGCGATGGAGTTGGCCCAAACCTCCTCGGGGCTTTTGCCAAGGGAGTTGATGACGCTCATCCCCGTAATAGCAACTCGCTCTCGATCTGCCGAACGGTACGCCCTTCTCTGCGTCTCTGTGAGGGCAGTGAACGGCACCTCCCGGTCTACGGTACCCCGTCTTGCTGACAATTCACGAATTGGTCCCCAGAAAGGTATTCCTTGCGGAAGGCTGGCCTCGGCCAACTCAAAATGAAGTTGTGCCAGGGTGCTTACTTGCGACAGCACGCCAGCGCAGGCTCCGCTCATGAACTGTCCCTGTTCTGCGCAAATCTCTTCAGCTAACGAAGACCCATCTGACTCGTCGAGTCCCTTGGCGGCAATAAAGAGGCTACCCGCACTTAACTGCTCGATGCCTCTCCGAAAAGAGGCTTCGTTTCCCGGTCCTGCTGCAAAATCTAGTTCCCGGCTGCAAATCTCCTCGATTTTCTGTGTTCTCAGAGATCGGACCCTGAGACCGGTTCCTTGACCGGTCACGACCGTAGACCCTGGATGTGCTTCCAGCACCATGCGCTGATAAAGAGGTGTCAGCGCACCCGTTGCCACAATTTCAGTGGTGGTGAGGTAGTAAGTGCCCGCTTGGATCGCGTCTGCGCCCAGCATCGCGGCCATGAATGCGGTCTCACGATCGCAGATTCCACCCGCCAGAATCACTCTGCGATCATCAAAGAAAACCGGGTCGCGATCCTTCCAATCCAGTACGATCTGAGCCAGTGTCAGGGTCGAATATTCTCCTATGTGCCCGCCCGCTTCGCTTCCCTCGCAGACCACGTACCTAACGCCGGCGCTGAAAGCCAACTCCATTAGTCTCTCGTTAGGCGCCACGTAGATTACTTCTATGCCGTTTTCCAGCAGTTGCCGGGCATGGGAGGGATCTCCTGCGGCAATCACGGCAAAATTAGGTCTTTCGCAAAGAATCCATTCCATCTGCTCATTTCGGTGTGGATTTTCATCCAGCGCAATCACATTAACGGCAAAGGGCCTGCCTCCCATGGTCGCACGGAGATTGCCCAGCTTATCTTCAAGCATCGATCTTGGCATGGATCCCAGAGCAATGGTGGGCAAGCCGCCGGTCTCGGACACCTTCAAGGCAAATTGGGGTGAATCAGTGATGCATGACATGGCCCCCTGGATCAAGGCATACTTGGTGCCCATCTCGCGGGCAATCCAGCTATCCGTGAATACCTTTTCCTTCGTTGGAGCAAGTCTGCATAGTCTTTCGATTTCTCTGAGGAACCCATCTATTGCCTCTTCGCTTGAGGCACCAAATCTCCTGACGAAGGATTGCGCAAAAGCTGCCTCGACTCCCAGCGGGATAAGCTCTTCTTTCGAAAAACTGCTGCACAGTGGGTGCACGCTATTTTGTCGGATTTTCTCGGCTATGCGGCGACGATCTTCATCTCGGATTTCTTCTTCGCACAAGGAATTCGCGTATGCTTTCAGGTCCTTCACCGCGAGAGAGTTGCCCTTATTAAAGAGGCGGCAAGGCACATTGAGGTTTAATCCCACAAGATCGGTATGTTCCGGGTGGAGCGAGGATATCTTGGCCCGGGTCGTCCGATCAACAGCGCAGAGATCGGTGAGCCAGTGGATGCTTTCGAAAACGATGCCCTTGCATCCTACAGCCAGAAAGGCCGCTGCGGCTTCAGGAGTAGCCACGCCTCCCCACACGATCAAGTTCCGGGGCCTACCGTGAGTTTTGACCATGTGGCGCACAGCAGAGAAGAGGGCAAAGATGCTTTCGCTGCTGACGAACCCCGCCGCTTCCGAGCCCTTAATTACTATGTTCTCAAGTCCGGGATATTCGTGAACGATGAGACCGATAACATCCAGGTCTCCCACTATCGGATAACAATTTGACTGTGCGGATAATTGTACTAGTCGATCCAAATAGTCTTTTGCATGGTGAAGAAGTAGAACAGGATTCAATTCAACCCACAGGCTTTCGATCCCCGCTCTGTCCAGGAAATCTGCGAGCCAGGGAACGGTGAGCCACTCGGGTGAAATCTTCACGTGTGCTGTGCCAGCCAAGTCGGCGTGCCTCAGCAATGCCTCAGCTTCGGACTTCTGATCGGATGAGGTCAGGTCGAGTATAGCTCTGCTCCCAACCTTCTGAGATGTTTCCAGGACTGTGGAAATCCGGTCATCTGGGCGCCACACAAAGACAATCAACGGATATTCATTGCCGGTAGACATACGTCCCCCCGTGCCCCAAACTGTCGAGAAGCTATTATCCTTGTATGACCTTAGTGCACTAAAAAGGCAAACGATAATATCACTTGAATCGGCCGCAATTTGCCGAGGCTGGTCGGAACCTATTCCGGTAGGAGCCGCCTCCCAGCGGCACGCGGGGTCGCGGCCACAATCCTGCACGCAGGCAAGCGCTACTGTGCAATTGGCACCGTACTTACGAAATGGAGTCCTCAGTTTTCCAGAGGCTTAAGAAGGTGTATTGTTGCCTACTTGGATGCGGCGACATTTTTTCGCGAACGCGATGGTGTGGAATGTTGAGAATGCTACGAGCGCACGACGCGATGATAAGTAAATGAAGGGAATCTTCGTCGAACAGCCGACCTCGAAGATCTTTCCATTCCGCACATCGAGCTAAAAATCCGCGTGACAGATGCGGGTGCTGATTTTTTTCTGGCATCTATCGCCCTGTTCAGGGAGTATGAACCGAGAAAGACGTCAGCCGGAAGCGGTGAATGCCGCCGAACATTTCCGGATCTATTTTCACCACCAGGATTTCCGGATGCTTCTTGTGAACGATGCAGTCGAAACAGCCGCTGTAAATCAACCCCCTTTGAAGAAGGATGCTTATGTCAATTCGTGACCAAAACGGCCGCACGGGCCCCGAAAGAATTGCAGCGGGCAACTCTCATACAGATATGAGCGGCCGTCGACTTGCCCTGCTTACCCTCGCCGCATTAGGGGTTGTCTTCGGCGACATCGGCACCAGCCCTCTCTACGCTGTTCGTGAATGCTTTCATGGAGAATACGGCATCGCGGCGACTCAAGCGAATGTGCTCGGGGTTCTCTCTCTCATTTTTTGGGCGCTGCTGATTATTGTGACAATCAAATACCTCGCCTTCATCCTCAGCGCAGATAATGACGGCGAAGGCGGGGTCCTAGCTCTCACCGCGCTTGTCAAAGCCAAAGACGCGGCCACGAAAAGCGCACCTTGGGCTCTCGTGACCATCGGCATGTTCGGGGCTTGCTTACTCTATGGAGACGGCATTATAACCCCTGCCATATCCGTACTCAGCGCAGTTGAAGGAATTCGCATCATCACCCCGTTGTTAAAGCCGTATGTGATTCCCTTAACCATCATAATCCTTGGCCTTCTATTTCTCTTGCAGAGTCACGGGACGGCAAGAGTGGGGAGTCTCTTTGGGCCGGTTATGCTGGTTTGGTTCTGCGTCATCGGTATTCTGGGATTTGCGCAGATGGCTCGTTATCCGCAAGTTCTTACTGCGGCAATCCCGCTTCATGCAGTTCAATTTCTTGTCGTGAACAAGGTCCACGGTTTTATCGTGCTGGGCGCTGTTTTCCTGGTCGTTACGGGGGCAGAGGCGCTCTACGCGGGGATGGGGCATTTTGGAAAACGCCCGATTCGACTCACATGGCTCGGCCTAGTACTCCCGGCGCTCGTTTTAAACTATTTCGGTCAGGGAGCGCTTCTCTTAGAAAGGCCTGGGGAGACCTATAATCCCTTTTACGCCCTGGTCCCTTCCTGGGCGATGGTGCCAATGGTAATCTTATCCACCTTGGCGACAATTATCGCTTCTCAGGCCGTTATTACGGGCGCCTTTTCCCTCACTCGACAGGCGATTCAGTTGGGATATCTTCCCCGTATGAGAATCACTCATACCTCAGCCGCAGCGCTAGGCCAAATTTATGTGGCCCCGGTAAACTGGTTCCTCATGATTTGCACCATTGGCATCGTTGTCGGCTTCGAATCGTCAGACAAACTTGCAGCCGCTTACGGAGTGGCGGTGACATCGACCATGTTGATCACGACGATCCTCTTTTACGTGGTTGCACGAAAGAGATGGGCGTGGAGCAGACTATGGGCAGGGTCGCTGGCAGGGTTGTTCTTCGTGGTGGATTTTTCCTTCTTTTGCGCCAATATCACTAAGATTTTCCACGGGGCCTGGTTCCCACTGGTAATAGGCGGGCTCCTCGTCGCTGTTATGTTAACGTGGGAACAAGGCCGCGGGATCCTCGCAGCTCAGTTGAGGAATCTTACTCCTACATTCCGCGAATTTAAGAGCCGCTTGGACTCCAATCCAGCCCAAAAGGTTAACGGTCAAGCCATATTCCTCACCGGCAATCCCGAAGTTGTGCCGGCTGCTCTCATACATAACCTGAATCATAACAAAGTGTTGCACTCAGAAATCGCATTTCTCCATTTCAGGACGGAAGACGTTCCGCGAGTTCCGAATTTTGATAAAGTGGAAACTGAAAAGCTGGGCGGCGGGTTTTATCGGATTATCGCCTATTATGGGTTCATGGAAGAGCCTAGGATTGAGCACGTTCTGGCTTTGTCGCATGGAAAGGGCTTACAGTTCACTCTAGAAAATGCGAGCTTCTTTTTGGGAAGGGAGAAACTGACTATCGGGACCAATCCCAAAATGGGCCGGTGGCGCACAGGCCTTTTTCTGTTCATGTCACGCAATGCCATGGATGCTTCTGCCTTTTTCAATATCCCTCCAGACAGGATGATAGAAGTGGGTATCCAACTGGAACTGTAATTCCAAATCCTGAACGTGGCTGCACAAGCCCATCGGTCCTTGTATCGAGTCAGATCCTCGGAATCTTCAATGCCAGAGAAGGCAATAAATCCACAGCGTGGAAAGATGCCCCTGCACCATGCGAAAACCAAACTGGCATCGTGGATGAGTATCTCTATATAGGGTCCGGAAATGAATTAGGTGCTGGAGCGTACGAATTTTTTCCAGCACCTGAAGCACAAGTTACTTTCCAAAATTGCACGGTCCGCTGCTCATTGACAAAAAAACTCAACCAGCAACCTCAGTTCGAGACTCTTTGAGCATACCCGATTTGTTTCAAGGCTTCTTCGATTTCCCCGAGAATTGCCGGATCGTCTATCGTGGCAGGGACACCGTAGGTCTCCGAGTCGGCTATCTTTCGCATGGTTCCGCGCAGCACTTTGCCCGACCGTGTTTTCGGAAGTCTTTTGACTACAACGGCCTTCTTGAAAGACGCCACTGCGCCTATGTCGTTGCGAACCATTTGCACCAACTCTTTAACGATTTCATCTTGCGAGCGATCAACTCCCGACTTCAGCACCACAAATCCGACAGGAAGCTGGCCCTTGAGGTTGTCGGCAGCTCCGATCACTGCGCACTCGGCAACATCCGGATGGTTCGATAGTACCTCCTCCATACCGCCTGTGGAGAGCCGATGGCCCGCGACATTGATGACGTCATCGGTTCTCCCCATGACAAATACGTATCCGTCCTCATCTATGTACCCGCCGTCTCCGGTGATGTAATAGCCGGGAAATGCAGCCATGTACGATTCGACAAATCTCTGGTCGTTGTTCCACAGCGTCGGAAGGTTTCCAGGTGGGAGTGGCAGTTTGACCGCGAGGACGCCCGTCTCGCCGGGCCCCAGTTCCTTGGAGTTGATTGGGTCCAGAACCTTCAAATTGTATCCCGGCATGGGTTTAGTCGCTGAACCCGGCTTCGTGGGGAAAAACTCTAGTCCTCTGAAGTTGCCGCAAATAGCCCATGCGGTCTCGGTCTGCCACCAATGGTCCACCACCGGCCGTTGGAGAAGCTGGGTACCCCATTGATAAGTGTCAGGGTCGAGCCTCTCTCCGGCAAGGAATAGTGTATCGAACTTCGAGATGTCATATCTCCTGAGGAACTCTCCATTGGGATCCTCCCGCTTTATCGCTCTTATGGCGGTAGGGGCGGTGAAGAGAGCTTTGACCCCGTGCTGGGAAATGACACGCCAGAATTGCCCCGGATCGGGGGTGCCGACCGGTTTTCCTTCGTAGACTATCGTTGTCGCCGCGGCTAACAATGGCGCGTACACAATGTATGAATGGCCTACGACCCAACCGACATCAGACGCGGCCCAATATACGTCGCCCGGGCTGATGTTGTAGATGTGCCTCATGCTCCAAAGGAGCGCCACTGCGTGGCCGCCGTTATCCCTGACAACTCCCTTGGGTAATGCAGTTGTACCCGAAGTATAGAGTATGTAAAGTGGGTCTGTAGCGGCAACTGAAACACAGTCCGCCGGCTCGGCATTGGTTTCAAGCTCGGTCCAATCAAGATCCCGACCGGCCTTCATTTCCGCCTTTGCTTGAGGACGCTGGTAGATGACACATTTCTCCGGCTTCGGCCCTGCAATTTCGATCGCCTCATCGAGCAAAGGCTTGTAAGGGATAACCCTTTGGCCCTCGATTCCACATGATGCAGACAGAATCGCTTTAGGGGATGCGTCATCGATTCGTACAGCCAGTTCCTTCGGCGCAAAGCCTCCGAACACCACTGAGTGAATCGCACCCAAACGAGCACATGCCAGCATTCCTATTACTGCTTCCGGAATCATGGGCATGTAGAGCAATACCCTGTCACCCTTTCCCACGCCGAGGCCTTTCAGGAACCCTGCCGTCTTGGAGACCCTCTCTTTTAGTTGCAAGTACGTGATTTTATCTATGACGCCGGTCACAGGGCTGTCGTAAATAATTGCAGTCTGATTCCCTCGCCCGCCGAGAACATGACGATCCACCGCGTTAAAACATGTATTCAGCATTGCTCCGGGGAACCATTTGAAGAATGGGGAATTGGACTGGTCGAGCACCCGATCCCATTTCTTGTCCCAAACGATTTCTTCAGCAGCTCGCCCCCAGAAACCTTCGGGATTCTCCAGTGACTCGCTAAAAGCCTCTTCGTATTTCATCGGTTCCCTCCAGAATAGCGGAATACGCATGTTGGTGCGTGCTGATAAACTGAGTTGGATTCGCGGAGTAAGTGGTCGGTCATCTGAACGCTGGCAAGCAATGCCCGCTTTCGATCCTGTCAGCAGAGATGTCACGAAGCGGGGCAAGGCCACCCCCTTAATCGGGGGGTGACCTATCCATGAAAGGAGGCATAGTGCAGTCTGAGGATGGAGGGTTTCCTCCGCCACTGACTTCCGTGGCTTTCCCATCGCCCGAATCATCAGCCTCAGCGCTTGCATCCGTGCCGGCTCTCCTCTACAAAAGGAGTGTCAGGTATAAAAGCAATTTCAGTGCCAATAAGCGGCGACCGTGAATGGCGCAACTTATGCGTAATGATATTGGAATGTTATTCCACGGGTAGGGCCGCAGACTTCCGGCAGGAAAAGAGCGTAACACGCTCCGAAGTGGTGGGAATGCCCCCAAATTAAGCGCTGTGAATGGTCTAAACTACAAGAATCAGCTAGTTGGGGTGGTGGTGTTACACCCATTTTCCTCAGCTAAAGTTGGGGGATTGCCGCCTATCGAGATCGAGCATCTTCATGTGATGCCTGAGAGCGTCTCGAGACACTCCTAGAACTCGAGCTGCCGCGGACACATTTCCGCTACAACGTCGGAGTGCGTCTACGATCATTTGTCGCTTCGTCGTTTCCAGGGCTTTGTTCAGGTTGGTCTCTCCCGACGCGATTGCCGGGACGGAGACATCCTGCGCACTACTGAAGTCATCGGGCCTTTTTTTTGGAAGGGCGATGTCGTCTGCCGTGATTGCATGGCCTCGACACAAAATAAGGGCTCTCTCCAGTACGTTCCGAAGTTCTCTGACGTTGCCGGGCCATTCATACCTGGAAAGAGCGTCAAGAGCTGAAACGTCCAGAACCGGTGGTATTGACCGCCCCAGCTTGATAGAGAGGCTTTCGAGCAGGTCTCGAGCCACAAACGGGATGTCGTCTTTTCTCTCCCGCAGAGCAGGCACACGAATGACGAAAACACTGAGTCGATAGTACAGGTCCTCTCTGAACCGGCCTTGTTCCACGTCACGTTCCAGATCTCGATTGGTAGCTCCGACCAGCCTGGCGTTGACCCGAATGGTTTTCTCGCCTCCTACGCGAGTGAAAGTTTGAGTATCCAGGAATGTGAGCAGCTTGGCTTGAACCTCCTGTGACAGTTCTCCAACTTCGTTGAGGAGCAGAGTCCCGCCTTCTGCCATCTCAAGCAGCCCACGCTTTCGGCCGAGCGATCCAGTGAAAGAGCCGGGTTCGTGACCGAACAACTCGGACTCTGCGATAGAGGCAGCGAGAGCCGCGCAGTTAATCGCAAAGAAAGGTCCGCCCGCCCTCCTGGAGTGATCGTGAAGATACTTGGCAAGGTAATCCTTTCCGCTGCCGCTCTCTCCCAAGAGAAGGACTATGCTCTCGCTCTGAGCCGCGAGTCTGACTTGCTCCAGGGTAGCCTCCATGACAGTGGACCTGTAACGTCCTGCGGAACGGGGATATTGCCTTTCCAATGCCTTTATCTCGGTAATATCCCGAGCGATACCGCAGATACCGATTGTTTCTCCGGACGAGTTTCGCATTGGAACCCTGACGCATTGAAAGGTTCTGCGTAATCCGTGGGTTGTCAAGTTATACGTTGCCTCCACAACCTGCCCGCTGAGAACGCGTCCTTCGAGGTCCTTGACGTAGGAGGCTTCTTGGGGACCGTAGATTTCATCGGCGCTCTTTCCTATGACCTCTGATTCCTTGAGGTCCAAGGACTTGAGGTAGGCAGGATTCACGTGAGTAAAGACCATGTCCCGGTTCTTGAGAAAAATTAGATCCTGGGCTGTCTCGAACACTGCCCGGAACCGCTCCTCACTTTCCGACAATTCGGTTTGGGCCTGTTTACGATCTGTTACATCCTCCACGATAGCCTGCACTCCGTCTGTCCTACCGAGATCATCTCTCGTGGGAACCATGTGCAGCCGCAACCAGGCAGATCTACCCCTTTTGCTGTTGTAAGGGCACTCGAAGATTCTGGGTCCCAATTCCATACATCGACGGATTTCGTCTGAGATTCCACTTCGAACCAGCGGAGGGTATTTGAGCACGTTGATGGCTTTTGCTTTCTCGAGGGATGGAGCGCCCAATATGGCTAGAAGATTGGAATTCGCTTGAATGACGCTGCCTTTCAAATCGCACCAGATAATTCCCAGAGGCGCATTCTCCACCAACATCCTGTAACGGGATTCACTCTCTCTCAGCCGTTCTTCAACATGCTTTCGTTCGGTAATTTCACGTCGCAGTTGAGCGTTGATTTCAGCTAATTCTGCGGTGCGTTCTTCCACTCGACGCTCAAGCTCGTCGTGGGCTTTTTGCAATGCTTCCTGGGCCCTCTTGTGCTCGGTGATATCCCGGTGAATGACGATGCTCTCACTCATATTCCCGTCACGGTCACGCAAGATGGCAGTCCGAAGTTGGATATCCAGCAGTTTGCCTTGCTTGGTCATTCGCCTGGTTTCAAGGAGCACTTTTTCGCCTTCGAATGTTTTCTGCCAGGCAGCCCTGGTAATCTGCTCTTCCTCGGGAGGCACAAAATCTATCGCCCGGCCCAGGACTTCGCCCTGGGACCATCCGTAAAGCTGGACAAACCCATCATTGACATACGTCACCTTCCCCTCGGTGTCGTACGTGACCACTCCATCCGGAATAGCTCTTATCAGGTTAGAATACCGAGCTTCGCTTTTTTTGAGCGCCAGTTCGGCCCGCTTGCGGTCTGTCACGTCACGGATCACGCACTGGAGTACGGCTAACTCTCCGTCGGGATCGAATAGTCCCCGAAAAGTCCAGTTCGCCCACCGGCCTTCTCCGGGAGGTATCGTGATTTCGAACTCATACTTAAATATGGGCGCGCTTGGTTCGAGAGCGTGAATCCGGTTGCGGACATCGATTCCATGCCGTTTCGGCATCAAATCGTAAAGGCTTGTGCCGATATAATCTTCCTCGGTTTTCCCGAAGAAATCGCAATGGGCCTGGTTGACGAAAGTGAGGGTGCCGTCGGCAAGGAACCTGCATACCGGATCCGATTGATCTTCAACAATTCGCTTGTATCGTGATTCACACTCCTTCCACAACAACTGAAGTTCCTCTTTGCTATCCTCGGGAACGTTTGGGCCGCCATTAAGCGCAGAGTTTTCACTGATGGCCTGTATAGGTCTTCCCCGGTCGCTGCGGCTCTTCATGCGGTCTGCACGCTCGCCTCGGCTTACTTCAGGCTCTTCGGTCTCTGTTTCAGGGGTGGGTGAAAAAGGAGGGACGGTTGTGTCCACGGTCTCTTCCCGGCCTTTCTGTGCCTTCACTCTTTCTCTCACAGGACACATAAATGGTTTTAGGAACAATGGGCCTGCCGAGTAATCCGATGTCCAAATTCGGCAACATTGCCTTCATTTTTGCTATGGAATCGCGAATTCGTTGGGGCGAATGGCATTCGCCCGGAGCCACCACCGGTCCTGCCCCCATCCTTGATGAGATATTACACCCAGGAGCATCCCCCCTGAGCGAAGCAATTTGACTGTCGAAAAATCTGCGACCTTCACGGGGATCTCAGAGCGTGTCATCAGCCGGCCTCACAAAATGCCCTGTTCGGCCTCCACTCTTTTCCATGAGTCTGATTCCTGAAATGACCATGCTCCGATCTACTGCCTTGCACATGTCATAAATGGTGAGCCCCGCGCACGCTACCGCGGTGAGTGCTTCCATTTCGACACCCGTTCGAGCCGACACCCGTACTGTTGCCTCGATTTCGATGAGTGACCGCTCCTTGTCCGGGAAAAATTCTACCTGCACTGAGGTGAGAGGAAGCGGATGAGCCAAAGGGATAAGTTCAGGGGTTTTTTTCGCGGCCATGATAGCGCCGATACGTGCCACGCCCAAAACGTCTCCCTTTTTCGCCCGGCCCTCAAGGATCAGGTCCAGCGTCTGGGAATTCATTCGGACTTCCCCGCGGGCAATCGCTTCCCTCAGAGTAATCTCCTTTTCGCCCACATCTACCATGTGGGCCTGTCCCTTCTCATCAAAGTGGGTCAGTTCAGTCATGTTTTCTCTTTCCGAGCCTGTACGTGAGTGCGGCTGCATGGGCTGCAAATCCCTCATATTGGGCCAACACGAGAGTCTTCGGGGCCAAGCCTCTAAATCCTTCGTCGTTAACTCTTGAGTAGGACATGCGGCGTGTGAAGTCACGAACCGACAATGCAGACGCTGTTCTGGCAAATCCCGAAGTGGGAAGAATCGCATTCGGTCCGATCGAATAGTTGGCCAGGGTGCCGGGCGTAAACGGGCCCAGAAGCACTTCGCCAGCGGACTTTATCCTGCCGAGAGCATCATTAAGATCTCTCGTGAGGATCTGTAAATGCTCAGGGGCGAATCCGTTGATAAAGTCGATCGCATCGTTCAGATTCTCCGCCAGGACAACCCCGCCGTTAGATTGAAAGACCGCTTCACAGAATGCCCTTCGATTGGCAGGCAGAGCAGACACGAGCGTGGGGATAAGCTCCAAAGCTTTCCTTGCTAATGACTCATCTGTGGTGACGAGATAAGCAGAAGAGTCCGGTCCGTGTTCCGCTTCTATGAGCAGGTCGGTGACTGCGGTGAGCGGGTCGGCCGAGTCGTCGGCTAAAATGATTGCTTCGCTCGGGCCGGCGGGAATGCCCGTGTCCACTTCCGTGGAGAGGATTTGCTTTGCCGCAAGCACATATCCTGAGCCTGGGCCGACTATTTTGTCAACGCGAGGTATGGTTGCCGTGCCGAACGCGAGGGCACCCACCGCTTGAACGCCACCCACAGCGTACAATTCATCCAACCCGATCATCCTGGCGGCTGCAACCGTGGCGGGATCCGCTCTACCTTGCTGATCCGGTGGGCTGACCACGACAATGCGCTCCACCCCCGCGACTTTGGCAGGAACTCCGGCCATCATCATCATTGATGGGAAAGACCCTTTACCTCGCGGAATGTAAAGTCCAACTGACGCAATAGGTAACACTTTCTCGCCCGCAATTATGCCGGGGCAGATTTCTATTTCCCATGAAGGCGGCTCTATTTGGCGCTCGTGAAACTTTCTGATGTTGCCGATCGAGACTTCGATCGCTTCTCGCAAGTCTTCCGGAATTGCATCGAGCGCCCGGTCCATCGCCTCCCGCGAGACCCTGAATTGTGAGGGCTCCATGTCAGCCCCATCAAACCGCCTCGTGAATTCCCGAACCGCATCGTCCCCACGTCGGCGAACTTCGTCTAAGATAGGTGCCACCTGGGTAACCAAGGACTTAAAATCAACCGAACCGCGTTGATAGAGTCGCGTGCGCTCTTGCAACGTCATCGTGCCGAGTTCGAAGTAGTTTACCTTCACATTCCACTCTGTTTCTTTTTCAAGCCTTATGGGCGCGTGCCAAGGCTACCATCCTGCCATGGAACGCGAAAATTGGTCAACAGATAGCGAACACCAAACCTCAAAGGCTACGGGGACGCAATCATTCACCTACGAGCGGTGAAAGGTTGTCATTGCGAGCGAAGCGAAGCAATCTCTTCCTTTAAACCCCGCTCAGATTGCCAGTAGGACAGGCATCTTGCCCATAGGCGTTAAAATAAGAGTTAAAAGTTTCAGATGAAACCGCTGCTTATAAAGGATTTTCTCCTTCTTCGCGAGTTTTTTAATCGGTGATATTTGTTTTCATCGTTAATCACCAATAATGGGCCGCAGTAGAGAACCGCAACTCTCAGGGTCCATAATGTCATCCGGAAACGCGACCATGGGCTCACACCGTATTGGGTTTCACCGGACGGCGCTTGCTCCGGGGGGAAAAGGCTCAATGGGAATGAGCATCTGTTGGGCGACGGCTGCGGCTAAAAATTTAAGCAGCAACCAACTCCGTGCCGTCGGTCCCTTTCTTGTAGGCAAATCCTTGAGATCCAACTGAGACTTGAGCCTCTTGAAGAGCAGCTCGATCTGCCAACGGACCCGAAACAATCTCTTTGCCGCCTCCGCGGAAAGACGTTCGGAAGGCAGATCGGTGAAAAGCCAAATCACCTCCCCCTTCTTATTGCGAAAGGCGATTATGCGTCCACAAACCCATGCCTTGGCCTTACGCACATGCCACGCTCTTACAGCATTATCCGGCGGGACCGGAATACGGACCCTCCATTCCTTGGTCTCGCCTTCACCGATATTCTGCGCGTGAGACATCAAGCTCATGATGCGTTCGGAATCATCGCAAATCCTCATGCTACATGGACTCACACGTACCAACACGTGGCCCCCGGAAGAAACCACAGAGTAAATACCGCGCGCCCTGGCATATCCCCGATCACCCAATACAATCTCATCCTTTTTCATAGGATAACGGGAAAAACTCTCTCCCCCTTTAGAATCCGTCAGCTCACACGATATAATCCACCCCGTGTTGGGATCCAACGAGACATGCGCTCGCCAATCCGTCCCGGTTGAACCAGGTCCGGTGATCACAGTTGCATCCACGATCTTGATCGGATAACCCACCGGCTTGGATTCAATTCCTTGGCTTAAAACATCAACTAAGAGCCTCTCGAACCACGACTCGGCCGTCTTTAAACGATAATGCAAGCCCGGGCCGCTGATGAAGGCTATCTCAAGCGCCCTGGCCCAAGCAGCAACATCCTTTAAAGACAAATCCGATACCGCATAAACCATCCCCATCCGAATCAAAGCCTCGGCATTCGGCACTCTACGGCAGCGCTTTACTGCGCCGCAACGCCGAGCAGATTCCTCCAGATGAGGAAAAAATCGAGAGACATCAGGCCACATGTCGGTGTATAAGTAGTTTCCATTCATGGGCCAGACTCTCTAGCACCATTCCGCACTCAACGCGAGCTTATTTTAACGCCTATGGGCATCTTGCCTGTCGTCACGCCCGCGTACGCGGGCATCCGGACTGGACCCCGGATCGAAGTCCGGGGTGACGAATGGCAGGCAGGATGCCTGCCCCACTATTTACTCCTCGCAATGGCAAGGAACAGATTATTCCCCGCGTAAGTGAATGAGTACACTCCGGGGAGGCACGCTCCCTTTATTCAGTTCCTTATTTCGGATACTATGAGACCGGTGATACTTTTCACACAAATTGACAGCGATAAACCGTACAAGGTAGTCTCTATGAATAACCGTTTCAACAAAGCTGAATGGCAATTCTTCGTAACCACGCTCAAAGAAGAGGCTCGCACAGTCTTAAGAGAAGTGGGGTCTACCACAGATTCGGAAACCCTCGTGCGCGGCGTCCTCGATGAGCTTGAGGCACTCGCTCCGCGAAGCGATGGTCAGGACAATAGATCGGATGAAGAGATATGGACTCTGGTTCGTCAACTGCTCCTCAAAGCCGCGTATGCGACACGGCCACATTGTATCCGCTGCGGAACGTGCTGTACGAAGGGAAGTCCCACCCTCCTGGAAGACGACATGGAGCTTTTCAAACGGGATGTGCTGAAGCCGGGCGACGTGATTACCATCAGGGCCGGAGAGCCAACTTACTCCAACGAGACAGAGGAAGTTGCCTCAACCCGAGACGAGTTGATAAAGATTCGCGAAGTGCCTGGCAGTAAGACTTGCATCTTTTATGAGAAATCAGGAAGCACTTGTTCCATCTACGAATCCCGGCCCGTGCAATGCCGAAATCAAGAGTGCTGGAATATGACGGCGAGCGAGAAGACTGCGAGTATAAAGCCAATCGACAGAAAACATCTGCTCGAAGCGATTCCATCCTTGTGGGAGATCGTCCAACGTCATGAAGAGCGATGTTCCTACTCAGAATTCACACGCACAATGACACGGCTAGGGGCGACAAAGGGGCAGACCGTAGGCGAGGTACTTGATCTTCTCGGGTTCGACAACCACGTGCGTGAGTTCGTCACCGAAAGGTTCGGCCTGAGCACTGAAACATTGGATTTTCTTTTGGGGCGCTCACTGCGAGAAGCAATAGCCCAGTATGGTTTGGCGTTGGAGGAAGAGCCTGACGGCTCTTTTATGCTCAAGCCGTTGGAATAAGAGGATATTATAGCTGATAATCCTTATAAAGCAGGGATCTTGGCCCGAGCCTGCGGGGAGAAAACGGATCAAACTTGTATCCTCTATAGATGTATATTTGGCGGATAGCGACCCCGTGATACATCACGTTGTACGGCGCAAGAGGCTCTACGCGGGAGAAGTTCTCGTAAATTGTGGTCAGGACCGCTGACGTTGGGTTGAGAGGCTTGGGTGAAACAAAAAGAATATTGCGGCCTTTGAGATTGTCAAACGAAGGCTCCCAGACATCGAATTGAGTAGGCCGTTTCCAGGGAGCCAAATACCTCACCTGAGGATTTCCCGGCATATTAAACTCGAGCAGAGCGCATAGCTGATAACTGTCGGCCGCGATAACGTCTCCATCGCTTTTCAAGTCTGATACATGTTTCCCCAAACCTGCCCAACCTCGTGTTTCCCAGATGATCCTGTCATCCTTGCCAAGCTTCTTTTCAAGACCTGCGGGGAGTAATCCTAGCCAAGCGTGTGCCAGCACCAGTAGTATAGGCCCAACCGAGAGAACCACGGCCCATTTCAGGAATCGCGCGCCGAACCATTTCCATGGAGCCTTCGGTTCATTCTGACGTGCCGTTGCGATAATTTCTACGGCAAGAATTACGATCGACGGGTAGGCCATGAAAGCCCAGTTGGCTTCCACGTGTCCCTTGAATGCCAGGAGTCCGAAAAGGAGCAGGGGCAATCCGAAGCAAAGCAACAAGGCTTGCTCTGGATTTGGTCTGACAAGGTTCCTTGCCAGCGCTGTGAACGATCCGACCAGTAGTGCAAAGTATAACAGTGGAGACAACAAAAGGAACTGGGCAACGTGATAGCCGAGCCCATCCAGTATCCGCTTGCCAAGCGAAGCCGCTCCGGCGCCGATGTAGAAGATGTGATGCAAGGACGCCCATTGGTGCGTGGCATTCCACCATATAATTGGCATGGTGAAGGCCACTGCTATAAGCACCCCAATCCAGGGCTCCTTCTTGAGTAGCAACCCGCGGTGAGGTTTACTCCAGAGCAGGAAAAGCAGGACGCTTGGAAGAATCAGCACACCCGTGTACTTGCTCTGAATAGCGAGGCCCGTGGCCGCACCCATCACATAAAATTTCTTCAAATCTCCGGACCGCAAGAAACTGGCCGCGGCCCAAAGAGCCAGCACCCAGAAAAACAAGAGGGCATTATCGTGGATAGCTGCAGACCCGCCTAACAGGGCTATGGGGGTAAGATTGAAAAGGGTTGCGGCAAGGATTGCCCTGGAGCGACTCCGAAAGAGGAGTTGACTCACACGGTACGTGAGGTACGTTGTAAGACCTGAGAGAACCAGAAAAGGAAAGCGCACGGAAAAAGGGGTCTGGTCCCCGAAAAGGGCCGTGGAGAGACGAATCAGGTAGGCTGTCATACCGGAATTATCGAAGTACGACCAGTCGAGTCTCCTGGACCAGGTCCAGTAGCTGCACTCATCGGGGATTAGGTTTACAGACCCGGTAAAAAAGACGCGCCAGACAAATACTGCGGCCAATCCCGCGAGCAGCCACACCGTGAGCAGGCCGTACCTGGGGGAAGCAGTGATTTGAGTAGATGCCGGGGGAGAGGAATTCATCCGGCGACTATACAACAGTTTGGCTAATAGCTTAAGGGTACGTTGCTAACGGTCTATTGCAATACACTGCAAGATGTTCCAGCTCGGCAGATCATTCCTTCTACTTCGGATCGCATTTCATGTGAGCTTTCAATCTGTATAGTTGTATGGTCGATGTGGAATCTTTCGTGCAAGACACTGTTGAGTCGCCTCAAGACCTCATCCGAGTCCCCGACAGCACCGGAAAGCACCACGTGAGCTGACAGAGCAGGACGGTTGCTGGTTATGCTCCAGACGTGCAGATCGTAAATGCAGCACACTCCTTCTTGTTCCAAGAGTGTCTGCTCGATATCCGGTATGTTCATGCCTGTGGGGACGCCTTCCATCAAGATATGCACAGACTCCTTCAAGAGTTCCCATGACGAAAAGAGGATAAGGAACCCGATCAGCACGCTAACCAATGGGTCTACCCAGTTGAGGCCGGTAGCCAGAATGATGAGTGCTGCCACAATCGCTCCACCAGAGCCGAGCGCATCCGCAATCACGTGAACAAACGCGCTTCTCACATTGAGGTTTTCGCCGCGGGCCCGGAATAGCAGTGCAGCGATCAAGAAGTTTACGGCAAGCCCCACCGAGGCTACGAGCAGCATTCCCGTTCCTTCGACCGCTGGTGGTTGAAAAAAGCGGCGAACCGCCTCATAAAAGATGAACGCGACTATTGCCCAAAGCGCCACTCCATTTGCCAGCGCTGCGAGGATCTCTGTGCGTTTGAATCCAAAAGTGTGCCTATCGGTAGGGGATCGCCGGCCGATTTGTATTGCCAACCAGGATAATCCCAGCGCCATGACATCGGAAAGCATGTGGCCGGCGTCTGCAAGCAGAGCAAGAGAGTTGAAGACATATCCGCCCACCGCTTCGACAACCATGTATCCGGCCGTGATGCAGAGAGCAATGATCAGTCGTTTGCCACTGTCGCCATTTCCTGGTTGGGCGTGGATATGATTATGGATATGATTATGCGTATGTTCCATCGCTGCACACCCGCATTGGCTTATTGCTACGGCTATACTAAAATGAAATGCCGTCTCTTGTCTATTCATAATCATCGTTGCCGATTGAATGATCCGGCGGGAGAAGAAATCCTGGAGAAAACGAAATTATCCACTATGCAGAGCTGCCGTCTCCGGACTGTCCACTGACAAGCGGAGCATTGATTTTCGCTTATGGGTGGAAAAGATTGCCATTGCGAGTTCCGCTGGAAAGCAAATTTTTTTCGGACCTTGCTCAGATTGCTTCGTCGCTTCACTCCTCGCAATGACAATCTGAACTCCGCCCGTGAATGCGACGATTACAAGCTTCGATTTTAACAATTGACAGGCCCGACCAGCTTGGATATTCTTAAGTCAGACAAAGGGGAGTAGTTAATTTGGCAATGTCAACATACTGGCCGGCAAGGCCTGGCATTGCCCGCAATCTTGCGTAACGAGACCTTTGGCACGGGAGCCAAAGGTCTTTTTTATTCCGGGAGGAGAATTTGATAACCACGGGACTAGCGTTGGTCGGTTCCATCCTCGTGATCTATGTTAGCTGCGAGTATTTCGTCAATGCAATAGAATGGGTAGGAAAGCGCTTCAATATCGCCAAAAACGCCGTGGGAACCATTCTGGCTGCCTTCGGGACCGCCTTGCCGGAGACTATTGTCACCTTTGTGGCTGTCGCTTTTGGAACCACTCCCGCTCACAAGAGTATCGGTGTCGGGACCGCATTGGCAGGCCCTCTCGTTTTGAGCACCATCGCCTATGGTATCGTCGGATTGAGCATCATAGCGTTTGATGCGTCACGAGAGGAGAAGGGCGTAGTTTGCTGTGATTGCAATAAATTGTCAGTCGATCAAATTTGGTTCCTTATCATTTTCGCGTTCAAGATACTGCTAGGCTTCCTTGTTTTTTCGTTGAAGCCCTGGACGGCATTTTTGTTTCTTGCCGCCTATGGCGTGTACTGTTACAGAGAGATGAGCGCCCATCCCGAAGAGCAAGACATCATTGCGCCTTTGAAGTTGCGCCCCAAGAAACAAGAACCTGAAACCGTGTGGATTCTCGTTCAGACCTTTCTGGCTCTGGTCTTTGTTTTCATTGGGTCGCATGTCTTTGTCAATCAACTTGAAGTGCTAAGTTCTTCCTGGGGTGTCTCGCCACAAATCATCGCTCTCCTATTGAGTCCGGTGGCAACAGAACTCCCGGAAATATTAAACACCGTGATCTGGGTCCGGCAGGGAAAAGAGATGCTGGCTCTCTCAAACATCAGTGGGGCAATGATGATACAGGCCACGGTTCCCACTGCCTTTGGAATATTTTTCACACCATGGCTTTTCGACAAGTACTTAACCGTGGCGGCCGCTGTGACGGCCATTTCAATATGTTTCCTCTGCTATGCGTTGCGGACGGATAGATTGTCCCCCCGCAGATTGTCTTTGGCGGCTCCGTTTTACCTGATTTTTGCGGCTGTAGTCGTTTCCCTTTTTTGAAATGATGGCTCCCTGATTTGCATAGAGATTTGTTGGCAAGCCCCTCTCGATTTGCTAATGTGACGGCTATTGCAGATGACGGCAAGTTTTTGACGGGTGATGTTGTGGAGAACTGCGTTGACGGCTGCGTTTCATCCAAAATCGGCCAAAAGAGCTAATCTGGATGCAGCATACCGAAATGGATGTAATTTTTTTCTTTCATGAGATAGGTGCCCCTACAGAAATTCTTAACAAGATCCTGAGGCCTGAGAATTTTCCCACTTGGTAATTGGGGGAAACCGATGTCGATCTTTCCCAAAAGTCTGCGGTACCGGCTGGTTCTCCTGGTATTGCTCGCAGTTGTGCCATCTATTGGCCACATTCTATATTCGGGGTATGAACAGCGGCGCCTGGCCCGAATTCGCGCCCAGGAACAGGCTCTGAACCTTGCCGACCTCGTTTCGATGGAAACGGGTCAAGTGATTCAAATGACGCGTGAACTGGTGGACGCTCTGGCCCAGTCCCCGTCCGTCGTGGATAGTGATCCCGAGACCTGCTCCCGCACGCTGGCGAGTCTGAAAAAAATCCTCCCATTCTGCCAAGCAGTTATGGTAGCTCACCCGAACGGTCGGCTGATTTGTGCCAGCCAGTCGGATCATAGCCCAATAGACCTGTCAGACAGAGACTATTTTCGGCGAGCCGTCAAAACGCGCGAGTTGGCGATCAGTGGTTTTCTAATTGGCCGGCTGACGGGCAGGCCGTCTGTAGGTTTTGCATATCCGTCGCTTGACGGGGCAGGTCAGGTCAAGGCCGTCGTGGTGGCAACGCTGGATCTGTCTTGGCTTGTTAAGGGCGTCTCCACCGCAAGACTTCCCGCAGGTTCCGTGCTTAACATTATCGACGCGGACGGCACTGTGCTTGCTCGTTGGCCGAATCCCGAGCAGTGGGTCGGCCGTAAGGTTCCGGAGGCCGAAATTGTCAAGCAGGTGCTTGTTGGAAAGGAAGGCGTATTCGAAGGCATTGGCATGGAAAGGATTCCGCGCCTTTATGGTTTCAAGCCCCTCATGTCCGGGCAGCAAGCCGGTTTCGTTTACGTGGGTATTCTCCAGTCGCTGGCGTACGGCCCTGCGAACCGTATGTTGGCCAGCAATCTGATCGGACTTGGAATCGTGACGTTGCTGGGCCTGGGCGCGGCACTCTTTTTTGGTCACGTGTTCATAATGCGAGGCGTGACAAGCCTGGTAAACACGACGAAACGATTAGCATCCGGTGACCTCTCTGCTCGTACCGGAATCTCACATGGTGGTGGTGAGATAGTCCAACTGTCTGTCGCGTTCGATGAAATGGCGGATGCCTTGCAGCGCCGGGAAGAAGAGCGCAAGCTGGCTGAGGAAGAAATTCGTGCGAATGCAGCGCGCGCCCACCTGCTGGCAAATATTTCCGAGGAATTCATCAAAGCAGGTCTGGATTACGGGGCTGCTTTGTCCGCAACGTGCGAAATACATCACGGACTGGTCCGGTGACATCTGCGTGATAAACTTATTAACCGTGGACGGAGACTCTCCCTCGGCTCCAGTGGTTTGCCACTCCGATCCGGCACGGCTGAGTTTCATTCGCGACCTGTTTTCATCCTCGGAAAGTCCTGAGCAAGAGTTGTTGCAACGAGTTGTCGACACGCGAAAGCCCATGGTGATACCCTCAGCGCATGACGAACTAACTTCTTCGGTTAATTTGGAACGCCTTCAATGCCGGAGTTTGGTGATCGTAGCAATGCGGGCAGACGATCAGATTATCGGAACCCTGGCTTTGATTCGTGAGCGCGCCGGGAACCCGTACACGGCCGACGATGCGTCTTTCCTCCAATACGTAGCCGACCGCGCCGCTATCTCCGTGGCCAACGTGCGGCTGGTCCAAACCATACAGCAACTAAATGCTGAACTGGAACAAAGAGTTCAAAAACGAACCGTGCAACTCGAAGCGGCAAACAAAGAACTCGAAGCATTTGCTTACTCTGTTTCGCACGACCTCAGAGCACCCTTGCGGGCAGTGGATGGCTTCAGTCGTATTGTTTTGGATCGCTACAACGCAATGCTGGATGAGACGGGGCAGGATTACTTGCAACGAGTCCGCTCCGGGGCCCAGCGAATGGGACAGTTGATTGACGACCTTCTGAAGTTGTCGCGCCTGACGCGCACCGACATGCGGCACGACAGGGTGGATTTGAGCGAACTCGCACGCGAAATTGAGGTAGACCTCAAAGAGAGCCAGCCTGATCGGTCGGTCGAGTTTATAGTCGCCAAGGACTTGGCAGTCGTGGGAGATGAGCGCCTTCTTCGTTCCGCCCTGGAGAACCTTTTGGGCAATGCATGGAAATTTACCTCACTTACTCCTAAGCCTCGGATCGAATTTGGTGTAAAATGTCTTGACAGCGACCAGGTTTTCTTCGTGAGTGATAACGGCGCCGGGTTCGATATGGCGTATGGGGACCAACTATTCGGTGCCTTTCAGCGGCTGCACTCCATGTCCGAGTTTCCCGGCACCGGCATCGGCTTGGCGATTGTGCAGCGCGTGCTTCATCGGCATGGCGCAAGTGTATGGGCTGAGGGAGCCGTGGGACAAGGTGCAACGTTCTATTTCAAATTTCCTAATGGAGGTTAGCTTTGGACCAGAGAAGCTTGCTCTTAGTTGAAGATAATCCGGATGACGAAGAGTTGATCAAGATTGCGCTGGAGGAAAACCGCATAGGAAATCCAGTAGTTGTGGTGCGCGATGGAGCGGAAGCACTGGATTACCTTTTCGCTACCGGTCGACATGCCGGTAATAAAATGCCGGAAATTCCTGTTGTGGTGCTGCTGGACCTAAAGCTCCCCAAGGTAGGCGGACTGGAAGTTTTGCGACGACTGCGTGCGGATGACCGTACCAAGCTCCTCCCTGTGGTTGTGCTCACTTCCTCGAAAGAAGAGGAGGATCGGCTTACAGTCCTACGCTCTGGGGGCCAACTCCTACGTGCGTAAGCCCGTGGAATTCAGCCGGTTCGTCGAAGCCGTTAAGAACTTGGGTCTATACTGGTTGGTTTGGAATGAACCCCCTCCCTTAGACTAAATTGCAGCCTTTGGGAGCAGTCGCGGGCACTTTGAACGGCCGATAGGCCATCAAAGTCCCCCTTTAGAAAAGGGGGACTTAAGGGGATTTTCAATCACTAGGAGCAAATCCCCATTGCCCCCATAGGCGGTAGAATAAGAAGGCACTCCGATTTTGTGAGCCCCAGAGGGGCTCAATGATAGTAGCCCGGCAATTCATTGCCGGGTGACCGATGAGCAATGATTCAGTTCTTCGTCCCCGGGGACGAAGAAGGATCTCTTGGCCGTTCATTCCCGGAGATAAATCGTCGGGCTACTATCGTGCCGTCCCTCCGGGACGAGGAGGACTTGGAGCCTATTTTAACACCGATGCCCCTTGTCCCCCTTCAAGAAAAAGGGAAACTCAGCGGTTCGCCGGGCTAATTTGTCGCCTATGGCTGATAGACCGTGCCTACAATTCGGGAATCCCGAGTCTTCTCTCACTTTCTTGAATCAAAGACCGGTGAACCTGGTTATTGGGATGCTCGAAACTAATCGTGCAAAAAAAGAAAATGATTGGTGGCGCCGCCTCGCGCGGAACGCGACGTCGCCCGCCAGTCCCAATGGACAGGCTATCCCGCGCCTCGCGGGACTGTCCTACCAGTCTATGTTGGGTACCAAATCTCATCACGTATGACGACAATTCTTTCGAGAACTATAATAGAAAATTCAGTAACAAGTTTCTCCTTTAATGCGCGGCCCTTCTCGGAGGGGACGACTTCAATCGGGTACCAGGAGACCTCCGATGCCTAACTGCCTACGGGTACTGATTGTCGAAGATTCGGAAGATGACGCTCTTCTAATGGTTAACGAGTTGGAATGTACTGGTTATAAAGTGGCTTACAAACGCGTGCAGACAGCGGAAGAAACGGGCCATGCTTTGGCCCGGGATACGTGGGACCTCGTTCTCGCAGACTTCAAGATGCCTCGTTTTAGCGGAAATGCCGCTTTGAAGCTCGTCAAAGACCATGGTCTGGATATGCCGTTTATATTAGTATCCGGCAAAATCGGCGAAGAGACCGCAGTGGAAGCCATGAAGGCGGGTGCTCACGATTACGTGATGAAAGATAACTTGACAAGGCTGGTTCCTGCGGTTCAGCGAGAATTACGCGAGGCACAGAACCGTCGAGAGCGGAAGCGGGCAGACGAGGCCCTGCACGAGAGCGAGTTCCGCTTTCGCCAGATCTACGAAAATGCTCCGGTGATGATGCATTCCATCGACGAGAGATGGAGTTATCCGGCATGTCAACTCCAAGTGGCTGAAGGAAATCGGGTACGAGCAAGAGGAGGTCATAGGACGCGAGATCGACTTTCTGATGACTCCGGAATCGGGGCACCGTCATGTGGGAAGTCCTGGCGAGATTTTGGGCTGAGCGAAAGGTTACCGACCTGTTTTACCAATACATAAGAAAAAATGGCACCATCATGGACGTGCTACTTGACTCCGTGGTCGTGGATGATCCGATCTGGGGAGAGATCAGTTTGTCTGTGGTCCGTGACGTTACGGCACAACGGTGTGCTGAAAATGCGCTTCGCGAAAGTGAAGAGCGCTACAGGACGCTTATTGAAACCATGAACGAAGGGTTTGGTATTCAAGACGTAAACGGCATCATCACTTACGCAAACCAAAAGCTTTGCGAAATGCTCCAGTGTTCGCAGGAAGAGCTTATTGGACGTTCTGCGAACGATTTCTTCGACGCCTTCGATCAGACAGTGGATCATCTGCCGAAAATGCTTAATGATACGTCATACGAGGTCACCTGGACCGGGAAAAATGGGAGTAGCGTAGCCACAATCATGTCCCCCAGACCTCTTTTTGATTTTCAAGGAGAGTTCATTGGGAGCTGCGCGGTCATAACCGATATAAGTGAAAGAAAAAGAAAAGAAGAAGAGGTTGCACGCCTCCGCCACCAGTTAGAACTGATCCTGAGCTCGGCCTGGGAGGGAATTTTTGGTCTGGATGCAGAAGGAAACCACACATTTGTGAATCCTGCAGCAGCGCGCCTCCTTGGGTATGAGGTCAGAGAACTTATCGGGAAAAAGACTCACGCAGTTTGGCATCACTTCAAGCTCGACGGCAGCCCGTATCCTGAAGAAGAGTGTCCTATCTTTACGGCCCTAAAGAATGGTATTGCCTATCACTCCACGGACGAGGTTTTATGGAAGAAGGATGGAACGAGTCTTACCGCTGAATTCGCTGTCAGCCCCATCAAGGATGGATCACAGGTAATTGGAGCGGTGGCGACTTTCTGGGACACTACACGCCGCAGGCGCGACGAACAAGTGATTCGAGCAGCCAGGGAAACACTGGAAGCCATTTTCAATGCCATCACCGAGTCTCTGATCCTGTTGGACACAGATGGACTTGTCATTTCAATGAACAAAACCGCTGCAGAACGACTCGGCGAGACAGCGGAGCAACTTACAGGGCGCTCAATATACGATCTGCTGGCCCTCGGTACTGAAAATAGAAGGGCTGAATACGAGTCGGTAATTCAATCGCGTAGGCCGTCAAGATTCGAGGACGTGCAGGGAGAGATGATTCTTGACCAACACGTGTATCCTGTCTTCGGGGCCGACGCCAGTGTGGAGAGACTTGTTGTATTCGCTCGCGACATCACGGAACAAAAGCTTACGGAAGACCAACTTCGTCAAAGCGAGGAACGTTTCAGAACGATTTTCGAAAGCGCTCGTGATTGCATTTACATCAGAGACCGGAATCTGAAATATACCCATGTGAATCCCGCCATGGAAAAAATCTTTGGCCTTCCAGCGTCCGAACTGATCGGGCGCACCCCCCGTGACCTAATGACTCGGGAACAAGCAGCTTGTACGGCGGACGCAGACAAGCGTGTCCTGAAAGGCGAAGTTGTACAAACAGAACATGTCGTAACGATCAGAGGTGTAAATCTCAGAGCTCACACTATCCTGCTTCCAATGCATAACGCGGCTGGGGAGATCATTGGTGTCTGTGGGATTTCGCGCGATGTCACCGACTTACATCGAGTGGAATTCCCGCCACATGAGACGATTGAGAAATACCCGTCGAGGGCCATGAAATCAATGCTCAACAACGCCAATCTGGCCGCGAAGAGAGATACCATTGTATTGCTGTTGGGTGAAAGCGGGAGCGGAAAGGATCACCTGGCCAGATACATTCACAATCGTTCCAGCCGTGCTGACGGTCCATTTTTCTCAATCAATTGTGCGGCCATCACGCCATCATTGGCCGAATCGGAGCTGTTCGGCCACGAGCGGGGAGCTTTTACAGGAGCAGTCGGTCGGAAAAGGGGGCTTCTGGAGCTGGCTGACGCCGGCACATTGCTACTAAATGAAATTGGAGAGCTTTCTCTAGCGTTGCAGTCTAAGCTTCTGTCTTTTCTGGACACTCGAAAATTCACTCGTGTTGGCGGCGAGAGACAGATTCGGGTAAATGCGAGACTCATCGCTGCTACCAACAAAGACCTTGAAAAAGAAGTCGAAAATGGAACCTTTAGAAAAGATCTTCTTTATCGGCTCAATGTAATGTCCATAATGGTTCCACCCCTTCGAGAGAGGATCGATGACATCCCGCTTCTTGTTCAGGAGATCCTATCCAAAATCCGAGCCGAGTTGCAGCTACCCGAAATCCCAATCGTCGGCGTCTCAACGATGAATGTGCTCAAACAATATAGCTGGCCGGGCAATGTCAGAGAGCTTCGAAATGTTCTGGAGCGGGCTTCGATACTATCCCCGGGTCGAGAAATAAGTCTACCTTCCGAGGGATTGCTGTGCGTTGAGGAAGCACCAATCGAAGATTGGTCATTCAAGATTTGTTTCCCCTCCGACAAAGCTTGTACCGAGATTCTGGAC
This sequence comes from uncultured delta proteobacterium, assembly GCA_963729795.1. GTDB lineage: Bacteria > Desulfobacterota > Desulfomonilia > Desulfomonilales > Desulfomonilaceae > CAWBBA01. The sequence goes on along the minus strand of CAVSPC010000022.1, from coordinate 63,176 downwards.
GATCTCAGGAACGCACTTGCTGGCGAAGCGTTGCGAAGATCCAACGGCAATAGGAAGAATGCCGCACGCCTGCTTGGAATTTCTCGCGACACCTTCTATCGGTACATGAAGAGCGGAGCCAAAGACTGATAATTGAAGAACTGTCCGGTTTATCGCACACCCTTTTGCGCCGCTGGATTTCTCGGACATATAATATGCTGAAATTGCTGACATCAGTGAAGTGTGTCCGATTTTCGCGCACATAATCTTGAATTAGAGAACTCTCCGGTTCTTCTGAAAATCTCCCCTTTGCACGACAACCAGTTGATTTCACATCTAGTCTGCCAATGAATAGTGCTTTGGCACGGAAAGTGCTTTGTAATCTTCAAAATCTCGCCCCAATTAGTACGGTCCTGAGGCAGGTTCCGGCAAAGTTCGGTAATTGAGTGGCAAATATATTTGAATTTTGGGGGGGAGTTTCCATGGGACGCTTCGGGGCGAGATTTTCTAAGTTCATCCGGCAATTATTTCCCCGCAGTCGGGTGAACTATCCGGCCTCCCACGAAGACGAGGTCCGGAAACACGACAAGAGGGGTGTTTGGGGTCGAACTATCAACAAAAGAGACTACGGAATTTGATATGAGGTGATGGATGATGAAGGAGAAGCTAATCGACGATCTCATCGAAGCTGGATGGTGCGTGGTGGATACCTATTTTAATGAAACAGCATTTCGGAATTGGCGAGAACGAGCCCTTATTTGCTTAACGGATCTCCTGGGCCCTGAACATGTGTATGTCCAACAATTCAATGATTGCCTACGACAGAGCGAAAAACTCAACCTCATGGCAGGAGCGGGAGTTCTCGTAGCGGCCAAAGAAATTGCACTCAAAACGAACAGGGACGCCGGCCGTGCTCAGTGCTCCTAAACCGGGGATGAAATCTTATGCACCGTATCATAAATTTTGGTTATTACATTTTGCGAGGTGTCATCCCTCAAAGAGAATGCGAGCACTTTATGTCAGATGTGCGTTCTCACATTGTCTCTGAAGCGGAGCATCTTGAAATGGAACTCGTTGCAATTAAGGAGAAAGTAGCGGAGATTGAGGACCGCCTGAAAAGGGTCGCTGAATACTAAGTGCTTTGATTCATAAATTCGGTAATGTATTACGGATAGAAGTAGTGGGACAGGCAAGATGCCCATAGGCGTTAAAATAAGAGTTAAAAGTTTCAGATGAAACCGCTGCTTATAAAGGATTTTCTCCTTCTTCGCGAGTTTTTTAATCGGTGATATTTGTTTTCATCGTTAATCACCAATAATGGGCCGCAGTAGAGAACCGCAACTCTCAGGGTCCATAATGTCATCCGGAAACGCGACCATGGGCTCACACCGTATTGGGTTTCACCGGACGGCGCTTGCTCCGGGGGGAAAAGGCTCAATGGGAATGAGCATCTGTTGGGCGACGGCTGCGGCTAAAAATTTAAGCAGCAACCAACTCCGTGCCGTCGGTCCCTTTCTTGTAGGCAAATCCTTGAGATCCAACTGAGACTTGAGCCTCTTGAAGAGCAGCTCGATCTGCCAACGGACCCGAAACAATCTCTTTGCCGCCTCCGCGGAAAGACGTTCGGAAGGCAGATCGGTGAAAAGCCAAATCACTTCCCCCTTCTTATTGCGAAAGGCGATTATGCGTCCACAAACCCATGCCTTGGCCTTACGCACATGCCACGCTCTTACAGCATTATCCGGCGGGACCGGAATACGGACCCTCCATTCCTTGGTCTCGCCTTCACCGATATTCTGCGCGTAAGACATCAAGCTCATGATGCGTTCGGAATCATCGCAAATCCTCATGCTACATGGACTCACACGTACCAACACGTGGCCCCCGGAAGAAACCACAGAGTAAATACCGCGCGCCCTGGCATATCCCCGATCACCCAATACAATCTCATCCTTTTTCATAGGATAACGGGAAAAACTCTCTCCCCCTTTAGAATCCGTCAGCTCACACGATATAATCCACCCCGTGTTGGGATCCAACGAGACATGCGCTCGCCAATCCGTCCCGGTTGAACCAGGTCCGGTGATCACAGTTGCATCCACGATCTTGATCGGATAACCCACCGGCTTGGATTCAATTCCTTGGCTTAAAACATCAACTAAGAGCCTCTCGAACCACGACTCGGCCGTCTTTAAACGATAATGCAAGCCCGGGCCGCTGATGAAGGCTGTCCCATCAATACAGTAGCCGCGAAGCCTCCCTCATTGTCTTCAGTTGGAAAATGCGTCACCTGAATTATGAATTGGGCCGCTAAGCATTCAGAAAATTATTGCTCATCCTGCGAGCGCATGTTGACCGTTCAACGGCATCGAGGATGGAATTTCAAAGAGTTCTCGCATACGTTCAACACGTCCTTGTCCGAATTCCTCTACCCGGCCAAAATCGTGGTTTAGCGTGTCAATATTTCGGAAAGCCTGAACAATATAGCGCTTCACGTTTCCCAAGGCACGCGTGATGCGTTCCAACTGAGGTTCTTCCACGAGCCCGGGAATAGCTGTTGTCCGAAAGGTGACTTGCAGGTCCGAGCATCTCAAAATGTCTATGCTTCTTGTGATAAGATCGAGATCGATGGGCACTCCGGCAGCACGTGAGTATTCCTCTGAGGTCAGAGGAGCCTTGATGTCCATGGACACCGCGTCGATGAGCCCCAAGTTGATCAGAGCTTCCAGCATTTTGGGATTAGAGCCGTTGGTGTCCAGCTTGATCTTTAGTTTCCGGTTGCGGAAGATTCTCAGTAGGTCCGGCAAAGTCTCGTGAATTGTCGGTTCTCCTCCGGTCACCGTGATTCCGTCGATCCAGTTACCGCGGGCGTCCAGACTTCGCAGGATCTCGCCGAGAGGAAAATCGGGAAACGATCGTGGCTCTAATACGAGCTTATGATTGTGGCACGCGGGACATCGGAATCCGCATCCACCGAGGAATATCACGGAGCAAAGCGTGCCGGGCCAGTCAAGAAAAGAAGTTGGTATAAACCCCTTGATGTGGAATGTATCGTTCATAGTATCGTCTTCCTGTCGGAACTCTCGGAGAATAAGATTTGGGGGTGGAACTTCATTCATGAAGTTCCACCCGGACCCCCTCCCGCATAATCGGGCTACGGAGCACTGCTCAACTGAAGTGCTCCCTGAGATACTTTCTGATGTTTACCGCGCCGGTAATTACATCCTCGGAATCGGATACAAGGATAGGAAGTTTCTTTTCCGAGAGTGACACGCATTCGTAATATGCCAATAAGGCAAGGGCTTCGGGATCGTCCCGATTCAGAGTCATCACAGTCACATCTTTCATGCTGCCTAGATCCACATTGGCCTTCACCCAATCGCACTTTCCACAACCCTCTTTGGTAAAAAGATACGTCATAGCCAGCCTCCTACATTTAAGTCCTGCACAAGCGCTTGCCGCTTCGGCAGGCTTCAACCCACCCGCAAATCCCCGTTTCGATATCTATCTTTGAGCTCGCCTATTTTGCCTTTGTTCCAGCTCGAGACCTTCGTGAAATAGCCGGTGATTCTCGTTATTTGCTCCACTTTATCCGACTTGCAATACAGACATAGGTCGTGCAGTCCGCGGCTGGTCCGGCCGCATGAAACGCAAGTCGTCAGCTCGGGAGAAAAGGCCACCTGATCGTTCTGTGTCATCCTGAAGGTCTTGACCACAAAGTTCGCCAGGGACTCTGCACTCGGGCGGCTCTCTCCAAGCCAGACATGAGTAAGAGAGCCGGCCTCGATCAAGGGGTGGAAGAGGCCCTCTCGCTTGACTCGCTCGATGGGATCCACTACGGACCCGACATTAAAGAGTGTGGAATTCGTGTAATAGATCTCTTCCAGGCTGAGATTACCTTTTACGACTTTTTGAGTCTCAGGAAAGAGCTTCATGTCCAGCTTGGCAAAACGATACGCGGTGCTCTCCGCAGGTGTCTGCTCCAACACAAATCGCATATTGTGCTTCTTGCCCAAACGGTTCGCGACCAGATTCATGTGAGCTATCACCTTCAGCCCGAACTTGATGGCCTCTTTGCTTTCGTGAAGTTCTTCGCCTGTGTGGTACTGGACCAATTCGTTGAGTCCCACCATACCGATCAAGTACGTGACCCTGTGCATTCTCAAGTACGGCTCTCCGTCTCGATCCATCGTAAGAAGCGCCAGCGGACCTGTTTCCCCCAGAGCCAGCAAGCGCTCGATAAAGGCTTTCTTTTGCAGGTGGGCTTCGGCCGCCAGAGAAATTCTCTCCGTGATAAGAGAGAATAGTTTGGCATCGTCGCCTGCCGCTTCGTAGGAAATGCGGGGAAGATTGATGGTGACGTTTTGCAAGGCAGAGTATCGCATCTTCCAGGGCTGGACCGCGTCGTCGAGATCGCTCTTCTCCAACTTGAAGGATAAGCGGCAACACTCCGATATCTTGGCAGTCTCCCCTCTGTCAAACACGAAGTAAGTGTTTCCTTTCTCCGAGGCTATGTCACAGATGTGGTGCAGAAACTCTTCGTGTCCGGGAGTTTTGAAGAACTTTTCCGTAATATGAATCAGAGGCTTTGGGAAGAAGAAGGGACGCCCCGCGCCGTCGCCTTCGCGGTAGATGTCGAAAAGTGTCCAGACGAAATTCTGGGCTTCGGGCAAGTATTCTGCGTACGTGTGGCCTGTGAAGGTCCCGCCGGGTCCGATCGCGGGCACATTTTCGAAGTGCTTCGGGATCTCCCAATATAAATTGATGTCGGTGAAGATAGCCTGCCCCCCCCGGGCCACTGCCTGCTGCGAGAATTCAAAAATCAACATCTGCGCCAATTGGCGTACTTCTCTTCTTGGCAATCCTCTAAGATACGGCGCAAAAAAGAGATTCACGGCATCCCAGCCTATAGCGCCCGCAAAATGGCTCTGCAAAGCGGCTGCGAACTTGACCATGTGCGCGAGCAACACTTCAGGATGCTTGGCCGGCTTGGCCATAGCGAGTGAGTTGGGCAAGTTCAGGCCGAACTTCTTAATGTATTCCAGTGATTGGCCGGAGCAATAAGGTCTGTCGACAAAACCCAGGTCGTGAAGATGAATGTCGCCTCGCATGTGAGCGTCGCCGACACTCTGATCGAAAACATTAAGGAGAGCGTATTCCTTCTTGATATTCTCCGCCAAGGTCAGGTTTGTGGCCTCAGGCCCGTGAGGCACATTAGCATTCTCTTTGTTCGGGCGCGTAATGAGTTGGTCCACATCGTACAACGGCACCCCAAGCCGCGTGTGCAGGCGTCGTTCGCCTTCCAATCCCCGCTCCAGTAGCTTTGCGTTAACCATCTCTCGAATGAGAGGGGAAGTGATAACTTTGATACCGCTTCGCTTTATGTCATTTTCGACTTCGAGGCTGATATCTTCCGCAGTTCCTTCATCAATAAACGTTTCACGGAGCAGTGCGTCCACGATCCTGCTACGATCCCAACCATCCATGGCCTCACTGGATGTCCTGACAAACAGAGCCATGTCGGTAGTTTCAAGATGCCGCGGACTTTCTTTCCTGTACTCCTTGATCTCACTTACGCTAGCCATAGCAATCCCCCGTTCTAGTGATACCATCTGTGGGTACCTTTCAAGTCTTTTCGGCTCAACTTTTCTTGCCAGATTACAGTCCCTGAACAAACCCGGCACCAGTGTCACAGTTTAGAGTTCGACACACCGGTTACGCTTAGGACTTGCGGCCAAACCAAACTCACATCCCCCTTGCCTTGATATTTATAATAAGACTTTATTCCGGAAGCTTCAGGACGGCTTGTTACTTTTTCCTAAAGTACCCGGAATTCGTTGCTGAATGACTCAACGATCCCGCCAATGGAGCGGATCATCTTGTGGGGTGCATCTTTATCGCCACAACATCTAGTGTGTCAAGGAGAAAAAAATTGATTCGAGGCCCACGGAGGGTATGCCTCCGAAATTGCGGCCTATATTTTTTAAAGCAATAATATTAATATATTAATCATAAACCCTCGAAAATCTGAAAGGCCGCGTCTCCGGTTTCCAAGATCCGTACGGAATCCGTCGCGTGATGCGGGGGGGAGACTGACGCATCCACTCCCAAAGCAATAATGGACTTCATAACATAAGGGAATTTCTAGCTGACTCGAACACTGTCCGAGTTGCGCAAAATTATGTATATGAATTCTTCATCAGTATAAGGGACTGTAGGAAAAGGCCTATTCCAGTACTTCCGGGTCTCAGCGGCCAGTTGGGCAAGCTGCATGCTTCCTCCCGCCTTGGCCAGAACTGCCAGAATCACAGTCATTAATGGAGTTCGGCTCTCGACGTCCCCTTTCTTGTTGAGTTTCTCAACATCGGCAAGTGCAGGAGCAGACGCGACATCCCCAAGAAGTGAAACGGTCAGTTTATTGATATCGCCCTGAAATGCGCTCGCCAACGAGGTGCGAGGCCTCGGGATATTCCTCGCAGAAGCAGGCTCCGGCGCCTCAAGATCCTCCGTCTCATCCGCTTCGGGAGCGATCACGTCCGAAATTGCGGCCTGAGATTGGGTTTTGGCAACCCTGCCTTTCGTTTTATCCTTAGCAGACATAACATCCTCCTCCGAGACCTCCTCATCGACAGGATTAGCAGTCACAGTGGCTTAGGATGGGCGTCAAGTTCCCAGCCTCACATCTTACAGCCACAATTACCAAGCGCCCCCGCCCTGACTTAGAAGCGATCTCACTGAAATATTTCATAAATTAGGCGATTCTAGGCGCGCCGCTCTCTTTTGTCAATGACTTAATGATCCAGGCCATTGCCCAGTCATGAGCAGCGCAAAATCTCATCGAGCAATCACACGGGATCCCGGCTCCTTTGATATCGTTTCCTATGCAATGCACGTTGATATCAGAACTTCGGCAACAGAAAGGGCCTGCTCTTCTTATATTCCTCGTACTCCTCACCGTATCTAAGACGCAGCTCTTTTTCTTCGATGAATTTGATATAGCAACTACCTATTACTAGGCCGAGCAGAAGCATGACGATGCCGATCGCTATCGAACCGTAATAGATCCCTACACCGAGATAATAGAGCAGAGCGCCAAAGGCCATCGGATTTCGGCACAACTTGTACGGGCCCGATACGATGAGTTTTCGTGGTGGTGCGACAGGAATCGCAGTGCCTTTGCCGATTGTTAAGAAAGTCAAAACAGACCATGCCATAAAGAACAGGCCGACGATTGCGCACACTACTCCGACGCCGAGTTCCAGCGTCCGCGCGCGTTCCGCAAGGACGTATTTGTCCAGACCATAGGACGCGACGAAAAGGATTGCAGGGACAATAACGACAAAAGCCACTGCTCCGGCCAACCCGATCGCTATCTTGTAACTAGCTGAACGGTCCTTCCGGGTGGCCTCAACGAGACGGTCCACATACTTCCCAAAAGCCATCATGCCATTCCTTATGAAGCATCCGATCCCTTCGCTTTAAGATTCAAGGTGTTTTTAACCAGTTGCTTTTCGCGGTCAAAGTTTACAATCCGCTGGAGCATGATCTTCTGTGCCATGACTGGCCCTGCGCCATGCCAGGTTCCTACGCCGTGCATTCCCGCGGTCCAGTGTTGCAGTAGCTTATGGACCTTGAGTATGTTTTCGGTAGGCTCGTCCGAGCCGAAGCTGAAGAATTCCTCCACGTAAGCCTTGGTCTCGGGATTCTTGAGTTCTTTCAAAGAAGGCATGGTCACCACAAGGCCCCCGCCTATATCTCCCGCAAGGGCCATAGTCCTCCAGAAAGCGTTGCATATATTGAGTTTGGTTACATTACCCATGATTTCGTCCGGTAGGAAGACGCCCGAGCCGACGGGATCTTCCGAACCCATTTGGGCCGCAGCAAGCCCGCATGCGCGGCCTGTCTCTCGAAGCACCACCATTTCTGTTATCTGCTCGTTGATGTGAGTGACGCTGTCCAGGCCCTTGTATTCCTGAACGAGCTTGCAGGCCCCAATGATCTGATTCATGAAGCCGACCTTGCAGGTCCCGCCACATGTCATGCGATGCGTTCGTGCGAAGCGCGAGACAAACTTGCCCGAAAACTTGTACTCGCCGCAGTGAAAGACTCTGTCCCACGGGACAAATACATTGTCGAAAACCACCATAGACGTTTCACGCTGTCCGAACAGAGGATTACCCAGTTCATAGATATCGTCGGCCAACTCTCTTTCTGCAGAGTAAGGGGAGTACTGACATATATAGGTGATCCCTTCCGCGTCGACCGGTACGGCAAAGGCCACGGCGTAAGCTTCTTCTCCCTCGCCGTGCGCCGACTGCGGCAGGACTATCAGCTCGTGGCTTGCGAACGCGCCGCTGATGTTGATCTTGGCGCCTCGCACCACAATCCCGTCGCTTCTTTTTTCGACGACTTTTAGAGACAGGTATGGATCCGGCCAGTCCAGGGTTTTCTTCTTGCGGCTCCCTCTGGGTTCGGTCAGGGCACCGGCTACTGATAAGTCCTTTTCTTGAACCATCTTCAAGTATTCAATGAAGCGGGGATGATATTCGGTGCCGAGCTTCCGATCCATTTCCCACGTGGTCGCGGCTAAAGAATGAAAAGCATCGTACCCAACACATCTGTAGATACAGGTGCCCAACATTTCAGCAGTGAATGTTCCGGCCTTGGCCTTGGAATCCAGATCTTCGATGCTTGCGCTCACGTGAGTGTAACGGTTGACCGTCTCGCCGATCAGGGGGGAACGGCAAGTCATAATGTCCTTGTACCGAGGGTCGAGAGCCCATTGATAGCTCGCTTTATTAGCCTCAACCACCGTGCGGGTATTTGGATTCTCGAGCACGCTGTCCACGCGTTTGCCGTTCATAAATACTCTGGGCTTGAATTTCTTAAGGCTTGCTTCAAAAGCTTCCGGGGTCATTAAGGCCATGATTTGTCTCCTATTGCTTTTGTTTCGCCGGCAGCATCCCATTTGAAATCGGATGTTCCGGCGCTGTCAAGGTGGTATCCCTCTCTAACCGAGTCGAAACCTCCATCCTGACAGACAAAACAAGCACGTCAACTCGAGAAGCGCCGGCCCGCATGATGGTTTTGGATGCTTCGGCAATGGTTGAACCAGTCGTCGTCACGTCATCCACCAGCAAGATGTTGCGTCCCCGAATACGGTCGGGACGCCTCACTCCGAATGATCCCCGCAGATTCTTGACTCTTGCGGCTCTGGTGAGCCCCACCTGCGGAACAGTATCCTTCACTTTTTGGAAAGACGTGCGATCCAGGGCGATTCCGGTGTCACGTGACAGCCTCTTCCCGAGTTCCACCACCTGGTTGAAGCCGCGGTGGATAAGTCTTGTCCGGTGAATCGGTACCGGCACGATGAGATCAAAGTCTCCCGACTCAAAATGCCTCCGAAAAGCCTCGGTCAAGATGAGTGAGAGGGCGGAGGCAGTATGCAAAGCACCAGCGAACTTCAATCGTAACAGCGCATCCCTGACGGTTCCCTGGTAGTATACGCCATAGCGGGCTCGCTTATACTTCGGTGGATCGGCAAGGCACCGACCGCACGTGCCGGCGGGCGTGAGCGGAGATAGGCCGGGAATCGGGAGTCCGCACTGAATACATATCGGTCCGCTGATTTCCTCAATGGAATCGAGGCAATTCTCGCACAGGGGAGCGCCGGACTCCACAGAGACGGCCTCACAAAAGCCGCATACCGGAGGGAAGAAAAGATCCGAAAGGGCGTTCTTGAACTGATGGAAGCCATCCCTTAGCATCATCTTTGTCTCCGTGGATCACCGCCCGATGCTCAGTTTCATAGGACTCTTCGAGGCCAATTCCACTCAGATAGGGTATCTGGTGCTTTAATGCCTAAAATTCGGTTCCGTATTCCAGTGCCGTCGCCGCCATTTTGGAGTGCGCTGGAATCCCTTGTCGGGGCAGCTCTCGTGGGTGCCCACAAGATTGCAGACACAAGGTCTGCTTCTTGCTAATTTATTATAGCATTCAATTGACCGGCAGCGGCTCCGGTTTTTTGCAACGGAAAGCAACTTTGGGGTAGAATAGCTCCGTTCCGGAGATGAATGGGAAACAGGGAAAAGGATACTGGAAACACAACTCATCACTCTGACAACGGATTTCGGAACTCAAGACGGCTTCGTCGCCCAGATGAAGGGAGCCATCCTGGGAATAAATCCCGCGGTGCGACTGATCGACGCGACACATAATATTCCGCCCTTCTCGATTCTGGAAGGCGCGCTAGTGCTAAAGGGTATGTGTCCCTATTTTCCGATAGGAACTCTCCACCTAGCCGTCGTGGACCCTGGAGTAGGAAGCGACAGACGAGGAATAGTTATCCGTGCTGGGGGACAAACGTTCGTGGGCCCGGACAATGGCTTATTCTCTTTGGTGGTAACTGGACACAAGACATGTGAAATCCGAGAGATCCAAAACCCCGATTTCATGCGACCCGAGCCTCATCCCACATTTCACGGCCGGGACGTGTTCGCTCCGACCGCTGCGCATCTTTCAGCCGGGAGACCTTATTATGAAGTGGGGCCTCTCGTTGACAATCCGGTGACGCTTTCCATCCCTCTGGTCGAGAATAATGCCCGCGGATTGAAAGGTGCGATAATTTATGTTGACCGATTCGGCAACCTGACCTCTAATATTGATAGTGCGATGCTGACCGGGACTGTGGGCACCGTTTGCCTCGGTAACGTTATCATTCAGGGGTTGAGCCGGTTCTTCGGGGAAGTTTCTGTGGGAGAACCTGTGGCATTGATCAACAGTTTCGGCCTGTTGGAAATAGCAGTCAATCGGGGTAACGCCTCGCAGATGCTGGGAATTGTGAAAAACGAACCGATAAAGGTCTTCTGGGCCTAGATTCTTTGGAGTGAATAGCCGCCCAGGCGGGCCGGCTATGTAGTGTATTCAAATGAAGAGCCACGCCTTTGACAGACTGCAGAAAAGTAATGTGAAGAGACCCAGCATATTGGCTCTTACTACTTCCTATCCTTCCGACGAGGATGACCCGTCCGGCATATTCATCGCCAAACTTCTCCGGGCCATTAAAGATAGAGGTTATCCCATAAAGGTCGTGGCCCCTTCCAACGGAAGCTTCTACGGTCGGCGTTCCCTGGACGGTATTGATATGGTCCGGTTCGGATATTTTCGACCTCGATCCCTGGAGAAGTTGACGAGAGGCGCAGGCGGCATTCCCGAAAATATGGCGCAAAGCTTTTTGGCCCGGCTGCAGCTCTTACCTATGATGCTGGCCTTCTTGTATGTTGCTCTTCGCGAAGCCGGTGACGCGGAGGTCATATACGCGAACTGGCTGGGCGCGGGAATAATCGGGGCCCTGGTGAATCTGTTCACCGGCCGGCCGTTGATTGTCTCTTTCAGAGGGGACGACGGATACCTGGCCCGAGATCGGCTTTTCTGGAGGGTGCTTACAAAATGGGTGAGTCGGCGTTCCTCTGTTATAGCCCCTGTAAGCGGCGAAATTTTGCGGATCATGCTCGATCTCGGCCTTCCTGCCGAGAAATGTCACCTTCCCCGGTTCGGAGTGGATACGGAAATGTTTCACCCAGCCCGGAACCCGCGTAATTCCGGGGATGAGGTGCGGCTTCTCTTCGTAGGCAGTTTGATCATGAGGAAAGGGCTCCATGACCTGCTCGAGGCCCTTGCCGACCCCGCTCTCGACCGGGTCAGGCTTATCGTAGTAGGAGACGGTCCTCTTGCGCCCCGATTCGCTGCTCTTTGCAATCGCTTCGACTTAAGGAACCGGACAGTGTGGAAGGGCACTGTCTCTCCAGTTGAAGTGGCGAGACTCATGCGCTCTTCAGATCTCCTTTGTCTGCCCAGCTACATGGAAGGAAGGCCCAACGTGGTAAATGAGGCAATGGCATCGGCCTTGCCGGTGATCGCGACGAGAATTGGCGGCATTCCCGACATGGTGGAAGAAGGAGAAACTGCCTTTCTGTACGATCCAGGCAACGTGGAGGAACTGCGCAAGCACCTCCGGACTTTGGTCGCAGACGGAGAATTGCGAAACCGGATGGGGAGGGCAGGGCACGAGTTTCTGATCAGTTCCGGAGTGAGCTGGGATTCCACCGCAGAAGAGTTCGATCTGCTCTTTTCTCGCCTGCTGGAGCAAGCGTAGAGCAAGGGGCTCGGAGAGTTTTGATCAGCCTCTGTTGGCGAAACAAAATGCGGTGGAGCCGAGGCTGAGACTCGCGCGCAAAGATACAGCGTTCGCGGCATCACCTCTGATGCCAGCACCTTGGCATGGAGCTAAATTTAACCCCGAGTTCTTTATCTATTTAAACTGCTTTGCCGCTTCCGCGTATGCCTTTTGTAGATCGTCGACCGCCTTGCTCATTCCGGATTTCATTTCAGCCCACGCCGCACCTGAGGAAGACCGCAGTTCCTGCAATTTTTTCTGCGCAACGCCCTGCTGTGTCCTGAGAGTAGCGATAGTCGACTGGATTTTCGTATAGGCCTCGCCTTGGGCAGTCTTTGCCTGTTCCTTCAGATGGTCGATCATTTTGGAGACATCAGCGAGCTTGCTTTGAATCAGATTGATATAGTTCTCTTTTTCCTGCGCCGTAGGGCTCGCCGCTTTTTGTTGGGCCTCCGATGTTCCCTGCTTGGCGCCCTGACTAGAAACGGCACCTTTCTCGGCCGCAACGCTCAGTCCCGCAAAGGCGAAGCACAGAACCAGTAGAAATGTTCCGATCAGTTTCAATGTTTCCATGTCTACTCCTCATCAATTGAAATTAGCCTTAACATATATTGCTGTTTTAGACAGGACAAGAAGAAAAAGGTTTGTGAGGGGGGCAGGCTCATGTCCATAAAGTTAACATTGAAGCCACATGCGCTAGGAGCCTGTCGCGCAACCTCACTCGTCGGCGCCATCGTGCTACGCGGAGGTTCCACTCATTGTTCCGTTACCTCACCTGGCTCCTAGGAGTCTGACATACTAACGCCCATGCCCCGGTGGGGCACAACGAAAAATGAGAATAGCCTAGAGTGAAAGGATCATGGCAAACTCCTGCATGAGGTAAATCTTGAATCGGAGCAGGAGGCTGTCCATGACCCAGGTACAGGATACGAAAGTGGTGACGGTTTTGCACCCCATTTGTTGCGGGTTGGATGTCCATAAGAAGTTTGTCACGGCCTGTCTGATCATCAGCGACGCGACGACCGAAAGGTCGGTCTTAGAGACTTTCGGCACTTTTACCGACGATCTGATTCGGCTCAGGGAATGGCTGCTGGAGTATGAGTGTCCCGTGGTAGCCCTGGAGAGTACGGGCGTGTATTGGAAACCCGTCCACAACATCCTGGAGGGGCATCTGGCCGTTGTGCTGGTGAATGCTCGCCACATCAAAAATCTACCCGGCCGCAAGACGGACATGAGTGATTGCCAGTGGATCGCCACTCTGTTGAGAGTGGGATTCTTGAGGGCGAGCTTCATTCCTCCCAAGATCGTTCGCCAATGGCGTGACCTTACGCGGTATCGAAGGAGCCTCGTGGAAGCCCTGGGCGACGTGAAAAGGCAGGTCCATAAGCTGCTGGAATGCATTAACATCAAGATCGATTCGGTGGTGTCCGACCTTTTCGGAAGAACCGGTCGCAACTTGATAGAACTTTTGCTCAAAGACAAAGCCGAAATCACCTTGGAAGAAGTGCAAAACTGTCTCAGAGGCAAACTCAAGTCCAAATCCACCGAGCTGTTTCGTGCGGTCCAAGGCTTCTTCGAAGAGCATCATCGATGGATGTTGCAGGAAATGATCGACCGCGTTCACCAGCACGAAGCGAAGCTTGCTAGGGTAGAATCGCGTTTGAGGGATTTGTTGGAGCCACACGGCGAACTCATCGGCAGGGTCACTCAGATTCCCGGAATCGCTCAGACATCTGCGTACGCCATTCTTTCCGAAACCGGCACCACGCTAGAGTCTTTTCCCAGCTCTGGAGCCTTTTGTTCTTGGGCGGGAGTGTGTCCGGCCAACAACGAGAGTGCAGGAAAGAGGCGGAGCACAAGAAGTCCTGTCCGGCGAAGTCATCTGAGGACTCATTTGGTGGAAGCGGCCTGGGGTGCAGTTAAGGTAAAGGGGTCCTACTTCCGCAGCAAGTATTTCAGTCTCAGATCGCGCCTGGGTCCAAAGAAAGCCATCATGGCTATCGCACATCGGATTCTCAAAGCGCTTTATTACATCATCAAGCATGGTGATTCTTTCAGAGACCTCGGAGAGAACTATTTGGTGGAGCTAAGGAGGCGGTCAATCACCTCGTATATTGAGCGTCAGGCTCAGAAACTTGGCATGATTCTTCTTCCCGAGTCCACGTGGAAGACGATGATTCACCCCTCACAAGCTTGAACATCCAGACGGCTCCATCTTCACGGAGGCCACGAGCAGGACGGACCGTGACCCACAAACTAAGGCCGATAATGAACTGAAGCCCCAGAGCGCGGATACTAACATGGCCATGGTCAGCGAGCACAACGAAGTGTAGGCACTCCTTGAGCGACCACGCATAGAAATCTTCTCATCCGCTGATCACAATCATGGGTGCCGGCTGCCCACGGAAGGCTCTATGAACGGTCACCGAAAAAGGAAATAGGGACTCCCCGGCGCTTCGCTTCGGGGTCATTTTTCAGACAACCTACCCCACCGTTGTGCCTGAGCACGGGGGTATTCACATAGAAAGTTTTTTCCGTGGCAGCCTCTGAGAGATCCCGATACAATAGTCGCTATCGTGCCACGAATTCGGGAAAGTCACTGCGTTGCGCAACAGCCTCCTAGAGATTGGCCATGGCCCATCTTTGATAATCGAGACACCTTTCTTGGTATCATAGTTGAAGTGATGCGTGGGCGGGATACTGATGCAGGATGGCAATAACGGACCAGTGCCAACAAAATGTGTGACCTCCGCGGATTGAACAGAGGCATTACCCTCCAGGCTTTGATTGTTATTGGCGACCCTGCGAAAGGAATTGCTTAGAAATCCATCAAGAATGATCCCTGAAAGCTCTGGATTGGGCTCTTGCCCAATGGGCCAGTGACACCCCCCGGAAGAGCCGCCTGGTAGGCCCAGTCAAACCAGTCACCAGGCTGCCAGTACCGCATACTTGAGGCGCATGGTCATGCCCTCGAGGAGTTTCCAGTCCACTCCGCCGTTCGCTTCCCAGCCGAGAAACCGGCTGCTCGCAAAAGGATCGGTTCCACCTCGGAGAAGCTGCAAACGGAGTACCTGCGGCCACCGCCCCATTCACTTTGAACCCGTCGGGAGTTCCGGGAGCGCCAAATTGACCCGCAAGGTAGCCGTCTCTCTCCAAGCGCTCAGCCCATAGATAAGTGCCCCACACGTTTAAGTTGGAGGCCACGGCATAATCCAACCGAGTCTCCCAAAGCCCATGCGTCAGCCATCAACCCCATAGGCGTTAAAATAAGAGTTAAAAGTTTCAGATGAAACCGCTGCTTATAAAGGATTTTCTCCTTCTTCGCGAGTTTTTTAATCGGTGATATTTGTTTTCATCGTTAATCACCAATAATGGGCCGCAGTAGAGAACCGCAACTCTCAGGGTCCATAATGTCATCCGGAAACGCGACCATGGGCTCACACCGTATTGGGTTTCACCGGACGGCGCTTGCTCCGGGGGGAAAAGGCTCAATGGGAATGAGCATCTGTTGGGCGACGGCTGCGGCTAAAAATTTAAGCAGCAACCAACTCCGTGCCGTCGGTCCCTTTCTTGTAGGCAAATCCTTGAGATCCAACTGAGACTTGAGCCTCTTGAAGAGCAGCTCGATCTGCCAACGGACCCGAAACAATCTCTTTGCCGCCTCCGCGGAAAGACGTTCGGAAGGCAGATCGGTGAAAAGCCAAATCACCTCCCCCTTCTTATTGCGAAAGGCGATTATGCGTCCACAAACCCATGCCTTGGCCTTACGCACATGCCACGCTCTTACAGCATTATCCGGCGGGACCGGAATACGGACCCTCCATTCCTTGGTCTCGCCTTCACCGATATTCTGCGCGTAAGACATCAAGCTCATGATGCGTTCGGAATCATCGCAAATCCTCATGCTACATGGACTCACACGTACCAACACGTGGCCCCCGGAAGAAACCACAGAGTAAATACCGCGCGCCCTGGCATATCCCCGATCACCCAATACAATCTCATCCTTTTTCATAGGATAACGGGAAAAACTCTCTCCCCCTTTAGAATCCGTCAGCTCACACGATATAATCCACCCCGTGTTGGGATCCAACGAGACATGCGCTCGCCAATCCGTCCCGGTTGAACCAGGTCCGGTGATCACAGTTGCATCCACGATCTTGATCGGATAACCCACCGGCTTGGATTCAATTCCTTGGCTTAAAACATCAACTAAGAGCCTCTCGAACCACGACTCGGCCGTCTTTAAACGATAATGCAAGCCCGGGCCGCTGATGAAGGCTATCTCAAGCGCCCTGGCCCAAGCAGCAACATCCTTTAAAGACAAATCCGATACCGCATAAACCATCCCCATCCGAATCAAAGCCTCGGCGTTCGGCACTCTACGGCAGCGCTTTACTGCGCCGCAACGCCGAGCAGATTCCTCCAGATGAGGAAAAAATCGAGAGACATCAGGCCACATGTCGGTGTATAAGTAGTTTCCATTCATGGGCCAGACTCTCTAGCACCATTCCGCACTCAACGCGAGCTTATTTTAACGCCTATGGCCATCAACCCTGTGCCGTCGGCCCCAAATAACCAGCTAAATTGATTGTTGCCACCGCCATAGGTGTGGAACATCAAGGTGTTGTAAGAATCCGTTGCCTGATAATTGATCGCGTATGGTCGGGACTTGGTCGTATAAACGGCAATTGGGAGTCCTGTCGCCGGGTTAGTAGGCCACACGAGCGGGTTAGCCAGGTTCTGACCAGGGGCCCACGCCCATACGAAGGCAATCTTTGCAGGGCCATACAAGAACCCAGCTTCAGCAAACGCGTGCTGATACTCCTCATAACTTGGCGAAGGAAGAGCAGTAGTGAGGGGGGGACCACCATTCAAGGTCTTGTACGTGTCGTAATTTACCCACGAATACTCTGCGTTCGCAAAGAACCTGCCATTGTTGTACTTCAAGTATGCCAGCCAGAAGTTCAGAGAGACATCAGTTGCAACCACTTCTCCAACTGCCGGAGCCCCCGTAGGAACAGCAGGAAAAGCCATGTCTCCCCTGCCCAGATGATGATAACGTCCGATCCAACCAGCACCTACCGATAGGTCGGCGGTGTCATACCGGAAAAAGAAGCACTGGAACAAGCTGTTCTTTCGTCCACCGTCAGGGGATTCATTGTAGCCGTCCGTTGCTGCGCCTTGGCTAAGAAAGATTCCATGAATGAA
This sequence comes from uncultured delta proteobacterium, assembly GCA_963729795.1. GTDB lineage: Bacteria > Desulfobacterota > Desulfomonilia > Desulfomonilales > Desulfomonilaceae > CAWBBA01. The sequence continues at coordinate 45,811 of CAVSPC010000022.1, read as the reverse complement.
GCTAAAGGGACCATAAGGAACTATGGTCATAAACGCTTCTGTTCTCGTGTTGATTGAAAGGGTAGCTCCAGTGCCGAACGGAAAGTCCTTCAGGCCAAAGGAGAGTATGGCAATTGGGGTCTGAGCGGTAACCCTGAACTGTTCCCAGCTCCCGACTGCAGCGGTATCGTAAGCGTTGTCGCTCACGCCTTGCATGGAGTACCGTTCAAGAGGAGGCATTCCCACGCCGGCCGTATCCTGAGCGTACTTGTTGCGATAGCCACCAATGGTGTATGCTCCTTGCACTCTGATCGCCGCGTTTACACGAATCTCCGGATACAGAGTGAGTCTATCGTCGTTATAATGCGCGTCAGATCCCCATCTGGCAAAACCACCGCGGGTAATTGCTACCGTGGCGCTCAGGTTCGACGGCGGATTGACGGATGCGCCCGTGCTCCAGATGTTGGGTCCGGCAAACCCGATGAAAGTGCCCGCTCCCTGGTCTTGCGCTGGAGCGAAACCGAAGAGGTCAGAATTTCCCATGCGAGCGAAGTACTTGAAGCGGTATACGAACTCGCCTGCCATCGAGAATTCCCAGGCAAAGACAGGCGCCACGACAGCTAACACCAGCAGCCCTGTCAATACAGTTGTCAAAATTCTTTTCATGTCCACCTCCTAATCCAAAACGAACGGAAAAGCCTTTCGGCAAAGTAAGAATTGCCAACAAGCTAATCTCGATTTGCATGTCTCCGAAGGACGGTAACGTGATTAGCGACACTGCGCGCGGCACCTTGGGCTGAAATTATGCAGCCGTTTTGCCATCTTGAGATCTCCGGTGCGATAATGGAGTGAGGGATGGTGACCGAAAGCCCGAAAAGGTTGCACTGCCTCCTCACTAAAGACCTAAGAGAGGCAAAATCGTCGTCGTGTTGATGAAAATGTCTGCTTTATCCCGTTGTTGAGCTTACTTCAGCGCACACTCCTCGGTCAACGACAATCTCTCGCTTCGATCATCACCCGAAGATTGCTCCGCAATGGTGAGCCAAAAGACGGACGCCGGCATCAGCCACCTGAAGAGGCCGACCCGTGCGGTATTAGCAACAGGATCAATCTGTAGACCCGTCCACCACAGATTTCACGTATGGGGTTCTGAGGAATCTATTCCTGGCAGAGCCTGGGAACCAGGTTTAGAGAGAGCGACAGGAGTTTCTTCTTGCAAAGAGATCAAATGTTCCCTATAGTAGGAGTATGACAATTACCGCCAGGCAAACAGAGATTCTTCACTTCATCGCTAATTTTCAAGCGCGTGAAGGTTTTCCGCCATCCGTGAGGGAGATCTGTAAAGCATTGGGGCTCGCATCGCCGGGGAGCCTGCTCAAGCATTTGCGAGCATTGGAACTGCAAGGACTCCTTGCCGGGACTCCAGGCCGGAAGCGAGCTTGGAAGCTGACCGGCCGCCCCCAGCATGTTTCTGTCCCCTTGATCGGCCGGATTGCCGCGGGCACCCCCATTCTGGCGGAGGAGAACAGAGAAGCCGATCTTCCTGTCGACCCGAGACTATTCGGATCTGAAAAGGTCTTTGCCCTGTGGGTCAAGGGAGATTCCATGATAGACGCACAGATTCGCGACGGGGACTTCGCAATCATTCGCCCGCAAAAGGACGCAGAGGAGGGAGAAATCGTCGCTGTCCTAGTGGAAGGAGTGGAATCTGAGGCTACTCTTAAGACCCTTCGCCGGACCAATGAAGCCATCGAGCTTCATTCTGCGAACGACGCTTATCCGCCCTTGATCTTCAACGGCTCGGATCAAGCCAAGGTAGAGATTCTGGGCAAATTGGTCGGCATTATACGTCCGAAGCCCTAGGGGGTTCCACGCGGATATCGCATTTCCGGGGTGAACAATTTCGGCCGCATGTCGATTTACTTTACGAGCAAGCATTCAATCTTCAGCGGGAAAGAGTCATGGAACCTGCGGGGCAGGCTTTCCGAAATTGTCTCAAAACTATTTTGATGCTCAGAATCGTGCCACGAGGGCAGCCTGGCGCTGAAGTACCGGTCTACTCTCAATCGCCCCGATGGGGCTTAAATGCAAGCGTCCCGTAGGGACTGCGGATAGTAGCCCGGTAATTCATTGCCGGGGAAAAGGGGCATTAGTGTTACGATTCCGTCCGATTTAAGGGTTTTTAGACAGTCTCGGAAAGCCTGCCCCACGTAAGTGACTAATTACCTTTACTATTCGTAGCCGGGAGGTAAAGTCTGAGCGACTCCCAGTGCCAGAACCGGGAAAACAGTCATGCTGTACAACGCGGTGCCAAGGTTCCAATGGTCTGCAATAAATCCAAAGAGAGGCACCGCTACTCCCCCGAGGCCTATGGCAAGCCCCAGGGTCACACCTGATGCCACTCCGATATGGGATCGCAGATAGCCTTGCCCCATGACCACCGACACCGTGGAACTTGCAGTGGTGTTTACACCCACCAGACCCAGGCAGACCAATCCCAGAATTCCAGGCGCAGCCATAAACCCCAAGAGAAGCAAAGGGATCGCTGCAAGGGTACCGACTAGCACAGATTTTAGCCCTATACGGTCCCCAATATACCCGCCTATGACTGCCCCTACCGCGCCCGAGATCAGCATGACTGTCAGTGCACTGTTCGCTTCAGCAATCGATGCCCCGCGCACCTTCACGTAGTAAAGCGGGATGAAGCTCATCAGCCCGAAAAACACGGAAGTTCGCAGCACAATCACCGCGGTGAGTCGGGCGAAAGGCCCCCATGGCGTCCGACTCTCGAAGGCTTCGTACCTGGACTCCGAAACTGGAGGGCGAAACTTGACAAGGTGAGGCAATTCCCGCATGAGCCATAGCGCTGTAACAGTTGTGGGCAAGGCCATCAACAGAGTACCGGGAAGGCCAAAGGTCAGGATTAACGGCGTCACCAGTATGGGGCCGAGTGCGAACCCCACCGTACCCCCCACTGTAAAGTAACTCATCCCTGTGGCTCGTTGCCCGGACACATAGTTGGCAAAACGCGACCCCTCGGGATGAAACGCGGCCACACCCGCGCCGCTCAATAGCACACTCGCCACAATGAGCCAGTATGATGGAGCTAATCCGGCAAGGGCAATGCCAAGCCCTCCTATGAGCACACCGAGAGGCATCAACCACGGGAGGGGATGCCGATCGGAATAAAATCCCAGAAAGGGTTGAATCAGAGAGGAAATGAGAGTCGCTGCGAGGACCACTCCCGCTGCAGCAGTGTACGATAGACCGCGAGTGACGACGAGGCTGGGGAGAAGAGCCGGGACTGAGCCTTGATTTACATCGTTGAACATGTGACTGATCGCCAAAAGGACCAGTGCACGATAGTCCATATCCTTTTTCACAAATTGCTCCTCTTTCTTGCCCATCAAAGGATCACGGATCTCAAAATTCTCGATGGCTTCCGTTTGGGAACTCATGGGGCGGCTCGCCTCAGACCGGTCACTCGAGATATCGATCATTACCTTTGAGAATCGGCAAATTTCCGCTAATTTGGCGGGCCGTCCGGTGAGTTCCGAGTCATGCGCAGACTAAATCAGTATAAGTGGACACGAAGTTATGTCCAATATATTATTGGTACTCTATTAAGACCCTGGAGGTATCAATTAATGGAACTCCGCCATCTGCGCTATTTCCTCGCCGTGGCCGAAGAACTTCATTTCGGGCGCGCCGCGGAAAGGGTACATATTGCTCAACCTCCACTTAGCAGACAAATACAGCAGTTGGAGGAAGAGATAGGGGTTAAGTTATTCCATCGGACCAGGCGCAGTGTGCGACTGACTCATGCCGGGAATGCATTCCTGGAAGAAGTGCGCAAAATTTTAGATCTCTCTGAGAAAGCCATCAGCCTGGCTCAACGAGCCGAGCAAGGGGAGATCGGTCGGTTGGTAGTCAGTTTTGTAGGTTCCGCGACTTACAGCTTTGTTCCATCGGCTTTGCGATCTTTTCGGGAACTCTTTCCGGATGTAGAGTTGGTGTTGCGGGAGTTTTCGACGGACCTGCAACTGGAGGCTTTGCACGAAGGGTCTGTCCAGGTGGGCTTCCTTCGCCAGCCAATCAATGATGACACGTTATTCATTGAGACTATTCTTCGAGAACCTTTGAGACTAGCTGTCCCGGCGGATCATCCCTTGGCTTCCACTCCACGCGTTGAGTTGGACATGCTGGCGAAAGAGCCTTTTGTCATGTACTCGCGGCAACAGGGAACGGCCTTCTATGGAGAGATCATGAGCCTGTGCCATCGGGCTGGTTTCAGTCCGAAGGTAGTTCAGGAAGCGCTTCAGATGCCAACCGTTCTGGGACTGGTATCTGTGGGAATAGGTGTGGCGATCGTTCCCGGATCGGTCCAAAATCTTCAGATGCCTGGGGTGGTCTACAGGATTCTAACAGGAGTAGACCAAACTACCGAGCTTGCCATGGCGTGGAGAAGAGATGATGAATCGCCTGTTTCCAAGGCCTTCCTTAATGTGACAAGAGGAATCGCAATGCAGTCCGGAACCCGGAGCCTGTACCAGCATATTTAAAGGCTCGGGGATTAGGACTGATTCTCCGGGCAGATCAAATGCAACGGCTCTCGGACTTGATGACTTGTATAGCGGTGGGGGCAAACGAATTCGCCCGAACTCGATAGGGCGGGCATTTGAATTGTCTCAAAACTATTTTGATGCGCGGTATCATGCGACGAGGGCAGTCCGGCACCAAGGTACCGGTCTACTTTCAAGCGCCCCAATGGGGCTCAAATGCAAGCGTCCCGAAGGGACCGGAGATAGTAGCCCGGCAATTCATTGCCGGGGGAACGGCTGAACCTCGAAATCCTTAAGGGCAGTGCCCGAGTTTCGGAAAAGCATTTTAACCCTTTAACGAAAGGTGGGTTCCTCCGTCCAAGTTGATAAGAAATTAAAAAACGGAGGAATTTCCATGAACAAGCGCGTACTGTTACTGGTGGCTATGGCCGCCCTTTTGTCGATGAGCGTCGTTCCCGTCATTTACGGTGCTCAGGATAAGCCGGTTGTGCCGCCTGCTTCCTCGGCCATGCAAGGCCCCGGCTCAGGGTCGTTCCACCCGGGATGCGGATGCATGATGGCTAAGTGGCATCACAAGTTTTCTCTCAAAGCGATGCTGACGAAGCTCGGCATAACCGACGAGCAGAAGGTGAAGATACGCGGTCTTTACGTGGGATTTCGGGATCGGACCCGCAAGGCTCGTACGGAACTTTGGTCTCTCAGGGACGAAAAGAAGACTATGGTGCTTTCCGGAAAGATCGACCAGGCGAAACTTGCTTCCATGGACGATCAAATTGTCAAGAACGTGAGCGAGGTGTTGAAAGAGAAGCTCAAACTGCGTAGAGACATTCTTGCTCAGTTGACCCCTGAGCAGTTAGGGCGAATTGCCGACTGGAAGGCAGGCAAGATGTTCCACCACAGGATGGAAATGATGCACCGCTTCGGAGGAGAACACCGCGGCTTCTGAAGTGATGAATGACGAATTTGGAGGTTGATCCCTCCAGCAAGGGCCGCAGGGGGATGTCGCGGACATGCGACTTCCCCCACGAGGACTAAACTAGTAAAATGCTGCCTTGCAAATTCATACGAAGGTTCCTCTTCCCGCCGGCTCCCAGCCGGTGAGCATAGAGATTTGCTGTCTCGAACGTGGGGTTCGAGAAAATCATTCCGGCCGATCATTCATGCCGCTGTAACGCCTGTGAGGCCGCCTCAAGAACAGTTTTCGTAAATCGTTGGACATCTCCAGTGTGATCGCGCCGTCACTCTTGGGGATGGAAGAAACCATTTCTATTTAGACTCCTCCACGGAGTTGAAGCACAGGGCTACTATTAGTGTACCTTTCCGGAAAACGTCGCACGGCGAGCCATCTTTGAGGCGATAGATGAATATTGCGGAGTCATCAGTCCGATTTCCGATAACAGTGATCGTCAGAGTTCTCCTGGTCATTGTTTTCGGCTACGTATGCTCCACGTTCCTCTCTGTCGAACTTAAACCGGACACTCAGCAGCCGACACTGGTCGTATCTACCACATGGACGGGCGCCGCGCCCGAAGAGGTGGAAGGTGAGATAACCACTCCATTTGAGGATGCTGTCGCCGGTGTCTCAAATATGCTGTGGACGCAGAGCTTTTCTAGTTACGGTCAATCGTTTGTCGTTTTGTTTTACAAACCCGGTACGAATCTTGACCTCGCTGCCTCCGAAGTCGAAAGAAACCTTGAGAAGGTTACCACCCTGCCGAGCACCGTCCAGCAACCACTGATTCTGAAAGCAACAGATAAAGTCAGCCTCCCGATCTATCAGTTCGCCCTTACCGGAGACGTCGATCTCGTGACTGCATCTACTTGGGCGGACAGGGACATTGTTCCGCGAATACTGAGGCTGCCCGGGGTGGGGGACTGTCAAGATGACGGCAACTTGACCAGGCAAATGACCATCACGTATGACCCGCAACGGCTCAAAGCAAGGCACTTGACCGCCAACGACGTCAAAAAGTTCGTTGACATGGCGAATTTCAACCAGAGTGGCGGCTATTTTGTCCAAGGGACCCGTGAATGGACGATTCGGACCGTGGGCGAACTCCTCAGTGCCGATCAATTCCGAAAGTTGATTGTTTCGAAACCCGGCGATCCTATTGTCTATCTTTCCGATGTGGCCAATGTCCAAGACTCGTATGATCGCCCTAATTCTTACTCGCGTATCAACGGCCAACGAGGCATAATATTTAGCGTTCTCGGCCAGGCAGGTGCGAATATTCTAGACACGATTAGCGCCGTTGATAAGGAACTCGAGCGTCTCCAGAGAGACTACGGCCCGCGCGGTGCAAAGTTTCAAAAGATGTACGACTCAAGCGATTACATTCGGGACGCGATCCAGGTGGTCAAAACCTCGTTGATTGAGGCAATTATCCTAGTGCTTCTAGTGCTATTTGTCTTTCTCAAGAACTGGCGAAGCATTTTTATCGTGGCGACCTCCATTCCAGTGTCCATCATCGGTACCTTCATCGGGATGTATCTATTCAAGTATTCTATCAATGTTCTCTCACTTGCCGGTCTGGCCCTGTCCATCGGGATGATTGTGGATGACGCGATCGTCATCCTGGAGAATATCTACCGGCATCGCTACGAAGAGGGAAAGAATATCGTCAAGGCATGCGTCGACGGTACCCACGAGGTGTCAACAGCGGTGTTCATGAGCACTTTAACCACCGCAGCCGTTTTCATGCCGGTCTTGCTGCTGAAAGGTGAGATTGGAACTCTGTTCGGTCCTGTAGCCTTCATCATATCTGTAGCTATTTTCCTGTCCCTGTTCGATGCGTTCACTGTGGTCCCGATGCTCGCTTCCCGCTGGATGAAGGAGCAAAGTGAACCCGAAGGGTTTCAGAAACGTATAATGTATCCACTAGTCCTGCTGGACAAAGCCGGGGCCAAAGTTTCGGACGGGCTTATATGGGCTCTGAGGTTTTTCCTCCAAAGTGGGTGGCGTAAAGCCGCTCTGGTGGTATCGGTCCTTATGCTTGTTTTTTTGTCTTACCGAGCCTTGCCGGGAATGGGTTATCTTCCCACGGGAGGCACAAACCTCATAAAAGTCCAGATATCTACGGCCGAAGGAACCAGCCTGGACGAGAACAGCAGGCTGATGAGGATTCTGGAAGAGCGATGGAAGAAGATCAAAGGAGTCAAGAATATAATTGCTGTTCCAAACCGTCAGGATTCTCGGAACGTGATTTTCATCGTTTGTGAAAAGGAAGAGGACAGCGGTGTTTCTGTGGGGAAAATAGCTCGTCAGGCAAATGATTTGGCTAAGGATCTTCCTTTCAAGTTCATACTCCCCATTCAGTTTCCCTTGTTCGGAAATATCTATACGCGATCCAATATCGTGGATGTTCGTATTGTCGGTGACGGATATCCGGTGATTCAACGGCTGGTGAACCAGATTATGGATTTGGGAGAGCATATTAAAGGAGTTGTTTTTCCTTATACGGATCTTTCTCTACGGAAACCGGAAGTTCAGGTTCGGGTGGATCTCGAGCGGGCGGCAAATTACGGATTTCAGGGAAAAGACATCGCCGACGCTGTAGAAGCAGCAGGAGGGGGGCAACAGACCGTGACCCAGTATGACGTGAACGGCAAATATTTCTATATTCAAGTCATGGGTCGAGAAAGCGATGTGAAAACCGTGAGCGATGTGGAGCACATGATCCTTACTTCACCGGTAAATCCTGATATCCAGGTTCCGCTGACGAGCGTAGCAACCGTGGAAACTGCGTTCGGGCCACTGCAGATCAATCATTACAATTCGCAACGAGCAGCCCGGGTTCAGCTTACTATACAGGGGCGGCCTCTATCCGCAGTGTTTACGGACGTCATTTCCAAGATTCGATCCGAAGTTCCTTTCCCTCTGGGGTACAAAGTGGTGCCCTTCGGGGCGATCAACTATCTCAAGACGCTAGTGGCGGCAATTAGTTTTGTCCTGCCGTTGTCAGTGGTTGTGGTGTACCTGCTGCTGGTCATGCAGTTCCAATCTTTCATTCGGCCTTTGGCAATTATATTCAGTGTACCGCTCTCCATAATAGGAGCGAACGTTTTGGTGAAAGTTACCGGAGTCCACTTCGACTCGTTCACCATGCTCGGATATATAATGATGGTAGGATTGGTCGTAAAAAATGCCATCATCCTAATCACCTATGCAGTTCAACTCATGGAAAAGGAAGGCATGGATCGGAATGAGGCTCTTATCTTGGCGAGCCGCAGAAGAATGCGCCCAATCTTTATGACTGCCATTGCAATGGTGCTGGGGATGCTCCCATTGGCCGTCAAGCACGGGGCAGGCGCAGAGATTTACAACGGTCTTGCGATGGCAGTAGTGGGCGGGCTTTCCGTCGCAACACTCTTCACGTTGGTGTTCATCCCGGTCGTCCTTACGATCCTGGAGGATCTGAAGGCTTACTTTTGGAAAGTTCGGCCGATTCATTTGGATGAGGTCGACGCGGACGCACCTCCGAGAACTGGCTGATACCGTAGCGACAGGCAGATTGTGGGATTGGCCCAAGGGTAAGCATTCAGTTTTCAGAGGAAAAGTGCCATTAAACCTGTGGGGTAGGCTTTCCGAAACAGTCTCAAAATTATTTTGATGACCGGAATCGTGCTACGATGTCAGCCCGGTGCTCAAGCACTGGGCTACTTTATATCGCCCCGATGGGGCTCAAATGCTGGCGTCCCGGAGGGACTGCAGATAGTAGCCCGGCAATTCATTGCCGGGAAAAGGGAGCATCGTACTACGAATTTCATTCATGGTTTGATTTTGAGACAGTTTCTTCCAGCCTGCCGTCACTCAAGTTAAGAAAAGCCGGACTGGAAAGCCTGCCCCGTGTAAGTTAATGCTCACGCCCAACGAATGACGACAGAGTACTTTAGACTTAACGTTTCGGGCTCAAGCACCGTCTTAAAAGCAGGGAAGATCACAGACAGCGGATCGCGTCGACACCGCAAGTAGCGAATACGAGTCCCGTTCCGGCGCTTATGGGCCTGAACCCGAAAGATCCTAGTGGCATGAATAAAGACGATGAATTATCTGTGAGGCTCAGATGAATGTTGCCGAGTCATCGGTCCGATTTCCAATAACCGTCATTGTCAGGGTTCTCCTGGTCATTGTCTTCGGGTACGTGTCTCTGACTTTTCTCACTGTGGAGTTAAAGCCCGATACGGAAGCCCCAGTACTATGGGTGACCACGAATTTCCCAGGCGCCGCGCCCGAAGAGGTCGAAGGTGAGATAACCACTCCCTTCGAGGAGGCCATAAGCGGCGTATCGAACATGCTATATACCCAAAGTCTTTCTTTTTATGGTCAGTCGCAGCTCACAGTATTCTATAAACCCGGAACAAATCTTGACCTTGCTGCTTCGGAACTCCAGCGGAACCTCAATCGGGTGACGACTTTGCCGCCGACCGTCCAGAAGCCTCAGATCTTCAAGGCCAGCGATCAGGTGAGCCTTCCGATCTATCAGTTCGCTCTGACAGGGGATGTGGATCTGGTGACTGCCTCTACGTGGGCCGATAAATTCATAATCCCACGAATACTAAGGTTGCCGGGTGTAGGCGACTGTCAGGATGACGGCAACCTCACTCGGGAGATGCGAATCACTTATGATCCGCAACGATTGAAATCCAGGCAGCTGACCGCCAATGACGTGAAAAAGTTCATCGATCAAACGAATTTCAACCAAAGTGGCGGTTATTTTGTCCAAGGGACCCGTGAATGGACTACCCGGACAGTGGGAGAACTTCTCGATGCCGACTCCTTCCGCAAGGTGATCATTTCAAAACCTGGCGATCCCGTCGTACATCTTTCGGACGTAGCCGATTGTCAAGATTTGTACGATCGCCCCGATTCCTATGCTCGCATCAACGGGAAACGTGGGATAGTATTCAGCGTTCTGGGTCAGGCGGGTGCCAATGTCCTTCAGACCATAGGCGAGATTGATAATGAACTGAAGCTACTTCAGAAAGACTATGGGCCACGTGGGGCCAAATTTACAAAAATCTACGATACCAGCGACTACATCCGGGACGCCGTGAAGACGGTGAAGGAGTCCTTAATTGAGGCTATTGGGCTGGTCCTTTTGGTGCTGTTTGTTTTCTTGAAGAATTGGAGGAGCATTTTCATCGTTGCGACTTCCATCCCGGTTTCAATAGTCGGAACATTCATCGGGATGTATCTGCTTGGCTATTCAATTAATGTTCTGTCTCTCGCAGGACTAGCCTTATCCATTGGTATGATAGTCGATGACGCTATTGTAGTCCTGGAGAACATCTACCGGCACCGGTACGAGGAAGGAAAAAGTATCGTCAAGGCATGCGTGGACGGCACTCGCGAAGTGGGGATGGCGGTCTTGATGAGCACTTTGACTACGGCAGCGGTTTTCATGCCGGTCTTGATGCTCAGAGGCGAGGTAGGCACTCTGTTCGGCCCTGTAGCCTTCATTATTTCAGTGGCAATTTTCTTGTCTCTGTTTGATGCATTCACTGTAGTTCCCATGCTGGCATCTCGCTGGATGAAAGAGGAGAGGGAGCCGGAGGGGCTGCTGAAACGACTGATGTCCCCCCTCAAGCTCCTGGACAAAATCGGTGCACGGGTTTCCGATATATTGACACAGTCTCTACGTTACTTCCTGGCTCGGGGATGGCGAAAAGCAGCCCTGGTCAGCACGGTCCTTGTGCTTTTCGTTTTATCGTGTTGGGCCTTGCCTGGAATGGGTTACCTACCGACCGGGGGCACAAACCTCATAAAGGTACTGATCGAAGCTCCCGAGGGGACCAGTCTGGACGAAAACAGCAGGCTGATGAAAATTCTCGAGGATCGGTGGAAACACATCAAGGGGGTGCAGAGTATTATCGCGACCCCGAACAGAGATGTAACCCGCAATGTCATTTTTCTGATCTGTGAGAGAGAAGAAGACAGTGGCGTCCCTATAGAGAAAATCGCTCGCGACGCTTATAAGAAATCCCGCGATCTTCCTTTCAAGTCTGTGAACCCCATTCAATTTCCCCTTTTCGGAAATATCAACACCCGTTCCAACATCGTGGACCTGCGTGTTGCGGGAGACAGTTACAAGGCGATTGAACCACTGGTCAAACAGATTATGAAAATCGGAAATGGCCTAAACGGAGTTATCTTCCGTCACACGGACCTTGCTCTGCGCAAACCGGAGGTCCAAGTCCGCGTCGATCAGGAACGGGCTGCCAATTTGGGCTTTCAGTCCAAGGACATTGCCGATGCTGTGGAAGCAGCAGGAGGGGGGCAACAGACCACAACCCAGTATGATGTAGGAGGTCGATATTTCTACGTCATGGTTATGGGCAAGGAAAGCGACGTGAAGACGGTCGGTGACGTGGACCGCATTGTCCTGACTTCACCGCTTAATGCCAACATTCAGATCCCCTTGACAAGCGTGGCATCCGTGAAAACCGCTTTCGGGCCGCTCGAGATTGGTCACTATAACTCGAAACGAGCAGCGGATATTCAGTTCACCGTGCAGGGGAAGCCGCTGTCCGAAGTGTTTCAGGAGGCTATGTCCAAAATAAAGTCAAGCGTTCCTTTGCCTATCGGGTATGACGTTGTCCCATTCGGAGCGGTCAATGAACTTCGAACTCTCATGCAGGCGATAAGTTTTGTCTTCCCGCTCTCCGTGGTCGTGGTGTACCTTCTGCTGGTCATGCAGTTCCAGTCGTTCATGCGGCCCCTCGCGATCATCCTTAGCGTTCCGCTTTCCATAATCGGGGCAAACGTTTTGGTGAACCTCACGGGAGTCCACTTCGACTCGTTTACCATGCTGGGATACATCATGATGGTGGGACTCGTTGTAAAGAATGCCATCATATTGATCACGTACACTGTTCAACTCATAGAGCAAGGCATCGATCGAGAGGAGGCTCTGATTCTTGCCAGCAAACGTAGGATGCGGCCGATCTTCATGACAGCTATCGCAATGGTCTTAGGAATGCTTCCCCTAGCTCTCAAGCATGGCGCCGGCGCCGAGATCTACAACGGGCTTGCAATGGCGGTCGTGGGAGGTCTTTCTGTGGCGACACTTTTCACCTTAGTGTTTATCCCAGTTGTTTATACGATCCTTGAGGACTTGAAGGCACGTTTCTGGAAGGTCAAGCCCGTCACGATTGACGACCTAATCGGAGAAACAGTTGACAAGAGCGGCTGATCACAGATGCAATCCAGGTAAGACTACGGATGCCGTGTGTCGTTGTGAGTGCCCGGCAGCGCGCAGAGCCCGGGCCCAAACGATACTTATCTTCAGGAACTAACTGAAGGGACGGAGCTTCCATGACCGCACGACTTCTCACATTCTCGTTGTTGATTCTGCTGTTGTTGGCCGGCTGTGGGACGAGACAGGACAAAGGGCTGCCCCCTCCGAAAATAAAAGTGGGTGTTGTCAACGTTGAAAAAGGCGACTTGCGGCAGAACCTTGAAGTAACGGGCAACCTTCATTTCATCGCAAATACCACCGTCTCCGCAGAGGTTTCAGCCCAGGTGATGTCCATTGATGTACGTGACGGCCAGTTGGTGAAAAGAGGGCAAACCCTGCTTACCTTCGATGATTCCATGATTCGAGCAGCGGTCGACCAAGCACGTGGCAACTTGCAGAAGGACGAAGCCACACTTGCCTACAACAAGACTGATTGGGAGAAGAATATTCCTCTGATCAAGACCGGAGCCATAAGCCGGACCACTTACGACCAAAAAGTGTCGGCCTACCAGAACGCCAAAGGCCAAGTGGAGGCTGACAAAGGCGCACTGGCAAAGGCTCAAGAGGATCTGAAACACACTGTTGAAATTGCCCCCATTGATGGGGTACTTTCGAGCCGTTACGTCGAAAAAGGGGATTGGGTGTCGACAGGAGGAAAACTGTTCCAGATCAGCGACTACACCACCGCATATCTACAGACCTTTCTTAGCGACCAAGACGTTGGGAAGTTGGACATCGAACGAGTTATTCGGGAAGGAACCGGTGTAGCGGCGGAAGTGGCGGTAGACTCTATATCCGGAAAAACTTTCAAAGGGAAGGTTGGGTACATTCAGCCTGTCATGAACCAGAATCGGCTCTTTGAAGTTCGCATTTATATTGATAATCGGGACATGCAGCTTCTGGAGGGGATGTATGCCCGCGGACGGATACTTATCAAACGCATTCCGGACGTCGTCAGGATACCGATTGATGCACTATTGGATCAGGTTCGCAATAACGATAAAAACGCTGTTGTACGGGTGGGCAAACAGTCACAAGCCCAGATAGCCCGAATAAAAATAGGCGCAACAGATAAGAAGTTCGCACAAGTATTAGCTGGCCTCAAGCTAGGCGATGTAGTGGTAGTCGAGGGCAAAGAAGTCCTCAGCAACGGGCAGCCCCTCGAAACTGCCGTGACGGCGTCAAGCCGGGACCGCGCAGTGGCCGAGGCGCCGAAGGACTCCCGCCACAGAGACACTGACTGAGCTTCCTGAAGGAAAGGCTTATCGTATACGTGTTGCGCGCGCAGCACTGCGGCCCGAGAGCGGGTCTGTTACATGCGTCAGATCCCATTCATCGCCTTTGTTCTCTCTAAATCGCACTGTGTCACCTGTAAGCCATTTAAAAGTCTTTGCGAAGTTGGATGGGTCGATTTGGTAAACCGACCCATCTTCAAGAGTTACAGTCTTTCCATCTTTCGAAATGTGCATTATTCTTTTTTCTGCCGCGTTTGACGCCGACACGGTCGCAAGCAGAATGACGATTGCCAGGCTCATTATTTTTCTCATAGCAAAGACCTCTCGGGCGAAAGTCCCCGTACCGTTTGAGTAACGGAGGGCAGGCACCGTTAGCCCTTACAACTGCGCTAGCCTTCTGTAATAGTTGCCAGTGAAAGTCTTGTCCGATTTGCCCCGCGTTCAGGGGGGGCACCCTGGACTCCGATCCCCGCGGGTAGGTCGGGCTGTGCCCGACGGAATACGGCGGCCACGGGCCGGACTACTCGATTCCCCTGTAAGCGGGAATGACCGCAAAACGCACATTACTTTGACTCTTCGCATTCTAAGCATCGGACGGCCAACCAGGCATCTTAGGGCAACGGCTCTCACTGCATCAGACCTGTACCTCAATGTACCCATTTGCGGTGCGACGGCAAATACGATAAGGTATAATTATTGCAAATTGCCAGACAGATGGCGTTTTGAGCCGACAGATTTTATACACTATCTCCCGAAGCGTCGGGAAGGCAGAATCAGTGCTTCGGCAACGTTACAGTCGAGTTGTAGGAAACTGTCTGTAATTACAATCTTCCTGCTTGTTCATGTTGCTGTCCTTCATGACTGGACTGCCTCGGTCCGTAGCGTCCGGATGCCCCGGTCAACAGAACCCTAGGGAACGAAAATGGAATACAATCAGGTTCTTCAGGCTATTCTGAATAGCATCTCCGAAGGGGTCATGGCCCTGGATCGGGACTGGAAGATATTCTCCTGGAATCTCGCAGCGGAGAGAATAACAGGATTTCACAAAGAAGAAGTCCTTGGAAAGGAGTGTACGAAGATATTTCGGACATCTCTGTGTCGCGAGAATTGCCCGGTGGATAAGGCGCTCTCTTGCGGCCATCCTTACCATGATGTGTCCGTGGCAATTCGCAACAAGAACAACCAGATTGTACACCTGCTCGTTAATGCCACCCCTTTATACGACGCGGACGGAGCTATCATCGGAGGGTTGGAGACTTTTCGAGACGTGTCTCGGAGCCGCTGGATGGAGGAGGAGCTGCAACAGCAGTACGGGTACAGCACAATTGTCGGCAGGAGCCGGGCAATTAGGAAGGTCTTCGAGCTTATGGCAGACCTCATAAAAACCGACACTACTGTCCTGATTCAAGGTGAATCAGGAACGGGTAAGGAATTGATTGCAAGGGCCCTTCACTTTTACGGGCCTCGCAAGGACAGGTCTTTCGTGGCTCTTAACTGTTCCGCGCTTTCAGAAGGAGTCCTTGAATCCGAGCTTTTCGGTCATGTGAGAGGGGCTTTCACCGGAGCAGTTCGAGATCACGTCGGAAAACTGGAATTGGCCAACGGCGGAAGCCTGTTCCTTGACGAAATAGGAGAGATTAGCCAAGCCCTGCAAGTGAAGCTTCTCAGAGTCCTTGAGGAACGAGAATTTCAAAGAGTCGGCGACAACAGAACCATAAAAATAGATGCAAGAATCATAACCGCCACAAATCGAGACTTGTACAAGAAGATCCTCGACCGCTCCTTCCGTGACGATCTGTACTACCGCCTTAACGTATTCCCCGTGCATTTGCCTCCGCTGAGAGAGAGAATTGAAGACATTCCTGTTCTGGTCAGCCATTTCATTGAAAAATTCAACAAACAGATGGGCAGAAGCATTCAAGGGATAACAGATAGAGTACTCGACATCCTGGAAAGATACTATTGGCCGGGGAATATCCGGGAACTGGCAAACGCCCTGGAACACGCTTTTGTCCATGCCAGAGGCGCGCTGATCTACCCTCAAGACCTTCCTCAAAGCTTGCTTGACTCGCCCCAACCTCCTCCTACACATAACGCTCATGAGAGAGAAAAGGCTTTGGATCATGTTGAGCGGGAGTTAATCGTCAAAGAGCTCGAGGCCGCGGGTTGGAACAAGACAGTCGCGGCGAAACGGCTTCGAATGGGCCGCTCCACTCTTTGGCGAAAGATGGAGAAATATGGGATAAGTCGATAGTTTCAGTTGTGAAACAGTGTTTCATGGCTGGAACATTCGATAAAAGCGTGTAATTCATGTTGCTTGAACGTCCAGCAGTCGGTTGCCGTTTCATACTTGAGTCGGCCGCACACTCCCCCGCCTCCGTCTCGATTCTTCCCGGTGTTTCAATTTTGCTTCTTTCCTAGCTTTCCATCTAAGGAAACCCTGAATCAGAGCGGTACATCATTTGATGGGAGGTGGATTAATTTGCTCGGCGGCGCTTTGGCATGCCTCTTGCTTTAGTCAGGGTCAGAAAGTCACTCGGCCAATGGCGCCGGACCGAAAACGGAATCAGACTCCGACACCCGGCGTGCGGATCCCCGGTCTCAGAAACGAAAGGAGCGCGGGTCATGCCAAAGAAAATCTTGATTATTGATGATGAGCCGGATGTCCTCCTCTTCCTAGGCACGCTACTCCGGAAGAACGGTTATGAGGTATGCGAGGCATGTAACGGCCAAGAGGGGCTGACTAAAGTCAATGAAGAAAAGCCCGACCTGGTCTGCCTGGATCTCCTGATGCCGGAGAAGACAGGCATCAAGATGTACCACGAAATGAGGAAGGACGAGGAGCTGAAAAAGGTGCCTGTGATCATGGTGACAGGCTTTTCAACTCCGGCCATCGGGTACATGGATTTCAAGAAGTTTATTCATGAAAGATCGATTCCTGCACCGGAAGGCTATATCGAGAAACCTGTTAACAAGGAAGAGTTCCTCAAAGCCGTGAAGGAAGTGCTCGAGAGTTGACCCAGGGGTGTTGCCTTACGCTACGGCAATCTCTTTTAGGAACGGAAAGTTGAGGTCCAGTTGGGTCGCATCGTGGAAAAATGGACCGTCCTTTTCCGGAGTCTGGGGTTCAAAATCGGCTTGAGTGTTGGCTTGATCTTGCTCACGTCGTATATCGTCTTCATCTATCTCTTGCTCGATCTACAGCAGGATTTCTATTTCAACCGGATGATTCGTGAGGCGGACAGGTTCAGCGCAGTGGTTATAAGAGCAACAAGGCGCAGCATGCTGAGCAATGATCCGAACGCCACAAGGACGATTGTTGCCGATCTGAGCACGCAGCAAGGAATTTCCGATATCCGGATCTACAATCACGAAGGGATAACCAGATTTTCCACTCAGCCTTCCGAGGTAGGGGCTCGTGTGGACAAGAAGGCTGAGGCATGTTTTGCCTGCCATTCAGAGGATAAACCGTTCAACGAAGTAATCACGGGCAAGCGAGCGCGTGTCCATTACCGCCAAGGCCACAGAGTACTGGGAATGATCACTCCGATCTATAACGAACCTGGGTGCTACAAGGCCAAATGTCACGCTCACCCGGCGGAACATAAAGTCTTGGGAGTGTTGGACGTCGGCATGTCGTTGAGGGGGTTCGATGCCCACTCCAGGACTCTTGTGACCAAGATCATAGTGCTGGGCTTCAGCACATGTGCCGCCGTTTTTATTACTATCGCCGTTTATCTGATCTTTCGGGTCCATAAGCCGGTCAACCGCCTCCGGGGGGCTATTAAGAAAATCGCCGCCGGAGATTTTACGTGCAAAGTCCCAGTTGATTCCAAAGATGAAATCGGCCAATGCGCTCTGGGTTTCAACATAATGCGCGACCAGATAAGAAGGCGGACGCAGGAACTGATCCGCAGCCGATGGGAGTTCAAGAACCTTTTCGAGCAAGTCCCCTGCTTCATTTGCGTAATCAACCAAAATCTCGAGATAGTTCAACAAAACACACTCATGACGGACATGTTCAAGGGTGGCGTCGGCTTGCACTGCTATGAGGTTTTTAAGAAGACCCAAACAAAATGTGTCGGTTGCCATGCAGAAGAAACTTTGAGGAGTGGGGCAATATCCCGCAAAGAGCATTGCGGTTTGACCTCGTCTGGTGAGGAAGTGGACTACGTAAGCTACACGACCCCTGTCATGGACGAAAAGGGTCGTGTGCTTTACGCGATGATCGTTGCCGTAGACATTAGAGATCGTGTGAGATTGGCGAAGGAACTGCGGGTCTCAAAAGATTTCCAGACAAACCTCATCGAAAATTCGATCCACGGCATCGTAGCGACGGATGAAAACGGGCACGTGGCGATATTCAACCGAGCTGCAGAAAATCTCTTTGGATACCAGGCCGCGGAAGTCATCGGGACCGCTGAGCTGGCCAAATATTTCCCCAAGCCGTTTGTCGAATTAATCCTGGCGGCCCATACCGGCAAACCGATTGCTGAAAAGAGAGTTGTTGCTCAGGAAAGGCTGGTTTGTTCCGCAACCGGAGAACAAATTCCCGTTCGCTTTTCCGGAATCATCCTGTTCGAGACCGACAAAATCATCGGAAGCGTCGGGTTTTACCAGGATCTCAGGACGTTCAAGAGGCTGGAGCGCGAGAAGCAGGCGTCAGACCGTCTTGCAGTCGTAGGTCAGACAGTGGCCGGTTTGGCGCACGGCATCAAGAATATTCTTCAGGGACTTGAGGGTGGGGTCTTCGTGGTTCAGACAGCTATCGAGGACAACGATCAGACGCTGCTGGGGCGTGGTTGGAAGGTGGTTCAAAAGAACATCGCCCGTGTCTCTGAGCTGGTGAAAGACTTGTTGAGCTATTCAAAAGAAAGACCGCCCGAGTACGAGGAAACCGATCCGAATGTGTTGGCTGAAGAGGTATGTGCTCTGTTCGACATAAGGGCCCAGCAAAAAAGAATAATTATCGAGAGGCAATTCGATCCCCAGGCTGGGAAAATGTTTGTGGTATTCCTGGATCAACGAGGTATTCACACCTGTTTGTCCAATCTCCTTGCCAATGCTATAGACGCGTGTGAAATCGACCAGTTGAAAAAGGAGCACCGCATCTGCGTCCGTACGAAACAAGACCCGGAAGGGAATCTCATCTTTGAAATATCGGATAATGGCACCGGCATGGATGAAGAAACAAAACACAAGGTATTTTCCGGTTTTTTTTCAACAAAGGGTAGTCGTGGCACCGGTCTCGGGCTTCTGGTTACGAGCAAGATAGTTATGGAACATGAGGGACAAATTTTCTTTGAAAGCACGGTCGGCATTGGAACCACCTTCACCATCAAATTGCCGCCGGGCAGAGCCACTGTCCCTCGAGAACGGATGACCGCTTCTTTGTCAGCTAATACCGCGGCTTAGTCCGCGGCAAAGAGACGCTGAGTTAATGAAGGAACCGGGCAATTCCAAGATTTGAGGACGAAACGAGTTCAGTTTCGGATTCGATAAAAGGCCGGCAACAGATCGAAGGCTAGCTTGTGCATTGGAGGAACGAATGGAATCAGTCAAGCTGTGGGAACCGAGTAGAGAGTGTGATTGGGAGACCTCCTCTAAGCAAGTCGCAAACCTTGATCAATGGAAGCGAGAGTTCGCTGAAGTGCAGGAGTTGGTTGCCAGCGCGAACGGCGAAAGAATTGCTGCAATAGTGAAAACGGAGGACGACACCTTCGTTCCATGCGTAAATGGAGAGACCTGGACCAACACTTTTGAAAAGGCATGGTCCCTCAGATTCGGCCCGGACGACCGCCTGATATGTATAGGGATGAATAATGACGAATGGACGGTGATTGTTGAGGACGAGGCATGGGAGGAGACTTTTGATTATGTTTGGAATCTCAAATTCAGTGCGGACGGCAAAAGCGTCGCCGCCAACATTAGAACATCAGACGGATACGGAGTGGTCCTCAATGGCGAGCCCTGGGAAAATAAATTCATCCAAGCCAGGAGCTGCGAGATCAGCCTGGACGGCGCAAATACCGCGGCCAATGTGCAAATGGCTCCATTGTCGGAAGGGGACGTTTGGGAGTTCAAGAAAGGACTGTGGAGTTTGGCAGTTAACGGCGAGGCTTGGAACTCCAGTTTTATGAACGTCTGGGGATGCTCGTTCAGCGATGACGGATCTTATGTGGCCGCGGAGGTGAGACTCCAATCAGGCCGCCAGACCATCGCTGTCAACGGAATCCCTTGGTCGGAAGATTTCAAAGCTGTTTGGCAGCCGATTTTCGTCCCAGGCAACCAGGATGTGATTGCCCCTTGCCTGACCCCGCAGGGCTGGAAGTTAATGTCTAATGCAAAACCTCTCTGGCCAAAATCTTTCAACCAGGTCTGGAACCAAAGATTTGGCCCGAATGGTGGGAGGTTGGCAGCTGTGGTTTGCCCGACCCTCGGGCGCTGGACCGTAGCTGTGGACGGAGATCCGTGGAAAAGCACATTCAGCGATGTGGTCCTTGCGCCGATATTTAGTCCCGATGAGAAGAGAATCGCAGTAGTGGTCAAGGACAGGGGCAAGTGGACGATTGCGGTGGATGGGGTGCCTTGGGAGGAAACATTCGACATGATCTGGGATCCTGTGTTCAGTCCCGATGGAGCGAACGTTGCAGCAAAAGCTTCAAGAGGCAGCGAATCGATGGTGGTGCTGAACGGCAAAATAACCGTTCATGGGCACCGAGATTTGTGGCAGCCCTGCTTCAGCTCGGACGGATCGAAGCTCATGATCAGAGCCACCGAGGGTGGCAGCTTTTACCGAAGGATTGTTCCTTTGGCAGAAATACTGCGGTAGTCGGAGGTCCTCATGTACGGCTTTGCAAGCGGCCCGTTAGTGTGGATCGCATTTATCGTGTTCGCGGCGGGAATGGTGTACCAGTTCGTGAGGCTTTTGAGCCTCGCCAAGAAAGACAAGGTAATCTACCCGTACATGAGTTTGAAGTACGGTCTCAGATCTCTCTTTCATTGGGTCATTCCCTTTGGCTCCAAGAACATGAGGAGCAGGTACGAGGTCACGATCATGACCTTCATATTTCATATCTGCCTGCTTCTGCTTCCCATATTTCTCACCGCTCATATTGTGATGTTCGCGTTTTCATGGGGTCCCAGATGGGCCACCCTCCCGGGAAGCACAGCTACTTCTATGACGATTTTGATTATTCTCGCTGCGATCTTTCTTTCTGGTACGTCGCCTGATGATGCCGGAAGTACGGTTTGTCACTTTCCCTTCCGACTATATTCTGCTGGCAATCGCAGTGGCTCCCTTTGTTACCGGATTCATGGCGAATCAGCAGTGGTTCGATTACGAAACAATGCTTGTTATCCATATAATCGCCGGTGCGGTTATGCTGATGGCCATACCGTTTACGAGATTGAGCCACATGCTCTTTTTCCCTTTCACCAGGGCGTACATGGGGTCCGAATTCGGAGCTGTTCGGCACGCAAAAGACTGGTGAGGGCAAAATCAACCGTCCGGCCGAGATCACGCTGTCAGAATTGTTCTGATGGCATGAGTAAACCATCTGCAATTGGAGTGGCTTGATCGCGAATCGGCCCTCCACCAAAGCACCTCATGGAGGCTGCTCATGAGTCTACCCGCGCTTTCCATTGCAACCGATCCCGGACTGGATCGGGCCGCGGATCTTCTTACCAGGGACCGCATAAAAGCGGAGATAGACGGCGTCATCGACAAGGAAACCGCAGCCAGGTTCCGAATATACCTCAACACGTGCGTTCATTGCGGACTGTGTTCGGACGCTTGCCACTGGTTCCTCTCCAACGATCGCGATCCCAGGTTTTCACCCGTAGGTAAAATCAAGCAGACGCTATGGGAGATCCTGAACCGAAAAGGTAATGTGGACGCTTCTTTCCTGAAGGAATGTTCTCGCATTGCTCAAACGGAATGTAACGGGTGCCGAAAGTGCAGCATGTATTGTCCTTTCGGCATCGATATAGCGTACCTGATCTTCGTGGTCAGGCGGATTTGCAGTAACTGCGGCATGGTTCCCCAGTTCATGCAGGATACCGTCAACAGCCACTCCGTGACATTGAACCAGATGTGGGTGAAACAGGACGAATGGATCGACACCCTTCAATGGCAGGAAGAGGATGCTAGGTCGGAGATAACTACGGCTCGCATACCCATCGACAAAGAAGGAGCAGACGTCTTTTACTCAGTCATCGCTCCTGAACCCAAGATTCTCGCTCAATTGATCGGGAACATTGCCCAGATCATGGCAGTAGCCAAGATAGACTGGACCATGCCGTCCTTTGACGGATGGGACAACAGCAACATGGCGATGTTTTCTGGTGATTTCGAGACAATGGGTAGAGTAGAACGAGCGCATCACGAAGCCGCTCTGCAACTTAAGGCGAGAAGGATTGTCATGGGCGAATGCGGCCATGCTTTCCGCGGTGCGGTATACGACGGTCCGAAATGGCTGGGATGGAAAGATCCGCCTCTACCGGTCATTCACGCGGTGGATTTCTACCATGAACTCATCACTACTGGAAAGATCAAGATCGCGAAGAAGTTCGAAGATTCGGTGACCGTTCAGGAACCTTGTAATATCGTCAGGGGCAGGGGGCTCGGCCAGAAACTCAGGGAGATTATTGCGGCCACTTGCGCGGACTTCAGACCTCCGGACCCGGAATTCGAGCACAACTATTGTTGCGGAGCAGGAGGGGGCGTAATCAACTGCGGCCCACCCTGGAAAGGTTCGCGCATGAAGGGCAATCGAATAAAGGCCGAACAGTTGGCCGCGACAGGGGCGCACATAGTCATCACCCCCTGCCACAACTGTCACAGCGGGATCGAGGACATCATTGGCGCATACAAGCTTGGTCAGCACGTGAAGTTCTTTAGCGAGATCCTGATGGAAGTTATGGAAATTCCCGATGAGCTGAAAGCCGAATAGGCAGCTTGAATCTGAAGCGTCTCTGCCGAATAGGGGTAGATCATGGGAACGGTGACGAAGTTACTCTCAATAATCTGTGCAACCGCGGTTTCTCTTGCTTTCTTTGGGGAGATGGGGCCCGTCTACTGTGAAAAATCGGAAACCCAAGCTCCTTTCAGGGTTGCCCCACTTCCCATTCTTATAGAGCACAAAGGCAGAGCTGCGACGCTGGAACGACCGCCCGTCGCGTTCAACCATGACCAGCATACCAAGGCGCTGAAAGTGGGCAAAAAACAAGACTGCGGCCTGTGTCACGTGCTCAAGGCAACGGACAAACAGTTGCACAATCCTGAAGTGGCAGTGTTCAAGTTTCCAAAGGCTTCGTTTGACGAGACCGACAAGACGTCGATCATGTACGCATATCACAACGAATGCGTGAGCTGCCACAGGAAGAGGGCATCCGAAGGAAAAAAGGCGGGCCCTGACATAGGTCAGTGCGGCAGGTGCCACGCGAGAAAACCTGAAGCAAAAGCGGTTACTTGGGCGTGGAATCCCATATTCAATTACGGTCGCCACGCCGAGCATTTGCAGGCAGCCGAAAAGTTCGTTCCGGCCGATAAATTGAACGTGGCCCAAAAGGTGGAGATCATCGGAAAGACGGACGGCAAGAACTGCGAAACCTGCCACCATATCTACGACGCAAAGCAAAAGACGCTCATATTCAAGAAGGACAGCGAAAACTCTTGTCAGGCTTGTCACAAAACCACGGACGAGAAAAATGCCCGCGAGATGAAGAAAGTGGCTCACGCTGCATGCATCGGCTGCCACATGAAGCTGCAAGAAAAGGTGAAAAAAGAAGCTGCCGAGCAAGGAAGGACTCAACTGACGGAACAGGATAAGAAACGATTCGGACCGTTTGAATGCCAGGGATGCCACGGCGAACACAAGATCCTAAAACCTGATGAAATAAAGAAACTTCCGCGGCTCGTCCGAGGGCAGAAGGACATGATAGATATTTCGCTCCTTAAAGATCCCAACAAGGATCCGAAATTGATTAGGATGAAGCTTGTTCCATTCGACCACAAAGTGCATGAGGCGACGGGGCAGTTTTGTAGCAGTTGCCATCATCACTCACTGGAAAAATGCGAAAATTGTCACACCGTAGGCGGAGATCTTAAAAAAGGAGGAGGAGTTTCCTTCGAACGAGCCTTCCATGAGATTTCAGCCCAACAATCCTGCTTGGGATGCCACAACGTCGCTACAGAGGACGCAAAGTGCGCAAGTTGCCATCGACGACAGATGGTTTCACAAATGTCCTCCCATGGTTCCTGCACGGTCTGCCACCGCGGACCTTCTGAAGGCAAGCCGATAGAAGTGGCTCCCCTTCCTGTCGAATTTGATAAGGAAAAAGTCCCGGAAAAGGTTGTCATAAAAGGTCTGGAAAACGAGTTTAAGCCCGCTGAGATGCCGCATCAAAAGATCATAAAGAAATTGACGCTCATTTCAAACCAGAATTCGCTCGCGCGGTTTTTCCATGCCGCGCAGGACCAGACCCTTTGCTACGGCTGCCATCACGGCGGCCAACAGGCTGCGGCAAACAAGTTTCCTGAATGTGGCACGTGCCACACGCGACCGTTTGACCCCAAAGACCCGGGAAGACCGGGAACAATGGCCGCGTTCCATCAGCAGTGTACGGGATGCCACAGAGTTTTGGATCAAAAGCCCACAGCTCTTGACTGCGACAAGTGTCATCCTGAAAAAAAGGCTGCAAAAACCGTTGGGGTAAAAATTCCTCTTCACGGCATTCCGGAGTGAGCCAAGGGAACTGATTTTCCGGAGAGCAAAGGAGATCAAGATGCCGCATTCCATCCTCGAATTCTTGACGCTGACGAAAGGTAACGAATACTGGGCCATCCTCGTTTACCTTCTTCTGTTTATCTCCTTTTGGAGGTTTTTGACCTACAAGGAGAAGAAGTGAGGATGACCTTCCACGGCACGAGATGATTGGGCCGCAGCTCGTGCGAAGATATTCGAGTTAAAGGGGTCAGCAGAGAGGTACACTCATGGACGAGAAAAGAAGGGCCTTCTTGAAAAGTGTTCTCGGTGGCGGTGCAGCAGCGCTCGCCTTCGGCCTCCTCGAGCAGGCAAATGCATCGGTTCCGACTTTGTCAGGCTATCCCGATCAATTTGGGGTACTGGTAGACACGACCCTGTGCATAGGCTGTCGCAGGTGCGAGTGGGCGTGCAAGGAGGCGAACAAGTTACCGAACCAGAAGTCTCTGAAAGATTACGAAAAAGACAGGTCTGTGTTCAACAACCTTCGAAGAACCAACGCAGACACCTATACGGTTGTGAACCGTTTCGAAAATCCCCTTGATTCGTCAAAACCGATATACGTGAAGAAGCAGTGCATGCATTGTAATGAGCCTGCCTGTGCGTCCTCGTGTTTTGTTCAAGCTTTTACGAAAAAGCCCCAGGGTGCGGTACTGTACAACGCTAGCGTATGCGTGGGATGCCGGTACTGTATCGCGGCGTGTCCCTTTTATATTCCAGCTTATCAATACGACAACCCGTGGACCCCAAAGGTTACCAAGTGCACCTTCTGCTTTGACAGGACTGTTAAGGAGGGCGGGGTGCCCGCTTGTGTAGCCACGTGTCCTTTGGGAACCATGACGTTCGGTAAACGTGAGGACTTGATTGAGCTGGCCCAAAAGAAGATACGGGACGGCTCCGGCAAATACGTGGATCACATCTACGGTCAAAATGAAGTGGGAGGCACATGTTGGATGTACCTTTCGGCCGTGCCATTCGACAAGATCGGCTTCAGGACCGATCTGGGAACCGAACCCGCACCAACACTGGCTAAAGCTTTCTTGTCTGTTGCCTCTCCGATGTACATTGTCTTCCCGGCTCTGGCGGTGGGCCTATACAGCTTTGCGAAGCGTCGGGATCAACTCGGGAAAAAAGAGATAGACGAAGCTCTCAAGAAAAAGGAGGGCAAATAATGGACGCACAAGCTGATGCACTGAACCCTTCATGGGTTCAAGAAAAGCTCCTTTTGGGGATGACCTGGCAAGATTACTTTAAGAGTAATCTCACTCCTTTCAATGCAGTTATGGCCTTCATCCTCTGCATCGGCATCCCGGTGATGCTGTACAGGATCTTCTTCGGTTTGGGGCCGTCGACCAACCTGTCCGACTACAACCCCTGGGGCTTATGGATTGGCTTTGACATGATGGCCGGAATTGCCGTGGCGTCAGGGGGCTTCGGTATAGCCACGGCCGTACACATCATGGGCATGAAAGAGTACGAATCCATGGTGCGCCCGGCTCTCGTGGGGGGGACACTCGGTTATTTTTTTGCTCTTGTGGGGCTCTTGTTCGATCTTGGCCGTTACTATCGGATCTACTTTCCCTTTTTCGTGTCTCCAGGCCCCAACTCGATTCTCTTCCTGGTCGCATTATCTGTTGCCCTGTACCTACATTGCCAATTCTTCGAGTGGTGTCCTGCCATATTCGAGTGGCTCAACTGGAGGAAGCTTCGCAAATGGTGGGTCAAGGGGACGCTTGGCCTTACAATTTTCGGTGTGTTGCTCACGACGGGCCATCAAGCTGCATTGGGATCTCTATTCCTTCTCATGCCCAGCAAGGTGCATCCGCTCTGGTATTCCGAATATATTTCATTGCTTTTCTTTGTCTCAGCGATTTATGGTGGCATTACCATGGTGGTCATAGAGAGCATGATATCTCATCGGGTATTTGCCGACCAGATCCACGGCGAAGATCCCGCCCATTTTGACGAGTTGACTCTCGGTCTTGGCAAGGCCGCTGCCATAATAATTTTTGCATATTTCTTCCTCAAGGTGCTTGATCTGGCGCACGGCAACAAATGGAGTTACTTAATGACCCCGTACGGGTACTGGTATCTGGTAGAAGTCCTCGGATTTGTCGGTATACCGGCCCTTGTGATGATTTACGCTGTTCAGAATCGTAGCGCCACTATGGTGAGAGGAGCGGCGATTGCGGCAGCCGTCGGCGTACTGCTCAATCGCGTCGACCTAGCTATTGTGGCCTTCAACTGGCAACTGCCGTGGAAGTACCGGTACGTCCCGAGTTGGATGGAAGTCACTGTAACCGTTACCATTATAGCAATCGGTCTTATGACATTTCGCTTCATCGTAAACAGGATGCCTATTCTGCATGAACAGCCGGGTTTCGAGGCGGAGCACCACTGAAATTGGCGAAAAAGGAGGCGACTATGCCAAAGAAAATTTTGGTCGTAGATGATGAACCTCATATCGTGAAATATCTTACCTCCTTCCTGGGGGACTGTGGTTACGAGACCTGTTCCGCGGGAGACGGTGAAGAGGCCTATGAAGTATTGAAGAAAGAAAAACCTGATCTGGTTACGCTCGACCTTCAAATGCCCAATGAGACCGGGACACGATTTTACAGGAACATGACAAAGGCCAAAGATTTTAAGAATGTCCCGGTCATCGTGATCAGCGGGCTCCCAGGCCGCCACCTTGCGGTTTCAAAACCTATCGCAGTCTTTGAAAAACCGATCGACAGGGACGCATTGTTGGTTGCTATCAAAGGAGCTATAGGGTAGGTTCCGGGCTTGATGCCTCTCCCCGGAAATCGTTCCGGGTGTTGGTCGGCTCTTGCAAGGTTTTCAGAGGCGAAGAATTACAGGTTTAGCTAACTGCTCGATCTAGATGTAGACGGCACATCATCATGCGAACTCTGACCAACGAGCAACGCGAAAAGTTACTGGACGATCTGCCCTGCTATGCACTGTTACTTGATTCAAACCGAAATGTCTTGTGGACAAATCGGCGAACCGTCCGAGACTTTCGGGCGGCAAAAGCAAGAAAATGCTGGAACGTCTACGGAATTGATAAATCTCGATGCTCGGATTGCCCTGCACTGAAAACCCTCCAGGATGGTCAGATTCACGGCAAGGAGATGACGGCGATTACTCGTGCCGGCGCTAGAATCACTGTGCTAGAGCAGTCTTCTCCCGTTCTCGATAGCAATGGGAAAATAGAGTCAGTCGTGGCGACCAGTGTGGACATTACTCCGATCAAGGAGATTCAAAAGCAACTGATCCTCTTGGGCGAAACTGTCGCGGGTATGGCTCATAGCATCAAGAACATCATGATGGGGCTTGAAGGAGGAATATACGTAGTCAACAAAGGAATTGAAGCCAAGAACCAGAATGAAATCCAAGAAGGATGGGAGATGGTGCTCCTCAACTTCGACAAGATCTCTCACATAGTCAGAGACATACTTTACTGCTCGAAAGATCGGGTCCCCAACTTTCAGATTGTCAGACCAAATGACATTGCCAGCGAGGTTCATGACCTGTTCGAAGAAACCGCTGGAAGATACCATATTGAGCTGAAGTTGGACCTTGACGAATCATTGTACGAAGCCGTGATCGATCCCTCGGGTATGCACACCGTGCTGTCAAACCTTGTTTCCAACGCATTGGATGCCTGTAAATTGGACATCTGGAAAGATTCGCATTTGGTGGAAATAAGAAGCCATAAGGGCTCGGATGAATCGACAGTCATCGAAGTCGCGGACAACGGGGTGGGCATTGACAAAGATCTGAAGAACCACGTCTTCGAGGATTTCTTTTCTTCCAAGGGCGATCAAGGCACTGGCTTGGGGCTGATGGTGACCCAAAAAATCATGCGCGAACACGGAGGCAACATAACCTTCCGATCCAGACCCGGCCAGGGGACCACATTCGTGGCAACCTTTCCCAAGAGAGAAGCCCCGACACAACAACCATAATGAACTAATATTCCCACAGACATATCTGAATCTTGGGGGTACGTGCTGGCCATGGATCTGATTGGTTAGCATGCTAGCCCACACCCGGGTACAGTGAAATTGGAATTGAACGGGACCGAAAGGGGGCAGGGAAAGGGGTCAGGAAAGGGGTCAAGAAACGGGTCAAGTCTCCTCTTGGAAAGGGGTCACCCATTAAAAGGCCCTCTGTCAAGGAAAAAACTTCTCCGTGGCAAGGAAATGGGGTGTTTCCTTGCTGAGGGTACGGCTGGATTGTGCACATCCTCCGTCAGCGTGTGCTCTTCGCCTTTGCCGGTATTTCTCTCGGGTGGTGTCGGTAGTTTTCCTCACCGCACCAGTCACCCATCAGGATCAAGGCACAGACCTTAGAGGTCCAGCCCCTTCCGCTTATTGCGGACCAGAAAATCTTCGGTTCCATGCTGTGTCCAAAAGAGTGAAACAAATCTGATGGTTTTTAACCAACCCTTTGGTGGCTCACAGCATGGGCGGCAAAGAGTCCGGCTGGCCGGATCTGCGGGGTAGGCGGCTGTCCAATCAAGTCTGGTGGTTTTTCCAACCCCTAGCTAAGGGTCGCCGCCTACGCCAGTCGTCTAACCAATAAGCCTCTTTTTGGGCTCATCCGACAAGTGTGTACGTGGTCAGATGTATGGCGTAAATCTTGAGTGTAAAGAATACTGGGTCCCGAAAGCCATAGGCCTGTCGCTGGAGAGTCTTGATCTTGTTGTTCGTAGCTTCCAGGGGGCCAGTGGAGATCCGGTGATCGTAGTAGGCCAGAATCCCGGGTCGGTATGAGGCCAAGGTTTTGGCAAACTTCTTGAGCATTCCGACACCCGAGGTGTCTGCTCGACGAATCCAGTCCTCCAGCACGGCCTCGGCGGTAGCCTTGTCGGGTTGGTTCCAGATCTGCCGAAGGTCCTCCTTGAGGTAGTAGGCGCATGCGAGCGGCTGATTCAGACGGAGGGCTTCCTCCAGGCGTTGGCGCTCATTTCGCTTGTCATCGAGGTTCTCCGGGTTCTTCAGAAGAAGCCACCGGATGCCTTTCAACACCTCTTTGTGCAGCAGATCGGTGATTTCCCGGTACAACTCCCGGCGCAAGTCCGTGAGTTTTTCGTTGAAGAGTTTGACGACATGAAAGTGATCGAAAACCAGCACGGCTCGGGGAAGGTTGGTCGTAACCGCTTGGATGTATGCTCTCGACATGTCGATCGCCACCGCTTCTATCCTTTTTCTGGCACTCTTGAGTCGTTTCCAGAAGGGTTCCAGGGCATCAGCACCCTTGCCCTCTCCGACGAAGACCACGGCCCCGGTCTCCAGATCCAGCACAACAGTCAGGAACTTCCGTTTCTTGCCCACGTAAATCTCGTCGATAGCAATCTGCCTGAGGCTTTTGAGCCGAGGACGAGAAAACTTGAGCGTCAGGAACCGCTTCTGGATGTCTTTGACTACGTCCCAGCTCACCCCGTAATGGTCAGCCACATCCTGAATCGTCATGTGAGAGGACAAATCCAAGACACATCGTTCAAACTGCCTGATGAAGCGCCTGTTTTCGTCTGCGAACCCTACCTTGACCTGGCGGACCACGTTGCAGCCATGGCACTGGACTCGCTGGACCGCCATCCGTATGACGACCCGCTTGAAGGCCCAACCAGGGGCCAAGAATCGCCTCCAGGTCGCGCCTCGCTTGGAGATCTTCCGGGAGCCGCAACGGGAACATCGCAGCGTGCTCGGGTCCTGTTCGATGGTGAAAATGATCTCCTTTCCAACTGTACTCCGTGCTCCGATACCGGTAACCCACGATGTTGAGAGCGTGGTACAATAGGCTCGTGGACATGCTTGTCTCTCCTCCCCAGCCTTTTTCAAAACCAAGAAGGACCAAGCATGTCCAACTTTACTTTGCAACCACAAGTACGCAATTACCGGATGAGCCTCTTTTTGTCAAAGGGAACTTGGTCCCTCATGATATAATACGCTGCCCGTGCAAGTTTATGGCCCAGCGCGTTGTGAGCGCACATACGGCTGGTCCTGGATACCTTGCGATCGAACCAGGCCCTGATTGCCGGATCAAAGCGTCGGGCCAGTTCCGAAGCTTCGGAAAAGGCCCATGCCAGATACTTGTTGCCATTCTTCTTGTTACCGGTTCCCTTGCTCTTCCCGTTGCTCGTCCAGCGAGTCGGAACCTTTCTGCAATACGACGCATAGTTGCCTGCAGCCTGAAAACGACTTATAGGACCTGTTTCGAGCATGATGGTGAGTGACAGGATGATGCCTACGCCGGGGATGGTCGTCAGGCAATTATATTCCTTCATCAATTCGATTTTCCCTTTAACCTTCTTCTCAACCTTCTTGATTTGTCGCGTGAGGAAATCTATGGTCTGCTTGCTCACCCGGCCGGTCAGAGCCAGGTCCTCGTCTTGCTCCAACAGCGGTGAAACAAGATCACGGGTCAATTGCTTTATCTTGTCGGCCCCAACCTTCACGCCTGTGTTACGCACAACGATGTTTTGCAGGCTGTTAATAAGTGAGGTTCTCAGCTTGACCAGATGCGTCCGTTTGCGTAACAGGTCCCTCACCGGGCGCTCTTCCCGTGGATATATATATCCTTCCGGCAAAATGCCCAAGCGTAACATTTCGGCCAGCCAAACCGCATCGCTATTGTCATCGGAATGTTTCATTCCACTATATTTTTGTATAGCGGCAGGATTGGCCAAATGCACTCTGTATCCTGCTTCCATCATCGCATCCACAACCCAGTACCAGTTGAAGGTAGATTCCACTGCTATACCCTGCATACCTTCCTTGTAAGGCTCAAGGGCATTCAAGAGGATGGCCGAATCGTTGACAAGTTTTCTTTTGAACACCCTCTTACCTTCTCGATCCAACACCGCAAGAAAACTGTTGCTTGCATGAAGATCAATCGCCGCATACACTTCCATTAGGCGCCTCCTTTGGTTAATGGCAAGTCGGGGATATCACATCCCCGACTCAGAGGCGCCTTTTTATGATTATCAAGTCTCCACTTGACTTATAACTGCGGGCGATACGTCTAAACATAGCTTGGAAAGGGGTCAACCCTTCTCACAAGGCCCACGGCGCGCTCGTGTGCCAAACATGCCACCAGTCAATGCACGGCTTGTACCCCGTAAGATATGAAGGTTCGGTTGAGACCGTCGATCTGACATCTCGCGAGCAGGCATTACAGTTCAGTCCGAATGGCGTCTACACCGGGCCGGTTACCTGCGCGGCTTGTCACACGGTAAATGGCAAAGGAGTGCCAACCATCCTTAAAGGGACCGATTATTATGGCGATTATTGGGCATCGGTGGTCCTTATCCATTTCATGCGAGAAAAGGACCGTAAATTAGCGATTGAGGAAATCGTGAAGAAATACCCTTACGCCGAAGCAAGGAAAATTGTTACGTCAGGGTGGAAATAGCGAAAGCGGTGTCGATTTCTTTGGAGTAGTCGCCGCCAAAGGGAAGTCCGTACTCAGGGGCCTCAAAGCCGAAATCTGCGGACACCTTACCTAATTCACGAGCTGATGAGCGAATTGTGGACCGTGCCCTCGGAGTTCCCCTTGGCGATTTTCCTTTCTTTCGGGCGCTTTTTGGTCCAGCCGCCCTTTCAGACTTGCTTTGTCCCGCGTTGCGCAATATGATATATACATGATTAAGAGCTTCGCAGACAAAGAATTGGAAAAATTGTTTCACAGGAGACGGCCAAAGAGCCCCGAGCATCTGCAAAGAAGACTGCGATTATTGTTGGGGTACATGCAGGATGCGACGCTTCTCGAAGACTTGGCGGCTGTCCCCGGTGGCCGTTTGGAGGCATTGAAGCTCAACCGGAAAGGGCAGCATAGCCTACAGGTCAGTGGTAACTGGCGGCTGTGCTTCACTTGGGAGGACGGGGACCTTTATGGCGTAGAACTAGTTGATTACCACTGAATTATGAACATAGGAAAGCCACTATGAAAACCAAAAAGTTGCCGCCTATTCACCCAGGCGAGACGCTACGGGAACTATTCGTGGAACTGTTGGGCTTAACTCAGCACATGCTCGCCAAAGCCCTGGGGATCAGTGTATCGACAATAAACCGTATCCTCAATGGTAAATGCAGTATCACCGCGGATACGGCTATGCGCCTGGGACGCTACTTCAGGACCTCGCCACAGCTTTGGATGAATGCTCAAGCGCGGTATGACCTGGAAATAGCGGAAGACCAAAAAGAAGCAGAGATTAAGAGGACGGTTAAACCTCGACCCAAGAGTGACCTTCCTGTGCTCTCCACATAACTCGTCTGGACATGCTTTACTTTTGGTTCTGGTTCCCAATCCCGCGTCTCGCGGGACCGCCTGGGAATCCCGCGGGACGCGGGACTATGCCCGCAAACTGCATTTATTTCAAGTCGAGGCAGAGCCTCCAAAAAATCGAGGAACATCTTACCTAATTCTCGAGCTGAGGATCGAATTGCGTATGGTGTCCCAGGTATTCCGAGTCACATTACTGAATTTTCTCCTTAATAAGAGAACGCAAAAATTGGCGGGTGAGCTTCTTGCCCATTTTCTTGTAAATTTCCCTGCGATGCCCTATCTCAACTATCAGTACGACCAGTAAATCGTCTTCTATTGCGTAAATTATCCGAAAATCTTCTACTCGGACACGGTAAAGATTGTCCGAGCCTGTCAGTTTGACCGCTCTCGCTGGACGCGGATTTTCTTTCAACGAATTGATTTATGAGATTATTTTATCTTGCACGTCGGCGGATAGACGCTTAAAACCTCGCTCGGCGCGGGACACAAAGAGAACTCTATGAGCCATCTTCTAGCGGCTCCGTTTAACGTCTTCCAAGAGTTCCTCCCAAGGGATAAGTCTTTTGTCTTCGGCTGCTTCTTGCAGGGCTTCCAAGGCGTCCAGCAAATCTAGTTTGTTTTCAACTTCTTCCAAAAAATCCAGGTCTTCAAGGGAAACTACAGCAACCTCTTGATCGCCCACCTTCAAGCGAACCCGCTCCCCTCCCTCTGTGACTCGATTCGCTACGGAAGAAAGGGAGGAATCTTGTTCGACAATTTGTGGCATGGCGTTCTCTCCTTCGATGCTCGTGTCATTATAGTGTAATTCCTCCACAAAGCAAAACCAAGCAATCCTAATACACTCCACTTCCCTGCTCATTTAACAAGCTAAATTTCCCGGCGTTCACGAGTCACACCTCTCCCGCTCGCCGGACTGACCCGTTGAAGCCAACTGGGCCGGAAAGAGGAGTCCCCGTCCCTGAATAGAAACCTAATAGCGTCCTTGCAATCATTGATGACATTAGTCCCGAGATACTTGACCCAGGCGGGGTTAGGCTGGCCTTGGAACCAAGCGAGATGGGCCAGGGCGTACCCGTACATCGGTGAAGTCATGTACTCGGGTTTGTTTACCCGCGTGCCGGGCCACTTCGTGAAGGTGGATGTCCACGCCCTTGGTGAATTGGACATGAAGATCGCGAAACCAAGTATGAATGCCGTGAGATCGGTAAGCAGTTCATCGTCATGATGGTGCCAGCGGAGCCTGCCTTCCCCGAGAAGTCTCGCGTGCGCGAGCTCGTGAGCCATTGTTGCGATCAGGTCGGCGGGATGATAAAGCTGGCCGTCGTCCAAAGTGATCACGTGGCCCGTCTGGGAGTGGGAGTACATGCCTGCGGTATGGGGCATGTACGCGCCGCTGTCGTTAACGAACCATACTTTGTGCGGTTCATGGCTGAACCTAAGCAGAACTCTGGATCGCTCGACGCCCATGAACTGACAGACCCGGTGGAGCACCGCCTGGGCGTATTCTTTCGAGGCGTCGCACTTCTCCGGAAAAAACTCATTTGTCGGTAAGATTAGCGGTCGATCCGTGAAAATATTCGATGGAAATTGATTCGAAAGCCAGGTGATGCGTCTTTCGATCCACTCCTTTGCCACAGGATCGCACGGACAGCACGGGGCAAACCATCCGAACCAGCAAAAAGGTGCTCGCGGCAAAGCCACTTTTTGTTCGGGTGAAAAAGTTTTCTTTTCCTGCCGCTCGTGAAATGAAATAGCTGCCACAATAATGGTAGCGAAGCCGAATATTAATGCGATTATAGTGCTTGCTTCCATTTTGACACTTCAGATCACTTGGGTATTAATGATTCTACGGCACGAGCCAGCCGTTGACTGCTCTTCCGCAACATACGCCGATCCAATCTGCCTTGCCGGTCCGCTTTCAGCAGAGCGTACATTATGCGGTAATATTGGTCCGGATCCCAACTGACCAAGATGAGATCGACTCCTGCGTTCAAAGCTTCGATGCTCCCGTCGTCCATACCATCGCGGCTGCGGTAAACGGCCATCATGCTGAAGTTGTCGGTGATCAGCACGCCATCGTATTTCCAGTCATCCCGCAAAAGGCCGGAGATCACTCCAGGTGACATGGAGGCCGGGCGTTTACTGTCTATTGCAGTCAATCTCACGTGAGCGAGCATGGTGAAGGCTTTACCATCACGCATCAGCGCCCGGAAAGGCACCCAGTCCGTTTTTGTCAGTTCAGTCAGGGAAGTCGCCAGGTTCGCAGGATGCAGATGGGTGTCGCCTGACACTCGGCCCAAGCCGGGAAAATGTTTGAGAGTGCAATGTACGCCGGCATCTTCCAAGGCAGCGCAATACCAGGCCGCGACTTTGGCCACAACTTCGGGATCAGCCGAGATAGCCCGCTCATAGATGCGAGTGTACCGATCACCAGGATTCTTCACGTGATGATTGACATCCACTACTGGTGCGAAATTCAGGTTTACACCGACTTGGGCCAGTTCTCGTCCTTGCGTAGCCGCGAATTCTCGAACCGCTTGTTGCAGTCGGTTCTTGTCCGGATATCGGGTCACGATTTCCGAAAGTGCGGGCAGCCGAGTCAGCGGCGGCGACAATCTTGAGACAGGTCCGCCTTCCTGATCTGTAGCGATCCATAATGGCGGGAGGTTCTGTACTTGTCGGATTTGTTGCAGGCTTTTGATTTGCTTCGCGATGTCCGCGATGCTCTTGCCGCGAGCATTGCTGCCCGAAATGAAAACACCCGCGATGGCTCGAATCCTAACGAGTTCCCGAATTTCCGCCAGACTCCGATAACCGACAGTGAAATGCCGGCCCAACCTTTCCAGGCGAACGGGATTAGCGTGGAGCACCTGGTAACGATCCCAGTGAAAGCGAGCTTCCAGAGCCAAAGTAGTTGTCAAAACCAGAGCTGCCGCGAGCAACCCCAGCTCACGCAACACCCGGAGAGTCTGTTGCTCCGACCCGGAAGTTATCAAGAGCCAAATTTGAGTAAGTATCACGCTCAGAGGTACGACGATCAGTCCCAGAAGCGCCCAGGGTCTGATTTCCGCGAGAAAGGGGGAGCGCCAGTCCCACGCAAAAGGGACCAGAGCAAGTGCTATCAGGAGCATCAAAGCAGCAAGCAGGAATTTCATAGTTCGGGAGGTCATGACTTTTGCTCTGCATGCTTTCGGGAACTCAGCAACGAGCCTCCAATTCCGGTGATCATTCACTTATGGGAGGAATTTCTGTCACCTGTCATTGCGAGGAGCGAAGCGACGAAGCAATCCAAACGGCGTTAAAAGGAAAAGATTACTTCGCTTCGCTTGCAATGACAATCTTTCGCCGCCCGCAAGTGAATGCCGACTCTTGAATCGCGCCTATCGTGCATCGAGGAGCACCCCCATTAATAGCGCAGGCTCAGTGTCGTAGTTGAGCCAATAGTGATTGGTACCGCGCTGTACGACCACATCGAAAGGATTTAGCTCGACTTGACCCGCGTCCAGCAAAAGGGTCACCCGGCCTTTAAGCACCACGACGTAGTCGATTGTCGAGGTGGTGTGCATCATCGGATTGCGCCTTGTGTCTACACGACAGTGGCTCGCTCCAACGGCTGCAAAGGCTTCAGCCGCTGCTCGTTCCGCCTGCTCAGGAGACATTGACGGGTCCTGAGGCGGGATCTCAAAGAAACGAAAAATTGTCCCACTTGGTGGCGGCTCAAGGCTGAATTGACCCGATGAGGCATTTTCGTCCGTCAAGGAAGCAGGACACTTGGTGGTTTTCCAAAAATCCGCGGACCCGAGAAGGCCGGTCTCCACCTGCTCGTCTTTCACCGCCACGGATTGCCCATCCCTGTCGCGGCCTGTGACAACGCATCTGTATGTATGTATGTATTAATCATTCGCACTGCCTCCTTATCAAAACAATTATTAGGCTACAGTGATGCGACGCCGCCAATCAGGCTTCAGCGGCCAGTTTTCTGGCTACACTGGCACAATTTGGCTCTTCACAAATCCTAACTACATAGAAAGAGGCGCCACAAGTGTGCAAAAAACGCCCACACTCTCGGTGACCCATTTTCTTACAAGGGAGGAATTGAGAAGCCCAGCAGCCCTGCCATAAGTAAGGTGATTCTAGCCTCCAGCATTATCAATCCTCCCCGCGACGACTGCCGGCCTAATGAGGTTGCTTACAGGATTCTCACAATTGATAGATAACGGCATCAGTATTTGTCAGTAATTCCTTCGATGTCAAGAAAATCTGGAGAAGCCTCGCTCGATTCCCGAATTGAGGGGGCAATTGAGTATGCGTCCCGAAAACTACCGACCCTTTCGTAATTGCTTTCCCCTCAGAAAAAGAATACTTTTGTAAGCGAGGCTATAGATCACCAGCCAGAAAAAGCCGGAGAGATCCCTTGAACCGAAACCGTCCCATCATTCCTAATGATTTAATCGAAGACTTCTGCCGAAAGCACTATATTAGGAAGCTATCTATCTTCGGGTCATATTTGCGAGAAGATTTCGGGCCGGAAAGCGACATAGACTTTCTTGTAGAGTTCGATCCGGAGCACATACCCGGTCTACTGGAGATAGCGGGTATGGAAATCGAATTGTCTAAGATGCTGGGCAGAAAAGTGGATTTGATGACCGCCCAGGACCTCAGCCGGTATTTTCGCGATGAGGTAGTGGCGCAGGCAGAGGTCCAGTATGCAGAAAGATGACCTCATCCGGATACGGCACATGCTGGATGCAGGACAAAAAGCGGTCTCATTTGCAGCAAATAAGAATCGGACGGATCTCGATGACGATCCTATGTTGGCTTTCGCTTTGATGAAAGCCATTGAGATAATCGGGGAGGCTGCCTCAAAGGTTTCCGGCAGTTCACAGGATCTCCTTAAAGATATACCTTGGCCGGAGATCGTGGGCATGCGCAATCGGCTCATTCACGCGTACGCTGACATTAGCTTGGACATCTTATGGCAAACGGTCACCAATAACATGCCGCCCCTAATTCAAGCCCTGGAGAGAATTGTCGCCTCTGAAACGTCCGAGTAGCTCGGCGCAAAAGTCAATCGCACTCCCTGACGCACAAGAGGGGATAGGACCAGCTCGCCGCCGATATGAAAAATGATTTGACTGCGTCGCACGGGCTGGGATACGCTTGCGAGGATAAGCACTCCCTTTTTCAATCGAGATAAAAGCAGTCGAATTCCTTGGGCCTCAGGGCCGACAGAGTTTTGGCTTTGGGGGCTCGGGAATGAACAGCCTGGTGACCGATCAGCGATCCCGAGACTCCCGAAATGGCAAAGAGGCATCATAATTCCGGGTCACACAACCAACACGGGCTGGAGCCTGCAAAGAGTCACCTGATGGAGGAAAAACTCATGGAGGAGCCACAGAAAGCAATTTCCCTTCGACTTGAGGATCTCACGAATCGTTACAAGGTTCCAAGATTCTCCCACAAGGGGAAGATCGCTATTGCAATCCTAGCCTTCGCCATCGTCATCTACGAACTCTGCGTGGTCTACGTCAAGCCCGACGAGTTCGGAATCAAAGTGGTGCGAATGGGTGCCCACCGCGGTGTACAGAAAGAGGCATACGGACCGGGGTTATACTTTTTGATTCCGGGGATTCATGAGATGTACCGCCTACCCAAGGGAATCCAAGTGCTGGAACTCACCAACACTCCCGCAACAGCAGCCCTCTCATCGCGGCGGGAAAAAGCAGCCCACATCCAGACTTCCGACGGCTTCTTCGTTGATGTCGATGTGTCCATCCTATATCGGATTTCCGATCCCTACCTGGTCTTCACGATGATCGGCCCCGGCACTCTGTACGAGGACAATGGAATCATGCCGAAGGCCGAGCCCATTCTCAAGGCAACCCTCGGCGAGCTGACCACGGAGGAATTTTATAATAGCCCGCTGCGTGTGAAGCGGACCAACGCGGCCACAGGAATCTTGAACCAGGAGCTGAACCCGAAAGGAATCAAAGTCGAGCAGGTACTGGTGCGCTATTTCAGATACAGCCGGGAGATTCAGAAGAACATCGAGGAAAAGAAGCTCAAAGATCAACTCGTCTTCAAAAATCGAGCGGAAGCGCGGGCCGCTACCGAAGAAGCTATCCTCAAAAAGATCACGCAGGAAGGGGAAGCGATCGTTACGGTAAAGCTTGAGGAAGGCAAGGCCTACGTCACCAAGAAACGGGCTGAAAAAGACCTGTACGTCCGCAAAAAAAACGCTGAAGCCGACCTGATAGTGAAGCTCGCGGAGGCCGAGCGGGTAAAACTCAAGAATGCGGCACTGGAAGGCGAAGGGGCCGAGCGCATGGTCGGACTGAAAATGGCCGACGTGTACAAGGGATTGCAGACGATTATTCTGCCAAGCGACGGAGCTAATGGCGTTAACCCGCTGAGCCTTGGCAATACTCTTAATTTATTCGACATACGCAAAGGAGGGGCACGATGAAACCGTTTCTTTCTATGTTGGCACTCTCCGTCGCTTGCGTTGTTGCGGCCGGGTGCGTTCCGCGAACCACTGGCGAGACCGAAGTGGGGGTCAGAACGATTAAAGTGGGAATATTCGCCAAGAAGGGCGTTGAGGACAAAGTTTATGCGCCGGGTTCCACATATATTTTCTTGCCCTTTGTTAACGACTGGAACACCTTCGATACAAAACTACAGAATCTTGAAATGACTTACTCATCGGCCAGCGGAGATCGCAAGGCCCGGGATGAACTGCTGTTCAAGACCATTGACGGAAACGATATCGGATTGGACGTGATTATCGCCTACCGGATCGATCCGACCAAGGCGCCGTACATCCTCCAATATGTAGCCAGAGACAATCGAACGCTCCGAGAGAAGGTCGTTAGAACGGTGGCAAGGAGCAAGCCGAGGGACATCTTCGGAGAGCTAAAAACCGAAGATTTTTACGTGGCGGAAAAAAGAGAAGCCAAGGCACAGAGTGCGAAAGAGGCGCTGCAGAAGATACTTGGCCCTATGGGTATTATCGTGGAACGTGTTTTGACTAAAGACTATCGCTTCAATCCGGAGTACCAAAAGGCCATTGAGGACAAGAAGATTGCGGATCAACGGGTGGAAAAGAACAGATCGGCGCAGCATGCGGTCCTAGAGGAGTACAAGCGAAAGCTTGAAGAAGCCAAGGGCGAAGTCAACAAAATGGTGGCCAATGTCGACGGCGAGTATCGTAGGGACAAGATCGAAGCCGACGCATACTTTGAAAAGCAATCTCTCCTGGCCCAGGCAATTAAGGCAGAAGGGGTTGCAGATGCCGAAGGTATCCGCCAAATGAACCGGGCACTTACGGGATCGGGAGGAGAGGCTCTGGTCAAACTGAGAATTGCCGAGGCCCTCCAAGGCAAAAAGATCATATTGTTGCCCGTGTCGGAAGGAGGCATGAACCTCAAGACAACGAACATCAACAAGCTCATTGAACTAATGGGGGTGAGGGCCTTGTCTTCATCAGGTGGAAAAAAGTAGAGTCTTCCTGGAAGATTGGCCTCTAAGCCTGGGAATCAAATAGGGTATCCTCGGAAGCAAAAATATCTTTGGAGCTTTTATGGGTGTCGAAGTCCGTTCCCGATCAGGGAGTGATTAACTTCCTGACAGGATAGTACCTGTTCGGAGGCGAATTATGAAAATTGCTAACATACTGCTAATTAGGGCTCATCCGGTAATTGCGTACTTGTGGTTGCAAAGTAAAGTTGGACATGCTTGGTCCTTCTTGGTTTTGAAAAAGGCTGGGAAGGAGAGACAAGCATGTCCACGAGCCTATTGTACCACGCTCTCAACATCGTGGGTTACCGGTATCGGAGCACGGAGTACGTTGGAAAGGAGATCATTTTCACCATCGAACAGGACCCGAGCACGCTGCGATGTTCCCGTTGCGGCTCCCGGAAGATCTCCAAGCGAGGCGCGACCTGGAGGCGATTCTTGGCCCCTGGTTGGGCCTTCAAGCGGGTCGTCATACGGATGGCGGTCCAGCGAGTCCAGTGCCATGGCTGCAACGTGGTCCGCCAGGTCAAGGTAGGGTTCGCAGACGAAAACAGGCGCTTCATCAGGCAGTTTGAACGATGTGTCTTGGATTTGTCCTCTCACATGACGATTCAGGATGTGGCTGACCATTACGGGGTGAGCTGGGACGTAGTCAAAGACATCCAGAAGCGGTTCCTGACGCTCAAGTTTTCTCGTCCTCGGCTCAAAAGCCTCAGGCAGATTGCTATCGACGAGATTTACGTGGGCAAGAAACGGAAGTTCCTGACTGTTGTGCTGGATCTGGAGACCGGGGCCGTGGTCTTCGTCGGAGAGGGCAAGGGTGCTGATGCCCTGGAACCCTTCTGGAAACGACTCAAGAGTGCCAGAAAAAGGATAGAAGCGGTGGCGATCGACATGTCGAGAGCATACATCCAAGCGGTTACGACCAACCTTCCCCGAGCCGTGCTGGTTTTCGATCACTTTCATGTCGTCAAACTCTTCAACGAAAAACTCACGGACTTGCGCCGGGAGTTGTACCGGGAAATCACCGATCTGCTGCACAAAGAGGTGTTGAAAGGCATCCGGTGGCTTCTTCTGAAGAACCCGGAGAACCTCGATGACAAGCGAAATGAGCGCCAACGCCTGGAGGAAGCCCTCCGTCTGAATCAGCCGCTCGCATGCGCCTACTACCTCAAGGAGGACCTTCGGCAGATCTGGAACCAACCCGACAAGGCTACCGCCGAGGCCGTGCTGGAGGACTGGATTCGTCGAGCAGACACCTCGGGTGTCGGAATGCTCAAGAAGTTTGCCAAAACCTTGGCCTCATACCGACCCGGGATTCTGGCCTACTACGATCACCGGATCTCCACTGGCCCCCTGGAAGCTACGAACAACAAGATCAAGACTCTTCAGCGACAGGCCTATGGCTTTCGGGACCCAGTATTCTTTACACTCAAGATTTACGCCATACATCTGACCACGTACGCACTTGTCGGATGAGCCCTAATTAGCGCGGCAGCATTGGTTTTAAGTCCATTTTTCGCCGGATCGAACGTATACGCGAAGTCCTCCGGGTTTTGTCAGGAAGTGGCGTTTCACATCACAGCAGGCCCGGGCGAACATTACCGTAACTTTGGAGGCTCGATCAACAACTCGGCTGTTGGGCAAAACGTGATCGGAGGATCTGGTGGCCAATTCGGCGGGAATCGGACGTTGAACCAGACCACTACAAACCCGTACCTCGGCATCAAACACCTGGGCGGAATCCAAAATGCAGGGGGCGGCTCTTCCGGGACCTACACAACCAGGAACGGGTGCCAAGAGTGCCTCGTTGCACGCTCTTCCAACCCAAGGACGCACCCGGATGCGATAATCCGTTGCTGGAACGCGTGCGTAATAGGTCCCAAGAGGTTCATAAAGTAGATGCATTGAGGCGCCCTCCGTTATCGTGAGTTCCGTTACCTCTGACGTGTGCTTGTCAATTCTCCGGAAAAAGAGGCATCCCTGGCAATTCTGAGCCTCTGCGAGAATTGGGAGAGGCCACCATCTGCTACGGGAAAAGCTTGTTTATGCTTTGCTTTACTTCGTCCAGCCAGGCTTTGCGTTGCCCTTCAGTGCTCGTGACAATAATATTGAACATCCTCCGATAAGTCTGTGCGACTCCGCAGAGATTGAAAATACAATTCTTCCATAAGGTTTCAAGTGGATCGCCGAAAACGTCTTTTTCCCTTTCAGTATCGGTATTCGAGGTGTTGAACACTGCCGCGACTTGTGCTTTCAGCAGCCCGTTGGGTGTTCCTTCGCCTGCATCGCCTTCCATAAATTCGTAAGCGCAACCAGGCCGTATGATTCTGTCGATCCAGCCTTTCAGTATTGCCGGAGGCTGTCCCCACCAGTTTGGGTGCACGATAACTATGCCGTCCGCTTCGGAAATCTCCCTACAATGAATGGCTACTACTTCGGGCAAATTGGCATCTTTTGGTATTTCCGCTGCGGGAAGTATTGGATCGAATTTTTCCTCGTACAAATCGTGAAAATGGACTTCGTGCCCATTCTCTCTTAGCTGCTCAACTGCAGTTTGCGCGATGGCATGATTGAAGCTTCCCATTTGCGGATGAGCAAAAATGACTGATACTTTCACTGTGTTCTGTGCCTTTCATCTTGAATGGTGTTACGATCTTGCCATCTTGGAACTTCCTGGCTCTGCATTTCGTCGAAGGCCGATTCATTGGACTATGAAAAGGTCTACGTGTGATCCCTCTTGAGGCCCAAGAGAAGCAAAACCGTCGCCCTATTGTCTAAAAAACCTGTATTTTCGTGTCGCTAAGCCTACCTTGCCGAACGCGGCGGGTCAAGCATAATATGCTCGATGATCTCCGGTCGGACGCAGGCGGGTAGGGGGACGCAGAGCTCTAAGGGACATGTTATCCACAAGCGTGATACGATATTAATATGAGTGGGCAGTCTGAGTACTTTTCGGCAGCCGACCGTTGCCAAGGCTCTACATGATGTTCATCATGCCCCACAGATCCCAGGAATTGAACGCAGCACTTCAAACTGCTTCGTGAGACAGGAGATATGAGGACAGGACAGTCATGTAGGCTGTAAGTCTTTGCAGATTCGTTCCCCCTTTACAGGGGTTTTCGGAAAGGAGTTTCAAGAATGAGAGCCCATCAGGATATACTTTGCGATCTCGAAACCTCCAAGGCATTCATTGAGACATTCATCCTTGAGCCCACGGGTTCCGGACCGCTTGACGGGCTGACATTTGCCGTCAAAGATCTCATTGATATTGCCGGTCACAAGACTTCGTGCGGTAATCCCACGTGGCGTGACACACATCCTGTTGCGGTTGCCAACGCTGTTTGCGTGGATCAACTGTTGCTCGCCGGCGGACGATGCATTGGCAAGACAATTACAGATGAACTGGCCTTTGGAATGGATGGCGAAAATTTCTTTTATGGCACCCCGACTAATCCGAAAGCCCTGGATCGAGTTCCAGGCGGATCCTTCGAGCGGATCTGCATCAGCGGTCAGTTGCGGCCTGGTCGAATTCGCTCTTGGAACGGATACGGGCGGGTCGGTACGCGTCCCCGCAAGCAATTGCGGAATCTTCGGCATGCGTCCGTCGTACGGTGCGATTTCAGTGGCAGGAGTAAACCCGCTTGCACCTACGTTCGACACAGTGGGAGTGCTCGGCCGCGATTCAGATGTGTTGTCGAAGGCGATGTCTACATTGCTCGCCTGCGACGTTCCGTCACGAACTGAAATTGGAACTGTGTACCTGCTCGAAGAGGCTTTTGCGATTTCTGATCCTGAGATCAGGGAAGCGCTTGCAGGACCGGTGGAAAGAATGAAGCATCACTTTCCCGAAAAAGTTAAAACCATATCCTTACGTGAGATTGATCATAAATTCGGAGATTTGGGATTAAGGGGCTGGTACGATACGTACTGTCGGATACAATGGGCGGAGATATGGAGCTGCCTGGGTGCGTGGGTGACAGAGGCGACGCCGCAGTTTGGTGACAGAGTCCGGGCGAATTTTGAGCACGTTAAGAACATGGATCGCAAAATCATTGCGGATGCTGTGTGCGACCGGCGGTACGATTTTGAGCTACTCCGGTCATTCTTGGGGGAAGACGATCTGTTATGCATGCCTACTACACCGGCGCTCGCTCCGATCAAAGGAAGTCTCGGCATCGATCGGTACGAAAGGAAAC
Organism: uncultured delta proteobacterium; assembly: GCA_963729795.1. GTDB lineage: Bacteria > Desulfobacterota > Desulfomonilia > Desulfomonilales > Desulfomonilaceae > CAWBBA01. The sequence goes on along the minus strand of CAVSPC010000022.1, from coordinate 1,023 downwards.
TATTTTCCTCGCACACTTTCTCTGACGGCCGTAGCTGTGGTCGCCAGGTTGCCCCAGATCACCTTGCCTCTGGCTTCTGTGGATGGCGTCCCCATTGGCCTGTCTTTGCTTGCCGCCCACGGAATGGATGCTTTTCTCCTTGCTGCGGCTCAGCTCGCGGCCTCGGGATGTCGGCAGTGATGCCATAATGTGATTTGCACCTAGCCACGTTGTCCGGCGGAAGTTCCAGCCCACAATATTGGCTGGCTGCCAAGCACCGCAAGCGTTCTTCAATCTCCATTGATCCGAAGGAGCTTCCCGCGCTTTTTCACGTCGATTCCTACTTCACCGAAGTGGTCCCGTCGAGAGCTTGACATCATCGATCCAGACTGTGCCGGTCCCGTTGATCACCACGTTCAGCTTCACATTGTCCGGTTTCTCGCCTCTTTTGAGGAAGAAAGGGGTCTCCACAGAGGTCCATTTATTGGTGCCGCTGAGGGGGTTTTGCAGTCCGCGCGAAAAGAACTCCCCTTTGCCGGGAAAACTGCACCACATTTCCAGATATGCCTGACCCTTAACGTCCTCACTACGAAGCTTCGCTTTATAGATTAAGCGAGCGTTATCAACGTCGATAGGTCCTGTCTCAAATAGCCTGACGGTCCTTGGTTCCGTGGCTGTCATTTTCACGGAGCCCCGTCCTGTGGTGGAAACGTCCTTGTCTATGGTCACATCTGTCTGAGTGATTATCTCGCCTAAATTGTCAGTGGGGAAACCCTTAAGATCTGCCACGGGAGCTTGGCTTTTGGAACAGCCGAACACCGTGATCGCCAATGTTATAATAACGGCAGCCTTGGTCCAGTTGTTCATGTCTCGCTCCTCTGGATTTTCTTATCCTCGCAAGACCCCATCTTGCATCAGCATTCCGAAAGTCTTTTTGCCGGATATGAGAACTGCGGAATATCCTCCACCCGGGTCACCCCAGGCGCCGGCGAGATACAAGCCCTTGACAGGCACACGGTTGGAAATTCGGGTCATAAAGCTATT
>CAVSPC010000021.1:0-120451 GCA_963729795.1 uncultured delta proteobacterium | reverse complement strand
CTGGATTTTAAAGCAACGAGGGGCAGCGAACGGGTTAGTGAATAGAGGCGTGCCCGATACTGTGACGAACAGCGAGACGGGCTGTTGTCGCACATCATTCATGTCGATAAAGCGTTTCAGCAACGGTTTGAACTTCTCGATGTTGATCAGTCCATGCTTGCTCAGCCCCCTCAGCGCACTGTATCGAGCCATCAATTTCAGCACCGATGAGGAATACTCGAACACGTTCAGAAATTTCACTTTTGAAACAGGCTTTCGCAACAAACCCGGGTTTTCTACTGCCATCATCGCGAACTCCACGAGCCTACGAAAGTCGAACTCCAGAATTCGGACTCGGGTGAGCGCAAGCCACAATTTGTAGGCCGAATCCCATTTTCCCTGGCAGATCAGAGCACCGTTCAAGGCGCCGATGGAACTCCCTGCCACACCTCCGAATGTCAGGTTTCGATCCAGAAAAGCTCTCCAGCATCCCATCTGATAAGCGCCGCGGGCACCGCCTCCTGAAGAAGTTACAAGTCCTATGGAATTATCCATGGTCTCAAGCAATGGGCCGTTTTCCTCATTGGAGTTGGTCGTCGAAATCATAGGTCGGGGCTCTTCTGAAATTCTTTGACGGACTGCCAAGAGAATGGGAAACCTCATTATCGCCGTGAGATGAGGGAGTTGAGGGAAATCTGGTCGCCATTGATCTAAAGCAGAATTATACCGCGGTCTTGCCAATTCTGGGCTGTTGCCCCCGAATCCGGTCGCGCTACGATGCCCCTGACACCGGCAAGTTCCCCGGACGGTCTCTCAGGCGGCAGGAGGGTCGGCAAAAACGCCGTCGCGTTGATGACAAAGCCTGTGTTGTACTCTTCTTGAGCGTAGCTCACCCTTCGCCCGCCGGTCAATGACAATCTTCATGTTTGTAGCGCATAAGGCTGTAGTGGCGGACGAACCCGGTATGGGACGATCACCCCGTTCCACTCCTAAAACCGAAAAATTGGGATGCTTCAATTGTCCCTATTTGGGCCTATCATACCGGAACAGGTCCTTCCGGCGACCCAAACAGGAAGGATCATCCACGTTTGTTGAACATGTCCTGGGAATGGGGCGGAGGAGCGAACAGAGGTCAAAGGGTAAATGTTACGGTTTTCTGAGTGGAAAATGTGACTCGCTCAGGTATATTCAGGTGACGCCTATGGAGCGCCCCGAAGATCAGGCGGCCACAGTGCTTGGACATCATGAGCGGAACAAACGAGATTTTTTGCCATGCTCGACAGCGCTACGCATTAACGGCAAGGGTTTACCCTTACAACCCATTCATATGCGCCCACGAAAACAGCCACTGTATAGTCACCTGCCGTGCGCCGGAGCCTGCTCTCTCAAACATATATCATTGTTGGAAATGCCATACGCTTCGAGGGCGTGCGGAAAGGGGTAGGAGTACTATCTGTTTATAATGGCTTTTAGCCAATCCCCCCAGCAGCGTGCTTTTTTTACACGACCAAAAAAATTTTGTGCTCGGTTTGCTTGCGGCCGCCGGTCGGCGACGTACAAGAGGACACAGGTCTGGGAAGGCACCCGTAGCCTTGTCGGCCTGTACGCCAAAGCTGACATACACCCTTGATTGAGTGTGGCAGCGTGGCAATCCCTAGGTTCACAGAGGTACACCTCACTCTCTTTTTAGTGTTACACGACCGTGGCAGCCCCCTTAGTGCGGTCATATATGGCGTGCGTGATCTGGCTTACATGGAAATACCGACTCGTAGCCGTTTGGCTAATTTCAATCAGTTTTGATATATTCTCTTCCGGGAACTCGGTAACCCGCATTTCTTGGAAGATATGGCATTAGGAGATATGGACACCCGAACAGACGAATCATCCAATGGCATGAAAAGATCTTTTGAGGTAGGCCTCCTTCGCCCTGAAGATGCTGAAGGCGTGGCTCATCTTTTCCGGTCAGTGCACGGCGAGGATTATCCCATCAAGATATTCTATGATCCGGCTCAACTCATCAGAGCCAATCAAGAAGGGGAATATTACAGCATTGTTGCGCGATCGACAGACGGAGAAATTGTCGGTATTCACAACCTCTTTCGCTCAGCCCCAAGTCGAGACGTCTATGAATGGGGAGTTGGCTTGGTTTTGAAAGAATGGCGGAGTATGGGCGTCTCCGGAGCGATTGAGCGGTTCATGATTGACACTGTAATTCCAGAATTAGGTATGCACACTGTCTTTGGTGAGCCGGTAACAATCCATTTACGGATGCAGAAGCACTCAGAAAATTATGGTTTTCAGCCTACTGCACTGGAAGTTGGCCTGATGCCTGGGGAGGCATATTCCGGTGAGGGGGTAATTTCCAATCGAGTGAGCACCTTGTCGAATTTTCGCGTTTATCGGAACATTCCCCAGAAGATCTTTTTGCCAGTTATCTACAATGAGGCCATGAGATTCATGTATGGAGATTTCTCATTGGGGCGCATCTTTTCTGAATCCATTGAGCCTATTCCCGTTTGCGCCGCTTCCGAAGCTAATATGGATCTCTTCGATTTTGCAAAGGTGGCTCGCATATCTTTTTATGAAACAGGTTCAGACTTTGCTGCACGCATATCGGACCTGGAGGTCGAAGCAGTAAAAAAAGGATCCATCGTCATTCAGGTATGGCTGAAACTCACTTCACCTTGGGTCGGGATGGCGGTCGATATTCTGCTCGCCAGTGGTTTTTTCTTGGGCGGGGTGCTCCCCCAATGGTTTGATGACGACGGTCTCTTGATGCAGAAGCTGTTGTTTGTTCCTGATTTTGAGTCAATCCAGCTTTATTCCGATCGTGCTTTGCGGATACGAGATCTTGTGAAAGCCGATTGGCGTCGATGTGCAGAAGGAGGATGGTCGGACCGCATTAAAGATCGCCCAAAAGAAGGGTCATGAGGAAATCGTAGAATTCCTCAAAGCCCACGGAGCGAAGGAACAGGGTCTCCAGGAGTCGTCAGCTTCTACCGGTTGTAAAGCACATTGATAATCAGTGTTACCGCCTTTTCAAGATTCTTTGCCTGTCTCAATATGTCTAAGAATTTTCAGAATAAGTTCATTTTGCTGCGCCAGATGCATGAGTATCACCTCAATCTCTTTTTCTGCTCTAATGTTCACCTCAAAATCAGATTCTGCTCTTTTTTCGGCATGACGGCCTTGAAGATTTTGACCAATCATGATCAACGGCATCAAAAATATCTGAATCATGTTGGATATAAAAAGCCATAATACGAAGGCGGGAAAAGGATCGAACCGCAGATCCTGCGTCGCAAGAGTATTCCAGCCCAGCCATAACAGGGTCCAGAACAATATTATTATGAAAAACCCCATTGAGCCGACATGATCCGTAACCTTGACAGCAATTTTTTCTAATGCGCTAAGACTTTCCTCATGCCCAACATTAACATTACGTATTGGCTTGCGTAGGTTTTTTAATTCTTCATAAGCTTTCAGAAGCTTTCTTTGGTCCATCTTTCCTCCGATTAGCTAGGAGCCTCTCGCGGAACCTCACTCGTCAGCGCCATCGTGCCACGAATTCGGGAAAGTCCTGCGGGACGCGGGATTACGCAACAGCCCCCCAGTGTGGAGTCCACTAAATGACTTTCCGAATACGGTGACAACCATGACAACTGGAGCTGCCCTTCGGCCATTAACTTCTGAAAGCTATTTGAGGGACAGCACACTAGGATGTCTTGGCTTTGCCTTTCTCAGTCAATTCTTTTTGGTAGGCTTTCCAGCCCGGACACCACCCGGTGTGCCACCGCCAAATCCGAGCAAGTAATGAATTTGGCTTTCGCTCCGCATAGTTCCGAAACCTGCATCTTGCACATTTGGATTTCACTGTCGTAGTCTCCTCCATGATGCTCAGTTCGCCTTCTACAAGGCATCCGCATCCTAATTTTTGTTCAGATGGTTTCCGGACAAACACGCTCGCGGGTTTTGCTTTCAGATAATAGGCTGCTTCCATCTTCACGTAAACCTTTTCCATCAATGGATTAAAACGCCCTTTACAAAGGCATGTGCTCGCCTCGCACACATCGAAATTGTCCACTATCACCGTGCAAAGGAAAAAGACACGCTCGTAGAGGTAGAAATCCCAAGACAGGCGAGCCGACAGTCATTGATGCCCGGAGGGTTCTTACCTGGAAATACTCTCCGGTGCTGAAGGAAGCGGTGAATAGGACCGGTAAGCCGTAATAGTCAATCCGCGTGCCCCTTCCCAACGACAAACTTGTGTGTGAAATACTTCTTCCTAATTTGCCCTGCTTCTTTCTGAATCCAGTGTTCCAGCCCAACCTTCTTTATGCGGCAGAGATTAAACACTTTGAAATTGTGTGGATATCTAGCGGCCTGGTCAGCCGTTGGCGCCAAGAAAGCACACGGGAAGTCGTTACAATTGCAGCACAAATCCACGCCCTTCGCTTTGACGCACTCCAGAGTTGCGCATCCGTTTGGAAGATGAAAATGCTTTCCGTCCTGTTGGCGGCAACCCTCGCACGCTATTTCTTCCTTCGGAACGCCCATTTTTATATGAATCCGCTCGGTAAGCTCATCTGTCAAATTATCTTCGTACAGTTCACAATTGAAGCAGTCGAGCCCACAAGGCGCTGTTGAGGCCTTTTTGTCTTTCATGGTTCCTCCTTATTACTATTGACCACGATTATACGGCGGTTTTGCTGTGCCCAGGAATTTGAAGCGGGAACGTCAATCGAATGGTTCAGTTGTCTCTAAGAGACCCTCAAGTCAGAGAAATTCCAGTCCACCACCAGGGCGGCAATGAACTGGATTGCCTGGATGCATTGCAACGAAGGGTAGATGATACCAGAAACCGAGCCGGTCGTCCAATCGAAATTGACGCTTAGCAGAATGAACGGTACACGATTTCCAGAGAGATTGAATGGTAAGGCGTGCGCGAGAGGGGGGCCGGGCTGTCCGCCGCGGTGTTAAGCGAGAACAAGACCTCTTTTTTATATGAGGAAACAGAAGATTGCGATTGACCGAAGGGCCTATGGAGAGGTATGCTCAAAACTTCCTAACACTCGTTTTTGCAGGCAACATGACGATGGTCTTGTTTCAGTTGGGTCTTGTGGGCGGAGATAAGCGGGCTTTTTCGGGGTCTTGGGAACCGCCCAGCCGCCAGCCTTTGGCCTAAACACCTCCGACACGGACAAACCGAACAGAAGTTCTGAAGACGCGCGCTGGGAGGGGGACATGGAAGATCATGACGATCCGGGGCGACGATCAAGGAAAAGGATTGACAGCCCGATCAAGAACGGGTTGGAGAAAGAACCATCTGGGACAAGCAAACGCTTTTCCAAGGGAATTGATGAATATCGACCTTTTGAATTGAAAGCCAAGGATGATAGCGAAGAGCAGTCTATCGGCGAAAACCAGTTTACCGAAACCATCGATCTAACCTCACTCTTCAGCAAAGAATTATCCGCTACAGGAAGCTTCGACATTCGGGGCGAAATTTGGGAATCCACATTCGGCCAGGTCCTTCAGGCTCTGCCCATACCTGTGTTCTTGATTGACCAGGACAGCAAAATAATATTCGCCAACCAAGCCTGTTCAAAGATGAGCTCGGCCTATGAAGAAATCCAGGGAGTTCTTTTCCCTACTCTGTTTCCAGGTCCTGGCGTCTCCGGTAAAGTCGAATTGCTTTTGGAGGACGTGTTTTCAAGCAGAAAGACCAAGGTGGCCCAGGCATTCTTAAAAATAAAGGAAAACAGAATATGGGCTCGCTTCACTCTTAGATCGGTCAGGATTATGCGTGAGAGACAGATCCTGGCTCTAATCGAAGATCTTACCAGCGAAAAGAAGCAGATTCGACTCAAGGAAAAATTCAGCCTGGAACTGGAGCAGCGGGTTGCGGAACGAACCGCGGCCTTGTGGGAGGCCGAAGCCGCCTTACATGGGAGCGAGGAACGTTTCAAAGACCTTGTGGAAAGCACGAGCGATTGGATTTGGGAAAGGGATGCGAATGGGGTATATACCTATGCCAGCCCAAGGATAAAGGAATTGCTGGGCTACGAGCCCGAGGAAGTGCTCGGGAAAGTGCCGTCTGAGCTAATGCCCTCGGAGAAGATGTCTTTTCAGTTCGACTCTGAGCTCCAATCTGTCGTAAGAACAGGTAAAGCTTTCCGAAGCTGGGAGACAATTAGTGAGAGCAAGGACGGTCGATTGGTGGTTATCGAATCAAGTGGAGTTCCTTTCTTCGATTCTACGGGAAAGCTCCTTGGATACCGGGGTATAGACAGAGACATTACCCATCGGAAGCAAACGGAAGAAGCGCTCCACAAGAGTGAGGAAAAATACCGTCTAATGGCCGACAATACCTTGGACCTGATCTGGCAAACAGATCTAGATCTATGTCTCACCTATGTCAACCCTGCCATTTTTGCAGTTACCGGATACACCCCGGACGAAGTGATCGGCAGTAGGCTTTCGGATCACTGCGACGAAGAGAACTTTATGAAGATGGCTCAAGTGGCATCGGAGGAGATTTCAAAAGGATCTGAAAGTTCGGGAGCCATTTTTGAAGCAGTAGTGCTGAACAAAAACAAGGAACCGGTGCCAATTGAAATTCGGGGAAAGATCGTTCTTGACAAGAATGCCGCGCCTATAGCACTTCAGGGAGTTGCGAGAGACATCACTTACCGGAAGCAAGCGGAAGACGCCCTCCGCAACAGTGAGGAAAAATACCGTCTAATGGCCGACAACATGTTGGATATGATCTGGCAAACAGATCTGGATCTACGATTTACATACGTGAACCCTGCCATCTTTGCGATTACCGGATACACTCCGGATGAGGTGATTGGTGGTAGGCTTTCGGATCATTGCGACGAAGAGAACTTCAAGAAGATCGCTCAAGCGGCATCGGTGGAGCTTTCAAAAGGCCCCGCCAGTTCGGGAGCCATTTTTGAAGCAGTGTTACTGAACAGAGAACAAGGAACCAGTGTTAGTCGAAGTTCACGGGAAGATCGTTCTTGACAAGAACGGCTTGCCTATAGCACTTCAGGGAGTTGCGAGAGACATCACTTACCGGAAGCAAGCGGAAGACGCCCTCCGCAACAGTGAGGAGATATTTCGCACCATCTTGGGAACCATTGCCGACGGGTACCACGAGACTGATCGCAGGGGAAACCTCACGCTGGTTAACGATTCACTGTGCGAAATACTCGGATATTCACGGGAAGAATTGATCGGTATCAACTATTGCCGTATCATGGATGAAGCCAGCGCAAAGCGCACGTATGAGGCGTACAACGAAGTCTACAGAACGGGCAAGGTTAACCTGGGTCTTGACATTAAGGTCCTGAGAAAGGACGGCATCAAGAGACAAGTATCGGCATCCATAGCTCCGAGACAGGATTCGGATCTGCGTATCAGCGGATTTCGCGGCGTCTTCCACGAGGTTGTTGAGCGCAGGCAGCTTGAAGAACAACTTTAGCGAGCCTTCGTGGTGGAGGGCTACCACTGTCCGGGTACAGGGTCGCCAGGGAAAGAATTCCTCGAATTTTAGGGACACCATACTTAATTGATGCCGGGGTCCTTCAAGTTGTGTTTATTCCCTTTTTTGCTTAAGTGCTGAGCCCAGTGCAGATAATTATAGCCGTACGTGAGAAGATCTCCTTCCGCTTTGTGAGTATGTCGAGCCTACGGATGACAAGATTCAAACCTAATTGCACGGAACTTATGAATTCCTCTTGAGAGCCGCCACGGAATTTGACACAAACTGCAATCGAATCCTGGATTCAGGCGCTCAAGGTGCTATGCCACTACCATAACAAGTGGTATATGACATGGGGTCCGGGTACTTGGAAGAAGTCCGGAATCCACAAGGAATCCAAGAATGAGTTGATGTGGTAATTTTTCTTTTGATCTTGAGCAAAGGGAAGCTATTCTCAGATTCAAGATCTCACGCGAGGCTCCATAGCTATGAACACTAACTTAAACCTAAGCCTGGAAGTATTTCTCAACCCAAAGTCGGTAGCAGTTGTCGGGGCTAGCCAGCGGCGTATGTCCTGGGGCTCATTTATCATGGAGGGCCTTCTTTCTGCAGGCTTTTCGGGCAGGATCTATCCTGTGAATCGCAATTCAGGAGAGGTCTTCGGTATCCCCACTCTGAATGACGTTTCAGAAATCAAAGAGCCGGTTGACCTTGCAATTCTTATCGTGCCGGACGGATTTGTTGAAGAGAGCGTTGCCGCCTGTGGTCGACATGGGATTAGGGGAATCACTATCGTGTCGGCAGGCTTTGGAGAAACGTCCGAACTCGGCAAAGAAAGAGAAGAATCGCTGGTACGACTCGCCGGCGGTTCTGGAATGCGAATTTTGGGGCCGAACGTGAGCGGATCGTTCAACTTCCATTCGGCATTCAATGCATCCCCGTACCATCCCGAACTCCCAACCCCAACTGCTCTAGCCGCTGTTTGCCAAGGCGGCTATGCCATGTACGACCTCCTCGCCTCAGGTGCCCATCGAGGCATGGGGGTAGGTCAATTCATTCACACAGGGAACGAGTGTGACTTGACGGTGACAGACTTCCTGGAGTATTTCGGCTCTGATTCGCACACTGAAGGTATTCTGGCCTACATTGAGGGAATCCGCGACGGAGCCCGCTTCATCAAGGTTGCCCGCGAGGTGGCCAAAAGAAAGCCTGTAGTCATCTACAAAGCAGGACAGTCAACGGGTAGCGCACGGGCAGCTCGCAGCCATACCGGTGCACTTTCCGGCCAAAAGGAGATTTATGAGGGGATTTTTCGCCAAGTGGGCATCATTGTCTCGCCAACGATGGAGCTTCTACTGCCGATTGGGCATGCGTTGATAGAGCGACCCCGCTTGCGAGGTTCCAGGATCGGAATTGTCACGATGGGGGGATCATGGGGGGTAGCCCTTACAGATTCTCTTGAAAAGGCGGGACTATTGGTTCCTGAATTCAGCCCGAAGCTCCGAAAAACGCTCGGATCAACGGCTCTACCTGTTAGGGCCTCAACAAGAAACCCTGTCGATTGGGGTGCCTCAGGGCTTTTCGGGTCCGTGGACATCCTCCTCAGGCTTGTCCGAGACATTCTTGAATCGGGCGAAGTGGACGCTCTCGTTGTGCACGGGTTTGGTCGACCCGGACTTCACGATAAAGATACCCCAGTCGAAATGAAGGCATTTCTCGAAATTGAGAAGCAGATGATGATGGGAGTTCAATCCCTGGAAAAGGAAATGGGGATTCCTGTCCTCATCGGCAGCCACCATAGTATATGGGAAAGTCAAGCGATATTCGAATTAAACAAGCAAGGGATTCGGATCTACAACCGTCTCGATGAAATCGCACAGCTACTTTCCTTAATGCTTGAGTATGGAGCGAGAAACTGAGTTGCTCCTGAGTGACCTGGCTTTAAAATGGTCCAGGTTCTGGAATTGTGTGGGGTAATACCGATTCGCTTTCAAACAAGTGACACCGTGTTTTTAGGCATCCGGTAGCGCCGGCCTCTGTGCCGGCTGCTCCGGAACCGCCGGCAGGGACGCCGGCGCTACTCCCTGGATCGAAGTCCGGGGTGACGAATGGCCGAAAGATCGCGAAACATCCTTAATGGTCTCTCGAGGATCGAAAAGACTGGGGTTCCTGGATACGTACTTCAGTATATTAAGTGGGTAACCGCCTAGTCACGGCGGAAGTCGCGAGTCATAGTCTGTCGCTTCGGCCACAACAGGCCAAAAGAGTGCAAGGGATTTTCTGCCGGGTAATTTCATAGCGTTACGGGCATGACAGTTTTCCCCCTGCTTTCATTTCGACTGGCTTCAAATCATTAATCCCTGAGAGTTTTCTTTTCCCAAGGTCTTTTTGCTGGAAGATTAGGATTAAATGACAGGAAAGGGGAGGGCAGGCTACCAGTCCATGAGGGTACCATGTGGCCTTTCTCTCGGAAAAAATCTTCTCAAAAAGGGAAAAATAGTGCTAAAAAGTTTCATGGCATGAATCCGGAAGTCCTGAAATTCTCGGTAGGAAAGGCGATTAGCGCAACCCGTGGAAATTATGGGATATTTCTTTCACGGCGGCGACAGGGGTTCAAGTCCCCTTGAGGACGCCAAACCAGTACATTAAAGAGCGAGGAGGCCAGAAAAGCTGTGCTCCCTAGTCTTGATTCCTCTTTTCTCTAACGCATTTCTTCGACGACTTACCGGTTCACCGCTCTTGCCTGGATCGACGAGGCAGAAAATGAAATACCGAATCTTAATTGAACAGGATGAAGACGGGGTCTTCGTGGTACGAGTGCCGTCACTGCCAGGGTGTATCTCTCAAGGTCGCACCCGGCAGGAGGCGATCGAAAACGCCAAGGAAGCCATAGCCGCATATCTTGAAAGTCTTGCCGCACATGACGAGCCTATTCCGCCTCCTATTGCCGAAGAACTCGTCGAGGTAGCCATTTGACACGGCTGCCCCAACTGTCCGGCCGCGAGGTTGTGCGGGCGCTAAGGAAACGCGGCTATGAGAAGGATCATCAACGAGGGAGCCACATTGTCCTGAGACAGTCGAGCTACCCTCACCGGAGGATCGTGGTTCCGGACCACAACGAGGTGGCCAAAGGAACGCTAAGAGCCATAATTCACGACGTCGGGCTTACTGTGGACCAGTTCAATGCGCTGCTTTAAATCTGGGGACACCTTACTTAATCCGGGGTCGCAACCCGAATTAAGTAAGGTGTCCCCAGATTTCCCAGGATGCCTGCTTCTGATTGACTCCGACGAATTTATCGGCCACCTTGAGGTAATGGCGGGCCGGGTGGAGCGAAGGAAAAGCGGATCACCTCTAGATTTCTGCAAAAAATGTTCCTCAGATATACGTCACGCTTCTCAACCTGGTTTTCGGAAATCTCATAGCTCGTGATGAAAGTCCGACAGACAATCTCCGTGATCAGGCGGGCTGACTTCTCGAACCGGAGTGACACTCAATGACAATTACGATATTCTACTCGTGGCAAAGCGATACCGACCAGAAGTGCAACCATTACTTCATTAGGGATGCCGCCAAAGACGCTGTGAAGGCACTGAACAAAGACTACACGATAGAGGATTCCCCCAGAGATGAGTTTCGCCTAGATCATGATACTGACGGAGTACCCGGGCATCCTGCGATTGTGGACACTATTCTGGCAAAAATTAGGAACTGTCAGGTTTTCCTTGCGGATGTAACATTCGTGGGCTCGACCAAAAACCACAAGGCAAAAAATCAGCGGTCTAAGAAGACTAGATCCAACGCCAAGTACCTCCCTAATCCCAATGTGATGTACGAACTCGGGTACGCGTCCGCCGTCCTGTCGGATCGGCAGTTGATAATGGTAATGAACACTGAATATGGAAGTCCTGATCGGAGAGTCTTTAACGTCTCTCATCGCAGGGCCCCGCTGAAGTTTAGTCTGGACCCTGACATCGGCAAGGCTGAGAAAAGGCAAGAACATGAGAAAGTCAGGGACAAGATCAAGCATGCCATTCAAATGATGATCGCAGACGGCGTATTCGAGGGGATAGAAGCTGAAAAGGCAAAGTCGGAACGAGACCGTACGGAGGCATTCGAGGCAAAGAGATCCGAATTTCACAAAAAAATCAAGAAGAATGAGTTCTACCTCAGCCTCAACGATAGACCTGCCTTGGCTCTATACATTATTCCTCAAAGCCCTTTACAAGAGCCTCTAGACTGGGGAAAGCATTACAAGGGAGCAGATCACGGGATGAAGCCGCTTTGTGCTGCCGGTTGGAATAACGCGAGGATAACGAGTTCTTACTTGATGAATGATGATAGGACACGGTCCAAGGAAATCGAATCGGTGGTAACCTTGGAAAGGAACACAGGCATAATTCAGGCAACCTCGATATATTCGATGACATACCAACATGGCCAGACAGACAAGATGTTCCTAAGAATAGAGGCCATCCAGGGAGAAATAGGTGAGATTGTATCGCGCTATCTGATGATGCTGCAAAATGTAGGAGTAGATGGACCTTGGTTTGTTGGTATGGCGCTGTTGAACTTGCCACAATGCAACATTGAATTGCCGGGCGCGTCTTGGATAGATCATTGCTTCATGGGAGGTGATATTGCGCCACCTCTACTGTCAATCTCAACAGAAGCAGACTTCTCCGATCGTGAGAAAACCGCAAAGCTGATGAAGCCGTGTTTTGACTTAATTTGGATGGACTTCAATTTCACTCATTGCCTGAGATGCCCATGACACCTTGAGTGAGGAACGCATGGAACAATCGTCACAGCCGACCATAGATCCGATTTTGTTTGAGATCGAGCTCCAACTATTCAAGCAGCATGTCTATGAAAAGAGCGGGTTTGATCTAATTTCCTTCAATTCCAATCCGTATACTGAGCGGGAAGAGGGTTACAAGTATGACATCCATAGAAAAGGAAGAACAGAACTGAATTTTGAATCATGGAATTCTGGGGACACCATACTTAATCAATTCCTTACTGCAGGAGCTTGGGGTATTTTCAGCCCCCTGCCGCAATTCGGGGAACACAACACTGATTTTTTTACTGCCTCGCGGGCTGGTCTCCAATGCCATCGTTCTGTGGCTCCTCTGTCACTCCATTATTGCTTTACGCAACACCCTGCCGACACGAACTTTTTTGCAGGCTGTCAGAAAAACGGACAGATACAGCGAATTTTGCCGAAAATCCTTCGCTGCAAGAGAGGTTGAAAGGGTTGCCGGCATTGCCATCGAAATTGCTTCGATTCAGCCCGGGAGACTTTTTTCTTCCTACAGAGCCGCGTGCTTACGGAGTTCGCACTTCGATTCAGGCATTTGCCGCCTTCCAGAGATCATTTCAATTGATCGAACTGGAACTGCAGAAGCAGCATGTTTTCTTCGAGACTTTTGTGAAGCACGTATGGTAGTCTCTCGAAGACCTGCATCATCGATCTATTGGACATCAAAACCTCAGCTCTAAACCCACCGATGCCACGTTCCTTGGCCACGTCTATCAGGTAGTGGAGCAACGCACTTGCTATCCCGCGGCCCCGGTAGTTTTCGTGCACCATGAATGCCACTTCAGGGTACGGGTCGCCCGGACCGATCATGTAGCGTGCTTCTGCAATAAGCTTTCGGTCTTCTCTAGGGCCAATAGTGACGACCAGCGAAAGCCCGTCTTCCTCTGTGACATTTACATATTGCTCGAGATTCTTATGCGGCATACTTCGACGGGGAGTGAAGTAGCGGAAATATACCGATTCTTCAGAAAGGTTATAAAAAAGATCCCGCAGCATGGATTCATCCGTGGACTTGATCACTCTTACATTGCCTTTGATGCCGCCCTTGAAAACCCGCTGAGTACGAACACGACGTCGCAATTCAGGTGAGCAAATTCTGTAATATATCTGATTCGGGTAAACGTATCCCATTTCGCGGGCCGACTTCATCAAACCCTCACGGTGATCCGGATGCGAGATCTCGACTAACGCCATGGCCCTCTCACGGATAGACCTGCCGCCCAAGTATGCGATGCCGTACTCGGTAATTATATAGTTGGCATCCCCTCGATTCATCATGACCGAAGCTTTGGGACCAAATGTAGGCACTATGTTGGACTTGCCGCTCTTGGGCGACGTGGATCGCATGCAAATGATTGACCGGCCTCCCTTGGACAGATTTGCGCCCCTCATGAAGTCACTCTCGCCGCCGGATCCTTCCACGGCTGTCCACGCCGGGTTACCTTGCCGAATTTGGCCTCGGAGGTCTACCTGCATAGCCACGTTGACTGCCACCATACGATCGTGAGAGGCAATCAAGCCGGGATCCAGGAGGGTATCGGATGGATAAAATTCCACAACCGGATTGTCGTGTACCAAATCGTACAGGCGCCGAGTTCCCATGCAGGAGGTCGCGAGGGATTTTCCCCGAAACAGTTTCTTCGTGCTATTGTCAAGGACTCCGGATTCAACAAGGTCAATGAGCGGATCGCTGAATATCTCAGTGTGAAGGCCGAGGTGTCGGTGATCCTTGAGAAAGTCCATGAGACCTCTGGAAATCCCCGCGAAGCCGAACTGCACAATAGAACCGTCCTCGATAAGTTCACTACAATAAGCGCTGATGGTCTTTTCTCGTTCTCCGAGCGGTTCTTCCGGCAACTCCCCCAGCGGCTCTGCAGCATCCACCAAATGATCTATTTGATCCAACTGAATGAACGTGTCTCCGTGGGTGCGTGGCATCAATGGATTGACCTGGGCGATGACCAGGCGAGCGGCTTCAACTGCGGCAACGGAGAAGTCCACCGAAATACCGAGACTGAACCTGCCGAATCGGTCCGGCTCGGCCACCTGGATTATGGCAACATCGATTGGAATACGACGATTTCGGAAGAAGAATGGAATCTGAGAGTGATAGAGCGGAACATAGTTGTACTCGGGCATCGCCCCGGAATCGGTTGTGCCGCCTCCCACGAAGAAGGTCTTAATCCTGAACCTCTCCCATCCACCTGCGGTCAATCGGGAAGCTTCGGAGCCCGCGATGAATTGCACGATTTCTACGTCCTGAACTGAGGATGCCTCCAGGGCTCGTATTATTGTCTTGGGTTCCGAGCATAGGCTGCCGAGGTATATTCTGTCTCCATTCTTGATCTTTTGGGCTGCCGCCGCCGCTGAGATAAGTTTAGCCGCATATTTGTCTTGCCAGCTATTCATCTGAACCACTCCTGACTAAATGTGCTTTAGATTCCTGTCCTGCCAGGCTCCCGGTTTGCTTAGCCATTGTCAAGGGTTTCGCTATGGCATCCGGCCTTTGTATAATACCGATTCGCTTTTAAATACAGGGCGAGAGTTGGACAAAATAGGAAGACCCTATCCCAGCAGTAAAAGTAGTATACCTCCAACTCAACAAATGGTACAAAACCGGAGTGAGGTCAATTACACGGGAGAGATATCAATGAGCAGGAGTGGCCTTCATGGATGCTGGTAATGTCGGGACTGTCCTGGTAGTCGGGGCTGGGGTCATGGGGCATTCCATTGCCCAGGTCTTTGCCCAGGCCGGTATTGAAGTGGATCTTACGGATCTGAACGAACAGGCGCTTACGCGTGCTATGCCCCTCATAAGGACTAATTTGCACACCTTGGCCGAGTTCGGACGAGTACCCCAAAATGATATACCGGCGATCATGGCCCGTATACGTCCATCAACCGATCTGACAGCGTCCGCACGAAAAGCAGACTTTGTCCTGGAGGCCGTGAGCGAGGTGCCCGAAATCAAGAGAGCCGTGTTTGGGCAACTGGACGAAATCTGCCCTCAAGATACGGTTCTGGCCAGCAACACCTCATCGTTGAACATCTTCGAGATCGCCCGAGTAAAATCGCCGGAACGTCTAATTGTCGCCCACTGGTTCGCTCCGCCACATATCATCCCTTTGGTGGAAGTGGTGCCCGGACCGGACACCGATGCAAGGGTAGTCACATTTACTGCAGACCTGATGAAGAGGCTTGGAAAAAAGCCCCTGATACTGGAAAAATTCGTTCCGTCCTTCATCGTCAATCGGATTCAAAACAGTATTGGAAAAGCCGTATGGGAGATGTTGGAGAACGAGTGGGCAACGCCTGAACAGATAGATTTGGCCGTCAAGGCCAGCCTCGGGATTAGACTTCCCATCGTAGGGGTTGTGCAATCGGTGGATTTCACGGGCCTCGACTTGGTGGCTGACATCATGAGGAGTCATGATCGAATCGTGCCTCTGGTGGAGGAAAAAGTGAAACAAGGCCAACTTGGAGCGAAGACATCCAAGGGCATTTACGATTATGGAGGCCGCACCGAAGAAGAAATCCTCATCAAGCGAGACAAGCTGTATCTCAAGATGCTTGAGCACTTGGAAAAGATACAGGCTTTTGATCCGGTATGAAATCGCGATATCCAGGTGAAAGAAGGTAACCGTTCAGCGAGAAAGCGGTTTACCGGGCATCAGGCTCAACCGGCAGGGACGCCGGCTCTACTATGATCCCGGTAGACCGGCCTCCGTGCCGGTTACAAAGTTCCCGGTGAAAGAAGTTCACAAAAAAACTGACTGTGAGTAGAGGAGACAGATATGGTAATACCAGACGATCAGACGAAGGCGGCAATTGCTTCGGACATCCGTCCGGGTGACGACCCTACGGACGTGTCCAAGAAACTGGTGGGCAGCACAAGAACTCAATTGCTCCATGAGCTGTTCGGGTACTTTGACATACCGTCGGATTTCATTAATCACGTGTTCGGAAATCTCTATGCGCGTGATGTGTTGACCCAGCGAGAGCGAGAACTCTGTGCAGTGGCAGCCTTGTGTGTGTTGAATCGAACCAATGAATTAAAAAGCCACATTATTGCTGCGATCCGCACCGGGGCCAGCAAGGCCGAAATAGCTGAAGTAGTCCTGCAAATGTCCACGTACGGCGGAATGCCGATTTGTATCGAGGGCCTCACCGTAGCCAGAGAGGTCTTTGAGAAAAATCCAGTAAAGCCTTAAGGGGCCGAGTAGGACCATTTTTAGGGAGAGGGAGTTCTATGGATGTATTCTTTCGCCCCAACTCCGTAGCGGTTGTTGGGGCTAGCAAGCGTAACATAGGAAGTTTTGTGGTCGGTAATCTGCTATCCGGTTTCAAAGGAGAAATTTATCCGGTAAACCGCAACTATAAGGAAATTGAAGGCATTCCTTGTTTTTCCTCCGTGGAAGACATCCCTGATCGTATCGACCTGGCAATCATCTTGGTGCCGGCAGCATCGGTCTGCTCCGTGCTCGAAGTCTGCGCTGAAAAAGGGGTACGAAGAGTCATCATTGAAAGCGCAGGGTTCGCCGAGACCGGCGAAAACGGTCTAGCATTGCAGGAGCAGTGCGTCGCTATTGCAAAACGTGCAGGCATGCGAATTTGGGGACCGAACTGCATGGGAATAGTAGATGTTCACAAGGAGTATTTCTTTACGTTTATGCATCCAGGCGTGCGCAAAGAAGGCCTGCTTCCGGGCCCGATCTCTTTGATCGTTCAGAGCGGCATGATGTCTGCCATTTTCCTTACTGAGTTGGCCAGAAGGGGCATTGGAGTGGCAAAGGCTTGCTCTATCGGGAATAGGGCGGATGTGGATGAATGTGATCTGCTTGAGTACCTGCTGAAGGATCCTGACACGGATGTGATCGCGTTGTACCTGGAATCCATTCCTCGCGGAAGGCTCTTTGCCAAAATGGTGCAAAGATCGACCAAACCTATCGTGGTTCTAAAGGGCGGTAGAAGCAAAGCAGGAGCCGTCGCTGCCAAGAGCCATACGTTCAGCCTCGCTGGCAACTCCCGCCTATTGACCAGCGTCCTGGAAGGTTCCGGGGTCATCTTTGCCGACGAAATATTTCAAATGATGGATGTGGCCGATGCTTTGGCCGGGATCCGCCATGTCAATCCTGCCTGCCGTACAGCTATAGTTACTTTGAGCGGCGGAGCGGGCATTCTCGCCTGTGACGTGCTGGAAAAACGCGGACTTACAGTAGCCCAGCTTTCAGATGAAACAAGCAAAGCCCTAGGTGAGGTCTTTCCCGCCTGGATGCCTGTGTCCAATCCCGTAGACCTTTTTCCGGCAGTGTCCTCGCATGGCCGAGATACCGTCTTTGGCCGGGCGGTTTCGGCTGTCTTGAATGACCCAAACGTGGATGTGCTGCTCATCCACTTCGTAGCCGGCCTGGAAGGCGCCCCTGACCTTGCCGACTTGAAAAAAAGGGCTGATGAACGTGGAAAGCTTGTTTCGTTTCTGGCTCATGGGGCTTGAAAAGGGATGCGAACGATTCCGTCGAGAGGCCCGGGCACTCGGCATTTTGGTTCACCAGGATGTCTCCCGGTTAGCCGATTGTCTGTGGGCTGCATCGAAGTTCTGGGCGAGTCGTTGCAAATCGATGGAGGAGTGACAGCCCTTCCTCTTGTAGAATCCCCAAACTTTTCGACTCTCTGTGAGACGCCAACTGACCAAAGGTGGGGTAGAATCATCATCGATCAAGCTCGAGCCACGAATATGAGCAAGCTAATCGAGATTTAGCCACTATTCAGTGGCATCATCATCACTGCTGACATTCAAGATCGTATAGGTCTGTCATATAAATGAGGAGCAATCTATGCTATCTCGCGATGAAATCATAACCCGAGCCCGTGAATTGGGTTTCGAAGATGTAGGCTTCACCACCGCGGAGCCGTTTGAATCTCAGAGAAAAATACTCAAGGAACGTGAGACGGAGTACGCCTGGACCATTGAGGCCGGACTGGACCTTATGGCGGGCACTGATCCAAAGAACGTAATGCCGGAGGCGCGAAGCATCATAGTGCTCATCGAGGTATATTTCCGCAAGAGCTATCCCCGAAATCTGGAACCGTTTTTCGGTCGGTGCTATCTGGATGACGATCGGATTACCAAGGATGGACTGGCTGTGCGCCTCAAGGCATTTCGCTCTTTTTTAAGGAAGAACGGCATTAATTCCAAGGTACCGTTTCACCTTCCTCATCGACTGGCCGCGGCGCGTGCCGGCTTGGGCACGTTCGGGAAGAACTGCCTCTTCTATTCTAACGCGGTGGCACGACAAAGTTCTTGGGTTTTGCCCATAGCGGTGGTCGTGGATGCAGAGTACGAGCCGGGTCAGCCCACGCTGGAAGTTGGCTGTCCTGGCTGGTGCAAGAATTCCTGCATCGCGTCGTGTCCTACGGGAGCGCTCAGAGGACCTCGACACATCGATCCCCGGCGTTGCATATCTTATCTCTCTTACTACGGCTCAGGTATTACCCCTCGAGACTTACGGGAAGCCATGGGGCTGTACGTATACGGTTGTGATCGCTGTCAAAATGTGTGCCCCAGGAATGCTCCTTGGCTTGCTGCGGACCTGCCGGAGAATGAGCAGGTCGCCAGGAAGAGCTCTGATTTCAGATTAGAGAAGCTGCTTCAGATGGACCGTCTTTATTTCGAGCAACGTATTTGGCCGCACATGTTCTATATGCCTGTCGATGATATCTGGCGCTGGAAGATGAACGTAGCCCGTTGCATGGGTAATACGCTGGACACGAAGTACGTGCCGGAGCTGACCCGTGCCTTTGAAGAGAACGCTGACGAGCGAGTGCGGGCAATGTGTGTATGGGCGCTCGGCCGAATAGGTGGGAATAAAGCTCGCGGTATCCTGGCATCTCTCCGACCGCCGGGCAACAGTATAATAAGTGAAGAAGTAGAATATGCACTAACCTTGTGCGGGTAAGGTTGTCTTATATTTGAAGGTTAACTGATGCTAACAAGCCGTGCGAGCTGCATACCGGGCTTTGATCTGTGCCTCAGTGGTGATAGTTTTCCGGAAGGAGTCCTGATGGGGCCATGTCTTGCGTTTTGCGGCAGAAGATCGCAGCATATATGGGATTCCATCACTCCGCCGTGAGCAGGATAGTGCCGGGCGAAAGGAAAAAGTCAAGAAACAAGACTTGCCCCCTCATCTCATCTCATCTTATTTTCATGATACCAAGACGCTCCGACTTATCAAGCAAAAAAGTTCACCATCACGAACAATGTCGCGAAGACGCTGTAAACGGCGAAAACTGTGTGATATCCGGGAATAACGTTTGATCATTCTGCACGTAGAATCTATTGCTAATCAACTCCTGACCAAATCCTTACGCCGCCAACCGGCTGGATAAAGGCGAAAGTGGTCGAAGACAGGGTCATCTGCTCCTAACTAACTGCGAAACGCGATACGTCGAAACGTGGTTCAATATGAGTCAAGAAGAGACCTGACCCCCTTACACTGGCTCTTTAACTTTGTCTTATTCTTTGGCCCTTCCAGTTTTGAGAAGGGTCTCAATTTCTTTGAAACCATTCGCACGAGCAATATCCAAAGCTTTCAAATTTTGCGCGGTGCGTATAGTCTGGTCGGCCCCCTTGCTCAGCAACATTCTTGCCACCGCCAGGTGATTGCCCTTAACAGCCTCTATCAAAGCGGTACCATCCTCAGCTTTTGCATTGACATCAGCCCCCTTGTCTAGAAGCAGTTCCACCAAAGAGAGGTGGCCGTTCTTAGCGGCACCCATCAGCGGCGTGCGATCAATCTCCGTTTTTTCGTTCACATTGGCCCCGTCACTCACCAAACGCCGGGCCAGTTTCAAATCTCCCAGACAAGCCGCATCCATTAGACTCATCTCCGAAGTGTGGTTTCTAAGTAGAGCCACAGCCTCGACATTGCCCTCCCAGGCAGCCCAGGTCAAAGCCGTCCAACCTTTCTCCGCCTTGACATTTACATCTGCTCCATTATTCAACGGCATTCTTATTGCTTCAGCATGCCCCTTTTCTGCGGCCCGCATCAGGGCTGTCTTACCACCAACATCCTGTGCATTAATCTTGGCCCCCTTCTCTAAAAGCACTTTCACCGCTTCCGGATAACCTGCCTTCGCAGCATCCATCAGCGCTGTTACACATTCCCCGGTGCTCGCATTTATGTCAGCCCCTCTCTTGAGGAGAAGTTTGACGATATCTGGATGGCCCTTGTAAGCAGCATTCATTAGAGCAGTTCTTCCACAACACCCCCCTATTGCATTAACATCCGCTCCTTTATTTAAGAGCAGCTTCACCACTTCAAGGTGTCCTTCCCGCGAAGCGTCCATAAGGGCTGTCCTGCCCTCCTCATCCGCGGCATTCACGTCAGCGGCCCTGTCCAGGAGCAGCTTTATGATCTTAAGTTGCCCAGCGTAGGCGGCAAACATTAAAGGCGTCTGGCCAACAACATCTACGCCTTCGATATCTGCCCCCTTGTCGAGAAGCAGCCGTACTACTTTCAGATGCCCTTCCGCCGAGGCTTCCATCAACGGAGTCATGCTAGACATTGATGATGCTTCTATTTGTGCGCCCTGTTTGAGCAGATTTTTGACTAGTGCTAAGTCCCCGCTTCTGGCAGCTTCTATGAGCTTCTCGTTGAGAGCGTCGGTAGCCTCTGTAGTCTCTGCGATCGCCGCCCACGACAAAGGAAGAAGAACCATGACTAGAGCCAGTACCCAGCACGTGACCCATCTAGTGCGCTTGGCCTTTATGAACATCGCAACTGACTCAGTGAAATAACTTCCAATTAAGGAATGACCCATAATGCCTTCCAATGCTGAGAGATCTAACGAACTATCGTGATCGTACCACATAGGTAACAGATAACAACAAAAACAGCCTTTTTTCCCGTCCTCGGCGCCCTCTGCGGTAAATCCGGATCGGTTCACGCTCAGCCCCATGTGAACCCCGCTCGGGCCAATTGAAAAAAGTTAAGTTATTGAAACTGCCTGTTGATCCCCCTGGATAAGGAACGAACACCCCAACGTTTTAAGATACGCAAGAAGTTTTCCAAAACCCTCATTTCGTAACCTCTTGCCATTGTTAAACAAACACGCTGAGGTCAGATGGCCGAATCCCCGGAGTTTGACAAAACACGTCGCTCCGTTTGCATGCTTCGGATTTTTCACGTTTTGTGTCGTGTCAACATCGTGGGCACCCTGACAGCCTTTGCCCACTGTACTTCGGCCCGTTGCAGAACTAGGTTTGCGCTTTCAACCGCAGATGTCACAGATGACGCAGATGAAAAAACCAACCCCTCACCGGGCATGTAATTGGGGAAAATAGAACGGCCCTGGCTGGGCCCAAACAGATTTCGTGTGTATTATGCAGAGACGATTCGACTTGTCAAGGAAAAGGTTCACCATCACGAACGATGCCGCGGAGACACTGTAAACGACGAAAACTGTGTGATATTCGGAAATAACGTTTGATCATTCTGCACGTAGAATCTATTGCTAATCAACTCCTGACCAAATCCTTACGCCGCCAACCGGCTGGAGAAAGGAGAAAGTGGTCTAAGAAAGGGTCATCTGCTCCTAACTAACTACGAAACGCGATACGTCGAAACGTGGTTCAATATGAGTCAAAAAGAGACCTGACCCCTTTATTAAACCTAAAGTCAAGCTCGCAAAAAGAATTGAAGAAAGACGGCGCCGAGAACCGAGGTTTTTGAGCCGGCCAAGATCAAGAAGGTGGTCATGCTAGGCGACGGGATAATGAGGAAAAGGATGATTTTCAGCACGTTCCAGCTCTTGTAACGGGCCGTGCGTGCTTCATAGTCCTCCTTCGGATACTTTCGTGAAAAAGACTTGACAGATAAGTTTCATCTTTACTATACATACCTGTATGTATAGTAAAAACACCGGGCCACGACCCCACCCAAGAAGTTGTGGCTCCGGGAAATGTTTGAAGAGGTTGAACCGAAGCCGGATATGAAATCTGAGATGAAGCGAAGGGCTCCTGTCAGGACCAGCAAGGAAGAAATTCAGGAAAAGGCCATGGAATTGTTCCTGAGCAAGGGCTACCACGGGATGTCAACGACTGACATATGCAAAGGTTTGGGCATATCACGCCCAACCTTGTACTGGTACTTCGAAGACAAGGAAGATATTCTGTTCTCTGTTCACAGGGATAGGCTAGAGAGCCGCATTCAACCCATCGTAGTCGGGATGAAAGAAATAGATGATCCGCTTGTAAGATTACATTTCTTTGTTCGAGAGTACACCCGGGCCGTATGCCTGTATCCAGACACGAAAGCTTTAATAAATGAAACTGCGTACCTGGCCCCGGAGCATTTAAAATGGGTGCGCGAGCATTGGGCGGATGTTCTGAAATCAATTCGCGAAACGATTCGTGAGCTCCAAGAGAAAGGCAAGGCCAAGAAACTTCCGGAGTCATTTGTTGCATTCACCCTTATCGGCATGGTCACTTGGCCGTACACTTGGTTCGATCACTCCAGACCGGAGGGAATCGACGACTTAGTTGACACAATAGAAGAGATGTTTTTCTCAGGGATTTTGAAGCCGGGAATTTCGTGGCGTTCCCATGTCTTTGGCAGCCAGCCGGGGAGCCGCTCCACGGGTCCGGCAGGACGACGCCTCAACGATCACGCAGTGGGCGAAGGCTGAGGGGAAGAATCCCAACTTAGGATCCGCCGTACAATAAAGATATCAATCTTGAAGATCCCTCGGCCGTAGGGGCACCGCATGCGGTGCCCTGGGCGCAGCGTGCTGCGCCCCTACAATTGGCTTTAACACAGCCGAGATGCGATAACTTGTGGCAATCCCTTAGCTGCAAGCAGAGGGCTCAAAGAGAAGGCGGACTACGTGGAAGCAACGGATTTTTGTTGGTCGAATATACAGACGTGTCTATATAGCGTCTCCAGTAGATCCGCGGCAACAACAACGAAAGAGAATAAATGTGACTTCCAGGTCAATCATTTGTTCAAGTCAGCCCATTCTTCGCCTTGCCGGCAGCGGGTTTACCGGAGGCAACCCGACGAAATCTTGCAACGAAGCGAATTCTCGATTGCTAATGCACGATACATTCAGATTACGTGGAGGACACCATGACAGTCTTCTATCGGAGGCTTCCCAAATTCGACTACGTTTCTCCCAAGAGCCTCTCGGAAGCCTGGGAGCTGATTAAGGGTACCAACGGGATCGATTATCAGGTGTTTGCGGGCGGCACAGACGTGGTGCCCAGGCTCAAGCGGCGACAAGGCAAAGTTCCTAAATGCCTTGTCGATCTCAAGGGTATCCGGGAACTGGATTATATCCGTTACGACGAGAGTTCCGGACTGGCAATAGGCGCACTCGCCAGCGTTCATGCGGTAGCCCACTCGTGTCTGGTCAGGGAACGATATCCAGCCCTCGCCATCGCAGCCGGCAAGATCGGTGCTGCTCAGATCCAGCATCGGGCTACAGTCGCCGGCAATATTTGCAATGCGGCTCCTTCAGCCGATACTGCACCGGCCCTCCTTGCGCTTGATGCGACGGTCCGCTGTGCCTCTAGTTCGGGTGAGCGAATCATCCCTTTAAAAGATTTCTTCACTGGCCCCCTCCAGACGGCTCTCTCCCATGGCGAGATAGTCACGGAAATCTTAATTCCTCGGTCGAGCGCGGGGGCTCGCAGTTGCTACATAAAACTATCACCTAGAAGCAGGTTGGATCTGGCCGTTGTAGGTGTAGCTGCTTTTGTACAAGCAACTGACGAAAAATGCGCCGAAATTCGGATAGGACTCGGGGCAGTGGGACGGACGCCTCTTCGAGCATTTGCTGCTGAGTCGGCACTCCGGGGCAGACCGTTGACTAGTGACAACATAGATGCCGCAGCAGAAACGGCAGCTCAAGAGTGTTGGCCGAGGGACTCCATCAGAGGGTCGGCTGCATATCGCAGGGCAATGGTGCGTGTCTTGACGGCCAGGACAATCAGACAGTGTCTCTCGGGAAAACCGTTGGATATAAACTCCTATCCGGAAGAGGAATGCTCATGAAACAAATCCGATTTACCATAAACGGAAAGCAGGAGAGCCTTGAGGTTGCCCCCTCGGAAACGCTCCTCGAAATGATTCGAGAGAGATTACATCTTACAGGCACCAAAGAAGGATGCGGAATGGGCGAGTGCGGGGCATGCACCGTCATCATGGATGGTGTCACGGTAAATAGCTGCCTCGTTTTGGCAGTCGAGGCACACGGGAAATCCATTGTTACGGTCGAGGGAGTCGGAACAAAAGAAAAATTACATCCGATTCAAGAAGCCTTCGTGAAGCATGGAGGGACCCAGTGCGGCTTCTGCACGCCTGGTATGATTGTCTCGGGCACATACTTGCTGAAGAAATACCCCCAACCGACAGAAGAAGAAATACGCGAGGGGATAGCCGGCAACTTCTGCCGATGCACCGGTTATACAAAAATCATCGAATCCATAGGATCTGCCGCCAAGATTATCAGCGAAGGAGGGGAATCGTGATGGAAGAATATTCAGTTATAGGAAAACCGATTCCCCGGGTCGACGCCCTTGATAAAGTCACTGGTGATGCAAAATACGCCGCTGACTTTTCTTTTCCCGGGATGCTATGGTGCAAGATTTTGCGCAGCCCATATCCCCACGCTAAAATCCTCAAAATTGATACAAGCTTGGCAGAGGGCCATTCGGGTGTGAAAGCAGTTTGTACTGGAAAGGATTTTCACGGATGGACTTGGGGATTCATGCCTCAGACCCGAGACGAGCCACCATTAGCTGTGGGCAAAGTTCGTTACCTGGGAGAAGCAGTGGCCGCTGTTGCGGCCGTGGATGAAGAAACCGCCGAAGAAGCCGCAGAGCTCATCCGCGTGGATTATGAGGAACTCCCCGGGGTATTCGATCCCGAAGAGGCTATGAAACCGGGCGCTCCGGCCGTGCACGATTACGTGCAAAACAACCAGAGCTGGGAATTCCACATGGACTTCGGTGATGTGGAACAGGCATTCGCCGACTCGGACATTGTGCGCGAGGATCGTTTTGAAACAGGGAGAGTTCTTACAGGATATCTCGAACCTCCAGCTGCGGTTGCCTTGTACGACTCCAACGGGATTACTCTTTGGGGTGCCAAACAGAGTCCTTACTTTGTCTATCGCCACATGGCAGCCTGTTTTGGCCTACCCCTGAATAAGATACGCATTATTCAGCCCTTCGTCGGTGCGGGCTTCGGCGGAACTAAAAATGACTCCGTGGCCGGCGATTTCTGCTCGGTTCTCTTTTCCAAGTGGACCGGCAGACCGGTAAAATTCGTCTACAACATGGAGGAAGTGCTCAAGACTGCCCGTCGTAGACACAATTTCATCATCCACAGCAAGATGGGCATGAAGAAGGACGGCACTTTGCTCGCTCTTCAGCAAAAATCGATAGCAGAGGGCGGAGCATATACTGCCATAGGCCCGCTGACGCTCTACTTGAGCGGCGCAATGACGACACTTCCGTACAAGCTGCCCAATTTCAAGTACGACGCATACCGAATCTTTACAAATCATCCTGTCGGCGCGGCTATGCGCGGACATGGCTCCACCCACACCCGTTTTGCCGCGGAGATCCAAATGGACATGATCGCTGAAGAACTCGGCATCGATCCGATGGATATTCGGCTGAAGAATGCCATCAAAGCCCCCTATGAGACCGTCAACGAGATTACCGTAAAAAGTTGCGGCCTCACGGATGGGCTGGAGACGCTGAAGAAAACAGAAATATGGAAGCGCCGAGGCAAAGGAGCGAAAACCGGCAAGGGAGTAGGCGTTTCGGCGGCATCATACCTCGGAGGAGCGAGGCAATTAGGCCATCAATCCTGCGCCGCGATGATCAGGCTTTGTGAGGACGGAACGGTAAACTACTTGACTGGAGCGACGGACTGCGGCCAGGGCTCCGACACGGTGCTCGTCCAGATCGTGGCAGAAGAGTTGGGCATCCGGATGGAGGAGGTGAATATCAAGAGGGTAGATACGGCGGTAACGCCCTGTGACCCGGGTAGCTACGGAAGTCGCGTGACCATACTCGCGGGAATGGCGGCCCAGAGAGCTGCACAAGATGTTAAGAATCAACTTGCCCAATTTGCGGCAAAGGAATGGAAAACCCAGCCCGATGATATCGCTTTCCGAGAAGGAAAGGTATTCGTGAAAGGCCGTCCCGAGTTGTCCATGCCCTTTGGGAAACTCGCCAAAATAGCCTGCTATTCAGGGTCCGGGGCAGTCATTCTGGGGAGAGGATACTCGCAATACGGCATCGAGCGGTACGACTGGGACAAAGGACTTGGTAACCCGGGCACGTCGTACAGCTTCACTGCTCAATTGGCTGAGGTCCAGGTTGACCTTGAGACCGGAGTTGCCCGTTGCGAGAATACTATCCTTGCGCATGACTGCGGCCGCCCCTTGAATCCCCTGAACGTTCATGCCCAGAACCAGGGAGGAGCGGTTCAGGGGCTGGGCCAGACCCTTTATGAAGGATTCATCATGGGCGAGGGAAGAACGCGAAATGCTAGCCTTACAAATTACAAGATGCCTCTTTCGACAGACGTCCCGAACATAGAAGTAATAGACATCATTACCGAAGATCCCGACGGGCCCTACGGCGCCAAAGAAGCGAGTGAGGGCTGCATTGTGAGCACTCCGAGCGCAATCGTGAGTGCCCTCAAGGATGCCACGGGAATCTGGTTCAAGACTCTCCCAGCAACCCCTGAGAAAATCTATTGGGCTTTGCAGGAAAAAAGAATGAAGGGGCAATGAAATTCAATTGCCACTAATTCCTTCAACCGGAAAGTTCACCTCTGACTGAATCAAGCAATTCATGGCCAGCAATGGAATCCAACAATCCTGACGAGGTAACCCGTTGGCAGCGTTATGCCAGACAGATGGTCCTTCCGGGCTTTGGTTTGGAGGGCCAACAACGGCTGAGGCGTTCCCGTGTTCTCCTATTGGGAGCGGGCGGCCTGGGAAGTGTATGCTCGCAGTACCTCGTGAGGGCAGGGGTTGGACGGCTGACGATAATCGATCGTGGCAAAGTCGATCTCTCCGACCTGAATCGGCAACTGCTTTACACAACTGAAGATGTGGGTAAACCAAAGGCTCTTGTTGCAGGACAGCTCTTACGAAATGTCAATTCCGAAGTTGAAACGGTCGGAATACACGAGGAAATTGACCAGGATAGCTTGCGCGAATATGTAGGTGAGGCTGATATCGTGATCGATGCCTTGGACAACTTTCCAGCACGACTGGCAGCAAACCGGGAATGCTGGAGACAAGGAAAGCTCCTCGTGCATGGCGGAGTTCTGGGTCTTAGAGGCATAGCCACCGTGGTGGCACCGGGCAAAGGCCCGTGCCTTCAATGCATTTACGAAGCCCACGATTTGACCCCACTCGAGTCCCCTTTTCCCGTGCTGGGCCCCACCCCGGGTGTCATCGGCTGCATCCAGGCGATGGAGACTCTCAACATCCTCGTCGGAGCCGCTCCATCACTTGTTGGAAGATTGATCCTCTTTAACGGTGAATCAATGAACTTCTCTTATCGCAAGGTAAATCAAAACTCGGATTGCACCGTGTGCCGGGTAACTGATTCAACTTCAGATTACGGAGGAGGGTCTGAGCGATGATTAAGATTTCGGTCAAATCCAACTTTACCGGAACTAAATTGAAGACCGACAGCATACTTCTGGAGGACGAGAACCCAGGCCTTATGTCCGCCCTGGTAGCCATTGAGTCAGTCATGCAAGTGAAGCTCGTGAACGTTGAGCTCGGAGAGATTTATCCTGACATTACAGTGACAGTCAATGATGTGGATTCGAACTTTCTCGCGGAGAGGCTGGCCACCCGGCTAAGTGAAGGCGACATCTTGGGAATATCTTTCATCACCATGGGAGGAGGCTGAGTCAAACTCAGCTTTGGATTTCAGAGGAAAAGCCAAAGGGTTTGTCTCCGGGTGCGATACAAAGGAAGAGAAGAAGGGAATGTGAAATGGATCTCGGTTTGTCATGGGAAGCAGAAGAATTTCGCCGGCACGTCGCCCGGTTCGTACAGGAACGTCTAGCACCGATTGCTGAAGAGCTGGACAGGACAGGGGAACCGCCGCGCCATCTAATCCGAGAAATGGGAGAACTGGGTTTTCTTGGGGTGAAGTTCCCTGAGGAGTACGGCGGAGCAGGCGTGGACCAGCCGAACACTTATCACTGCATTCTAGTGGAAGAGTTAGCCAGAGTATCGGCTGGATTTTCAGCAACGGTTGCAATGGCGTCGTCTGTTCCCCTTCTGTCCATCTATCACTTTGGTTCCGAGAATCTGAAGCAAAACTACCTGGTCCCGGCGCTGCGAGGAGAAAAGATCGGGGCATTTGCTTTAACCGAGCCTGGAGCGGGTTCCGACGCTGCGGCAATTCGCACCCGAGCCGTACGTGACGGCGACTCGTACGTCCTCAATGGTACCAAAATTTTTACTTCCAACGGAACGATAGCGGACTTCATTGCCGTTGTTGCCAAGACAGACTTGGATAAAGGAATGAAGGGGATCTCAGTTTTCCTGGTCGATACTGCCATGAAAGGGTTTCGCGTGGGTAAGAGGTTGAGCAAGTTTACCACCCATTGTTCAGACACGGCGGAACTTATTTTTGAGGACCTCGTGATTCCAAAGGACCATCTGCTCGGCAAAGAAAATACCGGTCTCCTCAGCGTGATGCCTCATCTCGAAGCCGACCGGATCATGACTGGAGCAACTTCCTTGGGGCTGGCCAAATCGGCATACGAGGCGGCGCTTAAATATTCCAAAGAACGAGAACAGTTTGGGAGGCCTATCAGCAAATTTCAGGCGGTAAGATTCCGACTCGCGGAGATGCTCGCTATGTTGGAGAGTGCCGAGCTCTACCTCTATTATGCCGCCCGGAAAGCTGATCGAGGAGAAAAGGTCTCGAAAGAGGCTGCACTAACTAAGATCATCGTCTGCGAGGCCGCTAACAAGATCTGCTCGATGGCATTGTCCATCTTCGGCGGATACGGACTTATGACGGAATATCCCATAGAGCGCTATCTTCGCGACTCCTATTTCCCCCTTATCGGTGGAGGAACTCCGGATATCATGCGTGTCGTGGTGGCAAGGGAAATAGGCATTTAGGCAAGCAGACATGGTTGTGTGTTTGCAGACGTATTCCGCCTGTCACACTCGAATATATCTAAGTCTTCATTACAAAGGAGGATCGCATGAAAAAACTACTCGGATTGGCGGCTGTCTTTGTCTTGTCTGTTGGTTGGATGACTACATCAGCATTGGGAGTGGAACCGATCGTCATAGGAGTCCCAACTTCTCTGACGAGTATAGAAGGGAGAGAGTCTCTCAAAAGCGTACAAATGGCTGTTGAAGAGATTAACGCAAAAGGTGGGGTCAAGGTTGGAAATACCAAACGACCTCTTAAGGTTGAGACTATTGATTTGCGCGATTTCTCTCCCGGCGTCCCGGTGACAGACGCTCTACTTGGGATCGAGAAGATTATCACGGAAAAAAAACCTGCTGCTTTGGTGGTGGGGCCATTCCGGTCCGAGGCTATGCTTGCAGGCATGGATATCGTGTCGAAATACAAAGTGCCTTTGCTTGAAACCATCGCCATGTCACCCAAGTCGGGGGAAATGGTGAGGCAAGAACCGGAAAAGTACAAGTACATTTTCCGCGTTTCCTTTAATGCCAAATATATGGTGCAATATGTGGCGAGCACGCTGGGATTTCTGAAGGACCAGTTTGGATTTACCAAAGTGTTCAGTATGTATCAGGATGTACTCTGGGCCAGGGCCAGTGCGGAACACACGGTTAAAGCGGCAGCTGCGAAATTCGGCTGGCAACAGTTGGGAGCCGACGTGTACCCTACAGGGTCATCGGATTTTGCGGCAGGGCTCAGCAAGGCGAGAACCAAAGGGGCTCAGGTGATACTGGTGTATTTCGATATGCCCCAAGGAGGGATTCTGGTCAAGCAGGCTATCGCAATGAAGATTCCAGCACTGGTGGCTGGATCGATGGCTCCTATGTGCGGCACCGAGACCTGGAAAACTTTTGACGGCAAGATTGGCGGCCTGATAAATGTCGTCTACGAGTTGGGCAGCTCCATAGCCACAGATAAGTACCCTCCCTCCAAGAAATTCTATGACGCCTACAAGAAGAAGTACGGAGTTACCATCCAGGCATGTCACGGTCCTGCTCCATCATACGACTCGGTTTACATTCTGGCCGAGGCCATAGAACGAGCTAAATCACTGGATCCCGACAAGCTGGTGACAGAAATAAAGAAAACCGACCGATCTGGCGTTATCGGCAGGATCAAGTTCGACGACGGCAACCAGGTCATTTACGGCGACGACCCCACCAAAACAGCGGTTGGTTGTGTATTCCAATGGGCAGACAAGGGCAAGCGAGTAATTGTATTTCCTAAACCCATTGCGGAAGGTCCCATCAAGCTGCCGCCGTGGTTGAAGGCTGCAAAATAATTCCACGAGGAGAGGCTTTGGCAGGATCTCCAAGGCGCTCTCCTCACTAGAGCGAGCGAAACAAATTTTTTGGCTGAAATAAGGACAATTCTCAGTATAACCCAGTAGGATGCGGCGCCATAGCGCTTTATCCGGCGGCTGACCCGGGCCACACAGTTTCCTTTGACCGCTTGGTCAAAGAGTAGACTTTTCCTTGTTGATCGCCGAGGGAGTTGCTTTTTCGTTCAGCCATATAATCGTTTGATAGCTATTGTATCGTTTGCGATCCGTTGAACAGCCCTACAACAGGGCTATGAGCTCTCAGAAGGGAAGTGCTTTTGAATGGAGGCAGGCATGCTTGTTCGCCACGTTTACCAGCAAGAAAGCGAGGTGGTGTCAGTCGGTTGGGCTACTAACATCCGTCCTTTGACGATCGCTCTGTTTAATCTGTTCCATGCGGGCTATCCTTTCCCGCGTGTCTTCTCTACATAATCTGCGAAACAAGTGATAACAGTAGATAGCGTAAATCTCGAGTGCTTGCGTTCCTTTTTCATGAAACTGGTCCGCAGAGAGTTTTCCCCAATAACGTTCGGCAAAGTAACCGTTGATTTGCTGCAGGAGTTCCCGAAATCGTTCGAGGGCATGTAGAAGGGCTTCAGGATCGGCTCCGTCCTTGGGACCGAGGCCGATGTTGTCCATTTCCACGATCAACTTGCCAATCATTAAGTCATCGAAATTGTACCTTTTCACGCCGTCTCGGAGCTCCGGTTTGATTATGCCCCATTGTTCCGTTTTTTGGAGCCACTTCGCTCCCAGCCCTGTCGCCTCCATAAAACTCTCTTCTCCCGATATTCCTGTGGTGAGCAGGTGAGCCTTGGGACTAAGGTACTTAGTCTGAAGGCGGAATAACGAGCGCTCCAATCTCGAAACCTTGCGCTGTCTCCTGATGATCTGCTTGATCACGGAAACCGGCAGAGCGTGGTTTTCCTGCAGGTCTTTGATGAACTCTATTTCATGTACATAGCTTTCGTCGTAGTCTGCGAGTTTCTTTCGCTTCAGAGGCGGCTTCGGAAGGAGACCTTCGCGCAGGTAAAACTGAATCGTATACTTAGGAACATTGGTAACTTTGGCCAGTTCACTTAATTTCAATGTTGGCTCCTGTAACCCATATTAGGGGACAAGTTAGTCTTTCGCCTGCCGCTCCAACATAGCCCGGCTTCCGGAAACCATCCATGATCCTGAGCTCAAGCGTGTCTGCGAAACTGTCCGGACAGGCTTAGCACTTGATACTACCGGCATCGTTCCTTGGCACTTCCCCCAACAGGATGGCCGCACCTTAAATGGGGGGCTAGGATTGACGCGGCATCGGGCAGCATCAGCTCCAGGTAGCCCTCATCACACTAGGCTCGTTGGAAAATCCAATGAGCTTCGCAAAAAGACATAGCCCAGGGGAAGGAGTGTGTCAATATTAAGCATATTACATGACTAACATCAAATTAAATATTAGTATGTTGTAAATGGTAAATTGATCGCTTGTCTATTTTACTTGACAGGTTTCAGACGACGAGTATACCTTCGTACGGACTCCCTGACTCTCGGCATTAACCGGGGACGCGTGGGGAGTAATACTCGACACGTGGTCTGCACAGGGGTTCCGCAACTGACGGCGAATTGCGTTCAAGCGGAAAGGTCCCTTGATGACCCAACCGCGGTAAAATCCGAATAACAAGACGATTCACTGAAAAGACAATTTTCGTATGGAGGTATAATGGCCGATTTTACTCTGGACGAGGACCAACAGCAGATCCAGGACATGGCCCGGAAGTTTGCTGCCAAGGAACTCCGGCCGATTGCCCGGAATTGCGATGAGGAGGCTAAATTTCCGACGGACCTACTCAGCAAAGTATGGGAGTTGGGCTTCTGCGCCAACGCAATCCCCGAAAAATACGGCGGATATGATTTGGGGCGTTCCGCGCTTACCACAGCGATCATGGTCGAGGAGTTGGCCTGGGGCGACGTAAGCCTCACCTTGGGCGCTCTTTCTCCTCTCTTGATGATGATACCCGTCCTTGAATTCGGTACCGAGGAACAAAAGGAAGAGTGGTTGCCAAAACTCTGTGGGGAACAATTCTTCCCTGCCACAGCAGCACTGATGGAGCCAAGAATAACGTTCGATCCGACAGATCTCCGTACCGCTTCACAGACACGAGGAGACGAGATAGTCCTCAATGGAGTTAAATGTATGGTGCCTTTGGCCGAGCAGGCCGAGCACATATTGGTTTACGCAACCGATGCCCAAGGTGGAGGGCCGGTTTCGGTGAAAGCCATAATTTTGGACAAGGGCACGCCGGGACTCAAAATAGGTGAGCGGGAAAAGACCCTCGGGCTCAATCCTTTACCTTTATTTCGAGTGACTTTTGAAGACTGTGTGGTGCCCAAATCGCGACAGATAGGCGGGGATCAGGGGATTGATTACATGAGGTTGCTCAATCTCTCAAGATCGATACTGTGCTCTATGGCAGTGGGAGTTGCGCGCGCTTCCTATGAGTACGCCTTGGATTACGCCAAAGAAAGGTATGCATTCGGAGAACCCATTGCCAGCCGGCAATCCATCGCTTTCATGCTAGCCGAATCCGCCATGGAGGTGGACGGCATGCGTATGCTGGCTTGGAGGGTAGCTTGGCGTCTGGACCGAAACGAAGATGCGACACGTGAAGCGGCTCTGGCAAAGATGTATTGCGCGGAGCAGACTATGAAAATTGTTGATTACGGCGTCCAGATCCTGGGGGGCCACGGGTACATACGTGAACATCCTGTGGAAATGTGGTTCCGGAACGGCCGAGGTTTTTCCACCTTGGAAGGCCTGGCTATAGGCTGAGACGACGTTGCGAGTCCAACAATCGCCGTGCATGCGCAGAAGAAGCGAGCCGTCCCAAAAAGGAGGACTGGATGATAGACTTTGAATTACTACCGGCAAGCGAACAGGGTAGACAAATGGTCCGCGCTCTTGCGGAAGGCGTGTTTAGGCCGGTTTCTAGATACTATGACGACCACGAGCATGAAAAGGTGCAGCAACTGTACGACGTGGTCGAGAGGATGGGCGTCAAGACATTTAAACAAGGTGGCGGCGGCAAGCCGGACGCCGATGGCAAGAGAACGTCCGAGCCCAACGTCTCTCTGGTGGTAAACATGGAAGAGCTATCCTGGGGCGACGTCGGGATCATGCTCTGCTTTCCTGTTCGCGGTTTAGGCAATGCCGCCATCGACGCTGTTGCCACGAAGGAACAAAAAGCCCGCTTCGGGGGCAAGTTCGCCGCAATGGCCATCACGGAACCCGGTGCGGGTTCGGATACTGCCTCGATCACGACCTCAGCCAGGCTCGACCCCGAGACAAACGAATGGATACTTAACGGTGAGAAGATCTTCGTTACCTCAGGCCACCACAGCGAAGCCGTCGTGGTCTGGGCCACCCTGGACCGAAGTAAGGGGCGGGCCGCAATCAAAAGCTTCGTGGTGGAGAAGGGCACACCCGGGATAACGGTAACCAAACTGGAGCACAAACTCGGTATCCGCGCTTCCGACACCGCTTCCATAGTTTTACAAGACTGCCGCATCCCTTATGACAACATCCTGGGTAGCCCGGAAATCACTGAGAGAAGAGAGGGCCTGGGTGGTGCCATGGCCACCTTCGATGCCACCCGGCCGGGAGTGGCTGCTATGGCCATCGGAGTTGCTCGAGCCTCGTTGGAGTTTACCAAGGAGAAACTGGAGAGAGAAGGTTACACCTTTCCCTATGAGGTCAGTCAGCACAAACTCAATTACGTGCAAAGGACAGTAATGGAGATGGAGGCGAACCTTGAGGTCGCCCGATTGCTCAACTGGCGGGCAGCATCTATGCTGGACTACGGTCTTAGGAATAGCTTGGAGGCTTCCATAGCCAAGGCCAAAGCCGGCCGCGCTGCCACTCTGGTTACTCAAAAGTGCGTGGAACTCCTTGGGCCGCTCGGTTATTCGCGGGAATGGCTGGCGGAGAAATGGATGAGAGATTCGAAGATCACTGACATCTTCGAGGGTACCGGCCAGATTCAGATGCTGGTGATTGCTCGAAACATCCTGGGCTTTTCCCGTGAAATGTTGAAATGACCAGCGGCCAAGAGGTTTTCTCGATTTGCGCCACCTCTGAGGCCGCGCCTGCACTGAATGGAGACGAGACAAGTCCTGGCACTCACTTAAGTTACAGAGGTTTTCGAAAACATGCCGGAAATTTTTGATGCACGACGGTGGTCGGTCTGGGAGATCTTTCCTGGAACAAGCATACGGCTTAAGCGGGAAGAAAAAGGTTGAGCTCCACCGTTATGCGCGAGATAATCATCCGAAGGTGCGCGAAGGCTGGAATTAGCCAACCTCTCATTTAGTGGTAATTCCTTTTACCGGAGAGGAATAGTGATGAAATGCGCAAGACGGACCTCCGCAAGTCCGTCTGGTAACAAGTCCTGAGAAAACTCCAGCCGCAACCAGAGCCCCTTCTGATATCTCGGCAAACTGGCTTTGAACAAGTCGTAGGACAACCCTTGGTGGACAGGAGGTGCTTCCATGCCAAAGAACTTCAATGCATGGCCCCAAGATTGGCCTAAGAGCCTAAACTATCCCGAAATTCCGGTCCACGAGTTCCTCTATCATACTGCCGCCCGGGTCCCCAATCGGATAGCCATCATTTTTGGAGGGATGGAGTTAACCTATTCCGAGCTGAAAGAACTGAGCGACCGTTTCGCTGCGGCCTTGGACGATATAGGCGTACAAAAGGGGGATCGGGTGGCGATCCATCTGCCGAATATGCCTCAGTTCGCCATTTCTTATTACGGCACTGTGAGGATCGGGGCAGTCTTTACGCCCCTGAGCCCTCTCTTGTCCCCAAGGGAGGCTCTCCATCAGCTCAAAGACTCTGGAGCTGAGACCCTGATTTCTCTGGACTTTCTCTTTCAGGGGATCCAATCGATTATCCCGGAAACAGCTATCAAACGGATCATAACCACCAGCTTTGCGGATTGCTACAGTGCGATTATTGCCCCGATTAAGCCTATCGGTAAGATGGCCGCTCCAGATACTATCGACATGGCTCCGCTTCTCAAGAAATATCAGCCATTTCAAAAGAACGTTATCTTTGATGTGAAGGCTGACCTGGTTCATCTTGCTTACACGGGAGGTACCACAGGTGTTTCAAAGGGTGTGATGTTGACTCACTGGAACGTGGCAACTAATACCATGCAGTACGGCAGTTGGGCGAGCGGAGCCCGAATCGAAATGGTGGATGGGGTTTTGCAACCGGTTTTTCCTCCCGGAGTGGATCCCACAAAAGACAGGATAGCTACTCGGGATCAGGAAGTGGCCCTAGTAGTTGTCCCATGGTTTCACGCCATGGGAACCGTCGGCTATCTCAACACCTTGATATACGGCGGAACCACAATGGTGGTCTTTCCTCGATTCGAGCCGAAGGAGTATCTAGACGCTGCAATCAAATACAGAGCCACTGGTCTCGGCGGTGCTCCGCAGCTCTACGTCCCGCTGATCAACCACCCGGATTTTCATTCATACGACCTCTCCGGAATCAAGATCGCGGCATCTGGTGCGGCGCCCCTTGCCAGATCGGTTTTCGATAAACTTCTCGATGCGTTCCCATGCGGCGTCATTCAGGAGGGCTGGGGACTGACCGAGTGTTCCATGGGAGCCACGGCCAATCCTCCCGACCGGAACGCGATACGACCCGGCTCGGTCGGTCTGCCGGTTTTTGATACGGAATGCAAGGTAATCGATCCGATCACCGGAGACGATCTCAGGCCTGGCTCTGAAGGAGAACTCTGCATTCGAGGCCCACAGGTCATGAAGGGCTACTGGAAAAACCCGAAAGCCACGGAAGAGATATTCAAAGATGGCTGGCTCTTGACCGGAGACATCGGCCATGAGGATGAAGATGGTTTCTTCTACATCACCGACCGCAAGAAGGACATGATAATTTACAAAGGATATAACGTGTATCCTAGGGACATAGAAGAGGTGATCTTTGAACACGCGGCGGTTCGGAACTGCGCTGTACTTGGAAAGCCCAACCCGGAAACGGGGGAATTCCCCGTGGCCTTTGTCGAATTAAAACCGGGTGCTAAGGCAACCCGGGAGGCGATTTTGGACCACACTAACTCGCGGATCGCCCACTATAAGAAGATTCGAGAGGTAATATTTGTCGACGCTATCCCTGTTAGCGTCGCAGGAAAAGTGCTAAAAAAGGAACTGAGGAAACTGTTGACATAGAAACAGGAGATTCCGGCGCTCCTTTGACACCAATTCTCAGTCTGATTCATCCTGTGACTGTGTCTAATTTTTTTTACTGATTGTGGGCATTCCGTGATTCCGTGGTTTGCCTTAAAGAATTGGTCCTACCAAGTTTTCCATGCCTGCAGAAGAAGCAGTCGGCGACTAGATTTTGCCTTCTTTGCCAGGATCGTAACTGCCGAAACAGCAGATGCGAGCGGACCTGAGCCATTCAGGTGTGTGAAAAGCGCCGATCTAGCGCGAAAGGAGCTTTGCTCCTCAGGTCTTTCTTTTTGCATCGGTACTCCCCGTGATTTGTACCGAGTGTCCGGATAACTAAGGCGAAAGGAGCCGGCATGGCCGAAACCAGTGTTCTTGAACGGTTATATGAAAAAGTGATTGCTCCGGGACTTTGCGCAGCCTGTGGGGCATGTGTAGGGAACTGTCCGTATCTGATAAAGTATAAAGGCAGGACGGTGAAATTGGATTCATGCACCAGATCGGAGGGAAGCTGTTACGCATACTGCCCCGCAGCAGGTTTCGATCCGGAGCCAGTTTCGCAGGCCGTATTCAATAGTCCCTATGACATGACAGGACTCGGTAACTTCGCAGAAGTAAAAGCTTCAAGGTCCACTTCCCATGAAATTTTGGCCAAAGCGCAGGGCGGGGGCACCGTAACCTCACTGATGAGCATGGCTCTCGAACAGGGCCTGATAGATGCGGCTATTGTCACGGCTGCACAGAGTGCCGGCGAACTTGCCGGAGGAGTTATTGCAACCACTGGAGAAAGTGTTCGCGATTCCGCGGGATCGAAATTTGTCGGCGCTCATACGCTTGAAGCCCTGGCAGAGGCCCTTCAGCGCGGGTTCACCAGAATTGGAGTCGTGGCACTTCCTTGCCAGGTGAGATCTCTCAGAAAGATGCAACTGTATGACGTGAGAGGACAGAATGTCAGGGAACGAATACGACTGATTATAGGTCTGTTTTGCAACTGGAGTTTTTCGGCGGATGAATTTGCGTCTTTCATAAGCCTGCGAATAGGCCATAAAAAAATCACAAAATTTGATGTGCCACCGCCTCCCGCAAACGAATTTATTGTAGAAACGGAGGATGGAGAGACGAGGATTCCATTGGATGAACTGCGGCCCCTAATTCAAAGCGCATGCCAGAATTGTCCGGACATGACTTCAGAATTTGCAGACGTGTCCGTCGGTATGTATGAGGGCCGATCGGGGTGGAATACTCTGTTGGTTAGAAGCAAGACCGGCTCTCAGTTGGTCCAAGCCGCACAACAAGCAAGAGTTCTCGAGACCGAACCGTTTCCGCCGCAAAACCTCGCCCATTTGAGGCAAGCGTCAGTTAACAAGAAAGACCGTGTTTCCCGCATCGTATCGGGCATTGGTGGGGGTCACTAACTATGTCACGATTGATTCTCAATGAACCCGGCAAAGAAGTATTGCTTATGGGTAATGAGGCCATTGCACGCGGCGCATTGGAAGCCGGGGTTCGGGTGGCTGCTGCATATCCTGGAAATCCTTCATCTGAAATAATCGCTACTCTTGCGCAGGTGGCCGAAGAAATGGGCATCTACGTTGAGTGGTCTGTTAACGAGAAAGTTGCCGCGGAAGTTGCGGCGGCCGCCGCAGTCTCAAACATGAACGCCCTTGTGGCTATGAAACAGAATGGCCTCAATGTTGCCTGCGATTTTCTTCTCAATCTCAATCTGACAGGAATTCGGGGTGGGCTTGTGCTTGTGGTGGCAGATGATCCGTCTGGAATCTCCAGCTCTAACGAACAGGACTCCCGATCTTTTGCCAAACTGGCGGATATACCTCTCTTGGAGCCGAGCACGTTTCACGAAGCAAAAGAGATGATGCGTCAAGCCTTTGAATTATCAAGAAGTATCGGCAATTTTGTCATGGTCCGAAGCGTCACGAGAATATCACATGCTCGTGGGAATGTCGTCTTGGGCCAGCTTGCGAACGACATCCCGCAACCAGGATTTGATACCTCTAAACCTCTGTGCCCGTTACCAACCTACATCACCCATGCTGCACTCCACCGAAGACTTCAGGAAGCGGAGGAGATCCTGAAGGATTCGGAATTCAACGAGTATTGGGGGCCTGAGACTCCGGAATTACTGATAATAACGTGCGGATCAGGCTGGCTTATGTCCAAAGAAGCGGTTGACCTGTTGGCTTTGGGTTCTCGTGTCGCGGTTCTCAAACTGGGGACCACTTGGCCGTTACCAAAAGCATTCCTCATCGAGCATTTGAAGCACACTCCAAATGTGCTGTTCCTCGAAGAGGTGGACCCTATCTTGGAAAATAATGTCTTGGGGCTGTACGCCCAGCATAACGATGAGCTTCCTCCCATCAAGTTTGTAGGAAAGAATACTGGAATAGTTCCTGCGATCGGAGAGTTGTCCCCTGAACTGGTAATCGAAGCACTGACAAAGCTAACGGGCGTTAGACTCGAACGCGACGAAGATTACGCCTCCCAAGCCAAAGATGCTCAGGACTATGCGCCCCAGCGGTCCATGGCCTTCTGTGCGGGTTGTCCGCACCGGGCCTCTCTATGGGCGATCAAGCAGGCCTTGACTCTGGACGGCAGAAACGGCGTCCTGTTTGGGGACATAGGTTGTTATACGATGGGAATCTTTCCCTCAGGCTTCTCCCAGTTGAAGACTGTCCATGCAATGGGCTCCGGTGCAGGGATGGCTTGCGGGTTCGGGAATCTTCACCAGTTTGGAGTGCGTCAGCCGAGTCTCGCCGTCTGCGGCGATTCCACTTTTTTTCATGCGGTGATTCCAGTGCTTGTAAATGCCGTACATCAGGGGTCCCGATTCTTGCTCATCGTGCTTGATAACAATGCGACTGCCATGACGGGTTTTCAGCCACATCCGGGAACCCCGATAGATGCGATGCAAAGGGTTGCTCGTCCAATAGTGATAGAAGACCTCTGTTCGTCTCTGGGCATTGAAACTGTGACAAAGGACCCCTTCGACCTCCAGGATACCACAGAAACCGTTTGCGAAATGATACGGGATCAAACTGCACCGAAAGTGCTCGTCCTGAAACAAGAATGCGCTCTGGTAAGTGGCAAGAAACGAGGAAAGCGATACAAAGTCCGGATTGATCCCCTGAAATGTATAGGAGAGGAATGTGGATGTAATAGGCTTTGCACTCGAGTTTTCAAGTGCCCGGGACTGATATGGGATCGCTCCGAGCAAAAGTCTCGGATAGATGAGGCTGTATGCACGGGTTGCGGGGTCTGTGCTGACCTGTGTCCTTCTGGGGCCATAGTCAAGGAGAGTGCTTAAATGGAAAAAGATCCATATAATGTGGTGGTTGCCGGAGTAGGCGGTCAAGGTAACGTGGTCGGGACTCAGTTGATGGGAGCCGTGCTGGTAAACAAAGGATACAAAGTTACCATTGGCGAAACCTACGGGGCCTCACAGAGAGGCGGTTCCGTCATGAGCCACATGCGGATATCCCGTGCTCTCCAATATGGACCGCTGATCCCGCCGAGATGTGCAG
This sequence comes from uncultured delta proteobacterium, assembly GCA_963729795.1. Lineage (GTDB taxonomy): Bacteria > Desulfobacterota > Desulfomonilia > Desulfomonilales > Desulfomonilaceae > CAWBBA01. The sequence goes on along the minus strand of CAVSPC010000021.1, from coordinate 79,801 downwards.
ACCTCGTAGTAGCCCTGGAACCAACCGAAGCGGTACGAGTGCTTGCGCAATACGGGAACCGAAACACACTTGCTGTGGTCAATACGAGGACGATCTTCCCGGTGGACGTTATATCCGGCAATGTGTCTTACCCCGAGAAAGATGCGCTCATAAACAAGATCACTGCTCTGTCTAGAAAGGCCTTCTTTCTGGAAGCCACAGAGAAAGCTCTGGAGTTGGGCAACCCAATTCTCGCTAATATCATCATGATCGGGGCAGTTTCCGGAGCAGGCATTCTCCCCATATCAGCCGGCGATCTGGAGAAGGCGATAAGCGATAATATCTCTTCAGACAAGGTAGAGATTAATCTCAAAGCATTCGCCATGGGCAGATAGATGATCAACTGAAACTAAGTGCTCTTTTTCCTAAATACGGTTATACGAGATTCCAGCGTGTGTGAGAAGAATCGCTTCCGTATGGGTGCCATCCTGCTGTCCCGCTGGAGGCTTTGTCAGATCCGTGCTGCTATTTCCTTGATTGTTTACCGTTTCGATCGCGCGACTGGCATGATTCAGTTCTTCGGTCGAACCGGTAATAGCTGAGCGGTGAAACCGATAATAGGCGGACCAATGCGGCACGAAATAAAGAAAGAACTTTCAGAAAAAGTTGGCCCTGATAATGCTACCGATTCTCCGGAACACATTATTGCATACTCGTACGATGCCTATACGGAAGAGCATCGTCCTGACATCGTTCTTTTCCCAGTCTCCACTGAGCAAGTCTCGGCTGTTATGAAAGTTGCTTATCGCGAGAACATACCAGTCACTCCGCGTGGTGCCGGAACCAACCTGGCCGGTGAAAGCATCCCGGTCCGGGGAGGAATTGCCCTGTGTCTCACAAAGATGGACAGGATACTTTCCATCGATGCAACAAGCCTGGTCGCTACCGTACAACCGGGTGTGATAAATCTCGATTTCCAGAGACAAGTCGAAAAACAGGGCATGATGTACCCGCCTGATCCTGCTTCGTGGGCCGTCGCCACCATGGGGGGTACGGTTGCCACCAACGCCGGAGGGCCCCGTACGGTTAAATACGGAGTTACTAAAGACTACCTGCTGGGGCTTACAGCAGTATTAGCCAACGGCGATGTGCTCAAAACGGGTGGACGAACACTTAAGAATGTAACCGGGTACAATCTCACCACCCTCTTATGCGGTTCCGAAGGCACTCTCGGTATCATCACGGAAATTATCGTAAGACTGATTCCCAAGCCGCAGGCCAGCCGCACTTTGCGGGCCGAGTTTGAGAAACTTGAGGACTGCTCTGATGCAGTGGCAGCCATTATGGCCGGTGGGACGGTTCCGGCCGCGTTGGAATTGATGGACCAGTTCGCGGTGAAAGCAGTGGAGAAATCCTTCGGTCTTGGGCTTAACACAGACATGGAGGGAGTCCTGCTGATTCAGCTAGACGGAAATCCCGAAACCCTCGAACGGGAAGTCGCTCAAATTGAAAATTGTTTAAGAGAAAAGAAAGCCGGCAATATTATTGCGGCCAAAGATTCGGCCGAGTCTGAGAGATTATGGTTGGCTCGTAGGGCCGCCGGGCCGGCTATAATGCGCATGCGCCCCAATATAATGACGGAAGACGTGACAGTTCCCGTTTCCAAGCTAACGGCCATGATTCGGAAAATAATGGAAATTGGGAAACATTACAGGATTGAGGTGGGCATCCTGGCTCACGCAGGCGATGGAAACCTTCATCCTTGCATTGTGTTTGATCGGAGCAATGAGGATGAATACAAGAGAGTTCAGGCGTTCTGCAAGGATTTGGTGCCTGAAGCGCTTGGCTTAGGCGGGACCTTGTCCGGCGAACATGGCATCGGGATCGCAAAGGCACCGTTTCTGCACTTCGAAATGGACCAGGTGGCGCTCGGGATTATGCGGGCTATCAAGGCATCTTTTGATCCCAAGGGGATCCTCAATCCGGGTAAGTTTGTTTGAGTGGGTCATGAAGCGATCGTTATCCATCCTGTGGAGATCAAGGCGGAAACGTTCATGTGATATTTCCGTGTCCGCCGGTCTGCCGACGGGTTTATGCTAAATTACGTTGTGCGCCGAATGAAAGATCGAAACGCTATGCATCCGGAGGCTCTCAAGAACGAATTACAGCATTGTCTCAAATGTGGAATGTGCCATCAAGTGTGTCCCACCTTCAAGGTGACACGCCAAGAATACTATGCCCCCAGAGGGAGAGTTCAAATCTTTAAACATTACCTCGAAGGGAATCTGGCCGTAACCCCGACATTGGAACACGTTTTCGCGAGCTGCATGCTGTGCGATGCCTGTGCTGCCCTTTGTCCGAACGGCGTGCGGATCGATCTCTTGTTGAGGCACATGCGTCGAGAGCTGTACGCATTGACCGCGAAGAAGCTGAACAAGAAGATTATCTTCGCCATTCTTCGAGACGGCGGCAGGATCAAGAAGGCTTCCCGTCTAGCTCGGTGGGGCCAGAAACTCCTCGTCGACATTGCCGGATCGAATGCGAAGATGGGCAATATACCCATTACGAGGTTCCCACGAATAACTCGAGAGCCATTCACCGGAAGAATTCCGGAAAAGGTCTCACCTCGAGGCAAGAGGTCAGGGCGGGTGATATACTTTACGGGTTGTGCCACCGATTTGGTATATGGGGACGTGGGACAAGCGGTTTTGCGCGTTCTGCTCCGACTGGGAATTGAGGTAGTAATTCCTCGCGGTCAGGTCTGCTGCTCCGCTCCACTTTTCCTAAACGGAGCAACAGAAGCGTCATTGCCTAATATCTTCAAGAACTTGGCGGTCCTGGATCGTTCCGATGTCGATGCCATAGTTGTGGATTGCGCCACTTGTGGAGCGGCTCTGAAGAAGGAAATACCCGAGCTTCTGGAAGATCTGGGTTTGGACACAGACCAGGCACGACGAGTTGCGAACAAAGTCAAAGACGTTTCGCAAATTGTCTCCGATCGTCTCGATGAGCTGCACATTCAAGAAAACTGGTCTGGGGAGCCGTTGCTGGTGACGTACCACGATCCTTGCCATCTGGTTCGAGGAATGGGAGTGACGGCAGAACCTAGAAAAATCCTCAGAAATATTGGTGGAATCAAGTTCGTTGAGATGGAGGGCTCAAGTGAGTGTTGCGGCGGAGGTGGATTCTACCAATTCGATAATGTGGACATCTCAGCGGGAATTACCGCCCGGAAGAAACACAATGTTGACGCTGTGAGCGCCCAGATTATAGCGACAGGGTGCCCCGGCTGTCGTTTGACATTGACCGGGAACATGTCCGGCGACCAGGACAGAGAGGTTTTGCATACGGTGCAGTTACTGGACAGGTTCATGCCCGACGAATCAACGTGATCTTCCTTCCGTACCTTAAAGTTCAGGAAATTCCGTTTAACTCATACCGTGAACTGTTTAGACCGATGCCAAATTTCAGGCAAAAAGAGTTCGCCAATCATCTTGGCCGTAAGTCTGGTCAAGGATAGTTTAAATACGAAGAGTGAATGGGGCTGACGAAGCTTCGAACCTTGCGAGCCGGGGATCAGGGCGCTGATTTATTGGGGACATCCGGCAGTGGGTGCCCCCTATTCGAATATTCTTCGCACGAGCATTTTTGGACAAAACACGAACTCTTTGAGTCCGTCATCTGCTTATTCAACTAATGACCGCCCATCTCGTGTTACGGGAAGAACAGCCGTTCAGGTCACGTCCCTTTTCTGTCAGCCTATATTGCTGTTTGCTGCTTTTAGGTTTGTCAGGGATCGTCATCTCCACTAGACCCGCTGCCATCAGGGGGGCCAGCACTTGGTTCCTGAACTTGGTCCTGTTTGCCCGGCGAATTATGCCCATAAGATCTGTAATGCCTTGTTTTGTATGGAGACTTTTCAGGATCTGCACTTGGTCGTCACTTAGTCCCGACATGGTCCAAACATAGTCCTCGCTTAGTCCTGACTTAGTCCCGACATGCCTCTGAAAAGACTTAGTTATTCGCTCTTTACCTGACTTGCTCCCCAATGTCTTCAGTGGGACACGTGAGCATACAGATCGGTTTTGGCCAGTAAAAGCGTATGTTTGGTTCTTGTGAGAAGCAAGATCGTACCGGTTCAGCTTGCGATAAAGTGTGCTGAGATTAATATTTAATCTCCTGGCGATTTCGCTTTTCGAGACATTCAACATCAACAGCTTGGCTATGGTATGCTTTTCAAAGTCCCTGGTTGACTGAATCTCAAGGCTCGGTTTGGCTTGCGCGGTTTGGTTGGTCACATCAGCAGGGATGAGATCGGCAGTGAGCCGATTTGTCCGCACGCAGGTCATCATCCGTTCCACTACATTCTGCAATTCACGAACATTTCCCGGCCATTCATGCCTCAGGAAAAAATCAATCACCTTCTGGTCTATGCGATCAATCCTTTTTCCCAGGGCTTTGGAATATTTCTTAACGAAATAGTCCAGCAGCAGAGGTATGTCGTCCAGCCTTTCGCTCAAAGGAAGTAGATGAATTGTAAAAACATTTAAACGATAATAGAGGTCCTTGCGAAAATTCCCTTTATAAACCTCGTCCAGCAAATCTTTGTTGGTTGCCGCAATGATGCGGACATCAACTGGTCGCATCTTGGCGCCGCCGATGCGGAAAACGCACTTCTCTTCGATGACTCGCAACAGGACCGGCTGCATTTCCAGGGGCATCTCGCCAATCTCGTCCAGGAATATCGTCCCTCCGTCGGCCAGCTCAAATTTCCCCTGATTCCCTCCCCGCCGGGAGCCTGTGAAGGCGCCTTCCACATGGCCGAAGAGTTCGCTGGCGATCAGATCTCTGGGGATAGCGCAACAGTTGATAGCGATATAAGGTGCATTTTTACGATCACTGGCGTTGTGGATTGCCTGGGCGTAAACGTCCTTTCCCACTCCGCTCCCCCCCAGGAGCAGAACGTTTGAACTACTCCTGGATGCCAACTTCGCCTGTTCGATGGTGTTCAGGAATTTGATGTTCCTCCCGCAGATGGAGTCAAATGTAAAATTTGCCCTGGCCCCGATCATGCTGGTCACCAGTCGCTTGACGCGTCTAATCTCCGTCAGGATCAGGACCTTGCCTATGACTTCACCGGCAGAAGATAAAATCGGATTACATGTGAGAGTATAATCATTCCATGTCTTTCCGGAGTGTATCCGGACCTCAACATGCACCAGATGGTCGTTGCGGTCTATCAGAGACAAGACTTGCCGGTTCTTTTGGCCTAACACCAGTCGGAGGTTCTGACCGAGAATCACTTTGTCGTCGAGCGCCAATATCTTTCTTGCCTGATCATTGATCAGTGTAATGAGGCCCTTGTTGTCGATGGCAATCAGCGCCTCGGGAATCGAGGCCATGACCGTCTGCTGATAGCTGTTTGCAATCTCGCTCTTCATAACCGCGGCTTTTGCCTCGTCCAGCGACTGATTGATCTTCATCTGGTTTTCAATCAGGTGAGCGGCGGCGATGGTCATACCGTAAGCATGATTATTTGCTCGATCATGACGACAAAGCAGGACGATGCCGCCGAGAAACATCCCATCGGGATCGAAAATGGGGGCAGCATAGGCGGTCGAAACATGAGAGTGCTTAAGGTAATGTTGTGGACCGCCTACGCAGCTTGGCCTTTTCGTCTTGACCACCAACCCGATCGCCGTGGTTCCGACGGATTCTTCGTTCCACAAGGCGCCGACGACCCAATTCCCCTGTCGAGCCTTCTCTCGAAAGCTTTCTGCAATTCGGACCTCGATCAAAATACCTTGGGGATCGAAAAAACTGACCGCGAAAGAGGTGAACGAGACCAAATGGTGGTAGTGGGTCAAGAAGAATTGGCTGATCTGAACCAGTTTGCTATTTGCTGCCGCTAAGACCCTGAACTCTTCTTTGGTCAAAATTTTCGGTTGCGAATTCCCCATAGGATCTAGGCCTTGCTCGCGACAGCGGATCCATGAATCAAGGACGGCCTGAGGAATCAGCTCCTTGTCCACATCTTCATCGCCAAGGACAAACTTTTCCCATTCCCGGAAGATCAACTTGAATTTCGCCTGACGCCTAATTTTGTTCGAACTTTGTCCTTCGGCAGGGACGAGATTCAGAGCGAAATTTTTGTTAGCCATCATTATTCTCCATTTCAGTTGCATTATGCAAAAGTTCTCTCTTTATGCAAAACTATCAATAAAAAGGATTTTCTGCAACAGCAACAATCTCCTGCATTGTTAGATATTTAATCATAGGTGTGGCGGTGGCATATTAAATGCTAACAGGAAAAAAGAGTGGGCATCAACATGCAATACAAGTAAGCGGAAGAATGGCCGACTCTTTTCCGCCCACGAAATTCCCTGCTGTTGAATGATTCCCGATTCATCTAGTGTAAATTGCAGAGCAATTTCTCAAACGAACAACGTGTCTTGTCATGGTGCTTATAACTGATAAAATCACTATAAAGCTAAGAAGGATTTACTCATGATCAAATCGAGACTACGTGACAAAGTCGGGATCAATTATCCGATTATTCAGGCGGGCATGGGCCCTTTCAGCAACAACAACCTGTGTGTGGCTGCAGCAAACGCGGGGGTTCTGGGACTGCTTTCCACCAGCGGTCTGTTCAGCAAACAGGAGCAGCCCTGGATCTACAAGGCTTTTGTGGAGAGCGGGGAGGCCGATTATGACGACGACATGGCCACGGCTCTGGAAAAGGTATTGAAGCGGACCTATCGTCTGACCAAGGACAAGGGTGGCATTTTCGGAATAAACGTCATGGTGTCGGCGGAGTTGAAGCATCTTTCCGAGGTCATCATCAATACCGCCATCCGGGTCCGAAAAGAGAATCCAGACATGGAGAATCATTTCAAGGTGATCTTTACCTCGGCCGGTGATCCTGTCGGCTGGAAGGACAAGATCAAGGGGGCCGGTTTCATCTGGATGCATGTTGTCCCCTCCGTCAAAGGTGCTCTGCGTTGCAAGAAAGCGGGTGTCGATGTAATCGTTGCCTCCGGCCATGAAGGAGGATTTCACACTTCCTGGGAACCGGTCCACTCCCTTATCCTTCTGCCTGCCGTGGTTGACGCGGTATCCGACGAAAAGACCCTGGTGTGCGGCGCGGGCGGTTTCTGCGACGGCAAAACCCTGGCTGCGGCCCTGGTCTTGGGCGCTGATGGGGCCCAGATGGGGACCCGCTTCCTGGCAACGCAAGAGAGCGATTTTCACCAGATATGGAAAGAGGGCGTCGTGGCCGCCGGCGACCGGGGGACCCTTGTCGCCCGCGGTTTTGTCGGTCCCGCCCGGTGGTTGAAGACTCCCAGGAGCCTTGAGCACCAGAAGAATACACTCCAAAAGTCGCCCGGGGTTTTCCTCGGGGCTCCAGACGACTTTTCCACAATTGACATGTCCCTGATCGAATTTGAGAAAGAGTCTATTCGGGCCGTCTATGACGGCATCAAGGAGAAAGCCCTCATGGCTGCCGGCGAAGCTGCACAACGGATTCAAAACATGCCTAAGGTCGACGACATGGTTCAGGAGATTGTTAACGAAGCGGAAAATATCCTGCGCAGCATACCGACAAAATATTTGGTCTAAGAGTACTTGCCAAAGACAATGTACGTTTCATCGAACGACGGAGAATCTAGGAAGTCCAGAGACGGAGCCTCTCGCTCGTTATTCCGGCCAGCTCCGGACGGTGCCCTGGGCCTGAGCCGGAATCCATCCCGCGTTTCGCGGACTGGACCCCGGCCTTCGCCGGGGTGACGGTGGAGTAGACGGAGGTCCCTTAAGTCAACAGCATTGGATCGGAATCCGAGGTGACGGCCTCATTCTCACACATCCGACAAACCTTTTGGAAATGACTATGAGGATGACGGGCGTGTGCAAAGGTCCTGAACATCAAATACGAGGCTGTTTCTTGCTGAGTAGTTGGAAATGAGTAAGGGGGACAGGAGCTATCTGAATGATTGCCGAATTTCTTAAATTTCACAAACGAGGAAGGTAGAACATGGATAGAAGAGAGGTGGTCTTTGTTGACGGCGTACGGACGGCATTTGGCACTTTAGGACGTACACTGCGGAATTTCACAATGGAAGAACTCGCTGGGCTGGCTCTGAAAGGTCTGCTGGAAAAAACCAAGATTGCCGAGAAGGCACATGTGGACTCGGTATTTGCAGGGTCGGCGATCGGCGGTACATCCGCCCTGAATCCCGCGCGCTGGGCCGCATTGGCCTCGGGTCTGCCCATGTCCACTGCCGCGTCTTATGTCGAGATGCAGTGCGGATCGGCGATTGACAGCATCAACCATGCCGCATGGCGGATCATAGCGAACCAGGCGGACATCGTCATCGCAGGCGGAATGGAATCTTACAGCCAGGCAACCTGCAAATTCTCCATGGCGACCGAGCCGTTCAAGATGATCCGTCCCACGCCGGTCCCGACTTCCCTTTCTCCCACGAAGGATCTAGCCACCTCGAACATGGGACTGACGGCTGAAGCCCTGCAACAGATGTACAACATCTCCAGGCTGGAGCAGGATGAGTTCGGTTTGCGGAGCCAGGTCCTTGCAAGGAAAGCGATTGATGCCGGGTACTTTGTCGACGAGATCGTGCCGATAACAATCCCCGCCACGAAAAAGACCACTGCGATTGAATTTAAGGTTGACGAACATCCACGGGCAACCTCGATGGAAGCCCTGGCAGCGCTGCGGCCGGCATTTATCGAAAACGGGACGGTTACTGCCGGAAACTCATCCGGACGTAACGACGGGGCTGCTTTCGTGCTCATGATGTCCAAGGCGAAGGCGATCGAGCTGGGGTACACACCGATGGCCAAATGGCTGAGCGGCGGTGATTATGGTGTCGATCCCAAGATCATGGGAATCGCGCCCGCTTACGCGATCCCGCAGGCATTGAATCGCGCCGGCCTGAAGCTTGCGGACATGGAAGTCATGGAGTGCAACGAGGCCTTTGCGGTGCAGAATCTTGCTGTTATCAAGGAACTCGAGAAGCAGATGGGCGAGAAGATCAATATGGAGAAAAACTGGAATCCGAACGGCGGCGCTATCGCATTCGGTCATCCGAATGGCGCTTCTGGCGGCCGCATTTGTCTCTTTGCGATGAAAGAACTTATCCGAAGAGGAGGGAAATACGGCTTTTTTAGTTCCTGCTGCGGCGGCGGACTCGGCGTAGCAACGGTTATCGAGAATCTTCAGTGCTGAATTTGGAAAACCCATGATCAGGTAAGGCTTAACCATGAGAACCCAGGAGGAGTGCATTAGAACAAACGGCGTTAAAGGATTTGCCGATTATGCCGTGACAACATATTTTTCTGTTGACCTTTACATTTGATTTTCGGGCCCGAGAGATTCTAAATTCTCAAGGAAGATGCACCCCCTTAAACTGGGCAGTGTTGTCCATCGGGTGTTTCGTAAAATTTTCAAAAGGAGCTTGTCTGTGACCACTCTGCAACATCTGTTGGAACCGATTAAAATTGGCGCTCTCCAACTTTCCAACCGGCTTGTTATACCTCCGATGGGCACGGGTCTGGCCGACAGCGGCGGCATCGTCAGTGAAGCCCAACTTGCATACATCAAACGCCGGGCGCAAAGCGGCGCCGGTCTTGTTATCACGGAGATCGCGGCCGTTCATCCGGCAGGCCACGTTTCCCCGCGAGGTCTGGGGGCGTGGGACGACAAATTCATTCCCGGCCTATCCACGATAGCAGCGACCGTTCATAGTCAGGGCGCTAAAGTTGCTCTGCAACTTCACCACTGCGGCCGGGAAAGTTACTCGCTCCAAAAGAAAGGGCTGGCCTTCGGCGCTTCGGCCATTCCCAGTTACATTTTCGGCTTTCTCGGTTCTCCGCGCGAAATGACTCTGGAAGAAATCCAAGAGGCGATAACCGCTTTCGGCGCCGCGGCGCTTCGCGCTAAAGAAGCCGGATTTGACGCCGTCGAACTCCACGCTGCACATGGCTATCTGCTCATGCAGTTTCTTTCAGCGCACTCCAATCAACGCCGGGATCAATACGGCGGCGATTTCAAGGCTCGCGCGCGATTTATGCTGGAATGCACTCGGGAAGTGCGCAAGCAAGTCGGCCCTAACTTCCCCGTTTCCATGCGCATCTCCGGCGAAGAAGGCATTAAGGGCGGATATGGCATTAACGATATGCAGACGATCATCCCCGATCTGGTCGCTGCCGGTGTGGATGTCATTCACGTCTCCTTCGGCACGCACGGGAATATGGATATCAATCTCAATACACCGAATCCCAGCGCGCCCGTTGAATTTGCTCCCGGGTTCAACGCTCATCTTGCGCGTACGATCAAGGAAGTGGCGACAGTACCTGTGATTTCGGTCGGCCGCTATACGGACCCTTTTTTGATGAATGAGGTGATCGCCCGTGGTGATGCGGATATGATCGCCGTGGGACGTCAGCATCTAGCCGATCCCGACTTTCTGAAAAACGCAATTGCCGGGCATCCCGAAGATACGTTGGAATGCCTGGCCTGCAACCAGGGTTGCATTGAGCGCCTTTCCCTGGAGCAGCAGCCCATACGTTGCGCGATCAATCCGCAGACCGGCCAGGAACTGATCAGACCGGAAGGTCCGGCGAAAATTAAAAGAAATGTCTGGGTGATCGGCGCAGGACCGGCTGGGCTCACGGCTGCTTTCGAAGCTGCAAGGTTGGGACATAGAGTCACACTATATGAGTGCGAGGGGCGGACCGGCGGAAATGCCCGCTATGCGGCGATGGCTCCGCATAAGGGCGTTTACGATAAATACGTACGCACGCTCACGGCCAAGTGTGAAAGGCAGGGAGTGGAGATAAAAACCGGCGTAGAGGTCACTGAAGCCATGATCGAACAGGGCAGACCCGAAGCCCTGGTTCTCGCAATCGGCGCGGCCAAGTCGGCCTGCCCGGCCGAGGTTACAGGCACTTCTGTGGTTTGTGATGCCTGGCAAATCCTGGATGGAGAAGTTCAGCCGAAAGATCACGTCGTAATTGTCGGCGGCGGATTGGTCGGCATGGAGACGGCTGATTTCCTGCGGGAAAAAGGCGTGAAGGATATTACCATCGTGGAGATTCTGCCGAAATCACCCGTCCTGCCGCAGGCCGCCCACGGCCAAATGCTGCATAAGCGCCTGCGGGCTGCAGGAGTCAGACTGATGTTTGGCACAACAATCAAGCGCATCGAAGAGGGGGCGGTCCTTTTAACAAGGAACGGCGAAGACCTTAAGCTTGAGCCCGTCGCGCAGGTCATCATTGCTATTGGGGTGACGCCTCGCGAAGCTTTGAAAGACATGCTAGCGAAAAAAGGTTTTCGTCATTTTGTAGTCGGGGACGCAGTCTCCCCGCGACGAATTATTGAGGCAACCACCGAGGGGGCCAGGGCAGCCTGGGCAATCGACTAAAATATTTCATTTTGCGGCCGTCTCACGAAACAAAATCGTTGACCTTATGTAACCATGGAATCAATAAGACAAGATGCAAAACTGAAACAGGAGGAGAGTGAAACATGAAGATAGACGAAGTGAAAAACGTAGCTGTTGTGGGTGCCGGGAACATGGGACACCAGATCGCGTTGCAGTGCGCACTGCATGGCTTTAAGACGGTCAGCACGGACGTGGTTCCGGCCGTGCTCGAAAAAGCCGAGAAATTTTGCGATACCTATCTGCCAGGGCGCGTCCAGAAGGGGAAGTTGACGGAAGAGGCCGCGAAAAAGGCCCGCAGTCTTATCTCTTTCACAGGCGATCTGAAAGAGGCCGTCAAGGATGCCGACCTGGTTATTGAGGCGGTCCTGGAAAGAATAGATCTGAAGCGGAAAATCTTTGCCGACCTGGATAAGTTCGCTCCACCGAAAGCAATTCTGGCCACGAACAGTTCTTTCATTGTAAGTTCCCGAATCGTCGATGTTACCAATCGTCCTTCCCAGGTCTGCAATCTCCATTTCTTCAACCCAGCGCTGGTCATGAAGCTAGTCGAAGTGGTCCAAGGGCCGCATGTCTCTGATGAAACAGCGCGATGCATGATGGACTTCTGTGAAAAGATCGACAAAGTGCCCATCCTGATCAACAAGGAAGTGGACGGTTTCGTCCTGAACCGAATTGTCGCCGCTATTTCGAAAGAGGCCATGTGGATGCTTGAAATGGGCGTGGCCTCTTATGAGGATATAGACAAGGCTTGTGTCTACGGTGCCGGCCATCCCATGGGCCCGTTCCGCCTCATGGATCTGACGGGTATCGACCTGAGCTATGACATCGGGATGAGCCACTTCTATGAAACCGGTGACAGGGCGGACCTTCCGACTCCTAGCATTGTGAAAAAGGTTACTGAAGGCAAACTTGGTCAGAAGACGGGTGAAGGCTGGTACAGCTACAAGAAATAACCCATTTTTATTAAAGTTCATGAATTGAGCACCTTCCGGCTTGCACGATGCGGGAGGTGCTTCCTTCTCAACTTTCTCTACTCCCGGTCTTAGAGGCCGTTCGCTGTCAAACAGTGACGATCTGCGGACAGCATGACCGGTGCTGACCAGGCACCCGGCATTCGATCAAAATCAAATATATCGTGAGGCTCTGCCAGGATAGAAAGAATTCAGATAAAAGCAGGAGCGCATATACTTCATGGTTAATGAGGTAATTTTTCATGAAAATTTTGAGAACACCGGACGAGCGATTCAAGAATCTGGAGGGCTTCCCGTTCGAGCCGAGATATGCCGAAGTTCCCGATGGAGAAGGCGGCCGTTTGAGAATCCATTATGTTGATGAAGGTCCCCGAGATGTAGGTCCGGTTCTCCTGATGCACGTAAATGCTCCTTGCCCTGAGAAACTTACATGTAGGCCGCATTCCTCCTGGGGTTCTTTACATCTTGGCGCTTGATCCGAATTGGCCAAGTCTATTCAATGATTAGAAATGCAAGTGATTACAAGGGAGGCCGACTATGAATCATGAATTCATCAAGGTAGAGAAGAAAGGCCATGTAACCACGGTGACGATCAATCGTCCTGAGGTCATGAATTCCATCAGTCCGTTGGTCAGCGTGGAAATGGACCATGCATTCAATGACTTCGATGCCGACCCGGAACAATGGATATGTATCGTTACAGGCGCGGGAGAGAAGGCTTTTTCAGCCGGCAACGACCTGAAATATCAAGCCGTAAACGGCCCGGCCAAGGTGCGTGAAATTATGAAAGGAGTGAAGGGCGGGTTTGCCGGATTAACCTCACGGTTTGACTGCTATAAGCCTTTCATCGCAGCGGTAAATGGACTAGCTCTTGGAGGAGGGTTTGAAATTGCGCTTGCCTGCGACATCATTATCGCCTCCGAAAACGCCGGTTTTGGATTACCCGAACCTCGCGTCGGATTGATTCCTGGTGCAGGAGGCGTGCATCGTTTGCCCCGGCAGATACCCTATCACTTGGCCCAATACATGATCATGACCTCCAAAAGAATCACGCCTAAACAGGCCATGCAATATGGGCTTGTCGCAGAAGTCGTTCCTCTAGCGGAGTTGATTCCAACTGCCGAGAAGATCGCCGCGGAAATTCTCCTCGCCGCCCCTCTGAGCATCCGTGCAGCCAAGGAAGCGACTGTGAAAGGGTTGAACATGACGCTGCAGGAGGCCATATCCACTCAGTTTCCGGGGCAGCTTGCAATGTATCAATCCGAAGATTTCATTGAAGGGCCTAAGGCCTTTGCCGAAAAGAGGCCCCCTAATTGGAAGGGCAGATGAATTCCTGCACGTCACGAGGAGAAATTCATGATCAAGACAGTCGATCAATACCTCGAAAGCCTGAACGACGGCCGGGAGAGAATCAGGAGCATGGGCACTTAGGAAATCGTCGTTTCTCGTGGCAGGGCGGTCACTTATTGAATGCGTCCCTATTGAGGGCTTAACGCAACAGGAGATTTTATGAAGATTCACGACAAAGTTGTAGTGGTCACCGGTGGCGCCTCCGGGATAGGCCGCGGATTGTGCCGACGTTTCGCGACCGAGGGGGCAAAGGGTATCGTGGTGTCCGATTATAATGGAGAAGGGGCTGCCAAGGTGGCCAAGGAGATCGGTGGCCTTGCCGTGGCAGCAGATGTCGGCAAAGAGGGGGACGTCCAAAGACTGGTGGAGATCGCTACCCGTACCTATGGCCCGATTGATTTGTTCTGTTCGAATGCTGGGATCTCTGTACCAGGTGGCGCTGAGACTCCGGATGCCGAATGGCAGCGTTGTTGGGATGTCCACGTAATGGCCCATGTGTACGCCGCCCGAGCGGTTCTGCCGTCCATGATCGAGCGCGGCGGCGGGTACCTGCTACAGACGGGTTCAGCCGGGGGGTTGCTTACTACCCTTGGTGCAGCACCTTATGCGATTAGCAAGCACGCTTCTGTGGCCTTTGCGGAATGGCTTTCAATCACCCATGCCCGCCACGGCATCAAAGTGAGCTGCCTTTGTCCTTTGGGAGTAAAAACTGGAATGCTCTCTGAAGAAACGGAAGGCGTCGGGAAGCTGCTCATGAAAACAGCCCTTTCTCCGGAGGAAGTCGCGGAACACGTCATCGCAGGATTGGAAAAGGAGGAGTTCCTGATTCTGCCCCATCCGGAAGTCATGGATTACTTCAGAAATAAGGCGAACGATTACGAACGTTGGCTGCGCTCCATGCGCCGGCAACAGGAAAAGTACGTCACTCCCCAATGAAGTGCGGCGTTGGAAATTATTTATAGTGTAGGAAGGATCATGACATGAAAGCAGCCGTCATGCACGGGGCGAGAGACGTCAGAACCGAGACCGTCCCCGATCCGATTCTCGAACCGCACGGGGTGATTATCAAGGTAAAGGCATGCGGCGTATGCGGCTCCGACCTCCATGTTTACAAAAGCGACGTGAAAGGGACAATATTTGGGCACGAATTCAGCGGCGATATAGTGGAAGTCGGATCCCAGGTTACGGGTATCGTTCCGGGCATGCGCGTGACGGCCGTCGGTTTCGAACCCTGCGGGAAATGCTACTGGTGTGCCCAGGGGAAGGGACATCGCTGCTCGGATATGGCACTTCTCGGCTATCAATTCCCTGGCGCGATGGCGGAATATGTGCATGTGCCCTTTGCCGCTCTGGGGCGCACCGTTTTCCCTCTCCCTGCTGAATTAACATACGAGGATGGGGCTTCGGTGGAACCGCTTTCCATTTCCTATTTCTCCGTCAACAGGGCTCAGCCCAAGGAAAATGAAACCATCGCCGTCCTGGGCCTTGGGGTGATCGGCCTGTACGCTATACAGGTTTTGGAAAGCCTGGGTGTTTCAAAAATCGTGGCCAGTGGCCGCAGAGCCGCCCGCTTGAGAGCGGCCGAGGTATGCGGCGCTGATATAGTTGTTGATGCGGCGAAAGAGGACGCAGTCGAAGCGGCGATGGCGGCGACGGACAAGATGGGCGTCAATACGGTCATTGAATGCGCAGGCGTGCAGGCAACCTTCGATCAATCCATCGCCATGGCTCGCGGGGGCGGGAAGATCATGTTGGTTGGAGTGTATGAAGCCCCTCTTACCTGGAATCCGCTGCCTGCGATCTCCAAGAATCTCTCTCTGATCGGCTGCCTGGGCGGCAATTTTCCCGCATGCATCGAACTTCTCAGGAGTGGGAAGGTCAGCTCCAAACCCATGATCACTCACAGATTCCCTCTGGACCAGGCCCCCGAGGCGTTCAGGACGCAACTTCAGGGTCCGGGCGCCATCAAGGTGTTGATCGTACCTTGAGAGTGAAATCGGGTCCTGGGCCGGTTGTGCCAAAGCGAGGTTCCGTTTGCGGCTCAAAAGTTCGAATCGGCTTCCGCTCCCACCCTCGGCCTGTCAGTCCGTGGCCTCTCCTGTCTTCTGTACAAGTTCTTTTGCTGCTGCAATATCAGCAAGCACAAGTGCTCGTTCCTGGTTGATTCGTCCGGCTGGGATCGATTGATCGGCATCGAGCAGGCGGGCAAGCATTCCAACCTTCTCGATTCCGGTCACCAACCAAAGGATTCGGCGGGAGCGATTGAGGATCGGATACGTCAGGGTCATGCGCCGGCGCTTTTGATACATGCCGGTTAAAGCGACATCTCTGTCCGTGACCTTGAGAACCGGATCGTCGGGCACCAGTGACGCCGTGTGCCCGTCCGGTCCGAGTCCGAGGTGTGCCAAGTCGAGCACAGGCGGAGAGCCGGCCAACTGCTGGAGGGTGCTGGCGTAATTCGCAGCAGCGGCCTCCAGATCCCTATCTTCAACCGGCATGGCGTAAATTTGTTCGGACTTTAACGGCGCATGATCGAGCAACGACTCGCGTAAATGTGTCAGGTTCCGGTCGGGATCGCCAGCCGGGGCGATGCGCTCATCCACTTGCACCACATAAACGCCGTGCCAAGGCACCTTTTCGCTCGCCAGAGCGCGGAGCATTTGCCACGGCGTGTGACCACCGCTTACCGCTAGGACGAAGCGGCCACGCGCAGCCACGGCTGCCCTAGCCTCAGCGGCAATCACCCCTGCGGCTTTCAGAGCGACAGCAGCGGCGTCGACAAGGATTTCAATTTTCATGAGAGCGCCTCCCATGCCGCGGCGGTTTCCCCTTGTGAATTCCGTGCCACTCCCAGGCGCGCCGCTTCCGATGATTGGTGCGCCTTATACTCTAAGGCAGATTAGCCGAAGCCTTCGGTCATTTTCACCAGGACCTCAAATCAACCCTGACGAGATGCCGGCACAAAAGAATCTCGCAACTGCCATGGCAGTACTGAGCGGTGCGAACTCCAGGTAACCTATCTCGACCAATCGAAAAGCTGCTTATCAGTTGTCCGCAGCGAGCTTGCGAGCTATTTGTGCCACGCGACGCCCCTGGGTTCTTGCAATGGCCAACTCATTCTCCGTTGGCCGGCGGGATCCATCCGGGCCAGCGAGAGTCGAGGCGCCGTAGGGCGAACCGCCCGTAATTTCGTTCATATTCATGAGGCGCTCTTCAGTGTACGGGACACCAACAATAATCATACCATGATGAAGCAACGTGCTATGGAAGCTGGTTATGGTAGTTTCCTGTCCACCGTGCTGAGTTGCAGTGGAGGTAAAAACACTCCCCACCTTTCCAACCAGGCCGCCACTTGCCCACAGTTGGCCAGTACGATCAAGAAAATTGCGCATCTGCGCGCACATATTGCCGAAACGAGTGGGGGTACCGAAGATTATAGCGTCAGCTTCCACCATTTGATCCGGCATAGCCTCCGGTATGTGAGCGAAGGCCTGTCTTGCGGCCTTGGCCCCGGTCCTTTCGAGCGCAGCCTCGGGAACCAACTCGGCCACTTGGTAAAGAGCCACTTCAGCTCCTTCCACTTCTCGAACTCCTTCAGCCACAGCCTCAGCCATTTCATGGACGTGTCCGTACATGCTGTAAAAAATGATCTGAATCTTCATTGTTGTCACCTGGCTTGAATAGACTTCTCCCGGTTAACCCATGTTGCAATTCAGCACTTCAAGTGCTAATGGCCTTTTTCGAGGCCATTGATCTTCTTGTCGCTTGCAGCACAAGTGCAGCAATTCTGCAACGCAATTAATTTTGTGCGCCAGCAGGTAGCAAAACTACTATGCGTTAGTGGGACCGATTATGATCATAAAAAGTTCCCAAAAGTGGACTGATCCTGGTCGATAACCAACTAAACTACTCGGGAATCGTTCAAATTTCCATTTGCATTCATAACGAATCCGGCAACATTCAGGATCATCGCTTCCTGGTGACGGTCATCTCACTCATCTTCTCTTCCTTGTGCCCCTTAGAGATGAGGAACATTTCGTACAACAGCGTATCATCATCTAGTATCCTCGTGACGCTACGCCATACTGTGGGCCCTCTAACCGGATCGTCGTAGCTGCTTTCCTGCGTAATGGTTTTACCATCTGCGCTGGCACTCCCCTCAAAATAATAGATGCCGGTACTCATCGAATCAATCCAGGTCGATACGTACTTATTGGTGTGGTTGTCGTATCCGATCAGGTTGGTGCCAGTGAACTGAGTCCCCATCATCTCGCCGGTGTACTCCTGCTGCAGGTATCGCCCGTCAAAGAGCATCTTCTGTTGGCAAGTGCCGGTGCCTTCCATTGAAGGCTTGTCGGGTTCCATCCATATCCTGGTCTTGGTGGTCCAAGTTCCCACCAGCTTGGCAAGCATTTTGTGGGGTGCGCCGGGGGTTCCCAGTTTCTGCCACACTTCCATCATCGCCTGGGTGTCCATCTTGCGTCCCTCTTTCTCTTCTTTAGCCATCATACGCCTCCTTGTCGATCGGTTCCCCCGAAGCCGTGTACGGACTGAGTTCCGGTGAATATAGCTGCAATATGAGGCGGGTAGAATATGCACGCCAGCACTTTGCCTGCCCCACCATATCCGGTCCCGGATTGTCACTTGTTTGACAACGCATCGGTACTGGGAGTTCTTTCCGTCGTGTCTTGAAATTCTGCCACAGAAGATGGGAATCCGCTAAAACAGTAGATTGGCCCTTTGGTAAGTCGGGGGTAAATGAAGAAGTGGCAGCACAAACACGCGAGTTGAAACTGCAGTCATGCTTGCGCTGCAATCAAAATTATCTGTGGCGTCCTCCACCGCCACCGAAGTGGGCACCACCCATGCCACCGCCACCGAAGTGGGCACCACCCATGCCACCGCCACCGAAGTGGGCACCACCCATGCCACCGCCACCGAAGTGGGCACCACCCATGCCACCGCCGAAACCTCCGAAA
The DNA here is from genome assembly GCA_963729795.1 of uncultured delta proteobacterium. Classification (GTDB taxonomy): domain Bacteria; phylum Desulfobacterota; class Desulfomonilia; order Desulfomonilales; family Desulfomonilaceae; genus CAWBBA01. The sequence continues at coordinate 61,060 of CAVSPC010000021.1, read as the reverse complement.
TGAGCACCGCCAAAACTACCACCTCGAGATGTGCCAAAACTTGAGGATCTTGGCGACCGAAATGCTCTTGCTGACCCTGTATGGATTCCGTGCGAGCCTGAGTAAGTCCGCGACCGAAACGCCTTTCCACTTGTATTGAATCTGTTCGTATTGAGTCTGTTTAAATTGGATGATTTGATGTTCGAACGGTTCGCATTGAATCGGCTTGCATTGGATGATTTGATGTTCGAACGGTTCGCATTGAGTCGGCTTGCATTGGGTCCTTTAATGTTCGAACCCTTCACATTGAATTTGCTAACATTCGATGATGCGATACTAGGACTGTTAGTGGTTCTACCCATTCGGTTGAGTGCAGACATATTGGCGCGCTCAGCGCCGGCAAGATTTACGCCTCTAGTCCTTGCGAAGTTTCTGAACGAGGGATCGTTCCAGGTTCTTCTGCCATAGAAGCCATCCTGCCACCACCATGCCTGGAGGCCTTGCCACCACCACCACGGGTGACACCAGTTCCATATCGCCACGTTATAGAAGTAAATCGGTACGTCTCCATCCCAGTACGTATCATATCCATAATCCGGCAGATAGGCCCAGTCGTCATAATCGGGAACTGCTTCCTCGCTGGCGACGTAGGTCGGTGGTCTGGAATAGGCCGTTCGTGGAGGTTGCAAATCAGTGGAGATCTGCTGTCCGTAAACCCATCCATTGTCTGCAAGTTGCGCCCAATCATTTGACGTCCACACCCCGGTAATATTCAATTGGTCGTCCATGTTGGCGCATCCGATTACGTCGTACTGGTTGCCCGGCCCGCTCCTGATGCGGAGACAATTATCGGGATGGTCCACACCTATAACCTTGGCAACTCCACCCTTTGGCTGAGGAACCTGCTGACCTCCGCCGGTAGCCTGATTCCGAGTAACCGGGGTCGATGGGGCTGGAGACTGGCTCGGGGCCTGCCCCGGCTGCCCAGCCGGATTACTTTGCATGGTCGGACCCTGGCTGGATTGAGAATTTTGCGCTGCCATAGATACATTCGGTAGATTTGCAACCAGCGCTAATCCGATCAAGATTGCAATGGCATACATTCGTTTTTTCATAATCGATCTCTCCTTCGTCTTGATTTCCAGGTCAGAGAAGACGCAACCAATGCATTCTGAGATGTCCTTCTCGCTGTTTGCCTTGTTTCTTAAAAATTTAGACGGATTCTCTGACTGTTTGTTAAAATATTCTGATAAGTTTAAATAATAAAATGAATTTACGAAACATATCATTGTCATAGACTATTTACCTGATCACAAATATCTCTGTCCTCCTCATTTGAGAGCTGGACTGCGCTCAAAGAATCTCACGGAACATTACGTTTGACCGCGGGACGTATGTAAGGATATGCTGAAAGATTGAAGATCGTCTTTCTAAGGGGAACAGCCGAAAAGAGAAGTAAGCCCTTATTGAACAGCCTACCATGGCTTTGGGTATCCTATTCAAATCATGGACTGGGAAATGGAACGCTGAAAAGGCAGCATTTGATTTTAGGGAAAATCCGGATTCATAGCAAGGATCATGAAATACTGTGGTACCACTGCCGCAATCCGCATCATGTGGCCGTCATTTGCTATTGTATTGCCCCGGTTGATTGTCGGGGGTGATGTTTTCGCTTTAGCTGTAGAGGATAAAGGGGAATGGATTTACATAGGCCCTCGGTGGGTTCATTCTTTGCCTTGGTCACGTGGATAGTCCTGGTGACGGCACCTCCGTCGGCGAACGTGACCTGGGCCGCAGGCGCAAACCACGCGTCGCACAATGGGAATACGCAGTTATCATTACCTCAAGTTATCGCAATAGCTGTTGCGAGAAACCTGCGTATGGCCGACTCCCGGCTCGCGGTACGAGAAAGGGAGCATCAGCGTCGCGAGGCTTTCTCAGATTTCCTTCCTTCCATTAATCTTCAATACACCGCAATCGCGGATAGATATCAGAACTCGGGATTCATAGAGGAATTGAAGGGGCAGCAAAACGCTCGATGGACGGACAGGGGGAATCCGCTCAAAGGAGAGGGTTTGCTGCCGTACTATCCCTACAGGATTGACCCGTACCGAAACTTCACACTCACCGCGGCCCTGACCCAGCCCCTGTTCACCGGCGGAAAATTGTTGGATGATTACAAATACGCTCAGCTTGGGTTAGATTATCAGGCAATTCAGTACGACGTTGACCGCCAAGATCTGATTCTTGACGTCACTGAAGCATATTACCAGCTAATACAAGGTCAAAAGGAACTCGAAGTAGCGGAATCGGCAATTCGAGCCCTGGAAGCCGTGCGATACCAGTCCACCCAATTCTTCGAAGCCGGCACCGTGGCCAAAGTGGACGTCCTCTCCACAGAAGGACAGTTGGCTCAAGCCCGCGTCCAAAAGACTCAGGCGCTTGCGGATATTGAAAAAGCCAAGGCTACCCTATCTTTCCTCCTCCGCTATCCTCAAGAGGCCCCCATCAAAGTCGTCCAAGATATCGCCTATCGTCCGAACCCGTACCGTATCCCCGAGATTTACACCACGGCTGCAGCAAGCAGGCCTGAAATTCGCCAGGCGAACATCTCTGTGGACCAGGCTCTTGCATTGATAAAGTCCTCCAAAGCTGACCTGCTGCCTTCAATCTCACTCCAGGTTCAGGGGACTAGGATTAATGATGACTGGAACCCTTTCGACCCGGAAGGTGTAAATGACTGGCAAGTGCAAGGACTGTTCACCTGGGCTTTCGACATGTTCCGCTCTCGTGAAACCGTCAAGGAACGCCGGGCAACCGAAGCCCGAGCCTTCGTTGCCAGGGAGCAACTCGTTGAACAAGTAATGGAAGAAGTCAAGTCAGCATACGTGGACATGAAACGATCGGAAAGCGACATTTCAAACTACCGCTCTTCCGTGGACTACAACCGGGAAAATTTTCGAGTTGTTCAGCAAAGGTATAAAGAAACGTGGGCCACGTACATAGAGGTACTGGACGCCCAGAGACAGTTGTCGTTGGCTGAGGGGAATTACTACACATCCCTTATCGGCTACAGAATTAACAAAGCTATACTCGAGAGGAGAATGGGCATTTTGAAATAGTGCCCAAGCCGGCCTGCAGAAAGAACAGAATGTGAGACGTACCTGCACAGTTTTTCTCGTTTTTTGCTTAATTCATACCTATGCGGCTCTTTACGCGACCTTGCTCTCAGCCGAGGGTTTGCCATCGGGATTTGTTTACGTGAACGATGTCATACCCGATATTCAGGTCGAACTTCGTTATTTCAGTGGTCAAAACTTCCTGGGGCGCCGTGTTGATGGTTACCTGGCTCCGAAGTGCATACTCACTAAAGACGCGGCTGAAGCCCTCAAGAAAGTACAGGAGGAACTGACGCCTTTCGGTTTAGGATTGAAAATTTGTGATGCTTACCGTCCTCAGCGAGCGGTGGACGATTTCGTACGGTGGGGAAAGGATCTCAATGATACGAAAATGCAAAGTGAGTACTACCCTAATGTCCGAAAGGAAAACTTGTTCCGAGAAGGATACATCGCCCGGAAATCAAGCCACTCCAGGGGTAGTACGGTCGATTTGACTATAGTGTGTTTGGACAGAGAAACTGCCGGCTCCGACCTGGATATGGGAACCCCTTTCGACTTCTTCGGTCCCGCGGCATGGCCCGGCAGTCCGTTGGTTTCCTCGGTTCACCGCGCCCATCGAATGCTCCTGCAAATCCTAATGAGCAAACATGGATTCGAACCCTATCCGAAGGAGTGGTGGCATTTCACCTTAAAGAATGAGCCGTTTCCCGACACCTATTTCAACTTCCCCATCCAATAGGGCTAACACTGGGTCCGCTCACGTTTTCGCACTAATAGGTTACTTTCAACTGGGATCAACACAAAACAAATCTTACACATGGTGGGAGTTTGAAGACCGGGGAAAGGTCCGGGTCCCGCAAGCCGCAACGATTTGCCCGTCCTTCTTGTTCGTTTCCGGCAAAATCTGTTAATATCAGCCCTCTTTCCAACACAAATCAGATCGAAACCGAGATGGAAAATGCGCAAATTTGTTTTCGCTACAGTCGGATTCATCAGTTTCTTTCTGGTCTCAAACAACCCGCTGCAAGCCTGCGCTTGTTTTTTCCTCGAGGCCAAAGACGGAACCGTTGTATCGGTTCGTTCACAAGAATTTTGCGACAAGTTGGGAGAACAGTTGAGTTAATTCCTAGCGGAACGGAATACACGAGTGACGCCCCCCGGAATGCCAATGGTCAGGTATTATGAGGTGGAAAACAGCTCAGAGGAATGTATCGCCGTATCATGAAAGGAATAAATCCTATGGAACGTTCATCATTGATTACTTCCAGCGAAGGGAGGATCACGGTGACCGATAGCGATCTGGAAAAGTATTGCTCTCTGGCCATTGAAGCCGGGGCGGCTCATGCCAAACAGATCCATCCAAGCAGCGTCGTTACTGCGCCGTGGGTCCAATTGAAATGCCAATTCGGCTGTCCCGAGTACGGCAGAGGGCACTGCTGCCCACCTCATACCCCTACGGCCGCCGAGACCAGGGCCATCCTGGATTGTTACCGGAGGGCGATTCTTTTCCATATCGAAGTCCCGCTCATTGAGGGAAAAAATGAACAGTACCAGAAGTACTTAGATAAGTTGGTCGAACTGGAAGGAGAGATGTTCAAGGATCAGTACTACCGGGCCTTTCTATTTCTGGCAGGACCCTGCCGGCAATGTAAGAAATGTGGGGCCGAGGAAGGGAAACCTTGCGCGTTTCCGTGGAAAGCCAGGCCTTCCATGGAGGGGTGCGGGATCGATGTTTATCAGACGGCCAGGAACAACGGTTTTCTCGTCCAGACCCTTCGAGAACGAGTTGAAACCGGCAATAGGTACTGTTTAATGATGGTAGACTAGGGCTAGGAGGCTGTTGCGTAAAGCAATGCCTTTCCGAATTCGTAGCACGATGGCGCCGACGAGCGAGATTGCGCCGTATCGTGTCATCATCAAAAAATGAGGTCTTGTCCCGGACCGCGATCGAAAAGAGTTCCGGACACACCATACTTAATTACGAACCAAAAGGAACCCCCAAAGGGAATTGAGTATGGCGTACCCGGAATTCCTGAAACGTGGTTCAATATGAGTCAAGAAGAGACCTGACCCCTTTCCTACTAGTTGATCAAAATTGTCAGTGACCGGATGAACTTGTATTGCCATGATATTCCTCCTTCAGGCATGAGATCCTACGAAACATGATCCTATCATCGCTGATGGCCGGATCTATCGTAACTTCCGATTCTTCTTTGCATTCGCGTAATAGTCCCAATGGCACACAGCCCCTTTTCCGGTTGGAATGCTCAATCTATATAAATTCAACCTGTAAGAACTGCTAGAGTCAGCAAGCAAGAAGGCATAGACCTGTCCTTTGTATCTCACCAGCACATTCCTCCCAATCTCGACTGATGCCGATGTTTCTGAATGGGCAGGTATTTCATCTTCGATCTCGCATTTCTTCAAATCTAAACGAGCAAACCCTGTGTATCCGCCCCCACCCTCATGACCATCGTAGTAGAGAACCGGATACTTTGTCTTTTTTCCGGGAACAAGCCTAACCCTACAACGCGACTTATTGCATTTTTTGCTTGATTTTGCTTGAAACCTGCCATACTACGGAACATAACGTCGAAGAAGGAGGCAGGTCATGCTCCCGTGTCCGCGATGTGACGAACACCTCTACCCGGTCCCGAAATTCGATTTGGACAGAGACGATGTTGCAGATTTCATCAACGAACTCATGGGGTTCCACGAGCAGTTCGCCGACTGCTTTCAACGGAGCGAATCCAGGGGGCATTTCTTCAACTTCATGGCTGGACAATTTAGCGCTCTGGAGCGCAAATCCATTGAACCCATAGCACTGGCTCTGGAGAACGGCAATGTTAGGGCATTGCAGCGTTTCGTCAGCGATGCTCCGTGGGACGATGACAAGATTATGTTCAAGTATCGTAGTTTGGCAAGTGATGATCTGGGCAGCCCAGATGGAGCCCTGATCTTCGACGAAAGCGGTTTCGTCAAGAAAGGACAGGACTCGGTTGGTGTCGCTCGCCAATACTGTGGGACAATCGGAAAAGTCGACAATTGCCAGGTGGGGGTCTTTGCCGGATATGTGTCCGAACACGGATACGCCCTGGTCGACAAGCGACTGTTCATCCCTGAGAAATGGTTCGGTGACGACTATCTTGAACGACGGGAAAAGTGCATGCTGCCTGCTGAAACTGTCTTCCAGTCCAAACCCAGACTGGCGGCAGAAATGCTCACCGCCCTCAGTGAGGAAGATGTCCTGCCTTTCAAGTATGTGCTTGCCGACTCGTTGTATGGGGTCAGCCCGGAGTTTATCGCAGCAGTTGAGGCGCTGCCCGGCAAGACCTACTTCGTATCCGTCCCAAAAGATACCCAATGCTGGCTGAAGCGACCCATGACCATTACCAAAGAATACCGCTGGGGAGGAAAGAAACGCAGAAAGAGAGTTCTGGTTGCTCCTGAAGCCAAGCCGCTGACGGTGGAGGATTTAGCCAGAAACACGAACGAGTACTTCTGGTATCGCCGGAAGGTGTCGGAAGGGACCAAGGGGCCAATCGTCTATGAGTTCACCCGGCGCCGAGTCATCCTGTCGGCTGCCGGGCTTCCAAAGAAGACCGTTTGGTTGCTGATCCGTCGAACGTTGGGCGGAGATCCGCAATACAGCTATTTCATCAGCAACGCCATGAGCAGTACAAGGCTGAACACGCTTGTATGGCTTAGTGGTCTGAGATGGGCAATCGAGCAGTGTTTCCAGGAGACCAAGACAGAACTGGGTATGGACCACTACGAGGTTCGTAAGTTTCAAGGGTGGCACCACCACATCATAACCTGCATGCTGGCCCATTTCTTCCTCTGGCACCTGAAAATCAGGATGGGGAAAAAAAGCACCGTCCATTACTCTGTCGCAGCTTAGGGTATTGCTCAAGGTGATCTTGCCAATGAAGCAGCACACACTTGAAACGTTAATCGAACAGGTAACATGGATACAGAACCGAAACCATCGAGCCCACATGTCACATAGAAAGAGGTGCTTGCTTCAAGTCCTGGATACTCCATAAGTCACGTTGTAGGGCTAATATTGTAGAAACGATACGGCGGCCCCCCGATATCTGATACATAATTAAATCCGTAACTTTTGCGGAGGTACAGGTCGGGATTTACACCCGGGGGCACAATGCTTTGAAATTCTAGGTCTGCACAATGTTTGAGCTTGAGTTTGTCTTGAACTTCTACCTCGGATCCAGTCACAAAGTCCGGCTCTATAGCCTCAATATCTCGCATTTGGATCAGGTCTTCCAAAAATCGCCCGCAAAAAGCTGCCCGCGATTTTGGCGACTTTAGAAAGGTATTCACAAAGAATCGCGGTCTGTTTTCTTTTATGAACTGCGCCATCCCTTTGAGCTTGTCCGCTTCACTCTCCCTAGGGACTAAACGAAGCAAGGATGGCACCTCCAGAGTCGGTGCTGATCCCTTTGTACCGACACCGGACGAACTGGTACTTACCGAAGCTTTGCCGGCAGCTTTCGCGCCTTGCTCCTCAGCCGCCATCGAAGGCGCAACGTTAAGAGTTAATGCCAAAAAAACTGTGCCTATGATCAGTCTGTGAAGCACACACATGCCTCCTGCTATGGCGGGCTATGCCGCCCGCAAGGTACTTAATTCTGCCGTTCATACCGTCTCAGTGAGCTAAGCTATTCAATTCCCCCTATTGAAAATGACTGCAATTGCCTCAGCTATCTCCCCTCTCCGCGGTGCTCCGCGTGCTCTGCTGAGATCCTGTTGCAACCATTTATCTTTGGCGCCTCATACGACCGGGCTAAAAGCCCTTGGATCCCCCTTTGACCAGACCCGGCCTCTCCCAACCGGGCTTACGCCCCAAAACGGCATATAGTGATGAAATGAAGATGTCATGCGTCAATTCCCCCTGATACAAGCGACACGAGATTCGGCGCCACTCTATCCGTTACTGAACCGGAATTGTGTTTTGAAGGGTAAGATCCCTCCTCCTAATATTCGCTCAGCCCCCAAATATGGATTTACTCGCCGGAAACCGTTGTGCGGCTTCCGATCCACCAACCCCTCATTGGGCATGTAATGGGGATTAATAACGACCCTGGCGGGGCCTGAACAGAATTTCAGTTCATCATACAAAGACGATTCGACTTGTCAAGGAAAAATTCACCCATGTGAACAGGCGGACTCCGCGTCCAGAAACGGGAGAAAATCGCAGGATTTCATACGGATCGCTCCCATTCCGATATTCTGCAAGTGGATTCATAGCCAACTCCTAATCCTTTTCTTATGCTGACAATCGGATGAAGAGGAAACGATCATCGCCTGCGCCACCTTCGATATAGTCGCTTCCGGCTTCACTAAATACCGTGTCGGCTCCCGGTCCGGCATTTACTTCATCGTCTCCGCCGGCTGAAGAGACAAAATCGTTTCCGGTGCAGGCGTAAATCACTTCCCGCCTCTTTCCCGCTTCGTTCCGTTGGCAGTAACAAGCTTTTGCCGAATGCAACTGATTATTGCGGCGCAACAAATTTTTTCTTGACATAGTATCGAACGTTCGATACAAAATAACCCTGACTTCAATGGTGTTCGTTTTCAGCCTGCCTATACCTTCTCCATACACGGGGAACCGCATGTCCGAGCGTGGAAACAAGAGAGATGAAATCATCCAAGCTGCTCTCTCTCTTTTTGCATCCAGAGGATTCCGTGGGACATCCATCCGAGATATCGCCGGGGCTTGTAACACAAGCCTTTCCAACATCTATCACTACTTCGGGGACAAAGAAGGTGTGGTTCTGGCAATTCTCCAGACCATTTCGGAAGAGCTTGTAACCAGCTTGCGAATAGCCGCACAAAAGGATCTCGAACCTTTGGCTCGTTTCAAGTGGCTCGTAGTCACGCATTGCTGCGTCGGATGGGAGCGCAGCAGAGAGGGCAAAATTCTTTTTCTGGAAGAGGAGCATCTCTCTGCGGAGGGCAGAAAAGTCAGCCGGCAGATTCAGAAAGAGATCCTCGAAATCTACCGTTCTGTCCTGCGCCCGCTCCAAGAGTTGGGCCTTTTGCGGGGCAAGAGCCTTACTATTACAGCACTGAATGTCCTGGCGTCGGTGAACTGGTTCTTTCGTTGGTATCGTCGCGACGGTCCGATGTCATTAGAGGAAGCCTCGGAAGAAATCGTGTCTTTTGCGGTTCACGGCGCACTGGTGGGTGATGATGGCTTCGCAGCTCCTGCGAAAGTCAAATCAACAGGAAAATCGGGTAAGTGAAAACCTATCTCACAAGCAGGTGACCGGGGGTGACGGCATGGGTTACACCATAGATATTGACACAGGTGGAACGTTTACCGACGGATTCTTCGTTTGCGGAGAACAGGTGGCCACAGTTAAAGTTCCGACGACGCCACACGATCTTACCGAGTGTTTTCTCGGTTGCATCGGGGCAGGAGCAAATGCTTTTGGCCTGTCTGTAAAGGATCTCCTGTACCAAACGGATATTGTAAGATTTTCAAACACCATCGGGACCAACACCATAATCCAGAGAGATGGGAGTAAGGTCGGGTTACTCGTGACGTCCGGTCGCGAGGAGGTGGCTCCCACGGGCAACCATGGCGGGAAATCTCCGCTGGTATGGTCCGACATGGTGTCAGGCGTTGATGAAACCGTATCGCTTAACGGTGAGATCCTCAAACTTCCTGATGGACAGGAGGTCCTCGCTGGCGCTCAGCGATTGATAGACCAAGGCGCGCGTTGCCTGGTGGTGAGCTTTGCCAACTCAGAACTCAATCCGGAAAATGAGCGTTTTGTGCGACGGACTGTCAAAACCGAGTATCCAAGGGATTACTTAGGCTCTGTTCCCGTGTTCGTAGCTTCCGACGTTTCGCAGCGCTCTGGTGAGGTGGAAAGAGCGAACGCTGCGGTCTTGAATGCGTATATACACGCCAAGCTGGTCCGCCTACTCTACAAGGCTGGCGAAGAGCTTCGCAAGAGGCTCTACAGACGAAGTCTCTTCATCGTCCATAACAACGGAGCCGTAGCGAGGGTCGCCAAGACGCGCGCCATCAATACTTACAATTCCGGTCCGGCCGCGGGTCTTTTGGGCGCACGATCGATTGGACAGCTCTATGGTATCCGTGACCTGATCTCGGTGGACATGGGTGGCACATCATTCGATCTCGGGTACGTTCGCGACGGCCAAGCGAGCTATACGGTCAGGCCGGAGGTGGAAGGTCTGGCCGTCAACCTTCCTATGCTTTCCATTCGTGCCATGGGTGCGGGCGGAGGTTCCATCGCATCCGTAAGGGACGGAACGCTGCAGATTGGGCCCCAGTCGGCCGGGGCTCTTCCAGGTCCGGTCTGTTTTGACCTTGGCGGCGTAAATCCGACGGTGACCGATGCCGACTTGATTTTAGGGGTTCTGGATGCGGACTATTTCCTCGGCGGGAAGATGAAACTGAATTGCGGAAAGGCCGAAGCCGCTCTTAATGAAAAGATTGCCAAACCTTTGGGAGTGTCGTGCAAACAGGCCGCGTTGATGATCAAGAACGGCATCGATGAGGCAATGGGCCGCGAAGTTAAACGGCTAACGCAGGAGATCGCGCCCGATTTTGAGCCCGTACTCCTGGTCTACGGAGGAGCAGGCCCTGCTCACTGTTGCAACATAGCCACTGTCGCCGGCCTCAAGAAGATAGTGATCACACCCTTCTCCGCTGTATTTTCCGCGTATTCTGCGTCGAACATGGAGGTCGGCCACTTGTATTATCGCAGGGCTAACCTTCCGTTCAAACCTAACGGGGACCTCAAGGCATTGGCTCAACCCTTGGCTGAGATGTTGGAAGAAGCCGACCGCGACATGCGTGGGGAAGGGTTCTCCGCCGGCCAGGTCACCAAGCAATTGGAACTTTTTGTTCAGCCGGCCGAAGGAGGGAATGAGGTCAAACTGGTCGCTGAACCGAACTTTTTCGAGAGTACCGAGGCGATCCAGGCATTGCTGCAACAGGCAAGTGCAGCCCTATCTGCCGCGGGCGTTTCCGCACACAACGGCTTCGTGCTGACAACAGTTGGCCTGCTGGCGAGTGCTCCCATACCCCATTATCAGGTGCCAGATTGTCCTCCGGTCAATTACGGCGTCGAACAAGCCCTGAAGGGGAGCCGACGCGTTTTTTTGACGGCTGAAAAAGATAATCAGGATGTCCCTGTTTACGACAGATCTCATCTTGGGAACAGTCACGTAATCCAGGGCCCGGCTTTGGTCGAATCCGAACATACGACGTTCCTGCTTCCAGAGAAGTGGAAAATGACAGTGGACCGCTACAACAATATTTTGGCAGAGGAGGTCGAGTAACCATGAAGGTACGTATTACCGAATATCTGGAGATCGACCTGGAGCGAGAACAGTGGTGTTGTCAGCCGTGCGGACATCCCCTGATCAGTGCTCGAGAAAGCTACAAAAAAGGTTGCCTGGTGTCAGAGAGGCCGCTTGCTGACGTCCATCCACCGCTGATTGAAGGGCAGGAGTACTCGATTCTGCCCCGACCCGGACTACGTACGCCTAATCGAATTCTATTGTCCCAACTGCGGGACCATGATCGAGAATGAGTATCTCCCGCCGGGGCATCCTTTGACTCACGACATCGAACTGGACATTGACTCTCTCAAGAAAAGGCACGGCCTCTAGCATGGAAACCGGCAGGCTGTTGTTCACCAATTTTCTTAAAGGCGAACCGTTGTCGCGGCCTCCCTTCGTACCCCTGGTGCGGGGCTTGCCGGCGAGAGTGGACAGCATGCCATTTGAGGCGCTGACGTCGGATCCCACACTTTGGGCCAACAGTCTGCTGAAGACTTCTGAGCTGTTTGGGTTTGATGCCGTGGTAGCAGGGTTCCATTTCAGTTTTATGGCTGAAGCGTGCGGCTGCCGGATCGTCTGGGAACAAGATCGTCCCGTCGTGCTACCTTCTGAGTCCGGCACTCTGCACGAAGACCCGGAACTTCGTGGTTACATGAAGAATGCGCTGGAAGTTACTAGTCGGGCATTCCAGATGTGCCGCTCCGAACGTGCCTGCATAGCTGCTATGACAGGACCTGTGACGCTGTCCAATCAGGTCTTTGGGCGCAACGACGGACCGACGCGTGTTGGTGAGGTCAAACATCTCGTGCTTCGTGTAACCGAGGCTTTCTGCCGGACCCGTCCAGATGTGCTCATCTTCATGGAAGGCCGCCCGTTGGCGTTGGCCGAATTGACTCCCGCACATCGCCGCACTTACCAGACGCTCAAGAATGTCCTTTCCCACTACAACGTCCGTGCCGGTCTGTACCTACAAGGGTATCGGCCGGACAACTTGAAGGCATTATCTGCTCTGAAGATGGACCTTTACGTTTTAGGGCCATCACTGGATGGAAGCTTACCCGGGATCTCCGAGCTGCTTGAACTCGGGGGTGATGCTTTGGGGCTTGGACTGGGCCTGCCTTTGAACGATTTCGAGAGGTCCAAAAAGATTATCGAAGAAGGAAAAGATCTCTACCGGTTCAGACATGGGCAGGGCTTCTTCTTCACCAGTCACGGTCCGGCAACGCGGGAGATCGACGTGGAGGCCCTTCACAAAGTGGTGGAAGAGATCCGTAGGATAAGTCTGTAACACGGGTTCACAAGGAGGCTTTAGATGGGCTTCGGCATTGCTATCGACGTTGGCGGCACCTTCACTGATTTCTTCTCCGTGAGGGACGGCCAGACAGTTCAGGTGACCAAGACTCCAACGACTCATTACGATCTTTCGGTGGGCTTCATGAAGGGAATCAGGGAACTGGCAGACCGATATGGCCTGACTGTAAGTGATTTCCTCAGCCATGCGGACGCGGTGCGTTACTGCACCACGGTCGGAACCAATGCCCTCATCGAGAGAACCGGGCCCAAACTGGGGCTGATCACAACAGCCGGGTTTGAAGACACGATCTTTCTGGGACGCGGCCGCAGTTGGGCAGACGGTCGCTCAGCACAGGAAAACAAGGACCTGGCTCGAATCCAGAAGCCCGCCCCTCTTATAACCAGGGATATGGTGGTCGGAGTCCGCGAACGTATAGATTCCTTCGGCCAGGTGATTTGTCCTCTCCGCCGCGAAGACGTCTTGGAAAAGCTCCAGATTCTCGTGGATCGCGGGGCGATGGGATTTGTGGTTTGCCTGCTCTGGTCCTTCGTCAACCCGGCGCATGAGCGGCTCATTAAGAGCATCATAGAGGAGGAATATCCGGAAGACTATCTAGGCTCAATGCCGGTAGTCCTATCCCATGAAGTCTCCCCGAAATCGGGCGAATACACGCGGTCAGTGACGGCTGTTGTCAACGCATATCTCCATGGGGTGATGGCTGATGAACTCATCAAGCTTGTCAACGAACTTCGCGACGGCGGTTACAAAAGGCCGTTGGCCCTGGTTCATAACACCGGAGGCATGAAAAAAGCGTCTCGCAGCCGGGCGGTCCTCACTCACAATGCCGGACCAGTGGCCGGGCTCCACGGAGCCTTGACCCTGGGGAGGACCTACGGATTGGAAAACGTCATATTCACGGATATGGGAGGAACCTCGTTTGACATAGGCGTCATAACCGGCGGCCAGATCCGGACCTACGATTTCATACCCGTTATTGACCAGTGGCGGACCAATGTCTCGGCCATAGAGGTAAAATCCATAGGCGCGGGCGGCGGGTCCGTAGCTTGGATCAATGAAATGTTGGGCAAGTCTTTGGAGGTCGGGCCCCAGTCGGCAGGCTCCATGCCAGGGCCGGCATGTTATGACCAGGGCGGCAAGGAACCGACGGTTACCGACGCTGACCTTGTGCTAGGCTACCTGAACCCGGACAACTACCTCGGCGGGAAGATGCTCCTCGATCCGGACCTTAGCTCACAGGTGATTGAGGAAAAAATCGCCAAACCTCTTGGAATAGGAGCGGTGGAAGCAGCCAACCGCATACGGCGTATCGTGGACGCCCGAATGGGCCAGGAAGTTTTCAAGGAGGTGGTCCTCAAAGGACACGATCCGCGAGAATTCGTCTTGGTCGCTGGTGGAGGTGCCGGAGCTACGCACGCCTGCGGCTTTGCCCCTTATCTGGGACTAAACAAGGTGATCGTGCCCTCCTTTTCCCCGGTATTCGGAGCATTTGGCGCATCCACGGTAAACGTTCAACAAGTTTGGGAAAAATCTCGGACAATGAAAATCTTCCAGTGGGCTTCTCAGTCGTACTCCGAGGATATCCAAGGGTTCAACGAGATCGTCGACGAATTGAAGGATGCGGCCGTCCGTGATCTCAGACTGGAAGGCTTCACGCCTGAGCAGATTCAGTTTCGACTTGAACTGGATATGCGTTACGGAACTCAGTACAACCTGACCAAAGTTCTCTCGCCTTGCCAGAATGTCAAAGGGCCTGAAGATTTCAAGGAGCTATGCGAACGGTTCACGGCTGCTTACTCGTCCACTTATTCACCCGAGGCAACCTTTCCCGTCGGCGGTATTAACGTTGAGTGTTTCTATCTGACGGCCATAGTCGAAACAGGACATCCGGAGATCGTGCCGGAAAAACTGAACGAGCCGGAGCCGCCCAAGGCTGCCGAGAGAGAGTCCCGACAGGCTTACTGGGGCATTCTCGGAGGTTTTAGCGAGACACCCGTTTTTGCCCTCGAAGCAATGAGGCCGGGCAACATAGTCGGTGGCCCCGCGCTCATTGAAGCCCTGGACACCACTTACGTGGTGGAGCCGGGATGGCAGTTCACTCTTGACCGCTATCGCAACGGAGTCTTGGAACGGCTTTGTGCTGATACGGAGCCCAAGAGCAGACAATGATTGAAGACAGCCCCAGCGGTTTTCCCGGGCGAATGAGCTGCGCGGAAGGCGTAGGATTCGCAGGAGAAGGGATCTGTCATGGTCTGCGAGGAAATGTCTTATCAATGTCACCCACACCATAGAGCATTGGCATTAGGTCGGCCGGGCGACCGGTGAGCAGGGAGGAGATTAATGAACGGCATAGCCTACGGTAGAGATTTAGAGGTTGTCCAGCAACTCAGACCAGAACCGATGACACCGGAAGAAGAGTCAGCTCAGGCGAAAATCGATCCTGTGGATTTCGATATCTTCGTCCACAAAATGAACATGATTGCCCAGGAAGGGAAAGAAACCACAATGAAATTGGGCGCTTCTACGGGGATGCGCTGGGGCGACGTGGCTTTCGGGATTTACACGGCCCAGGGCGACCTTGCAGTAGTCGCAACCGGTATATGGTTTCATGCGGTTCTCGGGCAGATTCCTGTGAAATACATTATTAAGCATTGGCTGAACGAATCTTCCGTCGGCATTCGGGACGGTGACTCATTCTTTTGGAACGATCCCTTTTACGGCGGTGTACACGGCGCTGATATGGGTCTGGCTGCGCCCGTTTTTCATGACGGCAAGCTGGTCTGTTTTGTGGGAGCTATTGTTCATACGGGTGAGAATGGGGCCACCGATCCAGGTGGTATGAGCACTAGGGCTAAGTCCAAATATGACGAGGGGCTGTTATCCCCGCCTATCAAGATTGGCGAGGACTACAGCCTGAAGGAAGATATACTGACTTTGTTTGCCGCGATGAATCGTGATCCCAGAACCATGATTCTGGATATAAAAGCGCGTCTTGCAGCATCCAGAGTGGCTCAGCGCCGTATAACGGAACTAATTGACCGGAAAGGCCGGGAGTTCTTTGTGGGGTCGCTGCGCCGCATTCTGGCCGTAACGGCCACTGCCGCAAAAAAGAAAGTGAGTCTCTTAAATGACGGGGTTTTTCGTCAACCCCGGTTCATGGATTCACTTGGAGACGAACCCGGATTGACCAAAATTAACATTACCATGACCAAGAAGGGCGACACCATCAAGCTCGATCTACACGACAGTACGCCCATGTTTCAGGACAAGCCTTGCAATACCTTCTTCCAGGGAATCATCGGTCTGGCAATGGTCTATTTCTGCGGCTGGTTTCTCCACGACCTTCCCAGCGAACAACGGCTTACTGGAAATCTTGGAATGGGAATTTCCCGAAAACTCATTCGTCAACGCCCAGGGCGATGCCCCAACCTCGCTGGCACCTATGCCTCAAGTCTGCTTTGCTCACGGGGTGTTTCTCGCCGGCGCACGCATGACGTATCACCTGGACCCACTGAGGGCAGTGGCAGCCTGGTTTCAGGGCTTCGGAGTTCCGGTCTTCGGAGGTATGAACCAATGGGGAGAACCTGTTGCAGACATAACGCCCGAACTCAACGCGACCGGCGGGGGCGGCCGGCCTGACTCGGACGGCGTAGACGGGTCCGGCTCGTGGTTTGCTACAATGAGCGATTGCTCCGACGTCGAAACCACCGAGGCAGACAGGCCATTTCTTTATGCCTTCAGGAACTACTTTCAGAATTCGTATGGGCACGGAAAATTCCGTGGTGGGTCCGGTGTCGGC
Organism: uncultured delta proteobacterium; assembly: GCA_963729795.1. Lineage (GTDB taxonomy): Bacteria > Desulfobacterota > Desulfomonilia > Desulfomonilales > Desulfomonilaceae > CAWBBA01. The sequence goes on along the minus strand of CAVSPC010000021.1, from coordinate 44,508 downwards.
TTCGGTTTGATCATGCATCACGTGCCGTGGGTCGCCATGGGCTCGTTCGGATACGGGTCGAAGTTTCCCTGCACGCTCGGGATCTTTGGGGCGTACGCAGTTCCGCCAACTTTTATCCAGGCAGTGCGGGGTAGCAATGTGAAGGCCCTTTTAAGCGAGGGAGAATCCTGCTTGCCCACAACTTTGGACCAGATGCATAAAGATGGAAACCCCGAGAAAGGTCAGCGATATTACCACCATATCAACTTGCCGATACAGCCGTTTCTCAACGGGGACACATTCTACGTTCCCGTTGGCGGCGGAGCCGGATACGGTGATCCCCTCGATAGAGATCCCGAACTTGTTTTGCGCGATTTGGGCCTGGGAATGACTACGCACTGGGCCGCTCGGAACATATATAGGGTTGCATACGATGAACAGTCTTTGCGCTTGGACCCTCAAGGGACCAAGGACTTGCGCGATGAAGAGCGAGCTGAGCGAAAGAAAAGAGGCAAATCATATACCGAGTTCGAGGGAGAATGGCTCAAACTGTCGCCGCCAGGCAAGGTGATCCATCATTACGGGGCTTACCCCCATCCGAGCAAGGGGATGTAGCGCTGAGAACAGTCTAGCATTCTGCCCAAGATCAAGTTGAAGGATCATGACCATGAATTCAGGAAACACGATGCACGACAGGATAGTTCATCAGTTACTAAGACGAAAGGTCGAGGAATTCGGGAATCGCGAATTCTTCCGTTATGGGTCTCAGGCATTTGGCTATGAAGATTTCAACCGTTTCTCCAGCCAGGTAGCAGCCGGACTTCAGTCCATCGGGGTGAAGAAGGGAGACAAGGTCGCTATCGTCATGAAGAATCGGCCTGAGTTTCTCTTTGTGTGGTTCGGCCTGAGCAAAATCGGAGCAATCGAAGTTCCTGTCAACACGGCTCATCGCGGAAGTCTGCTGACCTACATGGTGGACAAAGCCGACTGCAAGTTCATGATCGCCGAGTCAATCTTTCTGGACCGTGTAGCCCCAGTTCTCAAGGATTTGCCCACATTGGAAAAGGTTGTGATTCTGGGCCAGCCGGGTGAATCACTCCCGTCTTTAGACAAACCGGTACTCGATTACTCCCGAATCACGGCCAACAACGGCGATTACGACCACGTAGATGTCGTCTGGTCCGACCCGTTCATTATCATGTTTACGTCGGGGACCACCGGCCCCTCCAAAGGAGCGGTGATGCCTCATAATTACGCCTACTTCATGGGCGAGATAGTAACCGATGCAAGCGGATTGGGGGAACAAGACTGTATGTACAATGCCCTGCCGCTGTTTCACGGAAATGCGCAGGTGCTCTCGACGATTCCGGCGTTAATGTGCGGTGCCCGCATGGTTTTGGCTGAGCGCTTCTCGGCCACTCGCTTTTGGGACGACATCAAAAGTAACGGCTGTACAGAGTTCAACTATATCGGCGGGATTCTCCCCATTCTTTACAAAGCCGACCCCAGGCCTGACGATGCGGAAAATCCGCTCCGCGTAATGCTCGGCGGCGGCGCACCTCCTGACCTTTTCGAACGCTTTGAACAACGATTCGGGGTCACGCTCATTGAAGGGTACGGCATGAGCGAGATCGGCTTGCCATTGATGAATACACTGAAGGAGCGAAAACGAGGTACGTGCGGAAAAGTCAGGGATGACTATGAGATTAAAGTTGTGGACGACAGCAAAGTGGAAGTCGGTCCCAATGTCCCGGGAGAAGTTATGATTCGTCCGAGAAAGCCTTACTCGATGCTCCTGGAATACTACAGGATGCCCGACGAAACCGTGAATGCATGGCGAGACCTGTGGTTCCACACAGGAGATTACCTGCGTTACGACGCAGACGGCTATTTCTATTTCGTTGACCGCAAAAAGGATGCCCTGAGGCGGCGTGGTGAAAATATTTCCTCCTTTGAAGTCGAAAAGGTAATCAGATCGCACCCCAAGGTTCTGGAATGCGCTGCCATTGCCGTGAAAGCCGATTTGGGCGAAGACGAGGTCATGGTCTGTCTGACACTGAAGCCCGGCGAACATCTGAAGCCGGAAGAATTGGTCGATTACTGCCAACAGAACATGGCCTATTTTATGATCCCGCGTTATCTCCGCTTCATGGATGCTCTACCCAAGACACCCACGGAGCGGGTCCAAAAATATCAGTTGCGGGAACAAGGAATTACTTTGGACACCTGGGACCGAGAAAAAGCAGGCATTAACTTGAAGCGTTAGTCGCACTTTTCGCTCAATTTTACGTGAAAGGAGCACAAAGATGAGGGCCGTAGTGCTACAAGCCGGCAATCAGTTTGGTCTGGAAGATGTTCCAGAACCAAAGATACTGAAAAACGACGACGTCATCGTCAGGGTTACCACTGCCGCTATATGTGGTTCGGATCTGCATGCGAAGCACGGACTGATACCTGGAATTCCGGTCGGAACCGTCATGGGGCACGAGTTTGTTGGTGAGATAGCTGAAGTGGGGGCGGACGTTTCCCGATTCAAGGTAGGGGATCGCGTTGCCGTTCCCGCGGGATGCTTCTGCGGACACTGTCCTGGCTGCCGGCGAGGGGAGGTCCAGTATTGCACCAACGGAGGCGTTTGGGGAGGCGGCGAACTTTTTGGTCCGGGGCTCGGCGGCGCACAAACGTCATACGTTCGAGTGCCCTTCGCTGACGTGTGTCTGACTTCTATTCCGGACAGTGTTCCTGACGAACAGGCTGTATTTGTAGGCGACGTATTCAGTACGGGCTATCACGCCGCTTCAGAAGGGCACATCCGTGCCGGCGACACTGTGGTTGTTTTTGGGTGCGGTCCGATCGGGTTGGGGGCTCTGGTGTCGGCTTGGCAATTTGGACCGAAGCAAGTTCTTGCCGTTGACATGCTTGACAACCGCCTTGCCTTGGCAGACCAGTATGGGGCCAAAATCCTCGATGCCCGCCAAAACAATGTTGTGGAACAGATTAGGGAGATTACCGGCGGCCTGGGAGCCGATGTCGCTATAGAAGCGATCGGCAATCCGGCGACTTTCGGACAAGCGGTGAGATCGGTGCGTCGCGGGGGCACGGTTTCCATTGTTGGGCTTTTCCCTGTACCGGTGGAATTTCCTATCCACGAGTTAGGCTTCTACAGCATTAAAATCAGCATGGGCCTCGCTAGCGTAGCGCACATGAGTCAGCTCATGGGTCTTCTCGAATCAGGTCGCGTCGATCTGAGCCCTTTCGCCACTCACGTATATCCTCTTAAGGACGCGATGGAGGCATACAACCTGTTTGAAAATTACAAAGACCAGTGCTTGAAGGTGTTGCTTAAGCCTTAGGCTCGCTCACTCGCCCGTGCAATCTAATATTGCAAGCCGTTCGCGGGTGGAGTGACCTTGTTGGAGAAACAATGAGCAGTGAAATTGAGATCAAGATGCCGCTAGTGGCCCCCGGAATTTTTTCTTTGCCGGCTGGCGACGGCTCTCCTCCCCAGTTATTGGGAGGGCTGTGCCCGGCCTGCCAACGGCACTTTTTCCCCCGACCTCGATATTGCCCGGTCTGTCTGGGACCGTTGGAAGAGGTCTCTCTGGGCGCCACTGGAACCATCTACAGTTTCACTGTCGTTCGAATCAAGCCTCCTCTGGGTTTGCCTCGCCCTTACAGCATAGGTTACGTGGACTTGGATGACGCTGCGCTCCGGATATTCTGCCTGCTCGACCCCAACTCCATTAACCAACTTCAGGTCGGACTCCCAGTAGAACTGGCCGTTGGACCAATCGGCCACGATGTCCGCGGAGCTGTTTGCCTGCGGCCTTTCTTCAAACCGCGAAAAAACGATTAAGGAGCATGGCTGTATGGCATTGGCAGCAGTAATTGGAGTCGGGATGATTCCTTTCGGCAATTACCCGGCCAGGACGGTGGTAGACATGGCAGCGGAAGCTGCATTTCTGGCGCTAAAAGACGCAGGGATCAAACCAGCCCAGGTAGAAGCAGGCTTTTTTGCCAGCGGAGCGGCAACGCGTCTGTTTGGCGATTCTACCATCGGGCAAAATGTGCTGTGGGAGGTCGGCATCAACCGAATTCCTGTGGTGAATGTTGAAAACGCGTGCACATCGGGCTCCACCGCCCTTAACTTGGCCTACAACACGGTTGCCGCAGGCCAAGCGGAGATTGCTCTGGCCGTGGGAGCTGATAAATTGTGCGTACCGGAATTGGGACTACTTGACTCGGGGAAAACCGAGTTGGACACCCAATTGGGGTTGGTGGCGCCCGCCAGCTTTGCCATGAGAGCAGTCCGCCACATGACTGAATTCGGAACTACACGCGAACAGCTAGCCCAAGTTGCTGTGAAAAATCGCAAACACGCGCGCCACAATCCCATTGCTTTGTTTCGTGAGCCTGTCACGCTCGAAGAAGTCTTATCGTCACCAATGATCGTGGACCCTCTCACTCGACTCCAGTGCTGTCCGATAGCTGACGGAGCGGCCGCTGTTTTGGTCGGTTCGTTCAGAGTTGCTCAAGGTCTTCGCCGTGCGGTGCACATAGAAGCCGCGATCCTGACCTCCGGCGGGTACGAGAATCGGCAGGATTTAGCCCGCTGGGAAACAGATTACCGTTCGTGCAGGCTGGCGTACGAAAAGTCGGGGATCGGACCGGAAGATCTGAATGTGATTGAGTGCCACGATGCATTCAGTATAGCTGAAATTTTGCACTACGAGGCGCTGGGACTTTGCCCGCCGGGCGAAGGCGGTTCAATGGCGGCTGATGGAACCACGGCCCTCGGAGGACGAATTCCTGTTAACGTTTCAGGCGGCCTATTGAGCAGAGGCCACCCCGTTGGTGCAACCGGACTGGCGCAGATATGCGAGGTGGTAACTCAATTGCGCCGTGAAGCCGGCCCGCGACAAGTGGACGAGGCCAAGGTCGGACTTGCCCATTGCATGGGGGGAGACAAGGCAGGCGACGCTAAATCTTGTACTGTCGCAGTTCTTAGCGCGACTGCCCGTTCTCAGTAAATTACGCCTCGTGATTATGTTCGTTACAAAGCCACACCGGTAAGTCCATTCGCTTGCGAATCTGCTTGGCCTCCCGTTGGACGAGAGGTTGTCTCCTCTCGAAGAGGCACGAATTACCCGAACCAATCGGCGTTCCCGAAAGTGTTGCAGAAAACGGCTTGCCTGCATGCCGATCCGGGTGAATGGCTCCAGAATAATTTGCTTCCTCCAGCAGATGCATGAGAAAGGGTCTGCGGGCTTCAAGGCCTTACGGACGATCCCACCTTTGGCGAGATTGACCTTCGCACCCTGTCACACTCACGCAGGCGCCTTTTGAACGCCTCCATACTCACCGACGTTAAGCTATCCGCCTGACAAACGGCCATAACTTAACGGAAGTAATGGAAATTATGTCCGTATTGGCTCCCGTTTCAGCCGGCAGTGCAAACTGCCATGCTCTAGTTTCGTCACCAACGCTGGAAATCCCTTAAGCGACAATCGAATGATAAATCCGTAGGCCTGTCAGTCTTCACTTTTTGGCCTGGAACGTCTATGATCCCGCTCGACCGATAACTGGTGTCAGCCTGGAACACGTGGCATAGGATCTGATACCCAAAAGGCAGGGCGGAATCGGGTGCTGCAAAAAGAAGAACAGGTCGGTGTGCCATTTCGGAGAAATGTTCTCTGGGTGCTCTTTTGCGCCACCTGTCTACAACTAACATTGCTTAATCCCTATATTGTTCTGATCCCCGGCGAAAGGGCGAACCTCTTTTCCGGCTTGTTATGTGCAGCGACATTAGTGGCTGTCTTGATATTGGGAAGGTCTGCAGAAGCGAAGCCCAGGGTCGCAGAAATTGTCGTCTCGGTTGTTCTCACGGCATTGGCGCTGGTAAGTACTTTGTCCAGTACGGACCCTGCATCGGCTTCGGCCAGGGCATTTGTAATAATGTCATCGAGCCTGGGAGGGTACTGGTGCTCAAGAATTCTACTGAGCACCGAGGAAGCTCGCATTTTCTTTCATCGATTCTGTCTCGTGTTGCTTGGCCTTGCACTGGTCTTTGCACTGGCTGGACTAAAAGTTTCCGGGCAAATTCAGTGGTTTGTCGGTACTCATTGGCATGAGAGGGCCTCCATAATAATCCTTCTGTCGTTCGCTCCGCTTGCTCTGCTGGCCGGTCGGTCAAAGCCCTTGATTATATTGGCAGTTATAATGCTGAGCCTGAGTTATATGACACTCGTGATTTCCGGGCTCAATCGCGGAACAAAGTCGGTGGTGATTATCCCCGCAATTTTGCTGTTGATGGCCGCGTGCTGGCGTCGGTGGTCAATCAAGCACTCTGCTCTAATTTTGGGATTGTTATTCTTGGTGTCCGTCAGTAGCGGTCGGTCATATTCGTTTTAGTGCCAAGGGCCTGAATTTACACCATGAATCAGTAGCTTACAGGGCGGAAAACGTTTTCTTTTCTTGGCACCTCGCGATACGAAATCCAATAGTTGGGATAGGGCTTTGGGCCCCACGGGACAAGTATCTCGATGCCTATAATATGACGTATCCTTACGTGTCTAAAGATACGTTTACTGAATGGGTCAAGACTTTCCGGACTTCAGAGAATACCATTCTCACTTTCCTGGTGGACCTGGGATTCCCGTTCGTAATCATTTATTGCGGTGCACTGGTTGCAATTATGGTAAGGCTTGTCCGGATGGCTTTTCGGCCACCGGCAGGATTCTTTCCGCATCCCATGGCTCTTTTATTGCCAATAACTGCTACCATACTTCATTATCAGGTCTTGGACGGGCTGTTTCATCCGCAGCTCGGCTGGTTTTTCCATATATTGATAGGAATGGTGCTTGTTCCGGTCAGCGATGCAGTACCGCAAGTGGCTCCGGAGTTGAAAAAAGCGGCTTTGTTTCGCATGGCCGTTGCCCTTGCAGTAAGTGTCTCAGGAATATTGGTGGGCATGATGCTGCCGGCAGTAGCTTCAAAACACTTCATAAGAGCCTTTTTCGTGCATTAGCGATTCGGCTTTGGGCTTGACCGGAAGAACGATGGCGGGATACGCTCACCAACTGATAAGAACCGACTTTCGGCAAGAGATGACGGCCGCAAGCGTTCCTCGGGCCGGTAACCGTTGTGGATGGTAGCTCCTGTCAGGTTTGCAGGCCATCTGATGACCGGCCGGAAGTATTACCACCGGTGGGTTAGAGTTTTTGCGGCGCAGTCTGCGTTCTTGGACAGTAATCGGACGGGAAAGGGAGGGAAATCCGTACATGGAGTTCGGCATCTATTTTTACCCTTGGTATCACCAGAAAAAATGGGACGAAGCGCCGGTTCCGCACCATCCTCTTAGAGGTCTTTACGATTCGCGAGATCCTGAAATCCTCTCATGGCAAATGGATATCATTCAATGGTGCGGATTTGACTACGTGGTATTTGAATTCGTGCCCGTGAAAGATTGGAACTTTGAGCCTTGTGTAACGGCTATCGAAGAAGCGTTTTCACATCTGCGCGATCGAAATATGAAATGGGCCTTCATGGTGGACGGCGCGGTGCTCCCTCCTTCGGACCGTCGGATTCACGATATTGAAGCGATGATTCGCTACATCGAAAACCGAAAGTGGGCCGACGGTCTGATTAGAGGACAGAGCGGGCGGCCTCTTTGGCTGTCTTACGCTCCGCTACCCGACGAAGCGGCTTGTCTCCAACGGGAATTCGATGCTTACGAATGGAGATTTCCCGTGTGGCTTCCCCATTGGGACGAGCCCGACGAGCAATTTACGTTGCCCGCTTCCCGAGACTTCGCCGCGGAAGCGAGAGCAAATAACCTCACCGTATTTGATTCATTGGTCAAAAGAAACTACATCGCCTTTTGGCAAAGTTCCCGTACCCCTCGCAATTTTGATGGCTTTTGTGGCGTCATGCCTGGCTATTCCGATATGTTGCTGAAAAGGAATCCTCAGTTGGCACCGGAAGTGGGCCGACGAAAAGGTCTCACCTTAACCGAGCAGTTTCAGGGCGCCGTCGCAACTCGACCTGACCACATCCTTGTGTATAGTTGGAATGAATACTTTGAGGGGACTGCCATCGAACCGACAGTCGAATACCATGATGGATACACCCAAATCATGCGCGGCCTCATCAGAGGGGCTCGTCAGCAGCAAACTGAGTGCGCAACTCAGAAGCCCTTAGCAAACGGGCACATGGAGTAATTCAATTTTTGGCGATTGGAGACTGCCGTGACTGAACACCGTCATAGAGCAATCTTTCACGATCTGGTACCCCTGCACGGATTTCATGGAACGGAGGCGGACATACGGGGTCCGTTTGTGTGGTCCAAGAAGCGATTTGCAGTTCGAAAGACCGGCGCGGGGGCCAATTATGTAGCCCGGTTCTGTTTCAACGGCGATGAGACAGCTCTCAACATTATGGTAAATGGATCTGTTGGGAATTCAATTACCATTCGGAGGGGTTGGAACAACTATCCTCTCGACTTTTCCGATGTCGGAGCCGCGGACATAGAATTTGAGATAAGCTATGTCCCTCATGTGCCTGGCGATTCTCGAGAACTCGGAATCATGATCAGAAGCATCCGTAAGTTGGAAAGTCCTCAAGCAGTTAACATGATAGGGGATTCTCTAAGAAACAAGTTCCTCAACGATCTGGAATTTGCCGACGGCAGAATCGTACTGGAATCTCTTCCACAGCAACTCCGAATCGCCTTTGATGCCCGCTGCAATATTAAGCCTCACTGCGTGTACTGTGATTGGGAAGAAGACAAGCCAGAGGAAACAGCCACGATTTTCAGACTTTCCTGTGAAAGACTCTCGGAAATGGGATCCTTTTTCTCGCTGGCGGAGAGTGTCGGCGAATGCATTTGGGGCGAGCCCTTGTTAAACTCCAATTTCTCGGAGGTTGTGAGCCATTTGCACAGGTGTGGCAAGTCGCTTGCCGTGGCAACCAACGGGCTACTCCTCAACATTCGGAATCGTTCACTCCTGTTGGGAAAAGACGTGGAACTTTACATTTCACTGGATTCGTCTACTCCCGAAGGTTACGCACGATACAGAAACAACAAGTTCGATCAGGTTATAGGCAATGTCCGAGCACTGTGCGCCGCGAGGCCACTGGGGACTTTGCCCAACGTTATCGCTACTTTCATTGCCATAAAGTCAAATATCGATGAGTTCTCCGCATTTGTCGATCTCATGAAGGACATAGGCGTGGACGGCATCAGAGTGACTTACCTCAATACGTATCCGCATTTGATGAACCGAGTAGTGCGACGAGGTCATTCGGAGTTTCGATACGGTGAAGAATGCATGTCACCGGAGAAATTTGATCTATTTCTGAACGTAGCAAGGAAAGCGGCCGCAGCGAGAGGCATGCCGCTGTTGCCCAGTTCCGATTTTATGGCTGCTGATGCCCATGTGAACGGCCCTTTGTGCAATGAACCCTGGAAAAGCATCAACGCGGCTGGAAGTGGGCTCGCGTTGTGCACCTTCAATCACAAGGGGATGGTTGCCCGATGGTCGGAGCAAGGTAACCGATCTACGGAGCAATTCCTGTTTGACGTCTGGAATGGGGAGGTGTATCGAGAGATTCGTTCCGAACTCGCGCACGGCAGGTTCGCAAGGCAGTGTGTCCCTTGGTGTCCTATCGTCCGTAGGACACCGGAAAAAATTGGGAGAGAAGCAGACGCTGAATCGAAAGGCAAACAGATTTGATCCCGCACCGCCCCTGTTTCTCCCCGGGAACCATGCCTACAGGAATGGATGTAGGATATGAGTTCTCCGTGACAAGAGTTTCGGTAAGATAGTGATTCTGTCGCCCTCCGAGGACTCTTACGCGAGGGAGGTAGTCACGTCAGCTATGCAGCGGTCGTTTACCGAAGCTCAAATCGAAGACACGAGTTACGACCGATTCTACGGGAAGCCCCGGGCTGTAGTCCTCATCAATCCGACTGACAGGGAACTACAGATTCTGAGCCATGCTCTCGAATTCCGTGGAAAGGCTCTTGTGCTGGGACGGGTGAGTCAGGCCGTGGCAGAGAAGCTCGGGCTTAATATTATTGAGAACAGAGCCCCCGACCCCGCGTGGGCAAATGTGCGGGCGGACCCGGCCGAGGCGTTCAACGTGAGTCCCGCGGTTATTCGATACGTGCAAGTCCACCCGCTGGGGAGAGCGGCAGTGGTGGAAGTTCGCCCTCTAGTACGATACGATTTTGCGGATGAGTGGAACAATCTCGGATACGGATCAATCCCTTGCGATGGCAGCTCGTGGTCTCTGTCCTGCCTGATGGATTGCCGAGAGGCCGAATGCATCGGCAGCATCGTGTCAGCGAAAAGCCCGGCGCTATCTGCGTATGCAGCAGTTACGGACTGTGACCAAGGGGCTGCTCTTTGGATCAACCGAGCGGTCGGTCCCGTGGACAGCATGGAATGGCGCATGGTGGAGGAGTTTTGGGGCAATTACCGGTCTGAAGAACTCCCATGCTATCCGTACTTGAACGAAATCCCCCTCGGATACAAGGGGGCCGTGACCATGCGTCTGGATTGCGATCAAGGCGTGGAATCCTCACGACCTTTGTTCGATTTATACTCATCCATGGGGCTGCCGTTTTCCGTGGCCTTGCTCACCGGGTTACACATTGGTACGGCTGATCTACAACTTCTCGATGAGATCGTTGGTCGAGGTGGAGCGATTGCTTCACATTCTGTCCACCATTACCCCAACTGGGGAGACTCCTACGAGGCAGCCTTTCAAGAAGCCGTCGAATCCAGAGGATGGATTCAAAGAAATTTGCCTGCTGCGTCCGGCATGTACGCTGTCTCCCCTTTTCATCAGAATCCTCTATATGCGGTCGAAGCTCTGTCGGATGGAGGCTTCGAGGGCTTCATCGGCGGGACGATTCGCAACGATCCAGAATTTTTACTGGGGAGAGCCGGGCGTGTTCCTTTCACGAAGAAACGCATGGTGTCCCACAGCCAGCAATGTATGCTCCACGGTGACTGCTACCACAGGTACGGTCGATCTCTCGACCCTTACCAAGAGAGTTTCTCTCTCCACGTGAGGGCCGGTGCGATATTCGGATACCTCGACCATCCCTTCGGCCCGGATTACACCTACGGGTGGGACTCTGAACGAGAACGTCTTGAGGTACACGAGCAATTCCTTCGGCATATCCTGGCTGCAGACGGCCTGTGGTGGTGTTCTTTGGACGAGTGCCTCGATTTTCTTGTACAAAGGGATTCGGCTGGGTTGTGGGTCTCGGATTCCGGACAGGTCATGTTTTCCTATGATCGTGGCCGGTCCTGCCAGGTTCCGTCCGCGACGTGGAAAGGAAAGGTCTTTGGGCCCAAATGAAATTCAGACCGCGGCCCCGCAACCAAGGTCGTGCCTGGGCCTCGCGAACGAGCGAACACCGGACATCGTGATCATTTCCACTGCGGACTGGGACCATCCCTTGTGGACCAACAACCAGCACAATGCAATCCGGCTAGCCCAACGCGGTTTTCGGGTGCTGTACGTAGAATCTTTGGGGCTTCGCCGACCTACCGGGGAACCGCGCGATCTCAAACGAATGGTTCGGCGGGGCCTGAAGTCGGTGACGGGTCTTCGGGAGGTGAAACCCGGGCTTTTCGTATATTCCCCTATCGCCATTCCGTTCTACGACAGCCGAACTGCTCGGGTGCTCAATGATTTCCTGCTCTCACACAATTTGAAGAGGTTGCTAAAGAGTCTAAATTTCAGAAAAGTCATCATCTGGACTTACAATCCTTTCGTTTTCAGGTTGCGTGAGGCGGTTCAGGCATCGCTGCTGATTTACCATTGCGTAGACGATTTGGCTTCGGTCCCTGGGATTCCTTTCCGACAGGTTCGAACGGCGGAAGGATGCATGCTGGAAAGAGGAGATGTGATATTTGCGACCAGTCGAGCGCTATACGAACGGCTCCAGACCTTGCAGCCGGAAAAGACTTATTATTTGCCCAATGTTGCAGATTTCGACCATTTTGCTGCAGCGCGTGGAATTGGCGCGATTCCTCCGGAGCTTGCTTGTATTCCTCGGCCGAGACTGGGATTTGTCGGCGCGATCAGCAGCCACAAGCTTGACTTGGGCCTGGTGTTGAGTGTAGCGGAACAAAGACCCGATTGGCATTGGGTTTTTGTAGGGCCTCCTGGGAATGGTGAGTCCCTATCCGGAATAACGGCTCTGCAACGCCCCAACGTGCATTTTTTAGGTCATCGCCCTTACGAGGCCCTTCCGGATTATTTGAGGGGAATTGACGTTGCCGTGCTTCCGTGCAAGATGAACCAGTACACCAGTCAATGTTCCCACTCAAATTCTTTGAGTATCTTGCCGCCGGTAAACCCGTGGTGGCGACTTCCTTGCCGGCACTACAGGATTATGAGGGATCTTACATGAAGGCTGATTCTGCAGAAGAGTTCTGTCGAGCAGTGGAGATGATTCTGACCGGCCGCCATCCGGATGAGCGGCTGTGCTCTAACCTTGCCGAAAAGCACACGTGGGACTCCAGGCTTGATAAAATGCTTGAGATCATTGACCGCTGTGCATCGGTCCGATAATAAGGGAATGATTGTGCGAGCGTGTTCTCGCACGGAATAGATCTTCCGTGCCGTCTTGCGGCTTAGTGATTTGTCTCGTAAGTTCGACGACGGAATGGCCCGGTTCCCGGAATTAAGGGGCGGGCGTCCCAAAACTGCCTCGAAACTACTTTGAAGCCTGGAATCGTGTCACGATGTTAACCGGCGCCAAAGAGATTGTTGTGAACTGCGCGAATCGACTTAGCCGCTACGCCGAACTCACTTTTGTTCTCACGAAGAAAGAGATCAAGGTTCGGTACAAGAGCTACCTGTTGGGGTACATTTGGTCTATAGCCAATCCGTTGGCATTTGCCTTTGTCTTTTATGTGGTGTTTCACCTAGTAATGAAGATCCAAATCAAAAATTACGTGCTCTTTCTAATTTCCGGACTGTTTCCCTGGCAATGGTTCTCGAATTCTATTAATGCGTCTCCGGCAACATTCTTGGGGAATGCATCTCTCATCAAGAAGATCAAGTTCCCCCGGAGCAGCGTCGTTCTCGCGGTAGTACTTCAGGATGCGGCTCATTTCGTTTTCGCGCTGCCGGTGGTGGTGATTCTTTTGCTTGCTCACGGGCGCTTGCCTGCGGTTACGTGGCTCTGGGGAATCCCGGCCCTCATGTTTGTCCAGCTACTATTAACCTTTGGTTTGGCTTTGTTCTTGGCCACGGTAAATCTTTTTTTTAGAGACATGGAGCGATTGATTGCCGTGATCATGGTTTTTGTTTTCTACTTCACTCCTGTGCTCTACTCGGACAAGATGATTCCTGACAAATTCCGTAACCTTCTCACTCTCCATCCCGTAGCGCTTCTCATAATCAGTTGGCGAAGGCTGTTGCTGGACGGCGTTGTGACTGTCCCATATTTGGAAATCAGTTTGGTGCATGCTGTCGTCATTTTCTTCATAGGGTATATGGTCTATCGCAAGCTGACGTGGAGATTTGCAGAGGTTTTATGACAGCACCAGTTATTGTTTTCGAAAGTTTGAGCAAGTGGTATCCACTTTATCACCCGGTGACCGTGGGCTTGAAGCGCTTTCTATTCGGCTTTCCAAGCTCGATGAGATCTCTTAAGCTCAATCGATTCGAGGCATTGCGGAATATCTCATTCTCCGTGTATCCTGGCGAATCGTTCGGAATAATAGGGCGCAATGGCGCCGGAAAAAGCACGACGCTTGGCCTTATTGCGGGGGTATTAAGCCCGTCCAACGGTTCGGTGGAGGTCAAGGGGCGAGTCTCGCCGCTTCTTGAGTTGGGTTCCGGGTTCCATCATGAGCTTACGGGAGCCGAAAACATCGAGTTGAATGCGGTTCTCTTGGGATTGTCGAGACGAGAGGTAGCCGACAGACTGCAATCTATCATTGAGTTCTCAGAACTTGGCGATTATGTTAATCAGCCGGTCCGGACTTATTCGTCGGGGATGCTGGCACGATTAGGGTTTTCCATTGTGGCTCATTTGGATCCCAATATCCTTGTTATCGACGAAGTTTTGGCGGTAGGGGATCTATCCTTCCAGAAGAAGTGCACCGCGAGACTGGAAAAGTTCAAGAAGAGCGGTGTGACAATGGTCTTCGTTTCACACGCCATGGAGGACGTGACCGGTTTGTGTGACCGGGTGATGTGGATCGAAAATCACACTGTGAGGATGATCGGTCCCCCTGAACAAGTAGTTGAAGCTTACACAGGTTCGGTCAATGAACAATGGATCCTTGTCGAGGGGCGGCCTGCATGCTTAACATAGGTATCATCATTCCGGAGTTGGCCAAATACGGAGGAGCGGAACGACTGTTACTGGAGTGTGTCTCCCGATGGCAAAGGCAGCATAGGATCACTATATACGCTTCCAAGTTCAACTCTGATAGGCTTTCCGAGCATGGTGTCGGTGAAAATATTTCTCTTGTGAAGATCTCCCCTTATTTTGAAGGAGAGCATGCGCCGCTGCTTAACTGCATTCTACTCCCAAAGATTTGGGAGCAGGAAATCGGCAGCCACGATGTGTACAATGCGCATCTCTGGCCGACCCACTTGGTCGATCTGCACCCCATGGTCTGGTATCCTCATGAACCCCTCAGAGTGTTATACGATCTCCGAGGAGAAGAACTCCTAGACTCCTCGGATGTGGCATTCAAGAGAAGAATTCATCTGTATCCGAAACAGGACTACCATGCCGTGTCTGCAAAGCTCCTCGACTCTTACCTCAATGCGATGGATCTCTACGACAAGGCAGGCAAGCCGGAGCGAATTGTTGCCAACAGCCGATTTACCGCACAATACCTCCAGCAAGTCTACAAAAGAAGTGTGACTGACGTCGTGTACCCGGGCGTAAACCTGGACGATTTTGTCCCGATCTGGCCTCCGCCGCTGGAACCTATGTTGGGGAAGCGACTTGAGAATAGGCTGTCCTCCGACGAAAACGTCTTCGTAACTATAGGCCAATTATGGGCGCACAAGAGAATCAATCTGGTTATAGAGGCAATCAGACTCGTCGATGACGCTCAGCTCTATGTGATAGGAGACGGACCGGAGAGAGAGCCACTGGCAGACCTCGCTCATCGCATCGGTGTTGCTGACAGGGTATTCTTTCTCTCTGGTTTGTCGAACTTGGAGCTTCGCATAACGCTTGCCCGGTGTTTGGCAGTGGTGTTCGTTCCGAAGAGCGAGCCATTCGGGATTGTTGCGCTCGAGGCAATGGCCGCAGGGAGACCGCTTATTTGCGCCGACGAAGGCGGATTCACGGAGGTAGTTGATGAATCTTGCGCCTTTCTTGTGCCACCCCGGTTAGACCTCATTGCCGAGAAGATGAGTTTCCTCAGATCCAACCGGGCTGCTGCGCTCCGTATGGGGGAAGCGGGCCGTGGCAAAGCATCTCTATATACCTGGGACAGAACTGCGTCGGAACTTCTCGCCATCATTGAGGAGACCTGCCACTCGCATGTCGCCAAGTCCACATCGACGACGTGCGATCTGCAGAAGGGCAGGGATGACAAAACCATGTTCGGTATCCAATATTACTGCTGGTACGGTGACGGATACGGTTCCCGTCATTGGAATGACAATCCCTTATACGGCTCAATCACAGACACGCCGCTCTCCGGCTTTTACGAATCGTTTCGTAAATCTACGCTGGAAGCTCATTTAGAACTTTTGCAGGAAGTCGGCCTGGACTTCCTTATTCTGAACCTCCATGTAGAACCGGGGGGTATGAATGCCTACGAAAAAACTACCATAGAGAATCTCTTTCGCGTCGCCGACGCTATCGGAAGCAAACTTCGTTTCGCGATTCAGTTGTGCCCTGCGGGATGTGCAACTGTGGACTTCCTGCGGGCGGTGGATCATCTTGCTGAGCATTTCGTCGGGAATAGTCATTATCTGCATGTTCAAGACAAGCCGGCTCTCTACGTTTTTTGGACCGGAGAATTAGATGGTCGCAGGCAAGATATAGACTTAATGAAAGAAGTGCTCGCCAAGTTTGTGACCATTGCGACTAGTCTCCGGCCGTACGATCCCCGTGGAGAGCAGAAGAAGACTATGGGGCTATTCGACGGTTTTTCCTTGCTCTCGCCACTGGACATCTGCAGTCAGGCCCGCTGGAGCGACACATGGCAAACGGTATACCACAGTGGTTCAGGAGGAGACCGACATATGAGGATCTTCACTGTGAGCCCGGGTTACGATGATTCTCATTTGGGGGACTTGGCACGCAGAAAAAGCACCCGACGTAAGATTCCACGGAACGGTGGACAAACCTATCGGGTAATGCTCGACTGTGCGCTCGCCTTGAACCCGCGTCCTCATCAGGTGATTGTATCTTCCTTCAACGAATACCACGAGAATAGCCACATAGAACCCTCTTTGAAGAGGGGGTTCCTCTACATGGAAATGACGCGGGAGTTCATAGAGACTGCCCGCAAACGATGGGGATGGAGAAGTCAGTGACAGTCGATGACGAGCACGGACGTCCTTTCATCAGGGTAGACAAGCTATGGCTGGACCTTGCGACCGGTCGGGAGGCCTCGGTCAACTTGTCGGTGAATCTAGGCGCTCCCAGTAGTGATTACTTCCTCGTAATCGATCTCTACTCCGCTGACCGCCACACGCATCCTGAAGGCCATGTTGGCTGGTGGAAACGTGATCTGGACGGAGCCTCTCAGGTACATGTATCGCTTGCCAAGGCCGCCGAAGGCGTCACAGTGAGATTTCCGGGGTTTAAAGGGCCAATCGAGCAGTGGGTCAATAGAGACATGATTTCGGGACTTCGCGAACCGGAGCTTTTGCTGCATGCGGTGCTGCGATCTTCTGAAAACAATGTCATCGTCTATGAGCAAATCGTCCCGGTGTACAATTCGCCGGAGTCGCGTGCACAGGCTCAAGAGCGCTGCACTCGCTTGCGTGACGACTTTTCATCGCTTAGTGGTTTTGCCGTTCCCTGGTTTCTGATGGCCGAAGGATGTTCGGGTCCATCTGGTCACCGTGAGCTTCAGAGAACATGATGCTGTTAGTTCGTTTGTCATGGGGGTATGGGGGCTTTTGACCAGCAACAAAGTGCCCTGCACGGTCTATTCTCTGCATTGCGATCATGTCCTGCGGAGTTTCGTCAAGCCAGTGCCGGACCTTCTGGCAACTGTGGGGAAACGCGACGTCGTATTTTTCAATTTCTCCATTCACGATCCTTACATAGAAGACATCAGCACGCTGCCATGCCGGAAGATTCTGTACTTTCATGGAATAACTCCGCCGAGAGCGTTGCAAGCCTTCGATCCGGAGCTGGCCAGGCTTTGTGAGATGGCTTACGAGCAGCTTCCTCTCGCCGGCCGATTTGCCAAACTTTTGGCAAACTCGCATACATCGGCATCGGCACTACTCGCGTATCTCAACGTATCAAAGGGACAGACGGAAGGCTGCGATGCGGTGGGTGATCAAGCTGAGCATTCCATCTCCGTCTGCCCTCCCTTTGTCACCCTTGATAGCCTAGTTCGGACAGATTCTGAATCCGCAGATTTGCCTGAATGGCGTACCAAACTTCTGTACGTGGGCCGGCTTGCACCCCACAAGAAAATCGAGGACCTGATCGCCATGTTCCAGGAGTATGTCAGAATAGACCCTGATAGCTGTCTCCTCCTGGCCGGAGGCATCCATTCCGCGGGCTATGGCTCGTATCTCCGATACCTTCTCGAAAGCACGTACTCTGACCTTAAGGATAAAGTCCTATACCTTTCCGAGGTCTCTCAAGGTCAGCTCAAGGCTCTCTATGACGCGAGTGACGCTTTAGTGATCATGAGCGAACATGAAGGCTTCTGCGTGCCCATTGTTGAGGCCATGTCTTTTGACCTGCCCGTATTTGCATACGCTCAGACCGCTGTCCGGGACACTTTGGGCGAGAGCGGCCGAGTGTACCATGACAAAAACTTCAAGGAGATAGCAACGGATATTTTTCGAGTGCTTCATGATGAATCCTTACGCGGCCGCATTCTGGATGCCCAGCGGCAGCGCCTGAAGGTAATCACCGAAGAGGCCGACGGGCGTGTCATCTGGCGATCCTTCGAGGAGGCTTTGTTCGCAGATGCGCGTCTTGTTTAACACATATCCCGTGGCCTTCGATTGCCCGGGAGGCGGCGAGGTTCAGCTTTTGGAGTGTAAGGCCGCTTTGGAGCGCCTAGGTGTGGATGTCGTGCTCTACGATCAGTGGAATCCACAGTTCGAGGAGGTTGATGTCGTTCACTATTTTTCCGTGCAGGGCGGTTCCATGAACTTTTGCGAGTTCGTGAAAAGAAAGGGACTCCCCTTGCTCATTTCACCTGTGCTCTGGCCCACCGACGAAAATATCTCTGCGTATCCCATAGCGGAGATCCAGTGTCTTTTTGACCTTTGCGACTTGGTCCTTCCCAACTCAGCCGCGGAGAAGAATCAATTGGGAGCATTCTTCGATCTGGACCCTCAAAAATGCATGGTGATTTGCAACGGGGTAGGGAATTCCTTCGGGACTTTGGCTCAAAGCAATCCGTTTCGAGAACATATTCATCTTGAGGGTCCTTTTCTGCTCAATGCTGCGAACATCGAACCGAGAAAAAATCAACTTGCCCTCGTTCAGGCAGTGCAAGAGATGAATTTACCTTTGGTTTTACTGGGTGGTATTCGGGACAAAGATTATTTTCAGGAATGCATGAAAAAAGGGTCGCATTTCGTGCGGTACGAGGGCTTCTTACCACATGACGGCGAGCTTCTGAAGTCGGCATACCGTGCATCTACAGTGTTCGTCTTACCCAGTTTGCTGGAAACTCCGGGACTAGCTGGGTTAGAGGCGGCGACCCAGGAGACCCAACTGGTCCTCACCTCGATTGGATCGACAAGAGAATATTTTCAGGACTTTGTTGCGTATGTGAACCCATACGATCCGGCAGACATTCGTTCGGGAATTGAGGCTGCGCTTGACCGCAAGAGCGATGGATGCCTTAGGCGACATGTGCTGGAAAACTTCACATGGGATCGCGCGGCCCTGAGTCTCGTCGAAGCGTATAGAAGGGCAACTCGCCCTGCTCGGACTGAGTAGGAGCGAGCAATTGTTCTTGAGGCTGTTCAACGCTTATGCACTGTACCCGTTGACTGAGAAGTTGCAGCGAAGACGAATCCGGTCCAAGCTCAAAGCTCTAAGAGAATATGCTGAACGGCCATTTCAGGAGCGCCGGACCCGGCAATTGCACCGGCTTGTTCAGATGCTCAAGCTCGCCGCGAAGTCGGTTCCATACTATCGGCAACTGTTTGCCCAAACTGACTTCGATCCCGCCAAAGTTGAGACTGATCCTAAGTACTTCCAGAGATTGCCATACCTGACCAAAGAAATAATCAGACGTGAAGGGACGCGACTCCTAAGTGAAAACTTCTCGCAAACCTCTTTACACCTACGCAAGACCGGGGGATCTACCGGGCCTTCGGCTCTCGTTTACTATTCCCAGGAAGCGCTTGACTGGACTGCTGCGGTAAATCTGTTCGTATTGGAGTGGACCGGCAAAAAGCGCCATTGGAAGGAAGTCCATTTGTCAACCCGATTCCCTGGAAGCATTCCTTTCAAAGATCGTCTCAAGGAGCGCATCAAATGCCTGGCTCTCAATCGTATTAATGTCCTTACAGACCAACTGGACGATCAGGGATTGGCAAACTTGTGGAATGAGCTTCTTCGAGCCCGTCCTTACCTGGTGCAAGCTCATCCGTCTACGATGTGGGCGCTCAGTCGATTTGTAAGGGAACGGGGTTACGATCCACGCGGAGTCTTGCAGGTCTTCGAATCCACCGGCGAGGTGCTCGATCCGGCGAAGCGGGGCTTCATACAAGAGTCCCTGAACTGTGATGTCGTCAATCGGTATGGAAATGCAGAGTTCGGAGTTATCGCCTACAGTCCCGAGCCTAAGCAGGAGAATTGCATGCGGCTACTGGACTTCATGGTTTGGCCTGAAGCGGAGGCAACGGAGGACGGCCCTCCCGAGCTGATATTCACAGGTCTTGCGAATCCTGCAATGCCGCTCATTCGCTACCGAACAGGTGACCAGGGAGAGTTGCAACAAGATGAAGACGGATTCCTCCTGCGCAATCTCATCGGCCGTGTTCATGAAATGGTCCGGATCGGAGATCGAGTATATCCCACACACTATTTCCAGGATCTTTTGGACAAGATTGGCGGGATCGCCGAATTCCAAATTGTGGACAGGAATGACGGACGTCCGGTGCTAAAAATCGTTCCCGAGGAGAGCGAATCCCACGAAGTGCTTTCCCCGCGTGTTGAGCAGTGGTTTGGCAACAAGGTTGAGGTGATGCTCGTGGACGCGCACGGCTTGAATCGGGTCGGCCGGAACAGAAAGTTTTGCCACGTAGTGCGCGAGACTTCTGTGTAAGGGGTATATAGTTTTGGGCGATATTCAATTGCGGAATGAAATAACGAAATTATCTTCCGAAGACAGAGAAACGAGTTTCTTTTTCGACTGACACGATCACGCCTCTGTCGAAAACTGCACAGGTTGAATCCAGGAAGCCTCTGTGGCAGTGGTCCGTAGTATTGGGAGCAGCCTTTTTTGTAATCTTCTATTTCAGCAACAGGTTAATCCAATCGACTGATTGCCGGTATGTGATTCCAACTGTGATCAGTATATTGAATGAGGGCAACCTTGACGTTGACGAGTTCTTCGCTAAACCCGGCGGTGTCTACAAACCGTCCAATTACCAGCTAGAGGTAATCCAAGGGCGCCACTATAACCGATACCCTATCGGGCAAGTGTTGGTCGCAGTTCCATTTGTCATTGTCGCAAATAAACTTCTGGGAGTCGGCTATCAAAGTGACGTAGCTGTCTACGAACATCTTGAACTGGTCATGGCTTGCGTTATAGCGGCAGGGACATGCATGCTCATCTTTCTCCTGGCCCGTTTGCGCTTGGACACTGTTCGTGCAATCCTTCTGACAACAATTATCGGCTTGGGGACAACAGTCTGGTCAACAGCGAGCTGCGGGTTCTGGCAGAACGATCCGTCAATGTTCCTGCTGGCACTCGCCCTGTACCTGCTGCTGGCCGCTGAAAATCGACCGCAGCTTGCTCAATATGTCGGTATAACACTGGCTTTGAGCTACATCATGCGTCCGACCAATGCCATCCCTGTTGCAATTTTCACAGTTTATGTATGGTGGAAATATCGAAGGTATTTTGTGAGATATCTTTTTATGTCCAGCATTGTCGCTGTGCCTTTCATACTCTTCAACGAGTTCACGTACCATTCACTACTGTCCGGCTATTACACCCCGGGAAGTCTTGGGATTCCTCGCCATGTGTATGAGGCCATGATAGGGCAGTTGATCAGTCCATCAAGAGGCCTTTTTGTGTTTAGTCCAATTCTTCTTTTTAGCCTCTACGGCGTTGTGCTCAAGCTGAGGCCGGGGCGCTTCGAACTCCTGGACGTCTTTGTTCTTCTTATTCCAATCTGTCATGTCTTGGCTATAGCACTGAGTAATCCAATGTGGTGGGCCGGCCACTCGTTTGGGCCTCGATTTATGACTGACGTGATTCCATTTTTCGCATATTTTCTTATTCCGGTACTTGAGAACTCGCTGAATTGGAAAGGTTTCAAAGCTCTTTACATGTGGGGAGCAATTGCCTTAACGCTCGTGTTCAGCAGTTTTGTTCACTTTACAGGTTCGTTTTCGCCTGAGGCCTGGTATTGGAATGCAAAGCCGACCAACGTTGACCAAAATACGGCTAGACTTTGGGATTGGGGTGACAGCCAAGCTTTTCGTGCACTTAGGGTATGGCTGCATAAATAAGCATACTAACGCCCATGCCCCGGTGGGGCACAACGAAAAATGAGAATAGCCTAGAGTGAAAGGATCATGGCAAACTCCTGCATGAGGTAAATCTTGAATCGGAGCAGGAGGCTGTCCATGACCCAGGTACAGGATACGAAAGTGGTGACGGTTTTGCACCCCATTTGTTGCGGGTTGGATGTCCATAAGAAGTTTGTCACGGCCTGTCTGATCATCAGCGACGCGACGACCGAAAGGTCGGTCTTAGAGACTTTCGGCACTTTTACCGACGATCTGATTCGGCTCAGGGAATGGCTGCTGGAGTATGAGTGTCCCGTGGTAGCCCTGGAGAGTACGGGCGTGTATTGGAAACCCGTCCACAACATCCTGGAGGGGCATCTGGCCGTTGTGCTGGTGAATGCTCGCCACATCAAAAATCTACCCGGCCGCAAGACGGACATGAGTGATTGCCAGTGGATCGCCACTCTGTTGAGAGTAGGATTCTTGAGGGCGAGCTTCATTCCTCCCAAGATCGTTCGCCAATGGCGTGACCTTACGCGGTATCGAAGGAGCCTCGTGGAAGCCCTGGGCGACGTGAAAAGGCAGGTCCATAAGCTGCTGGAATGCATTAACATCAAGATCGATTCGGTGGTGCCCGACCTTTTCGGAAGAACCGGTCGCAACTTGATAGAAACTTTTGCTCAAAGACAAAGCCGAAATCACCTTGGAAGAAGTGCAAAACTGTCTCAGAGGCAAACTCAAGTCCAAATCCACCGAGCTGTTTCGTGCGGTCCAAGGCTTCTTCGAAGAGCATCATCGATGGATGTTGCAGGAAATGATCGACCGCGTTCACCAGCACGAAGCGAAGCTTGCTAGGGTAGAATCGCGTTTGAGGGATTTGTTGGAGCCACACGGCGAACTCATCGGCAGGGTCACTCAGATTCCCGGAATCGCTCAGACATCTGCGTACGCCATTCTTTCCGAAACCGGCACCACGCTAGAGTCTTTCCCCAGCTCTGGAGCCTTTTGTTCTTGGGCGGGAGTGTGTCCGGCCAACAACGAGAGTGCAGGAAAGAGGCGGAGCACAAGAAGTCCTGTCCGGCGAAGTCATCTGAGGACTCATTTGGTGGAAGCGGCCTGGGGTGCAGTTAAGGTAAAGGGGTCCTACTTCCGCAGCAAGTATTTCAGTCTCAGATCGCGCCTGGGTCCAAAGAAAGCCATCATGGCTATCGCACATCGGATTCTCAAAGCGCTTTATTACATCATCAAGCATGGTGATTCTTTCAGAGACCTCGGAGAGAACTATTTGGTGGAGCTAAGGAGGCGGTCAATCACCTCGTATATCGAGCGTCAGGCTAAGAAACTTGGCATGATTCTTCTTCCCGAGTCCACGTGGAAGACGATGATTCACCCCTCACAAGCTTGAACATCCAGACGGCTCCATCTTCACGGAGGCCACGAGCAGGACGGACCGTGATCCACAAACTAAGGCCGATAATGAACTGAAGCCCCAGAGCGCGGATACTAACATGGCCATGGTCAGCGAGCACAACGAAGTGTAGGCACTCCTTGAGCGACCACGCATAGAAATCTTCTCATCCGCTGATCACAATCATGGGTGCCGGCTGCCCACGGAAGGCTCTATGAACGGTCACCGAAAAAGGAAATAGGGACTCCCCGGCGCTTCGCTTCGGGGTCATTTTTCAGACAACCTACCCCACCGCTGTGCCTGAGCACGGGGGTATTCACATAGAAAGCATTCGACCTGCAAAATTAGATCGCAGCTCAATATGGAGAACCAGTCGTCTTGTTCAAGATATCGCCCGTGGTGTGTCCCCGCCACCGGTGGCGTAGATTTACGCCGGCATCTAAAACCGCTTGGTACAGTTTTGATAAATTCGGTAGCGGATTTTCACCGTGGAGATTGCTTTCCCGCGGGACACGGGATTTCACTCCTCGCAATGACATTCCTACTACCTGTCATTGCGAGCGCAGCGAACCAATCTTCTTCCGTTCCGTCTCCTAACGTCACCGTATTTGCGAAAAAGGATACTTAGTGCCATAGTCGTGCGCCAAGGAGTTTCATGGAACCATTGCTGCCAACCGAATCGGAGAGAGTAATCCCAAAGAACAGTATTTTTGGGATATTTCATCCTCTTGACGGTTTTCATGGAATCGAAGAGGACGAACTCGGCCCTTTTGTTTGGACCTGGAAGAGATTTCAGATTAGAAAACCTCCGACGGTACGCTTCGTCGAAGTCGACCTGTGCTACTACGGTGATAAGGGGCGACTGTTGCTGAGTGGGGGAGATGGCGACCGTCGCATTGAGATAGACTTGCATCGGGGCTGGGGGAAATATCCTCTCGATTTATTCCCCTTGAATGGGCCAGATGTAGAATTCGAGGTAGACCCTTTAATCCGTGTACAGGGGGATTCACGTGAGTTGGGGGTAATGCTTCGTTCATTCGAACCCTTGGAGGACCCGGAACAGTTTGAGCTTGTTAGGAGGAGGATGTCCAACAGGCGGCTGAACGTGGAGGAGTTCCTGGCAGGGAAAGCGATATTGAACTCATATCCTCCCACCCTGCGGATCGACATAGAAAGGCGATGCAACCTCAACCCCCGATGTGCGTATTGTCACTGGGATTGGACAAAATCAATGGAGCAAGAGTCTCCTCTGCGGAGCGCCTTGGATACAGTTGCAGGACTTGACGAATTCCTCACGTATGCGGAACAAATCGTGGATTGCGGATACGGCGAACCTTTGCTCAACCCTGATTTGCCACAAATTCTTGGACGAATTGAAGTGCGCATCGAATTCGTTTGGAAATGACCAGCAACGGAGTGCTGCTAACACCCGACATCAGAAAAGTGCTCCTCGGTAGACAATTGACGCTTTATGTCTCCATCGATTCTGCAACCGAGCGAGGCTATCGACGCTACCGTCAGGCAAGCCTGGAAAAAATCCTGAACAACCTCCGTGCCTTCTGTACTGA
Source organism: uncultured delta proteobacterium (assembly GCA_963729795.1). GTDB lineage: Bacteria > Desulfobacterota > Desulfomonilia > Desulfomonilales > Desulfomonilaceae > CAWBBA01. Next base: position 19,649 of record CAVSPC010000021.1, on the reverse strand, counting down.
AAAAAGGGACTACGGAGGCCTTCCCCGCATTGTCGTGTCGTTCATTGCCATGTCCTCCAACCTGGGAGAATTTGAGACATTCCTTGAACGCATGGTGGCGACAGGAGTGGACTCGACAAAGATACGATCTCTGAATTGCGATCCTGGATATCTAAACACGAATGATTGCACGTCCTCAGATGTGTTTGATTATCGTCGTGAACGGCTGGACACCGGGAAACTCACAGAGTTTGGGAACAAGGCCAAAGCTTTGGCCCGTTATGTACGCATACCGCTTTCGTGTGAACAGGACTTCTGTGGAGATCTCGAAAGTGTGGGGGGACCCCTCTGCACTGAGCCTTGGCAGGCGCTCTATGTCTTGCACAGGGGCATCATGCATTGCTGTTTTGCTAGATCCCCTGTATTTACCTGGAGCCAGCGAGCAGATAAGGCATTGGCTCAATTCCTCAGAGAAGTCTGGAACAGTACCTATCTTGCAGGAGATTCGGACTGCGCTGGCGGAGCGCCGACTCCACGATAGTTGTCTTAATGCCAAAGACTGTCCGATCGTGAAGAAGTGGTTAATGAGGCGGGCAAGGTGACTCCGGGAGAGCCAATCGGACACACTCTTCGTTCGAGGCTCCACATCGAGAATATGTATCACGAGGCGGCATGCCTCCTGAGTCATTCGCGAAAACTAGGGGTGATTGTACAGCACAATGAGAAGATCCCCGCGTTTGGCCCACGAATTCGTGTTCTTGTTCAGTACAGCAGGAACCGGCTCCTTGTTTGCAATGACAGAGTTCGGCATCCTGTTGGTGGATCCGATCTGCATCGCTAAAATATGTGACTGATCGAGAGGTTGAATGGATATCCGCACAGAGCGAACGGCGCTCGTACATCATTGGCTCCTCCGCATGACAGGAGCGGAACGGGTCACAGAGGCAATCTGTGAGGCATTGGGCAGTCCCGATCTGTACTGTGTTGTCGCCAACCATCAGCGACTGTCACCATTTCTGCGTTCCCAAGTCATCCGGGCCAGTTTTCTACAGCGATTTCCAGGGGCTCTGAAACATCACCCTTTTTACGCGGGACTGTTTCCGCTGGCAATAGAGCTTTTCGACCTTAACGAGTACGATCTGGTTGTCAGCAGTGACGCCAGCACCGCGAAAGGCGTGATCACTCGACCGGAAGCTTGTCATATTTGCTATTGCCACAGCCCAATGAGGTATGTTTGGAATCTTTTTCATCAAGACCTGAACCGCTGCGGTTCGATGTTCCGTCCCTTCGCGGCTCTGTGGGCACATTACATGAGACTTTGGGATTACTCCGCCTCGGCGAGGGTGGACTACTTTATTGCGAACTCCAGAGCTGTTCGCGCTCGCATCTTGAAATATTATCGTCGTGACGCGTACGTGATTCACCCTCCCTGCGATGTGAACAGGTTCCGAGTCTCGGAAAGTAATGACGGCTACTACCTTTGTGTAGGCAGACTCGTCGGTTACAAGCGGTTTGATCTGGCGGTGGAAGCGTTCAACACAAACGGAAAGCACTTGGTGATAGCCGGCGAAGGTTCCGAGTGTCACCGGCTTAAGAAGCGAGTGCGAGGACGAATCGACTTCTTAGGGTGGGTCCCCGAAGACGAGTTCATTGAGCTGTACGCACGTTGCAAGGCTCTGATACTGCCGGGTGAAGAAGATTTCGGTATAGCTCCGATAGAAGCTCAAGCCTCCGGCAGACCGGTCGTTGCGTACGGGGCAGGGGGAGTGCTCGACACTGTGGTGCCGGGAGAAACGGGCATTTTCTTCCAGCAGCAGAGTGCGGAGCATCTCAATGCGGCTATTCAACGATTTGAGGACAACTCCAAAAGCTTTGATCCTTATTTAATCAGGGAGCATGCGTCAAAATTTTCCAAAGAAATCTTTAAGGAAAAGTTCGTCCGTCATGTGGAACAATGCTTGACTGAGTACCGGGACCGATTCAATCAATAAGCATTCGCCCTTCCCTCCGCCGGAAAGAAATTACTATTTCACTCTTCGGGAGTCCCGGAGTTCACCGTTTAATTTAACTTTGCGGTGGTTGGCGTCGATCAGGGTTCTCTTTCGCGATTGAGAAGGGGAGACGATCCGTGCTAAAAGAGTTCGAGTAACGGCATCACTTTAAACGCCTGTATCAAAAGGATATGCGGTCGGGTTGCAACTAGAGGACGTCTTTCCAGTGACAATAGAAGTAGGATTGGCGAGACGTGCCGATCAGGTCAATTCTTTTCTTCAACATGATTATGGTCTTTTCAGGCCGCTGAGTATAGGGACTAACCCCTTTCAGACCGTGCTGGAGGTATCCCATGGCGGGTTCCGAGATTTTGAGAGACAAGTTCATACTCGTCGTCGATGACGAGCAAGACGTGCTGGACATCATCAGCGAAGAGTTGAGTACCGTTCCCGATCTCACGCTTAATACAGCCACAACCTTTGAGAAGGGCAGGGAGTATCTGGTTTCGTATACTTACGATCTGGTTGTTCTGGACATCATGGGCGTTCGGGGATTTGATCTGCTGAAAATCGCGACCAATGAGAACTTGCCTGTTGTCATGCTTACTGCGCATGCTTTGAATCCCGAATCGGTAAAGCAGTCCATCGAGCTTGGGGCTCGTGCTTATCTGCCCAAAGACAAGCTTGGATCTTTGATCCCGTTTCTCGAAGATGTCCTGAGCCTGAACTATCAATCGGTGTGGAAAAAAGCACTCGATCAGGTGGTCACCATATTTGACAAACGATTCGGTTCAGACTGGAGAAAGTCTGAACAGGAGTTTTGGGACGAATTCGAAAAAAAACTCTCTTTGGACGAAGCGGCGATCATAAAGTAAAGCATATTCATCCCTCGAGCCCGCACAACCGGCCCGTTGGCGAGTCAGCCAGCCGCCTGGTTGTGAGTAGCCTTGCCCCGTGCGCCGTGTAGCCTTTGATATAAAGTAGCTGCACCCGATCTCTTTCAGTTGTGGCAAGAAACCGGATCAGTGCGTCAGATAATCGTATGGATATCGTTAATAATTGCTGTTGGTGCATCTATACAGATGGCTTCAGCAATTGGTGCGGCCGAGTCAATTCGGATAGTGGACTCCTCCATGGAACCACTTACATTGCACCCACACCGGTCATTTGATCCCGACTCGGATGTAATCATCAGACAGATCTATGAGGGTTTGGTCGACTACGACTGTGACGGGCAGCTTGAGCCCAAGCTCGCGGTACGCTGGGAAAGAAAATCGCCTACACGTTACAGATTCTGGTTAAGGGAAGGCGTAACCTTTCATGATGGTGAGCCCTTTGATGCCTACGCTGTGCTTTTTAGTGTAACCCACCAATTTCAACGAGGGAGTCCTGCTGCGAATTCTTGGTTATTTGATTCCCATATTCAAGCGAAGGTGGAGGACCGTTACACTGTGGACTTGTTCACCGGCCAACCCGACTTCCGCTTTCCTTACGTCTTACCGATGTTCCTGAAGATTCTGCCTCCCAGGTATTTCCGAAAGGTCGGGGATGAAGGCCTGGCCAGGCGTCCGGTCGGGACGGGACCCTATCGCTTCGTGAGGTGGGTCCGGGGGAGCTGAATCCAACTGGAAGCTAAGTTCAACAAATATTCGGTTTCCGTGGGCGCCACGTATGCATTGTGTCAGACTCTCTTTAAGGGGCTCATCCGACAAGTGCGTACGTGGTCAGATGTATGGCGTAAATCTTGAGTGTAAAGAATACTGGGTCCCGAAAGCCATAGGCCTGTCGCTGGAGAGTCTTGATCTTGTTGTTCGTAGCTTCCAGGGGGCCAGTGGAGATCCGGTGATCGTAGTAGGCCAGAATCCCGGGTCGGTATGAGGCCAAGGTTTTGGCAAACTTCTTGAGCATTCCGACACCCGAGGTGTCTGCTCGACGAATCCAGTCCTCCAGCACGGCCTCGGCGGTAGCCTTGTCGGGTTGGTTCCAGATCTGCCGAAGGTCCTCCTTGAGGTAGTAGGCGCATGCGAGCGGCTGATTCAGACGGAGGGCTTCCTCCAGGCGTTGGCGCTCATTTCGCTTGTCATCGAGGTTCTCCGGGTTCTTCAGAAGAAGCCACCGGATGCCTTTCAACACCTCTTTGTGCAGCAGATCGGTGATTTCCCGGTACAACTCCCGGCGCAAGTCCGTGAGTTTTTCGTTGAAGAGTTTGACGACATGAAAGTGATCGAAAACCAGCACGGCTCGGGGAAGGTTGGTCGTAACCGCTTGGATGTATGCTCTCGACATGTCGATCGCCACCGCTTCTATCCTTTTTCTGGCACTCTTGAGTCGTTTCCAGAAGGGTTCCAGGGCATCAGCACCCTTGCCCTCTCCGACGAAGACCACGGCCCCGGTCTCCAGATCCAGCACAACAGTCAGGAACTTCCGTTTCTTGCCCACGTAAATCTCGTCGATAGCAATCTGCCTGAGGCTTTTGAGCCGAGGACGAGAAAACTTGAGCGTCAGGAACCGCTTCTGGATGTCTTTGACTACGTCCCAGCTCACCCCGTAATGGTCAGCCACATCCTGAATCGTCATGTGAGAGGACAAATCCAAGACACATCGTTCAAACTGCCTGATGAAGCGCCTGTTTTCGTCTGCGAACCCTACCTTGACCTGGCGGACCACGTTGCAGCCATGGCACTGGACTCGCTGGACCGCCATCCGTATGACGACCCGCTTGAAGGCCCAACCAGGGGCCAAGAATCGCCTCCAGGTCGCGCCTCGCTTGGAGATCTTCCGGGAGCCGCAACGGGAACATCGCAGCGTGCTCGGGTCCTGTTCGATGGTGAAAATGATCTCCTTTCCAACGTACTCCGTGCTCCGATACCGGTAACCCACGATGTTGAGAGCGTGGTACAATAGGCTCGTGGACATGCTTGTCTCTCCTCCCCAGCCTTTTTCAAAACCAAGAAGGACCAAGCATGTCCAACTTTACTTTGCAACCACAAGTACGCAATTACCGGATGAGCCCTTTAAGGCCATAGAGGCTTCAGGGACTTTAGGCGGAGCCAAAGTGCGGAATGCGGTACTTTCCAACAAGTTTGATACGGTTATGGGACCGGCTAAATACGACTCCGATGGGGTCGCCATTTTTACCAGCACTGCTTCGCAGTGGTGGGACGGTAAGCAGCAAATGGTTTATCCGTTTAAACTGTCCAAGTGGAAGATAAAGCTGGCTCCCCCATGGAATCAACGTTAAAGAGGTGGGCCGACTGGGACTTCTGGAAAATCGGATACGTGGGAGACGGTAAACGTAGACGGAATGCATTTGTAATTCCAGTTTGCTAAATGGCATAGGTTAAGGACAGAAGGTTTGCGTAACCGACGAAAGATGTGTCGGCGCTCTCAAGGGAAGAACTTAGAAAGCTCGTCTAGAAAATGAGTTAGCGCAAAAGATGTTGCTTCCGGCGCCGGCAAAGGAGGACAAAATGGCAGAGGATTACAAGGTTCTTATCGGCGGTCAATGGGTATCGGCCGCAAGCGGTGAAACTTTCGAAGTCACCAACCCGGCGAATGGAGAAGTCGTTGGTACGGTCCCCAAATGTGGGGTTGCCGATGTGGACGCTGCCGTCCAAGCTGCACATGACGCAGCGCCGGCCTGGGCAGCTCGCACAATGACAGATCGCTCTAAGATACTTTACAAAGCTTCCCAACTGATCATGGGGCAGCAGGAGGCCCTTGCAAAGCTCGAAACTGCTGAACAGGGGTCCCCTATACGCAAGACCATGAATTTCGATGTGCCCCTGTGCGCCGAGCAATTGGAGTATTTTGCCGGCATTGCTCGGTCATTGACAGGCGAGACATTGCCTGTCGGTCCATGGTGTCTATCGATGACTGTGCGTGAGCCACACGGAGTGGTCGGTTTGATAACTCCGTGGAACTTCCCGGCTCTGATGGTAGTTTGGAAACTGGGAGCAGCCCTTGTTACCGGCAACACGTGCATCGTAAAGCCTCCGTCAGTCGCACCTTTGACCACTCTCAAGCTTGCCGAGATCTTTGTAGAAGCTGGAGCGCCCGCGGGTGCGGTAAACGTCCTGACAGGCGCCGGAGAGATAGTCGGAGAAGCTCTTGTACGACACCCGAAAGTGGCCAAGATAGGCTTCACAGGCGATACGGCGACCGGAAAGCGCATAATGAGCATCGCTAGTGACAGCGTAAAACAGGTGGGACTTGAGCTGGGAGGAAAAAATTCCTTTGTGGTCCTCCCGGATGCAGATGTTGATTCAGCAGTGGAGGGTGCTGTATTTGGTGCCTTCTTCAACAGCGGTCAAGTTTGTGCTGCGGCAAGTCGGTTCTATATCCACGAATCTATCTACGACGAATTCGCTGAAAAACTGGCAAAAGCCGCTTCAACTCTACCTTATGGCGATCCCATGGACCCCGCTACAGTTTTGGGGCCGGTAGCCTACCAGGCTCACAGGGACAAAATCGAGTCCTTCGTGGAATCTGCAAAAAAAAGTGGGGCAAAACTGCTTTGCGGAGGAGAGCGTCCGAATACGCCGGAGACTCGGAATGGATATTTCGTTGCGCCCACTGTTTTCGGCAACTGTACCAATGACATGGGATTCATGAGATCGGAAATATTTGGTCCCGTAGTTGGATTAGTGAAGTTCAGTTCTTTTGAAGAGGCAGTTGCCCTTGCCAATGACACGCGCTATGGCTTGTGCGCTTCCGTATGGACCAAGAATGTTCCGCAAGGGCTCGTGGCAGCTTCCCAGATCAAAGCCGGCACAGTCTGGGTAAACGAGCATCTCATACTATTTTGCGAGACGCCGTGGGGAGGTTGCAAGGAGTCCGGATGGGGCAAGGACCTGTCCACAATGGTTTTGGACGAATACACAGTTACCAAACATATCTATCTGGATCTGACAAGCCAGACCGTCAAACCCTGGTACCAGATCCTTAAGTGAAGGCTCGAGACAAGATGTACTGACTGCGCCTCTGTCAGAAAAGGAGTAATACAACGAACTTCGAACGCAAGCAATTCCCACTGCTTTATGTACACCAACACTCAAGCGGGATTGTGGGCTGGGGTGCGCATACAATGGCAGGCGTAGAATGCCAGGCTTACGCTAATCCGTACAACGATGTGGCCATTGAAAACATGGCCTGGGCGCACTTCATTGCCTCCATGGCCTACAACATGGGTGGAGGCATGGGCATGGTCCACGGAACCGCACATATGTTGTCAGTAATTAAGGATCTTCATCATGGCTACACCAACGCGATCATGATGATCCCGGTGGAGCGCTTCAAAGAGATTGGTCAGGCCATGGGCTTGGATGTGGGACACATGCACCCGGTCCATGCTGCGGACGAAACCCTGGAAGAGATCGAAAGACTTCGCAACGATGTGGGTATTCCCCAGGTCCCGCTGAGCACCTTTGATTTCTCCGACGCCGACATCGAGCACACCGCTAAATGGGCGAGTAACGACCTTTCGCGAGAAGCCAACCCTCGTGACATCACCCCGGAACAGATCAAGGACCTTATGCGATCCTGTCTGTAGGAGGCTGTTGCGTAATCCCGCGTCCCGCGGGACTTTTCCAAATTCGTGGCACGATAGAAACTATTGTATCGGGATCTCTGAGAGGTTGCCACGGAAAAACTCAGTATGTTAGCTCCGGCTAGGAGCCGGGAAGAGGTAACGGAACAACGAGTGGAATCTCCGCGTAACACGATGGCGACGACGAGTGAGGTTGCGCAACAGGGTCCTGGGCTTGCAGCACGTCCGTCTGTTCGAGGCAGCTTATGAAAGCAGATCTTTCTACCCGTGAATTCCTGGTAGTCTTGAATAAACTGCCGAGGCTGAAGATGCCTCGGATCGATCCGGAAGGTGGTAAGCCTTTCTCCAGGCCGGACATCTTGAGTAGCCTCACCTATACAAAAAAGTACTGGTGCCGTATCCTGCGTCAGCGTTGGTTGCAGCAGGTTCAAAAGTCGACCGGTGATCGTTCTCTCATTCTCAGGAAGAGGGAAAGATTGCCGGCCGAGACGGCACTGCGTGACGAGCCCCTCATCTGTATTAAGATTAGTGGAGGGGTTCGCAATGGAACATACGGAACGACCTATACCCGAGCATACGAATGTAGATGCACTTGCCGATGTGCAGGTGGAAAATGAGGATCTGACCTTCACCGAAATTGACATCGAAGAGGTGGCTATAGATGGAATTTGCGGTGTTTACTGACTCCCAGGTTTTCTGCGCAAACTCAAACCTGAAAGGAGGAAGTATCTAGAATTTGACAAATTCACCCAGTTGGTCCTAGTATGGTACGATAGAAAAAAGTCTCATCTGTTTTGACTCAATGGCGTGTCCAAGGGGGCGGATACCGCCTGTTAGAAGAGTATATAATGGAACTTGCGTCCCTTCCCATGTTGAAGCCTGTTCTGGATGTTATTCACGCTGCCAACCATTGTGCGGATTGCGGTCTGATTCGAAAAAAAATCCTGGAAGTCTTTTTCGAAGGCTTTGAAAGCAATGGGGCTATCTTTTTCTTGCCGGATACCGATGGCATGTTTTCGGATACCATCATCAGCGGCGATCTTGATGAAGCTTTTAATCAACTTTTCCATAAGTATTATCATCAATTCGATCCGCTGCGTCTCATGAAAGGGCCGCGGCGTCCGGCCGCGGTAGGTGCTGTGCCTCAACGTATCAGCTATGATTTCATGCTTTCCACCGAATATTACAATGATTTTTTGAAACCCCAAAGGATACATTACAAATTGGTGGTCTCCCTGGACTCCGTCGAGGGTGCGTTGGGGAAAATCGTCCTCACACGACCTGCTGGTTCCATTCCCTTTTCAGAAACAGAAATTCAAATGGCCCGGACCGTTTCCCCATATCTAGCCCATGCCCTTTCACTCAATGATCTTCGTCAAAAAATCAGCTTGTATGCGAATATTCTCAACTTCATCGAAAAGGATTTGTCCACCGGCGTCATGCTGATGGATAAATGCATGCATCTCGTTCATATCAATCCACAAGCCGCTGAGTTGTGCCGCAAATTCTCAGGACTTACCCGCAGCAGGAACGACCTGCCCGTTCCTCCGCATTTGCTGGAAACCGTTAAGAAAATGATCCTCGAAATAGAACACGGCTGTGCAGGAGCTGAAATCATACCCAAACAAAAAACCATTGTCGGCCATAATGAGGTGAAATTCTCCGTCTACGCAAAATTCGTGCACAACGGGCCCATTCCCGGTTATGGCGGATATTACATTGTTTATCTCTCTGAATTGGAAAACAGCCTATCTGTGGAAGAGGGTGACATCCGCCGGATGTTCCAATTAACTCCAAGGGAGTTGGATGTCATGAGGCAAATCTTCAAAGGGCTGAGGAATTTGGAAATTGCGGAAAAATTGTTCGTTTCCGAGATCACCGTGAAAAAGCATATTCAAAATATTTACCGAAAGGTCGGCGTGAAAAACCGAACTTCCCTGATGAACAAGATCATGGCCGTCGGCAAAATGACCCCTCAACAGGGCAACCCCACATATTAATTCGGCTTTCCCGAATCTGACGGTCTCTGCCAACAGCCCCGCCCCTAATGTCTCACAGCGCTTTGGGCTGAACGCGATCAGGAGGCATGAATCAGGTGAGTTGGCGCCAAGTTACAGATCCATTCATCGAGGCTTTGTGTTTCCCGAGGAAGGCGGCGTGCATTTCACGAAATCAACGAAGTCCGTTTGAATGAGTGAGCCGCTTCAAGATTTCTACTTTCGTATAATTTACATCAGTAATCAGGTCAACTATATCCTTTAACTTGGCATCCCAAAACGGCTATCTTCGCGCGCCTTGAACTCGACGAAAATAGCCCACTTTCGAGTGGAAAAGTACTGACTGCTCGTAGGCGACAGAAAGGAGAAAACCATGAAAATCAGATGCTGGCTTGGAATCACTGTCATGCTGCTCGTGATCGCGGGCTTTGCAGGCACGGCCATGGCCAAAGACAAAATCGTCATTGGGCAGGCGATTTCTCTCTCCGGTCCCTTTGCAGGCGGCGTGGCCATATCCGGGGGGAAAGTTTGGGAACTGTGGGTTGATGAGGTCAATAAAAACGGCGGCATCTTCGTCAAACAATATGGGAAAAAGCTGCCAATCAAGTTGATCCGTTACGATGACAAGAGCGATATCGGCACCATGACGAATTTGCTGGAAAAATTGATCGTGGAGGACAAGGTCGACTTCGTCCTGCCCCCCTGGGGCACCGCCCAGCTTTTTGCCGCTGCGCCCATCGCTAATAAATATCATTATATTTTGATCGGAGGGCCCGGTGGTGCAGCCAAACTCAAAGAGCTCGATCTTCCCTATTTCTTTCAAGTCCTAAATTTCGCTGATACCCAGAACCCGGCACTGGCGGAGATTTACAAGGAAGTTGGGGTTCGATCAGCGGCCATCATCTACCGCGGCGACCTTCACGGAATCGAGTACGGCAAAGGGATGGAGCCATTGCTGAAGAAAAAAGGCATCGAAGTCAAGATGTGCAAGAGCTACCCGCCGGACATTAAAGATATGTCGAGCCTGCTCAAAGAAGCTCAAGCGCTTAAAGTGGATGCCTTATATGCAGCGTCTTATCCGCCGGAAGCAATGTTGCTCACCAAGCAGGCGATGGAACAGGGCATCAATTTTAAGTCCCTATTTATGACCGTACTGCCGTTTTCACCCAACCTTTTCCGCGATACCTTTGGCGCTAAAGTCGTTGAAGGTGTAATGGGCGGTGGTGGCTGGAATGCAAAAACTTCGCCTGGCGCTAAGGAACTGGTGGAAAAATACAAGGCCAAATTTGGGGTCGAACCCGACTATTGGGGAGCCTTGTATTACTACTCTTCTCTGCAGCATTTCCAACAGGCCATCGAAAAAGCCGGTACGCTCGACCAGAAGAAAATTCGGGACATCATGGCCAAAGACAAGTTTGAAACCGCGTTGGGCCCCTTCTGGTACAACGAGCACCGCTACTTCGTGAATCATCCCGGTGAAATCGGCCAGTGGCAGAATGGTGTCTTTGAAGTCATCGATACAGGCGCCAAGCGCACGGCGGCGCCCATTTACCCTAAGCCCGATTGGCCCAAAAAATAAGCAGCCGTGGGGAAGGCGTGGAGGGAATGATTCCTGAAGATGCCTTATAGCAATTCGCTTTCAAAATTATGAAAAAATCCCCTTCCCCCTTTAATAAAGAGGGGAAGGAGAATTTTGAATGCGAATTGGTACTAAAAAAGTTGAACTCATGCGAGCGGAGAAGCGTCGACATCTTCAGATTTAACGGACGGGTAACGCAAACGTTATGATCAGGACGCTGCTGGACATCGTGACGGCCGGTCTGCTTCTGGGCGGCATCTATGCGCTGATCGCCGTGGGCCTCAGCATACAATACGGTGTGGCCCGTGTGCTGAACATCGCCCACGGTGAATTTATCATGCTTGGGGCCTTCATTACCTGGACGCTGTTCAGCATGCTGGGTATTAACCCGCTGCTTTCACTGGCCATCAGCGGACCGGCGCTCTTTATCCTCGGTCTGCTCCTTTACCGGACATTACTGGCGCCCCTTCGAAAGAGATCAGCTTCGCCGGAGGCCTTTGAAGGGAATTCCATGCTAGCGTGCTTCGGTTTAATCTTTATTATCCAAAATACAGCCATACTGATATGGAATGCGGATATGAAAGGGTACTCCTTTTTGGCGTTTCCAATCAGGGTCGGCGGCGTTGCCATTGCCGCCAACCGGCTGGTAACTCTGGTTTTCGCTTCACTGTTTTGTTTGATCTTTTACCTGTACCTCGCTCGTACGCGGATGGGCAAAGCCATACGGGCGGCCGCCCAGGACCCTGAGATCGCCGGTCTGATGGGGGTCGACATCAACCGTGTGTTGGGACTTTGTTTTGGTTTCGGCGCCCTGATGGCTGGTCTGGGCGGTTCGCTGATCAGCATCTCCTACAATATTCAGCCGACCATGGGACTCGAATACACCATGATCGCACTGATCGTCATTGTTCTTGGAGGGCTGGGCAGCATTCCGGGAAGTTTTCTGGGCGGGCTATCCCTGGGACTTGCGGGAAGTATCGTCAGCTATATCGAACCGGGGCTCTCCATCGTGGCCTATTACGCCATCTTTATGCTTCTGCTGCTGATCAAACCTAAAGGCATCCTTGGAAATCAATGATCGGGATGGTGTTACCGATATGACCCTAAAAACGTATGCGACGATATTGCTGATCCTCCTGCTTGTGTCGTTGGCGACGTTGCCTCTGTATGGTTCCGCTTATTCGGTCATATTTCTTGCCAGGGTATTCATGTATGTCATCCTGGCAGTTAGTTGGACTATGTTCTCAGGCCCCACCGGTAATATTTCCCTGGCCACCGCGGCTTTTTTCGGAGCTGGTGTCTATGCCACCGCCGTTTCAGGCCATAGCCTGCCGCTGGCTGCCATCGTGGTCATCGGAGGGCTGGTCAGTTTTTGTCTAGCCCTCGTCGTGGGGGCTCTCACCCTGCGGTTAAAAGGCATCTATTTTGTAATGTTTACCTTCGGGCTAGTGGAGTTGCTACTCAATTTTATCCTGTGGTGGGAAGTCAACATCACCGGCACCACCGGCCGCGTCGTCGCCAGTGTCGGCAACTGGACCGTTTTTTACTTCCTGTTGTCCATTATTCTGATCTTGTCCCTTGTGGTCTACATGCTCAAGCACTCGCGCTACGGTTTGGCCCTGCGGAGTATCGGCACCTCGGAGGAAGCCGCTGCGCATCTTGGCGTCAATGTCACCGCCCTGAAAGTGATAGTCTTTGCCTCAAGCGCGTTTTTCATGGGGGCCACCGGGGCCGTCATGGCCACGCGCTGGACCTACATCGACCCGAAAATCGCCTTTAATACCAATCTTTCATTTCTGCCAGTGTTGATGGCCATTTTCGGGGGCACTTCCGAACCTTACGGCCCCATCATCGGTGCGACGATCTTTACTTTCATGGAAGAGATTTTGATCACGCGTTTTCCCTATTACTACATGCTCATCTTCGGCCTGATCATGGTATTCTCGATTCTATATTTGCCCGGCGGCTTGGTGGAAGTCATAAAGAGGGTCCGCGGACAATTGTCGGAGAGAAAACATGCCCATTCTTGAAGGCCTCTCCGTAAGCAGGCGTTTCGGCGGATTGACGGCCGTTTGTGATGTCGATTTCCACCTGAACGAGGAAGAAATCCTCGGACTGATCGGACCCAACGGCGCCGGCAAATCCACCTTGTTTAATCTGATATCGGCAGCCTTGACTCCCAAGCCAGGGAAAATATTGTTCAAAGGCGTCGACATCACTGGCATAAAACCCAACCGCATTTGCCGCATGGGGCTCGCTCGAACGTTTCAAAATGTAAAAATCTTCAGCAACCTTTCGGTGCTCGAGAATGTCTTGATAGGCTCGTTTTTCGGTTCATCCGCGAAGGTTTCCCCATCGCAGGCCAGGCACTACGCCGAAGAAGCGTTGGCTTTTACCGGGCTTTCAGCCGCAAAAGATAGCCTCGCCGCCGATCTGACTCTGGCCAATCAGAAAAGATTGGAAGTGGCCCGGGCATTGGCCACCAAACCGCAAGTCATCATGCTGGATGAAATTATGGAGGGGCTGAACCCGTCCGAAGTATCCCAGGCGATGGACCTGGTCATCCGCATTCGGGACAGCGGGGTTGCCGTGATCATGATCGAACATGTCATGAAAGCCATTATGCATATCTGTGACCGCGTCATGGTTCTCCATCACGGCGTCAAAATCGCCGATGGAACTCCGGCGGAAATTGCGACAGACCAAAACGTCATGAAAGTTTATCTGGGAGATCATGCCCGTGTTGTCGGTTAAGCATGTCAGTACATTTTACGGGAAGATGCAAGCCTTGTGGGATGTCTCCCTGGATATCGGGGAGGCCGAGATAGTCGCCTTGATCGGAGCCAACGGCGCGGGCAAGACCACGCTGCTTAAAACCATCACCGGAGTCATCGCTCCGCGCTTCGGCGAGATCACGTTTTTGGGCCAGCGCATCGAGAAATTCAAATCCCATACCATCGTGAATCTGGGCATCTCCCATATACCGGAAGGCCGCAAGCTCTTCGCCGACATGTCGGTGTTGGAAAATCTCGAAATGGGAGCGTATTGCAAGCGGGTCTGGGATCAGCGCTCCGACACCTTGGAGGAAGTCTTTCAATTGCTCCCGCTTCTTAGGAGCCGCCAGGCCCAAATCGCCAGTACCATGAGCGGCGGTGAGCAACAAATGGTCGCAATGGGCCGGGGGCTAATGTCGAAACCCAAGTTGTGTTTGATCGACGAGCCCTCTTCCGGTTTGGCTCCCATTGTCGTGGAGGATGTTTTTCAGATGATCAAGAAACTGCGAAGCCAGGGGATATCCATTTTTCTGATCGAGCAGAATGTCGAGCAAACCCTGGAAATCGCCGATCGAGGCTATGTGATCGAAAACGGGCGCATTGTTCTGGAAGGCCGTAGTGAAGAGCTCACGCAGAATGAACAGATACGCAAAGCCTATTTGGGGCTCTAGCCTCGCGCTCCGCTTTGGTCGCGGAAAATCCAGGTGAATTCTTTTTGAGCTTGCGTTTGTTCGATGGTAAATGATTGCCCCCACTGGGATTCGCAGTGCCATTTGCACGATTTTGGTGCAACGAAGATTTATTTTATGCCAGCCAGAAACACGAAGGAGAAGTAAATGCACACGCATCAAATGTTAATCAACGGTCAATGGGTCAATGCGGCATCCGGAGAGTTCTTCGATGATTGCAATCCGTATACCGGCGAAGTGTTCGCCAGGGTGCCCAAAGGTGGCGTGGAAGACGCCGGGCTGGCCATGGCGTCGGCCTTCGGTGCCAGAAAACCCTGGTCCTCGACGCCTCCCTTGGAACGTGCGCGGATTTTGTTCAAGGCCGCCCGGCTGCTTGAAGAAGGTATGCAGGAGTATGCGCAAGTGCTTGTGACCGAAGGGGGGAGCACTTTTGGAAAGGCGATGTTTGAGATTTCCCAAACCATCGATCTGTTGCAGACCGCGGCCGGCGATTGCAAGCGCATCCTTGGTGAGACTTTTCAAACCGATCCAAGCAAACTATCCATGACCATGCTGAGCCCCAAAGGCACAGTGGTGGCTATATCTCCTTGGAATTTCCCGCTGATCCTGTCCATGTATAAAGTGGCTTACGCCCTGGGGACTGGCAACACCGTCGTTTTAAAGCCGGCCAGCGATACACCGATGATCGGCCTCAAGATCGGGGAACTCTTTGAAAAGGCCGGTCTCATGCCCGGAGCGCTGAACGTGTTGACCGGTCCGGGAAGCGTCCTTGGCGATGCCCTCATCTCAGACGAACGATGCTCGATGGTTTCTCTGACTGGGGAAACCGTGACAGGCAGGCATGTCGCCAAAAAGGCTGCCGAGAATCTAAAAGAATATACTCTCGAAATGGGGGGGAAGAACCCACTGGTTATTCTGGCGGACTCAGATGTGGACTTTGCGGTAAACACGGCAGCCTTCGGGGCGTTCTTGCACCAAGGCCAGATCTGCATGTCGGTGGGGCGTATTGTGGTGGAGGAACAGATCGCAGCCGAGTTTGCCGAGAAATTGGCGGCGAAAGCGGCCACGCTGCCCAAGGGCGATCCAAGCCAACCCCATACCGTCGTCGGCCCGCTGATCAATGACCGTCAGGTGAAAAAGGTCGACGCTCTGGTTCAGGATGCCGTGGCCAAGGGAGCCGGACTGCTTCACGGAGGCCGTTTCGAGGGACGGGTTTACGATCCAACCGTACTGATGAGGGTCGAGCCCGCTATGAAGATTTACCATGAAGAGACCTTTGGGCCGGTCGCGTCAATTATTCCTGTGAAGGATGCCGCGGAAGCCTTGCGGGTTGCCAACGATACGCTCTACGGACTATCCGCCGGCGTAATAACCAAGGATATCCACAAAGCTCTGTACTTGGCCGAAGGATTGGAAGCCGGCATGGTGCACGTCAATGACAGCTCCATTGATGCGGATGCTTGTTGCCCCTTCGGAGGCTGGAAAGACAGCGGCCGGGGTCGTGAAGGCGGCCGCTATTCCGTCGAACAGTATAGCGAAATGAAGTGGGTGACCATTCAAAAGGCGGCGAAAGCTTTTCCGTTCTAACCAGATAATGCAGGTCGATAACCGGAAAAGCATCTACCAATGCAAAGCCACGCGTATCAGCATGGTGGAGCCCGAGGTCCAGTTCACGGAAAATATTTTTCTTAAGGAGGGGAAAAATGGATGTCAAAGCGGCCGTGGTCTTTGAGAAATCTGGAAATTTCAGCATCGAACAACTGGAGATTAGCGATCCTAACGACAATGAAGTAATGGTCCGGATAGTCGGTTGCGGCATATGCCACACGGATTTAGGTGCCCGCGATCAGCATCTGCCAATCCCCCTGCCGAGCGTGTTCGGACACGAAGGCTCGGGCGTTGTTGAGCGAGTGGGGGCGCAGGTGACCAAAGTGAAACCGGGAGACCATGTGGTATTGACCTGGGGCTCCTGCGGCACATGCACGTCATGCAAGGCCGGAAAAGATCCCTATTGCCAGAATTTCTTCCCGCTCAATTTCAGTGGGGCTCGTCCGGACGGCACCAAGACGTTAAAAAGGGGCGATCAAGTCATTCATGGCTCTTTTTTCGGCCAGTCTTCATTTGCCAATTACGCTTTGGCCAACGAGCGGAACGTTGTTAAGGTCCGGAAAGACATTCCCCTTGAGATCCTCGGGCCGTTGGGATGTGGCGTCCAAACTGGGGCAGGGGCTGTCATGAACACGCTTAAGCCCAGGCCAGGTGCCTCCATCGCAATTTTTGGAGCTGGCACGGTTGGTATGAGCGCTGTTCTCGGTGCTCTAGTGTGTGGTTGTACCACCATTATCGCTGTGGATGTCCAACCTGACCGCCTAAAGATAGCTAAAGAATTCGGAGCCACTCACGCTGTGAACGCCGGAGAGACCGATCCTGTCGAGGCGATCCGGGAGATTACAGGTGGAGGTGCCGATTTCACCCTGGAGTGTGTCGGCAATCCAAAAGTGTTGCGGCAGGCCGTGGATGCTTTGCCACTCTGTGGAGTTTGCGGCCTGGTGGGTGTAGTGGCACCGGGCACCGAGGTGGCATTGGACATGGACAGGATCATGAACGGCCGGACAATTACTGGCATCATTGAAGGCGATTCCATTCCGGATCTTTTTATCCCCAAGCTTGCGGAACTGTATAGCCAGGGACGGTTTCCTTTTGACCGATTGATTACCTTTTATCCGTTTGACGACATAAACAGAGCGGTGGAAGACATGGAAAAGGGACTGGTGATCAAACCGGTCTTGCGGCCGTAGCTTCACAGGATTTGCCGTTTTTTCTTGGGAAATACCGGAGATTGAGGGGCAACCCACATAAACTCGCTTATGAGGTCTTGCAACCGGCTCTAATACAATAAAGGGGCAAAGAGATGAGATTGGAAGGAAAAGTAGCTCTCATAACAGGTGGTGGGACGGGCATTGGCGCTGCCATCGCTAAGCGATTCGTCGGCGATGGGGCGAAGGTATGCATCACCGGACGGCGTCAGCAAATGTTAGACAAGGTGGCTCAAACCCTGCCGAAAGATAGAGTTTCGACATGTTCAGGGGATGTCTCCGAATACAAGGACATTGAAAGGATGGTGGACACGGCGCTGAACTTTAGCGGGAAACTCGATGTGGTGGTGAACAATGCCGGAATCGATCCGGGCGGCACGGTCGTAGATATAGATCAAGAGGTCTGGAGAAAGGTGATCGACATCAATCTGACCGGCCCTTTCCTGGTGATGAAGGCTTCCCTGCCGCATATGATCGAGAACGGCGGCGGGTCTATCATCAACATTTCTTCCCTGGGCGGATTACGGTGCCTGCCGGGCATGCCGGCCTATTGCACTTCAAAGGCAGCGCTGATCATGCTAACCAAGCAGGCCGCATTGGATTACGGCCCTTTCAAGGTCCGATGCAATGCCGTTTGCCCTGGCGCGACTCGGACTGACATGCTGGAGGAAGCACTGACTCCGCTTGCGGAATCCCTCAAGACCGACGTGGACGACATATTTGCCCGAATCTCTTCAAGTGTACCACTTCGCAGAGTTGCGGCGCCGGACGAGGTTACGGGTATTTGCAGTTTCCTCGCAAGCGATGACGCACTGTTCATGACCGGGTCAGTGCTCCTACTTGACGGCGGTGCCGCAATTGTAGATGTTTCCGGGGCGGCGCTCAGCAGTGCGGGTGTCAATTGGGGAGTAGTCTAGGGTACTCAGAGTCCATGGACAAATCGTGAACTTCACGGCCTTTGTCGAAGTCCACCATCAGCGACGGGCTTGGAGGCAAAGAGCATCTTTGCGCGAACACCATCTACCCCAAAGCGGGTTCGCAGACGAACATCGCAGCACCAGAATCTAAGAGATCAAGAAAGGATTCCGTTATGGCACTGAATTACAAGGTCTTTCCGCATAGCTATATCGGGTTTAACGGCACCTCCACTCTATTTTACGGGGAACAGGATGCGATTCTGATCGACGCGTGTTTCACCCTGAGTGATGCCCACAGGCTCGCAGCCGGATTGCTGGAAATGAGAAAGAACATTACACATATCTACATTTCCCATTTCCATCCGGACCACCATTTCGGGTTGGTCGTTCTGCAGTTCGCTTTCCCGACTGCAAAGATCGTGGCGCTCCCCAGCGTGGTCAAGGACATCATTTTCACTTGCGATGAGAAGATCCATCTTTGGGGGGATATGTACGGAAAGGATGTCCCTGACAGAGTTGTGTTCCCCTTCCCGCTCTGGAGCGACAAACTGAGTGTCGAAGGCTACGACATAGAGTTTTCGGATGATTGGGACGGAGACAGTGCGAACAACACCATGATATGGTGCCCTTCGCTTCGAGTGGCGTGCGGCACGGATGTCGTCTACAACGATGCCCACGTCTGGACGGCTGAGAGTGATCTTGCCCGTCGCAATAAATGGCGGGCGTGCCTTCGAAAGCTGAAAGAGATGAACCCCAGGGTTGTGATTCCAGGCCATTGCTCTCCCGAGAAACTCCACCTTGAAGACGCTTCCGGTATCGACTTCACGCTCAAATACTTGGATGCGTACGACGAAGTGTCGCCGAAAGCAAGAACCGGGGACGAACTGGTAGAAATGATGGAGGGGCGCTTTCCGGGAATGAAGGCCATCGATTTCGGCCTCCACTGGCAGGCCCGGTTGTTGTTTCCCAACAGTTGCTCCGACAAGCTTACCAAGCTTCCGGGGATCTTCCACGCGCCCAGTGGCGAATACCAGGGAGAAGCTGCTCGATCGTAGCAGGGATCTCGTCGGCAACCACCGATATTTAGGGCGAGTTCGGCAACGAGAGTCCAAGAACATGGGATTGCTTCCTGCTCGTCACTTTCACAAATTGAGACGTGTTCGTTGCTTGTATCCCGTCCTTGGGAATCTTTTTGTCTAGTGGCTCAGATTGCCGTAGGGCGGACTTTCCACTTGTGGCGCAGACTTTCCAGCCTGCGATTTCCCTTCACATAGATTTGGCGGACTGGAAAGTCCGCTCCTCTGGAAGTCCGCGTCCACAAACTGGATAGCAAGGACCGTAATTTGATTCGTTGGATGG
>CAVSPC010000020.1:0-52114 GCA_963729795.1 uncultured delta proteobacterium | reverse complement strand
TCCAGTTGAATCGTGGCCGATCTCAAGAAGATATTTGCCGCATCGCCTACGGATTCTGACGACGAAGAGGCCGATCCCATGCTCGAAAGCTCACAGGATTACTGTTTCT
This sequence comes from uncultured delta proteobacterium, assembly GCA_963729795.1. Lineage (GTDB taxonomy): Bacteria > Desulfobacterota > Desulfomonilia > Desulfomonilales > Desulfomonilaceae > CAWBBA01. Next base: position 52,005 of record CAVSPC010000020.1, on the reverse strand, counting down.
TGTTCTCTCTATTGTGCAAGACTTTAGTTATTGAGAAGTTACCCTGAATGTTTGTCAACGGCGTCCGGAGTTCGTGGGCCACGTCAATCATTAATGACTTGCGAAGATTTTCGATGGCCTGAAGGCTGTCGGCCATCCGGTTGAAGGCCTCCGCCAGCTTTCCTACTTCGTCCTGAGACTGTAGCGGTATCCTGCTCGTATAGTCGCCCGCCGCTATCTTCCGGGTGACATTTGCCATTTGGGTGAGGGGGCCTAATACCCGTTTTGTCATCAGATAGTTCAAAGCAAGAGCCAGTACAAGCGCCGTGAACATAGCCCAGACGAGGTATCGGTGGACCGAATGGAGGAACATCTTCTGGGTCGACACGGGTGAAATGTTGTACTGCTTCATCAAGGTCACAAAATAGTCTGCGGCAAGGTAGTCAACAGACAACCAAACGATGACTATCACGAACCCGATAATCAAAACATTAATCCCGATGACTTTCCAGAGGAGGCTTGTCCTCACGGTCCCCTCCAGTTTTAAATTTTAGGGTATTTCTGCGAACTGATACCCGACTCCTCTGACCGTCAGAATATATCTGGGATTCGTCGGATCTTCTTCAATTTTTTGCCTGAGCTTGCCGATGTGGACATCCACGACTCTGTCGATAACCACGACATCCTCTCTGGGATAAAGCTTGGTCAGTAGCTCATCGCGTGTAAACACTTTTCCCGGCACGGCCATAAGGGTGCGCAGCAAATTGAACTCGTGAGGGGTGAGCGAAACCGGATTCCCGCGGAAAGTGACTTTCCTTTTTCCCGGGTCTAAGGCCAGATCCCCATAAGAAAGCACTTGTTCTTGATCAGTTCGGCCCAATCGGCCTCTTCGGAGAATCGCCTTCACACGAGCCACTAATTCTCGGGGACTGAAAGGCTTCACAACGTAATCATCTGCTCCCAAGGTCAGGCCGGACGCCCGGTCTATCTCTTCCTGCCGAGCGCTAAGAATGAGTATGGGTACATCAGATGACCGTCTCAGTTGTCTGCACACCTCCCAGCCGTCCAGCAACGGAAGCATCAGATCAAGAATCACAAAAATCGGACTGTAGCGCTGCGCCAACTCCAAGGCTTGTTGTCCGTCATACGCAACAATTGTCCGGAATCCTTCTCTCTCAAGATAGAGGGCCACCAGGGAAGCGGTCTTTTTGTCATCTTCGGCAATAAGAATCGGCGGCATCTACATAACAACCTTTCTCGACCTTCTCAAGTCACGGATGGGCTCTCTAACCGTCAACTCCCCTGCGAAGGATATGCGGGGCCGGACCTTCGGCTCATATTGACGAAAGAAGAGGGGGCGAGCAACGAAGACCCCAAAAATGTCACTTGCTTCGAGAAGAAAACCGTCATGATTTTCTCCGAAGCTCCTAAGCCAATTCTATGTCTACCTGCACAGGATCGCTCACGAGACTAATTTCAGCCCAGTGAACTTGGCCGAGCCTGACTATACATTCCTTGCCTTTATACTTTTTCCCTGCGACATGATTGCAATTCATATAATCTTTCTGACAGATCGAACATACAGCCTGTTCTACTAGTCCACCCCAACTAAATCCTTTCATCACGCCATCACGTGTTTTTTCCCAGGTTTCATCATGCGTGCCTTTGGCATCGACCATTACCTTTCCGCTCTTGTCGAGGAATACCCGTCCCCATCCGACGATTTTAGGGGAGTGCTCAAGAAAAATTGGCGTAGGCCGGGTGGGATCTGGAGAGGTCACCCGGAACGATTCTCCAAAGCTCTGTTGCTGCGTCTTAAATGCTGCAATAACGGATTGGAATTCGATATCTGCTAGAGGTTTTCCTGTGTAGTCAAAACGCACTTTCTTTCCATCTTGTTCGCTTTCCAAAAAAAGGTGAACCTGGTCTTTTTTGGATTCGGATCGACTCTTCAGTCTGTGCATCACGAGGCCAGTGATTATGCTAGTGACAATGGTAACCGGTATTTTGAGCAGAAAAACTCGTACGGGATCTGCGAAGAACTCGGTGACCCCTTTCCGCCTTAAGTGATAAAGTCTGCTCCCATTATCAGGAGCTACCGTGACTTGGTAGCCCTCCTGCCTTAACATTTTCATGAGAAGCAAAGTATCTCTTGATATTACCCGTCTACCGGGAAATCGTACCTCGTACGGGTTAAATGACTGAATTGTGACCTCACCTTTTAGCCTCATTGCTTAAGAACCTCTCACGCGCAAGGATCAGTTTTTCGAGTAAATTAGCCTCTGGAAGTTTCGCACCGGCGAGCAGCAAACGCAATCTGCTTTCCTCGCAATTCCAATGCAACCTCCGTAGAGCGAATCAGACCACTCAATCTTCGTGCTCACTGCTAACCGGTTCGCGCACAGGCCGGGATCGACGAACAGGAAGCGGGTTCGAGAGGGAATCCGGCGAGGGATCAGGGCGAAAAGTCTTGAAAAAGTTTGGTGCCATGTAAAAACGGCTCTAGGAGTCCCTATATATTATATTTTGGACGACCCCCTCTGGACCCTCCCCCCAGGCGAGTCGAATCGCCGCCATAGGCTCTTTCAAATCTCTTGGATTCAATTTCCCGACATTTCATCCTTTGCTTTTATCCTGGGATTGCGATCATGCACTTTTGTACGGCCATATCCCTCTCCCATCGGTACTCCCTTATGTTTTCTCGGCATCGCGAGCATCAATTGTTCCTTCACCACGGCATACCGGACATATCCCGTTGTTATGATCGCCCGTACCTCCACAGAGGGGACATTCCACCTGTTCGAACAGTGAAAGATCTATTTCCTCGGCATCGCGAGCATCAATTGTTCCTTCACCACGGCATACCGGACATATCCCGTTGTTATGATCGCCCGTACCTTCACAGAGGGGGCATGCCTCCTGTTCGAACGGTAAAAGATCTATTTCCTCGGCATCGCGAGCATCAATTGTTCCTTCACCGCGGCATACCGGACATATCCCGTTGTTATGATCGCTCGTACCTCCACAGAGGGGACATTCCACCTGTTCGAACAGTGAAAGATCTATTTTCTCGGCATCGCGAGCATCAATTGTTCCTTCACCACGGCATACCGGACATATCCAGTCGTTATGATCGCCCGTACCTTCACAGAGGGGGCATGCCTCCTGTTCGAACGGTGAAAGATCTATTTTCTCGGCATCGCGAGCATCAATTGTTCCTTCACCACGGCATACCGGACATGTCCCGTTGTTATGATCGCCCGTACCTTCACAGAGGGGGCATACGGCAGTATGGGAACTCGTTAGAAGATCGTTTCTTTGCTGAATTAGGTTGTCTATTTCGTTATCTCCGTCGCAAAAAGAAAGAATCTTCTCGGCTAGAGTGGGATTTTCCCTAACGGACGCGGAAGCCTTTGCTCTTGTCTTAATGGTTTGGAGCAGTTGGTCCTGGATAACCGCATACGCTTTGAATTTGGAGAACTCTATTTTGGCCAGTACTAGCTCTAATGCCCGAACTAATAAAAAAACGGTTCTGAGAAGCCCAGCTTGTGATCGCCATATAGAAACCTGAATGTCCAGTATGTCTGTTTTTAGAGATCGAATTTCCTTTTGTGTGATCAACTTCCTCTTATCATAAAGGTCATGACAATTCGGGCACAGGTAAATTAGATTGTGGGGGTGGTTGTTTTTACTATTGTGAACAGGGTCTATGTGAGCTAATTGTCCATTTACATGAGAACAGATAACGCAGCGACATCTACTTTCGAGCTTCACTTCTGTCCTTATACCTGCCGGGATCTCCGGGCGTCCTGATTTCTTGGAAGGCCAAGGTTCAGCGAGATACCGATCAAACCTTCTAAGCCGATTTTCATCAAAATAGGGCTCGTCATTCTCACCAATTTCGAAAGCAAGTCTTTCCGAATGTCCTTTCTTGGGCGTGTGCCTGGTAAACCACCGAATCAAACGCGGTGACATGCGCAGGAACACAGCAGCTTCATATATATTCATTTCTTTAGTAGTTTTCATTCATCCTCTACACCTAACATTCCGGGCACTTTGAGGGCTAGCCTGGTACTTTTTTTTGATCTAAGATTGCTATTGTTGGATAAACCCCCGTCTACCAAGGGCGCCTCCACTCGTTTGTTACCGCGAGATGGCTAGAAGCGTCCATCAGCCTAATATTCTCTTTGGTCACCATAGATCATCCCTGAGATGAATCGGAAGCCTTTGCATGTTATCAGGCCAGCACTGATTTGAATGTTAGCAGAATCAGACACTTCAAGCAATTTCGGCAACGATTCGAATCGGATCTCCATAGAGGAAAGCACGCAACTTCCAGCACAGGGATGGTAATGCAGACACGGCGACGTTTGTTCCCAATATATTGTTCCGGAGCCAGTAACGCGATTTGATTTCCAAATTTGTCCGTTGACCGTTCACTTGAAGGACAATTGACAAAGTTGACATCTTTTTGCTTGACATGGGGAACTATAGTGTGTCAGAGTTGTCATATATGACAAATAACGGGAGGTATGGTCATGGACAGGACAATCGGATACGTCAGAGTGAGCACAATGCGTCAGGCCGAAGAGGGGTATTACCTGAAAGCACAGAGGCGCAAGATAGTGGCTTACTGTGAACTCCATGATCTGGACCTCATGGAGATTATCGAAGATCGCGGGCTGTCCGCGAAGTCAGTGGCAGGCCGCCCAGGTATTCAGCGCGTACTTGAGCTTGTGCGGACCTTCAAACTTGACAAACTTGTCATCTTTAAGCCAGGCCGTATGGCGTGGAACCTCAAGGAAGGCTGCGAAATGGCGGAACTCCTGGAAAAGAAACGCTGTCATCTGCATTCGATCAGTGAGAAGATCGACACAGGGAGCGCCACTGGCCGTCTGTTCTATAACATCCTGAGCGCTATCCGTATGGGAAAGAGAGATCATTTCAGAGCGTACCAAGACCGCCCTAGCGGTCAAAAGGGAAAATGGTCAGAGGATATCCGGCCATGCTCCCTTCGGCTTTAGCTTTGCCAAAGGCAAACTTGTCATGGATGACAAGGAACAAGAGATAATCCGCAAGGTGTTGGAATTGCATTCCAGGGGCCTGTCAATCAGGGGCATAGTTGAATTTCTCAAAGACCACGGATACAGGAATCGCCGGAATAAACCTTTTGGGAGGAACGAAGTATGGAACATCCTGAAAAAGGCCGCGTGAAGGGAATGACCCCAGAGGAAGAGCGCGAATTCTTACAGCATGACCCCACGGCTCAAGAGCTTTTGGAGTTGTTCAAAAAACTGCCCCCCGAAAGAACCGACCAATTAGTGTCAGAGTTGTCAACTTTAGCAGACGAAGGGGAAGCCAATGAAGCAGCCGATAAATGAAGCCCAAAGGAAGGCATTTGCGCGGGCCTTTGAACTCAAAAGAGAGGGCCGCACCTGGGCGCAAATTGCAGAAGCCCTGGAGCGTGAAGGATTCAAGGATACCAGGGGTAAGCCCTACACTCTCACAAATCTACGCTCTTGGCATTCGAGGCTAAAGGGGCAGGCCCCTGTTGCAGAAGGACCCCCCATGCCTCAGTCTATTGACACAGTTGACAAGGTTGACACATTACCTGAAAGAGGAAGACCGGACACCCTAACCCGAGAAGAAGTGACTGCCATGTTGGAGGGGCTGGAAACGCGGTTAAGAGAACTGATTGAAACTCGACTGGAGGCGGAGAAGCCGGAGCCTAAAATTGCCCTCCCGCTCACGACGACAGAGGAGCCGCCGTTACCTCCAAAGGAAGGAAAGAAATTCAAGGGTAATAAGGCCGATATCCGCGTGCGGGTAGACGAAAACCTTGGTAAAATGTTCGAGGCCGATGTTAACCGGCGCTTCGGGGGAAACGCCAGTCGCGCTATGGATGCGCTTCTCTGGAATTTCTACGGCAAGCCCCTTCTCAGTTTTGAGACATCAAAAGAGCCTGATAAAGAATCTGATGCCTGGTCAGTCCTGCACTCGACCCCGGAAAGTGCCTATGATGATTGACCGCTCGCCGATGTCCTCGAAAAAGACCTCTTTTCGCACTCAGGTTATCCCTGAGTTACCCCTCAAAAAAATAGGCTAGCCTGAGTCGGGTTAACCTCTTGTTTTTTATGGTGGGCCCTCGGGGGCTCGAACCCCAAACCTACTGATAAAGAGTCCTAAAACGAGACAAAAAACTAACAATAAAGAGCACTTCCCTTTTTACACCCGTTGCCTTGTGTCACGACAAATTAGGAAGATGAGAGCCGATTGGCACAAAATTGGCGCACGGCTTCTTGGGCTTTGTGGCTCAGAGACGCGGCACTCCGAAGTGAAAAGCACACGAAAGTCCACGAGATCGCGTTTCAGACGGGTTCTCGTCCATTTCAATCGAAGAGCGTGCGTGAACCGTCATCAGCGGCAGAAATTCGAAGATCAAAAACACCAATGACCGCAGATAGATGTAACTTCTCAATAAGTCCGGGCAAGGGGATTGGTTATTTTCTGTTGACCCCGAAAAAGAACGCGACAATGGGGTGAAGATATGTTTTAAGGGGGCATGAGCACGAAACTGAAAATCCCTCACATTCCTGAAGAGGAGCGCACTCCTCTGGTAACGGCTCTTTTGGAGATTGTCCGGATTCAGCAGGAGCTGATTCAGGAACTGAGAGACGAGATAGCCAGATTGAAAGGTGACAAACCTAGACCCAAGATCAAACCGTCTGTCCTTGAAAAAGGTCCTGGTGACAGAGGGAAGACGGGAGTCGGGGCAAAACGTCCGGGCTCTGCCAAGAGAAAGAAAAACGACAAGCTTGAGATCCATGAGAGGCGTATCGTCAGGGCCGATAATGTTCCTGCCGGCAGCAGATTCAAAGGTTATGAGCAATTCACCGTTCAAGGCCTGCTGGTGGAACCACACAATACTCTCTACCTACGAGAGCGTTGGATAACCCCTTCGGGCAGGCAGATTATGGCCCCACTTCCGGATGAGATCGGGACACTCGGGCATTTTGCTCCTTCATTGCACAGCTTCATTCTTTACCAATACCACCATTGTCACGTCACTCAACCCCTGATTTTGGAGCAACTTCGTGAAATGGGGGGCGATATCTCAGCCGGACAGGTCAACAGGATTATTACTGAGGGCAAGGGACGATTCCATGCGGAAAAAGAAGAGATTCTCCGGGTCGGCCTGAAAGTATCGGGACATGTAAACGTAGACGACACCGGCGCACGTCATAAGGGCAAGAACGGGTATTGCACCCATATCGGCAATGAGATGTTCGCCTGGTTTGAAAGTACGGCCTCCAAAAGCAGGATCAACTTCTTCGAGATTCTCCGGGCCGGCAACACTGATTATGTGCTGAACGCTGCGGCTCTTGTGTATATGCATGCACAAAAACTTCCCCAAGCATGCCTTGAGAAATTAATCGCGACCGGGAGAGCCATATTTGAAAATGCCGCCGAATGGAAGGCGTTTCTTCAATCTTCGGGTTTCACAGACAAGCGGCATGTCCGTATCGCTACGGAAGGCACCCTTTTGCTCGTCTTCTACAGTGCATCGCGAAAAGTTATTATGTTTCAGGATGTTATTAGAGCACAACAAATCTGTGGCACCAGGAATTCGATCTCAAGGTGCTCGAATCAGGTCACGCGGTCGTGTCGAACGGTACGCTACGGATAGTGGGAGGAAAGGCTACCCCCGCTGCACGGAAGACTGCGTTACAGACGCCTTTGGGCTGGGAGCGCAACAGAAAGCGTTTTCCGCCGTGCTCAAGCTCCACTTCGGTCAAACTGTCCAGATCAAGCTTGATGTCAGCCCACTCGCACGAGAGCGCTTTCCCCTCAAGACGCTCTTGCAGAGCCCTGCGTAAGACAAGAGCGAGAAACGAGCAGAACACGTGCCCTCGGATCGTCCGGTCGTACTGGTGGTACACCGGCCGAGTGCTGAGCAGGGTCTTGGCGGATCGGAAGATCTGCTCCACCATCCAGAGTTGCTTGTACTTCAGCCCCAGCTGGGCAGCGGGAAGGCTGGTGTTGGTTCTCAGGACCCACTTGCCGTCGAAACGTGACTCAGCCTTGGCCTTCTCGTGGTCGATGGCGAAGCCGCTTCCGGTGCTTGCAAGATACTTGCGGAACCCCTTGTTTCCCACCAGAGACTTGTCTCCTTGCTTGAGCTTCTCTTCAAGCGCTGCAATGATAGCCGCTCGGTCGAGGGCGTCCTTCTTGGCCTGATCCTCATTGACGCAGACCACATAACGCCTCCCGTCCACTAGCACCTCCTTGACCTTCAACGGAGAGCGAGACGCGTCGACCACCTGATAGCGTCCTGCCCGGGAGAGCACTTCCTGTTTCACTTCCTTCACCAGACGCATCCTGGCTCCCAGGATGTACGGCCACTGCCTCTTCTCCAGCTCTGCGATGGTATCAGCGCTGATCATGCCGCGGTCAGCCACGATACACACTTGGCCCAGGGAAAACCTGGACCGGAATCGATCCACCACGGGCACGAGGCTGGTCACGTCCGCAGTGTTTCCCGGCCACATTTCGCAACAAATCGGACGGCCTCGGTTGTCGATCACCGCACCCACCACCATCTGCTTGAGATCCGGACGATGATCCTTGTTATGGCCCCGCTCACCCAGCGTCTCGCCGCCTTCTCCCTCGAAGTAGATGGAGGTGGTGTCGAAGGACACGAGGTCAAGCGATGAAAACAGATCCCGTGACCGGGAGAACAGCGCCTCTTCAATCAGGTCTTTTATGCACCGAGGCACGAGTGTCCTGCCCGCTTGTTGTGCATCGGGTAGCTCTTCACCCAACCAGGCCATGGCACGATAGAGGTGATGGAGATCCAACTCGTCGGCCTCGGCGATCCCGTAGTCTTGCACCCACTTGCTGCAGAAGCGGTCCGACCCCGGTGCAAACAGACGGTTGAGCACCGTAACGAACACTGCCCGCTCGACGGGGAACTTGAACTTGCGGCCGGCAAGCAGATGTTCAATGATTTCTGTTAACCCCGTTTCTCTCCACAACCTCTCGAAGATCATCCCAGGGCCTATGCGACGCACTCCGATCACCGGAGCATCACCGCGACGATGCGCATCGATCACCATCATGGACTCGGAGAACTTGGCACCAGAGGATATAAGCCGATCCAGTTGGCCTGAAGCCTCCAGTTCATCGAGTCTTCCTAAGGTACAAATGACGCGCTGCTTGGAGCGACCGTCTTCCCACCGGTTTTCCACAATCTGGAAGTAGGTTCTCTCCCCGGCCTTCTTCACTCGAAAGAACATGGCGCCCTCCATAAAGACACCATGAATCATAGTGAATACTGCTTTTGTGTCAAGCCTTATTTGCCGATGACGTGGCACCATGTTTTCCACTTTGGGAAAAACCACGTTCCGCTATTTCAAGTACTTAAACCGTTGAGACCCCCGAAAAACGCCAAGAACTGTAGAAGATGGGTTTTGGGAAGTATATTGGAACACGGTTCAACCAATCCGGACCTGGTCGTGGTCAGCGACGATGCCGGTCAGTTTGATTTCTTACTTCACGGCTTGTGTTGGATACATTCGGAGCGCTCTATCAATAAGCTCGTGGGATTCAACGGAGAACAGCGCAGAGCCCTTGAGCGGATACGCAAACAAATATGGGACTTTTACGGCCAACTGAAAAGTTATAAACAGAGTCCCGACCAACTCACTAAAGGAAAGCTTGACAAGCGTTTCGATGAGATCTTCAGCACCCGCACCTCTTATGCAAGACTGAACCAGACGCTTGGCAGAATACGCAAGAATAAGTCCGAACTCTTGTTGGTACTGGAAAGGCCCGACATACCCTTGCACAACAATACCAGCGAGACGGACATACGCGAATATGTGAAAAAGCGCCACATCAGCGGTTCGACTCGTAGCGATCTTGGACGGCGCTGTCGTGACACCTTCGCAAGCCTGAAAAAGACATGCCGCAAGCTTGCGGTGGGGTTCTGGGCCTACCTCAACGACAGGTTGTCCGGAGCCAACTCCATCCGGCCACTGGCTGAGCTTATTATCCGGGAACTCGAATCACTTGAACCAAACACTCCGGTTCCACATCCCCCTCCGGGCCAACAGCCGTTACTCAAATTCTGCGCTTGACCACTAACTCCGCCCGGACTTATTGAGAAGTTACGAACATCCACTCCGACCGACAGCATGCTCGTGGCCAGCAAGACATCCAATGGTCTGGAGGCCTTCAATTCACTCGAAGAAACTTTTCCTTTCGTGGCGGCGGTGATATGAGAATCAAATCCAACTTCCAGCAGATCCAGAATTCTAGGTATGTCGGATGCTCCCTTACGGGAAGTGAGCTCTTCATGATTGTAGATCAAACGTTTGGCCAAGCCTCGTTCATCCATCTTCCTGAGCCTTGACCGAATGTCATCGTCAACCAGCCTTACCATCCCACCAAGCTCACGCAACGAGTTGAAGTAGCCCACGAGGGTCATCCACGGATCGGCTGCACTCCCATATTTCTCAAACAGGCTTTGGCCCGCCGAAAGGAGGGCTACATAAACCCGTATGAGGGCAGCCTTTAACCTTGTTCCAGGAGCACAGACTCCCACGTAGCATCGTCCGGGATACTCCTCGCTTGGTTCCCTCTGGATTGAGAAGAAATTATCTTTGATGTCTATGCCTTGCGGAGGAAACACATTTACTCTCCGCAGGAACAGCGAATGAACCTGATCGAGAGCCCGGCGTATTGTGGCCGTAGAGGCAATGACTTTCGGCCTGACAGTGCGGCCATCTACCTCCCATGAGGCCAGTGCATCCACCGCCGTCTCATAATGGCCGACTAAGGTGCCCAGTGGCCCGCTTATGAGGTGGAGTTCATCTTGAATTATCAGATCAGGTGGTCGGAGTGGTTCCAGCCCAACTGACTTCACTGCAGGAAAGCTGCCCTTTTTGGGGTGCGAATCGGAGTCTTCGATCTCGGGCGAGCGAAAGCCGTGGCGAGGACAGTGTCCGTTTACCTGACCGAAAAGCATCTGCGTTTCGCCTTTCCACGGCATCTGGGCGAACTTGTCCACCGTAGATATCAGCAGAGCAGGAAGACGGCGGTAAATCTCTTCGTCAACCACAAGCACCGGGAGTCCTTCTCCGTCGGCGTTCTTCCGCGTGAATGGGCATGTGAAGGTCTTATCCGCGCAGTAGATGAGGGTCCTTCCTCTACCTTCCTGAAATCCTTCTACGACGATGTCCTTCCCTGGATCTATGCGACTTCCGCACCATGGGCAGTGTGTCAACTGAGCCGGAGTCCCACTTCCGCCGCCTGCGCTCCCACCCATATAGAATCCGTGATTCCTTTTTATGGATTCCGCACTGTCTTCGGTGCGGTTTGGGGTCGTTCTCTGGCCTACCCATAGGCCAATCCGGAACGGATCATCTCCCCAGCGGTTGTCGCCTTTTGCACAGGCCTCCCGGCGAATTACCTCGCAAGCGCAGATCAAGGCAGATGCCCTTTGGAACTGCTGTAAGGTCAAGAGTCTCAACGTATAGCGCATGAGTACGGCGACGCCGTGCATGCCTGAATGTCCTGCTACTGTGCCCTGCAATCGCCGAATAGCCATTGTGTAGGCTGCCAAGCCCAAATACGCCTCTGTCTTTCCGCCTCCGGTGGGGAACCAGAGCAGGTCCGCCACTGCTTGGGCCTGGTCGGTCCGGTCCGGATGGTGCAAAGTGGTGAGACTGGGCAGATTCAGCAGAATGAAAGCCAATTGGAAAGGATACCAACTCCGATTTTCGGGGATATCGATCAACTCTAGATTCGGGTCCTGATCACGGCGGAATCTCTCAGCGTAGATTGACCGGACACGCTGGAGCCACATCGCATGATTCGCAAAACGAAAGGCGTCTGCGGCCTGTTCGTCAGTCGATATGAGGTTCAGCCCCTCTCGTATTCTTTCCAGGGTTCGTGAGCATTTCTTGAGAGCCTCTTTCGCCACCGGCAGGTAAGGTTTAAGACCCGGATCGGGCCGCTTCAGCTTTGCCTCCTGTTTGGCAATCCATTCGACATACGTTGTCGCTAAGGCCCCCAGCTTCCGATTGAACTCTACCGTTTCTGTTTCGGCCAGTTCCTTCATGTCAAGAACCAGCCCTTGCAGCTCTGAAATCTCGTCTTGAGTTGGAGGCGTTTGCTGAGGCACTTCGGATGAGGGAACAAAAGTGGTCGAAAGCCTCAGGGCCTCAGATGGATCAGACCCCGAAGTCTCCGCGTGCACGGAGACCCCATGCCCCACAGCGAACTCCACCTGATTCCGATACAGCATGCTCATGGCTCGGTCTTCGGGTTCCGAAGAGGCTTTGCCGACGGTGAGCGGATCGTCGTCTGGCCGCTTCCTGAAGATCGGCTTTCCGTTGAAGGCTTCAACAATCAATTCAGGCTGGAAGATCCAGGCGGAGTCCTTCAATTTCTTTGGTTCTGTTTGTTCATTCACCAAAAAGAGAGAAACCAGCCACTCCTGCTTCCGTTTCCGGGCGACTCCCCGTACTGGTACCTCGCCGTAGTCGGTGGGCACTCGTAAAGGACCTATATTGCCGTCACGCAGCGGAACACTGTCCCATACCTGCTCAACCGGAGTCCGTTTCCAAACTCTTGCCGGTCCACCACCGCCATTTTGGAGAGTCACGCTTTCGACTCGGTCGTACTGGCCCCAACGAGCCGTGACCTTGAGTGCTTCGGTGTCACCAGAAATACAAAAGGTCATCCCGCATGAGGATGGAAAAAAGGTGGGCATCTGCAACGCGGACAAGTCTGTTGTCCCGTCCTGATCCGAGTCTGATCCGCCAAGGGCCAGCTCGTCCTGTTCTTCAGCCGGAACCGGCTCCCATCCTTTTGGGGCAAGCATGCCGACGAGATAACGATCTTTCACTCTGGATTCCGCCACCTCTTCATCGGGCCCGCCTGCTGGACCCAACAAATCTTTGAACAGCAGTCCTTTGAGCTCTTCGCGAATCGCGGCCCGAGAAGGTGCGCGAAGAATCTGAATCATCGACTGTTTCCCAGATGTGTCGCCTATCTTGTCCAAAATAAACCTCTTTGCGTGCTAATCCGTGTCTGCGGGATATGTGTGCTCCTTTACTACCCCAAATGGAATCTCGGCAAGGTTCCAACTGAACTGAAGGTGCGGTTTGGTCCTGCCACTTTACGTAAAATGGTCTGGATATGATGAGATAGCTCTCATTCCATGGCATACGGTCTCTTCTCGGGGTCAAAAAGACTCCGTTGATGCACATTAGACCTTGGAACACTCAAGGAGATCCTTTCCGCAATACTGAGTGCAAGTTGCTCAAAGGCAGTGTAGGCGTCCTGCACTGCATACGTGTGTGCGCCCAGCGCTCCATCCGCCGCCTTGAGGTCGAAGATAGGTTTGCGCGCCTCTTGCCCCAACGGTATTAGACTTCTGTAATGCTTGAGGAGTGCAATGCAATGAGGATCATCCTCCAATCTGATGCCCGGCTTCCAAGGCTCTCCCATAACTTCGGCGCTGTAGACCTGTGGGATGCGATCCATCCATTTCTTGTAGGCTTTTACCGGACGATCCAGCCTTTCAGAATGCTGTATCACCACGTATCCGGCCGGCTTCATGTTTCCTTTCGGTAGCTCCGGTAGACCGGCCGGCGCCTGCTTGAGCCTATGTCCCCATTGTTTACGCCATCGATTCAAAGTGGGCCCCAGATTTCTCAATCCTTGCAAGGAAAAAAGATCCGGAGCCATGGGTATGACGACGCAATCGGCCGATAGCAAAGCAGCTCTGTTAATGGCCCCAAGATTGGGACCAAGGTCTATGAGCGCAATATCAGCCTGGTGGTTAGAAGCAGCCCCCTGAATCATCCGCCAGAAAGCCGACAGAACCCGAAAGGAGCCGGCATCCGCATCCATGGCTTTTGGCCACTCTTGCGATAGTAAATCTTCGAACCCGGAAAGGAGCATGTCCCCCACCAGCAAAGCAACATTGTCTTCTATCTCCTCCAAATGAGGCTCGGCTACGTCGCTGGTCCTCTCGACCAATGGCTGGACCACGCCGTACACGGTCTCCGGGTGATCTCCATCGGGCCAAAACCGCTCCAAAGTGTCTTCGTCAAGAAAAGCAGCGGTGAGATTCGCCTGAGGATCTAGGTCTGCAGCAACCACTCGGACGCCGAGATGCGCATACATCCACGACAGGTGATAGACAAGGGAAGTCTTACCCACGCCACCTTTGTTGTTGAAGAACGCTGCGATCGTGACGCTCATTGGAGCCCCCTTATGATGACACAGATATGTGCGTCCTCTATCTGGAAGTCCGGCGGTGGATTGCCGTTGTTCGCGAGTTCTTTACGGGCCAGCTCTATTCCGATTCCGAATCTCTGGACAAATCCAAGGCTTTTCATAGCTGCCGACAGACTGGGGTTTCGGTAGTCCGTGATACCGGGTTCTCCGAAGTTCTGTCGGTTTACTTGCCCGTAAGGACCGCCAGGATTATGGATCTCTATTCTGTCATCGAACCAGTAAATTCTTACAGGTGCATTGCTCAGCTCATAATCGCGATGCATAATAGCGTTTCTGGCAAGCTGTTGCAGAGCCACAATTGGGTAATCAGGGGATCTCATTTCTGTCTCACCTGATCTTATGTCCGATCTCACGGAGATGTGTGCCCTGAAGATCTCCTCCAGCATCCTCAACAGCTCCGGCAAAGGGCCGTCAACTTCTTTTTGATCAATGATGGGATCTGTCAACTGAGTCCCATCGAAACGGACAAATTGGACGTAATCGCCAGGAACAAAATCACGCGGTCGACTCCCTGCCACGAGCAAACCTAGCGCGGTAGGAACGAACTCCGGGCCTGGGGTGGTGAAGCGTACTGAAGCCAACTGTTGCTCCGGGGACCGTGAGTTCTGCTCCAAGACTTCATGAGACTGCTCAGACGGGAGGTACACACGGCGGAAAAGGTCCATGTCAAGATCACGTAAATTGGCCGAAGGAAAGGGGCGCAGATCGAAGGGCAAATCTCCGGCTCTCCTCTTTTCAATAAGCCGACGCTCCTCTTCCGCCGTTGCAACGGCCCTGCGCGGCCCAACGCGAATCCAAGTCAGGCCCCTGAATCGTACCGGCGGAGCATACGAAGGTTGAACGATAACCACAGCAAGATCGCATCCGCCAACAGTCCTCTTCTGAACAGTGATTGTGGGTAGAGGGAGAATATTTCCGTCAGAACGCATTGCGCCCAAGTTCTGGAGAAGACGATCCGTTATGTCCAGATTCGCGCAGGTACCATCATCCCGTGCGCCAACAAATACCACGCCCGGGAGGCCATAATTAGGCAAATCATTGGCAAATGCGCAAATGGCCTGTCCGATGCGGTCCTTGTCTGAAATGCTTTCCTTCCGCTCTGCCCGGTCGGTTTCGATGTCCTGCAGCAATTCTTCGAACTCTCTATCGTCCATCTCAGCCTGCCTCTCGATTCAAGTCCTGTGAACTAACGATGCCTTTGGCATCCTTGATGAGATCATCCTTCCGCATACTGGACCTCTGCCCGCTCTACAACCTCGTCGCGGAAATATCTGCTCAGGTCCTGGGCGGTCCTCAAATCCACTTTTCTACCCAGTATTTCAGAGAGTTCAATTTCCATTCCAGCAAATCTAATGAGTCCCGGAATATGCTCGGGCTCGAACTCCACCAGGAAGTCTATGTCGCTGTCCGGCCGGAAATCGTCCCTCAGGTAAGACCCGAAAATGGACAGTTTCCGGATGTGATGCTTTCGGCAGAAGTTTTCGATGTATTGTTTCGGGATTTCCAGTCTTTTTCCTGCCATGACCTATCTCCTTTGGTGGTGGTCGGGTGTTGTCATGTATTTTCACAGGTCAAACTGCTTGTTCTGTCAACGGCAATTCCTAATCCGTCTATTGTTGTAGATTCCCTCATATTAGATTGGGTCCTCCTTCTCTGCCAACATCATGCTGATCAGATCGTCATGCGTTACCAACTGCCCGCGTCCCCACTCCTTTATCGTAGCTAATCGAGGCAATCCCTCTGTGGGAATGGTGAGTGGTTGCGGCGGCCTGTTAACCTGGTCTCCGTGGTGCAAGATTGAGATTGGTCCGTCTTCCGAAACGACGACCACGATGCAAGCTTCTCGTGATTCAGAAAATCGGAGGGCAGAATTGAACCGAGCGCCTCTTGATCGGTCTTCACCTGATGATGAGGACCCATCGAGCAGGCAAGCGAATGCGTGCACGAATCCCTTGGAGTCTACTTGAACAGCGCCATCGATCTTCAGCATGCCCTTGGCTAAAGACATACATTGTGAATCACTGAGATCCAAAGGCTCAAACAGTCGCTCGCCGGGCAAGTCGCAGTAGTTGTCAGCCAGATTGACCAGAATTGAGCACCCGTGCCTACGATCAATGGCGGCTTGGGTCAACTCACCAATTATCGACACCAAATGGTCGGCAGTGCTGCCATCTAGCCCCTTGCTCGTGAGAATTTCATGAACCCGTGTCATGTTGGGAGCTAGGGGGACAGCAGAAAAACGGCCATCCCGAAACGTGCAGACATGCGAGCCATTAGCCGCGATATCGCCGCGACCTCCCCTGAAAATGACTTCGATACAACCTCCTACCGAGGTGTCATCGCACACTCCCACAAGTCTAGTGCCATCCGATACCAACCTCATACTTGTTCCTGAAACCGTTGTAAGGAGCTTGCCCACATGTTTCCAATTACCAAGCCTAGCTGATTTGTCTTTCTCGAATCTGAGTGCGAAGCTCATCTTTGCCAGTGCGGGTGGTTCCGCGATCAAGACCTTCCCTGAAGCCCGACTACCTTCTTCCAGGGTGGTCGAGATGCCACTCACAGACCTCAGGATATCCCTTATAGGAAGCCTTGAATTCTGTCCCGAAACATCGAATAGCAAATGATTAATGTAGGCACTGATTGCATCCAGCTCATAGTTGGCAACGGCTTTCCTAGTGACGCCGTAAGGTCTGTTGGAGCCCAGCACCCAAGTGAATGTCTCATAGGATAGCATTTGACATGCATGGTCCACCCATTCGTATATAGGGCCTTTGCTCAAATTCGGTGAGGTAAGCTCAGTGAACCACGCCTGATATCTGATTCGCTCTGAACTCATGGCTCCGCTCAAGAGACCGGGAATGGTAGGAACCTTAGTGTTTTTGTAGAATGCATGTTGACAATGAGTTCCAGTAAATTGTGGCATTCCTTTGGTCCATTCGAATCCGTCCAAGTAGTAGGACGATATAGCCTCTCGTTGGCTGGACAGTAGCTCATGTTCATCGCATACCCACAAGTGGTGAGTCTCTGGTAGTGTGGAAACCACGGCGACACGAGTAGGACCGCAAAAGGACGAAAGACCTTCCATGAGACCCCTGGCAATCTCGAGCACAGAGTCTGACATCATTACGAGCACATAATTGATGCCGTCAAGTTTCATTGGTGTCTCCTCATCTGTCCATTTCCGTCACGAAGTAGCTACGTGGAGATTCTTATCCGGGAATCTGTGGCGAATGGCCTTCTTGTGCGAGATGCTTTCCTTACGCCCTACCGTGGATTCTAGGTCCTGCAGCAATCCTACGGATCTCCTTCGCCTATGTTTTTCGATCTCCGAATCCACTGCCGAAGGAATCACTGGACACAACATCAAGAAAAAAGATTCATGGTTCCGATATCTCTCTTCTTCTTTGGTCGGTTCCCTGATTTCTTCTCTGTCTTCTTGCCTTTTTCGTGTAGGCCCTTGGTCACCTCTTCCCTTTGCCGCTTGTGGTTGAGAGCCAGCAGCCTGTCCAAGATTTCTCTCCGTGCAGCTTCACATACCGTAAATCGAATTCCCTGCTTAGTGCTCTGTGGCGCAAATATGGTTACGTATTCCTTGGTCTAAAGTGGCCTCATGCGGCCAGGCAGACTCGGTTTCTGTTATGTGCTTGGTCCTGGAACCTTGAGAGAGTTTTCTTGAGATCATTTTTCGTGTATTTCCATTTGAAAGGTTTGGCGATTTGGTTGTAGAGAGCTTGAAACTCGAAGATGGCCGTTTCGAGGCGTTCAAGGTCTGGAAAGTCGTTTGGCTTGAGGACCTTTCGTTGCAGCACCGAGAAGATTATTTCGACTTGGTTCAGCCAACTGGCGTGTATTGGGGTATGGATCTGGATCGCGTTCGGATACCAATCGAGAAGCCGTTGAACCGAGGTTTCCCCTCGATGCGAGGAGCCGTTATCCGTGATCCAAAAGACTCGGCGTGCCGACCGATAGGGTTCTTGTTGCATCACCAAGTCCACCAGCTTGTGGAACGGCTCGATCCCCGTTGATTTCTCGCAGAGACCGAAGAGCTTGGCTCCATGCACATCCCAAGCTGCGAGATAGGCCAAGGCACCCTTTCTTTCGTATTCGAACTCCACGCGCCTTGGTTGATTCGGCATGGGGCCAGTGCCGATGGCCTTTCTGTGGCGGGCTTGGATACTGGTCTTTTCGTCGGCGCTGATCACGTAGTCATCCGGCCCCAGGGGAATTCCGTGAAAATAACGGAAATAAAGGTCCAACACGCGAGAAGCCTTTTCTGCAAAGGCGGGATCGCGAGGAAAAAGCCAGCTACGATGAGTCCAGGGCTTGATGGCATCAGCGTGGAGATAACGCCAGACCGTCTTGACGCTTATGGAAACCACCAGACATCGAACCACGGCTTGGGTGGCTATATCGGCATGACTGAGACGGGAAAAAGGAAGTCCCAATCTGCTGGGTATTTCGCAGGCCAGAGCCTTGATCTCCACAATGCTCTCAGGGGGAAAAAGAGCGCGGTCTCCCGCACCTGGGAAGGTCCTCCAGGCCATCCAGTCGTTCGCAGAAGAACCGTTTCCTCCACTTTGCGACGACTGGACGGGGCACCTCCAGGCGCTGAGAGATCTGCTCGTTTTCCATGCCGGAAGCTGCCAAGAGAACGATCTTGGCACGAACCACCTTATAATAAGGGGCCGTGTATTGCCTTGATGTATCAACGAGAATCTGCTCCTCGGTGCATGAAAGCGCGATGATGAAGGGGCTTGTGCGCGGCATTTCGCGTTCCTCCTGTTGGAGGCAACCCCATATCGCACATTTATCTCGCGGTCAAGCAACATCATACGTAACCGTACTTACGCCATCGCGTACTTAGTCTCGTGGAAGTCATGGCCCAGGTCAAGGTCGGTCCACCCGTATGCACCGGCGACAAAGAGATCCATTTCAGCGTGGAGCTCTCTGAGCTTCTGAATATCTGATGCGTGTTGTTCGGGGTTGTGAAAACGATTGTATGTCTTGGTCATTCCCTCCTGTGTCGCGTTCATGATCGATTGGCGATGCATGTAATACAAGCTCGCAATTTCATCAAGATCACTAATGAGATCAGGAAATGCAAAAGTCTCAAAGCAGTCGGACGGAGTGTATCTCACATCAGTGCGCATACTGGAAGAATGGTGATTCAACCACTCCGTGTGGACCGATGACTGAAGGATTGCGAACGCTCCGTAACTTCCGAGAGCGAAGATCACAGTTTGTTCCGAGAAAACTATTGTTTTCGAAACAAAGGCAAGGGAATTAAGGTTGGCAATTCGGGACCGGACCAACACCCTCTCCATTCCCGAGATCGCCTCGTAAAGCTCGGACCGGCCTCTCTCAAATTGCCACCAATAGCCTCGACCAATCTTGCGTGTTTTACCTTCTCGTTCTGGCTTGACCAGCCTTTCTACAATTTTAGAACAATCGGGGTAATCAGCCGCCACTGGTTCGTAATTATCAGGTGCCACAATCCCTTTTCCGATAAGAGCTTGCCGACCTTCTTTTCCCGCTCGTCTCCATTCCTTCTCGTCCACGCGCTTGAGGGGCCAATCCCGAAAGTTGATCACCCATCGGCTTGGAGACTGGTCAGGGCGAGAATTAAGGTCCTCGCCGGTTAAGTACGGGAAGAGGACCGCCTGGTTGGCAGGGTTTTGCAGGATGAGTTCCTCGGCCTCCTCGGGAGACAAGAGAAATCCCATTCCGTTTACAATTGAACCCTGAAAGGACTTCCCTTCATTGGCCCTTAAACGGAATGGATTGCCTTCTATGCGCCCGGGCCGTGCCAGGTATGGAGAAATGGACTTTACTTCCTCGTCTCCCAGACGACAACTCGAATTCCAAATACCTTTTCTGAGCCAGACTTGGGCAACTTCAAGGTTCGCGCTGCCCGGCCACTTGCGGCTGGCAACCGCACGGGGAATCGCCAAACCATTTTGGGTCAGTTGATCCAGCCCGACCTCTCTCGTGTCACCCTGGGCAATGGTGTTTGTGGCCAGCATGCCTATCATTCCGCCGTTATGGATCAATCTCCCAGCCTGAAGAAAGAAATACGAGCAGAGGTCAGCGCTGCCTTTCCGGCCGCCAGCCACAAAATCGACCAGGAAGTCGCGATAATCAACACCCAAATTGCCAGTGATCTTTTGTCCACCCTGGAATGGAGGGTTACTGACGATGGCCGAAAAACCCCGCCCCGATCCATTTTCGGAAGCCAAGACCTCGGGGAACTCCACAGGCCAATGGAACGGTCTGCGAGGGGCTTGTTGGGGAGGTCGGTCGCTGTTCATCATTTGTTCAGTTTCAGAGGCCATGTGCCTCAGGGCTTGCAGCGCTGACTCAATGTCCTCCCTCTGATAGATGGACAGCAACTTTGAGGCTATGCCATCATGAAGCTTCTCGAACTGCTTGGAAGGGGCACCATAGCGTTTCAAAGAATCTCCGTCTGCCGTGGAAAGCGCCATGCCTACCAGCAGATCGCTCAGGAGTTCCACCACTTCCATGGATTCTTCGACTTCGCGGTGCAATTCCTCTTTCCGACGGGCGTCGTCTATGGTGTGAACCGTGAAGGATTCAAGTTTCTTCCGTTTTTCTATGGCCTCTTTGAATCGGCTCCTCAGAGCACTAGCAAAAAGCCCTTCCTGTAGGGCCGTTTTCCTTTCCGAGCTGATATGGAAATTTTCTACCTGTTCGAGGCTGTGCAAACCGATCAACGAATCGCCGCACTTCAAAGCATGATCCAGGAACGTGAACGCCCGTCCCTTATCCAGGGTAATGAGCCAGAGCGACAGCTTTGCCATTTCTACTGCCAGGGGGTTCTTGTCCACACCGTACAGACACCGTTCACAAATCAAGCGGCGGCCATAGGCCAGCCGCTCGTCTGGGTCTTGTGGTATCAGTGCTTCGCCTGGGTCACCACGGGAGATTGTCCCGAAAGGAGTGATGCCGGGTGCTTCCGAATGATTTTGCAGCTCAGTCTCCCAAGCCTCCAAGAGTCGTTCAGATAGGTATCGGCAGGTCTGAACGAGAAAAGCTCCGCTGCCCATTGCCATGTCACAAATCTTCAAGTCCAGGATTTCCCGGGCAGAGCGAAGTCTCCATTTCTCTTTCGGCCAGCCTTCCGCAGGACCCTCGAAAACCAACGGATCAAGGGTGTGCTGCACTATTTCTTCAGTGAGGCTTCGAGGCGTGTAGTGTGTGCCGGTTGCTCTTCGCTCAGCCCCCTCGGTGACATAGACGCTGCCGCCAGAAATGACGAGTGGCCTGCCGAAGGTGTCCTCTCGAAGCAACCCCACCCAGGGCAAAACTCGGGTAAGTAGCCCGTCGTCATTTCCGCAAGCTACTCTCAGGAGTTGCACATCATCGGCATTAATCTTATTGGCAAGTGCATTCTTCAGCGTGCTGGGCTGGCGCCCTGCTTTCTCCTTGAGGAATTTGATGAGACCGTCTTCCGATGTTTCTTTCAGCCGCTCCAGGTCTGCGAGTTCGATCTCAGGCTCCTTGTCCTTGGTGCCCTTTAGGCCTAGCACAGGTCCGTCTTTGGAAGCTCGCACAGCAGTATGATCAAGCAAGCCTTCGTACACATGACCGATCTGTTCGATGTCCAGTGCCCGGAAAGAAAGCCTCCTGGCCTCGGCCTGTCCGCCGCCCGGCACTTTCACCTGGAGAATCTGAAGGGCTTCAAGCAAGTGCAGGACCGTGCGATTGTCAATGGGAAGAGGATTGGCCACGGCACTCTTCCAATGAGTCCGCGGTTCTCGTCCTTCGAGGAACGGGAACCGATCAGGATCGAACAGCGTACCCCCATAGGCAGGAAGCCTCATGGCCTCGTGATCGACCCCTGCATGAACTGCCCTGAACGTGGCGAGAAGCCGACTCCAGGCATCACATCTTCTTTCGAGGACTTCCTCGCCGAGTTTATCCGCGGCCTGGCGAAGATTGTCTCTTAGAGTCGATACAGCATAATTCTGATTATATGTGGTATCGCCGAGTAGCAGCAATCCCCGTTCCTCAGCACAAAAGAGGAAAACCAGCCGCATCATGACCGTGAGGGCTGCTTCATACAACCGTTTCTCGTCAACGCCTGCAAGAAGCTTTCCCCCTCGATCTTGATTAATCCGGTCGATGGACCTTATGAGGACTTCAACCGCCCGCCTGACCTGAAGGCCCAACTGATCAGTAACTTCTTGTTGATCCTGAGCACTGGCAGCCAAGAGGGCTTCAGGAGTCTCATGGTCAGGCCTGTTGAAGAAAGCGTCCGCGCTAAGAAGGCTGCGGAAAGCCTGAAGGGTTATTTTCTCGTCCAACCAGACGTTTGCATACCACGATGCAAACCCGGATGTTTCGCCGCGAGGCGCGTGCACGAGCATCCAGTGCTCGCCGTTTGTAACTAGCCCTAGAGGAACCTCAGCACCATGAAGGAGTTCCATCATTCGTGTCGCAGGAGATGCTTTCCAGCGACTGCCCTGAACAGCTTTGTCCAAATCCTGGGACCAGGAATGGGTCTGGATAAGGAAGCGAACCTGCTTCCCGGAATCTGCATGCTGTGGCCCAATTACCGCCAAGTCCGGTCGCAGGGTCTCCTGATGCTCTTCGATCTTCACATCAAGGCCTGGAGGGATCTCTTGGCCTTCCACTAGGAGTCCGTTCATAAAGCCGAGGCTTCTCTCCAAAACAAACCGAATCCAGGCTCTATGAATAGCAAGATCCGGACGGCGAGCGTTGCAGTTCTGTTCCCATTCCTCATGGGCAAGCTTGAGTTCCTTAAAATGTTCGGGATCATGGGCGTGAAGCCCTTGCGGAAAAGCCCTTAACAATACCGGCATGGACAGGAAAGGACCTGACACATCAATGAGAGAAAGCCATTCGGCATGGTGACGGGTAATGGACATCAGCTCCATGCCTCCCGTTGCCGAGCCAGACTCTCAGGCACAATATACGTGACGGCCACAGGGAAAAGCCGCGGCGATGGATTTGCGTACCTGGAACGAATCCCTTCCGTCTCTTGGGCGATTTCCTCCGGGATCTTCCTTAGCCTGGCTCGCAGGCTTGACATGTTTCGCTCCAACTGTTCCCTTTCAGACGGTGTCCAGCCGGGAAATCGGAGATCAAGCTGCGCGGGACCTGAATCGAAGTCCTTCAGTTCTTTCTGAATAGTTCTTTCCAGCTCAGAGAGGATTGCCGTCAGATCATTAATCTCCTTGTCACATCGCTCTTGCAGGCGCTTTTTTAATCCATCGGTCAAATCTCGAACCCTGGCCTCAAGGGAACGCATCAATGGCTCGGAGTATTGTGGCCAGAGCTGTGAAAGCTTTATTTTGAACCCATCGGGGGGCTCGTCGGTCGAGGCAGCGGCCAAAGCTGCGGCGACCTCGCCAACATTCATGCGAGCGAATCTCCCCTCACGAAGTTGCCCACCGGCTGCGATGACCTCTTCATGGAGACGCCGGTTGTCCCCGCCCAAAACCACCAGCCTTGCGTGACCTATGATCACTGGATTCTTGATGGCAGTGCTCGGGGCAATCATAGCGGAGACCCTGTGCAGGTTCTTGTTCTCTCCGTGAGCCCAGATCTCCGCACGGAGGAGAGCCAAAGACATTTGGACCACCCTATGATTGAGATGTACTAGGACCACATCATCCCGGTTCGATGCAAGTTCGTGATCAAACACAATCGGACGTTTTTTCCCTGTATGGGGATGCTCAAGCCCCTGTGCACACGCGGCCCAACTCCCGGAAAGTGGAGGAAGATGAAAAACAGGGCATTTTGAGCGGCGGCCTAATGGATCAGGCCAGATGCCGGTTAACTGGGTTTCTATTAAAGGCGGCTGACCGGCAAGCTCCAATCCGATTTCCACTGCATTCTGGACATTCTCCGGAGAGAGCCGTAATGTCGCCTTGGTCTCGTCAAGCTGCTCACGGAGTTTGTCAATTTGATCTTTTAATTGTCGTTCGAAGCGCAGCAACTGCCGAATGGGCTTGGCCTCTTGTTCCGCCTTCGACGTGTCGAGAGCCCTGCGACGGCCAAGCATTGCCTCCTCTACCTGCCGGGCTATGACCGGCCCGACCTTGCCGATGTCCTCACGAATGGTCTCTACCTTTAGTACGGCTCGAAGCAGGAATTCCAGATCGCCGTCTAACTCGCCGGGGCTCTTGACGACTTCAGAGGCATGCTTCTCGTATCCTCTGCCTACGAAATGGCAGACCCAGACATGCGGGGATTTTTGTCCATGTCGGTCAACTCTTCCGTTTCGCTGCTCCATGCGGTTCGGGTTCCACGGGATTTCGTAATGAACTACCCGGCAACAGTGATTCTGCAGGTCGATTCCCTCGGCAGCACAATCGGTGGCCAACAGGATGCGCACTGGCGCATCCGCCGGGTTCGCTTGAAAGGCAGCCTTAATCCGCTCCGTGTCCTCTTGGCCCATCCCACCGTAAAGGGTGAGCAAGCGATCCCCTTCCGTTAGACCTTCTGCAGCAAGCAAACCGTGAAGCCATTTCTGAGTGGCTCGGTATTCGGTAAAAATGAGAACTCGCTCGTCACTCCACCGACCACCAGGCTTTACTGTTTTCTGAAGCCATTGAATGAGGCGTTTTGCCTTGGAATCCGCCCGCACTGAGGCGTTTTGAGCAAAATCTCTGAGTTTCGCAAGCAGGTTTTTTTCCTCAGTGCTCAGAGGCTGGAAAACCTTGCTTGCCGTATCCACGGCCTCTTGTTCCTGTTCTTCGTAGACCTCGTCATTGGCATAATCTTCCTCGATACCCGCCAACTGACGACGGAGAATTCCCATAGACGGTCTGTGCAAGAGTCTGGAATCCCGTTTGGTTCCTTTTATGGTCTGCTGGTGCTTTTCCAAAGTGACTGCGAACGCTGCCGGAGATGAGAACAGCCGCTTCTTGAGCAGCTTCAAGACGAATTCCGTGGCGAACCTTTCGGCCTCATCAGTGAAATTCTTCGTCCTCAGACTCGTGTACTCACGAAGCAACAGGTGAGCCGCCCGCTCTTCGTCACTGTAATCAACTTCGAGGGGTTCGATTTCACGTTTGGGAAAGCGTGGACTTCCATCCCATCGAGGCGGCAGCTCATCTTTCAGTCGGCGGACCATGGCTGCCCAAACTTGCCTTTGGTCGGGCTTTATCCCACGGGCGAATCGTTGGCTGTCTACCAGCTCTAGAAGAGCTGAGAAGCTCTCCGGATAGCCATTGTGTGGGGTGGCCGTCAGAAACAGCTTGTGTTCAAAATGTGCCGATATGGACCGTATGGCGACCGTCCTCAGAGAGTCTGTCGCATATTGGCCTGCTCCAGCCGGAGCCACATTGTGAGCCTCATCTACGATCAACAAGTCGAATCTTCGAGGAAACTTGGGCTCACCCTCGGCAGGAAGGGCTTCACGGAAGAGCCGGAAAGGGCGATCCCTTTTTATGAAGTCCATCGACGTAATCAGTCGCGGAAAATGGGTCCAGGGATTGACGTGTAAACCCCTCCGGCGGCGAAGGTCTCGCATCAGATCGGTATCCACGATGCGGAACTCCAGACCGAATTTGTCTCGCATTTGATCGCGCCACTGAATCTGGATAGAGGCGGGACAGACAATGAGCACGGAGTGAACCCGCCTCCTGATCATGAGCTCCTGCATGACGAGGCCGGTTTCCACTGTCTTTCCGAGCCCCACATCGTCGGCGATCAACAGGTTGACCCGCGGCATTTGCAGTGACCGGACAAGGGGCTCCAACTGATAACCCTCAATTTCAATCCCACTCCTGAACGGAGCCTGAAGGGCACGAACATCCGCCGAAGAAATGGCTCCCCACCTCACGGCATTGAGGAACACGTTCAGCCTATGTGGGTCATCGAAACCGGAAGGCTCAGGCAGCTGGACCCGCTCGTGAACAGCGGCACCAGGCTCAATTTCCCAGATGACCTCAAGCTCTTCGCCTTCTCCATCGTCCTCTACGGACGACAACGAGACCAAGTGCTGCGGCGATCCGTTCACTGGATGCAGGGGATCACCCGGCAGGGCGGACTTCCTCACATCAGTGACCACGAAATGCCTCTGTCTAACAGCTACAAGTTGTCCTGAAACTGGGATTTCACTTCCCACGGCTGAATCCTCTCCCAAATAGGCTACCCAGAAACAGATGGATGTCTTCGGCGTCGAACAAGCCATTGAAGGGTAGGCGGCCACCCCTAATTGCTCACAACGATCCCCAACGTCCCGCCAGACGAGGCCAGAAATCTGTTGCCCGATGTTTTCACTTTCCGTTCCGCAGATTACTCCGCCGCCCGGCTCAGATCAATGGTTTTCGTGTATCTGGCCGTGAGCCGTAAAAGGACCTGCGCTGATCGATGCTATGTGGCGTTTCGGTCCTGTGGAAGACCTTGACACCAAAGACAGTGCGCTGTTAGCTTCCAGAGACCAACGGAAATGTGTTGGCCGGGAGGGCATATGAAGATTGCAAAGAGTTCCCGTCATTCAAAGATAGCAGGTGACTTTGGAGAAGCCCTGGTTCTCTATTGGCTCTCCAAGTACGGATTCGAATGTGCCCTGGTTGACCACACAGGAATTGATATCATGGCCAACAATCCCCACACAGGTGAAATTATGGGGATCTCGGTGAAAAGTCGTTCCAGGGCCGAAGGAACCGAAACAGACGATGTCTACATCGCAAACGGCGACTTCGAAAAAGTAGAGGCAGCCTGCCACGCGTTTGGCTGCATACCATATTTTTCGATTATAGTTGATGCAGGTGATACAATCCGAGGATACGTGCTGTCCATGGAACACTTGCTTGAGATTTGTCCACAGGGAAAGGTGTCGTGCAAATGGAAGATGAGAGAAGTAGATTTGGCCCGCTACGAGCAAGACCCGGACATAAAGTCGTTCGTGTTCCAAACCCAGATAGAGCGTTGGTGGTAGGAAATGACTGATCTCAGTGTTCAGTCGGAGTTCACGTCGGACCGATCTCTCAGCGCGTGATCAGAATGTGTTCAGGATCGTGACGCGAAGGAGGTTGGCTGGAAAAGCGGAGAAGGATTCCCTTCGACGCATGCAAATCGGGACTTAACCATCGATGTCGATGGGGTGGACACGGCGACCAATCCGGAGTCCTACGACGGTATCAATTGCTTCTCTCCATTCCTCCGTGTACTTACGTAAGAAAACCTCAGATTCCTGGGGAAGGTAACGATTGATCACGGAGCGGTATGTCTTTAAGGCCGAGACAGTTGTGCATAGAAAGACAATCGAGATGTCGCCCAAATCTCTGATGGGTTGGAAATGAACTCTCCCCGCGCCTAGTCTGACGTGATTCCGATACGAGCTAGCGTGAGTGACGTTGGAGCACTGTGAATAATAGATGTCGTATTCGTGTAACCTGCCCACCTCAACCGCAATGTCCCTGATCGACTTTAGCCCGAGGGGCTGATACCACTTCGGTTCAGCTTTCCTGCCTTGTTTAGGCTTGCCCTTTCTGTTGTGCCCTGTCTTTGTCCTCATGCCTTCGAATTGCTTGTTGATATCAAAGAATACGTCCTGACTCAAGACTCGGTCAATTGCCGACACTTCTTCAGAGCTTTTGCGAGCCACATCTGCTTGTACGGCATCATCATCTAATCCTAAAAAGTCAGCAGTGGCTGAAAACCGCTGACGTTATGCAGTTCCCTTCACCGCACTGAGAGCAAACTCTCGTTGTTGACGGAGGCATGACACGTAGTAGTATTTGGCCCTTTCTTCCGATTTCTGTTTCAGAATCCAATCCACATACCAAGATGCCTCCAAACAGGCCCTGGCCTGCAGGTGTGACGCTCTCAGTGCTGCCTGCGGCAAAAGCACCTCAAACGCATCGACCATTGTTACCACCTGATGCAAAAGGACTCCAACTACCATAATGTCTTCCATCTGTCGGGGGCTTGCAGCAAAAGCATTGGGGACTAATATGGACCCATAGACTACGACGTCTCTTAACATGGCCGACAATGGATTGAAGTGGTTCGCGAAATCAGCCGCTGGACCAGAACGATCTAACACCGATTTGTTCGAGAGGCTCAAAACCGGCCTCCTTTCTCATGATCCCTCCTGGAGTTTTGTAGTTGAGACATTCCTCTGCTTTCTAAGTTCCAGAAGGATATTGGCGTGAGTACAAGGACACATGCACATCTATAGGAAGGGGCATCCCCTGCTCCGGTAGGGTCTTTCTTAGAGCAAGCGCTTTGATTGCTCTTGTCCTTCCACAACCCCAACATTCGCGTCTCAAGCCCCATTTCTGTCTGCGCGCCGATTAACGAAAACACAGGTAAGCCCCCGGCTTTGCCGGGGAGACTCCCAGAGGTTTGACCGTGTGAAGCAGTAGAGGCAACCTCCCAGACTACACAAACAATCAAGTCTGGGAGGTTTCAATGAAAGACGTGCAGAGTCTAAATCACACGAGATGGGACTGCAAGTATCATGTGGTGTTCATTCCGAAGCGTCGCAAGAAAGCCATTTATGGGTCAATACGCAAGCATCTCGGCAGCATTTTTCATGAGTTGGCCCGGCAGAAGGGGTCCAAGATTGTGGAGGGATGTTTGCGGGCGGACCATATACACATGTGCGTGAGTATTCCTCCAAAGTATGCTGTTTCGAGTGTCATCGGGTACATCAAGGGCAAAAGCGCTATTTCGATTGCGAGGAACATCAAGGGGAGAAAGCGGAATTTCACGGGAGAAAGCTTTTGGGCACGAGGCTTCTATGTTTCGACCGTAGGGCTCGATGAGGATTCAGTCAGAAAATACATACGCGATCAGGAGGCCGAAGACGCCCGTTTGGATCAACTCAATATGTTTGACGAAGACCCGCCCCCTTCAGGGGGCTCATGAGCCGGCCCCCTTGGGGGGCTAACAGAAATAAGCCCCCGGCTTTGCCGGGGGTCATTTAACGTTTCAGTTGGCCGTAAAAGTCCCATATTTGTTTGCGTATCCGCTCAAGGGCTCTGCGCTGTTCTCCGTTGAATCCCACGAGCTTATTGATAGAGCGCTCCGAATGTATCCAACACAAGCCGTGAAGTAAGAAATCAAACTGACCGGCATCGTCGCTGACCACGACCAGGTCCGGATTGGTTGAACCGTGTTCCAATATACTTCCCAAAAGGGTGCCTTCCGTAGCGATACGGACATGCCGCTTGTCTGTGAAACCCGAAGATTGAAGAAACGCCTTCCATTCGGCGGCATTTTCAAATATGGCTCTCCCGGTCGCGATTAATTTCTCAAGGCATGCTTGGGGAAGTTTTTGTGCATGCATATACACAAGAGCCGCAGCGTTCAGCACATAATCAGTGTTGCCGGCCCGGAGAATCTCGAAGAAGTTGATCCTGCTTTTGGAGGCCGTACTTTCAAACCAGGCGAACATCTCATTGCCGATATGGGTGCAATACCCGTTCTTGCCCTTATGACGTGCGCCGGTGTCGTCTACGTTTACATGTCCCGATACTTTCAGGCCGACCCGGAGAATCTCTTCTTTTTCCGCATGGAATCGTCCCTTGCCCTCAGTAATAATCCTGTTGACCTGTCCGGCTGAGATATCGCCCCCCATTTCACGAAGTTGCTCCAAAATCAGGGGTTGAGTGACGTGACAATGGTGGTATTGGTAAAGAATGAAGCTGTGCAATGAAGGAGCAAAATGCCCGAGTGTCCCGATCTCATCCGGAAGTGGGGCCATAATCTGCCTGCCCGAAGGGGTTATCCAACGCTCTCGTAGGTAGAGAGTATTGTGTGGTTCCACCAGCAGGCCTTGAACGGTGAATTGCTCATAACCTTTGAATCTGCTGCCGGCAGGAACATTATCGGCCCTGACGATACGCCTCTCATGGATCTCAAGCTTGTCGTTTTTCTTTCTCTTGGCAGAGCCCGGACGTTTTGCCCCGACTCCCGTCTTCCCTCTGTCACCAGGACCTTTTTCAAGGACAGACGGTTTGATCTTGGGTCTAGGTTTGTCACCTTTCAATCTGGCTATCTCGTCTCTCAGTTCCTGAATCAGCTCCTGCTGAATCCGGACAATCTCCAAAAGAGCCGTTACCAGAGGAGTGCGCTCCTCTTCAGGAATGTGAGGGATTTTCAGTTTCGTGCTCATGCCCCCTTAAAACATATCTTCACCCCATTGTCGCGTTCTTTTTCGGGGTCAACAGAAAATAACCAATCCCCTTGCCCGGACTTATTGAGAAGTTACAACGGCACGGCCTAATCGCCTGGGATTGATTAAGATATTCCTCCTTCTTCACGACGGCTTATGGGTTACATGCCCAGATGACCACGCGACAGTCGCGCGTGTTAAAGAATCGATTCAGGAAATCATGGAGAATTCCATGAGACTTTCTGTTCCTCTCAAAGTGGAGCTGAGTTGATCGGTATCACGGAGTGAAAACATCCGGGCTGTTCACGCATTCGTTCTGGCGGCATCGGGAGCAACCCGGAAAGGGATCGGACACCTGTGGTAGACATACAAGGGCTTCGGCCAAAGATGGTTTTTTGAATGGGCTATGTCCATTCCATTATTGATTTGAGATCATTGATACCTGTCCATGAAAATTCATCAGTCGGACCAGAGCATTCCAGTCTGGATGATGCCTCTCCCCCAAATAGTAGGCACAAATTCCTTTGATCGGGAGCTCGTCCAGAAACCCGTCCAAGGTTTCCTCGAAGGAGCGGCAACCTCAATATGACCCTGGTTACCAAATCTGTTTCCCTTTGGGTCGCAAGATCAGGTGTCGCACGGAGTTGATTCGAAAGGCGACCAGATTTTCGAAGAAAGGGCACGGCATGTCGCGACTCTGCGCGGGCGGCCTACCCGGCTTGTTGGAGGGCCTCTGAGGCATCAGATTGGTCCAGGACGCTGCGGATCGCGCCGGGTACCCAGATCGTCGAGACTATCCAGTGCATCAAAGGCGCTCGGAACGATTTTTCTTCCTTACCAGTATTTTTTCTTGACAACTCAATTTCATAAATTTTATAGTCATATGAGTCTAGACTGGGAGGTCGGTCTAGGAAATTGTAGCTAGCTCTAAGAGAAAGAATTATGAGCAAAGACAAGAGCGTCAAAGAAAAAATACTTGAGAAAAGTATTAAGGCTTTCCTATCCAAGGGCTTTCGAGGAACGACCACGACAGAGATAACCACTGCCGCGGGAGTGGCAAAAGGTACTCTTTACTGGCATTTCAAGTCCAAGGATGAAATTCTCGACGCAATCTTGGAGAAATTTCTCAAAGAGTTTATTGGAGGTATTGACAACGCGATCGCTAATTGTTCTGGGAACTTTCTCCATAAGTTTAAGACATTTTTTAAGTTTGGAAGTGAATTCAGCCGTGACAATTTTGAATTGATGTTGGTTTATCAGACATTGCTGGGAGAAATCGTAGGGTCCAATTCGGAAGCGGAAATAAAAATGAGGGCCATTCAGGATCGCTACGATCATTTGGTCCAAACGCTTCTCGATGAAGGAAAAAAGGAAGGTGTTATCAAGGAGGATGTGGACACTTATATCCAAGCCCGGATTATGACCGCAGCTCTGATTGGAAGTTATCTCCAGTGGTATCTGAACGCAAGTTCTTATGATTCTGAATATAATAGACGTTATGCCATAGCCTTCAGAAAGACATTGCTGAAAGGGGTAGGAGTAGAAATCGATAGATAGTGGTTGAAGCAGATCCCTCAAAATTACTGAAAGGAAAATAGGATGATAAAAAACCTGTTGTCGAGCACTTTTTTGCTGCGCTAATAGACCGGGCGGCCGGTCTAGACGTACCTCTGTGATCCGCAGCAGGAGCTTCTGGTAGACAGGGATAGACATTAACCTGCAAACCGGGTGAAAGGAGGATGAAAATAATTCCACATGTGATGAAAGGGAAATGAAAAGCCTTGGAAAACATAACTATCCCAATACCAGGAGGAATGCATCGTGGATTACTTAGATAGCAATTTAGGTTTGTCCGACGAAGATCTGGCGGTAAGAGAGGCTGCCCATAAGTTTGCCAAAGAAATTATGCGGCCCACAGCTAAAAAGTTGGATCAAATGACACCGGAAAAAGTAATAGCTGATGATTCTCCTCTTTGGGATTTTCTCAAGAAGGCCTACGAACTCGGATACCACAAGGTCATCTTTCCCGAAGAAGTAGGGGGCATGGGACTAACCCCGCTACAACAGGCAATTGTCATGGAGGAGATGGGTTGGGGCAGCAATGGGTTGTGCGTCCAATTAGGGGCAGCAGGTGCTCATGCTCTGGGTGGCTTGATGAGCATGAATCCGACTCTGTTGGAGGAATTCACCATACCTTTCTGCAACTGCACGGATGGGAGCATCCGAGGGTGCTGGGCGGTCACTGAACCTGATCATGGCTCTGATACCCTGGGTTTTGGCGACCCTCTTTTCGAGTCCCCTCAAATACGCCCAAACTGCAGAGCCAAGCGTGACGGTAACGAATGGGTTATCAATGGGCAGAAATCCGCTTGGGTTTCCGGCGCACCGGTAGCCACGCATTGCCTGCTCCAAATGCAGATTGATCCCACCAGAGGTTTTGCGGGAATTGGAGCGGCCATTGTACCGTTGGATCTCCCCGGATGTTCCAAAGGCAAACACCACGAGATGCTGGGAATGAGAGAACTCAATCAGTGTGAGCTTTACTTTGATGATGTCAGGATCCCAGCACATTATATGTTCCTGGATAATGCCGACTATTATGTTCCTTTTGGAAAACAGATTCTTGCCGGCTTCAATATGACCGTTGCATGTTACGCCACAGGTTTGGCCAGGGCCGCCTTTGAGGAAGCCTTTTCATACTGTCAGCAGAGGGTCCAGGGGGGACAGCTCCTTAAGGAGCACCGTTCTATCAGACAGAAAATATTTGAAATGTTCAGCCGGGTTGAAGCCTGCCGGACCTTGTCCCGGCAAGCCGTTCTATTGAATTCGAGCATCTTTCCTGCCTTTCCCGAATATTCGATCGCAGCCAAGACCATGGCCACCGAAATGGCGTTTCAGAATGCCCATGATGCGATCACAATCCTCGGGGCGAATGGGCTGACAAAGGAATATCTTCCAGAGAAACTCTTTCGCGATGCCCGAGAAAACCTTATTTGCGATGGTACGACGGAGACGCTCCAAAAGGTCGGAGGGCATTTTCTGTTTGAGACCTATCCAAGACCTCGTGGGAGCATGCAGCGCATGCGTTAGAAGTATCTGAGAAAAGGATGTTTTTAATATGCCAAGAAGTTTCTAACTGCCAAAAAGGCATGATTGGGCGGGTCGTTTCATGGTTTCGATCGTCATGACCAGCTAAAAAAGGAGAAAAAAGATGGCCTACACAAATGTAAAAGAGACTTTTGAAAAAATGACGACCGTATTTGACGCTTCCAAGGCGCGGGGAGTCAATTCCATTGTCCAATACATCATCGATGGGGCCGGAGGAGGAAACTGGATTATCGAATTAAGGGACGGAAATTGCCGAATAGAGGAAGCCACACACGATTCTCCCAATGTCACGATTACAATGGACGCCGAGACTTGGTTGGCCCTGGTCAACCAGGAAATAAGCGGCATGGCGGCCTTTATGAGCGGCAAACTGAAAGCGACCGGGGACGTTATGTTAGCTCAAAAAATCCCTTTGATTTTCCCGCTTTAGATTATTGGGTTCCGGTATCCGAAAATAGCCATTTATCCCAGGCGCCGCAGTGCTGCGGAGCAAGCTCTTTATCAGGGGTAAACAATAACAGAAGAGGAAGTGATGTGAAGATGAAAATCACGGAATCTATAAAGATCAAAGGGATGACGCTGAAGAACAGGATCGCCTTTGCACCTATCTTAGGGATGCCCGTAGCAGAGGACGGTTCTGTGAACACTGAAACGATCAGATGGTTCGAGGAGCGGGCGCAAGGCGGAGTAGGGTTTATTATGACTGGGACCATCGAGTCGATAGCTCCTGACACCACTAAGAGAGCCGCCATCCAAGCGGAAGCAGGGGCCTGCATTTATGATGACAAGTACATTCCTGGCTGGGCCAAGTTGATCGACGTGATCCACTCGTATGGCGTGAAGATAGGGGGTCAACTGGCAGCCCCTGGCCCTATGATGGCCGAAGGCCCTTCGCCTTCGCCGTACCCCGATCAACAATCGGCACGGTTTGGCATATTCGACCTTATGGCGGGGACCATACTGCCCGTGGACGAAGTTTCCATAGAGCGCCTGGAGACGGTCAAGAGTGCTCTGGCAGCGGGTGCCGGTAGATTGAAGAGCGCCGGTTTTGATTGCGTGGAGCTGCACTGCGGCCACGGCGGCGCAAACCTTCACGCGGCCTTTCTTTCGCCGTACTATAACCGGAGGACCGACAACTACGGCGGTAACTGGGAGAACCGTGCACGTCTTATCGTTGAGACGGTTGGGGAGATAAGAAAAGCCGTCGGCAACGATTATCCGATTCTGGTCAGGTTTTCGGCTGATGAGTTGCTGGGGGAGAGGGGCATCACGTTGGACGCATCTGCGAAGTATATCGTCCCTATCCTTGAGACGGCCGGTGTGGACGCTATTGACGTGACCCAGGGTTCCGTAATGCATTCCTTGGAGGGTATTTCCATCCCTCCTTACTACCCCAGGGGCTGCTTCATCTCTAATGCAGAGGCGATAAAGAAGGTCACAAGGCTGCCTGTCATCGGTGTAGGCCGCATTGTTGACCTTGATATGGCGGAGCAATTTTTGGAACAGGGGAAGGCAGACGTAATCTATCTCGGTAGTCAGCTAGGTGCTGACCCCGAGACACCTAGAAAGTATTTCGAGGGGAGGTCGGATGAGACCAGGAAGTGCATTGGCTGTAAACCCATATTATGCAGTACCCCTTGTACCATCAATTATGACTCAGAGGTTGGTCGCATCCCATTGACTCCTGCGGAAACACCAAAGAAGGTCCTTATCATTGGCGGCGGAGTAGGTGGGATGGAGGCGGCAAGAATTGCCGCACTGAGGGGCCATAAGGTGACCCTGATGGAGAAGGAACCGGCACTGGGAGGCACAGTGGCCGCACTATCGCATTCGAAACTAATGGGTGAGTTCAAGAACATCGTCAACTATTTGGGCGTCCAGATGAAGAAGCTGAACGTCGATGTGAGGGTATGCAAAGAAGCTACCGCAGCCGACATAGATGATATCAAACCGGATGTCGTGATTATAGCCTGTGGTGCTTCCATGGTGATTCCAGAAGTTGCCAAAGGCAAGCCAGGGGTGATGGATCACATGCATGCCTGCCGTGAGCCGAAATCCGTGGGGCAGAGAGTCGTCATATGGGGACTCGCCGCTGCGGAGCTTGCCATCTCCCTTGCCGAAGAAGGCAAAGATGTGACCATAGCCGGTAGCGGAGATAAGACGACATTGGGTGGGGTGTGGGTAGAAGGTACACGCCAATTATATATATGGAGAAAACTGACGGATATTCCCCTCGCTAGGGAAACGCCTGAAGCAGAACAGGTACAAAATCCTCGAGTCATTTTTGGAGTAAAGCTTGAGGAGGTCACCCCAGAAGGCGTGAGAACCAGGGATAAGGATGGATCGGAAACGGTCTTCCCTTACGATACTTTAATTATGTCAAGTTTGAGGGTGCCAAACAAATCTCTCTTTGAGGCAATTCAGGGGAAAGTGGAAGAAGTGTACAAGATTGGTGACTGCGACAAAGTGCGCACAATCAAGAACGCAATCTGGACTGCTAACGAAGTGGCCCGGAAGATTTGACAGCACCCCAGACGTTAGAGGAGGCATAGCGTGGCAGAAACAATGACGGGAAAAACCGCGCTTGTAACTGGCGCGGCATCAGGTATCGGTCGGGCGGTTGCCCTTGCATTTGCGCATGAAGGCTCAAACGTGGTCGTAGGGGATATCAATGAGAACGGGGGGCAGGAGACTGTTCGGCTCATCGAGCAGGCAGGCGTCAAAGCCCTCTTTATTCAGTGTGATGTGTCAAAGCCGGAAGCGGTCAAAGGCATGATTGAGAAAGCGGTCGAGGCGTTCGGACAACTTGACTTTGCCTGCAACGACGCGGGGATCCATAACCCACTCCCTGAATCTTTTACCGAAGTGGACGAGGACATGTGGGACCGGATCATCGAGGTGAACTTGAAGGGCGTGATGCTGTGCATGAAGCACGAGATTCCGCCCATGCTGAAACAGGGAGGTGGAGTGATCGTCAATATCGCCTCTTTGGGCGGCCTTCTTGCGGAGCCGGGGTCTTATGCCTATACCGCATCGAAACACGGTGTTATAGGCCTCACGAAGACAGCGGCTTTTGAGTACGCAAAGATGGGGATTCGAATCAACGCACTCTGCCCGGCCGTCATTCAGACGCCCATGGTCGAGATGGCTCCCGAAGAAGTCAAACGGGCGCTGTTAGCTTTGCACCCGATCGGTCGGTTCGGAAAACCGGAGGAGGTTGCAGCGGCGGTCATGTGGCTCTGTTCAGATTCATCAGCGTTCGTAACCGGAACCGGTGTAGTTCTCGACGGCGGCGCCAGTGCGGTCTAGAGATCCGGGCTTACGAAACAGGAGAGATATATGCATCAGCAACGGCCGTATTGGAACATGGAGATGGAGACACTTTACGGCACCCCCCAGATGCAGAAGATCCAGCTTGATAGAGTAAGGGATCAGCTCATCAGACTGAAGGCCAAGGGCGGATACTACGCGCGGATGCTAAAGCGGAACAAGTTGGACCCAGAGAAACTGAGCGGGTTCGATGAATTCAAAGATAAGGCGGAGATATTCAACAAGGCGACCTGGAAAGAGATCGTGGACGACTGCGAAGGCGACATGCTGAAAGCTCTCGACGAGCGGATTGCCTGCACTCTCGACGAACTAATTATGATAGCGACGACAACAGGAACTACAGGTGTCCCGAGCCCTTATGCATTCACCAACAGGGACCTGTGGGAGATCTGGGGAGAGTATACGGCCCGAGGGTGCTGGCGAGCGGGGATACGAGCTCACGATCGGGTGCTGCACTGCTTCGCTCTTTCCATGGTGATTGCCGGACTCCCGTCAGCTATGGCCTATACCAAAATCGGAGCTACTGTGTTACCCGTCGGCGCGGAGGGAAAAACGGAGAGGATTCTCATGACGCAGGATATGTGGAAGGGAACTGTTTATCTCGGCACCCCTTCCCTGCTTGAGTACCTCATCGAACAGACGCCGAAGGTGATCAACAAGGAAGTCAAGGAACTTGGCTTCGAGTTCCTTGTCTGTGGGGCGGAGCCAGGGGCGGGCATCCCAGAAGTGAAGAGCAAACTGGAAAGGTCCTATGGCGCGAAGATTTTCGATATCGGGGCAGGTCTGGGTTTCTCCTGCCATTATGATGAATATCAGGGAATGCATTGGCTTGGCGACGATCTAGCATACTACGAGCTTGTGGAGCCCGACACAAAAAAACCTATCCCCCTTACAAACGGCGCCAGAGGGGAGATGCTCATGACAACTCTCAGAGCTGAAGGACTTGTATCAATAAGAGAAAGTGCAGGGGACATCCACGAGGTGTTTACAGAGCCGTGTCCGTGCGGACTAAGCGGCTTCCGTTACAAAGTGGTTGGCCGGGTGGACGATATGCTCAAGGTCAAGGGAATCATGGTCTACCCGAGTCAGATAAAGGGATTGATCAATGACTTCATACCTCGGGTGACCGGAGAGATGCGGATTATCCTCGACGAGAGACCCCCTCGGGTAGTGCCGCCACTGAAGATACGGGTGGAGAATTCAGCCGATATCCCGAGTGCGCAACTTGACGCCCTGGCAGATGAGATCTCCGATACCATGAGCAAACGGCTCAAGATCAAACCTAGAATTATCTGGGCAGAGCCGGGCAGTCTCGAGCGGAGCATGTACAAAGGTAGTGTGTTTGAAAAGAATTACGAAGATGAGGGAGTTAAGTAACATGCGCGATGTCTACATAGTTGGCGTTGGAATGACGCGGTTTTTTAAGTGGCTCGACCGGGGAATCAAGGATTTGACCAGGGAGTCAGTGACTGAAGCCCTTAATGACGCAGGTCTTCTGAAGGACCAGATAGAGGCGGCGTGGTTTGCCAATTCGACGTGGGGTTTTTTCGAAGGCCAGGACCAGATGCGCGGTCAGGTGGCTTTTGCTTCCCTTGGAATGTACGAAATCCCAATAAGCAATTCGGAAGGAGCGTGCGGTGGTGGATCGCAGGCGCTTCACGGAGCATGGCTGGCGGTGGCGTCAGGAGCTTACGAGTGCGCCATGGCGGTCGGAGCCGAAAAACTTTACAACGAGGACAAAACAAGGTCCTTCAGGGCGATAGCCTCGGGGACAGACGTGGAAAACGGCAAGTTGATGACCGATTCCTGGATAAAGAGGCTGCACGACTTGGGCATTGCGACGTCAGACGAGGATGTGGTCGACCAGGATAATATGACTCGCAGCCCCATGATGGACATTTATGCCTACATGATCCGGTGGCACATGAAAGAATATGGCACCACACAACACCAGTTGGCGCTGATCACCTCCAAGAATCATTGGCACGGCTCGATGAACCCCAAGGCCCAGTACCAGAAAGAGATGACCGTGGAGGAAGTACTGGCAGGAAAGCCCATTGTTTACCCTTTGACGGCGCCCATGTGTGCACCGCTGGGTGATGGAAGCGCTGCGGCCATACTATGCTCTTCCGATTTTCTGAAGAAAATCAAGTCTCCCCGGCCGGTCAAGATGCTCGCTTCCGTCTTTGGATCGAATAGCCCGAGGTGTTTTGACGAGCCAGAGAAAGGTATAGAAGTGAGGCTGTCTGCAAAAGCATACAATATGGCCGGGATAGGGCCTGAAGATGTCAACCTTCTCGAGATCCATGACGCGGCCTCATTCGGAGAACTGAAGATGACGGAACAGCTTGGCTTCTGTAAGAGGGGAGAAGGAGGACCTTTTGCCGAGTCAGGAGCCACCACACTTGGCGGGAAAATCCCTGTAAACGTGTCAGGAGGCCTTATCTCCCGCGGACACCCTCTTGCGGCCACCGGCATCGCTCAGATCTATGAACTTACGACGCAGCTTCGGGGAGAGGCAGGGAAGAGACAGGTGGAAGGAGCGAGAATCGGTATGTCCGAGAATGGCGGGGGCCAGATCTATTTTGAAGAGGCCTCGATGGGCATACACATCCTGGAAAAGGTACCCAAGTGAATTTGTTCTGTTCTGTGACCGACCCGAAGTTCTCTGCCTTTATCGACGATCCGAGGTGATCGGAGACACAAATAAGGAGACATTATTACGGAATCCATTCTTAATCACAAAAAAGTACTTGTCGTTGATGATGAACCGGACATTCTGGAGGTCGTCAAGGACGAAATAGCGGAGTCCTGTCCCAGTACCGAGGTCGATACGGCAGGCAACTATTCAAGCGCTGCCGAACTCCTGAAATCAAAGGAGTATGACCTGGTCATTCTCGACATTATGGGCGTTCGTGGTTTTGATCTCTTAGAAATTGCTGTGGGCCGGAAGTTTAAAGTAGTCATGCTCACAGCTCACGACCTTAATCCTGAAGCCCTCTGCAAAACTCATGATTTGGGCGGTATGGCTTACTTGCCCAAGGACGAGATTGGCGAACTTGTACCTTTCCTCGAAGACGTCTTGCAACATGACTATAAATCCGGGTGGCGGCTGCTTATGCAAAAACTGGATGCTTACTTTACCGAAAAGTTTCAATCTCCGGCTTGGAGGGACAAGATACATTGGTATCATCGCCATACCCCTCGATCCAGAGATGACGATTGAGGCATGTAAACTCGCTCCCCAAATCCCTCCTTTAGAAAGGCAGAGTTACCCCCACGCTTCCTGCCATTCTAAGTGGCAACTGCTGTTGAGATTACAGGCTTGAAAGGGAAGGACATTACAATGAGACCGAAAGGCAGATTGGAGAATCGCAATGCATTGATTACCGGCGGAAGTCGAGGTATCGGCAAAGAGATCGCTCGCCGCTTTGTATATGAGGGGGCCAACGTCTTTCTTTGCGCCAGAGGTGAAAGCGCTCTGAACGACGCTGCGGAAGAACTCCGTCAGATGGGAGGAAGGGTAGCCACTCATGTGGCCGATGTGTCGGATCGGGGTTCCGTGGAACGGATGGTAGGACATGCCCTGGCCGAATTGGGGGTCCTCGACATCCTTGTGAACAACGCAGGAATAATGTTGCCCAAGCGGTTCATGGATTATTCCTTCGAGGAGTTCGACCAGATAATGAGGGTGAACTTCTATAGCGTTTTACACGTAACTCGGGCGGTCCTCCCCTCCATGATGGAGCGCAAGTGCGGCAAGATCATAAACATGGCGTCCACTGCAGGCAAATGGGGGTCCGTGAGTCAAAGCGCCTATAACACCTCAAAGCATGCCGTAGTCGGTCTCACCCGATGCCTGGCCCTCGAAATGGCACCGTTTCATATCAACGTGAATGCGATCTGTCCCGCCGGGGTACAGGGCGACGAGATAGAAACAATGGTGGAACACTGGGCTAGTCAGTTGAAGGTAACCAAGGAACAGGCATGGAAGAATATTACCTCTAAATCCCCTATCGGTCGATTTATCAATCCTGACGAGGTTGCGGCCCTGGCAGTATATCTAGCATCCGACGAATCGGATGCCATGACGGCCCAGTCTCTCTCTCTT
Organism: uncultured delta proteobacterium; assembly: GCA_963729795.1. GTDB lineage: Bacteria > Desulfobacterota > Desulfomonilia > Desulfomonilales > Desulfomonilaceae > CAWBBA01. The sequence goes on along the minus strand of CAVSPC010000020.1, from coordinate 11,041 downwards.
TGCGGGGGATACCTTATGGTGTAGCCGCAAGGGTTTGCCGCTATTCCCCGATGGCAAAAGACGGGGTCAGAGAACTGGCGCGAATACCGAGAACTGCGGAGAGAAGAAGAAGACATGTCTGATATGTCGCTTACTGGTCGGGTAGCCGTCGTGACGGGCGCCGCAGCCGACTTGGGGAGGGAGTTCGCGATTGCGCGGATAAAGACACGATGATGTGCCCACCAATAACAATATGAGGGGACGGCTAGGAAAATGAAGAAACCGCAGTGTCGATACGGAGACTTTGGGCCGAACGAAAGGAGGTGAGGAACAGAAGGAACGGAATGAGCTCAATCGACCGATTGGAAGATGAAGGGACCAAGCCATGCAGAACTAAGCCGTTTATTTGGGCGCGGACGGCAATATCAAACCTTGAGGAGGACCATCATGAGAAGTGTGCGGGAAACGAGTTGCATCGTTGTGATCTTCATGTCGGTACTGGCGTTTCTGGCAGTGACAGTCGGGACATGTTTTGCTGAAGGCCCCGCTATGAAGATCGCACCGAAGGGGAACAAGAAGATCACAATAGGGGTCATCGACCCGAATGCTGGGCTTGAAGTCGCCGCACAATTTAATAAGAAACATAGAGCCGAGGCGGCAAAGAGGGGCTGGGATATTCGATTTGTCGACCTGAAGGACAACATACCTGAAGGTGCGACGTACATGGAGAATATGATATCAGCAGGGTACGACGGCATCATTCTTCATTGGATGCCGTTGCGGGCCGTTGAAAAGCAAGTAAAGTTGGCCTTCGACAAAGGGATTCCGGTAGTTACCCTTATTTCACAGGGCACGAGGACTCCCGGCGTTCTGGCGGAGGTGGGATTCATGGAGGCCACTCATGGGGCGATGCTTGCCGAATATCTGGGAAACAGGCTGCAAGCAGGAGACAAAGTGGTCACAGTTACCATACCCATGTTGGAAAAGCATGAAAAACAATTCGCCGGTTTTAAGGGCGTAGCCGAATCATACAAGCTGAAGATCCTCCAGAATCTCCAATATCAGTTTTCGGGAGATCCGTTTCAGTGGGCACATGACCAGATAACCAACATCCTAGTGGCCGACTCTAAGAAAGAAATCAAGGGCATTTATGCGAGCACGGAAATCCTCGGTACTCCCGCTGCGCTGGCGGCCCATGAGCGAGGTCGGGACGACGTCATCGTCGTCATGAGCGACGACCCCGCGCACGTCTACACGGACATGCCCAAGCTCCCCGCTCTCCAGGCGGTAGTCGCCATGTCTATCCACGAAAAATCGATGAATGACTTAGTATTCAGCCTTTTTGACAAGGTGTTTAAGGGTGAAAGCGTCGTAAGCCAAAAATGGTACCCGGTGCTTGGAAGCCTCATGACGAGGGACAAGCTTCCTCCTCCGGGATATTCTTACGACGTTTGCGGAGGTTACAAGGCCCGCAAGCCTGATTTCGCTGTGAAATAGCAATAATTTCAGGTGCGGCCTTTTCCCACAGGATTTGAGGGGAAGGGGGAGACACAAGAAATGCGTTTGGACTGTCACCTTAGTGCGACATCAGGAGCAACCGCCGATGGAAACCGGTATGAATCAGGGCGTCATTCTGGAGGCCAAAGGAATTGTGAAACGGTTCTCGGGCCAGCGTGCACTGGATAAAGTGGACCTGGATGTCCGGGCGGGTGAAGTGCATGCCCTGATCGGCGAAAACGGTGCAGGCAAATCCACGCTTGTCAAGATCATTGCCGGGGCCCTCCGGGCGGACAGCGGTGAGATTCTGCTGGACGGGAAGCGCGTGACCATTGCCAGCCCCAGGGACAGCCGGGAGTTGGGTCTTGCCTTCATTCACCAGGACCTCAATGTGGTACCCCATCTCTCTGTTGCAGAAAACATATACCTGGGAAGGTACCCAAAAAATTCATTCGGATTGGTACGAGTGCCCAAGATGGCTGACATGGCACGCACTATCCCCGGCGCTGTCCGCATAAACGCGGATCTCCGGAGGCCTGTAGGAGAGCTGCCTCTCATCGAACAGTGGAAAACGGTCATTAACCGGGCTCTCGCCATGAATTCTCGGATCATTTTCATGGATGAGCCTACCACCTCTCTGACCCATAGCGAGGTCGAAGAACTCTTCAACTCTATCTCTCATTTAAAAGAAAGGGGAAAGGCGATCGTCTATGTTTCCCATCGGATGGAAGAGATCTTCAGACTCGCCGATAGGGTGACAGTCATCAAGGACGCAATGAAAGTCGGAACCTCGCCTGTAAGCGTGCTGAACTCTAGGCAACTTTACAGCATGATGCTGGGAAGAGAATTCGAGGACGTCTTCCCCGCAAAGGCCCCACCGGCAGAGAAGGTTCGCCTTGAGGTAAAGAATCTTTCCCGGGGGGATGCCGTCAGGGACATCAGTTTTCAAGTTCGGGAGGGCGAGATTCTCGGACTTGCCGGACTTGTCGGCTCCGGGAGAACGGAACTAGCGCGTCTGCTGTTCGGCGCGGACCGCAAGGACCGAGGAGATATCTTCATAAACGGGGAAAAAGCGGACATCGGGTGTCCCGCGGACTCTATCAGGAAGGGTATCGGGCTAGTGCCAGAGGAGCGACACACACAGGGCTTGGTCCTTCCCATGGACGTGAAGCAGAATATTACCCTCGCCAGTCTTAAACAGCTATGGAAGTCCGCAAGACTTCCGCTTTTGAGCCGCCGAAAAGAGAGCACGCTTGCCGCAAAGTTCATTATCACGACGGCCGTCAAGACGTATGGAGTCGGTCAGCCGGTATCCTCGCTGAGTGGTGGAAATCAACAGAAGGTAGTGCTTTCCAAATGGCTCTGCGCTAAATCGTCTGTTTTGATACTTGATGAGCCGACGAAAGGGATCGACGTCGGGGCGAAATTTGCACTTTACCGAATTATTACTGATCTCGCCAGGGCGGGGAAGTCAATCATAGTCATATCTTCCGATCTCATCGAGATCGTGGGACTTTGTCATCGGATTCTCGTGCTGGATCGGGGTAGGATCAAAGCAGACCTAAAGAGGGAGGAGACAGACCTGGCGTCCCTCCTTGCCATGTGCCTGGAGAAAGGGCCGACACGCCTGGAAACATCTATTAACTGAGCCGTGAGGAGATAGTTCCATGAAAGGTAGGGAATTAACCAAGGTCCGGTTTCTCGTATTTGCGGGGAAGTATGGAACGCTAATTTGTCTCTTCGCCATGATCGTTGTTTTCAGCATCCTCCTTCCGGCCTTCCGGTCGTCCAACAACCTCGTCAATCTGCTGGGGCAGACGGCCATCCTCTCGATAATGGCAGCCGGGATGACCTGTACGCTCAAGATGGGAGACTTCGATCTCTCCATCGGGGCCATTGCTGCCCTCACCGGGGTAGTCACCGCGAAGATCCTGTTGGCCGGTGGAGGCATTCCGCTAGCCATCGCCTCCGGCCTTGCAACGGGTCTCATAGTTGGCCTCATTAATGGCGTCTTTGTGGCCTACATTGGGCTTAACGCATTTGTCTGCACCTTGGCCACGATGAGCATAATCTTCGGGTTGTGCCTGACGGTCACCAAAGGCATAATGTTATTCGGCCTGCCTCAGAGCTTCGAGTTCTTCGGGAGAGGAGACGTACTTGGGATTCCCTTCCGTTTCGTCTTCATGATCTGCCTGCTGTTTGTTCTGTGGTTTTTCCACGAATACACGCCTACGGGCAGAAGGATGGAGGCCATCGGAGGTAATCCGGTGTCCGCGCGACTTTCCGGAATCAACGTGGAATGGAACAGGCTCCTCGGCTACCTGTTATCGGGCATTTGTGCAGCGGCCGCCGGGATTTTGCTCGCCTCATCGACGATGAGTGCGACCTCCACGCAGGGGGGCGCCTATCTTTTGGATGCTTTTGGTGCCGCTTTTATCGGCGCCTCGACGGTCCGCGTTGGCCAGTTTCATATCCTGGGGACCTTTGTCGGGGTTCTCATCGTCGTTATAGCGGTCAACGGCCTTGTCATTCTTATGGTGCCAGGCTATCTGACGGACATGATCAAGGGAATTATTCTCCTCCTGGCAATCATGTTGTCTGGAGCGGTCGGGAAGTTTGTTAAGGGCTAACAAAGAGAAAAAACTGGGCATCCTATTAACAAAGTGCTTGAAAGAATTCCTGGCCTTGCCGGCCTGCTGGATGTGGGGCAAAGACTTACTGGAAGCGATAAGTATGTGAAGATCCAGGGTGGAAGAGAATCGATCAAGTGCTCGGCTTACAGCGTCTTTCCGGTCGAGGTGAAGGATCTTTTCCACAAACATCCAGCCATGAGAGAGACCGCCGTCATTGGGGCGCGGCATTCTCGCAGAGGCGCAACCCCTGTTTTGCTAATCGTGAAGCAGGAGTGCGAATAGTGACAGCGAGATCCGGGAATAGGCCAAGAGAGGAACCTGACGGCTGCGGGTGTGGATGCCCTCGACATCAACGACGGCTGGCACGAGGCCAGAGTGCAGCAGATGGTAACAGGGCTGTGTGTAGGTGGAAACCTATCAACTAGAGCTTCAGATTCATGGTTTCAACGAGAGAGTACCGCTTCCGTACTTCAACTTTGCGGTATGAGAGAGTTCTTGTAGAAGGGGCCTGGAAGATGGGCAAGGACATACCAATTAGTACATTTGCATGTAATACGCATCCAGAGCGGTAGCACTCCACTGTCCGCCGCTTCCTTACCACACTGCCTTGGTTGTTACGCAACCCTTTACCAGACTGACCGTTACCCGTGCTTCCTTCCACATTCCACAGGAGTTTCAGAGTTCAAGCCTGAAGATTCTCTACCAACCTGAAATACATGGGTACATGGTAACCTCAGATCCTGAGCTTATGCTGTCTGTACAAGAGAACTCGCACGGAATACCGGTCCAGAAGGACCTTGGTCAGTTTATGAAGGAGCAGAACCCTTATGTTATAACCCGCTCGATTGATTCCCTGATTCCCGCGCGAAACGGTTACCGACAGGCAACACAAATCCTCGATGAGAAATGCCTTCAGGCTTAGCCAAATCAATTCTCCGCGAAGTTCTCGGAAGGGTAATGGTTTAGCATGGGCGATTTTCCAACATTTGCCGGCACAGCATCCCTATAATCATATCCCTTCAGAATCGTCACTATATCTGTGCGTCAGAGGGTTTCCGTTGAGGCGTAGACATGAAACGAAACGTGCCTACCTTCAGGCATGAGACTTTGCCATGCTTACTTCACGCTGCCCGCCGGATCGTCGGATTGGTGGTAGTCCTGACCCACGGTTTCAGGGCTTGGGTCTCTTCCTTCCACGAGCAATTCTTAACATCGGCCGGTACCTCAGCCGACATGGAGTCTCAGACGCATGAAGTCTCGGCACGTCCCCGTAGATCAGCGCCTGCGCCAGCCTCTCCCATAGTAGCCTCTGCCCCTGTACCATCTGCGGCCGCCATACCAGCCACCGTAGTAGGCCGGATAGCCATAATAGCCACCGTAGTAGGCCGGATAGCCATAATAGCCCCATCCGTATCCGGCGTAGCCACCATAACCGCACCCGTATCCTCCGTACCACGCCATGGAACTGGACGGCATCACGGCAGTCAAAGCCACAACAGACAGAACCAACGCACCAATCATCAACGCTTTCTTTATAATTCACCTCCACTTTACACCATTCAAGTACTTCTTGGAGTCGACATTAACGCCCTCTCTCAAGACCGGTCGGTGCTCTTGCGGAGAGAAGACTACCAAATCCATCGAGGGAAGAACTCACCAAATATGACTCAATTCAGTACCCACCGGCTATTCTTGAGAATTATCGGCACACCGACTCCTTTGCTCATAGTTAGATGTTTTCAAACGACATAAGGTTCTCTTTTTTGGAATTGCGGTCCGTTACTCAATCCATCCCCAATTATTTGGGGATCTGTTTCGCTGCCATAGAACACTCAGCTCGCCAATCTCGCCCGGTGATCGGACCAACCATCCTTTCCGCTTTCTTCTTTTCTTCTTTCCCCTTCTAAATATTTGAGGGGTTAGTGGGGCAATCATGAAGGGAATAGAAAACACGTGTGCGGAAAGGAGGGTCACCTATGAACCGAGCAGTTGTCACGTTCTTGTTTGCCGTGCTGGTGGCTGCGGCTGAAATATTTATTGAAACAATGAAGAAATCAAAAAAGGCGTGCAAGTGAACCACCCAGCGGCCCCGCAAGGGGTCGTGGGGTGAACACTGCCGCCGCTATGAAAGGAGCCTTTGCCATGAATGGCCAGCATCAACGGCAGGGCATGGGAATCGGCTGGATTATCCTGCTAGTCATGCTTTACATCATCTTTAACCCTCTTCCAGGTCCATTTGATGACGCAGTCGTGGCAACTGTCGGGGGATACCAAGCCCTGAGGCCGTACTTTCGACATCGATCGCCCACAATCCGTCAGGAGCGCTAAGCTCTCTTCAGAAAAGACAACCGACTAGATTTCTGACTTGATGGATGGTACATATCCTGGGGCGGTCACGGAAAGGACAGGCGTACGAGCGGACAGGACCCCCAACTCATGAATTGAATTCGCTGGATGAAGGCAAACATGATGGAACTCTGGAAACAACGTTTCGCAGGCAAGTTGGTCTCGGCTCAAAGGGCGGTAGCTCATCTTAAGAACGGCGACAGAGTTTATCTTGGGAGTATGTGTTCCGAACCTTCGACAATAATCAGGGCTATGGAGGAATCATTCCTGACGAACGTTTCCATGCTTCAGTTCCTTAACGGAAGTGAGGCAGCTTCTTTGGCGAAAGCGGCTCCTGACAGATTCACTCTCAAGACTTTCTTCCGCGGTAGACACACCGGTGAATCCGTGCCCCAGTCAGATGCCGACTACGTTCCTCTTTTCCATTCCCAGATACCTGATTTTTTCCGGAAGCGTAGGATACCGATTGACGTAGCCATAGTGCAAGTCTCCCCACCGGATAGATTCGGCCGCTTCAGTCTCGGGATAGCTGTAGACATTTCTCTCGCTGCCGTGGAGTCGGCCCGGATGGTCATCGCGCAGGTGAATGCTCTTATGCCTTGGACTCTAGGGGATACCTTCATCGCTGGGGACAGGATCAACTACCTGGTAGAAGCCGCGGAGGACCTCGCGGAACTTCCGGAAGAGCCGCTCGGAGAGCGTGAAAAGACCATCAGCCGCTATTGTGGCGAGCTGATAGAGGACGGTTCGGTACTTCAATTCGGCTTTGCGGGGATTTCCCGCGGCCTCATGGACTGTCTCAGGGATCACCGAAACCTGGGACTCCATACGGAGGTTTTCAGCGATCCCATCGTTGACCTCATAGAATCCGGGGTGATTAACAATAGCACAAAAAAAGCGTTTCGGGGCAAATCGCTCGCTACATGCTGCATAGGAACACGCCGCGCGTATGACTACGTGAACAATAATACCCTCGTTGAATTGCATCCCTCGGACGTATGTTTGAACCCCCGGTTAATAGCTTCCAATGATAAGATGATCGCCGTTAACGTGGCCCTGCAAGTTGATCTACGAGGACAGATCAGGCAGGGGAGTCCTACATGGACGGCAGTCGAGGGATCCGGAGGTGATCACGATTTCATGAGAGGAGCAGGTCTTTCCAGGGAAGGCCGATCGATTGTCTGCCTGCGTTCCACTTCAGATCGAAGCGGCCGGAGCACCATACGTCCCGTCGTTCAGTGCCCAGCCTGCTGTAGTAATGATGAACCGTGGAGACACCAACTACGTAATCACCGAATACGGTATCGCCTACTTGAGTGGCAAGTCCATTCGGGACCGAGCCATGGCACTCATTGAGATCGCTCACCCGGACCACCGAGAATACCTCGTGCAGCAAGCCCAAGAAATGGGTACTTCTATAGCAGTCAATTCTATTATCGGATGGCTTCTCCTGAGTTAACTCAGAGAGTACGGACCCATGCCGTCTTCAAAGGGGACTTGAAAGCGGCTGTGAGGGCAATCAGGCCGAGTGACGAGTCCATGGTACAGGATTTGTTTTACCAGCTATCGGAGAGTTCAGTTTACTTAAGGTATTTTACTCACATGAAGAGCATGCCGCACGAGAACCTACAGCGGTATGTTAACGTCTCGCAGGATGAAGGATTGTCGCTGGTGGTTGCTATTGGCCCCAGAGAGAACCAGAGAATAATTGCGGAGTCCCGCTATTATATCGAGCCGGACACACAATTTGGCGTGGTGGCATTCATGGTGGACGAAGAATTTCACGGCCGCGGCATCGCCACTTTCTTACTCAAGTATATGATAGAGATCGCTCAAGAACGCGGGCTAAAGGGATTCAAGGCCGATATTCTGGAAACCAATTCTCCGATGATCGGAGTCTTCAACAAATTACCATATGTACAGCACAGGAAAATTGCCCGGGGTCAAATTTCGTTGAAGTTTCGCTTCGATGAATTGTTGGAGACGCCGGGCTCCGGGTGACCGTCCATTTCCAGGGCTGTTCCTGCTACAGTTCTTGCCCGTATGTCCTTGCTGTTTTGCCAGATCCGGGAGACCACTGATTGTTGTGGACTGAATGCTGACCGTTTCAATTAAACTTTGATTTTGATCCCTCATCTCACATTCAGCACCATTTAGGATGAGTTTTGGGTAATTTTTGGGTTGGTTTTTTTCTTTTGTTTTCGTTTGGCCGGGGGCTTGGTAAATATGTCGTGGGCGAGTTCGAGTATTTCAAGATATTGGATCTGTACGGGAGAGAGTGGTTTTGCCAGCCGCCTTCCGAGGTCGGCGGTGAGGACGAAGATTCCGATAAATTTGGTGGTCATCATGAAGGACGTGGGGCGAGAGGTCTGGCGTCTTTTCCCAGCCTGTGATTTTCTGCTGGTTTTGGGCCAGATTCACGCGCATGGTCCTTTCCATGAGCCTCCAGATCAACAGAGCGAGCACCAGTACGAGTCCCAAGGCTTCTATCCGGCGAGGAGATTTGAGGAACAGGGCGTTGACGAATACAGGGTCTTTGAGGAACCCAAAGTTCTGCTCCACCATGTGCTGATCTTTGTAGATGGTGAGGAGCTCTTTTGCCGGGGCAGAGCCTTCTCCCTCGGCAAGGGTGTTGGTAATCAAGACGAAACATCCGGCTTCTTCCCTGGCCCTCTCCACCGCTTTCTCATCGAGATTAAAGTCGATTCTTAGGCCGTATCTCATACTCGTGGGAGTGCGGGCCTCGCGGGCCTTCGGACGTCCCCGCTGATACGTGGGCCTGGGCTCCACCTGCACGACGATTTCGTGAAACAAGCTCGCCTTAATCCTCTCCGCTGCTGCTTGTGCGTCTGGAAGGCAGGCGTAGTCGATCTTCTCTACTTCCTTTTTCATTTTGGCCAGGCGCTCACGATCCTGCTCGATTTGTTTGGAGACCTTCTTCTGACGGCGCTCATCATAGGCATCCGAATGCACCACCAAGCCACGGTAATTGGTCCCGTACAGGGTTACGATGGTCTCGTAGGCCCTGTACGCGGCGGGTTTGCGATTCCGGGTTGCAGGTTCGTCGGAAATGACGCCGATCTCCTCCCAAGCCTCCTCCTCAACGGCTCGGCTAATGGCGTCAGAGCATTCATTGTAGGTCATGGGGAGCCTGCTGACAAAGAGGAACCCGTTGTCCCAGTCGTCCATCAATGCCAGATTCGCCTCAGTGATCAGAGCCGCATCGGCCACGTAGATAAAATCCTTGCTCCCCAGCTCACGCATCCGTTTGACCATCTCCGGGATCAGGTCGCGGTTGATATTCTTATCCGATTCGTTTCCATCCAAGAGCTTGGAATAGACAGGGATGCCGTGATCCACGCACAACAGAGAATGGACCAGTTGTTTGAGATCCGGACGATGGTCCTTGCTGAATCCGTTGGTAATCACAAACGGCTGATCGTTCCCCTCCCGGTCATACAGAAGGTAATCTCCGTAAACCGTGTGGCTGGTGGTGTCATGGTGAGCGTGGGACGTGTCCAGAGAAAAGCTCTTCATCGCCCCGATCACGACCGCACCGAGAACCTTGTTCGTCCCCGCGTCACAGAGCCGCTCAAGCACACGGCCGAGGGTATAGTCGGCCAGCTTGGTCGGTGGGATGTCCTCTCCGAGCAGCAACTCAATATCCTTGTCGGCAAAGAACTCCTGAAGCCGAAACAACGGACTCCTCCCCGAGAGTGCATCCAGGATCAGTGCCAGAACGATCCGGCCCGGACTGACTTCCATATCACATGCGACCAGACGATCAATCTGATCCACCAGCCCGATCCTGGTGGCAAACGCAGACACTATGGGAAGAAACCGTGCATCGGTAATCTGAAAATCCACTTCTTCAGAGCCCATGGGAACCTCCTCCAAAAGGTCCCCCTGGTCCTATCACAAAACGCTTCCCCGTACAAGTTGCAACATATTGATATTATTACGGCACCCGAAATAAATTTATCCCAATGTTCCCCCTAATGCTGCCGAACGCGAGACTGGTCTTTTGGTACACTTGCCGGAGAGTTCACCCTAGAATTCTCGGCAAGTGTACTTCAAATCAAAGTCCGAGTTGTAGTCGCACGTCGAAGGTACTTGCTTCGATGTTCGCAGATTGGATCGTGCGAAGTGTTCGGTCTTTCGTGAGTGCGAATAAGGTTGTTACCACAACTGCGGGCTGACGAAATCATCCATAATAACAACAGCTAACCTGTTGAGGAGAAAAGTACATGGAACTTGTTAGCACTGTAGAAAGCCTGTCCCATCACGTGGAAGGCTTTGCAGGCCAGATTGATGAGATCGGGTCATGGATGTCTGCATTCAACCAGGAGCCTAAGCCCAGAACCATTATGACGGCCGATTTAGGAATGACCAAGAGCGCATGCCTGTCGATCATAGTCAATGCTCAAGCTGTCATGTCAGCGATTGATCTGATTGACCATGCGGAATCAATCGATTTATCCGAATTTATGGCCAAAGGCGGCGGAATGACAGCGTTAGACTGGATACCAGTCTTGGACGATTTCAAGAATGCTCACTGCTCTGTCGTTGAATATCGGTTTCGCGTG
>CAVSPC010000019.1:0-88152 GCA_963729795.1 uncultured delta proteobacterium | reverse complement strand
TCTATCCGGAATTGATCAAAGAATCATCTTGGAGATCAATTCTTTCATGATCTCTGTCGTACCGCCGCCGATCGATAGGATGCGGCTATCCCGGTACAGTCGCTCCACCAGATACTCTCGCATGTACCCGTAACCACCGTGAATCTGCACGGCCTGATGGCAGACTCGATCGCAAATATCAGCGGAAAAGATCTTGGCCATTGAGATCTCTTTGACCGCGTTGGCGCCCGCTTGGATTTTAGCAGCAACTCGGTATGTGAACTCCCGGCTGACCTCCACTAATGTGGCCATATCCACCAGCTTGTGTCTTGTGACCTGGAAACCCGTAAGTGGCTTGCCGAAAGCCTCTCTGATCCGCGCGTATTTGATGGATTCTTCAAGGGCCAACTGAGCGGTTGTATTGGCCATGAGTGCCAGGTAGAGCCTCTCTTTTTGGAAGTTGTGCATCAGGCCGTAAAATGCCGATCCCTCCGCACCTAGGAGATTTTCTACAGGCACCCGAACATCGTGGAGAGCTAGTTCCGCGGTATCCGACGCCCACCACCCCATTTTCCTTAGTTTCTTGGAAACAGTGAATCCCGGGCTGTTGGTTTCCACCACAAGGAGGCTCAATCCGTGATGGCCCGGCCCGCCCGTACGCACGGCCATGGTCACAAAGTCAGCCCGTGTGCCCGAGGTGATCATGGTCTTCGAGCCGTTTACAATGTAGCAGCCGCCATCTCGCACCGCGCGTGTGCGGATATTGGCAACATCAGATCCGCCCCCGGGCTCGGTGACACCCAGAGACGCGATCTTCTCCCCCCGCAGGACAGGAGGCACGAATCGCTCTTTCTGCTCTTCGTTTCCCAGAGCGAGAATCGGCGGCAGGGCAATACCGTGAGACATTAGCCCTGCCGCTACTCCGCCGGATCCTGACCGGGTTAGTTCTTCGGTTACCACCACCTCGTGGAAGATGTCGGTCTCGATGCCGCTCCACTCTTGAGGGTAGCAGACACCGAGTAGGCCAACCTCAGCGGCCTTTCGATAAAGCTCCCGTGGGAACTCGCCCGCCTCTTCCCATGATTCAACGTGAGGCTTGATCTCCCGGTCGACGAACCTGGCAACCGTTTGTCTCAGGATATGATGGGTCTCCTGGAAATAATCCGGAATGCCGTTCATACCCATTCCTTTACAGCCTTAAAGCCGGATGCTCAGGCCAATGGGAAAAGGTTAGGGATGCGCTGGGCTGCCATGATGTCACCCGTAGCCTTGAGCTTGCCGCTCATAAACGCAGTCATTCCGTCCAGGGTTCCGTTGCACATTGCAAGCCAGTCCACGTCAGCCATCGTGAGGCTTACGTTCGGGCTCGCGTGAACACCCGGATTAACCTGGCAAGCGTTCTCTTTGACGACCACATTCCAGTCACCGGCCTGATCACCCGTAATATGGAACTGAAAAACCATATCCAAGCCGGCCGCGGCCGCGGAATTAAACACCTGCGGCATCTTCTCGAAGACTTCATTCACAGTGCTAAGTGCCATGTCTTTTTCCTTTCTGTTTTTGAGCAGTTTTTCCTTTTTTGACTAAGATACGACAATGACCTCCTCTATTGCCAAGGTCCCACCCCACTCGTTGGGACATACTAACGATTTTGCCATAATCTCCGTGCACAAGTAAGAATTATCTTCCAGCCCTACCTGCCTGTCACCGGGAAAAGTAGATAAAGCACCTCTCGTTCCCAGGCTCTGCCTCATAAGCTCTAACCTAACGGTCTTCCCCCCCTTCGTAAAGGGGGGCAGGGGGGATTTCTGTATAACTCCTTGAAAATCCCCCTAAATCCCCCTTTAGAAAAGGGGGACTTTGATGGCACTTGGCTATTCAAAAGTAACAAGATTGCCTTAAGTTAGCGCCTATGAGGCTCTGCCTGGGAATGCCTGTCGACGAGCCTCTGCCTCGATTGTCTTATTGAAATAAGGGCCATTAGCCTACGGAGCCCGCAAGATATGGATTCCCGCGCGGAGCTTGGGAACCAGACCTCTAAAAGAAATCTCTGCGCCCTCTACGCCCTCTGCGGTGGAAAACGCCAAATCTCCTTCAGTTTACCGGACGCGCGCCGTTCAAGAAGACCTCCATGAGACCCCGCTCGATGCGTTCCTTCTGGCCTCTGCCTTTGAGGGGCTGATTTTCAAGCACCATAGCAGATATAAAGCTCTCTATGCCTCCCAGAAAGATATGCGTTAGATATCGCGGCCGTATGTCCGCACGCAAAGTTTTCCGCTCCTGTGCTTGTGCAATGATTCTCTCCATCCGATCCCTGAACGTCTTGAACCATTCCAAACGCTCCGGCGTTAGGTTTGTCGACGACCGGGAGATCTCGGTAATGAAAATGTGAACAAGGTCCGGCCGTTTTTCGTACTGGTCGAGGAAATATCTGACGATAGAGCCCAGTTTTTCGTCCACCGGCTGAGATAATTTGTCGCACTGGTCCATCATTTCAAGAAGATCGTCCCACCGCTCTTTGAGGATCGCGTCGAACAGATCCGCTTTGCTCTTGAAATAGTGGTACACCAGTCCGTACGAGATGCCCGCGGCTTTTGCTATGTCTGTGATGCGTGCCTCATGGAACCCCTTCTCACGGAAGACGCGGCATGCCGCATCAAAGATGGCGGAAACCTTATCTTTCTTGTTGTTCTGAACAGGCTCAGGCAGTTGCATACGCGAGGACTATCAGTTGTTGATTGATTTGTCAATCAATTTTTCAGAGGCATGTGGCTTTTAGGGATTCAAGCCATTTCAGGCCTATCGCCAGCAATCGGGCAAGAATGGTCGGTCAGGTCCTGCACGCTTGAAAACCCAAGGTCCCCAAATCGCGGCTCCCGAATTTATCAGACCTTCATCACGCGAAATTTTGACTTCCCGAAGGCCAAAGTTGCGCGAGAGAACAAAAGCGCTTACAACTGATTCTAGACCTATCTTCGCGTGCGCCCCAAAGTGGGCCGACAAGGATTGATTCGGGATTGATTTTCATGCACCCTATTCTCTCCACGCAGGTCTTTCAATTCATCAACGCTAACACTCTCCCAACAGTATCAGTGTCAAGTCGTCGGATGAAGATGTAAAGGACCGTCAGTTATTACCTTGCTCCGTGAGTTTCTAGCCATTTTATCAATTCCTTGTCACCCCCACCTCCCTCTACAGCAACTCGCAAGCCGGTGAAGCCAGCCTTGTCTTTCGCGTTGATATCCGCACCTTTGCCGATAAGCAGTTTCAATACCTCAGTTCGTGTAGGGTGTTTTACTCCGAGACATGCCTTAACCAGCGCTGTTCTACCTTCATTGTTCCTGGCATTCACGTCAGCTCCTCTAGCCAAAAGAAGCTTCACGACCTCAAGAGAAATGTTGATCCTAAAACCATTCACCGCTCGCATCAGAGGCGTATCTCCGTCCGCATCTCTGGCGTTCACGTTGCCGCCTCTGTCCAATAGGAGTTTCACTAATTCAGGACACTGACGTTCATCCGCAACAGCGTACATCAAAACCTCCCCGTTTTTATTCTTGGCGTGGAGGTCGGCTCCCTTTTCGATTAGAAGGTTGACCACATCAAGATGTGGGGGATGAGCCAGCACGGCCTGCATCAGAGCCGTTTCACCGATGTCATCCTTGCCATTGATATTAGCGCCTTCCGCAATGAGTGACTTCACCATCTCAAGGTCACCTTTTTCCGCAGCACCCATTAGAGCGTCAAGCATCTTCTGATCGTGGGTACTCCGCTTCTTCTCCATCTCTCGCACAGCTTTGGGATCGACCATCATTGGGGTAGAGTAACCTTCTGCTGTTATGCAGATGAACTTCTTGTTGAAAATTGTCACGCTCCCGTGAATAATCACTGGCTCATTAGCATTGAGCATGTGAATCCAGCCCTTCGCCTCAAGCATGCCGCCTATTCTATAGGCACGTTCTTTGCTCAGTTTGGCTGACTTTGCAAGAATCGGGAGGGCCTCCGGTTCGACAACTCCCATGCACACATGAGTAGTTTCTCCCGGTAAAGGCTGCGGCAAATAAACTATATTGTCAAAAGCAAAAGCTGCGCCCGAAGCCACAGCCACAAGCACAAAGGCTATCAACCTTTTCATCTTAATTCCTCGTCGTAAACATTGGCCAGATGCTATCCCCTTCTGTAAAGTCGTGGGAATTCCGGATACACCATACTCAATTCCCTTTGGCGATTCCTTTTGGTCCGGTTTCCGCCTATGCAATACTCCCGCAGGCTCGCTTTTTATGGAATCTTACACTTGCTTGGCAACGATTAAGTGTGGTGTGCCCGGAACTCGTACCCGAACTCGCGAGGTAAAAACAGGCCGCCCATGGTCGGGCCATATCCGATCGTGGAGCGATGCCACACACGGAATACGTGCTAATCTCTTGGGGCCGACAATTTGGCGGAACACGCGTTAACAAACATCCGACCGAATTTGGTAATCGCATAATGTCGGAAATGGACCCAATCTAGATCCTTTTGAATCAGGGCTGCGATTGCCTCCTCCGAAATTTCTGGAAAATCATTGTTCTGAAGTGTTTGCAGTGTCTTCGGGTCCAACAGATCCTGACTTTGGAATGATGTCGTTGGTTCAACCACGAGCTGCAAGATGCCGAGGCTTTGTAAATTCTCGAAGTACAAAGCCATGTTCTGTGGAAACTTGAGTTCAGCAGCAGGGCCAAATACCCAGGCACTTAAATCCTCATATCCGTCCGTATGAGTTGTACCAGATCCAAGAACGCACAATCTTTCCCTATTTCTGAGATAGGCTAATATCTTTGCTTCATCTGGAGAAATGCTGTGAATAAGATTGACAAACCTGGGGTGAGCCAAGTTTGCGGTCCGCTGAAAAGATGCCGTTGTCAATAGCTGTATAAATAAGTCAGCTATGTCCTCGTCGGCAACGTAACTGAGCCCCTCTAGTATTGGAACACCAATTTCTGGCGGAACTTCAGTGAGACCCTCATCTTGGATAGCAGCAATCCCATTCGAATACTTCTCGAGTCGTGGAAGAAGCCTTGTCATCCTTTTGGCTGCATGAATTCGAGCAGGCAAATAGAGGTAAGACTCTACCAACAAGCCGAACGTCCTACCAAGTGTTTTCGCGGCAGGTTGCCCCAGGTCTTTGTATATTGTAGGGGCCAGTTCCTCTACGATCTTTTTGCCAACTTCTCCTATGCCAAAAGGATCGTCACTCATATCCATGCTCCTTGCGCCGGTGCCGTATCCGTGACACATGCGCTTTGAAAATGCCTTGCGATAGTGTAAGCATTTCTTTGTCTCGAGTCACTTTATCAGACATGGCGCAGTTGGCAACGACATTCGTTGACTACCGCTACAAAGCCGAATTAATTGCGATGGAGCGGTCAAGTGTATTTCCGATCATCAATGCGGAGGTGCTGAGTATGACTCAATGGCTTGCACAGTTGCAAGGTTACGACACGGATCTCCGTGCTTTGCAAGAGATTCTTTCGAGTCACGATCCTGTGATCGTGGCTGAGCAAGGTAAATTCTATCTAAAGTCGAAGGATTGGGATCGACTTGAAGAAGAACCTGAAGTGCGTAATAAAGCAAAAGGCTTTCTAGAGTCGTTGGACCGTGCGGCACATCTTCACTTCAGAGACACAGGGCCATTAGCCATTGATTCCATTGTTAGGATTGACGACGACGGAAAAAGGCGAAGGTACACCACTGAAGAAGTTTCCTTTGAAATGCGTGTCGGCCTTAGAGCATCAAGAATCGATGATCAGCAAATGGAGACCGATGAAGAGCACTCAATCATCAAAACTTTGCGGGCATCACAATTAATCGCTCCAGTGGCAACTGCGCTGCGGTATTTCCGTAATGCTGATTGGGGCAGCCTGTACAAGGCGTATGAAATTGTAAAATCCCAAGTCGGCGGTGACAAGAGAATTGTAGAGAATGCCTGGTTAACAATGAGTTCCATCAGGCGTTTCCGCCATACTGCACAAAGTGCCGAAGTCCTCAAAGATGAGGCTAGACACGCCAGTGGAAAGTTTGAGCGTCCTCCGAACCCGATGTCAATCCATGAAGCAAGGGCAGTCATTGGCGATCTCGTGCAAAGGTGGGTAGCTTCGTTATAATTGAACGAGGGATTCCGCTAGCCCATACTCAATTCCCTCGTGCTCTTGAGATTCCTTTTGATCCAGGTTTGCGCCCGTGCAACACTCTGGCGGACTGGCTTTTTTCACGCCCCGCGGAGGAAGGTCAACTTGGAGAGCTGAAGCTATTTAGGGGGTTCACGCATGACAATATTTTCTAAGATGCGGATAAGTGGAGGAAGCGAGACCGTCGTTGTGTACCAGACAACATCCAGGTCTATCTCGAAGTAGGCATGAACGAGACGGTTGCGCATTCCGAGGACGGATTTCCACGGAACGGCGGGAAGATCTTGCCTGCACTCGTTTGAGAGATTAGCTGCGGCTTCTCCCACAATTTCAATGCACTTGATCAATCCTAGGGCCGGCAATCGGTCTCCGCCAAGGTCCTCTCTAGGAGGCTGTCGGGCTTAAGCTGACCGGTGCCTATTTTAGCGCCAGATATTTGTTCAATGGGCTGATTTTATGTGAGTTAGTAGCATATTAAGCTTGCATTGAATAGCCCTCTGGGGTATATCCTCCCAATAAATCAAATGCTTATTGCAGGGGACAGAGGCATGAAGGTAACATTTGCTCAGGTTGATAGAGAAACTCTTTACCTGTTACCTCCATCGATTCAGGACTGGTTGCCGGAAAAGCACTTGGCTCGTTTTGTAGTCGATATTGTAGAGCAAATTAACCTGGGGCCTCTGAAAGCATCCTATTCCGGCCGTGGCTCCGAGCCATACAACCCGGAGATGCTCGTGGCCCTTCTGTTTTACGGGTATGCCACAGGAGTCTTTTCAAGCCGGAAGCTGGAACGCAGCACCTATGACTCAGTGGCTTTTCGTTACATCGCTGCCAACACGCATCCCGACCACGATACGATTGCAACATTCCGCAGAAGGTTTCTGCCTCTGTTGACAAAGATATTTGTGGAGATACTTGCTATTGCCCGCCAGATGAAGGTTCTCAAGCTGGGCAAGGTCAGTATCGATGGAACCAAGATTCAAGCCAATGCATCCAAACACAAGGCGCTAAGTTACGGCCATGCCTGCAAGCTGGAAAAGAGGCTTGAGGCAGAGGTGGCTGAATTGCTGCAAAAGGCTGAATCGGCCGACAACGCTGATATTTGTGACGGCATGGACGTTCCCGCTGAACTTTCGATTCGCCGGGAGCGCATCAAGGCAATTAAGGAAGCGAAAGCCGAAATCGAGCGGCGTGCGGCGGAGCGGTATGCCGAGGAACAAAAGGCATATGAGGGCAAAATTGCCGAGCGAGCCAAGAAAGAACAAGAAACCGGCAAGAAGGCTAGTGGGAAAACACCGCAGCCCCCAACATCTGGGCCAACGGAAAAGGACCAGGTGAATCTGAACGACAGCGAATCACGTATCATGCCGACATCCGGCGGCGGTTTCGAGCAGGCATACAACGCCCAGGCCGGAGTGGACACGGAAACCATGCTGATTGTTACCACCCATGTCAGCCAAGCTCCTAACGACAAACAAGAGTTGGTACCGGCCTTGACCAATGTGAAGCAGTTACCACAGGAGTTCGGAACGGTTACCGACATCCTCGCAGATAACGGCTACTTCAGTGAAGGCAACGTAACCCTCTGCGAAGAGAACAAGGTCACCCCTTACATAGCCGTTAAGCGTGACAAACACCATCCTCCGCTCATGGAGCGGTTCCAAGAACCCTCCCCCTTGCTTGATGACGCCAATGCCGTAGACACCATGAAGCATCGGCTCAAGACACAATCAGGGAAAGCTGTCTATGCAACGCGCAAGAGCACTATCGAGCCTGTCTTTGGCATCATCAAGTCGGTCATGGGCTTTCGCCAATTCCTGTTACGCGGACTGGACGCAGTGAAAGGTGAATGGAATCTCGTGTGTATTGCCTTTAACCTGAAAAGGCTCTACGCCTTGGCTAAATAGGTTGAAAAAGAACCATAACAAGCAAAAGAGACCAACACGGACTCTTCGTACGTCCTTTCAGGGTGGAATTTTGGCCCGTTTAACGTTCACATGACACGAACGGGTCCCGTACAACACTTTTTACAAAAAATCCGGGCGGGAATTATGGATGGTTGCAATTCCCAGTCCGACAGGCTCCTAGACTTTCCTTTCGCAAAGTGCACCGCCTCGCGGGCCGCGTCGAGCATGTGGCGCAGACGGATAAGATCATCCTCCCGCATATTGCACCTCAGCCTCAGCCATTACTTTGTCCCTGAAATAACGACTCAGCTCTTGAGGGGTCCGAAGATCCACCTTGCGACCGCCGAGACCGTCTGAGAGTTCTTGCTCCATATCAGCAAGCTCAAAATAACCCGGCGTGCTCCCTTGCTCGAATTCGACGAGGAAATCCAGGTCGCTTTCAGCTCTGAAATCGTCGCGTAGATACGACCCGAAAATGGATAGCTTCCTGATATGGTGTCGGCGGCAAAAGTCTTTGATGAAATCACGAGGAATGACCGGACGCTCTTGGTTCATCGGACCCTCCTTCCTCACGGGGCCACCGGAGCATAGTCTTGTTCACAAAAAATATCTTTTTATCAGATAGAAGGCAACCGGGAAAGCCTCGATTGAAGTCAGGCACCGGCCTAGCCTAGCCAAACATCTCATATTATGGCCTACTTATACCTGCATGGATTTGACAGACCGGCTTATGGGCGTCACTAAATACAGCTAAAGCGGACCGCGATATGTGGATGAATTTCATTCCAAGATCGGCAAGACATTTCCCGTCCTCTCTGACCCGTTCATGCGGCCCGGCGTGCTAATCGTGGTTAACTTCAAAGCCTTCAAATACCGTTATTAGGCCAACGATTCCCTGGAGCGCCAGGAGATTCCCACCCAGGGCCGATATCAACGCTGGCTCATCTCCTTCCAAACGTACGGCGTGGTCGCCCGCAATCCGAGAGCCAATATCGGCATGATCTACGGGCTGCCGGTCAGTTAGTTCAGATAAGCTCAACCCCGTTTGTTATCAAATATCTTCGTTAAATCAACCCGATAACTACTTTTTGCTCTTATCCGCTTCAGGTGTGGTTTCACGTTTTCCGTTTGATGAAAGGAGAGTAATGCATGATCGAAACCGAGGACCAACGGCGCTGGTGGTTCGCCACCCATCCGGAGTTTAGTTCTAGCCACCGAGGCACAAGAAGTGGCAATAAGGTAGATCCGAAGGAAGTCGACAAATATGTGGACAGGGCCC
Organism: uncultured delta proteobacterium; assembly: GCA_963729795.1. Lineage (GTDB taxonomy): Bacteria > Desulfobacterota > Desulfomonilia > Desulfomonilales > Desulfomonilaceae > CAWBBA01. The sequence continues at coordinate 78,823 of CAVSPC010000019.1, read as the reverse complement.
TCAAGTACGAAAACGGGCCTGTCGCGGATTTACTGAAATCCGTGAAGAAGCATTTTGGAACGGAAGCGTACGGGCAAAACAGCCTAGGAGCCTGTCGCTTAACGCTTCACATTTTTCCTCAGGTGCGATATGAGCGGCCTGCATGAGAGACCATCGTTTTTTGCCCTACGAGCCCGAAAAGCCATTGTTGCTTCCACCTGATCTGCGGAAGTGGTTGCCGGAGGACCACCTTGCGCTGTTCATCAGCGATGTGGTGGACACCTTGGATCTGAGCGAGATAACAGAGAGGTATCACCATCTTGAGGGCGGGCACCCGGCCTACCATCCGGCCATGATGGTGAAGCTCCTGTTTTACGGATACTGCGTCGGAATCCGGAGTTCGCGGCGTATCGAGCAGAAGACGTATGAAGATATTGCCTTCAGAGTCCTGTCTTGTGACATGCATCCGGATCACAGCAGGATCTCGGACTTCAGGAAGCGCCACTTGCGTCAGATTTCGAGGCTGTTTGTCCAAGTCTTGGAAATTTGCAAAGAATCGGGGTTGATAAAGCTCGGTCATGTGGCCTTGGACGGCACGAAACTGAAGGCGGATGCCTCCAGGCATAAAGCAATGAGTTATGATCGCATGCTCACGAGAGAGAGGGAGCTCGTGGCCGAGGTGGATCGCCTTCTTGCCGGGGCACAGGCCCTTGATGAGAAGGAGGACAAGAAATACGGGAAAGGAAAAAGGGGCGATGAGCTTCCCAAAGAGCTGAGATTGAAGCAAGCTCGTCTTGAGAAGATTCGCCATGCTAAACAGGCTCTTGAGGACCAGGCCCGCCAAGAGGCCGTTGAGGCGGACAAGCGGGATAAGGATGGTAAGCCCCCAGCGTCCGGTGGATCGGGGTCTTCCCAAAAGCCTTCCGGTATCCCGGCCCCGAAGAAGCAGTGGAACTTCACTGATCCTGAGAGTCGTATCATGCTCGACGGCGCCACCAAGGCATTCGTGCAAGGGTACAACGGCCAGATGGCCGTAGACTGTGCGTCTCAGGTGATCGTGGCTCAAGATGTAACACAGGCAGCCAATGACAAACAGCAATTGGTTCCCATGGTGGAACAGATAGAGGAAAATCTGGGAGAGATTCCCGACCGGGTACTCGCGGACGCCGGTTATTTCAGTGAAGACAACGTGGAATCCTTGACAAAGAGCTTCATCGAACCCTTTGTGCCTCGGGACCGCATCAAACACGGCGATCCGCCCCAGGTGTCGCCTCGTGGTCGCATTCCCGACGGTACATCCGTTGTACACAGGATGCTGCGCAAGCTCAAGACAAAGGCGGGGAAGAAGACCTACTCGAAACGCAAGGAGAGTGTGGAAGCTGTCTTCGGGCAGATCAAACAGGCCAGAGGTATCAGGGGCTTTCTCCTGAGAGGGCTTGATAAGGTAAAGGCCGAATGGGATCTGATATGTACCACTCACAACATCCTCAAGCTTTGGAATCACCTCCGGGGAGAGCAAGGGAGAGGTATGTACGTCTGGAGATAAAAGAGACCCAAAAGACCCAAATTTTGCCCTTTTGCCAGGCAAACCGCCCATTCTTTCCCCTTCACGCAGGAGTTTCACCGAGGAATTACTCGACTTGTAACAAACCGGAAAAATGTACCAGCTAACCCGACAAAATCAAGCCCGTTACGCGACAGGCTCCTAGACTCAACACCATCGGGATGGGATACAGAGGCAGGTGGGCGTGTTGGGCCCAGACGCGGGCCACGCGGTTCGAGTATACGCCGAGCCCTTGAATTATTTGATAGAATGCCGATGACTCGTTCCCAGAGCCGCTCTGCTGACGCGATTGAGCGTGAATTAGCAGACGCTGGGGCAAATCCTCGTGATTACCGCTTAAATTCGTTTGCAGGTCAGCACACGGCTGAGCGCAATAGTCTGTTCGATAGAGATCAACTGGATCGTGAAGGAAGGACGAATCGCCAACGGATGGAGGAAGGGCTTGCGCCTCTCGATAGAAATGGAAATGCTATAATTTTGCACCATGCTAATCAACGGGACGAAGGGCCTATTATCGAGCTAAGCAGGGAGGAACATTCGGCACTTCGGGTGCGCCAAGACCCGTCAGAGATAGACAGAGCTGAGTTTAGGGATTTTAGAGCCACGTATTGGAAGGCCAGAGCGGCCTCCATAAGGAACGCTGAACCTGAGTTGTTCTATCTAAGATGAAAGGCCTACAGTGCAGAAAGGAGCACACATGTCATCAAGGAAGGAAATAGTTGAAAGAGAATTACATATAAGAGTTCCCGATCAATATGCGGTTTTTCTCGAAAAGTACGGCATCTATCATGCTCCAGGAGTCGAAGTTTATGGCATGAGCGACAGCCTTTTGGATTACGATGGAATTCCTTGCGTAATTGGAGCTACGAAAAACTGCAGAAACGAAGGCCTTCCCCATCGTTTTCTCGTGCTTGAGGAAACTGGACTAGAGGATGAGGTGATTTGCCTGAATACTATTGATGGAAAAGTATATTCGATTAGTCGTTCATTTGGTAACCGCAAGATCGCAGACTCGTTTGATGAATGGTTCCAGAAAGAGGTTATCGAACATTCAGAGCGGCCGAACAAGTATGCCGGCGCAAAACTCATGCCGACAGATAGAGATTAGCCACAGAATTCCGGGTACACCATAGTCAATTCCCTTTGGCAGATCCTTTTGATCCGAATTTCCGCCTATGCAATACTCTGGCAAGCTCGCTTTGCATGATATCTTCCATTTGTTTGTCAACAATTAAGCATGACCCGGAACTCCCTCAGTGAAGCCTCCCTGTGCTTCCGTTGTGAGATCTTGATCTATGTGTTAGGTTTCTACGGAGAATATAATTTGGGAATCCAGCACCATGACGCTGTCATTCCAGATTGTTGATGCAGTTGTCATGTTTGTTGAGCCTAAAATGGAGGCCATTCATGCAAATTATTCTCGATGCCACATACAGAAACGGCGTTCTTGTTCCCGACCGGAGCCTGGGCCCCGAAAAAGAAGGCAAGAAGTTTAAGCTCATCGTTGTCGAAGAGAAGGAATTAGAGGCCAAACGGGACCAATTCTTCCAGTTTGTCAAGGATCACAGGTTCAGTCTGCCCGAAGATTTCCGGTTCAGCAGGGACGAAATCCATGAAAGATAGGATCCTGATCGACACGAACCTCTGGATTTATCTCTATGCACTAGATCCGCAGGCCAAACGCAATAGGATCGAAGAGTTGGTCCAACAAAATTTCGCGAAAATCATAGTGAGCACGCAGATTCTGGGAGAATTTTATCACGTTGTAACAAGAAAAGGGCTCCTGACACGCGAATCTGCTAAGGATATTATTATCGAGATGGTAGCGACCTTTCCGGTGTCGGAAATCGGAACAGCAAATGTCTTGAAGGCCCTCAAGATTCAGGAAATCTTTCATTACTCGTATTGGGACAGCCTGGTCATGGCGACAGCAATCCTTACCGATTGCGATATCCTTTATTCAGAGGACATGCAGCACGGTCAATCTGTGCAAGGGAGAACCAGGATCATCAACCCATTTCTCGAAGTACCCGAAATCTGAAAATCTCCGTCAAGGTCGTCTCTAGACTTTCCTTCCGCAAAGTGCACCGCCTCGCGGGCCGCGTCGAGCATGTGTCTCAGCCGAATCCGGTCATCCTCCCGCATATTGCACCTCAGCCTCAGCCATTACTTTGTCCCTGAAATAACGACTCAGCTCTTGAGGGGTCCGAAGATCCACCTTGCGACCGCCGAGACCGTCTGAGAGTTCTTGCTCCATATCAGCAAGCTCAAAATAACCCGGCGTGCTCCCTTGCTCGAATTCGACGAGGAAATCCAGGTCGCTTTCAGCTCCGAAATCGTCGCGTAGATACGACCCGAAAATGGATAGCTTCCTGATATGGTGTCGGCGGCAAAAGTCTTTGATGAAATCACGAGGAATGACCGGACGCTCTTGGTTCATCGGACCCTCCTTCCTCACGGGGCCACCGGAGCATAGTCTTGTTCACAAAAAATATCCTTTTATCAGATAGAAGGCAACCGGGAAAGCCTCGATTGAAGTCAGGCACCGGCCTAGCCTAGCCAAACATCTCATATTATGGCCTACTTATACCTGCATGGATTTGACTGACCGGCTTATGGGCGTCACTAAATACAGCTAAAGCGGACGGCGATATTCTTCCTCAATCCCTTCCTCAATTCTCGTCGAGGGCCCCTTTGGCCTGAGTTTCTCATATGCAATACGCCGGCGGGCTCGCCTTTTGTGAAATCTTCCATTTGATTGACGATGATTAAGTGTGGTATGCGTAGAACTTCCCCTGTCGCCGTCTGAGGCGCCTATGATACTGTTTGATTTCTCCTTCATTGGCTGTTACCGAGCTGGCGGCTTCGGCGGATCCGAGTACATGTTCAAATACCGCGAACCCCGCTTTCGGTTCGATCATACTTTCACGATGTCGCATCCATCCAGGGCCCAATGAGGCAATGGGCTTGAAGCGAGCATGAAACGTCAAAAAGGCCCGAGCGTCATCGCAGCGGATTCGGCACCCTCAGCGAAATCGGAATTGACAGTGTTTTCTGGCTCTTTGGACTGGTCCAGGCGCGCCGCTTAATTCGGCGCTCAGCAGATTCAGTCACCACTTAACGTGAGTGACTATGGGTTTGAAGGAAATCAGCATGGCATCAGCAGGTTGGGTACCGTTAGTAGGTGAATTCGATGTCGTCGAGGGGGAAGTGCGATTTCATGGCAAACGTGTGCCCTTTGTCGAGCCGCCTGGAGGATTGGAGACGGACCAGAAAGATCAACCGGCTGTCGGGATCATCCTGAGCAGTTTGGCGCTTGCCGATGGCAAAGTCAGCGCCGAGGTGGAATTCGCGCAGGTCACGGCCCATTCGATCTGCGAATTGGCCATCGTTTACGATGTCAGCAGCCGCCACTTTGTCACTGCTGGCTTGGGGGGCGAAACGTGGGCGATGTACGGCATTCGTGAGTTCGGAGGCCCAAGAACGGGCGGACAGGGATGGTGGGGTCATCTAGCGGGCGGGGACCGCACGAATCTTAAACCGGGCCGGGTATATCGAGTCGCGGTTCAGCTTCTGGGTGCATTCGTGACGCTTCACGTTGACGGCGTTGCCGTTGGAACCGCCCAGGTTAGTTCCCCAATGGGTCGCGCCCGTCAAGTCGGATTTTTGTGCAGAGCGGACCACCTGATCAGCATACGCAACTTGACGGTCGCAGGCACTAAGCCGAAAGCATTCGTAGTGATGCAGTTTGGTGAGGGGTTTGACGAGGTATATGAGGATGTTGTAAAAGAGGTCTGTAAATCCTACGAAGTCAATGTGCTGCGGGCTGACGAAGTGTCGGGGCCCGGTCTGATCATTAGCGATGTGGTTCGCGAAATCGCCGCCTCGCAACTGATCATTGCTGATATCACCCCCGAAAACGCCAACGTCTACTTTGAGGTGGGATACGCACTCGCGCTCGGAAAGCCGACGGTCCTTCTCGCGCGGAAAGGCACCTCGCTGCCTTTCGATGTCGCCGGATTTAGGGTGCTGTTCTATGAAGACACGATCGGCGGGAAAAAGCGGCTGGAAGAGGGAATGAGAAGGCATCTGGACGCCCTTCTTGCCGAGTGATCGTGCTCAGGGAATTTCGGCTACACCATGCTCAATTCCCTTTGGAGATTCCTTTTGATCCGGGTTTGCGCCTATGCAATACTCTGGCAAGCTGGCTTTTTGTGAAATCGCCCATTTGTCTGTCGATAATAACTAGTAATGGGTGACCCCTTACTGACCCCTTACCTTACCCATACTTTCCCAAGTTAGCTTAAACGATTGGCAAGTGAAAAAGTATGCATCAGATCTGGATTGAGAGCATTAGCGAGGCATACAGACAACCCCGCGCCTGCAAGCACGGCGAGAGCTGTTTGCTCGATGAGCGCGGGATACCGAGACTTATGGCCGCTGCGAAGATTCGAGAGTCCGACCATTGTCCGAACCGGCTCCTGAAATATCGCTCCCCCGGCCATAAGGCGCACGGCCTCAACACACTCTGAAATGCGAGAAAAAGCCTCATCCCAACTGAGGTTGGGCAAGACAGGGTCGAATATCAGATTCTCGTCCGCAATGCCTGCCGCTGACACGTGTTCGTGAAGCTCCAGTGCGAGAGCGATTTTCGCCTCAAGGGTACGGGGCGTGAATGATTTCTCGTCCATCAGCAGAAGCACCAACCCGGTTCTGTGGAGCGCTGCGAGAGGTAGGATTTCATTCAGTTTTTCAGGTTCCAAGGAAAGGGCGTTGATTATTGGAGTTTCTCTGCACGCGCGAAGTCCTCTTGCCAGGACTCTTGCATGTGGACTGTCCAGAATCAAGCGTGCGGAAGTCACTTCTTGGACCGCCTCTACCAGAAATTCCATGCGGTCTTCATTCCGTTTGGATAGGTAACCCGGGTTGATGTCAATGAGACTTGCACCCCGTTTCTCGCATTCTCGCGCGAGATCCTTGATTGGAACAGGATTCAAGGCCCGAAGGGCTTCAGCGACGTCCCGGTTCAAGCCATGTATATTGTCGGCAGCGAGCAACATCAGATTGCAACCTTACATTGGGGCCGGTGCCCCGGATCGCCTCATACTTTACGGGTACTCGTACCAGTGGGCTATTAATCAAGTTACCACGCCTCTAGCACGGCTGACGATCGTTCGGCGCCAGCCTCCGGAAGCGATTGGCCAAGCGCCGGTGTGCTGAATCAGTAGAATGAAATGGTTACAGATGCCTCTCGCACGAAGACCGCGATGTCTCTTGCTTGAAAACGAACTGTTATGAACTATTCGAAGATCTGTTTCGTTCGCATACTGCGTTCTCCATACCCAAACGGCACGGGCTCGACGTCATGTGTGGCCCACAGCAAGCATCCGGTTAGCACAAGTCAGGGAGTCACGATGTTAAACCAAAAATTAAACTTATCCATCAGAGAGAATAGCTCCCCCAATGCTTCTATCTTGCCGTGAATCGTGGTCTCTCCTGAGCCGATCTGTTGTTGGATATTGGCTTGACCTGTGAGTATTTGGTTGAGCGCCTTTCTCGTGGTGATTATGGTCGCATCCGGATTTTCCGCCTGTTTGTCGATCGAGTGGTTGAGAGCCCCATTCTCCAGAGCCAAAATGTATTTCTCATTTACATCGGTGAAGTCCAGGTTGAGCGTGATTTTCTTGCCCTCAGCCTTGGGGCCGTTCAACCTCACGCCCAGATAATCGAAAAGCAGGTCAAGGCTCATGGCACCAAGGCTGTCTGGACTGACAGTGGGCGCAGGCAGCTCCTTGACACCGTCCCGTAACTCTTTTGCGGCGCTCAAATAGAAGTTGCGCCAGGGTCCGGACTCGGCCTGGTAACCGAGCTGCTCCAAGGCGTCAGCCTGGAGCTTTCGCGCAGCACGGTTTTCCGGGTCCGCAAAGACCACGTGGTTCACCACCTCGGCCACCCACCGATAATCAGCCTTTTCAAAAGCCTGTTGAGCCTTCTTGAGCGTTTCATCCGCTCCGCCCATGTATTCGACATACCTTTTGCTTGCCTCGACTGGCGGAAGGGTGTGGAGATTGGCCGGGTTACCGTCGAACCAACCCAAGTACTTGACGTATGTGGCTTTAACGTTGTGGTTCAGGGTCCCGTAGTAGCTCCTGAGGGCCCAGTGTTGCTCCAATTCCTTCGGGAACTTGATCATCTCCGCGATTTCCACCGGAGTGTGACCGTGGTTGGCCAGCCTTAAGGTCTGATCGTTAATGAATCGGTACCCGTCTCGCGCTTTGCTCAGCATCTCGATCACCCGGGCATTCCCCCAGGCAGGCCAATGGTGCATACCGTACATGACCTCCGACTTGGCTCCCCACCGATCAATCGTTGCATTCAAGTACTTTGACCATGCGAGCGGATCGCGAATTTTAGCTCCGCGCAAGGAGTAGGTGTTGTGCATTGTATGACAGCAGTTCTCCGCGGCGGTTACCGCTTTGAACTGTTCAATGAACCAGTGCATCTCGGCTGGGGCCTCGGTATCCGGCGCGAGTAGAAACTCGAAATCGAGGCCGGCAATGTTCATCTTCTGCCCTGTCTCGGTGATCTGATGCGTAGGAGGTATGAACGTGATGGTCCCCGTGGAGGTGGTCACTCCCAAGCCTGAACTTACCTGCCCTTTCGGCCCCGCAGGTAGGAGATTACCGTACATATACGTCGCGCGTCGGGCCATAGCGTTTCCCGCCAAAACGTTCTCAGATACGGCAGCCTCAAGGAAGCCAACCGGTGCCACAATCATCACCTTTCCGGCTTTAACATCATCCGGTGACACAACCCCGCGCACTCCCCCGTAGTGATCCACATGGCTGTGAGAGTAAATCACTGCCACTACCGGCTTCTTGGGGCGATGCTGAAAGTAGAGATCCAACGCTGCCTTAGCGGTCTCCGCCGAGATGAGAGGGTCGGCCACGATGATGCCATCTTTGCCTTCAAAGATCGTGATGTTCGAGAGGTCGGCTGACCGGACTTGATACAGACCGTCAACAACCTTGTACAGACCGTTCTGTAGCAGGAGTTGAGATTGTCTCCACAGGCCGGGGTTCACGGTTTCAGGAGCCGGGACATCTTCATTCACGAACGAGTACCTGGTGAGATCCCAGACGGGCTCGCCTTTGGCATTCTTAATGACACCTCCGTTGGGAAGAGGAGCTATGAATCCTCGCTTTGCATCCTCGAAATCCTGTTTCTCCCCGAACGGCAGTTCACTCAAAACTGCTGTATTTGAACGCCTTGTTGCTTCTGAAGCCCCTTTTGGCTCAAGGTCAGAGGCCGACACCTGATGCCGTGCGGCGAAGGCCGGCGCTGAAACAGTGGTCATGCCCAGAGCGGCCGTTGCGCTCCAGAGGGCCGACATTTTCAGAAAAACGCGGCGATGCATTGTCTTGAGGCTAAACATTTCACTCCCTCTCTGCCAAGGCTTCTTCATGCTTTATTTGCATGGGCGGCTGCTTCGAGATCATTTCTGCGTTTTAGGCACACCCTTTCTTGCCCGTCCCCCGTCGTCAGCCGGGTCCCGCCAAAGCTTTCACGACATTTGGAACGGTGTCCGCCGGGCTCACTTTGTACCATGACTTTATAATCATTCCCTTTTCATCGACCAGAAAAGACGAGCGAATGATACCTTCATAGCTCTTGCCGTACATCTTCTTCTCGCCCCAAACGCCGTAAGCTTGGGCAACCGAATGGTCTTCGTCCGACAGGAGCGGAAAGCCCAAACCATGTTTCTCATCGAATTTCTTTTGTTTTTGTGGAGAATCGGGGCTGATTCCGACCGCTGCTATGCCCGTCTTAGTCAAGTCAGGTTCCGCATCACGAATACTGCACGCTTGCGCCGTGCAACCGGGAGTATCCGCTTTAGGATAGAAATAAACAAGCAGCTTTTTCCCTTTGAAGTCGGACAGGATCACAGATTTGCCATTCTGATCCGTGAGTTTGAAGTTCGGGGCCTTATCCCCGGCATTGAGGGTGGGCATGATTACCTCCGGTGCGGGACCCGCATCTTGAGGGTCCTCGTTGTAAAAGCCGTTCGGTCGCATTTTAGTGGATCAGATGCACTTGCCGGCAATTTGATTCGTGCCATCAAGGAATTCGCCCCAATTACCGGTTCGCGACTAAACGATAAATACGGCACGGCCTGACGAAGCTCAGACTCGGGCATCCAGGTGCCACAGACCTGAGCACTGTCAGTTAGGCGGCTAAGTGCCGTTTGCTATTTTCCGATTCTCACTAATTTGTGAGCCAGATTAACACGTAGTCGAAGATTGAGATATAATGAAAAAAAAGGGAATGCTTCGTTAGTGGACGGCGTTTTCCCATCGTGTGTTATTTCCTTTGTCGCTTCAACCAGCAGGCATTCTCTGCAATAATTTGGTCATGTTGGACACGAGACAGCCAAGTTGGCAGCGTCGCGAATATTCGTTTGAGGAGGCACTATGATCAGGCAGGTCGAATACTTTGAGAAGCCCGGTAGGGAAAACACATCCCGGTGTTTGGAAATAGTCTCAGGGCTTGTGGATGAAGGAATCTCGCATTTAGTGGTAGCCACCACTGCCGGCGAAACCGCGTTGTCGTTCGCCAAGAAATTGGAAGGCAAGGCCCTGAATATTGTGGCGGTTACCCACAACGTGGGCTAAAACCGCGTTGTCGTTCGCCAAGAAATTGGAAGGCAAGGCCCTGAATATTGTGGCGGTTACCCACAACGTGGGCTATGCAGGACCAAATCAGGATGAATGTCCTGCTAAAGCAAGGCAAGAATTGGCTCGTCTCGGTGTCAAGATCTTCACCGGGACTATTCTAAGTCGAGGAATCGAAGCCTCCTTTATGAAAAAGCATCAGGGAGTCTATCCGGGCTACATAGTCGCCCAAACGCTGAGATTGCTCGGCCAGGGTATAAAGGTTTGCGTTGAGATCGTTGTGGAAGCCTGCGACGCGGGTCTGTTACCGGAAGGGGAAGACATAATCGCGGTTGCCGGCACCGGAAAAGGCGCTGACACCGTGGCTATTGTCCAAGGTTGTCCGTCCGACCGATTTCTGGACGTGCGGATCAGGCAAATCCTGGCCAAACCTCTGTGACATTCCGGTCATGTCCAAGAGCCGCGTGATTGGAAGCATGGCGGTGGTTTCAGATCACCGTCTCAACTTGTGAAAGGAGTAGTCTGTGGATCTACACACTGCCATAAAGGAACGTCGGAGCTGTCGCAACTACTTGCCGGACGGCCTAGGCAAAGAAATAATTGAACAGCTCCTTGAGGCAGCCATCTGGGCGCCTTCTCCAGCCAACAATCAGCCGTGGGAATTCATCGTCATCACCGCCCCCGAACTCAAGACAAAAATATTTGCAGAAGCGGAAACCCGGCGACAGATTCTCTATGAGAAGAGCGGCTGGAAATGGCTGAACCGCTATGAAGTGGGCTTTCTCAAAGAAGTGCCGGTGATTCTGGCGGTGATTGGCGATCCCAAAAAATCCGGGGCTGACATGTTCCTGAAAAATGGCGGCGTGGCCTACCAGCACGCGTGCGCCGCAGCTATCCAGAATATTCTCTTGACGGCTTATTCTCTCGGTCTTGGAACTCTGTGGTTCACTCTGTTTGAAAAGGATGCTCTCCGGGAGATCCTGAACATAGAGCCGGAAAAAGATCCTTTGGCATTGATCTGTGTAGGCAAACCAGCGGGCGAACCATTCCAAACTCCCAGAAAGACAATCCAAGAAAAGACTACGTACCGAGAGTAAAGTGAAATAGGAAGCTCGGCCGACGGTTACAAAGAGGGTGGGGCGGGCAATCCGGAGTCAACCCGCTGCTTTTCGTGAATCATTTTGAAAGGGACTATAGTGATTGTCAGATATTTGTCTGGGAATACCCGATGGGTCACCCCGGACTCCGATCCGGGGTCCAGTCCATCCCGCGTTTCGCGGGACCGCTCCTACCGGAAGAGGGTTCCGGCTACAAGCATTAGGTACGGCAGAATACGTAACCGAATTTATGAAACAGATTACTAAGGCAATCTTGCCAACGGCTTTCTGGGCAACAGTTTTCCCGTTGGTACTTTTAGAATAGAACTATTTTTCCCCGGGAAGAACACCGACATGGGAGATCTCAGGACGGGCCAATAGCCCTTCAAAACGTTCACTGCCTTGTCGCCCTCGAATACGAGGTAGCCATAGTTTTGGTAATGCGGGAGTTTTCGAGCCAGCACCCGGATAGCGTCTGCCCGGTCACCGGCAATCCATGTCAAGGCAAGCTTGTTGTTCTTCGGGTGCCTGACAGTCATGGCCACTGAGTGACCCGTTTTCGTGACTCGGTTTTCTCCGATCGCCAAGATGTCGTGTTCCAGTCTGACACCGTATTTCGCCAGCGGTGGAAATATTTGACCGAGAAAACGATTTTCCCATCCGAGAATGACTACTGAGGCATCTGATGGCAGTGAGCGCAATTCCGAATCGCTAACCACTTTTATCTCATCCGGACCAGACTCACGCCAGGCCTGCGCGAGCTCTTGAAATGCCTTGTTAAAGGGATCCCTGGCCGAGGACGGGAGCACTATCGTCAGTTTTCGGGCTCCGAAAATCTGCGACAACGCGGGCGGAGCTTCTTCCGGCGCAAGCCTGCGGAAAACGTCGAACTCAGGATCCACATCCATTCGCAAGGGCAAAAGAGGTAGCCTGAATTCCGCTTCGTGTCGCCTCTTCGTCATGCATACCACGGTCTGATACGCACGATCTTGTCCCTTCATGGTTATGGCCACGGGGATATTCAAATAATAAGGTGCGTCGGCCTGAACCTGTTCAAAAAGCACTGTGGCAAGGTAACCCTCTCGTTCAGTTGTCACCCTTGCGTTACTAATCCTCAATTGAGGGGCACCGGGTCTGTCAACCCACTGGTGGAACGCTCTGCTAAGATCTTTCCCGGAAACCGTTTCAAAGCTCCTGCGTATGTCATCGAACGAAGCAAACTTGAATTTGTAGTTGCGGTAGAACTCACGCAAGCCCTTGACAAAAGCGTCGTCTCCAAGTTCCGTCCGCAGCATGTGGAAGAACATGAGACCCTTGCCATACCCAATCGCTTCGGTGGCGGTACTGTGGCGAGATCGGAACTTGGTCAGTGGAAAATCTTTCCCTTGGGAAACGTAGTCCGCGAACTTTTGTAAGACATCCCGCCGATATCGGCATGCAGTGCCTCGCTGCTCTTGCACGAGATGATCGGCAAGGTATGCAGTTAATCCTTCTGACCAATTCCCACTGCTTGGGTCAGGAAAGACACCATTTCCCCACCAATTGTGCAATATCTCATGAGGATAGGATGTATGGACGATAAATGGAAAGCGGATTACCTTCGGCCCCATGAGTGTGAAGGACGGCATTCCGTAACCTGTCTCCCAGAAATTCTCTACCAATGCAAACTTCTTGTACGCATACGGCCCGATCATCTTGTCGTACGTATCGAGGTATCGAACGGCAGCAGCGAGATACGTGTCGGCAACGTTTCGATCCTCTTCGCGCAAAAAGACCATCAATTTTAAATCCCCTGCCGCCCGGGAGTATTCAAAGAATCTTGCAGCAACTGCGAATATCTCTTCCTGGGGTTGTTCACATCGCCAGGTCACATGTTTTGCATCGTCTTCCACCTGGTGTGAGGTGCGTTTTCCTTGGCTCACCACGTCCCAGTCGTGGGGTAAATTGACCTCCAGGGTGAATGTTATTAATCCCGCACCGAATTGAGGATACCAGTGCGAAACTCCGGATAGAAATACCCCTTCTTTTGAAATTATGCCGGGTGTTTCTCGCATACCTGTCGCAATTTCCTGTCCGGGGGGGGACACAGGATGATAGATTTCTCCGCCAAATTTGAGAACGAACGTCCTCGTACCCGCTGGTAGTGAGACACGATACAATTCAATTGGAACCGCTTGTTGCCGTCCGGACTCCCGAACCGCAGTCACGTTGGGGGTGAGCGAGACCGGTTTAAGCCCCTTGTGCAACGAGAAGTGAAGGGTCCGCGGCCGACCTTCAGGAACCGTGATCGTATCTTCGGCAGTGAAACAACGGGCTACGGGGTCCAAAGAAACCTTGAGTTCATGATTGATAAAGGAATTGCCCTTGCTAAAGCCATTGACAATCATCGGCAGGAACAAAATTGCAATCGTGAAAAGCGCTGTTCGCACTTGATACCTACATTAACTTGCACCACACGCTCATCAGGCGTCTTTAACGCTCCCCATGCAGCCATCCGTCATTGTGATAATCATAACACCAAATGGGCTGCATAATCTTGGGTTAGAGACACCACCCGATCAAATTTGGCCCAATTTGGGAGTTGTGACTATATTGCGAATGGAAACAAAGGAATTCCGCCGGCATGGCAGCGAGAGAAACCCAAGGTTGATGGCGTTGCACGTGTAAGGCTCGTTCCACTGGTTCCGGTGCACAATTGAATCCGGCAACGGTGGGAGGAATTAATCATGAAAGGTCAGATCTGTCATATAGAGATCCCCGCGGACAATCTTGAATCACTGCGAAAGTTTTACGGCGGTGTTTTTGAGTGGGATTTCGAGAAAATGTCCGGAGACATTGAATATTACGGGATTAAACACGGCGATGAGAAACCCGGGGCAGGTATGATGGCCCGCCAAGATCCCCGACAAACTCCGACGTTCTATGTTTGTGTGGATTCGGTTGAAGAATCTCTCGACAGAGCCAAAAGTGAGGGTGCCACAGTGATTGTTCCCACGACCGCGGTCAAGGGCATGGGTTGGTACGCCGTGGCGCTGGACCCCCAGAAAAACCTTTTCGGCTTGTGGCAGTCGGACGAGAACGCCGCTTAACAGAGCCGATCCAAGGGCGCAGATAAGTCCCGAATGATCTTGTCTGCGCCGTTTCCATATCTAGAAGAATCCGTGGCAACGTCGCAGCACCGGAATGGGGTACAGACAAACAGGAGAGCCGAAGCTCGACGAGAGCGGTTCTCAAATGGCGGAAAAAGAATACGACTTGGTTGCCACGGCTGGAAGCCTGTACCACCGGTCAATATTTTGCCTGCGATTCAAATGCCCCGATCAAATCGCCTCGCACATATCCAAGTATCCATCACGGCACATGCAGCTCGATCCGATCGGGCAACAGCCGGGGACATCATCTTTAGGGCATTTTTCGCACCGATAGTAATTTACAGGGCAAGTCAGCTTACTTGACTTCACAGGCTTTCTGGATTTCTCGCCGTATACGGATTTATCGTTCATTTTCGACTACCTCGTACCTATCTGTGACTCTCGTCTCCAGTAACATTGATGCCGATCGGCAGTCAGAAGATTCGCGACCGCCCATCGGGCAATCAATCCCGCGATTTGCGCGGGATCACCGTTTCGTGAGACACAGAGTGCGCCCCGAACGCAGAGAGTTCGCCTCTAAAGTTCTCACCGTATGGGGAAATGATGGCAAAACAATATCCTACACTGTGGTTCGAAGAATGCTTTGTTCTGCTACTTGTCCTGCAGGATGCTCTGAAGTTCCTGAATGAAAGGCCGCTGGCCTTTCAATAATTTTCCATTCGCGATATCGAGCGCGAACCATTCAGCACGATCGACCTCGGGAAATTCCTGGAAACGCCCGGAACGAGGAGGCCATTCCATAGAGAAAGTATTGCTGGTAATCTGCTTAGCGCCGCAGTCCCCTTCAAATGCCCAGGCAGACACTACCTTACCGCCCGGTTGCTTCACGTCCTTTAGTCTAATGAATTCACCGATCGCAGCAAAGCCTGTTTCCTCGAGAAATTCCCGCTTAGCCGCCTCAAACGGATCTTCGTCCGGTTGATATTCACCTTTGGGAATCGACCAGGCCCCGATATCCTTCTTGGCCCAGAAGGGCCCGCCCATGTGGACCAAAAATACCTCCAGTTTTCCGTCAATAAGTCTATACATGAGAAGTCCTGCACTTTTTTTTGCCATCTTGTGACCTCTCTGAGATAGCGTTTCAAAATCCCCTGCCTTGTCAAAGTGTTGTGTATGTCCGGCAGCCAATGTCTCCGTGTGCACTCATCGCCGAATGAGGCCCCTGAATAGATCGCCTGCTGCTTTTAGAGCTGGCTCAAAATGATCGAATATGATCTCTGATTGTACGCTCTTTAAACGAAGGTTGCACCAACTTGTCGGTAGTAGGTCAGTTTGAATTTTTCCCCTCTTGAAATTCAAACTGACCCACTACCCTCTCGCTGAGGTCAAGCCCTATTCGCAATTGTGCATTACCAAGTCCGGGAAAACGGGGACTGATCGGCTGCCTCTATGATGCTCATGACAGCCGTCGAGTTCTGATTTCAGCGGTACAATACGTGCGCCTTGATTTTTAGTAACATTTCACTTTGTGAAAACAGTGTTGTCGAATCTCGCGCCGCGATAGATCAATAGCTTAAAGCCTACTTTCCCGCCAGAGAAAAATCGCCAGTATCAATGCGATGGCGAAGGCAACAAGGCTGGGCCACAAAGGAAGCGCGACTCCGTTCGCTACCACTCTCACATGAAAAATTACTCTCAAGAGTTGAGCAATAGCAATCAGAAAAAATACGATCGCTCCAACAATTGTTGCGGGTCTTGCCCTCCATGGGCTCACAGACAACCCACTTGTTTGCAGCCAACGACGAAGAGTTGTAGCCATCGAAAAATCTCCTAATTATTTGGTCTGTTACAATAAAATTAGGTACCGAGAACCAATTTGGCAAGAAACAAAATTGTCACCTGTTCCCCAGGTGGCCTGATCGGCAGGAGCAATACACCAACAAAATTACCTGGTGCCGCGGAACTAATCGGGCTCGTTGCTTTGCAAGAAACCTATAACTCCGGCGATAAGGATGACGCCGGTCCCTAAGAATAGAACAACCCATCCCCATCCTATTCGAAGTTGCATGGCCAGGCTCATGCCTTTCGCGATCGCTTCAGTAAATGCATTTCCCCCAGCGTGTTTCAACGCCTGATCCACCATTGGCTTCATGTTGGGCATGACCGTGGTAAAGGTCTTGAATGCATGAAAGTAATAAATGAGTATCCCCAGAGAACAGAGTCCGGGGAGCCATTGTAACCTTGCATAGTTAATTAGCGGTAAAATCACGGCTGAAATTCCACATGCAGCAAGAATGACAGCCACTCCTGCTTTCACTTTAAAAAAGCTTAGTCCTCCTAGAGGATGGACCAGAATTGGAGTAAAAAGGCCAATCAGTAGAATTATCCCGCCTGCGCCTCCCAGAATGAGGGCAAAGCTCACGTTGGATTCTTCCCTGTCCTCGGAATAGGATGGGGATTCTTGCCTCTCCGTGTTAGAAAAGTGCTGTATTTGCTGGCCGATTGGCATACCACGCAGATGTTGGTCATACTCTGTCTGTTTATCCTGAAATTTGGAGACCACAATGCCGCATTTAGGGCACTCTTCAGGAACTTCAGGCTGCGATATGCCGCAAGCAGGGCATCTCCACGCGTCGAAAGAAACTGGGGTGTGGGGCACCGTGGGTTGAGCCTTGGGTTCTTCCGTGAAAGCGGCATGCCGTGGGGCCGGGTCAGGCGCTGGGCCCATTGCGTTGGATGACCGTGGGAGCTCCGACTGGTTTAGGACACCTGCGTTAACCAGTTTATTGAATAAGCTTTGCAGCCCTTTGGGGCTCAGGTTGTACTTCTTCATAATGTCTTGGCTGGACATGCCTCCACGGATGTCTCTCATCACTTCAGCCGCATTTATTACCGTTTTGTTTGCCATAAAGGTCGATATCCTCTCAAAAAGGCCGTCAAAAAGCGTCCGGAGTCAAGATAGTGTAAGAATAATTTTATAATACTACAACTCGCAGCGCCAAGATACACAAAAATTGGTAGTGGGTCAGTTTGAAATTCTCGGAACGGAATTCTTCACTTGACAAATAATCCGCAAAAGATTGCCCCTGAACGCAGCCCCCCGATTAGTGGGTAAAAACTCTTAACAAAAAGCGTGCCAAAGGTCAATGAATTGGCGAAATTAATGGACAACTCACAAGAAACAATACGCGAAACCAGTCTATTAAACTGCGATCGCGCGATTCACTTTAACTTGACAGGCGAATAGCGCGCGTTTATTATGTTTTGAGAGGTGCGGAGTAAAAAAATAACCCATTCACACACGGGCGCGCTTGCATCAAGGACTTTTATTTGTCTAGTGTGTTTTATTCCTTCAGGAAACAGAAATTTGACTGGCGAGTCCAAAGCCGTAAGTGTCGGATAGCTGGGACTTCGCGTGAATATTTGGGTGGTACACTCTTGTACAGCTAGACAATAACCGCGTTAGGACAGGTCAGATAATGGCAACGCTTCACATACCGCCGCAACATGCCGTCGGACTAATAAGTCTCCGAAAATTAAATGAGGACTCGATTAAGGAATTAGAGGCGGCCCTAATTGATGCAGCGCCTTTGTTCCAGGCTGGGGATTCCTTGGTTTAGCGCGGACTCTGCAAATACATCCTGGTTTGATCGCGGGACAACTACAACACCGGACTGGCAGGTACGATCGTTTCCGGCAATACCTGGTCAAAATTCGTCATATCATAGCGCCAAGCGCAATCGTTGATGGCTGGGGAGATGTGGCCCCGGTTGATCTATAAGGAGGGAACAGTGATAACCAAGAAGCAGGAAATGCATCGGATGATCCGCTGGTACAGGGAAGAAACAGGCAAGATAGAAGTGGAAATGAAGGAGGTTGCCAAATTCGCACGAGATAAAGGATGGCGGATGCCGGTCCCTGAATCCCCGCTAGAGCGTCTTGCAAAAGAATTCGCTAAAGCAGCTCGTGAAGAAATTAGGCACGACAAGAATACAGGCCAACCGTACCGTGGATACCACGCAATTTCAGTCACACAGGGCAGCACGCAACTTCATCTTTGGATCGACATTGACGAGGCTCCACGAAAACCTATGCTCAAAAGCCTTATAGCTCGACGTGAGCAGATGGTCGGTGATGGCTTGCAACTCACTCTGGATGCAGACCACTGGAACAGCATAAATCCAAATGAAATGCCGATTCAAATCCCGATGGATTTTACTGAGGACATTGAGGAGCGAAAGAATGCTCCAGATGAAATAAAGAAAGCGAGTTAGCGATCAGATTTCTTCCATCGAGCCTGCGCAGCAATTCGGGCAATTTCGCTGCGTTCTTCGGGCGTTAGTCTCTTGGCCCGCGCCTTTCCACCCTTTAGTCCTCCGAGACGGCCTAAAGCCACCGCATTAGGGTTTTTAGTGTCCTGCTCTTCTTCAGGTGAGGCGGTATTTTCTGCGATAGCCTCTTCAAGGATAGATTTTGCAAGAAGATTCAGATCCCGCGGCCGCTTCTTCCTTGTTTTTCGTTCTTGATCGCTCATGCACATACAATAACGCGAGCGTGTACGAATTTCAAGAGGAGAAAAATTGAAACTGACCCACTACACAAAAATTGCAGCATGTTCTCGTGTGCAGTCTTGACAAGACTGGTGGTCCACAGTAAGCTCCGTTCAACTAATCGGTAATCGAACCGAGGTTGGATAGCGCTATGAACCGTCACGGCAACACCACCAAGGGCCTTGGGTCTGCCCGCAATCTCCTTCTTAGCGGCGTGGTTGTCGTTCGCGTCCTTGACGCCGGTGCGCCGTAGCGGGATCTGCCTCTACAGAAAAGCATGAAACAAACCCCTGTCGGCGCAAGGCACCGGCAGGGGTTGTTTTTTTGAAGTGCCCCACCTCATGCCGGCCGGACAGGAACGAAAGACAGTAGCGAAAGGAGACTACGTTCATGGCGAAGATGACCGGCGCAGAGATCACCATTCATTTACTTGAACGGCAGGGCATACGCATAATACCCGGCATTCCCGGAGGGGCCAACTTGCCGCTTTATGACGCCCTGGCGCAAAGCACGAAGATCCGTCACGTCCTGGCCAGGCACGAACAGGCAGCCGGCTTTATCGCTCAAGGCATGGCACGCGTCAGTGGCAGGCCGCAAACGTGTTTCACCACATCAGGGCCTGGAGTCACCAATATCCTGACGGCAATTGCCGATGCAAAACTTGATTCCATCCCGCTCATCTGTATCACGGGTCAGGTGCCGCGATCCATGATCGGAACCGATGCCTTTCAGGAGGTCGATTCTTACGGCCTGAGCATCCCTATCACGAAACACAACTTCCTCGTGAGTTCGGCCTCAGATTTACTTGAAATCATTCCTGAAGCCTTTCGCATTGCCGCGTCGGGACGCCCCGGGCCCGTATTAATCGACCTTCCGAAAGACGTCCAGACTGAATGCGTGGAATTCGAGAAATGGCCCGAACCCGGACGTCCCGACCCTCCGCCGAGTTTTTGCCGTGCAGATGTCCGAAGAGCCGCAAAGCTTATCAATGCAGCTCATCGACCGATCCTCTACCTGGGCGGAGGAGTGATCCATTCCGAGGCAGGACCCCTGGCGGCTCGATTGGCCGAAAAGTGCTCAATTCCGGTCACCATGACGTTGATGGGATTGGGTGCCGTGCCAATGGACCATCCCAGGTCAATTGGTATGCTGGGGATGCATGCTGCCCGTTACACGAATATGGCTTTGGACCAATGCGATCTGTTGATAGCGGCCGGTGTGCGCTTTGACGACCGCGCCACGGGCAACCCTTCTCATTTCTGCGAGGACGCAAATATCATCCATATCGACATCGACAGAAGCGAAATCGACAAGATCAAGCCGGCTCACGTCGGAATAGTCGGCGATGTTGCCGAAGTTCTCGAAGCCCTTCTCCCAATGGTCGAGGAAAATCCCAGGGTCGACTGGCTGGAGTTGGTTTCCGATTTAAGGGGAAAATATCCGCCGTCCGGTCAGGATGCTGGGAACGACCTTTACAACCCTCATGTCCTGATTCGTCGAACAGCCGAACTTCTCGACGAGGAAGCAATCGTGACCACTGACGTAGGCCAGCATCAGATGTGGACTGCGCAAACGTACCCCTTTCGTCGTCCTCGCCAGTGGCTTACTTCCGGTGGGCTCGGGACAATGGGCTTCGGTGTGCCCGCGGCAATCGGAGCGGCTCTGATCCGCCCAGATCAAAAAGTGGTCTGTTTCACCGGTGACGGCAGCTTGATGATGAACATTCAGGAATTGGCTACTGCTGCCGAGCAAGATGTCAACATCAGCTGTAATCCTTATGGACAACCATTTCGCTGGGACTCGTGCATCAACAGCAGGATCTGTTCTATGGCGGGCGCACCTATGCATGCACGTACCGATTCCAGGCCGACTTCATCAAGATTGCCGAAGGCTTCGGCATGCGAGCCCTTGATTTGGGCGCAACCGCCGAGCCCAACGGCGGCGCTCGCCCGAGCCCTTGAAGAACCAGGGCCTTGTCTCATACGCACACCGATCAGGAGAAGCGCAAAAGTCTATCCCATGGTTCCTCCGGGAGCGCCCAACAAAATCATGATTGGAGGTGAATCCAGTGCCTGCGCCATCTCGTGAAACGCAATACGATTATTCACATCGGAAGCCCTTACGCAGTGCTGGAACTCGTCGTGAACAATCATCCCGGGGTGATGTCCCACGTATGCGGTCTACTCTCGCGACGCGCCTTCAATGTGGAAGGAATCCTGTGTTTGCCAGTCGCAAGTGGCGGGGGGAAGCAGAGTCGGATCTGGCTTCTTATCGATGCAGAGCGGCCATTAGATCAAATGATCAAGCAAGTGGCCAAGCTCCAGGATGTACTTCGCGTTCGAGAACTCCAGGCCGACCGCGACATCTTTCTGAAGGTAGAAAGACTTATTACGTTAGATTCATCGTATCAGTAGCCGGACCAATTCTCGTGACTACCACCCCAGGACTTCGATTCCATAGGGGCTAACTTAACCCGCCAAAACGCGGGGTTCCCCCTTTTTGTAAGGGGGAATTTTGAGATAACCCATTGAAAATCCCCTAATTCCCATATACAAGGCGTTAAAATAACGAGCCTGTCCTCTGTGAGCCCCTCCGGGACGAAGAGGACTTGAAGCTTATTTTAACGCCTATGCGCTAAATCCCCTTTGCAAAAGGATGACTTTGATGGCCTGGGACCTCTTCAGAGGTAACGAAATGCACTTAAGTTAGTGCCGATGGGACTTCGATCCTCGCAATGACAAGGAACAGGCAGTTCAGGGTATAAGTTAATGATGACAGTGGCCTGTTACCATTCACTTACGGACGGGAAATTGTCATTGCAGGGAGCAAATAGTGGGACAGGCATCTTGCCTGTCTATTATGGACGACGGGCAGGATGCCCGTCCCACTGGCAATCCAAGTGGGGTTCAAAGGAAGAGATTGCTTTCCCGCGTTCCGCGGGACTCGCAATGACACCGGTTGGAACGGATCGCTGACTCATGATAACTGAAAGGATACAGTTACATAACAAATTATATTGACAAATGGCATGATGTCAAATTAATAAGAGGCCGTTTCCTTGGGAATCCTGGGGCGCGCGGTATCCGAACGGACCTCCTGATTAAGGCATTCATGGGCAAGCGAGGAAAAAAAGGCAAATCTCGGCACGCGGCCGAACGCGTGGAGAATCAAGTAAGAAATCCTCAGGCCGCGCCAGATTCCCCTGGCCTGCCGCGACGCGGTTTCTTCCGAGATCTCATAATAGGCCTAATCGTTTGCACTGCTTTCTTCGGCACTTTGGAAGTCGGCCTCAGGATTGCCGGCATTCCAAACGTACCTGATAAAGGAGACCCATACGTCGGATTCTCGGCTCTTCAGCCTCTTTTCCTGGTTAAGGATGGGAAGGCATCCACTGCCATCAAAAAGCTGAAGTATTTCAATCAGGTTTCCTTCCCTGTTCAAAAAAGGCCTGGCACCTTCAGGATTTTCTGCTTCGGCGGTTCGACGACTTACGGACATCCTTTCGATGGGAGGACGGCCTATCCGAGATGGCTCGGGGAACTTTTGGCAGCTTCCGCACCCGGTAGGGACTTCCAGGTGATCAATGCGGGGGGCATCTCTTACGCTTCGTATCGAATCGTTCCGCTGATCAAGGAAACGTTGGACTTTAAGCCGGATCTGGTCATTGTCTATAACGGAGAGAATGAATTCCTGGAAAGGCGTACATATTCAGGGCTTGTGACTCAGGGCCGTGCCTTGGTAACGCTTAGATCGGCTCTGGAGCAGTTTCACACCTACCGAGGTCTTGAACTTTTGTTGAAGCCGCTGGCTCGGCTCAGACTCAGCCGGAGTGAGGTGGACAAGTCTGAAATCTCAGGTCCGGCACCGAACAAGTCGGTCGGGCCAAATCCCCGATTCAGGCATCCCTCTAAAACCGTGCTGCGGGACGATCTCACTACGATTCTCGACCAGAGCGCGGGGCTGGATCTCTACCACCGGGACAAGGAATTTTCGCGAGGTGTGGTTCAGCATTTTTCTTACAATTTGGGCAGGATGATTCGGATGTGCGAACAAGCCGGCGTGCCGATAATCTTTGTGGAGCCGGCCTCCAATCTTAAAGACTTCTCTCCGTTCAAGTCCGAGCATAGCCCTGGCCTCGATGCACGAACAAAAGCCAGAGTGGAGAAAACCGTCGTTGAAGCGGCTCGCTCGATTGAGCAGAGACAGTTCAAAAAGGCCCTCGAACTTCTCTCGGAATGCGCTGAAGTCGATCCTTTGTGCTCGATGGCCCACTACTTGACCGGAAAGGCCCTTCTGGGGCTAGGGCGTTCCGAAGACGCGATTGAAAAGCTTCATTCGAGCGAAAGATCTCGACGTTTGCCCCTTGAGGGCTACCACCTCGATTCTTGAAGCGCTCGATAGAAACGCCAGAGACGCGGCAGCTTACATACGCTTCCCCAACGTTCTCTCCGAGATGTCGAACAGCAAAGGAGGCTGGTCCACTATCCCGGGGAATGAGATGTTCCTCGATCACGTCCACCCCAGGATAGAGGGCCACCAGAGACTGGCAGAAGCTATTCTGCAAGAGATGGTAAGGTTGGGGCTCGTCCGGCCGTCCAGAAACCTGAGCCGGCGGGATAAAGATGCGATCTATGAGCGGGTAATGGTCAGCCTCGATCCAAAGTTTTTCGCCATGCGAGACTGGAATTTGGCCAAGACCCTGTATTGGGCCGGGAAAAAGGACGAAGCCCGGGCCGCCCTGCTTAGAGCGGCGAAACACATGGACTCAAATCCCGGAGTGCACTCGATGCTCGCAAGCTTCCTTTTGGATGACGGGGACTACGAACGGGCAGTCGAGGAATCCGAAAAGGCCGTCAAACTGTCGGCTAATGATCCGACCATGAGTTACGGATCTAGCGATCGCATACTACATGGCGGGGCGGAACGACGAGGCGGAAATTATCTTGCGTGACCTGATGGACCGCGGGGAAAAGATACCCGGGATATATTCCAAACTCGCACTGATTTACCTCGGATCCGGTCGTACAGCTCGACGCGATCGACATGGCGAAGATCGGCCTGCAGAAGAGTCCTGACGATCCTGCACTCTTGGATACGTACGGCTTGGCGCTTGCTGCTTCCGGAAGGCCCGCGGAAGGGATTAAGTGGTTGCTTGACGCTCGCCGGAAAGAGCCCGCGAACCCCCGGTACGTTTATGACCTGGCTACAGTCTACGCTCTTGCTCAACGAAAGGATGAGGCATTTGCGGTGCTCGAAGCAGCGGCGCGCAATGGACGCCTCGACGCGTACAAGTTGGAACGAGACACGGGACTCGTGTCACTCCGGCAGGACCCGCGTTTCGAGGCAATGCTTCATCGTATGCGTCATAGTGATTCTCAAAAGTATTCTCGAAATGGAACTGCACTGCTGGACAGGCCAGCAGTGGCACCCACTAATTAATCATGATCACTTTCGAGAACCCTATAGTTCCTGAACATGGGTTCAATCGTAAGCCAACGGGCGAAGGCTCACGACATCATAGGTCCGCCGGTTCAATCCGGTTTGGACAGAGGAGGTCACAATGGTGAATCGTATGGTCGTAGTAATCTTTTTTTTGAGCACTTTGTTGCTGATTAACGTGCCCGGCGACAATGTAGCAGCGGACCCCGCACAACCGGGACGCTTTGACCTGGATGCATGTTACGCCAGATGTCCATGCAATCGCAACGGGATAACAGATTGGGCCTGCTCTTCGTGCAAAACGAGATGCGAGTGGCACTCCTGGAGGCAAAGCAAAGAGCAAGCAGCGAAGAAGGGGAACTGAGTCGAACGCCCAAACATTACGACTGAATATCCAAGTTTTTTGAACCGGTCTGCAACGCGGCTACAAGTTGTGATCTCGGAGCATCGCGTGCCTCTCTTCCGGATCCTCTTCGTCAAATAACAAGGCGGCAACGGTATTGAATATGTCGGCAAGTTTGACGATACCCTTCAGCTTGCCGTCTTTCAGCACCGGTACGAGCGATACGCCATGATCTATCATTATATCGAGGGCCTTGAGAATACTGTCTTCTTCCGTCACGGACCCTTTGAATGGTATCACCAGTTCTTTCACTGGTCTCACGGCTTTGTCCAGTTCGCAAGGTTGATCTTCTTTGTCGCAGAGGTGCCTCACCTCCTTCAGCAAATCGGTTAGCCGCACAAAGCCAAGGAGATTGTTGTTTTCATCCAGTACCAGAGGAGTTGAATGCCCATGTTCCAACTTTTCGTCTTCTGTGACAATTCTCAGGATTTTGATGGCGGTGCGGACATCAGAGTTAGCCCTGAATATCGCCCATTCATTGCGGTCAATCATTAGTTTCGAAGCCGGCATCGAATGAGGCATGTTTCGCTCCTTTCCGCGTCGTGCGCCGGAGCGCTAACGCTAGTAGAAAATCAGCAGATAGGCCGAAGAGATTATCAGGCTGATAACGGTGATAGGCGCAGCCTGCTTCATAAATTCGTAGAAGGATATTTTGTACCCCGCTTTCTCTGCAATGCCCGCTGTTACCACGTTTGCCGAGGCCCCAATGATTGTGCCGTTCCCGCCGAAACACGCCCCTAAGGCAAGAGCCCACCAGAGGACGCCAGAGTCGGCGCCTGGGATGGTCTTATTCAGGAAAAATATTACGGGAAGCATGGTGGCCGTGTACGGAATGTTGTCCACTATCGCTGAACCCAAGCCCGATACCCACAGGATTACCAGCACCGCCGCAGTGAGATTTCCCCCGCACACTTTAACTATCCGGTCCGCAACAGCTTGAAGGATCCCTGTCTGTTCGGCAGCGCCCACCACCATGAACAGCATGATAAAAAATACAAGAGTGGGCCATTCAACCTCTTTTTCGAGCAGTTCTACGATATCCATTCTATTGAGTAGGATGATCGCCGCGGCCCCGAACAGCGCTGCAACACTGACCTCCATATAGAAAATACCGTGCAAGATGAACATCAGGATAACGCCGATGAGGACCGTTCCGCCTATGATCAGGACCTTTCGATCCGTAATGCTGTACTTCTCCCTGAGAAAGGAGACCATACCAGGGACGTCTTTGACCTTCGCCTTGTAATAATCCGCTCCGTAGTACCATTTGTTGTAGACAATTTGTACTGCGGCCACGGCTATAACCACAGGGGTCAGGTGGATTAAGAAGTCATTGAAAGTCAAGCCCGCGAAGGAACCGATCATGATGTTAGGCGGATCCCCAATTAGAGTGGCCGCACCGCCGAAGTTCGACGCGACTATCTCGGGAACGAGAAACACAAAGGGGGAGACCCCCAAGACCAGCGCCAATTCCATCGTGACAGATGTCAACAACAACATGGTAGTGACATTGTCGAGAAACGCGCTGACAATGGCCGTAACCAAACAAAGAGCGGATGCGAGCACGAAGATCCGGCCGCCCGCCACCTGAAATGATTTGTACGCGAGCCACTCAAAGACTCCCGACACCTTCAACACACCGACGATAATCATCATTCCCATCAAAAGAAAGATGACATTCCAGTCCACAGCATGAAGGGCCTGCTCGTACGTGAGCACCTTGTAGGCGTGATTGAAGTGCCCGAAAGTGTGGGTGATAAGCAGAAGCGTCACGGCGCCCAGGAGTGCGGCCATAGTCCGGTGCACAATCTCGAAGGCGATCATCACATAGACCGCGATGAATACTATCAAGGCAATCAAGAAGGGAGTCCCCCGGAATCGATTCAGCTTCACCGTGGTAGTGGCGACCAACCGCTGGATGCCGGTCTTGTCCTTCCCTTCATCGAGGATCTTGAGCGGAATTTCTCGGGACGGCCTGAACCCGGTCCTGGTGATCTTTAGTGACCATTGCCCATTTTGGATCTTTCCCGGAGAGGCCGGTATCTCAAACATAAACAGACCGTTTCGGCCCGTGGAGTGGTCCTTCCGTAGATCAGCCTCTTTAACGGTAGGCATATAGAGCTTGCCGTTGAGATACGGGAGAACGCTTGCATCTGACAAGGGCATCCCCGCTGAATCCAGGACCTTTCCCTGCACGATCAGAATAGCCCCGGGAGCAGGCGACTCCGAGCCGAAGCCGGCCGCAGGCGCCAGCAAAAAAGCAGCCAATGCAAATGCCACTATCCGTCGGTAATGCTTCATGGCCGAATACTCATTGAATTTGAGCATGACATCAATGCGGTAACTTCTCAATAAGTCCGGGCAGGATTCGTATCCTGTGCTTTTATCTATTTGAAATTACTGGGGCCGCAACCTGACTCGGGACATTCTTGCCCGGGGTTATTGAGAAGATACTCAATGCGCAGCTAAACAAGTGACATCTTAGACAAGGTATGGTGGGGCAGTCCCGCGCGGGACTGCCGGCCATTCGTCACCCCGGACCCTGATCCGGGGGCCAGTCTGGATGCCGGTGTACGCCGGCATGACGGCAGGCAGGATGCCTGCCCCACCAGAAACATGGGGTCACTTGCTTGAAGTGACCTGGTATGAGTCTTTCTTGTTCCAAGGTATTATAGGCCAACGGCCCTCCACATTCTTCCAGCGAGGGCACGGCACGCCCGGCTCCTTCCCGCACAGCTAAATCAGAAGGTGTTGATACGCAATTCTAAGCCATTCGTCGGCCAGAGTTCCCCGAGTATGCACGCCGAGAGATTTTCTCACACCTCTACCAAGGTGAAGAAAAATCACGTTGCCCTCCTCGTCTAAAGCTCTATCGACCCGAAAATCCTTTAACGGCGAAGATGACGGTATCTTCTCGGCGACGGGCGGATCCCAAAGTGTGTTTGGACAGGCAAATACGTCGTATCCTTCCTGTCGTAAACGCACGGTTACCCGGTCGCCCACGTCCAGTCGGGGCAAGTCCGGCAAGAAGTCTAATTGGAGCTTCTTAAACAACTGAAAATCCACCATGTATCCCAAAACGTGCAGGACCCCGTCCGGGGTCCGTGTTCTGTCCATGCGCACGCCGGCCGCACCCACCTTGTTCTTGATCTTTGATCTCAAGTAAGACAGCCATCCTGCTTTGCAGGGCATGGTATCCATGTGCATGCACATGAGATAATTCGATCTTGGGTCGATCAGTCTTATCCCAATTTCCAGTCCTATGGCATTTGCGTAACTATCCCAGGTTAATTGCGAGTCCGGATCGGTTGCAACATTGAAGCCGTTTCTCGCGTGCGGTGGCAGAGGTTCGGTCCGATTCAGGGCGATATTGATGTCTGGCTGGTCCGAGAGCCATTGAACATTCTGCAAGGGAGAATTGTTGTCAATCACCCATAATTCGTGAGGCTCGGAAGTGAAATAGCGGACCGCATCAATACAAACACGCATCAAATTTGTTGCAGTCTTGTTTTGTTGTCGCGAAATCACGGCCAAACGGGGCGCATCCGGCGGAAGAGAGACATTTCGAGTCACTTGAACATTGTAAGCCCGGTCGTCTATAACAAGTTCCATAATTATGCTCTGTTTGTCCGATCGGCGGACGCTGCATCAAGATTTACAGTTTAAGGACTGCGGCGAAACGGTCCACAGGCAAGGCCCGGAAACAATCCCTTTCGCGCCTGCAGGACCTTTCACGGTAAACTTCAGAAGTCCCGCAACACGTTCGAGCGTCTCAAATGAAGCACCATCCCTCGCGGCAAAATGGACTTCATAAAGACCTTTCATCAAGTGATTTTCGGGATACCATGCTCTAACTAGAAAGCGATCGCGCAAACCGGGTACCGAAAGGCCGTCCTCCAAGGAAATGTTCCACTTGCAGAGCACTCCGGCATCATTGTGAATCCCCATGGAAAACATGGGTCGCTCCAGGATTTGGTTAAGGCGCAAATCGACCTCTATCCCGAACGGTGTGTCAGCCACAATCTCATTAAGTGTCCGACCGTCTGCATCATATAGCCTTGCGTTGTAAATATTAACCTCTTGGGTTGAAATTCGACTTCTAGCACGGATTTCCGATTGCCCTGGGTCTGCACGAAATACAGCCTTCTCGTAGGCATTGATCGCGTCCAGGGCGGTACCTTCGGCCAATAGTCGGCCCTCTTCCAAAAATAGGCCGCGTCGTGCTACAAATTGCAGGGTTTCGAGGCCGTGGCTCACCAGCAATACCGTGACCCCGCTCTCCCGCATTTCTTTAATCCTGGCCATGCTTTTGTTCTGGAATTTTAGGTCTCCCACGGCAAAGGTTTCATCAATAAGAATCACATCGCTCTCAACGTTCACGGCAACACCGAAGCCCAGCCGGCTCAACATTCCGCTGGAGTACATTCTCACGGGCTTGTCAAACCACTCTCCGAGATCGGTATAACCCTCTATTTCCGGCAGACGAGATTCGATCTCTCGGCGAGTCATGCCCATCACAGCACCCAGGAGGCGCACATTTTCCCGGCCGGTCAGCTCTTTGTTCAAGCCTGCGTTCAGCTCTATCATGGGGAAGATCCTACCGTGAATCTCCACTCTGCCTTTAGTAGGCGCTGTGACTCCGGCAAGCACTTTAAGGAGCGTGCTCTTTCCTGCGCCATTGCGCCCCACAATGCCGAGGGTTTCGCCCCGGCGGACCTCAAGGTTAAGATCCCTGAGCGCCCAGTCACGGGCATCGCCATTGCGTGGGGCAGACTTTGAATTTCCCAGAAAGCTTCGCACTTTTCCAAAAACGTCAGGAATCGGCAAACCATAGCGCTTCCAGAGACCATCTATTTTGATGACTGTATCGCCGGACATCAGAATATCTCGCAATACTAACGGAGCCCCGGACCATCGGCTTGATATTGCGCCATTTCGGTGCAACTATTGTTGTGAGACGCTATCAAAACGACATCCGGCGGTCAAGTCCCCGTCGGCCTCTGTGCCAAGGCAAGCATTCTCTTAGGCGGGGGTCTTCTGTCCTTTGTCATTGCGAAGAGTGAAACGACGAAGCAATCTAAGCGTCGTTTAAGGGAAAAGAATTCTCCGCTTCGCTCGCAATTACTATCTTTTCTGGAGCGAAAGCGAATGTTCACGTGCCGGGCAAATAATTTCTTTTCTTGCGATCCTGGCTTTGATAATGATCATGTCTGTCTATATTTAGAGTTTGGTATTTTGCGGAGCACAAATTGAGAAACCCGGGATTTGACGATTCAGCCACTTCAAATATTCGACTGTTGCTGCTTCTTACCGCATGCCTCGTCATTTACTCCGTCACCCTCACTGCCTTGACCGGGGACATAGGGTTCGAAGGAGACGACTGGACGATACTAAGTTGGTCTTACTGGCACCAGTTTCCCGGATCTATCTGGAGTTATGCCAAGGAATTTCTGCGCCCGCTGGAAGGCGTATATTGGATGGGCATGTTCGAGATCTTTAGCTTCAACAGCATTGCCTTTCATCTGTTTTCTTTGCTGCTCCTGGCCGGATCTTGCGCGCTGATGGGCGCGTGCCTTTCCAAAGCATTCCCCGAACGCCGTTTACTGATCGTGTTGTCGGTACTGTTTGCATTCTTTCTTCCCATGGTATCGTCACTGACCTACGTCGTCTTCACAGATAATTCCAGGCTCAGTGCCTTGTTCTTTTGGGCCGCGGTTTTGACATTCCAGAGATGGACAGAACGCTCGCAATCATGGACGGGATTGATCGCACCGATTCTCCTTTATCTCCTGTCGTTTCTCACGTATGAGGCCGAGGGATTTTTGGTATTCATTGTCCCTTTGCTCGTTTGGCCGATCCATAGGCGCTATGTAAAACGATCGGACAAAAGCTTTGTTTCGCGAATAACCGTTGGTGTGATGGTTGCGTTCGTGACTGCTTTGGCAGTAAGGTTCTTCCTTTTGAACGGCGGAGTTGTCCAACGAACCGATATTCTCCCATCGCCAGCCCTGGTGTGGGGCTATTTGGCCCTTCTGCCCTTATACCTTGCTGCTCCTTTCAATACATTTCCAGGCAAACTTGATATTTGGGTTTTGGCTATGGCGGTGACCTTAAGCGTGGCCGGGCTGGTATTTTTGGCTGTTCGGGGATCTGAACGTGCCGAGAAAGCTGCGGAGGCAAATACTGGAGGAAATCGCAGCGATCTATTTTATTTGATCGTAATCGGTATCGGGATTCTGTTTTTCGGAATGCTCCCTTATCAGCTCGCGGGATACGGCAGCGAGTCTCCAACGCTGATCAATACGGTTCTGGCTAAATGGGGAATAATTAAAGACTCAGGCAGCGCCTGGTTCAATTTTCATGAGGCCGGCCGTATCTATTCCTCTGCATCCTATGGGCTCGCAATACTCATGGGGACTCTGGTGACCTGTTGGCAGGCTAGAAAAGCCAAGCTGCTGGCTAATTCCGCCGCGGTTACATGTATTGGTTTCATGGTTCTTTTTCATGCGGGTCTCAGTGTGGACTGGAAAGAAGCCGCCCATGACAGGAATGATCTGTTGAGGAGCCTCATCAGCCGGGTACCGGGGGTCAAACCAAAGACAAACTTTGTATTTTTTGACTTAGAGTCGTATCACGAACGGGCGGTGGTTGTACGCGGTTGGGCCGGCCTAAGGGACATGGTCAGAATGCTTTACGGTGATCGCTCACTGCGTGCCTGGTACGTTTATCCTTCTGAGAAAGACACATTAAATGCCGGTTGCCAACCGGCTTTTGTTCTTCCCAAGGGGTTCGTGAGCCGAGGGGTGAGCTTCGATAAACCGGCTCCTCATGACAGCCTGGTACTGTTGAGACGCCATGGCACACGTTTGGCATGGCTGAACAAAGTGACAGCGAACGCGAAGATGGCCGCTGCCGGCATCTCGTGGAGAGGCTGCGATTCAATTCATTCGAATCATGCAAGAGTAATACCGTGGGCGTATAGAAAGCCTGCTTGGGGGCGCTTCGTCGAAAAGAGATGGAAGGCCGGCTTATCTTCTAGTTCTAATCTTGTAGGGCTCAGTTTAGGTGCGCGTCGATTCTTAAAGGGCACGTCGCCGCTCAGGAATCACCCGACCGGTGGCCCGATTCTCCGCAAGTAGCGATTTACTCCAGTGTTAATCCTCGACTCCCTCCTGAAAAGTGCAAAGGTGAGCGCTGCTCAAAGTTTTGAACATTTCCGATGAGCTACGGCGATTGCCCAAATCAATTTCCACCTGCCCTCAGTTCACATTTTCACTCCGGCGACTTGTTGCTACAAGCACTCAAGCCGCGGCAATGTCAGTGTATGGTGAATCCGTTTCTCTTCACTTAACCGAATGGTTATCGACCTTAGTCAATTGTTCTTGATTACGAGGAGTTGCGTGTGATATAGTCAAAAACGAAAGACTAGAAACCTTAACTGAGACCAGAACTGATTTGCCGCAAGTGCATTGGCACTTAATTCGCCGCCGGTGCAACAGTTGTTTGACGGCAAAGGGCGGGCTGTATCGAGGAGATTCGCTTCTTGATGCTGCCGGCGAGTAATGTGCCTGCGCAGGGGTAAGGTTTCTGAGAAGGGCGTAAACAGCGGCGAGGTGAAGTCACGGATACCTATCGCACGAATGTAAACTCGGAGGACGTTTCAGAGAGCAAACACCCCGAGGATCTCGCGGAGGTCATGGACTTTTCAGGATACGACCTCTTTACAACCGTCAGGTTGATAGTTTCCAGCGGAGAGTCCAGGAAAATCGACGTGAAAAAAGGCCGCCTGCGTGGATTCATATTCATCAAAGAGGGAGAAATCTACCGCGTTGAGACAGATGATCGCCAGGGCGACGAAGCGTTCTTCGAGATTCTCTCATGGAAGAATGCATCCCACACCGATGTTAACGAACCTGATCCGCCTGAAAAAAACGTTCGAATATCCACCAACGTCTTTCTTGACCTGATGAAAGGCCGAACCTAGCACACTGATTAGCCGGGTAATCATGATATTCGGATCGAATATGGCAGTCGAATCAAAGCCCCTGGCGCCCGATCTGCCACCAAGTGAAACGGCCATCCAAAACCACGCGGTTTTGAGTCGTAAGAGGAACAAAGGTCTAAAGGAGCCGCCGTTGTCGGAAAGTAGGATCCTTGTCGTGGAAGATGAAGAGGTCCTCCATGGATTTGTCGAAGCCTATTTTGCGGAGTTGGGGCCCCGATACATTGTTTTGTCCGCAAGATCCGTAACCGCTGCTATCGACATGCTGCGCCGCGAGCCTGCCGACCTGGTGGTTTTGGATCATCATCGTCCAGGAAAGCTTGATGGCTTGGAATTACTACGTGAGTCCCGCCGGATGGAACTCCCCGTCCCGGTGGTGATGGTCGCAGAGAAAGAGTTGACAGGTGACGAAGTCACCGCGCTTGCCATGGGTT
Organism: uncultured delta proteobacterium; assembly: GCA_963729795.1. Classification (GTDB taxonomy): domain Bacteria; phylum Desulfobacterota; class Desulfomonilia; order Desulfomonilales; family Desulfomonilaceae; genus CAWBBA01. Next base: position 45,591 of record CAVSPC010000019.1, on the reverse strand, counting down.
GCGCAAATTTCATAAGCAAGCCCTTCTCTCACGAAAAGATGGCGGAATTACTCTTCAATATGCTCCGGCCCGAGCAGGGGTTCAAGGGCCGGGTGGTTGGAATTAGGCTGGAAGATGTAATTCAGATGCTCTGCTATCGGAAAGACAGCACGCTGCTTAGGATTTACAGCGACGGAAACCGAGGCTCTATCTATGTTCACGACGGAGGAATCGTGCATGCAGAATGCGGTTCGATCACCGGGGTTGAAGCATTTTACGAGATCCTGGGATGGGAGTCCGGTGAATTCCTCTCACAGGTTGTTTTCGCTGTACCCAAGCAGACCGTATTTATAGATTGGCAAAGTCTGTTGATGGAGGGGATTCGTCAGCGAGACGAGATTCGTCATGCGTTGGAGCCGGTTCCTCCGCCAATGGGCGAAGCCCTTCAATTTGAGGCGCCCGGAAATGGCAAGGTCCTGAATCTAGTGTCTTCCCGAGACCCCATGGTCCGTGCGCAACCCGCATCTGCAAAGAGAATTATGATAGTTGACGACTCCCGTTTCATACGGAAGATCGTTCAGGAAGTGCTTCAATCGGATCCCGGTCTAATGGTCGCAGGATATGCTACTAACGGCCAGGAGGCCTTGGAGAAAATCGACGAGCTGAAGCCCGACCTTATCCTCCTGGACTGGGACATGCCCGTGATGAAGGGCAGCACCACTCTAATGCATATAATGATCAGAAGCCCCTGTCCCGTGGTAATATTCAGCGGATTTGTCGGTGGGGTCGGAGCAAACCCATTTGATCTCTTATGCCTTGGCGGGGTGGACTTTCTCCGGAAACCTCAGAACAACTGGCGCGTCGATGGGCGAGCAGACGATCTGGTCACCCGTGTCAAGGAAGCTTGTGACATCAAATTCAATCGAATTCGGCGGATAAAGATACCTTCCCCTGTCAATTCGCCCCAGGGAGTTCCTGACAAATCCGCTCCAAGCAAGTTTCTGTCGGTATTTGGCTCATCCACCGGCGGCTGTACAGACCTAATCCGGATCATCCCGCTTATTCCGAACGAGTTGCCGACAGGTATTGTTGTCATGCACGACATGCAACAGGAAGCCATTGGCGCTTTTGTCGATTATCTGGCGAGACGGAGCAAACTTGAGGTGAGGCCAATCGAATCCGGCTTGCCCCTGGTTGACGGCGTTTGTTACATTCATCCGGCTACTGTTCCGCTAAGTTTAATCAACGAATCCGGCAGGCCCGTCCTGACAATTCCTTCGGATTCCCCTCGCTCTGATGCGCTCGACAACTTCCTCGTCTCAGCGTCGAAGATCATGGGCGAGAATCTCCTGGCGGTGCTTCTGTCAGGCGGGCCTTATCGTGGCATTGAGGGATTGAGAGCCGTGAAACATGCCCGCGGAACCACGATGGTTCAAGATCCGGTTTCGAGTGTGGATCCCAGGATGGCTGAAGAAGCTCTGCGGGAAGGCATAGTGGACCACAAGTCTTCGGCTGATGGCTTGGTGGAAAAGTTCCAAAAGTTAATCAAGTAGGCTGTGTTAGACATGCACGCGACGCCTGGCAAGGAGACATCATAATGAACGGTAGAGAACAAGCAAGAAGAAGGATCCCGGAGGTGGAAGAATCGGTTCAAATGATCAGCTTCACCATCGGGCCGGAGAGATTTGGCGTGCAAATCCTTGTCGTTCAGGAAATCATCATGATGTCCAACATTACCGAAATCCCGAATACGCCGGATTTTGTGGAGGGCGTCATCAACCTTCGGGGGAATATAATCCCGGTCCTGGACCTCAGAAAGAGGCTTCGGCTACGGAGCCAGCCTCAACCTGACGGAGCAAAAGCCGGAACTCGAATTTTGGTGGTAGAGATAGAAGGCAATGTGACCGGCTTCATAGTGGATTCAGTGGCGAAGGTTATAACTGTTCCAGCCTCTAGGATCTCACCGCCTCCGGATATTATTGTCGCCGGGGTGCAAAGCGCGTACATCAGCGGAGTGGTCCATCTCGATGAGGGTATTCTCATTGTTCTGGATTTCAAAAAGATCCTTTCATTAGAGGAAAAGACCGCTCTGGACACTGTGGCCAGAATGATCCCTGCGGCGGCGGAAGCATAGGCTTCACAGCGGTGCGGGAATCAGGGCGGACAAGGATAAGAGTTTCAAACGTTTTTGACGGCAAGAATCCCAGGAGGAAGGGCCATGAGCATTTTCAGTAAACTACGTCTGGGCAGAAGTATTAGGACCAAACTTCTGTTCTGGTTCCTCTTGATAACTATCGTCCCAATGGTCGCCTCTGCGGCGATCGGTATATGGACCATCACCCGTGAAGCTCAGAATGCGGCGTACCGCCAGTTGACAACGATTGCAGGATCTGCCGCTCAGTCTATTAACGTCTGGATGAATGACCGAGTCAATGACGTCGTGGTTTGGGCTGACTTACGGTCGATCAAAGAAGCCATTGACGTGGCCGAAGTCCGTGAGGATGCTTCTCAGATGCTGCGAGAGACGGTCAAACGCTACGGATCGTACGAGGCCATTTTTCTGCTTGACTCGAAAGGGAACTGCATCGCTTCGAGCGCGCCCGCGCTGGTGGGGATGGACTTTTCGAAAAATGAAGGCTTCTTAGGGGCCAAGGGCGGAAAGCTCAAACTCGTTGATTTCCAACAGTTGCCCCTTGTGAAACAGATCGACCCAGCTTCCGATGGCTATACCGTCGGTATCGCAGCACCGGTGAAGGTGGGCGAAAACGTTCAGGGCGTTGTTCTGGCATATCTGAAGTGGGCGCCGGTTGAGGCCATGATGAAGAAAATCACGGGGTACAAGACCGGTGTGGTCTGGGGCGTGGACAGCAAGATGCGGACTATCCTGCATCCAAGAAGAGATCTTTACCTGAAGACAGTTTCCCAAATCAAGTTGCCCACATTGGCCGAAGCCATCAAGAAGAGAGAGACTAATATCGCTTACTTTTCGCCCCCGGATAAGTCTGGTAACACTACCTACGACTTAGCAGGTATGGTCTATACCAAGGGGTTCGAACACTTTCCCGGGTTGGGATGGGTAATCGGCGTGCGAGTGCAGAGGGATGAAATTTTGGGTTACCTTCCTACGATTATCAGGAACAACACTGTCATGGGCGTTTTGGTGCTCATAGGCGTCATCATTTTAGCCATCCTGGTCGCTGGATCTATTTCTCGGCCTGTTACCCGTATGGCCCAGGTAATGGGGCAGGTGGGTGAGAATCTCGACCTTACCTTACGATCGCCGGTTACGACAAAGGATGAGATCGGGGCAACGTCGGAAACGTTCAATGGCCTTCTCGAACGTCTCCAGGGAGCGTTCTCCACGGTCCTGGAAGGTGTCGGCAGGGTGCGCCAGTCTTCAACTGTCGTGACCGACGCTGCTCAGAACATCGTGGTCAATGCTACAGCCCAGGCCGAGCGTGCCCGTAACGTGCTCGATCGGGTCGCAGCGATGGGTGAAACGGCCCAGGAGGTCTCGAGTAACGCTCAGGACACCCTCAGTACCGCAACCACGACTTCGCAGTCCCTACAGACCATGACGTCTGAGATCGAAGGTGTTGCCAAAAGCGCCGGGGACCAGGACCAGCAATCACGCGAGGGTGAGAACATCGTAGAGGCAATGGGCGCCACCGCGCGAGAAGTTGCCGGAAAGGCCGGAGAGCAGTTCTCAGCGGCTCAACAAACCGCCGAAGCAGTCAACCGTATGGCCAAAACGATTGACGAAGTTGCCCAAAGTGCTGCTGAAGCTGCACGCCAATCTGAAGCTGCCGACCGATTTGCCCGGGAAGGCGGTCTTGCCGTCGAGAAGGTGGTGCAAGGTATGCGAGGAATTGCAGACAGCTCCGAACAGATTAACGACATCATGGTCGTTATTCAGTCAATCGCAGAGCAGACCAACCTCCTGGCCCTTAATGCCGCAATCGAAGCTGCCCGAGCCGGCGAACACGGTAAAGGCTTTGCAGTTGTTGCCGATGAAGTCCGGAAACTGGCAGAGAGAACCGCCGAATCAACCAATGAGATTGCGGATCTCATTAAAGAAAGTAACAAGAGAGTTGAGGAAGGAGAGCGTTTGTCGTCCACCAGCCGTGAAGCTCTAGCTCAGATCCAGGAAGCCGTTGCCAAAACCAACGGACTCATCGGCGGTATTTCTCAAGGAACTGTGCAGCAGACCGGCGACGCGACCAATGTCCAGAATGCTATGGGACGACTGACTACTCTGGCCCAGGATATTCTCGGCCTCACGGATGAGCAGGCCAAGCGCAGGGAGATGGCTGCAAACGTCATGGCAGAAATTCGAGCTCTCAGCCGGAACATTCTTGACAAGGCCGGAACCGAGGTGGAAACGTCCAATGTTGTTGCGCAGGAAATGACTGGTGTTACAGCACGTGCAGACAACATCTCCAAGCTCACCGGCCTTCAGACCGAGCGTGCTGCAGTCCTTCGGCAGATCATGACTGAAATGTCCGACGTTGCGACCGCGAACGCAAGAGGCGCCGCGGCAGCTTCGGAAACTACGATAGAACTAGCCAGAGTTGCTGAAGAACTTGGTGAGATGGTTGAACAATTCAGAATCACGCGGGAGATCTAGTCAACCGGGTCGGTCTGCGGTGACGGAAAAACGCGTGGGAATTGTCGCGAAGGCCGTCCTCCCTTCGGGCGGGTCCCCAGGCAGAAAGGGAACTGGATGAGCTTTTCCTCGGAAGGTACAGTTGCTAACTAAGGCAACTTCGTTCCTCCTGAAAAGGTACAGGAGGGGAAGGGCCATCAAAGCCCTCCTTTTCTAAAGGGGGATTTAGGGGGATTTTCAAGAGGTTACCCAAAAATGCCCCCTCACCCCCCTTTACGAAAGGGGGGACCGAATATTCGCGGGGTTAAGTTGGCGCCTATGCTCCCGGAAGGAGCGAGGATGAGCGGGAAAGTGGGACATAGTTAGTCGGGAGCAGTTCCCAAAACATGGCAATATAACGAAAGCAGAGTGAAGCTGGTTGTTGTGAGGTGTGAGATGGGCATGCGGGTCCTTGTGGTTGATGACTCGGGCTTTATGCGGAAACGGATTGTTGAAGAGCTGAAGTCTCAGGGCCATTCTGTCGTCGGCGAAGCAAAAGGCGGCAATGAAGCTGTTGAGTTGTACAGGACCCTAAGGCCTGATTTGGTGACCATGGACATTACTATGCGGGACAAGGACGGAATCACAGCGGCCAAGGAAATCCTCCACGACTATCCGGACGCCAAAATTCTGTTTCTTACCATTCTCAACGATGAGAAATACAAAGCCGAAGCTGAAAAATTGGGGGCAAAAGGGTTTATAAACAAGACCGACCACCTCTCGATAGCGCAAGCGATCCGAGAAATGGAGTTCAAGCAATAAGAGCGATGGCCTCTACACCCTTCAGAGAACGACCGTTTCCCAGCCCGTGTGATCCATCCCCTTCGGATGGGAGACCGCTTTCGACTTCGCTAAGCGCATTGGCCCGGCACAAGGTCTTGCTGATATTCTGCTTGCTGGCCGCGGTCGTGGTTATCATGCAGATTAAGCTCGTGCTCGACGTCGGCGATGAAATCACAGCAGTCCGAAATGTTCGGCAGAGCAATGCTGCGGTTGCTCCGAAAGTGACCACACTTACCCAGGCGGATCTTCTTACCTCCTTCAGGAGTCGGATGTCCTTGCTTCTGGGAATTATGATCGTCTGCTTTGGGTCCATGATTTATCTGTACGTGCAAAACATCCTCCGACCAATTAACAGACTGACCAGGGTCACGAAAGAACTTTCAAACGGGAATCTTAGTGTCATTATCCGGTCGACCGATCATGGCGAGGTCGGTCAACTGGCTGAAGTCATTAATGATCTGGCGGCGAACTACCAGGAAATCCTCCTGTTGACGGGGACTGCGGTGGGTAAGTCCTCGTACGCAGTCGAAAGGATCGAAAAGGCGCTCGATCCGGGCAACAACTGGACGGGCGCAGAGGAACTCCGGGAACATATTGAAGTTATCAAGAGGGATCTGGAGATGCTCGGTTCCGTAGTGAAGGAATTCGAGTTCTATCAGACACGATTCGATGGCCGAAAAGTCGTTCCCACGGCTAAGGACCGCGGTGGTAAAAGATAGGCGATCTCGGGCCGGCCTTCAGGCTGGACCGGGAACCGCGCACTGCGGCTGCACTTCGTGAGCCGAGGTCGACCGAGAGGAAAGAAGATGATTGACACCGAAATTCTTCAAGACTACAGCAGTGAAGCTCGTGAACTATTGGAAGAGATGGACAGCAGCCTTATGCGGGTCGAAAAGGAAGGCGGGTCCCCCGACTTGCTCAATAATATCTTCCGTGCGGTTCACTGCATAAAAGGCTCAGCGGAATATATAGGGCTTGAACGTTCGAGCACCCTCACGCACGGTGTCGAGAACCTTCTGGATCGTGTTCGCGGGGGAGCCATCAGATTGGACGCTCGAATTATAGACTTCCTGTTTCGAGCGAAGGATCTGATCTTGACTCTAATTATGGAAGTTGCAGATGTACACGAGGAGAAAACGCCTATCTCGGGAATAATGGAGGAATTGGACAGCTTTTTGGAAGGATCGCCTGTTGCTTCCCCTGATATTTCACCCCTCGCCGACGGAGCTTTCATCGGGGACCACGTGCAAACGTCTGAAACTGAGGCACAGGGGGAGACTGTCCTCGAAATGGGCGTCAGCGCTGAACCGGCAGAGATGGTCGAACAGCCAAATGCTGTCGAACAAGAAACTTCTTCTTCCGGCGCTGAGATGAGAAGCGGGGACGAAAGCCTGTACGAAGATTCTCCAACAGTCATGGACTACTCGGGAACGGATGAGGCTGAACAAAAAGCAGTTGACAATGATATTTCCGCTTTGGCTGCCGAGGAGGAACTCAGTTCTGCGGAAGAAACGGCCTTGACAGAGAACGACGGGGAACCGGGCGTAATCATAGCAGAAGCATCGGTCGAGGTATCCGAGTCCGAGGCTGCACCGAGGTCTGATTCGGGAGCGTCACTGGAAGAGACGATACCTCATATTCTGAATGTTTCGCTTTACTTGGACGACCTAGAGGACGGTTTGCAACCAGCAGAGGTAATGGTATCCATACTTGATACACTGAGACATTTGACTGAAAGCATGAGGGCCATGGATTTTCCCGAAGCCGCAGCCATCCTCCGATCCATGGAAGCCCATCTTTCGGCTATACCAGAGGAACAAGAGCGTCTTTCATCCGAAGAGATCGAAAATCTGCGGGCCTTCCTGCACGATCTGCGGCCGTGGTATCCAGAAGGGCTTTTCCCCTTGGAACAAGAGGCATCACGAGCTCTGGGGGAAGTTCCCGCAGTGGAGCCTTCTTCCGAGGCACCTCTGGAACCGTCAGCTTTTCGCCAGGCCCTTGAGCACATTCCGGGCTTGGAGGCTCCCGTAATAACTGCCCTCGAAGAGGCTGGCTTCTCTTCAGTGGAACAGTTGGCACGGGCTGATTTGCATACGCTGACAAGCATCCCCGCGTTAACTCCTTCTACCGCTGAGTTCATCCTGAAGACTGTAGGTGACGCCCCTGCACCGGCCAGGCCGCCATCGCGTTCCCGCAAGCCCGGCGGGCGTTCGATGCTGGCGGACGTGGATGATGAGCTTCTTCGGGAATTTGAAGGGATCTTCGGCGAGGGGAAGATTTTGCCCGAACCGTATGCCCCCGGTTCCAATCCCTCGCAGTCTTCAATTGCATCGGACTTGCTTGAGGAACTGGACACAGTGAGGGAAGATGCGGATCGCGAAATAATAGAAATCTTCCTCTCCTACGCCTGGGAAATTACGGACAAACTTCGTCGGCTGGGCGACAAAATCAATCAGGGGGCCGCGGACCGTGAGGATATGGAGGCTTGTGCAGACTTGATCAAATCCATCCGCTCATCTTCAAGCTACATGGATTATCAGAAGCTCGCGGCTTTCCTGGACGAATGGCACGAAAAAGTGCTCTGGTGCGCAGACAGAATGGACTCGCTCTCTTCCGTGAATCTCGCCTTCATGGAGGAAAGCATGACGAAGTTTGAGCACTTTCTGAACGGTTTGGAAGCTGCTCTGAATTCCGATGTTGTACCCGCCTTCAACGGTGTTGCGCCGGTTGACGTCAGGCAACCTGTTCAGCGGCAAGTTGACCAACAGGAGTCTTACGCTGCCTCGGGTGAAGGATTTCCCGGTCCCAGTGCGGCGGATCAAGGGTTTATAGACGTCCGACGGCCCACCGAAATTATGAGCGGAGCACCTGTTGGACATGTTACTCAGGAAACCACATCTGTTCAGCCTGATGGAATTGGGCAAGAAGCTACCACGGAAGAGATACTGAGAGCAGTGAAGTCCGCCCCGTCAATGCCGGCACCCGTCGCCGGCAAGACTCCGTCCGCTGACGATGAGACCACCACGTCCGAGATTACCCGCAGCCATGACACCAAGTTTTTCCAAGAACTCGCCACTGCTCGAGACGCCAGGGAAAGCAGCATGGTCCGGACCATGCGCGTAGACTCGACCAAGGTGGATGTTCTTCTAAACCAAGTGGGAGAATTGGTCGTCAATCGCTCGTACGTAGAGCAGCTTTCTCTGGAGCTGAGGAACTTGCATCGAACACTCTTGAGCACTCGCGAGGTCACTAAGAAAGAAATTCAGTCTGTCAAAGACCTCGGCCTAAAGGTGGGAGAAGCCAGCTTGTCACTGGGTCGCGTGGCAAACGACATTCAGGAAGGCGTCATGAAGCTCCGCATGCTGCCAGTCGGCCAGCTTTTCAACAGGATGCCTCGTCTTATCAGAGATCTTTCCCGTAGAGTGGGCAAGTCGGTGGGCCTCGAAGTCCACGGGGGAGATACAGAGGTCGATAAAAGAGTGATCGAACAGATCTATAACCCTCTCGTTCACTTAATCCGAAATGCGGTGGACCACGGCATAGAAGAACGGGAAGATAGAAAAAGGGTGGGCAAGACTGAGGAAGGAACAATCGTACTCAACGCCTACTCTGAAGGCAACCAGGTCGTGATCGACGTAGAAGATGACGGGGCGGGAATAAACCACGAAGCGGTGATTCGCAAAGCAATAGAAAACCGTCTGCTTGAAGCCCAGGAGGCAAAAAATGTGCCGCCGCAAGAAATATACAACTACCTGTTTTTGCCAGGGTTCTCCACAAGTAGGAAAGTGACGCGAACATCCGGTCGCGGTGTAGGCATGGACGTGGTGAAAAAGGACGTGGAGAAGATCAACGGGCACATTGAAATTGAATCGTGGGAAAACCAGGGCACGCGTATTTCCATAAAAATTCCGCTGACTCTTGCCATCATACAGACGCTGCTGATCAGAATGGGGCAACACACGTTTGCAGTCCCGCTCACCTCCGTGCGAGAGATCATTCAAGTTGCTCCGACCGATATATCTACCATTGAAGGTTTCGAGGTGATCAAGTTCAGAGACGAGACAATTCCGGTTCTCAGGATGAACGAGGTCTTCAACCTAAAAGACTACGATTCTTCCAAGCATCCGAAATTCCTTGTCCTTGCCACCTCTGGCCTAAAGACGGTCGGCTTCCTTGTGGAAGAGCTTGTAGGCGAACAAGACGTGGTTATCAAACCGCTTGCCGACCATGTGTGTGAAAGTAGAGGCATGGCAGGGTCTACAATACTCGGCGATGGTACCATCGCACTGGTTCTGGACGTTACGGAAGTAATCGAAGACGCCATCGCCAGCCAAAGACAGTTGGGTGCGACCGGGATCAGATTCGGTCAACAGACGTATCGAACTTCCTTAGTCAGTAGTCCGGACGTTTAAGGGGAAATCCAAGCCTATGGGCCAGATAATTGCCATTGTCAGTCAGAAAGGCGGGGTAGGCAAAACCTCAACAGCCGTGAACCTGGGAGCCTGCATTTCTGCTATCAAGAGGAAAGTCCTCCTGGTCGGGGTAGATCCTCAGTGCGGATTGGCAAAGAGCTTTGGCCTGGAACCCGAAGATGCGCCTATGGGCGTGCTCGACGTCCTCCGAGACGGTACAGCTCCCCAGGATGCAATATATCCGGCTCATCCTCGTTTGCCTCATCTGAGTTTCATTCCTTCCAATGTAAGGTCTATTTCGGACGAGGCCTTTTACTGCGGAGTCTTGCAGAAAGACTCCACTATGTTCGACCGCTTTTTCGAGCGAATCAGGCCTGCCTACGATTTCATTTTTCTAGATTGTCCTCCCAGGATGGATAATCCCACGTATGCTGCCTTGATCGCGGCTGATTCGTACTTGGTTCCGGTCCAATGCGAGTATGCGTCGATGGGTACCGTGGGCCGAGTCCTAAGAGCCGCGCTCGAAGTCAAAAGGCTTCATAATACCAAACTTGCAATTTTCGGCTTTCTGTTAACTATGGCTGACAAGAGGGCCGGATTCACAGTGAAAGTGGTACAGGAGGTTCGACAGTACCTTGAGAGACCACGTCTTCAGGACCATCGTTCCCAGGGACCCGCGTCTGGCGGAGGTTCCGTATCGACAAGCGCCTGTTATTGCTTTCGACATTCAGTCTCCCGGTGCCAAGGCCTACATTCAATTGGCAAGGGAGGTGTTATCGGCAAACAAAGGACCCAAAGGCGGAACGGATGACTCTGGAGCGCGGTGAAACAAAAATTAGGGTCCTGGTGGTGGACGATTCCGCGCTCATGGGCCGGCAGATCACCAACATCCTGGAGAATGACGATAAGATCGAAGTCCTAGGTTGGGCCAAAGACGGCTTACAAGCCCTCCAGATGATTCGGACTCTCAATCCGGACGTTGTTACCATGGATGTGGAGATGCCGGTAATGAACGGGATAACAGCGCTCAAGCACGTCATGGTGAAGCATCCGATCCCTACGGTTATGATCAGCGCTCTCACAGTAGAAGGCTCCAAGACCACCTTCGATGCCCTCAAATATGGCGCAATCGATGTCATTGCCAAACCTTCTAGGCGCGAATATGTGAGCCTGGAGGCGCAAGAGGCTGAGATTATAGCTAAAGTCAAGCGAGCGGCCTCGATTAGGACAGGGCGGTCCCGATACATGAGGCTCTCACCCAAGGAGCAGCCTGAAGGCTCCAACTCAAAACGGCTAGCTCCGGGGCCTGCCACCCGCTTCATCGGCATTGGTGCAGGAACTGGTGGATACTATGGTCTGCTCAGGATAATCCCTTGCCTTCCCGCCGACTTCCAAGATGTCTTGATCGCGGTCATTCTGGTCAGTTCGCGTTACCTCGACCCCTTTGTCTCCTATCTCGATGCACACAGTGCGGTCCCTGTAAAAAAGGCCGATGGCACCTCACCTGTCGAAACTGGGACTTGCTATCTTTGTTCCGGTGACTCTGGACCTTTCCTTGAGCCTAAAGTTAATGGCAACGTGAGGTTCAGTTTTGGCCCGAGGGCCTCGCACAACAACGGTGCAGGCGCCATTGATAAACTGTTTGAATCCTGCGCTCAAATTGCGGGACACCGGGCAGTGGGAGTAATTATGACAGGTCCGGGGAGGGACGGCGCCGAAGGGTTATCTCAAATTCGAGAAGCCGGTGGGGTCTCGGTTATTCAGGATATAAACAACTGCGTGGATCCTTCCATGCCTTTGGCGGTTTTGGAAAAAGGGTTGGTGACCAAAATGCTGCCGGATTATATGATCGCGGATTTTCTGACCAACGGTACGACCCTGGATGGTGAAAAATGATGATTTGGCCTTAATAGGAGCCATATATGATATAGAGTCGGGACAAATCGATTGGATGTGAGCACATCCGGCGGAACAGGGGCTGCTTTCCTCGTGCGGACTGAAATAACTTAACGATGCGCGGTAAAGTGCCCCAAACATGGCTTTTCAACCGCAATGGCAGCGAAGCCGTTGAAACGTGAACTTCGACCGGATATCATGGCTACAAAGGACGGATAGAATGAATGGCATCAACCAGGGTTCCGGAATAGGCAGCCCTCTTCCTCCGAGCAGGACCTCCAGCGAGAACAGCCAGCCACCGTGGATGGAGTTGACCCAGGGCTTCGGCCAAATCCCAGGGTTCATAGATGTGCCGTTTGAAGAACGCAAACCGATCTCGGACTATTTGTACGCGATACTGTATCGAAAATGGATCGTGATCGCGATGCTACTTTTGGGCGCAGGTATTGGAGCTGGCTACGCTTACAGAGCCACTCCTCTATACCGCTCGCGCGCAACCATAGAAATTGAAAAGATATTTCCAACTTCCACGAATTTGAATGATTTGTTTTCGTTTTTTGGACAATTCGATCTTTATTACCAAACTCAAATAGAATCTTTGCAAAGCAGGAGTCTCGTGGCAGAATTCCTGAAACGGCTGAACAAACCCAGGTCATCCGAAGCTGAGAGTCAAAAGCCCGCCGACGCGGCGGTGGCTTCGCAATCAGATGTTCCGACAGGCGAGCCGTCGAATCCCGAGTCGGATAGTAAAGAGGCCGATGCTCGGGAGCACGGGAACGACGCGGCGATAAGCGCCATTGTTTCACAAATTACCGTCGCGCCTATTAAAGGGACGCAATTGATACAGGTGGAAATGGGGGCATCGGACCCGATGGTGGCGAAGACGATGCTCCAGACCTACCTCGATACGTACATAGACGAGACCCGCCGGAAAAGAGGCGAGATCGTTTCCAGGGTCAGGGCATGGTTGAACGGCGAATTGGCTGAAACCGAGAAACAATTGAGAGAGTCTGAGACGAAGCTCCTGGAGTTCACGAAAGAGCACGGCGTCTTCTTCACTGACAAGACCGCCATTCAAGTGCTCAATTCTTTCGAAAAAGCCAACGAGTCCGTCCTGGAATCCAAAGAGCAGCGCATCAACCTCGAGGCCCGGCAATATGAAAAAGAAAAGGCTTTACCAGCCAATGTTAGCAATGAGTACTTGCAGACCCTGAGAAGCAAATTGGCTTCGCTGAAGTCGGAATATACCGGCAAGAAGGCAATATATGCTCCCGAATACTTCAAGATGGCATTGTTGAAAAACCAAATTCGGTCAATGGAAGAGGCCATAGCCGAAATCGAAAAAAACACTTTGTCTTCTGCCGTGGAGGAGGCACGAAAAAAGGAAGCCGTCTCCGAAGAGACATACCAAAAGACAAAGCAAGCGGCGATGAATATAAAATCCCTGTCAGTTCAGTACGAGATCCTGAAGAAAATGGTGGAGGCCAACAGCCAAACCTATCTGATGCTTCTGCAGAAGACGAAGCAGGCCGAACTGGATCATGGGATCATGGGCCACAATGTTTCCATAAATAGCTCGCCCACCCTGCCGATAGCGCCTATAAGCCCTCAGAAAAACAAGATCATACTAATGGGCGCGATGTTCGGATTGTTTGGAGGGTTTGTCTTGGCCGTGGGGCTCGCTATTATCGACACTTCGGCCAAAACACCCGATGAGATTGAGAAGCATCTCAATCTTCCTATCCTGGGGGCGGTTCCAAGAATAGAGCGGGGCAGTGGTTTCATGCAAATTAACCCGAAAAAGACTCGATTTGAATTTATGGCCCATGAATTTCCTTCGTCTCCTTTCACCGATTCGGTTCGAATCATTCAAAATACTATTTCAACTCGTATCCCGGCCGATACAGGGTCTTCAATGATGTGCATTTCCAGCGCCCTCCCTCTTGAGGGAAAGACGCTCGTATCCGTTGTTGTTGCTACAGTTATCTCATCAGAGCAAAAGAAGGTGCTCGTAATCGACTGCGACCTGCGCAGGCCGCGCATTCACGAAGTGTTTAATAGCGATCCCGTCGCTACGGGCCTCAGCGATCTGATAACGGGTAAGTGCGTGGATATCAAGGATGCGATCAGGAAATCCCATATCCCGGGACTGTTCTACATGACCTCAGGGACTACACCCGACAACCCCGTGCCTATGCTCAAAACTAAAACCCTCGGGCAAATCTTTGAAGCATGTAGGAAAACGTTTGATTATGTTATCCTTGATGCTCCTCCCGTGCTGGGGCTGGTTGATGCAACAATTCTTTCCGGCTATGCCGACGGCCTGGTCCTTGTCATGAAAGCCGGCAAGACCCCTGTCGAGCTGTTGCGGCAGGCAAAAGACTCTGTGTTCCGGGGCCAGGGACGTGTACTCGGAATAGTGTTGAATATGGCCGGGGGAAAGTCGTCCGGCTATAGCTATTACCGGTACGGCCACGGCCGATACGGCTATCACTACCACAAGTACTACCAGAAGCGCAGCGCGTGAGGCGTAGTAACTGTTCAGTCACTCGGGGAAGAGACAATTTTGAGCCCTGAAGGGGCGTACCAAGAGTAGCCACGGGTGCGAACCCGTGGAACCGGTGATTCTCCCAAACCTTGAAACACCGACCCTAACGGGGTCGTCCGAACATGGCGATTTTGAAGGGGATAAGGTGGACCCTTCCAGGATCCTTTGAAACCAATGTTGTGCCTTTTCCGTGGGTTCACACCCACGGCTACTATCGTGTTGCCCCTGCAGGACACTGATAACAAGCCTGTGAACGAGAAAATTGGATCGAGAATCAACCCAGATGTCGGAAATTTCCCATAGATCGATCATAGTCGTAAGTAATGATCAGGTATCCTGCGACTTGAGCGGTGAGGCCGCGATTCTCAATCTCAGTGATGGCATGTACTACGGCCTGAATGAAGTAGGTGCCCGGATTTGGAGCCTACTGAGCGAGCCGATAACGGTCGGGCAAATCCGAGATCAAATTGAGCGCGAATACGATGTTGATGTTTCACGGTGTGAAAAAGACCTCATTATGCTTCTCGGCAAACTTAACGACGCGGGTCTCATAGAGGTCAAGAATGAGGCTCCTGCGTAGGTTTATAGGTCTTCCCGCGACTGATCGGCGCCTCCTTCTGAGCGCCGCACTAGTGCTGAGCTTGGTTGGAGTGGCTCTTCGTCTGGTTTCCTTTAAGAAACTGATCCGCCTGTCCGACGTGCTGCCAAAAAAGCCTTCAAAACGTAACAACATTTTGTCTCCCTCCTCTGAACGAATAGTCTGGGCTATTTCCGTTATGAGCCGGCGAATGCCGGTTGCCTCGCGGTGTCTCACTCAGGCTGTCGCTGCAAAGATACTCTTGGCTCGCTGGGGTTATCCCGTGCTTCTGCGCATCGGTGTAGGCAAAGGCCAAAACGGGCGGTTGGAAGCTCATGCCTGGGTGGAAAGGCAGGGGGTGGTAGTTGTGGGTGCACCAGCCTCAAGTCGCTTCACCGTGTTGCCTCGCTTCGACGGGGATGACCTATGAGCGGCCTTATCGGTGCATTTTTC
Organism: uncultured delta proteobacterium; assembly: GCA_963729795.1. GTDB lineage: Bacteria > Desulfobacterota > Desulfomonilia > Desulfomonilales > Desulfomonilaceae > CAWBBA01. The sequence continues at coordinate 30,298 of CAVSPC010000019.1, read as the reverse complement.
CGTGATGGACGACCTCTGGATAGCTCTGTGTTGAGCGGCATGCTCGAAGCCATAGCTTATCGCGGTCCCGATGGATGCTCGGTATGGCATGAGGGCTCGTTAGGGCTGGGGCATCTAATGCTCCATACTACGCCGGAGTCCTTGCACGAAAAACTCCCGAAATCGGATGAGTCCGGGCGTTTCGTCATTACCGCGGACGCACGCATTGACAACCGAGATGAGCTCATGTCCCGTCTGGGAATGGAGAGCAGGCCGGCAGACGTGATCGACGACAGCCGAATCATACTCCAAGCTCATCAAAAGTGGGGAGAGTGCGCTGCTGCCCAACTCGAAGGGGATTTCGCTTATTGTATTTGGGACTGTATTGAAAACAAGCTTTTCTGCTGCAGGGACGTGTTCGGAGCACGTCCGTTTTACTATTATCTTGCAGACAGTATTTTTGCTTTTGGCTCTGAAATCAGGTCCCTGTTGAAGCTACACGACGTCCCGAGACGATTGGACGAAACCATGGTGGCCGACTACCTAGTGGGTCTGCAAGACGACCAGGCAATCACCTTTTATCGCAATATCTTGCGGCTGCCTCCAGGCCACTGCATGATCGTCTCCTCGCGTGAGGCGCAGATTCGCCGCTTTTGGTCTCCGGACCCCAACCGCGAGGTGCGACTGAGCTCCGACGAAGAGTACGCGGAGGCATTCCGTGACCTTTTCATTAATGCGGTTCATTGCCGCTTGCGCAGCGTTTACCCTGTCGCAACTACTTTGAGCGGCGGCCTGGATTCGTCCAGCGTGACGTGCGTTGCCAGGAACCTACTTGCTCAGGTGGGAATTAGCCCGCTTACCACTCTGTCTCTCATTTACGATCGTTTTAGCGAATGCGACGAGCGCAATTTCATCAAATATGTGGTGGCGCAAGGTGGAGTGCGGCCTTTGTACTTCTCGGCGGACGACTCAATATCGTCACAGCAGTTCAGTCTTAGTGGCCCATTTGATCACGACGATCCATTCGATGCCCCGACCCCCTTGTTAACTTCACTTGCCAGAGGGCTTTCGGAACAAGGCATCCGCATTGTCCTTGATGGCTATGACGGTGACAACACTGTGTCTCACGGATATGCATGTCTGGCTGAATTGGCTGCCAACGGCAAGTTGATCACCCTGGTCCGTGAAGTCCGGGCGCTGTCTTCGAGACATGGGGGCTCTTTCTCAGATCTACTATGGCGCAAGGCGATTAGACCTCTTACTCCAGCGGTTGCAAGAAGGACATGGCGGCGGCTCAAGGGCAACTGGAATCGGCCCTGGCCGAAGGAGTCTCTCATATCGAAGGCATTTGCGGAAAGAATAGGATTCGCTAAGCGCTATCGCGAGCTTCAGGCATTCTGGCTGAAGCCTGTAAACAATGCCAGGGAAGAGCACTGTCACAGCCTCTTTTGGGGAGGATTGACACACGCCGTCGAGTCTGGCAACAAGCTTGCGGCCAGATACTTCATCGAACCCACCCATCCGTTCTTCGACCGTAAGTTGGCTGAATTTTGCACCGCGATTCCGCATGGGCAAAAAATATCAGACGGATGGACGCGACTTGTTATGCGCAAGGGCATGGCAGGAATACTTCCCGAAGAAATCCAATGGCGTGTAGGCAAGGTCAACTTTATTCGAAGTTTTGCCCATGCTATAGTTGATATTGACAGCGCCTTACTGAACGCGATGCTGCACGATTGCTCAAAGGCGCTTGAACAGTATGTGGATTCGGAGGCAGTTAACAGAAGTTTCGCGGTTTTTCTGTCCAATCCGCTGAGCTACGATCCGTCGTTCCTGTGGCCCATCTTGTCGTTGGGGCTGTGGCTCCACAGATCCTCTTTGAAGGCATGATCAAGCAGGGGACGGATTTACTCGGAATTTTGCGTTTCTTGCGGAATCGCTTGCCGAGGTTAGTGAATGTCCGCCTTGCGAAAGGGTCACTCAATGTCAAAAGATCAGGACGAAAATCAAGATCGGTCAAAGCCCACCGAAGATGGGACCAAGAAACCCTACACCGAGCCTCTCCTGGTGATTTATGGAAGTGTGGAGAGAATTACTGAAGCATCTCAGAACGCCGGAACTCAAAAAGATCAAACCGGCGGTCTCAATAATCCGGAAAACCGGTCGAGGTGACCCAGAAGATGTATTCTTATTCCGCATACGGACTTGGTATTCGATGTGCAATTCCTCTCCCAGATTTGATGGAGAGCGACGCACCGGCGGATGTGGTAATGAGGTTCGGGCAGGCGAAGCCTATTGATCCGATTCCCGAAAATGCCGAGCTAAGTTTTCAATTCAGTGAGAATAAGGCCTTCTTCTTCTATCGAGGTCTAGGCTCGGGGGAAGCCATTGCGGGCAGAGAGATAATAGGTACCCCGGAAGAAGGCTTGCATGAAGGACTTATGTCATTTCTGGCCCAGGGTCCAGGGCTGTCGGTGCTTTTACATCAGAGAAGTTATCTTACCTTGCACGCGAGCTGTGTAAAGATCGGAAACACCGCTGCGGTATTCATGGGGGACTCCGGGAGCGGTAAATCCACCATTGCAGCCGCGCTTCATGTCAGGGGTAACGGTGTGGTGTCCGATGACGTGACAGTGATAAATTCTTCCGCTCGCGAGCCGGAAGCCTACCCGGGCTATCCTGGACTCCACCTCTTGCCTGATGGGGCAAACCACTTTCGTGATCATTTGGGGAATCCTGAAAAAAAAGATGCTGACGACCCAAAGTTCAAGTTCCCGGTCCATATAGGTTTTCCCCGGATCCCTATGCCGATAAGCCGGATCTATCTACTTTCTGACGGCCCTGATTTTCAGATTTCAAGCGTGAGCCGACCTAGAGCGGTGTACGAGCTAGTGAAGCACTCGTACTGGATTCGACTCATGCAGGATTTTCGCCCGTCGTCATATTTTCTGCAATGCGCTGAACTGTGCTCAAGGATTCCGGTCGTGACGCTGAGAAGGCCCCGAATAGTCTCAGCTTTGGGTGAGATCGCGGAATCCGTGGAAAAAGACTTTTTGGACAGTGCTCGGGCATGAGAACCCGCAAATTTTCCGTATAGCATCCTGAAGTCTATAAGCGGGTATTGGCGGACAAGTCGGCCCGGCGAGGTTTAGATGAAAATTGTATTAATTCCGAACCCGGTACTCGAGATGGGACGTCCTCGTCCTTATGTGCCGCTGGGCATCCTGTCTCTCGGCACCATCCTGAGAAACGATGGATTTGATGTTCAAATCCTCGACGTCAATGAAATCTGCGAAGACGCCACATATCGACAAATGCCGGAAGCCATTGTTGCCAGTGAGCCGGACATAGTCGGTTTTTCTACCTGGTGCAATTATTACCTTGACCTCACAAAGGTTGCCGCGATCGTCCGCGAAAAGGCGCCGCACGTGAAAATTATATTCGGCGGGGTACAGGCTACGCACACGGATCGACAAACGGTGGAAGCGTTTCCTCAGATCGATGTCGTGGCAAGAGGAGAGTGCGACTGCACAATAAGTGAGATCGTCAGCTCTGTTCACGACCCGGACAAACTCCGGCATGTGCCGGGCGTAACTTTCATGAGCCACGGAGCTATTATCAAGACTCGCGATCAGGGCCCAGTGAAAGATCTGGACAATCTTCCCATGCCTGATTATAGTTTGCTTCCTTTCATGAACAAAATCGACCGAGTAGGCATTGACGTCGGTCGAGGATGCCCCTTCAGGTGCAGCTATTGCGTCTCCAACAGCCTCGGGCAAGGCAAATTCAGGCTGCGATCCGTGGAAAAAGTGATCACAGTTGTTAAGAGTATAGTGGGAGACTATCGGAAAACCTGGTTTCGTTTCGAGCACGATATGCTGACCTTGAATCGGAAATGGCTGCTTGAGCTCTGTGGAGCCCTCGAACGAGAGAAACTCAACATCACTTGGGAATGCTTTTCCAGGGTCGACACCCTTGATGATGAAATGATCGAACGCATGGCAGCAGCCGGATGTAATTATATATATTTCGGGATTGAGACCGGATCGTCTCGGATGCAGAAGCTGTTGAATAAGGGACTGAAACTGGACCGGGCTCGATCAGTCCTGCGCAAGGTCAGTGACGCGGGAATAACTGCCGCGAGCGGATTTATCCTGGGCTTTCCGCAAGAGCGGTTGGCCGACATAGCTCAGACAATGCGTCTGGCATTGGATGTCTGTTTTTGCAGCGAGGAGGGTCTTTCCAGACCATTCATCTGGCTTTTGGTTCCTTTTGCGGGGAGTCCCTTGTTTGAGAAATTCGGCAGTAAGCTGGCTATAGACGAACACATCTCCAATTTCGCCGTTTCGGTCTCCACGTCGGTAGATATTGAATTTGCAAAAAAATATCCCGGAGTCTTTTCCACCTTATATTATTTCATTCCCGAACATGTAAAAAGGAGCGTTTTCATACGGGTCGCATACTTGATGTTCAATTTGCTTTGCTTGAGATACACGGGATTTGTCCTGCTCAAGGATGTGAGACTTGGTTATCCGCAAAGCTTGCTGGATCGTATCGAGGAATTGCCGCTCCCAGAAGGCAATATCTTCCATCATACGCAAACCCCTGAATCATTTGCGGCAGTTGCAGATTTCATTTCCGGAACAGTCAAACGGCTTGGTTTTGAGGATCATTACATGCATGATTTAATAAAGTTCGATTTGGCATTCAACAGCATCGACCTGCAGGAGAATCACCCAGTTTCGGCCATAACACGAAAATTCTCGTATGATGTTGTCGGGCTCGTCAAAAAGATAAAATCGGACCATTTTCTCCGGCTGCCGCACGATGTGCCCAAACAGGCTTGCTCCGTGCTCTTCAGAAAGCTCCCTGACGGTCAAGTAGATTGCGTAAGACTGCCGGACATCTTCAATTTTGCCGTTTCAAACCTACGTGTCGCAGCTTCTGTTTCCGGAAAGCCTGGAGATGAAGCTCGACAAACGGTTGCGTAGGCACCGGTTCTAAGCCAGGAGGTAAGGGTTCCAAAGAAAGTGTCACGAATCTTATGTTGTCAATTAGTTTGAGAAGGGAGCGAAAATTCGCACAAAATATGTCTTCGAAATTATGAAACGGAGCTCCAAATCAGCGTCGTCGGAAAAAGGCCACCAACAAGCTCACCTTAGACAATACGAACATTAGCCAGCCCCGCAGCCCCAAGGCCCGTTCCCCTTGACCGGCTGGAGCGAATATCCTCATGCTCAAATACCGCAGTCGGAGTTCCCAACCGGGCAGGAGTTGGAGTCTAGCCACTATTCGCCATAAGTACCTGAATCTATGCCTGATAATTCGGTCTTCCATGCGTGCGGGGACATAAGCTGCGAGTAAACTCGCAAATCGCTTCGGAGCCACGACTCCCCAATTTTTCTGAGGTCGTGAAAAACCCAATATAACGGCCGCAAGACTCCGATGGATCGCGCGACGGGCCGCTTGTCCCAGTCAGCTATTGCGGTGCTCGCAATCGCTTCAGCCGACTCCCCAATTTTTCTGCAGGTCGTGAAAAACCCAATATAACGGCCGCAAGACTCCGATGGATCGCGCTAGCGAGGCCAGCTTGTCCCAGTCAAGGGTAATTCGCCGCATAAAAAGAATCAGATCGAGCCAGTCACGTAGCAGGTTGAGGTGGGTCAGCGTATGGATTCCCAGATGAATAAAATTAAGCTCATTTGACAAGAAGAATACTGGCTGCCCATAAAGTTCGCCGTGCACCGCGTTATGCCACACAAGCGAAGGGGGGACGCGGTAGTAATCCATGGATAAAAGTGCCCGATGCAGGTCCACTGCGCACGGAATTGTTCCCGGCTTAACATGAGCCAGTGCGGGCTGGAGATCGCTATACGCCCCTTCCAGCGGCTCCGCGCTTATCCCGAATCCGAGTTTGTCCAAGAGCTTCCTGGCCCGGCCAAAATGCTCCTCACGTACCAACAAGTCCAGATCGCACATCGGCCTGAGTGCCGGGTTCTTGTAAACATAAGTCCCAAGGTATCCGCCTTTGAGAGCCAACACGGGGATCTGTTCCACAGCAAAAGCGGCAAGAACTTCCCGAAAACACGCCCGGTTCGAAAGACTGTGTATCATGGATTGCGCGTATGCCTGGCTGAGCTTCTCGTGGAGCTCAGGAGCGAGCTCAACCTCGGGATGGTTCTGCAGCGCCATGTACAGCCACGGGCCGACGCCTTGGAACAGAGCCGTTGATATATGACGGGTATTCCAATTTGCACAACAATGCGGTCCGATAGGTCTATCCGTTCCTAAATCCGCTACTAGCCTACGGATTTCGTCCGATAGGGTTTCGTGGGAAGCCTGGCCGAGTCTGATGAAACTGGGTGAATCCCCACGCGGAGATTCAAGGTTAACCTCGTTCAATTCAAGTGCTCCGGGATGCCAACGGTTGGTCATTGTGTCGCGATGATTCTGCCGATTAAAGGATTACTTGTCCGCAAAGAAATGATCAAGCTCTTTTGAAGGCTGCGGCAATCAAGACCATTAGCAAGTCGGAGAGCAGAAAATGGCTGCCAAACGCTGCTTGCTTTTGCCGCTCGACCGGTTCATAATTCCCTAAGCTACGTTTGCACGGCTGCTATTGAGCCGATCCCGTCCGGAGGTTCCTTTCAAATTTGAGATCTGTCACGCCGGTTCCGGACAATCCGTCTACTACCAATCGACTCCTGAAACAGGCCGAAAAGGCTTTGAGCCTTGTAGGACGATACGTCCGTTTCAATCATTTGCTCTTCGCTATAATCGTTGTTCTGGCAGCGATCAGCTTCTGGTTTTCTTACGAATTCCGTTTTGATTTCCGGGTTCCGTTCAATTTTTCTCACCAGCGCTTGCTTTTGTTGCCATACGTGGTTTTTTTGAAGGTATTCTTCTTTTATGTCCTAAGAGCGCATTCCACCAACTGGCGCTATGTCGGACTGAGCGACATACCGACATTGCTGCTGCACGGCCTTATATGCGCCCTGGCGCTATTCTTGTTGCCCATGATCCGGGAATATCTCCGTATTCCTAGAGGGGTGATCCTCATAGACTTTTTTACAAGCACGGTGCTGATCGGCGGGGCCCGGGTTGGTATGAGGCTTCTGCGTGAACGGGCTCGGCTCTATGCCCACCGCGGAGATTCGAACAGCGAGCGGCGGGCGGTGGTGGTTGGAGCAGGTGATGCCGGGGAAATGATTGTTCGGGAAATTATCCGAAATCCGGAGTCCCATCTGCAAGTGGAGGCAATTTTCGACGACAATCCAAAAAAACAGCGGCTAACGATTCACGGTATTAGAGTTAAGGGTAAAGTGGAAGATATTCCGGATTACATTCAGGATAATTCTGTCCACCTGGTTATTGTGGCTATCCCTTCGGCAAATCACATCCAGATGAAGCGCATTTATAACACCTTGAAGAACTTAAACGTAACAGTGAAGACTTTGCCCTCACTGGTAGAAATAATGGCAGAATCATCAACCCTGACTCAGCTCAGGGACATCACCCTCTCCGACCTGCTTGGACGCGAGGAGGTCAGAATAGATACAGAACAGGTTCAGAACCTTATCGCGGGCAAAGTCGTTCTCGTCACAGGCGCTGGGGGGAGCATCGGGTCTGAACTTTGCCGTCAGGTCCTCAGACGGAGGCCCAAGAGCCTTATATTGGCGGAACGTTCTGAAAACAGTTTGTTTTTCGTGCACAGGAGTCTCACGGAATTGGCTCCGGACGGCGTGGTAATCCCCCTGTTGTGCGACGTGAGAGATCGGGCAAGAATTGACAGTGAATTTGCGAAGTACCGTCCGGACCTGGTGTTCCATGCCGCGGCCTACAAGCACGTTCCAATGCAGGAACTGAATGCAGTGGAGTGCTTCAAAAACAATGTTGAAGGAGTCCAAACGCTGGCCAGGGCTTCAGATCAATTTGGCGTCTCGCGCTTCTTGTTGATATCTACAGACAAAGCCGTTAATCCCATCAGCGTCATGGGCGCGACCAAGAGAGTTTGTGAGATTTACTGCCAGGCATTCGGTCGAGTGAGTCGCACGCGGTTCCTATCAGTGAGGTTTGGGAATGTACTTGCCTCGGAAGGTAGTGTGGTCCCGATATTTATGGACCAAATCGCCCGAGGAGGGCCTGTTACCATTACCCACCCGGATATGCGAAGATACTTCATGACCATTCCGGAAGCGGTCACCCTAGTGCTCCAAGCTACCGCCCTTGGAGAGTCCGGCCAAATCATGGTCCTGAACATGGGAGACCCGATTAGAATTGTTGATCTGGTACACCAGTTATTCCAACTCGCCGGAAAGCAAGAGGATGAAATTCCGATAGAATTCATCGGCCTCAGACCCGGTGAAAAGTTGTCGGAAGAAATATGTCAGGATAGCGAAGAATGCCTCGCGACTTCACATGCTAAAATAAAGATCTTCAACGAAAGAGATGACCCAGGGTTCAAGGTCATCGCAAAAATAGACCATGCTGTGGACATGGTGCGGGGAGGCAATGATGAGGCGGAAGTACGCCGCATTCTGAAAGAGATTGTCCCAGAATACAAGCCTGCATTTACTGTCGAGGCCCCTGCATCGGGACAAGCGGCCGTCCCGACCGAGGCACTGGGGTCAGCGGCTTTTGCCAATCGGGCCAAGAGACTGATAAAGTAGCTCTGTGTGCAATGCCGTGGTTACTCGAGGAAAATCCCCCCTGTCCCCCCTTTGCAAAGGGGGGACAGGGCTGACTGTCTCCCCCTTCTCTAAAGGGGGACTAAGGGGGATTTTGAACGGAGCGGAAAAGGTGCTGGGAAGCGCTTCCTGGGAACGGCACCTTAAAACGCGCACCATGAGCGTTGAGGTGTGATATGACGCGAAATGCTGTTGACAAGTCCTGCGTAGGGAAAAGCCGTTCACAGAACGGGGGTGGCCCTGAGTTCGCTCGCGGATACGTGGAGCGCCTCATGGCGATCCTGCGCGGTCTCGATTGCACCGCGATCGGACGTGTTATCGACCTGTTCCTGGAGGTTCGTTCGAAAGGAAATACCATCTTTTTCCTCGGAAACGGAGGCAGCGCTGCCACCGCGTGCCATTTCGCAAACGATTTCGGGTTCGGCGCATCGCCCGAGGGGCATACGCCATTTCGCTGCATCAGCCTGACGTCTAACAGTGCCTTCATCACGTGCCTGGCCAACGACATCGGTTATGAAAACATCTTTTCCTGGCAGCTCCGGAACTTGATGAGGCCCGGCGACGTGGTGGTAGGGATCTCGGCAAGCGGGAACTCACCCAACGCAGTCAAAGCGCTCGAATATGCTGACCAAAACGGTGGAGTGCCGGTTGCCATCGTTGGGTTCGACGGAGGAAAAATGAAAGAGATAGCTCGGTATGTAATCCATGTGGAGACAGACAAAGGCGAATACGGTCCTGTTGAGGACGTGCACATGGTACTGGACCATCTGATCACGAAATATCTGTCCTACATAGCAGGATAGCGCCTTATGCCGGATACCATCTTTGTGCAGAGGGGGACCTGAAGTGTGCCCGACTGCTTGTTTTCCGCAATTGCAGATTTCCAATTAGGCCAATTGTTGAGATTGTAAACCATATATTACATGGAGTTATTTATCATGTCGGGTATATAACATTTAATATATCTCATAATTCATTAATCTAATGGTATAAATATTCTTGACTTTGCGAGAAAGGGACGCTAGATATAGACCCCGTCTACTACGCCTAGGGCAGACCCGTCAGAAGAGGTCTGAATGGTGACAAAGGGTCTATTTAGTCGTTCACTGTCTTATTTCGCCGCCGCTATAGTCTGCGCGCTGTTGTTGCTTTCAGCCGCAAGTTCATCGGCAGAGGCTCAGGGTCTGTGCGGTCTACTTGACGGTTATTCCCCGGTTATTTCCCTGCCTTGGCTCCAGGGAGAAATGAGAGGTCGGGTGATTTGGGAGCGGATCATCAGCGGGAAGCAGACCATACCCAACCTGGGGCAGGATTGGGATCTCAGGGACACCTTCAATTTAACCGGCGGGCGCCTTTTTATGGACTACATGCTGCGGGTGCAGCTAAGTCGGTTGTCAGCCCGGCTCTACTATGAAATGAGAGATTTTGACGCTACGTCGCCCTTTCAAAATGTGCCCGGTCAACCGGGTTCCAGCGCGAGATTCACATATACGGGATTGAGGCTGGGCGCGGACCTTGATATCGTTCAGCGATGCAGGACCCGCTTTGGAGTGGACATGGACTTCGACTTGTTTGCTCCCGACTTTACTGAATCCGTTGAGACTCCCGGAGGCAAGAGTATAACAGGTCCGGCAGCGCTCACTATGGGCATTCACGGGATCTACAACCCGGTAATGAACTTCTGGGGGATATCGCCCCTGTTGGAAGTACGCGCTCGCTGGCCGGTGTCAGAGACAAAGGTCACCGATTGGGAGATTTCCGCAGGATTGGCGAGCCCGGAGACTATGCTTGGGACTATGGCAATCACGGGGGGGTACCGCCGAACATCTCTACAGTTTAAGGATTCACAGGTTTTCCAAGACACAGCAGCTTCAACAGACTTTGACGTCGTACTTGGCGGATGGTTCGCTGACCTCATATATTATTATTAAGTGGGTCGTGGCGTCAGTCCGTCCGAACGTACACCGCGAATCCGTGGAGAGTTCGCATGAACGTGTAGTTTTTCAAATACATCTGCAACCATCCTTCTGCGGCCAGGTATTTGTCTATCCGGAACCCCTTGGGACAAGCCTGACAATCGTGACCGGATTCGATAAACACAAGCTTGGGACGGTTTTTTAGCGTATCGCTCCCAAGCTCGTCGAGAAATCTTCGTTCCTCGGAGGTCACTTGCGAGGGCGAATGGTACGGCGGTGTCCCGTCTCCTCTAGGCTGTGCCCCCTTGTACAAAAATGCAATAGGAAAAGCGTTCAGAAAACGCGTTCCGGATAACCGTTTCGCATAGATAAGTGTCGGATAGGCCGGAAATACACTAGTGGAAATGAAGGTAACTCTCTCGTTCGGAGCAGCTTGTTGTTGAATGAAGCGCACTAAGTCGTCGATCTGGTTGGGACTTATCGTCGAAGCGGAAATGGTGTAGACCATGCCAAGACTGAGCGAACTTAGTGAAAAACAGATTAGAAGAAACATCCCCTTTTTGATCGCTGGCCCGAATTTGGAAAACACGTTCACCGTCTCTCCCCCCTCCAGGAGAATCATTATGAGTGTAGCGGCCAGGAGCATCTCGAATGAGATTGCCGGGAGCAGGTGGTAAGACCATCCTTTGTGCTGCATGATAAAGATGCCCCACCCCGCCAGTGTGGACGCAACCAATCCGTGTAACTGAAGTTTCCAATTGTTCGGCAGCCGAGGCCAGATGATTAAAATCAACGCGGCAAAGCCCACAGGAATTTGGAAGAACCAGAATTTCGTAGAAAACTGCCTGGCAATCTCGCTTAAGGGGTGACCGTAGACATCATAATGTGCCAATGCAAGTGGGACCCAACGGAGGAAGTAAGCATCCCGCATTTCAGAAGGAATAAAGAAAAAATGCGCCGCATACACAAATACCCATCCGGCAACAGCGAGAATCTCGGAACTCCACAGGCATGAAAATCTGCGGCTGACACACAACAGCCACACTTCAACCGCCGCTACTAACACACAGAAATGCGGCTTGAAAAGGAACAGAGGACAGCCCACGAGACCGACAACGAGGCCAGCCCACCTTGGTACAATTCCACCGCCATGCCTTATTTCTCGACAGTAGAGCCAGGGAATGTACGCTAGAGCAAACAAGTGATCCCTTTCACCAAATTCATGTAATCTCAAAGCCCAAAGTGAAAACAGCAGACACACCGTCGCAAGGACCAAGCGCGATGGCAGCGAAAAAGCGGGAGTGGGCTTAGACATGAGATACAAAAGCGCCACTGCTGAATATCCTGCAAGGATCAGTACGAAGCTGTGAAAAGCGGTAGGTATCTCAAGATGTACTATCCCTGCTAGATAAGTAGGAACCAAATGTATGTAATGAGTGATCGGAGGGTTAAAATCCGGAAGATCCACGTACGGAATGCTCCCGCGAAGTTCAAGTCTTGCATAATCAAGAAAGATTCCCACGTCATCATTAAGAAGCTTGCCGGAAAACAGTGCTGCCCAGACGAGGCAGCCGAAAGTTATCAAGAGAGTTGAGGCCGCGAAGGCACCGGCAGCGCGTGATGTTGCGAGCTCAGTTGGCGGGCCGGGCAATGGCGTGGCCGTAGTCGAAGAAGTAGGGGAAGGGTCAGTCATAGAGGTGAAATCACTCACTTACGAACGTACATGGCAAACCCATGCAATGTTTGCCTTCGACTGTAGTTTTTCATGTATCGCTGCAGCCATCCTTCGACGGCCAGGTATTCCTCTATGCGAAAACCCTTGGGACAAGCCTGGCAGTCTTTGTCGAATTGGATAAACACCAGCTTGGGGCGGTTTTTTAGAATGTCGCTCCCCAGTTCGTCGAGAAATCTGCGTTCATCAGGGGTGTCTTCCGAGGGCGAATGGTATGGGGGCGTCCCGTCCTCTCTAGACTGCGCCCCCTTGTACACATAGGCAATAAAGCCGGCTTGCAAGAAGCGCGTCCCGGGCAAGCGTTTCGCATAGATGAGTGTGGGATACGCTGGCACAACGCTGGTTGAAATGAAAGTGACTTTCTCGTCCGGTGCAACCTGCTGATCAATTAGCCGCACAAAATCGTAGATCAGATCGGAACCCTTATTGGAGGCGAACATAGCGTAGGCCATGCTAAGACTCAGTAAACTGAGTGAAAAACAGACCACCAGGAACCCCCCCATCCTAATCGCCGGCCCCAATCGGAAGGACTCATGCGCTGTCTCTGCCCGCTCGAGGAGAATGATCACGAGTGTGCCCGCCAGAAGCACCTCAAGAGAAATTGCAGGGAGCAACTGATATCCCCATCCCTTGTGCTGGATAATAAAGATGCCCCATGCCAGTAATGTCGAAGCAACCAGCCCATGCCACTGCAATTTCCAGTTGTTCGGCAGCCGCGACATGGCAATCAAAGCCAGCACACCTAATATCAGAGCAATTTGCGACAACCAGAATTTCGTAGGAAACAATCTCGCGATCTCGCTCATGGACTGGTTGTAAACATCATAATTTGCCAGTGCGAGTGGAACCCAACGGAGGAAATAAGCATCCCGTATTTCAGAAGGAATAAAGAAGAAATGCGCCGTGTACACAAATGCCAATCCGGCAACAGCGAGAATTTCGGAACTCCATAGGCATGAAAATCTACGGCTGGTGCACAACAGCCACACTTCTGCTAACGTCACCAACACACAGAAATGCGGCTTGACAAGGAACAGAGGACCGCCCACGAGACCGACAACGAGGCCTATCCAGCCTGGCACGGCACCTCCTGTATGCCTTATTTCTCGACAGTATAGCCAAGGTATATAAGCCAGGGCAAACAAGTGGTCTCTTTGACCAAATTCACCCGCTCGCAAAACCCAAAGTGAAAACAGCAGGCATACTGCTGCGAGGAGCAGGCGCGATGAAAGTGAAAAAGCAGGGATGAGCTTCGACGAAAGATACGAAAGCGCCATTGCTGAATACACAGCTAGGATCAATACGAAGCTGTGAAAGGCAGTAGGTATCTCAAGATTCAATCTCCCCGCCAGATAAACGGGAATCAAATGTATGTAATGAGTGATAGGCGGATTAAAGTCCGGCAAATCCACGTACAGAACGCTCCCGCGAAGTACCAGTCCTGCATAATCAAGTAGTATTCCCGCGTCACGATTAAGGAGCTTGCCCGAAAACAAGGCTGCCGCGACTAGGCTTCCGAACGTTATTAGCAGAGTTGATGCCGCGCAGACACGGGCAACGCGTGATGTTGGGAGCGAGTCGGGTTGGTGGAGCGACCGCGGGGCCCCGGTCGGAAAATAATGACAAGGTTCGGTCATTTCCGCAAAATCACTTCGATGTTTTGTCTCTTGGGCAGGCTTTTGATGGGAGAGTATCTCCGAAGATCTGCTGCCCGACAGATTCTCAAGCCCATAATAGCGCACCTCCTTTCACAAGCTGGAGATATATACTGGGACAACCGTGCAAGCACTGGCGCCCGCGCAGAGTCTCTGCAAGAAGTTAATCAATCCGCCACAACCTATCTGGTGTTTGGGACGATCTATAACCAAAGAGAGTCCGTAGCCGGCAAACAAGCATATTATGGGGCATGACCGGACGCCTGAATCTGTGGGGACTGCCTGCGCCAAAGAAAATAATCATCAAAAATGATACAACTTTTAATAATACCATAACAGGAACTATAAGAAAATTGCTTTGACAACGTGGCAATCCCAGACAGAAACAAATGACAAGAAACCGAATATCCTGAAGACCGGGCTATTTCACGGTTCGGATTCTCAGGCGACGTCGAGAAACTGCTTGTTTTAATTTGATAAAGGGCTGGACTCCGGTAAATCTCTGTGCCGCTCGCGTGGAAAACCTTCGGATTTTGCTTAAGTGCGAAAATGAAAAGAGGAAAGGCAAGCCTGATCGCCGGCCCCAGAAGTGGAAACAAACCTAATGGGTATCGTTGTCCGCGCACGGATTGTTACCAGAGCACCACCGCCACAGGTCCTCCAGGTTTTTCATTCTTTGAGTAACAACCGTTAGAAGCAACCATCGGTCACGTGTGGCCTTCGGAACAGCTGATCCAGTGCATTATGCCACTTGTTCGGTTGATGGTGCAAGGCCGCTCGTTCGCGACAGTTAGCCGAATTCCGCCACTTCATTCCTCGAGGCGGCCCAGCTCTGACCTAACAAGTCTTCGGGCCCAGATTAGCCTATATTTGAAAGGCTTGGAACGATAGGGTTCACAGCAGCTACATGCGTTACGGGCCACGCAGTGTGTCGGCAAAGGTCTTGATGCTGGTGATGGCATTGAGGTACTGAGCGATGAAAAGGTTGAGGTCCTGGATGTATGTCCTTGGAACGTATATAACATCATAGGGTTTGATCATGATGTTACAGCTCAGATCTCCCACGTCTAGGATTCTTTTCAAGTCCAACCGCCTGCCGATGGGTTTGCCGTAAATGTTCTTGGATATGAGGATCACACTGGTGAGGTCAGCAGTTGTTGTAATCGGCCCCCCGGCCATGGCGAGCGCGTGCAGAGCCGTAATGGGCTGCGTGTATGGGTACGCCCCCTGAGCACCGACTTCGCCAATGACGTAAAAGTTCCGCGACCTGGCAGCCCCGAGCGAAACCGAGGCTACCACATGCTGTAACGGCCCTTCTCTGTACAGCCTGTTCACGGTGTTCTCTACCTCCGCGACAGTGTGGCCGGCGCACAGAACCCGTTGGTGGATGAGAGGCAGATCAATCGTCCCATCAGGTTTGATCGTGATCGCGGTCTGGCTTCCGCCAACGAGAGTCGTCAGGGAGTCGGTAAGTTTCTTAACCTTTTCATAGAAAGTAAGGACATGAACCGTGACGAGCCGGTAATTTTTCAGCTCTCCGCGTGTTTCCCCCTTACTGAATATCTTGGCTTCCAGAAATTTTTTCTCGATATTCTTGGCAAGTTGGTCGGGAGTCAAGCCCGCGGCCTGGACCTCCCCAATGGCCTGAAGAGTGATCATTCCATCTGGGCGTATAGTGACGGTTTCATTGAGTTGGGGATCAAGGATGAACTTGATGGCGATCTGATCGAGCGTGTCGAGCTTGTAGCTCCCCGCTGGAATGTTCCATTCAGTCTGAAAGAGAACGCCAATCTGGTCGCTCGGGCCTAGTCGATAGTTTCTGCACACGATGTCAAAGGCTTCGGCAAGGTCCTCGGCTTGCGGAGCCTTTTGCGGCCCGGGAGAAGGCCTGAAAGGAGAAGGCATGAGGCCGATGCACCCTGCAAGCATGAGAACCAGGATGCCGGTCCATGCTAATCTAAAATTAATAAATAAATTAAGCAAGATGACTACCTTAACTACTATATTCCTTTCATAACTCATCATATCATACCATAATTGAAGGCTAAATGTAAATAGATAACGTTGACAGCTATCCTCTTGCCTCTGTCAAATCCAGCCATTCCGGGGGACCACACCCATCTCCAAAGCCTCAAGTTTTCACGTTAACTGTGATATTATTTAAAAATGACCGTTCGCCGGGATGGCAGGATTCAACTTCCAGCGCGACGCTGGACGCGGGAGAAAAAACGGCTCGCAGATCAATGCATAGCAGAGTGCGAGGGTACCGACACAGACCAATAGCGTTTTCACTGCCACACATCCGAATGCGTAATGACGCAACCCAGAGAAATGCCGGGAAAACGGAATCCTCAGCGGACTCCGAGATCTTTGCGTAAGAGTGGGTCTGAGGTAGGACGGTGCTGAACAAAAATGGCTAAGGAAAGCCCGGAACTGAGGCGGCCCCCTGTGAGAGACCGACGCATCACATGCAGGGAACTGTTAATCGTGGGAGTGCTCTTCCTATGGTACATGGGAAACTTCTCAGTGGCGGTCGCGAATTCAGGCAGGGCAAAGGATGAGGCCGTTGAATTTGGCCGTGAAGCTCGTGTGGGCGGTGCCTACTTGTCGAACATGCAGTCTGGTGGGATCTACGTTCATCCATGGATTCGCCTGGCTTACACCGCGGAGGAACTGAAGGAGCGAATACGGAGGGCCGCGCAGCCACCTTCGGGACAGGTCGGCAATAGTCAACCACCTCCGGTCTCGAAGGCTCCTAGGGCAATCATTGGCGGCCCAGAACCGGGAGATTACTTGACTGCAAGTTGCGCGGATCTCAGGCTGGTGCTTGTTCAATTGTTGCGCCGGGCCAATGCCCTGAAGAAACGGGAGCACAGCCTGTTTTCGGGGCTCACGGACGCGGAAAAGCATGAGCTAGCAGATACTAACGAGAAGCTAGCATCGTTGCAGGCCATGCTAAAAGCCAGATGCTCAGCGCCTCCTTCGAAATGAATCTCATCCAGGCTCTTATCGTATCGGCGCTGATAGTTTCTCTGAGGCGCCGGCCGGCAACGACCCGCCGTGAAATGAAAAGAATTGCTTTATCCTGAGCCACTGGGTCCCCACGTATTCGTGAATTGCCGTTTGAGACATGGCCAGAGCATCCGGGGAAGGAATCAGCCCTCCGAAACCTTCCTGGAAATCCTTTGTTAGGAAATCCGCGGGCGCAGGGATCGGGTCGAGACCCATACGCTTGAAATGCAAAACCGATCTCCTCATGTGGTAGGCGGACGTGACCAGGGCGAATCTATCTTTCTCCAGAATGGGCTCAAGGAAGCGTGCCTCATCTTCAGTATCCCTGGACTGGTTCTCCACTACAATCGCATTCTTGGGCACGCCGATTTCCTGCGCAAGGAGTGCCATGCCCAGACCGGTGGACATTTTTGGAGGAGAAACGCTCCCGCCGG
Source organism: uncultured delta proteobacterium (assembly GCA_963729795.1). GTDB lineage: Bacteria > Desulfobacterota > Desulfomonilia > Desulfomonilales > Desulfomonilaceae > CAWBBA01. Next base: position 12,883 of record CAVSPC010000019.1, on the reverse strand, counting down.
AAAGCACCAACTTGCTTTTGGGTAATCCTTTCCACAGTCGTACCCCCTCCATTACCCTCACTAGCGAAGAGCAGGCCACGCGATCTGCCGGTGATAAATCCCCTCCCCGCAAGTCCCCACCTAGAACCACTATCCATCTCACGCCGTCGCGCGACAGTTCCGCAGGGTCAGCGTACGCCCCAGCTTTCAACTCCAGTGAGTGCACCAGCAGGTCACCAGTCATGGGCAAAGACATGGCCAGCAAGAGCAGCGCGCCGCTCAGCACCAGGATCAAACCTGTACGCCGGTCGGGTCTCAGCCGCCAAAAAATCATCCCGATCAAACTCAGGAGCAGCGACCCGCAAATGGGGTTAAGCATACGCCCGATAAGGTTTTTTGCCATAAAAGACGCCAAATCCATGCTTGGCCTCACGCATTGGATTCTAGATTTGGGGATTGTAGATCATCCCGAGATATTCGGCCACAACGGTCAGAGCCGGCGCAGCACAATCATTAAATATATATAGATTGCTGGAGGTTAGTGCTGGATATTATAATTAGGAATATATAAGCTTGAAAATAAATTTTAATTGTGATATAATTACTTCATATCACACTATAATCACGATAGGATATGAAAATGAAGGCCCTTGTTGCATTGTTTACCGTCATCTGTCTCCTGCAAATTGGCACGGCAACGTACGCCAATGGCCGCGCGGCAGCCTATCAGCCACCGTTGGATCCCACCTTGATGGGTTTCATAGATCAAGGAGCTTGGTACTTCCTCTGCACAGCTCCAGTGTTTCCCTGTCGCATCCCTCCTCATTATCTGACTTACGGGCCTCCGCCACCGCCGTATTGTCCCCCACCGTGCCCTCCTCCCGTAACGTGGACGCACGGCAAGCATTGACTGGCCGTCTGAACTAGTGCAAGAACACACAGATTATTATTGACATATTGGATTATAAATTATATATAATTTGTGAAAATAACGATGGAAAGTGGCATGAAAACAAAAATTTTCATCGGCATCCTTATAGCTGTTTTATCGTTAAGCGCTCCAGCCCCATCGCATGCACTCGGGCTCCTGAGGTACGTTTTCGATGCTGTGGCAAATCAGTTGGGCCTGGATCGCGGTCCAATTCCCAAGGCCCTTCCAAAGGTGCCCCCACCAGGCGGTTGTCCTTTGCCTCCGCTTGCGGCCAAATACCCTGGCAATCACCAGATTTACATCCAGGCAGAAGGTTTTTGAGCGCGGTGCCCTCTTTTGTCGAAGCCGGTGTAAATGGTCGAACCGCCGCCTAATTCATGAAGTGATATCTTGGAAATAGCTGTAATTGCCTAGGCTGTGGTGAATCCCGCGGTACGCGAGATTCACCACGTCTGTCGCGTCTATGGCATTGAGGCCCCTCCGGCAAGGTTTTTGGCGACCACGCCAAAGGCGTGCCTCCCCCGCGTTCGCTGCGTTCAGCACATCCTACTCAAATGAAATGTGCGCTTCGCGTCTCATGTCGACACAACGATTACGGGAGCACAAAGAAGATTCTCTTACCTAACTGATCGGTTCCTCCCTAAGTCATTTTTTTCTGGCCACTGCCGGAAAATAGGATTAAGTATAACTCCCCGAGATAAGGAGCCGGAAGGCCAACATGCGTTTCATTAGGGAGATCCACCGGGCAGAATCATACAGAAGCGAGCTAAGCGGGAAGCCTATGAGGCCCTGGGTTGTCCTTGCAGCCACGCTGTGGACTGTAGCTCTGCTTGTTTCAGGGTGCATAGTGCCTTCGCAGGAGGCCGTAATAAAACCCGGTTGGCCCCCGCAGAGCTCGCAGAATCCCAAAGAGGTAAAGACTACCCCCAGCGGGTCGCTTGTCCACCCAGTAATCCCTCAAGAAGCTGCGGATACTTCTCAGACGCCGAAGACTTCCGGGAACGGTATGCTCAGGGTTGAGCGAACCGAGCAGCCAGTGTCTTCAGGTGGTGACAATCCTTTTCAACAGAAGGCCACACCCCAAGGAGAGAAAGCAAAGCGTGAGGGGTCTACCACACCTTCCGGACCGCGAAACCAACCTTCAAAGCAAGAGTGGGAAGACCAGAAAGTTAGAGACGCTGCCTTTGAGAAGGCGAAAGCCGCCCAGGGAGTGAAGAAGATACAGCTTTGCTATGACGTGAAGGAACACGAATGGTGGGTCATTCTCTATGAGCAACAAGGTGACTTTATTGAATTGGAGCAGTACGTCTGGAACGACCAATTGCAAAAACTCGAACCTTTTCTCGTTGTCAGAAGGTTCCCCATAACCCAACTCCAGCAAAGGCTGACGGCAGAACACCCCGACAAACCCTGCGAAATTTTGGATCCGCCTCCCAAGACGCCTTAATTAGGCGCCGGCCCGGATGATTGCAAAACAAACTTTCGTCATTCCAGAAAGCTTTAACTATACGATAAAGTAGAGTATATATTCCTTGACTAATTCACTAATTTTATGATAGTATCGCGGCAAGCTTAGCTGTTTTTAGAGTTACCAAAGGCCATGTGAGGTTGATGTGATCGCCCGGAGCCAAATCCGAATTCTGATGTTTTTTGCTGCATCTTGCTTATACGCTTCATTTTGGACCTCCAATGTATTGGCTGCGAATGTTATAAATGAAGTGAGCGTCTCGTCCGATTTGCGGCGTGTAGCCATAAAATCAGAGGGAATGACCGCAGTTCCGACTCTTTCCGAGATGAGTCGGCCGTCAAGATTAGTGATAGACATTCCCGCAGCGAGTGTGGCAGCGGAGCCGCAAATCATCGGACTGGAAAAGAACTCGGCTCTCCGGATCCGAATTGCCAAAACCGGCAAAGGGGCCCAAGTGGTATTGGATTTTGGGGCCAGCCCGGTTCCCGATCACAAGCTTCACCGGATAGACGACTACTTGATTGTTCTTCTCGGGGAATGGCAGACGCAGCAACGAGCCCAGACTCCGCCCAAGCCTGCAAGAACGCCTGAGGAACATGCCGTTGCTGCTCCTCGTCAAAGTCCCCAGGTTGTTACTCACGCTGCCGGATCAACCCTTCTGATAAAATCTGTTGGAGAAACGAACGGGGTGATTGTTTCTGAAAGCAGCAAAAAAAACTCAACCTCGACATGTCTACCGCATCGATATAGGAGTTGACTTTCAGAACCTGGGTTTCAAAGAGGCGAATGTCTATCCGGTTGGAGGACATCAAAACCGAAACACATTAGCTGCCGGAATGGGCCGCAGTTGGGCTCGGCCCTCAGCCCAGGGCAAGAAGATAGGTCCCCGCAAAATGCTGCCGCAGTCAGTTAGAGGAAGTAAGGTCAGGGCAAAGGTTCGTAAGCAGAGCGCTCATTCACGTCTGTCAGCATTAGAGCTGGCCCGTCGTAAGGTTACGGCACATCTGAATCGAATTGCGCCCGGCATCGTTCGCGAACCGGTTCATATCGCGGGCGGCGTGACTCGGAATGGTGTCAAGTGGCAACATCCAGCGGGGACGCCAAAGTCCTCTTCCGGTTTGGCCAGAGTTCCCCAGGATCGCACTGGATTTCGTCCCAGGGTCGGCATGAGCATCCCGCAAAGCGCGGGGCAGCTCCGGGTCAATACCATTCGCCCCTACAGGCCTGCGCCGGCAGCGTCGAAATGGCACTTCGCGAATGTGACACGTTCCTCGACCGTCTGCAATTCGCGATGACATCGCTCCACGAGTTCCAGTCGCAATAAAAGACCGGCGTTGTTCGCTATCTGAATGTTGAGGCCGGGTCGAGCATTCAGTTCGAGAATAAGAGGCCCCTTGTCTCGGTCCAAGACGATGTCGACCCCCTGATATCCCAACCCGGTCAGTTCGAAACACCGAGCAGCAAGCTTGAGGAGGTCGTCCCAATAAGGGATGGTCACGCCGGTTACAGGGTGGCCGGTGTCCGGATGGTCGGTGACGATCTCATTCCCCAGGACGGCTGTTAAAGTAGTCCCCGTGGCCATGTCGATTCCCGCGCCCAATGCGCCCTGGTGCAAATTGGCTTTCCCGTCCGACATACGCGTCGGTAGGCGGACCATGGACATGACCGGGACCCCCATAAACACAATAATGCGAATATCCGGTACGCCTTGATAGCTGATTTTTTCAAAAACCGGCGCGAATTGGACGTAATACTCGACCAGCGCTTGATCGGGTTGGCCTCCCAGACTGTATAGCCCGCTTAGCACATTAAGAATGTGATGATTTAGTTCATCCCAGGTGATAATAACGCCATCAGGTTTCCTGAGCCGGCCATTTAGACGTTCCGAAATGACTAAGATCCCTTCTCCGCCACTGCCATGAGCAGGTTTAATTACGAAATCGGTATGCTCTTTGAGCCTTTCGGGTAATGTCCGGACCTGCCCCGGCACCTCGATCACGGCATACAAGTCGGGAACTGCGATACCGTTCACTTGAGCGAGTTGTTTCGTACGAAGCTTGTCATCGACTAGCGGATAGAGACTTCGTGGATTGTATTTCAACGTGTAGTCTGCATTCCGCTTATTTATGGCCATTACACCTTTTCTTCTGAACTCCCTGATAGTTTGGAACACAGCTCTTACCCTTTGGCCATTACGCGGAATCGGTGGATGTCCATCAAACGATAGCCCGAGTAGCGTCCAAGGAGCACGGTAGCAGCCAACAGGACCAGCAGCAGTTCAGGAAACACAAACACCAGATGCTCCACATATTTCATGTTCATGATTAAGAACGCCAGAGCCGCGGTCAGCAGACTGCCAAATCCTGCCACAAGCGCTTCTAACGGACCTCGCTCCTCCCACACGATAGACATTCTTTCGATGGTCATAGTTAGAATCACCATGGGAAAGAGGGCCACAGAAAGGCCGCGGTGCATCCCCAGATCGTGCGTCAGGACGCTCAGGGCAGCGAGCAACAGGACCACAACTGTGAGGACCGCGGCGAGCCTGGGTACGAGCAGCAATTTGAGGCGTTCCATATAAAATCGAATGGCCAGCCCCACGGCCACGACCATTATGAAGAGGAAAATTCCCCACAAAAGACCTGAATCCCGGAAGGCAAGGGCAATCAGCACAGGCATAAAGGTTCCGAAAGTTTTGATTCCCACAATATTGCGAAGTATAACCACGACAAATGCCCCAAGAGGGACCAGGAGCATGATGCGATATACGGCTTGAGTTTGGACTGGGAGGCTGAAGAGAGAGAACTTCATCAGGAGCGGCTTGGAAATTTCTCCGTGTAAAACTGCTGCGGTAATCCCTTCCTCCACCTTTGGGCTCACTGTCACGACCGAATGCAGTTTGTTACCGCCTACAAGAGTGACAAGATTTTGTGGTCCACTCCACCAGCGAAGCCAGTCGTTCGGCACAGGAGTCTTCCCGCGTATCGGATCGAAGGAGAGCCATTTGCTCTTATCGTAAACCTCCAACCAATGTAGTAAATTAGTTTTCCTGGAGAAATCGTGTTTTTCTTCCTGAAGACGGATGCCCCGCACCATTCTCGCCGGTATGTCGTCGTATGCCAGAAGTTGTGTTGCCACCTCCATCTTAGTCCGAAAAGTGGGCTTCGGCCCCAAGAGCAAGGTCACATTGTCAGCGGGCTTAGGGTTATTCAGCCTCTTTAGTAGTCCGGCTACGAAGGTCGGAGTATCTGCTGACTTGGCCTTTATTTCTGCTACCAAAGATTTGGCCGCTTCCAGACTAGAGCCTGCAAAGACGGGAGCGGCAGGTTCCGGCCTTTTCTCTTCCATTCCCGGGGCTTTGGTGCGCACCGAGCGCACAACTGCCTGATAATAAATGCGTTGCTTTCCGCGCGCCTGGCGGATCGACCATACCGCCTTTCGATTGCCGGATTCCGCTGAGGCTACAAGCCCATATCCGCTGGAGATGAAGTGTTCGTCTGCAATAGCGAATCGATTCGTGCTGTTGGGGATAAACATTGAAACCTTGACAGGTTTGTTCTTAGCAACAAAATCGATCCGTGCCTCGACATTCCATACCTGCACTTTAGTCCGGGGCACCAGAGGAAACCCTAGAACATAAGCCTTATAGATAAAAAGCCCCAGGCCAAGGGCCGAGAGGATCAGGGCCAACACGTAGAGATGAAGTTTATTCAAGGGCTTGTGGCTCCTCGCACGCGGGCTCCAGCGTATACTGTGCGGATGGATCTATTAATATCTTGTCCCGCATGAAGCTGCGGCCTATGAGCAAAGGATATTTGAAATTGCTTCGGTCCACGAGATTCACTTCAACCTGCCTGTAGTAGTTACCAACGCAAATTCCCATGAGGACGACCGGTCTTTTCTGACGCGAGCCTCCGTGGCGTTTTATCTTCGCGACTCGCACCAACTTGCGTTCAATGACTGTCTTACGCCCCGTAGGATTGGCCAGCTCGAATCGAACCCATGTTTCACCGTCGCGCTCGAACTCGGCGAAATCCGGGACATTCAATGACGAATTGTCCGCGCCGCTGTCCATTTTGGCTGGGAGAACGATGTTACCCGGGGAAATTCGGGCCTTTTCCACCCAACCCACTATCTGCTTATTCCCACCGGAGGCGGTCGCCGCCAGGAGAAGCGATCCGAGCACGCCATAACACAGGCAAGACAATATGTTCATTATGTCCTCCGGACATTCAAACACCTGATTATTACCGCCGCACCAGGCATTGTCAACACGGCAGGTCGGGGAAGCAGGGACATTGAATCGACAGTTCCAAACCGAAGGATTGCCGAGGAAGAGACGATTCACACCGATTCGCTTTCAAAATTGTAAGAAAATCCCCTCTACCCCCCGTTTAGTAAAGGGGGGACGGGGGGACTCTGAATGCGAATCGACATCACAACCAATTCTTGCGCCTGAAATAGATAAGCATGGAAGCCGCCATAGCCAGCGCAATACCAATTACCATAGGATATCCCCAGCGCCAGCTATATTCAGGCATGTCCTTGAAATTCATGCCGTACCATCCGCACAAAAATGACAACGGTATGAAAATCGTTGCGATTATAGTCAGGACCTTCATTATTTCATTAAGCCTATTGCTCACGCTCGATAAATATATATCCAACATGCCGGAGACGATATCTCTGAATGTCTCAGTTGTATCAATTGCATGAATTGTGTGATCGTAGACGTCCTTGAGGTATGGTTGCGTGGAATCCTTGATCAGGGCCGACTCCCCTCGTTCCAATACGTTGATTACTTCCCTTAAAGGCCAGATTGATCTGCGCAAATAGATCGTGTCAGTCTTTAGCTTGTGGATTGCTTGCAAAGTTTCACGACCCGGGTCTGTTACCAGTTCTTCTTCAAGCAATTCTATCCTTTCAGAGAGCTTGTCCAGAACAGCGAAATAGTTGTCTACGACAGTGTCAATGAGGCAGTACGCGAGGTAATCCGGGCCGCTCTTTCTGATACGGCTGTTACCTGCTTTTATTCTATCTTTGACCGCATTGAACAGGTCTGCCTCCCGTTCCTGGAACGATATCAAAACCGTAGAGCCGAGAATCAGTGTCAATTGTCTGGGGGTTATCTCGTCTGATTCATCGCTATAATCGAGGACTTTCAGAACTATGAAGAAGTAATCGCCGGCATCCTCTATTTTCGGCCGCTGAGTCGCGTTGACAATGTCTTCGAGCACGAGCGGGTGCAAATGAAACAGGCTGCCAAGCGCTTCAATACTGGTCAGATCGTGGATCCCGTCGACATTGATCCAGGTCGTGGTTTGGGTCTCTCTCACGGTTGCCAGATCGGAGATATGCGTTACTTCCTTTTCCCGGCACGACGTCTCGTCATAATCGATGACAGAAATTCTGATCTTTTCGGTCAGCTTTTCGCCCACATGCACCAGCGTGCCCGGCGGCAGGCCGATCTTCTTGGATCTTTTCGCTCTGATGTGGGCTGCGGAAAACCTCCGCACGGCTCCTGGCGCCTTTGGCGGTCGATTTGTGCATGGCTAATTCTCTCCACTGTGACTTGGTCCGTTAATGTGACGCGGGGATGGTTGGCAACGGACTCGGGCAGATGGCTTGTGCCGTTGCCCTTATCCTACGCCTTGCCTTCCATCATCTCTTTGTAAAAAGCACAAAGTTCTCTGCATTTCGCTATCTTTTCGTCATAAGTGCCCTGCTTTTGGCCTCTGCACATGGACCCTGTGACAGCAAAACAGTTACGGCCGTGTTTCGGGTATGCAGGACATTCCTTCTCTCGTCCACACTTTGTAAACTCCCAGCAGTTCTTGCGTTCCATTCAGTACTCCGAACAAATATCTGGCACGATCAGCCAGTTTTGGGAGATTATTTGGGTTCGGCAAGAAAGTCAATTATCGCGGGGCAGGCCGCTCCGGAGTTCACCGCAGAGATCGCAGAGAACGCAGAGAAAAGATAGCTTATTCAGATCCAAGTGTGTTGGCGCAGCGTGTATTAAGGTCGGCATTGGAATTCGGAATTGTGCCGTTGCCAAAGAACCAGGTCATGAGACCAATGTCATTGCGAGGAGTGGAGTTCCGCGTCTCGCGGGAAAGCAATCTCTATCTTTCCGGATGAGAGATTGCCACGGGCTGTCGCCCTCGCAATGACAGTCCGGCTTCTTTGTCAGGTGAACAGTTCCGTGCTGTTTTTTCGGTTGCGACTGCCAGCGGATTTGCCGATGATATGAAACAGTCGTAAGAAAAAGCAGGATATGTCAACATAATACTGGTATTATGTCACCAGATTAATTGCAATTTCTGCGTGCAATGGGGCGCCTGACCGGGAATGGCATGCCCGACTTGCAGGGCCGAGATTCCTAATGGGAGTAGCCAGTCCGAAAAATCCTCGAAAGAGTTGGTTGTGAAACAATTCCCGTGTATTCTACAAAAAGAGGTACCGATCAATGTCCGACAGTCCTTACATGAAGTTGCGCTCGTTCCTGGACAAGTTTCCGCTGGGGTTTCCAAAAACAGATTCCGGGGTTGAACTAAAGATATTGAGGAGACTCTTTACGGAAGAAGAGGCTGAGCTTGTGGTTTCACTGATGCCCTTTCCGGAGGAGGCAAGTCAAATTGCCCAGCGAACAGGGCTGGACGAAAAAGAACTTACGGAAAAATTGGAATCCATGTCACGCAGAGGACTACTGTTCAGGATTCGGCGTGGCGGCAAGACGTCGTACAACGTTCCCCCCTTCATGATCGGCCTGTACGAGTATTCTGTGAAAAAGATCGACAAAGAGTTGGCTATGCTCTTCAAGGAGTATTACGACACTGCCTACATGCGGGAAATGGGTGCGAGTAATGTTCCGGGCTTCAAAGTCATTCCGATTGGTGAAAATATTCACGGCGGCACAGTCCTCTATCCATATATGCGACTCAAGGAAGACGTCAAGGCGGCACGGAAAATCGCTGTTGCCGATTGTATATGTCGAAAAGAAGCACATCTCACCGGCGAAGGTTGTAATCATCCAATCGAAACGTGTCTCAGTTTCGGGATCGCTGCCGAGTACTATATTGAAAACGGCATAGGGCGAGAGATCACGGCTGAAGAAGCTATAGAAATCCTCCATGACGCCGACAGAGCCGGGCTGGTTCACGCCGGAGCAAACGTCAAGCATCTTTCAAATATCTGCAACTGCTGCCCCTGTTGCTGCGCTTCCTTGAAAGGGATAACAAAATGGGGGCTTGATAAACAAAAGTTCATGAATGCACTGTTTGAAGCAGTAGTAGATAAAGAGGAATGTATAGGTTGCGAAGATTGTGTCGGCCGCTGCCCTGTTGGGGCCATAACAGTGCAAGATACGGCCGAAGTGGACAGGAGCAAATGTCTGGGTTGCGGGTTGTGTTCCACAAGCTGCCAGAGTCAAGCAATCACCATGCATCAGCGGGAGGACAAGGTAGAGCCCTTTGAAAAGGTGCTGGACCTGGGCATGGCAATCCTGAAAGGCAAGAAGGAAAACGTCCGATAGAATTGGAATTCTGAAGTTCGGAGTACATCACACTTAATCGTTACCACTCAAATGGAAGATTTCACGAAAAGCGAGCTTCCCGGCGTATTGCACGAGCGGAAACCTGGACCGAAAGAAATCATCAAAGGGAATTGAGTATGGTGTGCCCATGATCGCGGAATCGTGTGGACGAGAGACTCCTAGGAGGGCGGGAATCTCGGCGGCAAAGCAAGACAAACGTTAGGCATCCTGTAAACCCTTCAAAACAGGCCTTGCTCAAGTGTCCCCATTTCGGGTATACTCAGCCCCATCATGGGGACACCATCAGAAAAATTGAGTTCCACATTGTTCGGTAAAGTTCGGTCTTCCGTGCTTGCCCTTCTCTTCTGCGATAGCGACGAATCTTTCTACTTCAGGGAAATAGACCGATCCGTCGGCATGGGACGGGGAGCAGTGCAACGAGAGTTGGGAAACCTAGTCAATGCCGGTCTGGTTATTCGGCGCAAACAAGGAAATCAAGTCTACTATCAAGCCAACGCCAAATCAGCCGTTTTCTCTGAGCTGAGGTCCCTGATGATCAAGACCGCCGGGCTAGCCGATGTACTTCGAGAGAGCCTTAAACCCCTGGAACAGCGGATAACGACGGCATTCATCTTTGGTTCCTTCGCTAAAGGGACTGAGACTGCTGACAGCGACGTGGATGTCTTTATTATAGGGAACGTGAAATTCTCGGAAATCGTTGACCTTCTCGGACCGGTTCAGGAATTAATAGGGCGAGAAATAAACCCCTCAGTGTATCCGGTGGACGAATTTGTTAGAAAAGTCTCGGAAGGGCAGCATTTCGTTACCTCACTCATTGACGAGCCGAAAGTCTTCCTCATTGGAGGCGAGGATGTCTTTGCAGGACTGGTTGAGAAACGGCTGGCTGGTTGAACACAAGACCAGCCCAGCGGAGATCGCCGAACTCCTGGCGATAGCGGACCGAGATCTCGCTGACTGCCAAGTACAAGGTCTCAGTCCCGACTGGAGGCTCAATATAGCCTATAACGCGGCTCTTCAGGCATCGACCGCGGCATTGGCGGCCTGTGGATATCGTGCGGCAAGGGAGGCTCATCATTACAGGGTAATCCAGAGCCTCGCTCTGACCATTGGGGCGGGCCTACGCGGAATAAGGTAAGGACATCTTGCCCTAATCAAGTAATCTGTCGTTAGGATCATAAATGCGGTCTGTAATTGCAAATAATGGCCTTATGGTGGCACTGGCAGGAGTGATTATTATCGTCGGATTGATTGCTGGGTTTTGCGTCCAGGACTTTGTGTGGTTTGCCCGTTCCGGCTCTCTTGTCGTGGCAGTTGGTCTTACCTTGATTTCAAGGGCCAGCATCATCGGCAAGGATGTCAAGTTAGATGTAATCACAGCCGATACTGGACTGAGTTATCTTGACCCCGAACACTGGAAAAGGTTGGGGCAATTACCCCCTGACTATGTGATCGAGGATTGGAAGACAAGAGCAGCCGTTGGTAAGTGGGGACCAATTGTAAGCTTTGCAGGCACACTTATTTGGGGCTTCGGCGATCTGCTCAATAAGGTTTTTTGTTCCGGAACCTAATGAACAGGAGTACGCCTGGGAAAGGGGTCAAAGAAAGGGGTCGAAAGGGGTCAAATCTGCTTTTGACTCATGGCAAAGCTTGCGTCAAGAGTAGGCTTGACCCCTTCTCAGGTGATCTTGAGCCGCAAATAAGGCGAATATGGGAAGATGAGGAGCTGTACGTTACTCTCGCGAAATCGTCTCAATGTCGGCGTCGTCCGGACTTTGACCATCGTGCCGATTTGAGCCTTCACCCGAAACGCGCGGCACCAAAACGACTCACCAGACTTTATGATGAAAATGTTGATATCCGCAAGCGGTAGTCACATGCTGGAATGGGCACTTTGTGTGGATTTGACACATGCAAGCTCGTGATATGTTTACAGTCTACTCCGCACAGTAGATAGGTGAGTGATTTTCGCATAAAGTCATCCACTTACTTCCTCTCGTCGGCAACCTCGCGATTCTGATCCAAGCACGTAAGTGCCTAATTCTTCGAGAAGTATCCTTTTAATTCCTACGCTATTCTCGATGGCACATAAAATGCGAGTAGCGCTCACTATGGACATGCTTCGATCATCCGATCCAAGATGTTTTACAGATTTATTTTACAGGGAACAGATTTCCAAAGCAGGCTGGCGAAAGGAACGGAGGTCTTGGCACAAGAAGTGCTAAATGGTCAGAACGGGGGGCAGGTCGCTTATGGAGATTATGCGTGAGGACGGATTCCGGCACTGAATTTCTGAGGTAACGGGAGGTATGATGGGCAAGAAGAGGCAAATTAATGGGCGAAACGTGGTTAATGATCTCAGATCCGGAATGGCAGATTGGGAATTACGGACAAAATACAGGCTTTCGACCAACAGTCTTCGCACAATTTTTGAAAAACTGGTTGCTTATAACGCAGTCAGCCGCTCTGAACTCTGTGAAATGTCCCCATTTTACAAGGTAACAATGGATCTCACCAAGGCGCGAAAGTATCGCAGGGTAGCCCTGAATCTTTCCGTACCAGTGTATGACATAGAGTCTTCATCTACAGGCATATTGAGAGACGTCTCGGAAAATGGGTTGAGAGTAGCCGGGATCGAGACGGACGTCGGCCAAACTAAGGCATTTCAGATTCCGATAGACTTGTTTATGCAGGTCGACCCACTCTTGATTGTTGCCGAATGCAAATGGGTTAAAACCAAGGGCAAGACGAAAAAATATGTTGTAGGAGGATACGAAATACTAGATTTGTCAGAGAGTGACAGGGAGTCCCTCCGAAACGTCATCAAGTTCCTGGTACTTAGTGCTCTGTGGCGCAAATATGGTTACGTATTCCTTGGTCTAAAGTGGCCTCATGCGGCCAGGCAGACTCGGTTTCTGTTATGTGCTTGGTCCTGGAACCTTGAGAGAGTTTT
>CAVSPC010000018.1:0-78496 GCA_963729795.1 uncultured delta proteobacterium | reverse complement strand
TAAAAGCGGGCGCGATTGGTGAAGATTATCAATAAACCAAAATTGCGAATCTTCATATTCCTCCATTTCCGGGGACACGCCTTTAGGCACAAACTTGTAATAATAGGGATACATCCTCTCCCTAGCTTCTTGTACCGGTATAACAGGAATTTCATGCGGATTCAAAAATGTCTTCGTTGTCATAACAGTATCCTTTCTTTGCTCCGTGATATATAACTCAATAAATGAGTTAGCCACGTGGATTTAGAAAAGCTCTCTTCTTCACAACATGCCCCTTTTGATGCTTTCTGTTATATAACTCAGTAAATAAGTCCACTGCCGTTTCTCCAAAGAAAGGATCGTTTATATGAGCATCTATTTTCATAACCTCAACCACACTATTAGTTATTCTCCCTTTCAACTCATCATAAACTCTTTCGGAACCGATGAATCATGAAAAGGCATTCCTTCCCTCGTCTAGCCTCGAAAATCCCTTTAGTGGCACCAACACAATTGTCGGCCCATTGGCTTTGTTTACTCTTTCGATCATTAAGTCCAGAACTGCCGATTTCTCTTCATCGTTGGTTGGAACCAAAATGACCATAGGGTTATGAATTTCGAAATTGCGCTTTTTATATTCCGGTGGCATCGCATCAACTCCCCTGGACCAAGCAAAAAAATCTATAGCGCCTGCTGAAATTAGTTGGGGAATCCCTTTTTCACAACCCGCTGTAATCTTTTCCTCACTCCCGCCAACATCTCCACCACAAACCATGTTCACTAGCTCGAAAACACATAAATCTAGCATTCCATCAACAAATCCTTCTTTTATAAGTTTCTCGGCTGAATTTGCTCCAATAGAATGAAAAACAATTCCTTCAAATCCTCTTTGATTCAGCAGATCTACACAATACTCAACTATCTTATGACCTCCTAGGCCCGTAACGCCTATGATCGGTTTTTCTCGGATTGTTTTCTCTTGCCCTTCAATAATACCGCACAGGGCATCGACTGCTCTTTTCATGGTCAATTTTGTTAGTGTATTGAGTCCCCTTAAATCGGCAATTGTCTGCATGAGCATTTGATCTATACTGCCTGAACCGAAGGGGATCAATGGCGTAAAAGCTACTGTGGATAACATTACCTTTGGAATGTTAAATGGAATGTCTTTCATCACAGCAGACCCCACAGAAGTTCCCATTGAACCGCCTATGCAAAGAAGGCCCTGCATTTCTACCTTCGGTTAACAACTGCTGAACAACAGTGCACGCTCCTTTAATCATTAAGGCTATTGCCTCGCCCTCCCCAGCTCCGCCGACGCCTTGCCGTCTCGAATTTCTTCCATCGTAAGGCCAATGCTACGAGCAACTGCTTCGTTATCTATATCGGCATGCGATGAATATGGACTGTCAAATACTCCGGTATCTACAAGCATCGGAATGTGGCCCTTTTTCAAAACAAGATCTTTTATATACGTCCCTTCTTCCCCTTTCGTATCCAATGTAGCGACAATCACTACGTGCTTTCCCTTCATTCCTCACCTCCTTGAAATAGGCGACGATCGACGCCTGCTCCCAGCTTGCCAGCGAGAGGCCTCGAAGAGAACCCAGGCGTTGTGCTCGTTGACCACATCGTATCGATGCCGCCACTGCTAAAACTTGCCTCGGCGGTTACCGATATACCCCAGCAGACGAGAGGCTGATAGGGTGATCTGTCGGACCAGTAGCGAACGTGCTCCACCACCTCATCGCGCCTATCCGGTTCCACCCGAGGGCCTTTCAGCTTTCTCCAAGACTCTTTTTGCGCCAGGTGAGACTCCATCATCTCCGCGATCACCTCGTCCTTGTGGGAGATTTTGACCTAAAGAGGGGTGTTTTCCTCTCCAGACTTCGCACCTTGCCATCGTTTCCACGCTCGAAGGCCACAGGGCCGCTCTCGAGAAACTACTTCTGCCACTTGAACAACAGTGGTTAGGCGATCACAATCCCTTCGTGTGGGGACGCTGCACGGCATTTTCGATGCACCGGACAAACTTGGCCAGATTGTCAACGAGAGTTCTCTCGATTTCCCTGCAATAGCTACTTTCATACTCGTCATCCATGTCCCAGTCCCCAGTGTCCTGGTCCATATGCGGTAACTTAAAAGGATCGCCTATGTCTGGAGACGTGCATTCTCCGAGGAGGAATTTCTTGAAAATAGCTACCTTACTACCGACTCCAGACCAGAGATTCTCTATCTCTTCCCTGACCGCGTGATCCATCGCGATGATCAAATCTGCCTGTTCCACAAGCCTCCCATTCAATGGTCGAGATCGGTATGCGGACACATCGATTCCCCTGCGTCCAAGAAACCGTATGACAAAAGGTCCGGGAGGCTTGTCGTAGTAAGGGACCCTGAAGACTAACCCGTTCGTCGCAGCCCATTTCAAATATGCCTGCGGTATTATCCCAGCCGAGGCAATCTTTACGCTTTCGGAACGTTCCGGAAGGCGACAGCTGACCTCCTTTCGCAGAAGGTTTTCGGCCGCCACACTTCTTCCTCGGTTCGCCACGCACACAAAGAGAATGAAAAACCGCTTTCCGTTTCTTGGCAAGATATGAACTCCGGGAGGTGCAGGAAAAAATGGCTCCAAACACTCTCTCGCAAACACCTGGGACGTACAGCTACTGCCTTCTGAAAATTGCCGATTCACTTTCCGTCAGGTGAAACCGAAACCAGCTAGGAGTTAATGAAACGATATTCTGACTCTTTTAACTCGCCACTGAGGTTGGCCACATCTGCCCCGCCTGCATCAAAACAGATCAGTGAGCGGAAGTTATCGTTCCGATTTACTGCTGACCAGCCGAGGTGCAACTACCGTGCCACCACAGTTATTGTTGCAAGTCTTTGGTTTTTCTCATGAGTAATGAAGTAGGGATCTAGGCCGACACGTATGTAATTTTGCAGAACTGCAACATTTATGGACTGTTGAATTTCATGATCCCGGATTTTTCTTAAATATTCAAACTGTTGAGACGTGTTGCGATATAGCAACACGTTGCATTACTGCATCCCAGTCGTTGTGCTTTCGCATTTTCCTGGTTATCGTGGCCCGATCGACCTTCAACTCCTTGGCTGCCTTGCGCATATTCCCACACCTTCCTATGGCCTCTTGAATCAGCTGAAACTCAAATTTCGCAACGGCTTCCTTCAGAGAGAGATTGGCAAAATGGGACACAGACGCCCGGGGGGAACTGATGTGAGGTGGCAAATCCTCCAGGCCGATTTCTTCACCTCGTGTCATAACAACTAGACGCTCAATGAGATGACTGAGTTCCCTCACGTTGCCACTCCATTGATATTTCAATAACTTTTCAATGACTTCCCTTGACAGCCAGATGTGCCTTTTATATTTGGAGCAGTATTTTTGTAGGTAATAGTTCACAAGGGGGAGGATGTCATCCTTTCTCTCCCGCAGAGGGGGGATGTAGATTGACACGACGTTGAGCCTGAAGAAGAGATCCTCCCGAAAGGTGTGATTCTCGACCATCTCGGGAAGATTCCTATTTGATGCGGCAATAATGCGGATGTCTATTTTCTTGGACTTCACGCTGCCAACGGGCAAGATTTCCAGATCCTGCACCGCGCTTAAGAGTTTAGCTTGAAGTTTCAGCGACAGCGTGTCTATTTCATTTAACAAGACTGTTCCGTTCTCAGCCATTTCAAACAGGCCCTTTTTCCCTCCCTGACTTGCTCCGGTGAAGGCACCGCTTTCATAGCCGAATAATTCAGACTCCAGCAGATTATCGGGAATGGCGCTGCAATTAATTGTGACCAAGATTCCTCCCGTATCACGTCTAGTGCTATGATTATGAATTATTTTGGCAACGACATCCTTGCCAACCCCGGTTTCGCCCAGAAGCAACACAGGCACGTCTAGAGGAGACACCCTTAACGCCAATTCCATCACATTTCTCATAGGTTTTGAGACTGCTATAATTTTGTCCATCCTTTGCTGATCCACACGCATTTTTTCCAATTCTGACTGATATTCCTTCATGAGCTTCTTGGACCTGACCAATTGCTGGTTCAGTTTGTTCAAGTCAGTCATGTCCCTCACGTTTGTGACGATCATGGTGATTTTACCTCCGTCGTCAAATATGGGGTTACTTGTGGCTAAGATGTCCTTGCCAGTCTTTAAGCGCGCGGGGACGCTTACACTTCTACCCTCTTGTAATGCCAGCAACGTGGAGGACTTGGATGTCACCCTATCTTTTTCTAGTTGCGCATGGCTTTTACCAATTACTTCCTCTGGCCTCATCCCTGTTATCTTTTCCCATGAAGAGTTAACCCTGAGCGTGACCCCATCCCCATCTGAAATAATCAGTCCGTCGTAAGAGGAGTCGATGATAGCGTCCAGCTTCTTGACCAAATCTTTGTGTGAAGATAGCTCCGTCGATATTTTTTCAAGCTGAGAAATGTCTTGGAATATGCTGAGCACTCCTGCGACACTTTTTTCGAAAAAGATCGGGGTCCTATTCGCTATCAGGGTGAGATTGTTCCAGGTGATTTTGCTACTTATTTGTGGAACGCCGGTCTTCAAAATCGACCGGAATGCGGACCACGAATCGGGGATCACTTCCTTGATGTGTCTACCTAACACTTTTTCTTTATCGATATTTAAGATCTTGCTTGCCATCGTATTAAAAACAATGATTACCCCATGGGAGTTGATGGCCAAAATCCCATTATGTGCAGAGGCGATGACTGCCTGACAATAGCGTACGTCTGAAATGACTTCGCTGGACTTCATAATTGACCTCCATAGAGCCTGTTGGGGAGCTTTGGATTGACCGCCGTGTCAACACTAGCAGGGCTGTGGGCAAGCAGTACGTTCAGGTGGCACCAACGAGTCTTCTGGTCATTCCAGATATGCTGATGGCTTCCCCCACGGGGGGCGTTGGAACCTGTAGTTCAGCGCCATGTGCGGAGTGCATGGGTCTCAGGCCCGGTGTCCAGTGCCCGACACGACTGGGCAGAAAAGCCTGGTTGCTCCCTGACATTTCGTTATCCAGATGCCGATCGTGGTTCGGGCCAGGTTCGGGACAGCGCACTAGCCTCAGTTGGGTATGTGTGGTTCACATTTTGCAGCTTGTGTCGTTGTGATCTCCCTCACACAAGACTTGCTGAGCTACCAACGATTTTACTGACGCCAGGGCAGATTTTGACCTCAACCGCTGGTCCAGTCTTCGAGATCCGTCAGACACGTTTGCAAAGGGAACAAACTCAGCCGGGTCTCCATCATCCCTCCCTTCCACCTCCCTGACAGCATCTCGTCCAGCAATTTGGCAACAAAGATAGCAAATCTTGGCTCATTTATATGCGAGTCACAGAGCATGACATCAAGATTCGGCTTGTTTGCGTCTATTCTACTATACAGCCCGGAAAGAAAGTGCCTGCACCGGAGGGACCAATCGGCCCGTTCAGGGTCCGGCAGCCACAGTGGACCAGGTCCTGGACCTGCCCAACCGAGACTCAAATTGGGTTCGGATATCTCGTAAGCTCCTGAACCACGCAGCGGAACGCAAAGCGCGGTCGGACCTATTGCAAGGTTGAGCTTTTCCGCGATGTGCTGGCCGATCAGGTAGGCCTCGTCTGTCGTAGTACCCACTACCGTCACAGCTGGATTGTGAATGTGGATCACGCGACCCACAATATCCAGCGTCTCTTCCTCTTCGAGTTTCTTCGGAACGGTATTTCTCGGACCGAAGTCGATGAATTCCAGGCCTCCGGTAGAAAGGACTTGTGGGGTAGCCCTGAGAGCAGCGGCGGTCAGTCGGTCCGGGCCGGCGTCCAATACGCCCCCAAGTAGGTGGTCTGCAATTTCATGAGTTGTTAAATCGAGCAGACCGATTACAAAGCCTTCGGTGACCAGTTCCTCCATTGAGCGTCCGCCACTGCCAACAGCATGATTAATCATCACCTCATAGCCCTTTTTTTCAAAGTAATTGGCCGCCTGCATAACTCCAGGAGTGGTCACTCCGAGCATAGTGCACCCAATTAATAGTTTTTGTTCTGCCTCAGGATATTGGATCGCGGAGGACATACCGACAATCCCAGCAGCTGCATAATTAAGTATCTTTCGGGTCACTGTATTGAGACCCACCTCACATATGGGATATAGCATAGCTATGTCACGCGTGCCCACATAGCATCCGATATCGCCCGATGTCATAGTTGAGAGCATGAGCTTGGGAACCCCTATGGGCAACTTCTGCATGATACGAGTAGCCATACTTGTACACAAAGACCCCCCGTAGGCTATTATGCCATCCAGTTCACCCTGACTAAGTAGTTCAACAACTAGTTCGGTCGCCCCCTCCACAATGATGTCAGATGCTTTGGCCCTGTCGAGGGCAACAATTTCATCAGAAGTCCTACCCACCTTACGCAATGCATGGCTGACGCCTAGATCGGCCCACCCGACCTCTTTTCCCACGCTCAACTCTAAAATTCGCGGTTCACCGCCCATTACTGCTACGCGGTCTGCTAGAAATCGGATTTCATTTCCTTTCGTATCCAGGATGCCCGCGACTATGATTTTCGGCTTGCTCACGACAGATCTCCTCTTCGACAATGACGTCGAATCCTAATAGGATGGTTCATACATTTCGGCTTTAGCCAGTTGTGGTGTTTAATACGATTATAGCAGCTGTACAGCTCGGGGCAAAGCCGGGTAGCCGATTAGCGAAGCGGGCTCCTTTGAGCGAGGAGAATGCCATACCACAGTCAATCATATCAACCACATGCCTCGATACTTCAGTTATTTCAAGCCTCGATGATTCTTGTCAGTCCCTGTCGATCCCTTACGATCCTTCTCGGTTCTCTGGGACCACGAACAAAATACGAACAAGATCATCGGAGCAGTTCCGGAGGCAGCTTCGCCCACTCCAAGTATTTTCATGATTGGGAGACATAGAAATACCCGCAAATCGTTCAAATCGCCTCTCAGGTGCCTTTTCGTTCGTTTTCGCTTATGAACACGCGCGAACCCCAGGAAGCTTGTAACTGACTACAGTCATAAGTCATGAATGGAATTGGGTAATATGATATCTTGTATTTATGATTTATTAATCTCATGAAACGGGTATGCTGAGCTATTCCCGTACCCAGAAAGTTGCTGACAATTAGTCTCCGTTCGTTTGAGAACAAATCTCGCGACATGGCGGATCAGTGAATCATCCTTCAGAGTCCAGACCGTGGAGGTTAGGCCGGTGAGTATCCCCAACGATCCAATGGAAAGAAAGAAATGGATGTTGAGGCTCTGGCACGAGTACGGGGAGCGCTTTGCCGTCTTCCATCCCGACGAGCAGCCCCTCCCGCCTACCGACGTGTGGCATGCGGACATGTACGAGCCCTACAATCCAGAACCTGACGAAAAGGGGAACCTTGATCCCCGTGTCATACGGCATTTGAGATGGTGGGAACAAACAAAGGAATTCCTGCTGGAGCGTTTCGGGCTTCAGGTCAGCCCCGATTACCTCTTCGATTGTCTGGCCGGCAAATACCAAGGAAGGTTCTCGGATGAGATCGAGGAGAAGGAGGAACGGCGTTGGTACGTCCGTGCACTCCGAATGGGCGCTTTCATGTTTAACGGCAAGGTCGGCGTGGGATTCAGTTGCCGGTCAAGGAAATGCCAACGCGTCAGGTGTCTCCTGAACCTCCAAAGGAAACGAAAGGATCTGCAAAGGCTCAACCGTGTGGATCTGTTCGAGCTGATGCAGATCTTCTGCGGCGACGAAAAGATGCCGTTGAACAAGGCGGTAAGCGAAGTGTCGGCTGTATTTGACGTTCCTCTTCATGACTTTGGCTCACCGTACTACGCGATCCCGAAGGAAGCTTTCGTAAGGCTCATGAACAGTTACCGTGACGATGCTGCCAAGCTCATCAGGAACTTTCGGAACAGGTGCACTGGCAAACGTTCCCATTTGGTTTACTTCACCCGCAAACCGCCACAGGAGGTATCTCAGGACTACTTTTGCTTCCCGAAGTCAATAATAACAGAGGGCATACTGGAACGGATCAATCATCCAGCGGTCATTCTCTATCTGCATCTGCTCGTGATAAGGCTTGAAGCTACCATCGCCAATCGCCTCTTCAGCATTCCTGCACCAGCGGAGATTGAAGCAGACATGGAAGCACGGGGTTACAAGATCTCTCGGAGGTCGGCTCAAAGGTATCTTGTGTACCTGCAATCGGTCGGTTCACTCGACGACAAAAATCCAGGGGAGAACTTGTGAATGGGTACTACAAAAACCCCTGTTTTGTGGCTAGGTTGTGCCCAAAGAAATCGAGTTCTTGTAGTACCTACTGATAAGTTCTCTCGGTGTACAGATTAGATTTAATAGTGCTCTGGTCCGCCCTGCGGTTCAGAGATTCCTTTTTGGGAGTATAGGTTGAAAAGGGGATAGAGCAGGATTTAGCTTATTAACTTCCCGCCCGGAGATATAGATTCCAAGAGCTTGAGCACCTGAGGAGTAAAGGATTCGTGGATCTGAAGGGCTTCCTGAGCACCTTGAATAAAGATTCACTCGTAGGTTTAAGTGTTCCGCTATCCGTGCCAGAAGATGACTCAACCATGATTGGGTACTACCGACCTGAAACGGGCGCAGGACACATTACCCTCAAACAAAGTGAATTAAGGCCCGCTGCGGGTTTGCTCTATACGGGCAAACACTTCCCGGTGGCGGTTCATGGACTCAAGAGGATGCGGGAGGTCCATCAGATCCGAGATTTGGAGATTGATCCGCGCAGAGCGTGGGACACTCGACTTATGGCCCACCTGCTTGACCCGAGCAGGGACGACGACCACGGGTACCGCTTGAGCGCTCTTGTGGAGGAGTATCTGAACCGGGATTATCCGTACTTGGGGGAGGACATGTTCGCAAAGGATTACCCGGAATTCTTCCGCCACTTTCTTGAGAAGGACGCGGGACTCGTTTACGAACTGGCGGAAGTCCTGCGAGTCAAGATGGACTCGGACCTGCTCAGCCTTTATCGGGAAGTTGAACTTCCGGTTTCGTCAGTCCTTGTGCAGATGCACCTGGACGGGATCGCTGTCGATCAGGCCGCCTGTGGGAAATCCCTTGCAGCCGCCTGTGAACAACTTGAGCAATTGGAATCGCAACTTGCTTTTGGGTCCCGTAATCTATTCTCCCCTAGGAAGACCTATTGGTACCTACGTGACGCAGGTGTCGATTTTCCTGACGAAATTGGGCGTGCCTTTCAAATTGACGATGAGGACTTGAAGGAGCTGGCTGAGGAACATGGTATTGGCATGGCGGCACAAATCCTGCAACGGCGAAAACTCAAGCGGGACATACGATTCCTTGAGGCGGGCGCGTTGGGTGATCGAGTTCATCCTGTGTGGCGGATGACCCGCACGTCCACCGGCCGAATCGTGGCGTCAGATCCGCCGGTGCAGAATATCGACAAAAAGAAATACCGTCCTCTTCTCATGGCTCCGCCGGGCCGCACCCTGGTAAAAGCCGACTGGAAGACCTGCCAAGCGCGGATTCTGGCCCATCTGAGCAAAGATCCTGAGATGACACGCCTGTTCATGGACGGAGAAGACCTTCACGCCCGCACAGCCCAGATGCTGAGCCTGGGCACCCGAGACGAAGCGAAGCCGATAAACTTCGGGATCATCTTTGGTCAGGGGCCGAAGGCACTGGCGAGAGAGATCACCGCATCGTGGAAAGAACAAGGGAGGTCGGGGCGCGTGGATGAAGAGCAGGCCAAAGAGTACATCGACACCTTCTATGAGACTTATAAAAGGATTCTGCCCTATTTCGATGGGGAGTACGAGAAGCTCATCGCGCCGGATATCTCGGACAGGGTGCTAAAGAATCCGGTTACGGGCCGCATGCGCCGATTCCCCCGAAAAGAGAGCGGCAAGCTGATGCGGGAGATGAAGGCAACTCTGTTACAGCAGGTCGAATCTCACCTTCTCAAGGCCTCACTGACCAAAATCAGCGAAGAGATTCGGACAAGAGGACTGGACGCTCGGATTGTCGCGTGCATTCACGACTCGATATGGGTTGAAGCGCCTTTTGACGAAGAGGTGGAAGTCCGTGAAATCATGGGGAAGGTCATGACCACAGCGGTAAGGGATTTCATGGTGCCTCTGCAGATTGAATTCGAGTGACTCTATTGTGCCGCTACGGGCACGTAAGCCGTGTTCATATTGATATTCCACGAGCTGGCAACCTCGGAACCAGGAATAGGATACCTCATCATGAATCTTCGTATAACGTTCGACTGCTCCGACGTGGACTGGGGCACCGTTTCTTGCACATTAAGGCGGGTCGGGATGGCATTTTGCGAGCCTGAGCTTCATCGCAAAGCGTTCGAGAACAGCCACACCGCAGTGTTCATTTACGATGGAGACCAATTGGTGGGATTTGGTCGAGCAATCTCTGATGATGCGTACCAGGCGGCAGTATACGACATGGCTGTCGCTCCCGAATACCAGAGGCAAGGCATCGGAACCACAATTATGGAACACATCCTGGATCGTGTTCGGCATTGCAACGTAATTCTTTACGCTGGGATCGGTAAAGAGCCGTTCTATGAGAAAATCGGTCTTCGCAGAATGAAAACAGGAATGGCTCTTTTCAAGGAATCCGATGACATGCAGAAGAAGGGGTTCACGGACTGATGGGCCTGCACTACAAGGAGAAATCTAAACGCTGGGTAATTGGCAGAAGCTTCCCGGCATACGTGCCGGCGGAAAAGGTTTCCCGGCTGAAAAGTGGAATCCTCGCCGATTGCAGATCATACAGTCATGCTGCTTCGCACGCCATCGACGAGTGAAATCTCTTTATGGCCGCAGGCGCTGTTTCTACACGGAGGGTGGACTTAGCGAGCGGGAGAAACGACAGGCCAAGAATGCTGTTGTCCAAATGCTGGAGGCGGATGTATTCAAGATCACCGTGTTGGAACTTTTTCGGGCTTTCAGAGCATCCGGCCTGCCTGTGCGGATCGTACTCCTGCTTCATGACGGCATTTGGTTCACTTGCCCAGTTGAACGAGCGACAGTCGCACGTGCCAAAAAGGTCATCAAAAAAAATCATGGAGAATTCCGTGAGGCTTTCTGTGCCTCTCAAAGTTGAGCTGAGTTGATCGACCACACTGGATTGAATCATCTTTGAAAGTGTACCAAGGTGCTCTTCTCGGCCGACCCCGACCTCCGGCGTGACAGGCCGGGGTACCACTCAAATAAATCCACGCTTTGACCATAATCCCCGATGATTTCAGTCGAGGTTGATCCATTTCAATCCGTTTCGATCCATTTAAGTCCTGAAAAAGGGTAACTGTTTTTTTTTGCGATACCATCTACCCTCGTTGCGGCGTCTACCCCCAACTCCAAGGTTTCAATCCACGCCCCTGCGTGAGGGGCGACGCTTTATCATAGATGCGTCATTCGTCGTATTATCGGTTTCAATCCACGCCCCTGCGTGAGGGGCGACGGCCGTGCTGGAAGCATTCAAGGCGTTTCTCGCGGTTTCAATCCACGCCCCTGCGTGAGGGGCGACGAGAGAACTATAAGCAACTCATGGACTACTACAAGTTTCAATCCACGCCCCTGCGTGAGGGGCGACGACCGTTATCTTTCCAGAGCTTGTCATAATCATGGTTTCAATCCACGCCCCTGCGTGAGGGGCGACGGCGGCTGTCGGTGTACATTGAGGCCATTGTTTTGAGTTTCAATCCACGCCCCTGCGTGAGGGGCGACCAATTTAGGGCTATGCTCAAACCCGATGCTGATGAGTTTCAATCCACGCCCCTGCGTGAGGGGCGACAGATTGGAGCCTTCGAAAAAGTCCTCGCGGAATTTGTTTCAATCCACGCCCCTGCGTGAGGGGCGACCTGACTTCCTGGAGAACGAAGCACGTGCTGCATTCGTTTCAATCCACGCCCCTGCGTGAGGGGCGACACAAGGCCGCGATGAATGCTCATTCCGCTTTGATTGTTTCAATCCACGCCCCTGCGTGAGGGGCGACCAAGATTGAGCAATTGTTCGTCCATCAAAAATGTGTTTCAATCCACGCCCCTGCGTGAGGGGCGACTTTTTAAACGTCCATCCTATGCTATTTCTCGAATATGTTTCAATCCACGCCCCTGCGTGAGGGGCGACCGTTTTTGGTGTGGGATAATATCCCATCTTCGTTTGTTTCAATCCACGCCCCTGCGTGAGGGGCGACACCGGTCAACCAGCAATTGCAACAACCTATTATGGTTTCAATCCACGCCCCTGCGTGAGGGGCGACTTTAGAGCCGGGAGATAGACCGCACGTAGGCGTAAGTTTCAATCCACGCCCCTGCGTGAGGGGCGACGCTAAGACTCAACTAGTCCAAGGGCCAGATAATAGGTTTCAATCCACGCCCCTGCGTGAGGGGCGACCGCTGGACTGTTGAAACTGCTACGCGGCACCATGGTTTCAATCCACGCCCCTGCGTGAGGGGCGACTTTCGTACAATACCTCACTGGCGTCTTCGCCTGGACGGTTTCAATCCACGCCCCTGCGTGAGGGGCGACCAAAGAGTCGTATGGCTTCAATGGCGAACAGGAGTTTCAATCCACGCCCCTGCGTGAGGGGCGACGTTAGTCATGAAAATGCAGTCTTGGACCGCAAAAGGTTTCAATCCACGCCCCTGCGTGAGGGGCGACCGATATACCACGCTTCCGCCTCACAGAGCAGGCAGTTTCAATCCACGCCCCTGCGTGAGGGGCGACCCGCTGCCCGCAACCGGCGCTCCGGTATCCGGATCGTTTCAATCCACGCCCCTGCGTGAGGGGCGACGGGAAAACTTCCGTGTAACCATCGGCCGTCACGTTGTTTCAATCCACGCCCCTGCGTGAAGGGCGACGGGAAAACTTCCGTGTAACCATCGGCCGTCACGTTGTTTCAATCCACGCCCCTGCGTGAGGGGCGACTGGTGGCCTTACCTGTGAGCAACGCAGTATTATTGTTTCAATCCACGCCCCTGCGTGAGGGGCGACCTGTGGGAGTATGTGGGATGAGGGGAAGAGGAATGTTTCAATCCACGCCCCTGCGTGAGGGGCGACAACGGCGGAATGTCTCAGACACGGCCGACTTCCGGTTTCAATCCACGCCCCTGCGTGAGGGGCGACGGAATGGGGTGGCGTTCAGCGCGGCAATCGACCAGTTTCAATCCACGCCCCTGCGTGAGGGGCGACCCTGTCAGTGCCCAATATTGCACCATGCATTATTGTTTCAATCCACGCCCCTGCGTGAGGGGCGACGGCGGGATTTGAGATTCGTTATCAGATTGAAATCGTTTCAATCCACGCCCCTGCGTGAGGGGCGACCGAATTGCTCAGAGCTTTATGGGTTGATTATCGTGTTTCAATCCACGCCCCTGCGTGAGGGGCGACTGTGTATGTCGTGCTAACAGGAGGTTCCACAAATGTTTCAATCCACGCCCCTGCGTGAGGGGCGACGGAGGCATTTGTGAAGGTCCGTGGCTCCAGATAGGTTTCAATCCACGCCCCTGCGTGAGGGGCGACGGTAAGCCTTGGCATACCGACCATTGACGTACTTTGTTTCAATCCACGCCCCTGCGTGAGGGGCGACAGGAGTGATACGATGGTACCATGGACTCCTGTTTTGTTTCAATCCACGCCCCTGCGTGAGGGGCGACGCTGACTTCCTGGAGAATCAGGCACGCAGTGCATTCGTTTCAATCCACGCCCCTGCGTGAGGGGCGACGAATGGAACGATGAACAGGGTTGTTATTATCGGGAGTTTCAATCCACGCCCCTGCGTGAGGGGCGACCTTGGTTTTGCGGAGTCTGCGCGGGCTTTATCCGTTTCAATCCACGCCCCTGCGTGAGGGGCGACTGATGATGTTGGGATTAATGATGTCGAGCAAACCGTTTCAATCCACGCCCCTGCGTGAGGGGCGACGGTATATATTTCTAAGAATTTGTAATTCATCATCAGTTTCAATCCACGCCCCTGCGTGAGGGGCGACCCCGGATGGCAACGTGCAATGGGCAACCACGGACGATGTTTCAATCCACGCCCCTGCGTGAGGGGCGACTCGTCATCCTTGCGGCATGGCTTGCTCCCCAGAAGTTTCAATCCACGCCCCTGCGTGAGGGGCGACAAATGAAACGATGCCCACACTGCGGCGGCAAGACAGTTTCAATCCACGCCCCTGCGTGAGGGGCGACGAGACTTCCCGGTTAATTAGTGTCCGTTCGTCATAGTTTCAATCCACGCCCCTGCGTGAGGGGCGACGAGCGCGGCGCTGAAGTTGATCGACAAGACGAGGCCGGTTTCAATCCACGCCCCTGCGTGAGGGGCGACATTGTGCAGTTTACCTTTTGGCTCCAATGCTGTCGTTTCAATCCACGCCCCTGCGTGAGGGGCGACAAATGACCGCCGCTCAACTCAGCGCCGTCACAGAGTTTCAATCCACGCCCCTGCGTGAGGGGCGACTACATAGTCCGGATCGCCGGAATGAACACGAACTTGTTTCAATCCACGCCCCTGCGTGAGGGGCGACTTGCACACGTAAACGGAAAATCTATCGGAGAGGTTGTTTCAATCCACGCCCCTGCGTGAGGGGCGACCGAGGTATTTACTTGAAAGGTGCGGATTCTAACAAGTTTCAATCCACGCCCCTGCGTGAGGGGCGACGGCTCTGCAATAATGGAGGTATGGTCACATTCCCGTTTCAATCCACGCCCCTGCGTGAGGGGCGACGGACCGGATTCCGGCATGTGACCAATGGAACGGAAGTTTCAATCCACGCCCCTGCGTGAGGGGCGACATGAGTATTGCTTCGTTGTGATGCCCGGAAATTCGTTTCAATCCACGCCCCTGCGTGAGGGGCGACATCTGGCGGAGCTGCGGCTGAACAGTGCTCAACGGGTTTCAATCCACGCCCCTGCGTGAGGGGCGACAAGGAGGATATGCGTGATGAATTGTGCGATATGTGTTTCAATCCACGCCCCTGCGTGAGGGGCGACCGAGGCCGGTCGTTTCGCGGCAATCCTCACATGTGTTTCAATCCACGCCCCTGCGTGAGGGGCGACACGTGCGGATTTCACTGATGAGATCCTCAAAAACGTTTCAATCCACGCCCCTGCGTGAGGGGCGACATTACGATTCCGAGCAGAGCAAATGGATACTGCTGTTTCAATCCACGCCCCTGCGTGAGGGGCGACAGCTCGCCCAGGGCATCCGCGAAGCGCTTGAACTGGTTTCAATCCACGCCCCTGCGTGAGGGGCGACCGATGCACATTTGTGCATGGAATCCCCATATAGACGTTTCAATCCACGCCCCTGCGTGAGGGGCGACATCTGGCGGAGCTGCGGCTGAACAGTGCTCAACGGGTTTCAATCCACGCCCCTGCGTGAGGGGCGACGGAACGAACGACCACATGAGGAATCATCCGCAGATGTTTCAATCCACGCCCCTGCGTGAGGGGCGACCTCTAGAAGCTGACAAAAACTGTCTACTTAGTTGTTTCAATCCACGCCCCTGCGTGAGGGGCGACCCGTGGACCTGGATGAAACCGGCGTGCTGCATCGTTTCAATCCACGCCCCTGCGTGAGGGGCGACTACGTTATAGGAGTGCATTGAGTCAGTAATTAAAGTTTCAATCCACGCCCCTGCGTGAGGGGCGACTCACAGTTTTCGGTGCAAACGGAAAAGCTTGCTTGTTTCAATCCACGCCCCTGCGTGAGGGGCGACATTTCCGAAATTTTAGTTATGTCCCCAGATTCTATGTTTCAATCCACGCCCCTGCGTGAGGGGCGACCTGTTTCCTACGTTACTGACCTGGAACCAACCCTGTTTCAATCCACGCCCCTGCGTGAGGGGCGACAAATGGTACCCACCTAATCGTTAAGGAAATAATTGTTTCAATCCACGCCCCTGCGTGAGGGGCGACTGATCGCACTGGAGGTAGTAGTCATAGATACAACGTTTCAATCCACGCCCCTGCGTGAGGGGCGACGCCAGGGTCACAGTCCTGAACATAAGCGGCGTTTAGTTTCAATCCACGCCCCTGCGTGAGGGGCGACATCTGATAACTCCGGTGCTGCTGGGACTTTTGTTGTTTCAATCCACGCCCCTGCGTGAGGGGCGACTAACTACTGTGAATGGGTGCCTACCTAATGTACCAGTTTCAATCCACGCCCCTGCGTGAGGGGCGACTTATTGAATGTTAAATTAGGTGCTGAATAAATGAGTTTCAATCCACGCCCCTGCGTGAGGGGCGACATCGCTAACTCACTGATAGATCTACCCGAAAATTGTTTCAATCCACGCCCCTGCGTGAGGGGCGACGTGCTCACTGTAGGGGCACCCGCTTCGTTATAATCGTTTCAATCCACGCCCCTGCGTGAGGGGCGACATGAGAGCATAAGGCTAGTTGACGGTTTGGCCTTGTTTCAATCCACGCCCCTGCGTGAGGGGCGACTGGAGTTGCTAAACTGTACCAAATGCAGTTTGCAGTTTCAATCCACGCCCCTGCGTGAGGGGCGACGTTTTCCTTTATGATCTATTTCCTCCATTTTGTAGTTTCAATCCACGCCCCTGCGTGAGGGGCGACATTGGTCGCTACAATGAAAGGTCATATCGAAAACGTTTCAATCCACGCCCCTGCGTGAGGGGCGACTAATTAGAATTCTAAAGTTGCGACGGGACCAGACGGTTTCAATCCACGCCCCTGCGTGAGGGGCGACTTGGTACCTCTGGTGTGAACACTCAGCCTACGGTAGTTTCAATCCACGCCCCTGCGTGAGGGGCGACATCACGGCATTCATTTTGAAGCACCGTGGGACGAGTTTCAATCCACGCCCCTGCGTGAGGGGCGACAAATGTCAGAGGCAGAGATCTGGGACTATCTATCCGTTTCAATCCACGCCCCTGCGTGAGGGGCGACGTCCCGCCCATAGACGTTACGTCAATCATTAGCTGGTTTCAATCCACGCCCCTGCGTGAGGGGCGACCGCTGAGATTTTAATGGTTTACCTCCCCGAGGAGTAGTTTCAATCCACGCCCCTGCGTGAGGGGCGACCCAGGGTCACAGTCCTGAACATAAGCGGCGTTTAGTTTCAATCCACGCCCCTGCGTGAGGGGCGACACGGAGCGGATGCAACTCCGTGGTGTGTTGGCTGGTTTCAATCCACGCCCCTGCGTGAGGGGCGACCCATTTTCTACTAGCAGTTTAACTGTATCGAAATGTTTCAATCCACGCCCCTGCGTGAGGGGCGACTGCGGAGCTCCAAGAGCCGCATCACCACTTGTTTGTAATGAGGTGTTTTGCGGACCTGCTCTGGGCATCGGACAGCCAAGCCCTGCTCCACAGAAAAGCAAAAATGTTGTTCTATTATTTCATGAGGTTACATTCGGCTAGAGCCTCAGGCTTTTTATGTCAGCTTCAGGTTCGCAACCGACTTCCGTTACACAACAAGCGGCCCCTCTGGGTCGTACGGTTTTTTCGCACCTACATGATCCACTCGGCGCTTCCAGTTTTTTCCTAGATAATAGAATCGCAGGCTATCCAGATCTGTATCGATTTTTCCTTCCAATCGGTTCTTCAGCATAACCCACTCTGCCGGGTCAACCAAACATTCGAACACGGATTTCTGA
Source organism: uncultured delta proteobacterium (assembly GCA_963729795.1). GTDB lineage: Bacteria > Desulfobacterota > Desulfomonilia > Desulfomonilales > Desulfomonilaceae > CAWBBA01. Next base: position 60,841 of record CAVSPC010000018.1, on the reverse strand, counting down.
ACTCGTTGACACATGTTCTCGCAAGTCTTTGCCACATGACGTAGTCGTTTCCGGCCTTCCGGACTCTCTACATTCACATCGTAGGTCACAAGCACAAGCATATCGATTCTACCTCCAAAAGAACGGGGGATACCCATCCAGGTCTCCCCTCAGGTATCGAGCGAACAAAAGCGCCTGTGTGTGCACAAGCAGTCCTGTACGAACTTTCTCCCCCAGAAAAGGATGTGTGATTTCCTCCTTCTTGCGATCCTGATAAGCTGTCAGGACTTTTTTCCTCGTTTCATCATCCATGAGCACGGCTCCGCTTTCAGTGTGCTTGAAGCCTTTGCCTCGGATTTGCTGCCGGTTCACCAATGATAAAGCTAGCCGATCCACAAGCACCGGCCGAAATTCCTCCATGAGATCCAATGCCAGACTCGGCCGGCCAGGCCGGTCTTCGTGCAAAAACCCGACACAGGGATCCAAACCAACCGCCTCCAAAGACGAAACTACGTCATGAGTCAACACAGAATACAGAAACGAGAGCAAAGCATTCATATTGTCCAGCGGGGGACGCCTGTTGCGCCCGGCAAATGTAAAATCCTCCTTTTGCGCTAAGATTAGATGATCAAAAACCTGGAAATAGTGCCTGGCCGCTTCTCCCTCCAGCGCTCGGATTGTTTCCAGCGGCGGCCCGTCTTGCAGCGACTCCACGACGGCGGCCAACTTTGCAGCAGCCTCTCCCACGCATGCTTGATCGATTTTGTCTGAATGGTCCCGCACCGCGCGGAGAAGTACGTGCCTGCAATTAAGGACCTTTGCCGTGACAATCGAACATGCCACGGACACACACGTCTGCGGGTCATCGGCTTTGCGATAGTGCTCTCTTCTTAGCAAAACGTTGCCGTGAACAGGACCCTGAACTCTTGCCCAGAAGCGCCCGGTCATGCTCATAAAGGATATGTTGACTTGATGGACGCAGCACAGATCCATCAGAGGCTGGCTGCACGTCACTCGCCCAAAACACACAATCCCATCCAGCGTATGGATTGGCACTCGAAGCCTTGTCTCGTCTCCGACCTGCACTTTTACCGTGTCACCGTCTCGGGAAAGGTAAGATCCTTCAGTCATGACGTACAATGTGTTAAGCACACGCTTCATGGTTAAATCTCCATCGCTTCTCGGATCATCCGTCGAATATAGGCATGAACCCTGGACCGATGGCTCGTGATCTTGGGCATACATAAGTCAAGGAGCGAGCACTTTTTGCATTTGTTCTCGTACTTGGCCTGAGGCGTTATACCCGATCGCATTATCTCGTGGAGCCGCAAGGCAGTGGTGACTGTTTCAGCTCTGAGATCCGCGTCGAACTCCACTTCCAGTCTCCTTGCAGTCTCCCCGAAGAAGATGGCCCCGCGCTCTACCCTGACTTCGAGCATCTCCTCCAAGCATATTGCCTGAGCGCAGACCTGGACCTCGAAGCTCCTATCAGAGCGCAGGCGGCCCCGCTTATACTCCACGGGATAGGGACGCCACAGTCCCGTCGCGCCAGGCAGACTGACGCTAGTGGGTCGATTATCTACTGGCGTCTCTGGAAGAGATGCGCCCACGCGGTGGAACTCAACCACGTCGGCTTTGCCTGTCAGGCCGAGTTGAAGCGAGCGGATCAACAGCCCACGGGCTATGCGGAGATCCCCGCGAACTTCCGTTTTTGTGAGGCTGTGGACTCGCTCGTGTCCGACCGTGCCCTCGGCGGTGAACACATTGTCTCCCCACAAACCCTCAAGATGCACCAGTGCCGCACGACGCTCGCAGAAACTCAAATGCTGCAACGCGGACAATGAAAGGAGGCGGTTATCCTCAAACATCAGTCGCCCTTCATCTCATGTTAGCATGCAGTCACCATCTCAGGGAGAACGTCCCATTGGATGTGAGCCTTTCCATCTTCTCCTGCAAAAACAAACCCGGCCTGTACGCCTTTTGGCAATCTGCTTTTGCTAAACAGAACTTTGTAATCCGAGAAACACCGAGGCACAGTGACACCGTCACGTTTTTTGACCTCAATCAGATCGAACAGCTTGTGGGCAGGAGCGCAGCCCAGCTTGGCCTGTTGTTTGCATTGATCTGCATTGGTATCAGTACCCACATGTTTGAAAATAAAGATGGGCTCACGAACGGACATGATCCCTTTACTTGCTGAACGGTCGTGCTCGAACATGTTCAGCAGGGCATCCCAGAAGATGTTCAGGTCTTGTTCGCTGAAGCCGGTTCCCTCGGCTAGGTGTGCACTGATGAAGCCTTTGGCAACGTAAAGGCCGTACGGAATCAAGTTCTTGCGTCCCATTGTGCGGAGTTGATCCTCAGGTTGTTCTTTCTCCCATTTCTCGAAATCCTTCGATCCTTTATCAGGCCCTTTTACCGCGTTGTCGGCCACCGCCATTCGCGTGATAGACAGATCCAGCGGTAAAATGGGATCAACGGACCGGGCAAAGGAAAGCTGAATGGGGCCGCGTACTTGTCCTGCATTGGGGCCAGTGCTCAGTACGGCGCCGAATGTTCGTACGTCGTAGAGTGCAACTACTTCGTGTCACCCTCTCAGGCAGCCTGGGGGAGTTCCTGTCCGTACAGCTCGGCACCTCCCGCTTTGGATGTCCCATAGAGCCGCTCCCTCTCTGATCTTCTGCGGAAGCTCCAGAAGTCGGCCCAGTCCTTGTTGATGAAGACCGCCCTGAGCCTTATGACACTTTCAGCTCCTTGCAGTATCCACCTCATTCCAGTAAGTTCCAGTCTGTCATTGATCAGATTGCGGCACGCCCCCTCGATGACACCGCTTCCGATCGGATAGCCTTTCTCCAGACACACATCGTATCGCATATGCTTCTTGTTTCGTTCCAGATAGCCGATGACCTTGTTGAGCCGGTACCTCTGGCCCTTGGAAAGCTTTCTCTTCGAGACGATTTGCTTCAACCCACCAATGAGCCGACCAACCTGGCCGGTCAGGAGCATTTTCAATCGCTCCGTCACAAATTTCCGTGCCTCAGGAGTCTTTTCCTCATAAAAGCAGTGAGCCGCCTCGGCAAGATGTTCCAAGACATGGAAAATGTCGAGCACGAAGAAAGCCGTGGGAAAATACTTGTAGACCAAGCGCCACAAGCCTCGCTCGCCATCCAAAATGCAGACCAGTTCTTGGGTCGCTTTGAGTCTCTTGTCCACCGCTTGTTTCAGGCGAAAGATGCCTTGCTCCACAGTCTCGATTACACTTCCCCACACTTCCTTGGCCTCGGGTTTGGGTTTATCGGGTAAGGGCTCTTCCTCGTTGATTTCTCTGCCAACCTGGTAGGCAGTTCTCCGGTGACGTTTGATGTTGTACGCGGATGTAACCGTGCTCATTTTCTTCTTCCCTGGCTTGTCGGGATCTGACGGAGCAGCTTTGGCAGCCGCTTCTTCAGACGGAGGCTTCCGGATCACCACGCCCTTTCTGTCTATCGTGGCCACGGTTATGACGGCTTGTTCTGAAGATTCAGGCGTGGGCTTCTGGTCATAATACCGGACGACATCCTCACGGACGTCCCCCACTATTCGCTCCAGCGATCGGATAGGGAGATTCAAAGGAAAAATATCACCGACAACTTCGCACGCCTTCTCGTAACTCCCATTCACCGCAAGTTTTGAAGAAATCTCCTCGAGTAGATAGGAATACCCCTTCTCGGGAAGATTTATCTCGCTGTCCAGCGGAAATACTCCGGGACTCCCTGTCGCGTGGTAATAGGCCCGTTTGATCTCAATGGGTCCGAAGATGGATCTGTACAGGCATTTCCTGTCACGCACGTAGGGGAGTCGTTCCCCGCTAGCGGCGACAATCTCGTTTCCCTGACGACCGGTCCCCTTTTCTTCGAGATAGCAAACCAGCCCTTCTCTTCCCACCCTCATCACCAGTTTCAACAGGCCCCTCTCAACCTCACCGATCTCCATGTCCTGAGCGGGACCCAGCACGAAGCCAACAATTTCGTTGACCAGGACGTTCATTCGCTCTATACCCGTATCCATCACCGGTCCTCCTTCGGTAAACATCGTCTCGCAAACGCCATGTATACCGTTTGGGGACCGGATACCATTATTTTCTCATACTCATCTACAAGATTTCGTTCACCTTATCCCTGACAAGAAGTCGCGGCACTCTACGTCGTAGAAATTTGAGCACAACCATTTTCCGGCAGCAGTAGCTTTTTCGGTGTTGGTTTTCCATTTCTTTTTCTTTTCGTCGAAGGTAGGCATGCCACCGGTTTTTTCGTGGGCCAGTGCAATTTTCGTGTTGAGGTTTGTCGCGTGCTGCACAAAAATCCCGTACGGTAGGATGTTTTCTTTCGCAACTTGAACGTAGTTGCGAATTCTACGTTTCTGAGCCACATCGGACACCAATCCGCGCATGTCCTCGGGATCAATCCGAGGCGCATTGCCTGCATCAGGATCGCCATTAGGGTTTCCGTTTTCACAGTCAAACATGTACATGAACTCATAACGGTTTTCGATTGTTTTGGTCATCGTCTCCTCCTTTGTTTTCACCAGTAGATTCGCCCGATCCTTTTCTCCTCAAGTTGGCCATTTGTTGGTAGTACCCCAGCGCGAAAAGGCTTTGACGCTCCAGGTCGAGCGTTAGTGGAGGACCTGCCCCAAGCCGCGCCCAAATGCTGGATATTTTCCCTTCGTACCAGCGGGCTAGAGGCGTCTCCAGTTTGCTCAAATGAAATTGACTCAGGCGTGTCAAACGGCCGAGAATAAGGGCAGGCGTGGTACTGGCTGCAGCATAGTAGCGCTGCACCACGCCCGCTCCCACGTCAGGCAACGCAGCACGTTGTACATCGGCGAGAACTGACATGAGCCGCCCGCATTGGTATGCGGGGCTCGGATGATCCTCGTTTAATCCAAGTCCTAGGGCTGCACTCATGAGGTTTCCTCCATTGATCCTGTGTTTTCTCAGGTGATATGCCTTCAGCAAACCCATTCGCGTCTGAAGCAAAGAAATGAATGATCCAGGCTTCTCATTGGTGTTCACTGCCGTTTCAAGCGTTCCGCAACTGACAAACACGTTGTGGAGTGGAACTAGACGCGAGACCACAACGTGAGGTATGCCAGTCCCGCGGATTGCAGCCTGCCAGAGCCCCATGCGCGCAGGCCCGATGGACGCTACCCAGTCTCGATATTCTTGTTTGGGTTTTCGTGGAAGCAGGAGGCTAGTCACCACTGGTTCAAGCTTCGGTGATTTTGTCGGCGGATTTCCACTATAGTCTACAATGGCAAGATCATCGAACCAGCGGCTCACATTTTGAACGAGCTCTTCGAATGCACCTTCGATCCAATCGCGCACCATAACTCGCCCGGCCGCCCCCGAAAGGGTAACGGCATAATAGCGATTATTCTGAAGATCAACACGTTTCCCCGTGCGGATGCTGTCGAGGAGTTCTCGTGCTCTTTCCACTGCTGCAATTTTTTGCAGATTCGGATCTTCATGAAACCATGATAAGGGATCATCGGGCGGTTCGATTTTCTCCTTAAACCAGTGCACCATTTTAATTCCGGCCAGGAGGTGACCGTTTCTCTTAATCAGGTCATTTAGGGCATCTCGGTAAGCTGTCGCTGCTTGTTCAGAGACAGCCGCATTAGCAGATTTTTCCAAGCGGTACGAGCAAAAAGCGTCTTTGTCAAAACCGATAAGAGTCTCTCCTGACTGTTGGCCGCCGACATCTTCAAGGCCCTTAATTTTGAGATGGGTCGGCATGGGCTCAATCAATTCGCCGCTCGCAAAACACCGCATCAAAGCCAGAGACGTCTTCTTAGAGCTTGCAGCCTTGGTTTTCCCGAGCTTGCTCTCAGAGAGCTTCTGTCTGAAATTGCGCCACCAGTCGTGCCATTGGTTGGATTCAACGGGAAATGCGTTTCCGATGTTGAAAGTAATTTGGTCACTCGCTTTTGCCTTCTTTTTCTTCAGATCTGTGCAAATTTGTTCGATCACGTGTTGATTCGAGACACAGTCGGCGGCAGCATTCAGCACATTCATTTCCTGTGAGGCCTGACGAATGAGGTTCACAAAAAACTCATGTTTAGCCTGAGAGGTTTCACGTCGAGTGACGTAACCGGAACTCTCTTCCTTTGGGTCGAACAACACAACCACTTCGGTACTGGCCACAAGGAAATGGCTCCTGGTTTCTCCGCCGGCAATCAGCTCGGGCTGGCTGAGATCAGGGCATTTGGAAAATGTCCTACCTCGATTCTTGTTTGCGGTTACATCACCGAGTTCAACTACCCCCTGGTATTTTCCGCCATGGTCACAGATGAGCGCCCATCGAACGTCCTTGGACTTGAAGCCTGGCTCAGGGGCAAGATTAGCAGCGGCATATTTCAGCAACAATTCCAGCATGATTACCCCCTCGTTTTGAGTACCTCATCAGTCTCATAATCGGGAATTTCGACGATTCCTTGCCGCACCGTGCATCGGAAAAGACTTATGCTGGGCTGATCGTCACTCGTGCCGGGTCGCGACAAATCGAAAACGTCGTAGAGCATGAATCCGATTTCGATGTCAAACGAAGCCGGTTTCGGAGCGCTGGGTGGGAATTCTACTAACTCGAAATACGCGGGAAATTCGCGACAACCAAAATATGGCTGGTAAATGCACTTCCCGTTTCCCGCGCGTCTTCTGAATTGTGCTTCAAGCGCTGGGAGGCGGCTTTCGAATCCCTTCCATGGGCGGATCTGCGCATGTAAACGATAGCGTACGTCCTTCAACGCCATCGTCTGCCGCTGCGTTCGCCCTTTCTTGTCATTGCCACCTACACTGTCTTCGGTGGCATCGGCGAAAAGGGGTTTGGGAATCTCCTTTCCCGTAATCCATCCTGGCTTGACGGAGGCTTTTTCTTTGACCTCATTCCTGCGCAGCGCGAGGTATTTTGGGGGATTCAGTATTTCGATCTTGGTCACCTGCCATCGAAACTCGGCTCTTGCGGGGTCTTTGTTAGGCTTACAGTAGATTGCGTCGAATATCCCGCGGGCAGCCGACGGAGTAATGATAGGGTAGCTAAAACGCTCCACCTTGAATTCAGGTCTTGAAAAACAGGCGAACTCGCCCCATACCTCAAGAATCTGATCGTTCGGAAACATGTGACCTCCTTTGAGGGACAGATTTAGGCTATCTGGCAGTCACCCAACTCATCCGGGACTACTAAACCCGTCTCAGAAGTGTAATGACGAGGATCGATATATATGAACCAATCTCCAGATGGTTTCCCGCCCTTCAGTGGAACCGCTTCGAGATATAGCCAAAGAGGATGATCTGCTCTCCGCCGAAACATTGCTATAGTGTACGGCCGCGCCGTGGCGATCCATTGTCTTGTGATGCCGGTTGTCCGGACCTCATTGCGGAGTTCTTCAAACCTTGCCTTGTCATAAGAGACGAGCACGTTGATTGTGTCATTCTCGATGATCTGATACAGCTCTGCCACTTTTGTGAAATCACCCAGGTTCAAAGCGTCTTTCAGACGTTTGTTCTGGCTTTCCATGTCCAACAAATCGTATAGTTTGCAATAATACTCGTCGAACGTAACGGTTGAGTGTATGTCCAGGCCCGGGCTTCCTGATTCATTGAGGATAATTCGTGTAAGCTCAGCGGCCCGTGGGTAAGCGCCATCTTGGGGATATGCTTCGTCCTCGGGGACAAATACGTACACGCGGCGCAATTGAAGTCTTCCGTTTCGATTGCATCGTCCTGCAGCCTGCGCAATGGCCTCAAGCGGTCCCAATGCTCTGAAAACCGTGGGGAAATCAATGTCCACGCCTGCTTCCACACATTGAGTGGAAATGAGATAGCAGGGTTTGTCTCCCGTGAGACGCACATTTACCTTCTCCAGCACCTCGGCTCTATGAGCAGGACACATGTCCGTTGACATATGAAAGAGGCCTTCAAGGCTTCTCTCTTTCAGGCCCCGATAAAGGACGAGCGCATGTCGCTTAAGATTCACAATGCATAACACCTGGCGTTCCTTTGCTAACCTTTCTGCCAGATTATTCCACGATATCGGCTCATCGGACCATTCGACAGAGGTCCTTTTCGCACGCTCAAACAGTCCTAGTTCAGCCGAAACGATCTCTTTTGGCTGCCATCCGGCCAGGCAGTACCTTCTCACGGCTGACTCGAGGTGACTGAAAGCGGGCTGGGTGGCGGTGGACAGAACGACGGTTGATCCGTATCTTTCGACGAGTCTGGAAAGCGCTGCCAATGTGGGGATTACTGTTTGCACTGGAAATGTTTGAACCTCATCAAACAGAATGACGCTTTTCGCCAACCGGTGCAGCTTGCGACAAGCGCCAGAGCGATGTGCAAAGAGTGACTCCAAGAACTGGACGTTGGTAGTAACAACAATGGGCGCATCCCAGTTCTCAGCAAGCAAGCGGCGCATACGACGACTCTCATCCTCCATATCGTCATCTCGGCCTCGAGAGCTTTCCCGAGGAGGTTTCGTTCCAGCGAGACTGTGGTGCTCTAGGATGTAATGCTCTGTATTGCTGCCATCCTCCGCAAGTTGGAAGACAGTTCTATACGCCTTTACGGTCTGGTCTATAATGCTCAAGTAAGGGATTACCACCACGATTCTGCGGAGGTCGTGTATGAGCGCGTGTTTCAGCGCAAAAGCGAGCATGCTCAGTGTCTTCCCCGTTCCGGTTGGAGCCGTCAGAGTAAATAACCCTGGAGAGTGAGACGCGCCCTCGATGCATGCCTCCAACAAGTCTGCCCTGAGCTTTTTCACTGAAGGGGACGCATCTGATTTCTCCGCAAGGTTGCGCAGAAACAGTGACAGAATGCTCCAATCCCTCTGCGCATTTAGAGCAAGCCCACGTTCGCGAAAGCGTCTTTCCCCGGTGACTGACGGTTGAAAATGAGCCTCTGTGGCCAAGAAGTCAGCGTCCACCAGCGCCGAAAATGACATGCGAATGTCCAGCATCGCCGCCACATGTTGGCTCTGGTTCTCCAACATCGAGGTTCGAATCTCTCTGGGATCAGGCAGTTTCAGGCCATCATCATGAAACCTTTTCAGCAGTTCTTTCCAGTCGGCTTCGGAGATCCGCAATCCCAGAGGATGGTTGTTCTGCAATTCCTCGGGGTTCAGTGTCCTTAGTGCGTCTTTCTGAAGCTGCTGTAAGCCGATATGGTGCCCTTGGACGGCCAACGCTGCCGCAACTCCCTTTTGTTGGTATTTCATCAGCGCAATCCAAGCTCCAGCAGACCAATGGTCAATTCCTTTCTCTACGCGTGGATTTTCCAGACGCCGCTGAAAAAGGTTACCGTACTTTCCAATGTCATGAAGCAGCCCAGCAAGATTCGCTTCGGCTCCCCCTTCGAAGGCTGAAGCAAACTCTTGGGCAAGGGCCGCTACGTCCGCAAGGTGCTCTCGCAAGTAGTCTACTCTGTTAAGTCGATTAGCTGAATGAGCTAGGTAGACGTTCGGCATTCATGTTCTCCATTTGGGCACTGGCCAGAGAAATCTTCAAAATAGTGAAGACTGATTTTCCACACTGTGATACCGCTTTCATAGGATGACTCCCCCCCGATGATACCGATATGATGCTCCCGACATGTGTCAAGTACGGTCAAAAGCTCGAAAGTTTTTTTGTGAAAGCTTCGCGAACAGGTACGGACTCTTCGTAGTTTGCTTCGGCCTTACGCAACTCGTCCCTTATTCGAGTTCGCAAGGAGCCCGGCTGGAGAACCTCGGCCGCGGAGCCAAACCCGAGAATCCAGGATATGATTTCATAGTTGATGGGGACTTCGAGTGAGATCTCAAGCTCGCCGCCGCTCATTTCTCTGATCTCCTGCGTCGGGTGCCATATTCGCTCACGAACGATGTGGGAAACTTCCGGAGAGAACCGCACTTTGATCTTTTGAGGCTCTCCCCTCATCACGTGAAACGCGGTCTGGAGATATTCTTCTAAGTTGAAATTCTTGGGGAAATGGAAAGTTTCGTTCAGAACCGAGAAGCCCTTGATCCGGTCCATGGCAAAGGTTCGGATTGCATGTCTGACATGACAAAAACCGATTAGGTAAAAGCCGCCGTTCATCACCCAAAGCTGATAGGGATCGACCTTTCTTTTGGTCTCCTGGCCGGTTGAGACAGCACAGTACAGGATTTCAACTCTTCTTTTCCTGGCCGTGGCCTCGCTGAGTGCCTTGATGGCTCCTTTCATGCCGGGCAGTCTTTTGGCCGGCCCGAGACAGATTTTGAGCTTCCCGGAAATGTTCTCCAAATATTGGAGGACCTCCGGCGCAAGAGCGGATTTAACCTTTTGAAAAAGAGACTCAATGCTTTCGTGAAAGATTGTCCCCTGAAAAATGCTGAGCAGATCTCCGCTCATGTGGAGGGCCATAAGCTCGGTCATCGTCAGAGGAACCGGGAAGTCATTCTTGAAGGTCTCAAGAATCTTCCAGTAAGAATTCTTCCCCTCCCGGTCAGTATAGATGGGAAATCCGGCTTCCTGAATGGCGTCAAGATCCCGGTAAACAGTCCTCAGAGGCACCTCAAGTTCATTTGCCAATTCCGTTCCTGAGATTCCCCTCTTACGTGATTCGATTAACCTGATGATCTTCCACTGCCGGGCAAGCTGGGTCCCTCTCATTGCAAGCTCCTCTGTGGGAAGCATTATTGGTATAGGGTAGGAGCCAATTTCATCGCGCTTTTATGTACATTTGTAAAGAATAAAACCACTTGGACCGCGTGAAAGGAAACCTCTGTTTAGAAAAGAAGAATCTCCTTTGTCCTTATTCGGCAAACGTGGGTGCTACGCTTAGGTGGGAGATGAGTCTCCGTAAGGTTTGTTAACAGCAGGATTCTATCTCTGGGGCGGATTTGAATGTTGTCGGGGAGGGAAGTGGACAATGAGCAAAAAGAACATCCTTATCGTAGCGCAGGAGCTTATAATAGCCGAGGATCTTGCAATGACATTGGATCAAAGGGGCTACAAAATAATAGCAACGGTTTCCAGCGTAGAGAAGGCAGTTGAAATTTGTCGGGACAAAAGACCGGATCTGATTCTCATGGATCTGAACGGGCACACGAACCAACCCATTGTGACTACTGCTCGATTCATCAGAAGGGAATTGGAAATTCCAGTGATTTACCTGAGCGCGAGTTGTAAAGAGTCACGTTCGGCATCAAAGGAACTGGACCCTTGTGTGAGCAAGCCCTTTTGTGAAAAAGGGCTTTGCACTCTCATCGAAACAGTTTTTAATGAGCATCGGGGGAATCCGAGATGAAACCTGGAGCACTGAGCCGGTACAGGGGCTGTCTCCTCGGCCTTGCAGTCGGAGATGCTGTGGGTACCACTCTGGAATTCAGACAGCCTGGAACATTCGAACCCATCACCGAGATGGTTGGAGGAGGCCCGTTCGGACTCAAACCTGGAGAATGGACTGACGATACGTCAATGGCTTTGTGTCTTGCCGAAAGCCTAATTGAAAAGGGCTTTGATCCTGTTGATCAGTTGGAACGCTACACACGCTGGTACCGGCAGGGTCATCTCAGTTCGACTGGTACTTGCTTCGATATAGGAAACACCGTGAGGCAAGCCCTACTCGAATTTGGGAAGACGCAAGAGTCTTACTGCGGTTCGACCGATCATCGCTCCGCCGGTAATGGTTCCATCATGAGGCTGGCTCCGGTTCCTCTTTTCTATGCCGGGAGCCCGAAACTCGCAGTAGAAAAATCTGGAGAGAGTTCACGGACTACCCACGGGGCAGTGACTTGCGTTGATGCCTGCCGGTACATGGGCGGTCTCATTGTGGGTGCAGTGTCCGGAGTTTCCAAAGACGAGTTGCTGTCAGAGGGATTCAGTCCCGTCCCTGGATATTGGTCTCAAAAGCCTCTGACTCCAGAAATTGACAAAATAGCGGGGGGTTCGTTCAAGGTGCTCGAACCGCCGAAAATCAAGGGAAGCGGGTATGTGGTTAAGTCTCTCGAAGCAGCTCTGTGGGCTTTCTATAAGACGAATTCTTTCAGAGAAGGATGTCTGCTTGCTGTGAACCTCGGTGAAGATGCGGACACCACTGGCGCAGTTTACGGCCAGATTGCGGGAGCTTTCTACGGGGAAGAAGGAATTCCAAAAGCCTGGCGGGAGAACTTGGCACTCAGAGACCGGATAGTCTATTTTGCTGAACGTCTATTCGAGCTAAGCAGAGAAAAAGGTAACGATTAATAGGTCATTATTGCGGATGAAATCATTACTTATCATTTCGAACGGGGATACCTTAGCTCCAAACCTTTCTAAATCTCATCAACTTCGTTGCCAGTGAGTCCGCATCATTTCGGCCATATTCTCAATGTGAGATCCGATACCCTTTAACCGCAACCGTAGGCTCCTCTAAAAACGTCGATGACTATGGGGGCAATGCGCACTGGTAACTCGGATGATCAGTGTAGAAAGACTACTTGTATAATCTGATCACCCGCTAAGCCCATCCTTTTTTGAGGGCATGCCCGAAACTGTTTCATTAAAAACTTGCAACGATGCTCAGCATCTCATGCCCAATTTCCCTCTCCGCCCCGATTTACCTGCCGATTATGATTCCGATATTCGCACCGCTATGACCGAAGGAAATCGCTTCAGGCTCAGCCGGATCTGTTCTGTCCACCGGTCTCGATTTGCAGGAGGGGTAAGAAAGAATTGATGAATAATATAAACGCTGATCTAAAAGTTAACTGTATCCACTCAGGTTTCATCGGACTGTGCTAACGGCCTCCGTCGCAAAGAGACCTATTCAGAAAAACCTACAAAAAGGGCCGACACGAATCCATAACCCCAGACCCGATGACTCGCACATCCCACGCCTGAAGTCTCGCCCGAGGAAAGGCCCGCCCCTCTCCTATAATCTCCTCGCCGGAAACAGAAGCTGAGAATATTGTCAGAATATCCTTATTGTACGGCTCCAAAGCCCGCACATGCTTCGGGCGGTAGCTCCCAAAAGCCGCCGCCCGCTTTGTAGAGTCCTTCTATGTCTCCCCAGGTCAACAACATAGCCTATGGCACTGGGTCAATCCACCCATTTCGACGGTCCGAAAAAGTCTTTCAGCCACCAATTTCTTTGGTCATCAAATCTCTTAGACTCATTTTGTCCAATTTGCCCAAAGCCGTCATGGGAAGGGTGTCCTTGACGACAATCTTGACCGGGACTTTATAGTCGGCCATTCTGGATTTACAATATTCCTTGAGGTCTTTCTCGTCGACTTCGCTTCCCGGCTTTTTCATAATGAACCCCCAGCCGACTTCTCCTTTTATTTCATCGGGAAAGCCGACTATTGCTGCCATCGCTACTGCCGGATGTTCCATCAAGATGTCTTCGATCTCTTTTGGGTAAACGTTGTACCCACCGCAGATGTACATCTCCTTGTACCTGCCCACCAACGTCAGACAACCTAGTTCGTCCAGGTATCCCATGTCCCCGGAGTAGTACCAGCCCTCGTGATCGAAAGCCTTTGCAGTTTCTTCCGGCGTATCGAGATAACGATCGATGAGCAGGTCTCCCTTGACGGCAACTTCGCCAATCTCTCCGATCGGGAGTTCTGTTCTATTGTGAGGGTCAACGACTCTCAGCCCGATGCTCTCTGGTGCGCGACCGACGGTTTTCATTATTTTTTCGGCGGGATCATCCGACGAGGTATAAGTGCAGAAACCGCTCACCTCTGTCGCGCCATAGCATGCCATGATGACAGCATTGGGCATGTTGTCCTTCATCTTCTGGAGGAGTTCCGGAGATGCGGCTGCGCCGCCATAGATGGCCGCTTTCAGGGACGAGAGCATCTCTTTCTTGAAGTCGGGGAGAGAAAAGAAAATGGCATAGATGGTGGGCACAGCTCCGAATGCTTGGCAGTGCAAATCCTGGATAAGGGCTAGAGCCTGATTGGGAACGAACGCGTCCATCATCACCAAGGTTGCTCCGCTTGCCAGTGTGGAGAGTGCCTGAATGGTCCCTCCGCCCACATGATTGAGGGGCAGAATGCAAAACATCTTATCTGCCTCATTCAGGCCCATGTTCCTGGCCCATGGACGCATCATGGCAAGAATACTCTTCTGTGTCAGGACTGCGCCCTTGGGGCGGCCAGTAGTCCCGGAAGTGTATATAATGAAATTGTCCGCAGATGGATCTATTTTGGCGGCTGCTTCATGCACTGCCGAGCTATCGGCCTTCTCGCCCATCATCTGTTGAAAACCCGTTGCGCCAGCAAATGCGGTCTGACCGAGAAAAATGAAGTGCTGAATCGTACGTAGTTTTGGCCGCAGGGCAGTCAGGAAGTCGCAGTAGTTCGTCCCCGCAAACTCATTTATGCACACTAGGACGGAAGGCTTGGCATTATTGACCATGTAGATGATCTCATCCTGGCGGTAACGGACGTTCAGACCCACAACAGCGGCGCCAATCTTCGAGGCGGCATACCACACATAGAGAAACTCAGGTCGCGTAGGGAGGATTACTGCAATGCGATCATTTGGCCCGATTCCCATTTTCAAGAATGCTGTTGCCAGCGAATCGACTTTGTCGTTCAACTGACGGTACGTGATCGTTTCGTTGTTGAAGACAATAGCTGTATGATCGGGCAGTCTCTCTGCCCTGACCGTGATCGTTTCGGCCAAGGTTCTCTCTTTCTGAAGTAGTTCGATCATTTCGTTTCTTTGAAACATCATAACCTCCTCTTCATTTCAAACCGGCTCTGTGATGTTGCACAGTGCTTTTACATTGTTGATCTTCTCAAGCAGGTTGTAGTGACGGGCAACCTCCACCCTGTTCGTTTCTGGTGTACCCCCGGCACAAATGGCACTGCCCATGAGGTATCCGGCAAATCGTGATGCCGTCAGATCCTGGATGAAGTAGAGTAGTTTCAGTCGGTCTTCGGTGGGAATATCGCTCCTTCCCTTCAGATACTTTTCCATGTAAGCCCGAGACTCTTCATTCCGGTATTCAGTCTCAGCCGGCATGGTGGTCACAATGCCGCCGGCGATCTCCTGAAGAGTGCCGAGGAATTCGATGAACCGAAGGCGCGAGCTATAGAGCCCCGCATTGGCAATAGAGTTATCGGGAATGGGAATGCCGCTGGGATGCATGACGGACTTCGACACCGACGCAAGAGCGCACCCCCAGCCGATTTCAGAAGAAATCATCATGTCGGTGATTTTGCTCCTGATGTGGCTCGCCTGTTCCGTCCCGTTATAACGTGAGATGAGGGCGGCTGCACCCGCCAGAATATCCGTGCGGGCGGATGTGCAAGTCCCCTTGCAAATCCGCACATAGGGGGAGAAGTAGTTGATAAGGTTTTCCGTAAATTCCCACTCCCCGCACATGAAGACCCGCTCCCAGGGAACGAAGACGTGGTCGAACACCGTCAGGCACTCCACGAATCCTAGATGAGAACTGACCGGGCTCTCCAGCTCTCCGGGTACCAGCGGACCAGGCGCTGGTCTTGTGATGAATTTGAGCCCCTTGGTATCTACTGGAACGGCAAAAGAAACAGCATAATCCTTGTCGGCTTCCTGAAGAACGCCCGAAGGGCAAGTAAAAATGTAATGGGTTATGGGCGCATTTGAAGTGTGCATCTTAGCGCCGTTTACGACAATCCCGTCGCTGTTCTTCTCGACCACCCGCAGATACAGGTCTGGGTCGGCCTGGCGGCTCGGAGACAGGGAACGGTCTCCTTTCGGATCCATAACGCCCATGCAATAACGGAAGTCGTTAGTCTGGAGCTTCCCGAAAGAAATCTTTCAGCCGTTCGTGATAGCTCGTGCCTTTAGCCTGGTCGATGTCGTAGGTAACAGCCCACAGAACATTGAGTCCGGTAATCATGCACATGGAGCAGAAGTGGCGTGCGTTGTTGGTCTTCATCACCTCTATGAGCTTCCTGACGTCGTCGGGTGTCTCACGGAGATGTGTCCAGAAGCTCACCTTGTCATTAATCACGGGTGACCAGCACGCAAAATCCTTCTCCTTATCGGGATCACTCGCCCAGTCGTGAAATTTGCACATCTCTTCGAGGGAAATTCTGAAATATTTGCTGTTGACGACGTCATGGATCTTTTCTCCTCCTATATACACCTCGGGCTTTTGCCTCTTTAGGCTCTCCAGATACTCCTTGCCTGTCTTGATTCCCATTCGTGTCCTCCTTCGCTAGATCATGTCTTTGCAGAATATTGTTGTTTTCTGCGTTCCATTTCTTCTGCGTACCAGTCTCTCAACGTCCGCAATAAGTGGATGGCCGTCTGATAGCAGAAGGCACCATCTTGATCCGCCTTCTCTTTGACCGTTTCGGCCATGGCTTCAAGATCATCGATCTGCTCTTGAAGAGAACAGATTTCTCTTTCGAATTCGCCAACGATAGCGTTATGATCCAGAAATCTGAAGAACAGTACCCTGACGAGAAATTCGAGAACATAGTCAAACGGTTTTGCCGGAGCCGTGATGCGTTTCGTGAAATGGTCTCTACCGGCTGCGGTGAGCGAATAGACATTTTTGTTGGGTCTTCCGGTTTGAATTATGGTCTCCTTCTCAACGACACCTGCTTCCTCGAGCTTTCTGAGAACCGGATAGATTTGATTGAAACTCAAGTTATAATTGAGCATTAGCCTGCCAGCGATATTCTGCATTCTGTATCCAGTCTTTGGACCGGACATGAGAAAACCGAGAGTCATGAGTTCAACATCCATGAGCTGTTCCCTTCCAGACTGAGGTGATCCCGTATCTGAGCATTGACCTTCCGTCCCATGCCAGAAGATCCGTTTTTCCCATAGCGGTTCTTTTCTGCGCGATGGATCATATTTTGTCAAGAAGTATTATAGCAGACAATATTATCCAGATTTATAGCAACAAAGATGCTATGTTATCTGAGGCACGCCGCAGTGTGTCCCATCGTACGCCGACTTTTTCCTTGACGCGGCCGGCACCTTTGTTAAGTCGAACGCTTGAAATAAAAAAATGTGATATTGATGTCGAAGATCGGAATGACACGGATTAGGAAACACGTGGTAATAGCCGCGACGAAGCTCTGCCTGATGAATGACAGTTTCACGAGGCTCACCGCAATGGCAATCTACGTCCGGTCATTCAAAACATTTAAGGATAGGATTCGTGACTAACTGATGTTATTGATGTACATTGACTAGCTCCGTCGTTGCGAATGCGTCGCAGCCCAGACCAGCACTTCAAAAAGCCGGAAATTGAGGGCACCGAATGAGGAAAAGAAAGCCGCAAATATAATAGATGCGGCGTAATGAGCCCGGCGGGCAATCACGGGGAACGTAAGTAATGGAGGAAATTCCTCAAGGTGAGCCAATCAAGCTGTTCCAGCTTGGTGACTCCTTTTGCATTGAGTATTCGTTGCAAATGCTCAGGTGGAACTCCTTTGATGAGCATGAGAATTTCGATCTCGGCGAATTCGATGCCCGAGATTCTTTCCCCAGGTGTCCGATGGTGAATCGACATGCGCAGCCCCCTCAGTCTTCTGATCGTTCAGAAGCTTTCGATTGAAAGGAAAGCGGGAGCCGACCGAAGAAGTTCCACAGCACATAGTCCAGCATCTGAGACACCGACAGGCGCAGCTCACGGCGCTTCACGTGAAAGAGCTTTGCAAGCTCACAATCACAGGTGCCTGCAAGCTTCTCCCAACGCCGGTCTGTTACTCGTTTAGGCTGGGGTGGGATCTCATGTTGGAGTCCTAACGGAGCACGTTCGAGGCTGCCCAACACTTCTCTGACCGCTGATTCGAGGAGCTGCTCTTGTATCAGGAGCGAGATGACGGCGCGGGCCAGGTCATAAATGTCAATTGCAGAAGGTTCAGAATGTTTCCCCGGTTCAGAAGGTTTTGAACGTTTTCCAAAGCTTGCTGCTTCGTAGTTTTTCATCCTTTTGCGGAGATAGTTGTCCGAGTAAGCATTACCTTTCCCGTCTCGATAGCCTTCCGCCGCGAGGATCGGGGCTATCTTCTTCCATTGGTTGCCATACTCTGAGACCAGCTCGGTGAGCCGGGTCATCAGGTCTTTGTCCGGTATAGGCATAATTGTCGTGTACCTCCTTTATTCGTGTGCAGTTCGGCCACAAGCTTTCAGTGCTGAACGTTCAAAACGTTCCGAATGACTGACTGGTCCTGGTTCCGAACATTGCGAATGTTTTGAAAGTGGAAATGTCGATGAGGGATTCGATGCGGCTTGGTTGAAGGGCTCTAGGCGAGCGCCGAGGCACCTGGAAGATCCTCCCAGAGTATGCCGGTACGCTCTTCCAACAGCTCCAGTGACCAGTTCTTACGAAGAAAGGGAATCACATTCGTTTGTTTCGGAGTTTGAGGGGGCTGGTTGAGGGACCGCCACACTGACTCGGCTCCCTGGATATGCGTTCCTTCCACGAGAGCTTTGGCCAGCAGCAGCGTCATGTCCTCTCCGGCGCACATGGACGCAAGACCATCATCGGTGAGTTTGCCCTCAATGGCCAATGAAGCTGAAAGCTTCTTGCCGACCAGTTCAATGGCCCGTTCCTGCATGGTCCCTGCGTAGTGCAGGTAATGAATCCGAACAGGTTTGTCCTGTCCGATACGCCATGATCTGCGGGACGCCTGTCTCAGTGTGAAAACGGAATAGCCGGTCTGATAGAAGATGATGGTGGGAAAATCGAGCAGATCGAGTCCTGTCTGGACGAGCATAGGATTGCCGATCACCACCTGCACATCTTCTTTGACCTTCTGTTGCAGCCATTCCTCACGATGCTCCGGCTTCACCGATGACCTCAGTATCTCGGCACAGACTCCCTGGCTGCGAAGAATCTCTCGTAACCGCCCTGTCACGTCCTTTGTGTTGGTGAAGGTGCAGTACACGAAACACTTTCTTCCCTGGGAGATCTCTCCTTGAATGATATTCAGGAGCTGGTTCTCTTTGGGGTAGATGCGATCCAGAGGCAGCGAGGCAGGCTCTGCAATCACGTTTCCATTGGCAGGATCGACAACAGGCTCATTGTGAAAAGGCCTGTCCGGATAACAGAGCAGCGTGTTGAGATAGGCGCCGAGGAGGCGTCGAGATCCTCTGGCAAGGAGTTGCTTCATCTCAGAGCCTATCCTGTGCTCCAGGTCGTTGTATGCCGCTGCCAGGTCTTCCTCCATGTCAATCGGAACAACTTCTTCCCTCAGTTCCGGCAGATCCAGAGCTATGTCCTGCAAATGGAGGAATACCGTGGAGCCCATCAGGTGATTCGAGAAGATGGCCGGGCTCACTCCGGGCTTCTCCCGAGTGACCGTGGTACCCGTTTTCCCTTTGGAGCAGATGTTGTCGTCGCCGGGATAGTACTTTGTGATCTTTTCCAGCACACCGTACCGGTTTACGAAGTTCATCCGATTGCCGTAGGCGAAGCCTTCCTTGACCATAGCTTGGGGATTCATCCGGTACTGGAGATGGAACATGTGGCTCGCATAGCCGCCCAGTAGAGTTCCCGTCAATGCAATGGTCTTCTTGCAGGCACTTGCCAGGATACCGAACGCATTACCTTGAGCGGTACTGCCCCCTTTCATCTCATGGACTTCATCGCAGATAAAGAAGTCAAAATACCCGTTCAGATAACGCTTCACGTAGTCAGCAACGGAGAATCTACGGAATCGGCTATTGTCCGCTTGCCACAGCGCCGCGCCGCATACGCCACAGCGATGCTTCCTATGCCGTAACGTCTCAGCGCTCACCTCCACGCCGTCTCGATCTACGACAGTTGAGCCGCAGTCCGGGCATACAGGAACCCCGCGGCGGAGATTGAAAGCGGGCCGCCACGCATAGGACAGCTTCGCCCGCTCCTTGCTCACCACGTAGTCCTGCAGGCTCTTCTGTGGTTCAGCCGGATCTATCGCGAGCACATCGGACAGACTCGTGACAATGCGTGCCTCTGCACCCGGCACGGTTTCTATCACCTCTCGCGCCCACTTACGGGTAAGATGACCAGGGCACATGACCAAAACTCGCGGAGGATGACCGTTTTCCATGATGTAGGGGACCGCAGCTCCGATGAGCGTCTTGCCCACACCCATCTCGCCGATACACATTACGTGATTGTGCGTGCGTAAGGTCTCGACGGCCCCCTGGATTGCATCGGCCTGAGCTTGAAAGGGCTTTCGCTTGAGCTGATGCACGCGTGGGTGCCATGTGTCCCCAGGTTTGAAAAGCGGCTCGGCTTCGGTCTGTATCTTTTGAGCCAGAGCCTCGCCAAACTGATGCAAATATCCGTTTACGTCGTTAATTGATTCCAGCATACGCTCCTCCTTTGCTATCGAGACGGATTCGTCCCGTCCGTACTCCTTCCGAGACAATTTCATCTACGGTTGGCTCACTTACCGAGACCTCAACCGCTTTCAGAGTTCCTTCCATCTGCCGCATAAGATCCTGACCGATCAATTGTTCGCAGATCCATGCGCTCCACTCGGGAACAAGCGGGGAAGCCAAATGAGCCAGGACTTGAGAATACACAACCCTGGACACGTCATCGGATTGAGGAATGATGAGCAGCCGCGATTCCGAATCCTCATTCCCAAAGAATCGAGTATCCGCTACCAATTGGTGAACAGCTCCACCGGGAAGCTTCGTGGACAATACACGAAAATGGGATGCAGGATGTCCATTGACCGGGATCTCCGTATCCGGCTCGCGCAGAATGCTCACTGTCCTGCAACCGATAATCGCAGAGGATATGGCTTTGACCGCCTGCTCGGTACCGGCCAGGGAAACAAAAACCAATGAGGCATTCTCAGGATCGTAGGCGTACAGGTCTGTGTAGGTCGATACGCTGATGCCTCTCCAGTACTCGTCATAAACGACCTGATGCAACATAATGCCCCCTTTCAGGTCAGCTCACGTATTTCACCGTTACCGTCGAGAACCTTGATAGAGACAACGTACCGATCCAGCTCTCGCTGCTCCAGCACGTCTCCTTTGTATTCCTCGACCTTGGAGACGACCTTTGTTACCTTGCCTTTCACCACATGGCGGTCAGGGCCTTTACCCACCACGCCATCGAGCTTCCCCGCTGCCAACAGCAGCCCCAAGTGTCCGGAGTGCAAAGGCAGAGGCGGGCGGGGCACCTGTAGATCGTTCCTCATAGTCATTGCATGGAGCCTGCGCCACAAAGGGGACTTGGCCATCTGTTTCTCCAATTCTTCAGGGTCGATCACAGTGGAGCGGAACAGCTTCAAGGGCGGAGATGGCGGAACCGAGTACTGTGCCGTAGCAGTCTCCGGCAATGGCTCCAGCTCTCGATTCGGAATGTTCTGAAGCTTCAGAGCCAATCCCTCATCCAGGGAGTTTTCTCCTTTGCGCACCCCAAACACCACCACTTGCTTGAAATCATCGTATTCGGGATCGGAAAAGCGGAAGACCTGAATTTTCTCAAAGCGAGATGCCAATAGCCGTGAAATGCCTCTATTCAGGCGAGCCTGAGGAATGATGTACACAAGCACACCGCCGGGAATGAGGTACGGGACGGTCATTCGGAGAAACGCCTTCTCCTGTCGCTCGGTCTTTGTCTCCGCATCTTCTTCACGGATCGCCTCGTCATAAGGCGGATTAAGAAAAAGGAGCGAACAGGACTGGTGGGCTATGCGTGTTTCTTCGATGCCACACTTCAGAACGTTCTGAATACGGCTCTCAGCCTCGTCGGCCCGGTACTGATCGAGTTCCACGCCATACGTGAAAGCCTGCGTGCCGCTCACCAGTTGTGCCAGAGCGAGGCCCTCGCCGCAGCATGGGTCCAGTGCCGTGAACGGCGCAGGGGGAAATAGAAGGAAATTCTTGGCCTGTTCCACGACTCTCGAAGGAGTCGGGTAATAACCCATTTTCATCCGGCCTGCTATTCGCATGCATGTCCTCCAAATAAAGAAGCCCGACTGATCCGAAGACCAGCCGGGCCTGTTGCGTTTCTTTTTCATCATGTTAGTCCAGTTGCAGCTTGATGGCATCTCCTTCGGCCCTGATGGCTATTTCATTGTCATCGAACTGAACCTCGCCGCTGTCAAAGGTGAGGCTCAGTGGGGATCGACGCTGCAATCGAACATTCTTGCCGCTGATGGAAAAAGTCAGGCCATCCCGTGATACGGATACGCTGCCACGATCCAGTTCCACAGCGACCTTCCGCTGCACAGGTGGCTCCATTCGCGGTTGAATGTGTACAGGTTTGGCTTTGGCTGCCATTTCAACCTCCTACCATTCCTTGCAAGGACCGGCAAACGGGCATTGCCCGCAGTGCCAATCCTCTTTGGGAAAGAAGACTTCCTTCTTGATACCTTGCCAAACGCCCTTCACGAGCTTCAGGAAACGTTCCCGATCCGCGTCGTTGCGGGTGGTCTCATATCGTATCAGCTCCGGATTTTGAGTCTTCAGGAGCACGTCGAGGCGAAAGCGAGTCTCCCCGTTGAAGCCAAGGACTCTGGCCCCCAACGAATAGCATGTAAGCTGCACGTTGGAGTGGACGGTATTATCTGAATACGGTTTAGAGGCTGTTTTCAGATCAATGACACTGACTGTTCCATCCGGCGCCTGTTCTACAGCATCTATCCAACCGACCAGCGGAGGCATACGCTTACCCAGATCCACTTCAAAAGGCTCCTCGATCCCTATGATCTGAGCACTCGGATCGAATGCCTCGTGAAACACCGCCAGCATCCCCTTTGCCTTTGCTGCAAGAGTTTCCGCTGTGTCACCGTTGAAGAAACGTACTGTTTGCTCTTTGGAATGGCTCTCCCAAGCCTGGCGGTAAATGTCATGAACTTGACCGGAGGATAGAGGGTCTCCCTCCAGGCAGCTCTGATAGAAGGAAGCTACAGCCTCATGAATGCAGGAGCCGAAAAGCAGTGCAGAGGCGACAAAAGGCGGCTCTATCTTGTCGAGGTAGTGGTAACGATATTTTAATGGACATGTCATGTAGCAGTTGATCTGGCTGTAGCTCAGATGGGGCTTTTCTTGTACCTGCTCGTTCATCTTCTCCCCCTCCTTCCATACAAACGCCTTGCCATGCGGTTGCGTTGTCTCTTCAGCTTCCGGATTCTCTTTTTCAACATGTCGTGTTCCGCTACGGATTTCCAAAAGATTCGAGCGAATCTGTACATAGCTCTATCCCTTTCATTTGGCGGAACGCGGATAAACCTGTCCCGTCCCGCCCCTTGATTTTTTATTGCTTGTGCTTGTGGGATTGGGTTTTATGCAGCGACTTGGGTCTGCAAGTGGCCGATCAACTGGGATGCAGATTCACGGGTGAGGTCTTCAAAGCGGGAAACGTCAAATCGAGCAAGCATCTCTCCAATGTCGGCTTCATGATAGTTTGCTCGTTTGGTCAGGGCGTAGAGTGCTCGGCATTGCGCCTGGGTTGCCTGACCAATGCCGCAAGGTTGCGGTTTTGATCCAGTCTCAGCCGGAGCGCCACTTGGCGCTTTAGCTTCCCTTTTCCCGTTGCCATTGGCTTCAGGGAATGCCGGTGCAGGGGCTTTGCTGCCAGTTTGCTCTTTTTCCGGCTCTGTGGCTCCAACGTGAGAGACCTCTTCTGCGCCAGTGTATTCGACTCCTATTCCACCGAAGCGAAGGGCTCTAGCTATCGCCCGCGTCTCAGCCAATTCAACGAGGGAGTCTGCCAGTTTTACGTCTCTTTGGCTTGAAGCTGTTCCCGTGCCGTTGAACTTTCCTCTTTGGCTCTCGACGGCAGCCTTGACCACAACGAAGTCATTGTCCAGCCTTATGATTTCAGTCTGAATGCCCAAGTGATCGTTGTTCTCGTGGAGGATTCGCAGCCTGCCCCCGACAACGGGAAATGTGCGGGTTTGCCACTCATCGCCTACTTTAATCTTGCGATGGATCAGCTCGCTTTCCAAAAACTGACCATTTCCGTTTGTGCCCATTGTGTGAGCCTCCTTTCTTGTGTTTATTCTGTTTCTCTTTAGATTTAACGCAGGCGGGCGGGCGTAAGGCTATCACAGTCTTTTAAGGGCCTGGTATCCTCCAATGGCCGCCACCGCCGCATCGTCAAATGGTCCTGGAATAGGATTGAAAATGATGTAGAGTATGACCAGCAGTATTATCAGTCCGATTCCCCCACTTTCTCTATTCATGCCGTTCATTGCAAAGCCTCCTTTTTTTGAGTGTCAGAGGGCTTGAGGGCGCTTATATTGCCCAGATGAAAACCAGAATAATCAGCAGGAATTCAGCCACTCCCTTGGTAATCCGCCAAACGGCGGCGGGGCCGATCAGGAAGAACAGGAAACTTGCTATCGCCGCCCCGACCATCACCTGGAATTCCGACATGATGTTTCCCTGCCTTTCCGCTGAAGAATTTTAATTACTTCCAATATCGCTCCAGTTGCCGCCGTAATTACAACAACCAGTACATCGCTCCACGGTTTCTTCATTGGCGTCTTCTCCCTTCCCTTTTGTTTTTGGATCAGGTTTAACCGAGCATGTCGTTGACTCCTCGACTGCGGACGCAAATTCATTCATTTCCCCTCCAATAAGAAGTATCTTCTCAATAACCCCGGGCAAGAATGTCCCGAGTCAGGTTGCGGCCCCAGTAATTTCAAATAGATAAAAGCACAGGATACGAATCCTGCCCGGACTTATTGAGAAGTTACAATAAGAACCATTAACCCCTTAAATATAAATTAGAATTCTTGGAGGGGTATTTTGAATAAATGCGTGCGGGCGGCACGAGGCGCAGACGCACGGACGTTAATTCATTGTACCCTTCAATGAAGCCCCCTCTATAACCCCTCAATAGAAGAAGGGGAAAAGAAGAAACATAGGAATGAAGAAAGAGGGGAGCGGCGCTGGACGTGGCAACGACACCGAGATGGACAGAAAGCCCTGAGAATGAGCCGTCAGAACGTCAGGGCATGGGGGGATGCATAACAAAAATGAGAAAATTAGAGGAACAACGAGTCTCAAACGCTGGAAGAGCACACTTCTTCATGCTCAATCCTTGTGAAATGCACAGAGTGTGTCTTGCAGAGCCATCTCTGCCGATAACGAATCCAGTCCGTCGTTATTGCTCTTCAGTCCTTAAAAAAGACCACTGCCCGGTGGGAAGCTGCTTTAATAGTTGATATGGTGCATCGCTACCGAACAAGCCTCGCAACTGGCTGATCACCACCCGTGTGCTGCCCGGAACGTTTCCTTATGGAATTATTTGCGATTATCTGCTCCATTCCTGCAGAAAGGTGCAAAAGAGCGCAACCATGATCGCGGTGTACAAACGATGGTTCTTCCCGGTCCAGTCTGGGGCATTGATCACTTTGCCCAACGTCCAGCGCAGAAGAATGAGGGAAATCCCACATGGATATTATTAAAAGGGGGGTGGGGGCTTAACTCTTTTGGAAAATGCGGTAGGAGACCCATAACTCTATCCTACCTCAGGCGATAAATTCACGCTGGGTAAACCGTAAGGATGGCATTCACACAGACGGCAAAGGCAGCAATCTTATGGTGCCCCTGGAGTAGATGAATCCCCGAAACACCGTCAACGTCATCCACCCACCCGGCCCCTTAATTGTTTTCCAAAAAATCGAAATGGGACCCAAAAAGCAGTCCAGGCCTTGTTCATTATCTCACTGATCCAAAATGCTAAGGATATTATTTAGGTGGACCTCATTATTTCGTCATTCGTGTTGCAGCATCCTTCAACACGATACAGAGTTTTTCGTGGGCGGGAGCTACAAAGGCCGTTTATGACCAAATTCCTACAGAAGATGGTGCTGGTTGCCCTAAATCTCATTTTTGCCGCAATCTTGGGAGCAAAGAGTTGGTAATCGTGGTCGGAGGCAAAAAGACGTCGAGGATAGGCGTGACAAACCGCGAGATCCAGTAGATCTTTGTCGCGCTCAGGATGGTATCGAGTCGCTAACGGAAGAAAGCAGATCGACCGAGAGATTGGAGGCTCAAGGATTCAATCATAATGAACTTGAGGGTTGACAGGCACGAACAAAACTGGCTACTATTTTCCAGTTGTCAATTGAGAGGAGAGTAGTCCTATGTCACATGAGCCTGAATTGACAACTCCCTGTGAGGAGATCACCGTCTCAGTGGACGAAGATGCCATTGAGAAAGCATTTGGTGAGGATGTTGTTGAAGCTTCATTCTCGGACGAAAAAGTCCGGAGCCTTATTGAAACTAGCAAGCACCCAGAGTTCATAAAAGATATTTTGGAAGATATTAAGACCACTGAGGAATGCGTACCAAAAAGGACGGCGCATACTCAATGGAGCAAATCTTGATTTTTCGCCCATCAACTCGGAAATTCACTTTAGAAAGAGGTAAGCCAATGACAGTTGAAATGGAAGCTTTATCTCCAAGGAAGACCAGCAGCAGTCTGAACGAACAGGATGCCCGTACAGTCGTCGCGGGCAGTGAACACACGGAGTTCATAAAAGATTTTTTGGAAGATGTCCGGACCACCAGGGGATGCGAACCCAAAGCGGCGCATAGTCAATGGAGCAAAGCTTAATTTGTTGTTTGCGAAACGGGGCGGGGAAGAAAAGAATGGCTCTCCCCTGCTTTGCAACGAGGGCCAGTAGTGGGTCATGGTTTGGGATTGTTCTTGGAAAGATAAGTATTTGGCCGAGCGCGATGGCCCTTGACATTGTTGTAGCTCTGGTGCTCCAAGTTTCGGTTTGACTGCTCTGCCTGGGGACGTTATTCGCATTTGAAGAGGTTTGATAGTAGGGAGCGAAAGTCATTTTCACCCCTTTGTCATCGAATAGTGGAGCCACCGTTGAAATGCTTAGATACACTGGTATTGGGGCTAACCTCAAATTGCAACCTAAAATGTCATTATTGTCATAACTCGATTTATTATGATAATTATGATCGTATCCAGATGCCGGTCAGCTTGGCCCTCAACTCGATTCAGGATTATGTCGATTATGTTAAGTATTCAGGTAGCAGGCATGCTGTCGTTTGCTTGACCGGTGGCGAACCACTGACTTGTGGTATGAATTATCTTTCGGATTTGCTAATCGGGATTGAGGACATCCAAAAAAGAAACAATATTCCAATCAACCGCGACCTCGTTACCAATGCGACGCTGATTTCACCCGAATACGTTACCTTTTTCAAAGATCATGACATAAATGTAAGTTTGAGCATCGACGGACCTCCGAATATTACAAACAGACATCGGAAGTTTCGAGAATCAAAGAATAACGTCGCGGATTGCATCTTCAGGTCTGTGGGCTTACTTAAGAGCAAGGACATTCCTTTTGGCGTGTTAGCTACGATTACTTCTAGCGCCGTGGGCCACGAGGCAGGTCTTCTCAAGTATTTTCAATCTCTCGAACCGGGAGTCATTGCTTTCAATCCTTGCGTAGATAAAGGGCCGTTCCCAGACCCGGTAGGCTACGGGTGTTTCCTCTCGCGGTTCTTTGATGAGTGGGTCTCATCGGGTAAATATTACCCAGGAATTCGGACATATAGATATTTTCTTCAAAGAATGACGGGAAGCCTCAATATTGATATTCCTTGCGAATGGATCAATGATTGTCCAAATACGGTCAGTATAGGTGCTGACGGTAAAATGTGGGCCTGCGAGATGTACATGGGCTCCTCGGATGGGTTCTTGGGAGACGTCAAGCAACAATCCATTTCTGAAATAGTTGCTTCTGAGCCTTTCAAGGTTTTCAGAAATAGAGCAAAGACATTACCGCAAGAATGCCTTAGTTGCGATGCGTTTGATTGCTGCAACGGAGGATGTGCGCACCGGCGGATCAACGGTAAAGACTACTTATGTGACGCAACTCGAACGTTATATTATCACATTAAGGAATTCCTCAAAAAGGAAGTTTATGGGCCTCTCAGCGCTGTAAGAGCGTCAAATTTGTCTGAAATGTAATCAGGCTCTTATCCTATTTTACGGGTAGAGCTCGATCACCCAATGTGAGACTATAAGTCCGAGCCATTGCTATAACCGTTAGAAAAGGGCAAGTATTGATTCTCGCAGGAGTTCCCGTGGAAGATCAAAAGAGTATACCCGAGGGGGATACTTCCGAAGTCCAAAACCTTCTTTCTGAAGCAGCGGACGAAGTCACGCTACAAAGATTGGCTGACTACACGTGTCATACGATTGACCCCGGGAAGCACCTGCGCGTTGTTGAGAGCATAACAATCTCTTGGGAATTAAGCGTTGACTCCGGCCGAGTGCTTCTGAAGAGCCATCCACCCCAAATATCCTCATATCTGGGTAGACAAAATGGGCTGCTTTTCGGAGGGTTGTACGATGTGAAGGAAACGAATTTGAGAGAATTGAAGAGTTCTTTCCTTTCGGAGGATTTGGCCCATATGCTTAACGTCTATGTAGACGAACTCGTCAGAGGAGACCTACCTCATAAAAGGGCCAGATTCGGAATCGATAGCCCTTGGTGTTCAAACGAAAAGATCGAATGCGGTATTATTGCAAAGAAAATCTGGAAGACCTCCACAGGGAGGGCAACCAAAATAAATGGGATATCTGTCATCAGTTGGCTTAAAGAGCCCGAGCTTCATGACGCAGATAGTTTGCCGTTTACAAAAATGCAGAGTGATGAAGTTTGGGCCTTTCGAGTATTTGGAAAATTGCTCCTTCAGGGCTGGGGCTGTATCTTTCTGAAAGATGCCTCGATGAATTACGTTTACGTTAATCCTGCTATGGCGCGGCTAACAGGGATGGAGCAAGCTCAGATGGTTGGCCGATCAGATCCTGAATTATTTGGCACAAGACTGGAGGAAGCAATATCGGTTCG
This sequence comes from uncultured delta proteobacterium, assembly GCA_963729795.1. Taxonomy (GTDB): domain Bacteria; phylum Desulfobacterota; class Desulfomonilia; order Desulfomonilales; family Desulfomonilaceae; genus CAWBBA01. Next base: position 32,072 of record CAVSPC010000018.1, on the reverse strand, counting down.
TGACAGATTCTTTAGTATATGCGTACGACGTGAAGTGGTCCGAACCATTAATAATAAGCCCAGAAAATTTTTGGACGTGTTGCTTCCGATTAGATATTTAGACCCAGAACCGCGGCTCAGGGAGATATGGGGTTTTTCACGTGAGTTCATTGAGTCTGGCCGAGATGAACCTGCCGAAGTTCACGGCTTACCTTACAAATCCAAACCGATGCGGGCGGTGTTATCGCGGGCCGAGAAAGTAGCCAAGAAAGACAGCACAGTTTTACTCACTGGGGAAAGTGGTAGCGGCAAGGATTATCTGGCAAAGTACATTCATGACCATTCAAATAGAGCCGATGGTCCATATTTCTCGATCAATTGTGCTGCGATAACGCCTAAACTTGCCGAATCGGAACTTTTCGGTCATGAGAAGGGAGCCTTTACTGGAGCAGTCGGGCGAAAACAAGGACTCTTGGGACAGGCTGAAAAAGGCACTCTCCTGTTGAACGAAATCGGGGAACTGTCACTACCCTTGCAGGCAAAGCTGCTGACTTTCCTTGATACTAAACAGTTTACCCGTGTGGGTGGTGTAAAAAAAATCACGGTCAATGCCCGGCTTATGGCAGCCACTAATAGGGATCTGGAGAAGGAAGTCGAGGCAGGACGCTTCAGGCCTGACCTCTATTACCGCCTTAACGTGCTGTCGATTGAAGTTCCGCGTCTCTGTGAGAGGCGTGAGGATATCCCAATCCTGGTACACGAAATCGTATCCAGCTTGTGTTTCCACCTTAAATTTTCCAGCATGCCTGAAATAGACAGTAGGACCATGGATACGTTGGTCAGCTACAGTTGGCCCGGAAATGTGAGACAATTGCGTAATGTGCTGGAAACAGCCTTAATTCTAAGCTCCGGAACCTCGCTGGACGTGTCTTTCCTGCAATTGGAGACCAAGCAGTCCAAGGATGAGCTTGAAGAGGAACCTCGTACGCGACCGGCGGCTAATATGACCGACCAAGAATTTAAGAAGATGTATGAGGAAGTTTGCGTAAGGATGCATGATGGGGAACTCAAGGGCGTTCGAGGATCTGCCAGGGCTATCGCTATCGTGATCGAATACGAAAGACCGAGCGTTTCGAGAAGAATAAAGAGGCTCGAATGCCCCGACGTCAAGAAAGGTGGAATCTCACAAAACGCATTGAAAGGATTGGTTGAGCAACTCGAATCATGGCTTGCGCGACACGGGTTTCATAGCATGCGCGCTCCCGAGTAACTCACGCGTTCTGCTGCCCCAAATACCGTTACATATCATCACATACAATCACACACGAGCCCCTCCGTGATCACATGCAGTCACATATCATCATCACATTTGGTGCCTACAGTCGAATTGGCCATAGGCCACGCATAATGCCAGGCACTTGATATATCACACACTTCCCTTCGTTACGGCACAATATTTCTGGTTGGCACGCTGATTGCTCTATAAATCTGCAACAAGGTCGCAAGGACCTTTCACATATACCACGAGAGGAGTTGTGGTACGAGCAATTGACGACGTCAGGGCCGATTATTGGTAAGAGCCCGACACTTGCAGGCCCAGATCTGGTGGTCCCATTTTGTTTTGGCGACAATTGGCCTCGGACCGCCAGTCGAATTGATGTTGGAAACTCGTGTTCCGACTCCTTCAATTACGGCTTGACTTTGAGTAATGACAGATTCCCAGCATTGCGAAAGCTGAATAGCCCCACGGCGTCAACAAAGATTCTGTCAAAATGAGGAGATTGTCGCAGCATGAAAAAGACGATTCGAAGCGCGACGAGAGGACCTCCGAAAAGCAAAGCCCACGCTAGGCTTTGGCAGCGATCAGAGTGGGATTTCACACGTGTTGAACAACCTGAAGTAACAGGACTCCACGGGCCATAAGTAGGAAAGCCCGCCCCGTGAACGTTTGGCAGCGACTCAGGGCAGGCTTTCTGAAAATGGTTAAACGTCAACGATGAGGTCGCAGACGCTCGGACCAGTTTCGCTTATATGATCTCACTGTGCGGTGGATTTTTCAAGGTGCTTTTTTGATCTTGAATAGCCGACACGAGATCTCTTCCGTCTGAGCCTAACCCCCTCATCCAATTCCAACGATCCGTCGTCCGGCGGCGCACGCAACCATTGGTGCGAACTGGTGGGTGTACCCGCCGACAAATTTAAACAAATTCGGAGAAGGAGAAAATGATGAGAGAACGATTTATCAAACGCAAAATCACCGAATGCGAACAGCTCTTCGAGGCGATGGGAAAAGGGGCCGTTGCCCAAGTGGAAAAGCTGTTGGCGCGTGGCGTCTCCCCGGATTGCAGAGACAACGAAGGCAAAACGGCCCTCATGAGGGCTGCGGAAGACGGAAACCCTGCATTGGTAGGGGTACTTATACGCCATGGAGCGGATGTGAACGCTCTGGACGACGATGGCGAGACGGCACTTATGAAGGCCGCATTCGGCGGCCACCTCAGTGTAGTGGAGCTACTCGCCGAAAACGATGCCGATTTAGAGATAAGGAATGGTGACGGCTCGACGGCTCTGGACCTCGCTCAACTAAAAGGACACGACCCCGTGACCTCTTTCTTAACGGCGCAGTCCGCGGGTAAAGCAAACGGAATCAAAGCGGAGATTTCGACGGACACGCCTGATGATGGGCCGACAACAGATGCCCCGGCAGGGGCCTCGCTACCGGTTGCGGCTGCGGCAATGGCTTCTTCTGAGCCCCGGTCCTATGTCCCAGAGGTTGATTTGGAGTCAATTCCCGGAGTGAAAGACTCTCCGTTCTTCAAGCCGCACCACGAGCCTGAGATATGGACACAAGCCCCGGAGCAGGAGGCCATGAAACCATCACCGGAAGACGGGCCGGAACCTACAGCGGAATCATCCGGTGCGGGCGAGCAGGCGGAGAGCGACGTTTGGAGCGCCATTAACAGCCAACATGGCGGCCTCGTTGAAAGGGAGACAAAAAAGCCACCGCCAGTACCGGGCAAATTCTCTGGCCTCGATGAGGAGAGAATCGAATTTGACGCTTTGGACAATAAACAAGTCCGAAACATTAATGAAAAGATCAAGAAGGTTCTCGACAGGGCCGGTTTTGAAGTTGGTGACTACGTCATAGATACGGTCTTCAAAGGCAGCTATATGGCCGTGTTGAAGCCTCGATCGCAGGAAAACAAGCGGTGGCGTAAGCTGAAGAAACATCCGGACTGGCTCATTGATCCACGACGGTTGACTGAATTGATTGGAGCCTGTGCCGTGAGGCGGCTCTTGCTCGCAGAAGGGATAGACACATCGCAGTTCAGTCTCTCCCATCTTATAGAGCTTTACTACGCCAGGGATCCAAAACTGATCCTGCAGACGGCTGAAGAGGCGATCGCCAATAACTACACAGTACGCCAACTCAAACGGGCTGTGGAGGAACTCCGGGAACACAAAGACGATCACGATCCCGGGAAAGAGATCATCAAAACTCTGGATCAAGCGGTTCCAATCCTCGAAGATCCTGATCTCATGGCTCTCTGCACCGACAAGGACAGAGTACTCGAAGAGTTGAGCAAGGCGGAACGCAAGAAGATACGGGCGTTGATCAAGTCACGGAAGCCGGGCTTGGATGAGTGGAAGAACCTCATGGGTACCCTTGAGGGAATACTTTCCGATTTGGAAGATGAATAGTCCCTCAGTAACACACTAACCAGATTCGTGTAATTCCCCGGACGACCGGGAGATTTTCGACGACTTCTTCGGTACACCTGGAGGTGATGTTTCGTGACTGCGGAATCACCTCCAGATGGGCACGGGATAGCTGCGGCCACACGCCTGCTTGCTGAAGATCAGCACAGGTTTAGGAAATGCCGGTGTCTTCGACTCAGTAAATGGTGCGGTCAATCAACATCAACAATTATCAACCAACAACCGACACATACAAGGAGTTCCGCCAATGAAAGAGATCATGATGTCATTGCTGAAGAAAGCGAAAGACGGAGATCTGGGTGAAGAAATAAGCAAGGTGAAGGTTCTCGGCCTTCCGGGGCTAACGTGGTTCTCTCGTTCCGAGTTCAAGAAGGCAGAAAAGAAACTCAGGAAGGCGCTTGCCAAGGCTGAGAAAATAGGCGGCCTCGATCATCCGGCAACAGCCCTTTTCAATTATTTCCTTGGTGATGCGTACATGCGCCATGGTCGTCCTGCTTCGGCCGAAACCCATCTGCTGAGGGCGATGGAGATATGGGCAAACACCGATACTGACAATTACAGAGGAATTATTCATAAGCTTCTTGATCTGGCGCAAGTCTACGGAGAATCAGGACAGATGAGCGATTCGGAGAGACTGGGACAAACCATTGTGGATTCTGTCAAGAAGCATCTGAGCGAAGGAGACTCGCTCATCGTGAGCGCTCTCACCGATCTGGCTGTCGTTTTTCAAATTCAAGGGAAGCCGTCGGAGGCGAAAGACCTCCTTCATGAAGCCTTGCGCCAGAGCGAGCAGAATGCGGAGACCTTGTCTCGCTTTGGCCCCCGCGTTCTCATGAATCTTGCCAGTGTAAGCACCGCTCGTCGCGAATTCCTTCAGGCTGAGCTTTACCTCGACCGCGCGTTGGACATAGCGGAAGCCGCCGAGAACAGAGATGCGGGGCATGTCCTGGAAATCCTCTGCAACAAAGCCAAGGTGTGTGCGGCGTTGGGCAAGTCGGCAGAGCTTGTGGACGCCGTCAATAGAATCCAAATAGTCTATGAAGCGGCCTGGAAATCCGAACCGGAGATGGTGGTTCCTCTCATGCTTGACCTAGTCAGGCTGTTGGGGGGCTTCGGGCGAAAGGACACTGCTGAGGAGATCTTCCAGACTTTGGCGAACGACACTGTCGCCGTGGTGAACGAAGGAAACGAGGCGAAGAGCCTACCTGTCATCGACGCTTGGTTGCGAGATTTCAAGCGCAAAGGGCCTAATCCAACTATTGGGGAGCTAATGAGCAAGAGTGTGGCCAGCTTGGAAGAATATTTCGGGCGAATGACCGAGTAATCACTTCTATAGGTGACACGGTGATGAGATCTCGCACTATTCACGAGCATTAGGGCGAGACCAAATTCCAAAGGAACGGACCTATGAACCCCCGCGCCACAGTTGCGTTTGACCAGAGAGACGTAAACCTGGAATGCCTCCTGAGTCCGCAGGAAGTGGCAGGGTTGCTCCAAGTTAGCGTCAAAACCGTGCATAAGCTCGTCCGTGAGAAGAGGCTCTCTTGCGTCCAGGTCACGTCGCGGGAACGCCGGTTCACCCCCGAGCAAGTCCAAGAGTATATCCGCTCCCATAGCACATCAGTAAGCGTTGACAAGAAAGACCCCAGGCCGATACAATCGCCTCCCGAGAAAGGAGGTGAGAAATCGATTAGGGTATCTGGAACGGGTCTCTTAAAGGAGATACGTTCGTTATGTCAACCCTGAAACGAGGAAAGACGTACTATCTGCGGATTCGGCCTTTTGGGGAGCTGATAAACGTGAGGACATCTGCAGGGTCGAAATCGGAAGCAAGGAATATCGAAATGAGCGTCTTAACGGCCTGCAGGTCGAGCGATTACCGATCTTTGAATGCCGCAGCCCGAGAAGTGTGTGTAAGGTTGTTTCGTAATCAAGGGTGGGAACTTCCCCCCGATCTTGCTCCACGAGAGCCTGTGCGGGAAGAAACAACCGTCTGGAAAGCCGTCGATATTTTTCAGAACTATCCAGAAATCAAGGCAAGCAAGGCAAAGCCACGTTACGAGTACGCACTCGTTCATCTCGTGGAGAAGTTGGGTAAGGACAAGCCCATCAAGTCGATATGGGTCCCTGATCTAAAGACCTATCAAATCGAACGTTTGAACGAAGGGGCTGCTCCGGCAACCATCAACAGGGAACTGTCTACGCTCTCCAAGATCTTCTCAGTGCTCATTGAGCTTCAGCATGTGGAGACTAACCCTGTTCGTCTTGTCAAGAGGCTGAGTGAAAAATCGGGGGAGAGGCAAGTCTATCTTTCGTTGCATGATGTCCACCTGATTGCCGACAAGTGTCCGGAGTGGTATCAGCTTGTCATTTGGACAGCCTACTACACAGGCATGAGACGTGGGGAGATTTTGGGCCTAACTCGAAAGCAGATCAACCTTGGGCAACGAATGATAACGCTGGCTCCCCCCGATACAAAAGAGGCCCACTGGAAGAGAGTGCCGATTCATCGTGAACTTGTGCCTTATCTCAAGGCGGCGCTGAGACTGCCCAGTTTGACTTCTGAAAAGGTTTTTATGGTGCGGGACGGTCGGGAGCTGCGAGAGCTGGGCAAGGATACCTTCAAGAATCCCTGGCCCAGGGCGTGCACGGCTCTGAAGGATGCAAGCCTTTTTGAGAAGCCGTTTCCTCATTTCCATGATCTTCGCCACACCTGGAAGACCAATGCCAGGCGCTCGGGAATGGACCCCGAGATACGAGAGACGATTCTGGGGCATTGGTCTAAGCAAAGGTCGGTGACCGAACGTTACGGTCGGGTGGGTGAGCAGGAACTCCTGCACGCAATAGACCGGATGACCTTCGATCACGGGAACACGGAGATATGCGTGTCCACGGATAGCCGGTCAACAGCGAGACGTGATCAAAATGTGATCAAAACCGTTCCGAAAAAGAAAAAGGCCACGGGGTAACGTGACCTAAGTCTTTGTTTTTTCTGGTAGGCGGGAGAGGATTTGAACCTCCGACCCCTGCCGTGTGAAGGCAGTGCTCTCCCCCTGAGCTACCCGCCCAGTGACTCCTACAATACGCTTCTGCTGCGAACATTGTCAAGGGGCGTTTGCTGCAAAAGCGCGACCATCTTCTTCATAGGAGACATTTTTCGTATGCTTTTCGTCCCTTTTTCATTTCCGCCCTTTTCATGGGACTCTTCCACGAAGTCCAACTCTTCAACGCCGTAGTCAAAGGACATTGAATCAACCGCCTTCAAGAGATCCTCGTCTGAGACTCTTATGTACCGATCCTCAATGGGTCTGGCTGGCCCGTGACCAACTATGGCATTGGCGAGCACTCAATCAGGTGGGTCAGTTTTCCACAGCACTGGTGGGTCAATTCTGGAGAGCGTCAAAGTCCTGGTTCTAAAAGCAAATTCTTATTAACAGTATGAGAATGACGATGATCAGGCCAGCCCCTAACAACCACCACAAGAATGAACTGCCCCGCTTTTGGTTTTCAATTTCTCGCATGGCACGGAGGGCGAATTTAGATCGCTTCTTTCTTTTCCGCAAATCTTCAACTGGAATTCCGGACAACGATCTATTGCCTCAAGCCTTTTGTCCTTAAAAGGGGAAGACATTTACTTTACCATCAGGTAATGCCTAATGCCAAATCTATTCCAAGAATCTCACGGTAAAGATTCCGTGCCGGTCTGTCGGGTTTTCAGAACCACACAGCCGCAGGTTGATATTTTGATAAGGGGAATCGGTGCCGAAATATCAAAATCGCTCGGTATTGGAGAGCATCAATCCTTACTGTCCAGCGAGTCAAGATCCAATGATACAGTGTCGTCATATTCCAGTGGACGCCAATTAAACTCGGAGGCTGTTATGAGTTTGGCTTCAAGAAGCTTTTTCATAACGCTTTCGAGGTCCCGCTGAGATAGTGCGTACTTTGCCATAAGCTGGTTATCCGTCATACGGGATCGTATGTCCTTAACAATCTCTTCGGCCTTGATCGTTCGCTTCGTCGCCATAATCAGTCCCCCTATGTTTACTCGAAGTTCATCAATCGTCGAACCAAGGATTTCGAGTTAGTCCGAATTCTGGGACCAATTTAGCTCTTTTATAGCCTTCTCGGCCTCGACAAACGGCCGAGTCTCCTGGCTATCGGACGTCTCGTGCGACATCCTTTGCCTTCACCTTCCGCATCGCACTACAAACCCTCTGATTGCCCAAAATCTCGCAGGGTTGTCAGAACTTCATCGTACCGCCTTGTTCACCTCCTTCTTCAACACGGGTGAATACTTCCAGGTCACCACTCTCCGGGCAGTTAACACCATGGGCTCTCCAGTCTTAGGGTTCCTACCTGTCCGGGCCCGCTTAGACTTCACAGACCATTTCCCAAAGCGGGAGATCATAACCTCTTCCCCGCCGGCAAGGTTTGCTTTCATTATTGCGAGCAGCTTCTCTAAAATCTCGTCCGCGTCCCCCTTCAGGAAACCGCAATCATCAGCTATTTTCTTTGCTATGTGTGCCTTGGTAATTGTCATGACAACCTCCCCAACTAAAAACTAAAATCCGACTTTTCTCCTCTCGATGGCCTCATGCGTTTACCACACCCCGGACATTTCTCCATTTCCTCAAACTGTACGTGGCCACAGGATCGACACTCGAAGACAGGCATATAAACCGTCTTGGCCAGAGATCTGCGCTCGGCAAGCTCAGAGGGTGTCATAAGGCCCTGCCAGATAAGCCTGTTCATGACCTTAAGAATTCTTCCCCTGGAAAAGCCATATTTCTTCATCAGTCCCTCATCGTCCAACCCCGCCTTAATGTCGGCCAGAAGTTCCTTTGCTTTGATCGTCTTTTTACCCACCGAATGCTCCCTTAATTCAGGGGTTCCCTGTCCGTCACTGAAAGACCTAAAAGCCTCCAATTCGTACGGACTGATAGCTTTTGCCTCACCGAGCAATTTGAGGGTTCTTGCAAAGCCTTCCGTAGAAAGATGATATTTTTTCATGAGCTCTGAACGAGCCATTCCTGATCGGAGATCGTCGACTAACGTTTGAATTCTTCTATCGCGAAGTTTGGCAAGCTGCTTCAATACCGATCGGAGCTGAGCGCCAGACAAACTGTACTTTCGGGTGAGCTCCTGGTGAGTCAGTCCGCTGGCAATGTCTTTGACAATCGCCTTCCAAATAATTTGGTGCTTCATAGCCATCCCGAATCCTTGTGAGCCTTCGCCTTCGACTCCTAGGCTCAAGACGAGGCTGATCATGGAAGCCTCGGGCAATCCCTTTTTCATCGTTTAATACATCTGTAAAACGCCTGCAAGATCCCGATAAGAGCAGAGATGTGCTGTATGTAACGCACAAGATGCAATTTTCTGGCTCTTCGCTATTGTGTGTGGGTAACAGCAAGATTTAGCTTTCCGGCGATGAGGTAAACAATAGTGATCAGATTTCTGGTTGACCTGTAGCCTCTGGCCTTTGCCTTGGCGGCCTGTATCAGGCTGTTGATACCTTCGAGCACCCCGTTGGTGATTCCCGACTCAAACCAGCCGAGGACTCCGTCCCAGTGGCGCTTGATGGTCCGGGCCGCTGCGATCATGGGTTGGAGACGGCTGTGCGTGGCCCAGAAGTACCACCGCTTGAGGAACTCTTCTGCTTGCTCTCTGGTCTGTTCATACAGCTCCTGAAAGGTGAGTTTGATCTGATAGCCCTTGGCAGTCTTGAGATTCAGCTTCGGCACGTTCAGGTCTTCGATGATGCCTCGCTGCTTGACCGTCAAGTTCTGAGGGTTCTTCAGCCAAGCGAAACGGGTCTTCTTGAGTTCCGGTCGTGTCTTCTGCTCCATGCGTCGGACCTCGTCCAGTGCTTCGTTGATGACCTTCAGGATGTGGAATTTGTCAAAGGTTATCGTAGCATTCTCGAACGTATCCTCGATGCCGCGGATAAATGCCGGGGACATGTCGCAACAGGCCTGTTTTATGTTCTCAGCTGCGCCTGCGTGCGCCTCCAGGTCTTCTTTGAACGCCGTCAATGTTGCTGCGTCTTTGCCCGTGGTGGCGAAGAGGACCTTCGACTTGGCCATGTCCACGAACACCGTGATGTAGTTATGGCCCCGTTTGCTGGAAGTCTCGTCCATTCCAACCGTGCAGACATGGGAGTAGTCCTGTTCGCTCCGGGCTTCTTCCACGTAGTGGTGGAGGATTCGCCAAATACGGGTGTCGTGTTCCCCTACGAGTCGAGCGATGGCATTGACCGGCATCTCTTTGGCCATGGCCATGATGAAAGCCTCAAAGAGCAACGTGAACCCGCTGCCCTCTCTGGCCCAGGGCAGCGGCACCTGTCTTATCCCACACTCTGGACACTCCACCCGAGGGGTACGAACGTGGAGGTAGGTAACGTGCTGGAAGAAATTCAGGTGCCGCCAGACCTTGTTCAGCGTGTCGTACGCCTTACAACCGGGATGTCCGCATTCGGGGCAAGGGAACTCGCCACCCCTGGAGAAATCGATGAAGACGTCGAGCTGCTTCTCTTTAGGGTCAAACGTACAACGCTCCACCAACCATGGTGGAAACAAGCCAAGGGCCATCTGAAAAAGGTCGGTATCTTGCATCGGGAGTTCCTCCTGGACGATACCCGATATCAAAGAACGAAGGCGTCCGCAACACACTACAAAATGACGTTACCCACACACAACAGCGAAGAGCCAATTTTCTTCTCTCACCCGATCGTGTGCCATTCACCTGATTCACCGAGCAATAAAAACTTGGTGAAATCACGTAAGATCTGACTATCCCTCTCTGAAAGATCTATTATCTTGAATCCAGCCACAGGATATCTCCTGTGCCTGCCCCTGATTTCGGCCCATTTACACTCGGCGTTGATGATTACCGGGTCGGCCTGCATGAATAGGTCTATGGGGATCTGAAACTTAGTGGCTTCCCCTACGCTTGACGCAATTCCTGCAACACGCAGCCCCGTTTCCGATATGTCCCTCAATGCACCAATGGCACCCGATCCAATATGATATACGGGCAGATATACGACCAGGTAAGCCCTCGCATACGCTCGCCTGTTGATGCTGTCGACTCTCTCCCTATAAAAGCAGGACAATTCGTGGAGTTCAGAGTGAGTAATAGCATTGCACTCCACCAGCTTTTTGATAACGGTATGAAGAGATTTAGCCGAAAGTTTGTACTTTACTTGCAGCTCCGAGTGTACCATCCCTGATCGGAGATCGCAAAGAAAATCCTTCCCGTTGATTTGTCGCCTACCCCCCATCCTTCCCACCGTTACTTTGAAAGAGATTCCAAAATGTCCCGTAAAATGGTTAGAACTGGCCGTCTCATACTTCCCTTTTTGATCTCCGCTAAAGATCGTTATCTGAAAAACGGTACGTCATTAATTGCAGTAGCTCCTGGAGTCCTGTGAGGCTGTCCCCCTTAATGTCAGTGATCTCAAAGCCTGACCTGAAAATCTTGCCTCCGCTTTCCGTTCTACACCAGCGGCATTTGGCCTCGAATGAGAACTGCTCAATTTCGAAAAACTCATCAGGGACTACTATGAGGCTTTTCAATTCGCCAACCTCTGCCTCAAGGCCCCTCACACCCACTCCAACTTCGGACAAGTCTCTGATTCGCCCCATTATCTGTGGATTATTCTTTTCATAGATATCTATCGACAAGATCGGAAGGGCTCTTATAGATCCACGCACCTTCCTCAGTGTGACTGAGTCATCGTATGAAATATTCCTACCAGCAAGGTCCTCCGGCATTACTGCCCCAGAGTTCACCAGCTTGCCGAAAACCCTCTGAAGCCCTCTTGAAGACAGCTTGTATTTTTCCATCAATTCCACATCGGCTAGATTCGACCGGATATCTGCAACAAGTTCCTTTGTGTCAATCCTACGCTTTGCCGCTACAATGAAGTTATGACCGTTCCATTCCAGAAAACCCGTCCGCGCCAGCTGTTTGTACAGGTCCTGAAGATCCTCTTCCGAGAGGTTGTATTTTTCCTTCAGCCTGGCATGGTCCGCCCCCGATTTCATTAATTTGAGGACTTCCCACAAAGATATTTCACTTCCGGACATTCCCTCTCCAATGGATGTCAAAACCGATACAGCATGAACCGCTTCGGGACAGGGCGAAAACAAATCTCAACCGAGTCGGCCCCATGAGCGACCTGATTCATCTTTTCCGTGAAGGATTGCGGTCTCGAAAGCCCAGAAGATTTACAACCCTTCGTATTTCAAGCAAATCACTTTCTGAGATATGAAGTATTTTAAATCCGGCCTCTTTGAGAAGCTTTGCATCGCCATCCTGCTTAGTCCATATGCATGTGGCTCGAAGTCTAACCGCCCTTTTACGAACCTCCTTTAGAGAAACCAGAAAACTTTTTTCTTCCCCCACAACCGCCGTAATACCTCTGGTTCGGAATCCCTCGTCGGAGAGATCGGTGAGGAGCCCCTTATTGGAAGCGGTATCCAGATCTTCAATTTCAAGAGGCACCCTAAGGTATATTCTAGGATACCGCCGAGTTTTGGATCGGTTAGCCGGATCGTCAAAGAATAGGCCTCTTTCGTTGATATCGTCTTGTCTTAGCGTACCTGCTTCCACGAGCCTTCTCAAAAGTTTTTCGAGTTGCTCCGAAGACAGTCCATATTTGGACATCAACTCAAAATCCGAAACTCTAGCACGTATATCTTCCGCGATCTTTTTGGCCTTGATTTTTCGCAATCCTGAGCCTTCACGTTGAAATACCTCACGGTGAGCAGGATCTTCCGCCTTGGGTTGGAGCAGAGACGTCTCTTTGTCCAATTCAGAGTTTTGCAATACTCCTCTGGCCAAGAGCCTCCTTAAAAGGCTTTGCAGGCTCTTTTCCGAAAGCCCATACTTCTCCATCATACCAGCATTAGTCTTACCCCTCCTGATATCTGCCAAGATTTCCTTTCCATTTATTGTTCTTTTGCCCATGTGAGGCCCCGTTCTAGGCAAGTGCGTTATACGGGAAATCTCATGAATGACCGCGAATGGTTTGCGATGGGATCAGTATTCATTACTTAGCCCGTTCCTGCAGGCGGTCACGTACTTTTCTAAGTATCCGTAGGCGGTGATCAACTCGCTGCCCAGGCATACCAAACGATGTAATGCAATACAGCAGAAATTCACGATGCTCATTCTTGAAACCAGATAGGGCTTCTCCCGCAGCTTCAATCCATTTTACCACGGCAGGATGGTCACACCCCTCCTTGAAATCGAATTTCTCACCTGCTTCGATTAACAAATTGATTTGCTTCAGAGTGTCAGAGCCTTTGGTCTTCATTTGTTTCCCCCAGAACAAAATTCAAGACCAAGATCTGAAATAATGCTCTTCCACGCTTACTTAGACACTTTGCATGATGCGTTAGTTTCCGTGGAACGAGACGACAGATCGACCTGCCCTCCATCAGCACAGTCCTTATGGTCGAGCATCAGTAGCTGTCAGGATTAATTTGTGACTCACTGTGAAAATCAAAGCAAAAAGGGGCAATATGCTTCGAAAGGCGAAGTACTGCTGGGAGACTCGCTTCGATTTTCACATTCGCTAACCCGTCCGCTGGAACTCTCCCGACGTCGGGAGAGTTAAATTCAAAACGAGATTGCATCAATTCTTCTGAACAGCTTTCCCCCGCTGGATTCGATCCAATATAGCACCAGCAAATTGATGGGAATCCCGTCAAAGTCACCACTGTCACGGAAATCAGTTCGGAGGCCGTAACACTTCTTGCCCAGCGCAGCCGGAAACCCTATTTCACTGGCCACCCCCGAGTCTAATTCGAGGCCCTCCACCACTCCCAGGACAATATCAGGGTCACGTATTGCTTGTCAATGCTTGACTAGCTTCGTCGCCCGCGGTATGACCGGGCCTGACAAAAGGATCAGAGCTGGACTCGGACAGTGCGGAGTCATTATGGATGGGAGCAAGCCTTCAGACGCTGACGCTCCGTTGCGTATACCACTCAACCGACGGCAACGAGAGGTCTTGCTTGAACAGATCGTTCTTCCTGTCCGTTTCATGAGGCCCATCCGCGTGGGTCAGGTGGAAGGCGCCTTTTTCTATGTCAGATTGACCATGGACCAATTGGATGAACTTTTAGACTTCATCGAAGACAAGGCGAGTGAGACCAAGAACCAGAAGCTTCAGGAAGAGATGTACAGACCTGTGCGAGTACTTGGAACAGTTCGGCCTGAGAAGGATCGCAGACATGGAGGAGTACCGCCATCCTTCCAATAAATTGAAGCAAGCACAGGAATACTCGGAAGACGGTATCGCCGGACAGCCTCAAGGCCGGAATTCATCGATGGGTGGAGACGTGTCCTCCTCCAAGTCTAATGGCCGCCCTGGTCTGTCGCAAGAATTCAATGAGATGTTCCTAAAGCTCGTTGGACCCCAGGGGCGGATTCCAAAATCCGAGATCGGCGGCCTGTTTCGGGAGCAATTTACCAATCTGCTCAAGAGCGATTGGGACGATGAACATGGTCTCATAAGGTTCAATAAAACCTTGAAGCTGAGAGACTTCCAGAAGGCCTGGATACTTCATAGGGCGAGGGCTCTCTTAGGTGAAGTTATAGATTCTGGAGGTGTAAGGGCTACGGGAGCAGGAAATCTGAATCGAAAATTCGTCGGTCTCATGTTGGACCGCATGACCTGGCCTGATGGTTACATCGAGAATTTGCATGCAGTGAATAAGGTCATCAACGAGGAAGATGTGTTTCCGCTGCACACTACCCGGATAGTTCTTGACCTGTCGGGTCTTCTGGTTTTGAAAAAGTGGGTCTTCTCAGCGAGCAACAAAGGAAAGCAACTGCTGAGCGAGGATCGGGCTGGAATTCTCTATCATGTCCTATTCAAGGCTCACTTCCAAAGGATGAACCTGGGATACCTTGATCGAATGCCCTCGCTTCCCAATTTTCAAGACACCATCGCATATTCGCTTTTCATACTTTCCAAGACAGGCTTGGGATGGAGGCGAACGAACGACTTAGCCCCTGAGTTGCTGCTACCGCCGGTCAAAGTAGAAATGGAAAAGGCGGGTTTTGAAGTCCATTGGTTCTTGTCCAGCCGGTTATTCGGACCTCTGCAGGATTTTGGCCTTTTGGAACAACGAGATCTGCCTGAGCAGCAAAAGCGTCCTGGTGTGGATCTAGTGCGCAAGACAACACTCTTTGATAAGTTTATAAGTTTCCATCCCGAATAGGGAACGCCGGACTTGCCGCATTTCACTACGGGCATGTCCCCGAAACTGCTGTACGTCCGGCAAACGTAACCTATTAAGAAAATCTGCTCCCAAAGCCTGCCCAACTCATATCTCTGCCAAGTATTCCCAAAATGGCCATTAAGACATACCTCAATCTGTAAATTCGCTCAGAATCGATTCTAGGAGCCTGTCGGACTGGGAATTGCAACCATCCATAATTCCCGCCCGGATTTTTTGTAAAAAGTGTTGTACGGGACCCGTTCGTGTCATGTGAACGTTAAACGGGCCAAAATTCCACCCTGAAAGGACGTACGAAGAGTCCGTGTTGGTCTCTTTTGCTTGTTATGGTTCTTTTTCAACCTATTTAGCCAAGGCGTAGAGCCTTTTCAGGTTAAAGGCAATACACACGAGATTCCATTCACCTTTCACTGCGTCCAGTCCGCGTAACAGGAATTGGCGAAAGCCCATGACCGACTTGATGATGCCAAAGACAGGCTCGATAGTGCTCTTGCGCGTTGCATAGACAGCTTTCCCTGATTGTGTCTTGAGCCGATGCTTCATGGTGTCTACGGCATTGGCGTCATCAAGCAAGGGGGAGGGTTCTTGGAACCGCTCCATGAGCGGAGGATGGTGTTTGTCACGCTTAACTCATCTTCGACAGTGCTCCATTTTGGGGCACTGAATAAGTGGCTGTAATTATTAGGTGCAACTTTTCTGTAGATCTGTAACTTACTGTAATCACGAGGAGTGGTTTTTGATGACATTTTGGAATGTAGTGCCTATAATGATGAAACTAAGATGGGATTCTGCTTGACATGATGAGTGAGTTGATGCGATTTCAATAGTATGTTCATTCGCAGAAAACGTAGTGTACAGAAAAGCGGGGAATATGAGTACCTCCAGATCGTCGAATCGATCAGAGACGGTGATAAGGTCCGCCAGAAGGTTATCGGTACGCTGGGCAGAACAGACAAGGTTCTGGCTTCGGGAAAGATCGGTGCACTCATTCGGAGTCTTGCTCAATTTGCACACCATCTCAAAGTTGTAGAGGCATCGCGCACCCCGGATATGCAGGCCCTCTCCTCGCGGGAGTGGGGACCGGCACTGGTCTTCGGCAGTCTCTGGGGCAAGCAGGGTATGCCGGATCTCATCAGGGGTTTGTCCGAGTCCCGCAGGTTCGAGTTTGATGTGGAGAGAGCCTCGTTCGCCATGGCCCTGCAGAGGCTGTGTCGACCAGGATCAGACCTTGCGGGATCGCAATGGATCTCGGGCGTCGAATGCCCCGGCTTTGACAAGCTGGAACTCCAACACTTCTACCGCACCGCCTCGTTCTTGGCTCAGGTCAGAGACGAGCTGGAAGTGGAGCTTCTCCTGGCGCGACCGTGATCTGTTCAGCCTTGAGTTGGATCTCATCTTCATCGATACCACCAGCCTCTACGTGTACACGGACATGGAAACCGATCTGCGCAAACGGGGATACTCCCGAGACAGGCGACCGGATCTGCCGCAGTTCGTGCTCTGTGTGGTGGTCAACCGCCACGGTTGGCCTGTTGCCTGGGACATCTTCCCCGGCAATACTGCCGACGTCCGCGCTCTGGAGATGATGGTGAGAAGGCTTCGCAAGCGCCTGCAGATAAACAGTGTTGTGCTCGTGGGAGACCGAGGGATGATCTCGGCTGACACCATCGAGCTTTTGACCGGCGACAAGGAAGCGCCGTTTGACTACGTGCTCGGTTGTCGCATGCGCAAACAAAAAGAGGTGAACGGCGAGGTTCTCGCCCGTGCAGGTCGGTACCAGAAGGTCAACGACAACCTGGAAGTCAAAGAGGTCCTCGTGGGCGAGAAGCGCTATGTCGTGTGTCGCAATCCCGTGGAAGCCAGAAAGGACAAGGCCGCACGGGAGGCGGTCCTGGAAAAGCTCCAGCGCGTGATCTCCGAGAAGGGACCAAAAGCGGTGATCGGCAACCGGGGGTACGCTCGGTTCGTGCACATCGCCAAGGGGAGCGTAACCATCAACCAGGAGGCCGTGGAAGCGGACGCACGGCTGGATGGCAAGTTTGTCCTTACCACCAACACGCACATGCCGGCATGTGACGTTGCCATGACCTACAAGAGCCTCTGGAGGGTGGAGCGTACCTTTTGGGAACAGAAGACAACCCTTGAGGTGCGGCCCATCTATCATCAGCGCGACGACACCTCTATCGGCCACATCGTTGCCAGTTTCCTCGCGCTTCGCCTGGAAGTGGATCTGCAGCGACGTTTGGATGACAAAGGGGTCTCAATCTCATGGCCTGATCTTATGCGAGATCTGGGCCGCGTCCAGTCGGTCGAGGTCGAACTCGAAGGGAATCGCTACCAGCTCCGCACCACCATGCAAGGCGCAAGCCTCCACGCCTTCCAGGCCGCAGGAGTACGGCCGCCTTCCTCCATCACCCAGCTCTCTTCCAACTCCTGATCCCTTCAATTCGCAGACACTAATGTAGTGCCAAGGAACGCCCGCAGCTATTGTATCATATTTATATCCCTAACTTTATTTTTTAAAACTGTCGAAGATGAGCTTAACGGCTATGTAAGGGGTGACCTTGTTCTCTTCGCAGAGGGTTACGTTGCCTTCACTGAAGTAGCCGTTATCTGCGAGGATGTCGGTAACCGTTCCGAACTCCTGTGGTAACTGCTTCACATTGGTCAAGGCCGGTACCAACTCTTGTTTGTCGTTAGGAGCTTGGCTGACATGGGTCTCGCGTTCGGCAGCATTAAGGGGAACATTGGGATAAATTTATTTCGGGTGCCGTAATAATATCAATATGTTGCAACTTGTACGGGGAAGCGTTTTGTGATAGGACCAGGGGGACCTTTTGGAGGAGGTTCCCATGGGCTCTGAAGAAGTGGATTTTCAGATTACCGACGCACGGTTTCTTCCCATAGTGTCTGCGTATGCCACCAGGATCGGGCTGGTGGATCAGATTGATCGTCTGGTCGCATGTGATATGGAAGTCAGTCCGGGCCGGATCGTTCTGGCACTGATCCTGGATGCACTCTCGGGGAGGAGTCCGTTGTTTCGGCTTCAGGAGTTCTTTGCCGACAAGGATATTGAGTTGCTGCTCGGAGAGGACATCCCACCGACCAAGCTGGCCGACTATACCCTCGGCCGTGTGCTTGAGCGGCTCTGTGACGCGGGGACGAACAAGGTTCTCGGTGCGGTCGTGATCGGGGCGATGAAGAGCTTTTCTCTGGACACGTCCCACGCTCACCATGACACCACCAGCCACACGGTTTACGGAGATTACCTTCTGTATGACCGGGAGGGGAACGATCAGCCGTTTGTGATTACCAACGGATTCAGCAAGGACCATCGTCCGGATCTCAAACAACTGGTCCATTCTCTGTTGTGCGTGGATCACGGCATCCCTGTCTATTCCAAGCTCTTGGATGGAAACGAATCGGATAAGAATATCAACCGCGACCTGATCCCGGAGATGGTCAAACGGATGCGTGAGCTGGGGAGCAAGGATTTTATCTACGTGGCCGATGCGGCTCTGATCACTGAGGCGAATCTGGCATTGATGGACGACTGGGACAACGGGTTCCTCTTTGTCAGCAGGCTCCCCATGACCTACAATGAATGCTCTGACGCCATTAGCCGAGCCGTTGAGGAGGAGGCTTGGGAGGAGATCGGCGTCATTTCCGACGAACCTGCAACCCGGAATCGCAAACCCGCCGCGTACAGGGCCTACGAGACCATCGTAACCCTGTACGGGACCAATTACCGTGGCTTGGTGGTGCATTCGGATGCCTATGATGAGCGCCGTCAGAAGAAGGTCTCCAAACAAATCGAGCAGGATCGTGAGCGCCTGGCCAAAATGAAAAAGGAAGTAGAGAAGATCGACTACGCCTGCCTTCCAGACGCACAAGCAGCAGCGGAGAGGATTAAGGCGAGCTTGTTTCACGAAATCGTCGTGCAGGTGGAGCCCAGGCCCACGTATCAGCGGGGACGTCCGAAGGCCCGCGAGGCCCGCACTCCCACGAGTATGAGATACGGCCTAAGCTCGCGTTTCGCACTTTTATGATAGTCGCTGGGGTTAATTTTCCGGTTTTGGGCAAAAAGGGTCTGGTACAGTATCGGGCTTTGTGATAGAGGGTGGGCACCTGCACAGGGAGGTGTCCGGCCATGAAACAAGGAGAGCGGTTACGTGCGTGTGATGTGAAATTTCTTCCGATCATCTCGGCGTATGCTCGTACATTGGGTCTGGTAGAAGAGGTTGACAGGTTGTGCGGTCCCAAACGGGGGGTGAGTGACGGCCAAATCGTGCTGGCCCTGGTACTCGATGCCCTCTCGGGAAGGAGCCCTCTGTTCCGGCTTCCCCAGGCATTTGCAAAGCTGGACACGGAGCTGCTCCTGGGAGAGGCGATTGCTGCGGAGAAACTCAACGACGATGCAGTCGGCCGGGCGCTGGATCGCATCTTTGAGGTAGGGACGGGCAAGGTGTTATCTGCCGTGGCTCTTCGGGCAGTGAAGCCCTTTGATCTGAACACCGGCCATGTTCACCACGATACCACCTCTCACAGCGTGTATGGAGATTATGACCTGTATGGAGAAGAGTCTCATGATCAGCCCTTTGTGATCACCTTCGGATTCAGCAAGAAGCATCGGCCTGATCTGAAGCAGTTGGTACATTCTCTGTTGTGTGTGGACGCGGGTATTCCGATTTACTCCAAGTGTGAAAACGGCAATCTCTCGGACAAGGTGGTCAACCGCAACCTCATTCCGACGATGGTGGAGCGGATGGCCGAGCTGGGGCAGGACAATTTCCTTTATGTGGCGGATTCGGCGTTGATCACTCGGGATAATCTTGCCTTGATGGATGATTGGAAGAGCGGCTTTCGTTTTGTCTCTCGGCTTCCTGCATCGTACAAAGAGTGTGGCAAAGCCATTGCCAAGGGTCTGAGCCAGGATAGCTGGCACGACCTGGGCACGCTATCTTCAGAGCCCTCCACCCCCAAGCGCAAGCCTGCTCACTACCATGGCTTCGAGACCGTGGTGGATCTGTATGGGGTATGGTATCGGGCGTTGGTTGTTCATTCCGATGCATACGACGAGCGCCGCATAAAGAAGCTGGAACGGACCCTTGAGCAAGACAGGGCCGAGATGGAGCGGATTGCAGGTGAACAGGAGAAGATCGAGTACGCTTGTCTTCCCGATGCACAAGCTGCCGTCCATCGTCTGTCCAAGGGGCGTTTCCATGAACTGGTCGGCCAAGTTGAAGAAAGACCCATCTACACCACGGGTAGACCCAAGGCCAACGGAACGCGAAAGATTCAACGCACCGCCTACCGGCTCAAACTCAGCCTCAAACCCAGAGAAGAGGCCATAGCACGCGCCAGGGTCGAGGCCGGATGCTTCGTGCTCATCACCAACGAGCCCGAGGAGGCTGCGGGAGGCCTCGGCTCAAAGGACCTCTTGAGAGCGTATCAGGATCAACACTCGGTGGAGCAGAATTTTGGATTCCTCAAGGACCCTGTGATCGTCAACGCCCTGTTCCTGAAATCTCCTCGCCGCATCGAAGCGCTGGGGCTGATCCTCGTGTTGGCGCTCATGATCTGGCGCCTCATGGAGAGGACCATGAGGGTGTCTCTCAAAGGGAGCAGCTCCAAGGTGGTCGGATGGAACAACAGGCAGACCTCCCGGCCCACCTCCTTCATGATGACCACCAAGTTTGTCTCGGTGATCGTGATACGAACGGATGAGCGACGATTCCTGGCCGAGCCGCTCGATCCGGTCCAAGAAAGATACCTCCAGATCCTCGGGCTAACCGAGGCGGTATTCACCAATCCCGCTGCCGCAATCGTGCCGCAGGTGCCAAGCACGACCCAACGGCAAAGAGGCGCGGGATGAGACTATCTATCCACACTTGCCGCAGCCAATTACCTGGTTTATCAGGTGGACTTCGGGCACCAAGAAATACCTATGTCCGCAGGGACTGGAAAAACCGCGTCAAGCGCCTTATTCCTCCAAGCGCAGAGGCAAGAATCTGGGGCTGAACACATTCGAGCCCACGGAAGAGCGACAAAATGAAAAACTATCTTAAACACCTCGGGAAAAGCGCGGAATGTGAGTCTTAACATATGAGCGACTAAAAAATATGGCTGCATTGATCTTAGCTGCCGCTTTTTTCACTGCGGTTCAGATCGGATACAAGCCCAAGCTACAGATTTTGGCTCTTCACGCCCTAAACGCAGCACAGCGCATCTTCGGAATACCGGATTTTCGTTATTACGCCCTGGCTGACGGTATAAAAGCCATTTTGAGCAGGTGCGGACAAGGAATCCAGGCCACAAAAAACCGAGAGGGGGGATCAAACTCACAACTCTCCCTCTTATTCACTTAAATTTTTGGGGAAAGTCCTGCAGAATTGAAGATTGACTAACTCCTGCCGTTAGGGTACTATCGGGTGTACACGCGTGGATCGGGGGGATTATGGAATGGTCCGAGTTATTTCTGCTCGTGGTAATCTCCGGCCTTACTGGCGCACTTGTATTTGGGGAGTCGGCTCACAAGGGGTACACGGCATGGAAGCTGAAAAGGGCTTTCAAACTTAGAGAAAAGGCTGACAGGAGATGGGCCAAGTGGCAGGATCGTACCTGACACCGTGCATGCCATCAAGTCAGTCCCCAATCTGACATCAGCGGTCACGGTTCAGATCATCTTCCACATCACAGTGAAGGCTCTCATAAACTGAGATGCTGTGAGTTTGCCTTGTTCCAAGAGCCCCTTAGCGCTCGCAGGTCACGTTTGTTTCATGCGGGGTCTAGAGTTAGTTCTGTTCTGGGGGTCAGACAACGGGTTGGTAATTACTGCGTTGAGGAGTTCGTGTGTGACCGGGCAGCCAGCCCTTGGGGTCGCGGCGAATTGGTGGCTGATCGGTCTGTAGGTCCGACCTACTTTGGGTCCGAAGCAAATTTTCGTTGACACTATCGTAAGCCAATAGCATAAGAAAAACGCAATGACGGCACGACGGGGGGTAGTCATGGGCGATAGGCAAAAGACGAAAAACGTGGATAGCTCTGAAATTGATGACTCGGTTCCCTTCCTTAACGTGGATGAGTTGTCCACTCAATCGATTCACCTGGAAAACCTCCTGACCAAAGAGTTGACTTCTTCAGGCAGTTTCGATATTAGAGGACAAATTTGGAAAACCACCTTTGGCAAGCTCCTGCAAGCATTACCAATTCCCACTCTACTGCTAGATCAGTCTTATAGCCTCGTTGCAACCAATCAGGCCTTCGAAAGGATTCCGCATCGTCACATTGAGGGTTCCGAATTTCATTTCGGTTACCTATTTCCCGATATGTCAGCGGTTAGAAACATTCTCTCTATCGTGAAAGAAGTCTTTGCAACTAGAAAACCCCAGGTAGCCGAAGCAGTTCTGGGGCATGGGCAAGTGAAAATTTGGAGCCGGATGACTTTTCGGTCCGTCAGAATAGGGGCTGAGCGGTTTGTACTGGTAATTCTTGAAGATTTGACGGCAGAGAAGAAGATGATTTCGTTAAAGGAAAAAGAAGATCAAGAACTCCGAAGAATCAACGATGGACTTGAAAAAAGGGTCGAGGAACGGACAGTTGAACTGTTGCAAGCAAATGAGGCTCTTAGGATGCTCATAGAGGGTATTCAGAGGAAGATAACGGATGAGCGCCACATGGCTACCCGTAACCTGCGCATACTGGTGAGCCCGTTACTGAATAAGCTCATATCTGATCCTTCTCCTCCTTATCATGTCAGATCAATTGCAGAGGCACTGAAAATTGCCTTAGATAAGGTGTTTAGTTCTTATCGTTCTGATGTGGCAAAAGTTTTCCCTTCGCTGACTCCCAAAGAGATGGAAGTTGCTGAATTGCTGGTGTCGGGGCTTTCCACAAAAGAAATCTCATCAATCATGGGGACGGCTGTAGAATCGATTAATTTTCACCGCCACAACATCAGAAAGAAACTAGGCATAGTCCGGACGGACGAGCACTTGGCAAGCTGGCTCAAGAATAGGCTGGAGCGTCACTCATCCTCAGATTGGGATTAGCAAACCCCAATTCAGGGCTCTTGCGCGGTCCCAGGTAATGCGTACTCACATTATTATTGAAAGGGATGGAACAACCGGAAAGATCCAGTAGATGCCGCCATGAACGATGAGCAAGAAAGAAATTACATCAGAGGCATTTGTTCTCGAGTGACAGAGCTCGAACGGCAGTATTACTTTTCATCTCTCAAGCGGTCCTCCACGATCCGCTTCTCTGGTGTCGTCATCAGCTTCACAGAAGCGCGGTAGATGCCTTTTCTACGTTGCGGAATAGAGCTACGCATAGCTAAAACAAGGCGGGGCGCTGATCCTTTTGCTCGCCCGAAAACATCCTGACTCATCGCTGGCCAAATTGGGTAGATCGACTACCCAATTTCCTGTTAAATTTCTAAGATTGACATGAGCTTTTTTCCCTTGCATGCTATAAGTAGTGGGGAGTTCGTAGAAATTATGTGGACTACGGAAAATCTTTCGTTTAGACCGGGGGGGCAATTGTGTGGTCTGGAACGATCGGCGGGACGGATTACTTGCAACTGAAATGGTGGTACCATAGCCCGCTAGAATATCCCCATCAAATTAGGAATTATGTTGCGGTCTTGCAATTTGGGACGGACTTGGAATGACCAGGTCGCCGGAAGGTTTTGTGTTCCAAACGTGGAGAAATATCTCATGTTCGAGGAAAGGAACGGGAATCTAACGCTGTTGGGAGCTTGCGAAGCACGGTGCCACGGTCTCTTGAGGACTGAGCAACCATCGCATGACTGATCACGACCTCTCAGTCCCCAAGATGATAAGCGCGTCCCGTACCGGATAAAGGATTTTGCTATATTGAAGCAACCGTGGTCGCGACGGTGGAGACCTTGAAGGGCAACAGTTTGTATAATGACCGACAAAAGGTCGAGAAACCTGCAAGGTGGTTTGGGATAAACGACTGAGCTACGGGTACGATTGATGTTGTCGATCTGACCATCAAGGACGTTACGGGATTCTGTAGCTGCTACGTCCAAGAAAAATCTGGTTCAAAATAGTCTAGCTGTTCCTCAGGGGGGACATTGATGGTTGATCTACCTGATTTTGACGTTTTCACCCCGGAAGAGGGCCAGCGAAGGTACCCCGTGGGTGGCAAGACGCCCACCCACACGATTGACCTCCAGAACCTCGTGGATGAACTTAATGCCACGGTTGTGCTCGATTTCAGCAATATCCGTCAAACCTCATTCGGCAAGCTGCTTGAGTCCATTCCAATTCCTGTTCTGTTAATTGATGAGTCCTGTAAGATCATCTTTGTCAATCACGCTTGGGATAAGGTCAGCAAAAAGTTTCCAAGAATCTTGGGTCGTCCTTTTTCCTCTATCTTTACCCGAAGATCTGTGGCCAAGGCCGTCAATTCTATTGTTGAAAGAGCCTTTCTAACCAGAAAGCCCCTCGTCGCAGACACGATTCTGGAAGTTGAGAAAAACAGAATATACGGGCGCGTGCATTTCCGTTCGCTTAGGATGGGTGGGGACAAGGCTCTGATAGTTCTCGTGGAGGACCTCACCGCCGAGAAGAAACAGCTAATTTTGACGCATAACCACAAAGAAACTCTTCTAAAGGCCCGGGAGGAATTGGAACGTCGTGTGGAAGAAAGAACCTCGGCATTGAAGCGTACGAACGAAGACCTGCTGCGTGAGATCGGGTTTCGCAGAGAGGCCGAGCACAGTCTGAAGGCCAGCCGTGCCAGTTTCACCAGCATAGTGGAGAAGACGTCCGAAGGTATTTTGGTGATAAATTCAGAGAACCTGGTTCGCTATGCCAATCCGGCGGCGATATCCCTATTGGGTCGATCCAAAGGTAGACTAATAGGTCAGCGTCTCGGATTGAAGGCATTTCCTGGGCAGATTAGAGAGATTGAAGAAAAAGGTGTCAATGGCGAAGCCCGCATTCTAGAGATACGCGTGGAATCCACCGATTGGAATGAGAAACCCGCGAGGCTATTGATGCTTCGTGACATCACCGAACGAAAAAGAGCTGAAGAAGAAATGTTGAAGACTGAGAAACTGGAATCTCTTGAACTTGTGGCGGGAGGCATTGCTCATGACTTCAACAACTTGCTAACCGGCACTATTGCCAATATCTCACTGGCAAAGATGCATGCGACAGCCGGGAACACTCTGTTCGACGCCTTACGAAATGCAGAAAAGGCGGCGACTGGAGCTAAACATCTGACCCAACAACTATTGACTTTTACGAGAGGAGGGGATCCCGTCAAGAGGCCTGCTTCCTTGTCCTTGCTATTGAAAGACAGCGTCGCCCTTGCCCTGAGCGGTTCGAGCGTTAAGAACCAAGTGCGCGTTCCTGATGACCTTTGGCCGGCAGAAATAGATCAGCAACAGGTCGGACAAGTACTTCAGAATCTCCTTATCAACGCGCTGCAGGCAATGCCTGATGGGGGCAGACTGGCAGTTGATGCCGAAAATCTTTCCATCGGACGTGAAACGCCGGGTTACCCCGCCCTGCTGAAAGAGGGGAAATACGTCAAGATATCCATAGAGGATACAGGCTTCGGGATACCGCCTGAACATCTAACCAAGATTTTTGATCCCTATTTTACTACCAAACCAAAAGGCTCAGGCATAGGTCTTGCCACCGCATATTCTGTCATCAAGAGGCATGGCGGTGTGATTGACGTTGAATCCAAGGTCGATGCTGGAACTTCAGTCTTCGTTTACCTCCCGGCGTCTCCGGGATCTGAAATCGGCGATCCGCTTGACGATTCAGGAGAAGTCCCGATGCCTGGAAGTGGAAAGGTTCTCTTGATGGATGATGAGGAGGCTATACGCGTGGTCGCGCGGGATCTGTTGATGCTCCTCGGTTATGAGGTTGAGACGACCAAGGACGGTTCTGAATGTATTGCAACGTACAAAGCTGCAATGGAATCAGGACGTCCGTTTTCCGTGGTTGTGATGGACTTGACGGTCCCAGGCGGCATGGGGGGGAAAGTGGCCATACAGAAACTTCTGGAATTTGATCCCGCGGTCAGAGCAATCGTTGCAAGCGGGTACTCAACCGACCCCATAATGTCCAATTATGAGAATTATGGATTCAAGGGCATTATACGGAAGCCGTACAATGGCGTTGAACTCAGCCAAGCCCTGCAGCAGTGTATGACTATGAGAGAGCAAAATGAGAAGGAAAGCGCAGCATTTTTGCACTAAGTGTCGCGTGGGCCCCGGACAGCTGTTCCCAGAAGAGCCGGTATACACCTAGGAGGCTGTTGCGTAACGCAATGCTTTCCCGAATTCGTGGCACGATGGCGACTATTGTGTCGGGATCTCTCAGAGGCTGCTACGGAAAAAACTTAGTATGTCAGACTCCTAGGAGCCAGGGTGAGGTAACGGAACAATGAGTGGAACCCCCGCGTAGCACGATAGCACCGACGATTGAGGTTGCGCGACAGGCTCCTAGTGCCAATGGGGGGAAGAGAATGGGAAAGACGCGGCAACTCAATGGGAGACATGTTGTTAACGATCTTCGATCAGGTATGGGCGACTGGGAATTGCAGGTCAAGTACCAGCTTTCTCTGAAAGGCCTGCAACGCGTTTTCGAGAAGCTCGTCACTTATCAGGTTATCAGCCAGTCCGAACTTTGCCAACGATCTCCGTTGTACAAGGCCACCACGGATGTTACTGATGCACGAAAGTGCCGGACAGTCTGCCTAGACATCCCGATCACAATATATGACTTAGAAACTAAGGCTTGTGGACTATTGAGAGACATCTCGGAAAGCGGCCTGCGTGTAGCGGGGATTGAAGCAGACGTAGGCCAGGTTAAGACATTTCTGATCCCAATAGACATGTTTATGCCGACTGACCCACTATTGGTGGTGGCCGAGTGTAAATGGATTGAGACAAAGAGCGAGACCAAAAGACACTCTATGGCCGGGTTTGAGATGATCGATCTTCCGGACAAGGCTCTGAAAACGATACAAGATTTCATGGAATTCTTGGTGCTCGGGGATTCAGGTGAATGGAAGACGAGGGGCCGAAAAAATATCTCTGTTTAGGGCATTCTCAAGCATCATTATGGAAATTGGTGCGCATCCCACGATGTCTAACGATATTGAACCGCATCGGCTTTTTCAGATAGGAGGCGTCCTTTGGAGAAAAGAGTGATCAGCGCGAAGGAAATCCTGGCTGACATCAAAGGGGGGATGGATGATGTAGCCTTGATGAAGAAGTTTCGTCTTTCAGAGGAAACCCTACCAAAGGTGTTAAAAAAGCTGATGGACAGGGGGTTGGTGAAGCAGCAGGACCTGGAAAAGAGATCCGTCACGTGCGAAAAATCCACTGGAATCGTTCACGAGTGTCCGGCTTGCGGCGTTCTCCAGACAGAACAATATGATGAATGCCCGCTGTGCGGTGCCATTGCATCCAAGTGGCGGAAACCTAAAATCCCTATGTGGGATTTTTGGGAACCCTGACCAGCACAGCGGACGGCGCGTGGCCACAAAGTTACTGTCGAGGAACGAAAGAGGCAACTTACTGCGGCCGTTGTTACCGATTAAATTTAATTAATGAGGCAGGAGATTATCTGCTTAGCGGACACGATCCTACAACCATCGTGTCCGGCATAATCATAATATTTTCATAATGTTCTGCTCTTCGGACACGTAGACACGCAAATTTGGGGTATGTGGGTCCTCGAATAAAAGAAAAAATATGGGTAAGCACTTTACCTGCCCGAAAATTCGGGCAGTCATACCTGAAATAAACGTGTACATCGTGTCTAGATATAATATTATTTATTTTATTTATTATATTGCAGAGTTACGCTTTGCCAAAGCTGGACACGTTACTCTTTTGATCGTGTCCGTCCGTGTCCAATCGTGTCCTGATTTTAGCCTCTGAGATGATTCTCCAACTTCCTTTTTGGGGATACTTGGTTCTGTTCGGCGTGAGGAAGAGTATTCTATAGTTAGCCCCTGTCCTTGAAGCCGTGTTGCCCGGAGCATCATCCAAAGTTCTCGCAGTGGAAAGGCGACGAAGAAGCTCGATCAGTCCTCTGATTTCATTTCTCCAACATCGTGAACAATGGCCAGATAAATGTCCACAGCTTCGAGCAGAGCGCTCTTGGCCTCGGCCAGATCGGCAACCTCACTTGCAGTAAGGTAGTCTCGCTTAAGCAGGCTGTCTATTCTTTGATTGATCTGAATAATTTGCCCCGGGGAGGCCAGTTCGCCAATATCAAGCTCGGCCTCTTCCTTCAATTCGGCCCGCGCTTCAGCTTCTGAATAAGTAAGCTGGTTGATCCAGCCATCTGTCTGTTTCCATTTGCTGATAGTTGCGGAGCTGACCCCGACCTTCTTAGCAAGCTCTTTGTTCGTTATGTTTCCCGCGACTTCCATATAAAGCTTTACAGCCTTGTCGCGAGCGGCCTTTTTCCTTATCATTACGGCGGCTTCTTTGGGAGCGGCACGCTCTCCCACCCCTAATCTTGATTCCCACTTGTCGTCATGTTTCCACCGGCCGACAGTGACGGGCCTTACTTTCACCAGCTTTGCTATCTCTTTGTTGGTGATCTTGCCCCCGGCCCTAAGAAACATTTTCTCAGCCTGAATTCGCGCTTCCTTTTTCATTCGTCGCTCCACTCCCTTTCTCAAAAGATACCAACTCGCTGCCGGTCAATAAAAAGCCAAGATCCTTTATCCAAGGTTACTAACTGCCGTAATGAATATGAATGACAAGATCCAATGGTCCATACAAAACATTTGACCAAATGCAACGATTCATCGTTCAAGCGGAGAGAATCTAGCTCCACTTAGCCGTCAGCCCAAACTTTCCAGATGTCGGGAGAGTTAAATTTGTTCCTGGTCCTGGGCGCTCTGAGGAATTGACCCTTTTGTGCTCTTAATAATTGACCCGTCTAGTGCGCGGATGATTCCGGGTTCATTTTGATTTGGATGTTTGTTTCTTGGAGGGGTTGTTTTCGGTATCTTGAGATGGGGTTTGAGCGGGGACTCTGAGGGATGGTCCGGATATACGGATGGTCGTGCAGCGGTGGTTGAGGCGATCCAGGAGGGCATCCACCAGTGGTTTACGCTTGAACACGTCGTACCATTGGGGGTAATCGAGGTTCGTGGTGATGATGGTGGATTTTCTTGAGTACCGCTCGTCCATGAGCTTGAAGAAGACGTTGACCTGTTCTGGGTTCAGTGTGAGGTACCCGAGTTCGTCGATGAGAAGCAGGTCGTACCCCGCGAGGCTTTTGAAGAGCTTGGGTGTGCTTCTGTCTGCAAGAGAGGCATAGAGTTCGTCCAGGAGGTCCTGTGCCTTGATGAATCTGCCGCGGCGGCCGGAGACCAGTGCCTGTCTTAGGAGTCCGATTGCCAGCCCGGTCTTGCCCGTGCCCGGATCTCCGATGAAGACGATATTTTCAGCCCTATCGAGGAAAGCCAGGGATGCCAAGCCCATGATCTGGGACTTGCTCACCGCGGGTTGCCGATCAAAGGGGAAAGAGGCCAGGGTCCAGGGCCAAGGCATTCTTCCTTGTTTGACACGGTACAAGAGGCTTCGCTCCTGCCGGTAGTGAAACTCCTCCACCAGCAGTCGCTCGATCACCTCTCTCGCTGCGAGTCCCTCTTTCTCAGCCAGGGCAAGCTCTCTTTCGAGGACTTGTGACATTCCCGTGAGTTTCAGTGTTCTCATAAGATCGAGTATCTTGGTCTGCATCAGTCATACTCGTCAGAGAAACGGAAAAAGTCCCCGGCCACATGCTCTATGATCATCTTCTCCAGACGGGAGAGATCGTAAAGACCATAGGTGAGGGCCTTGGTGAGAGCCGCCAGAAAAGGCTCAGCCGGATATGTTCGCTTGAGGTTGAGTAATCTTCGGAGTCTAGCCACTCCCCGGCCGGTGGATCGTTTCTTTATCTCACTCACATAGCGGTCCAGGATCTCCGATTCTCCAAGGAGCGCCTGCTCCTCTGCCGAGGGACCACGGTACACCCTGTCTCGGTGCAGTGGCCCATGATGCCCCGGAGATGTCACGCGGGTGTCACGTCTGCCAATGATTCTCGGATGTGATGCCGCTTGCGTGTGATCAAACAAGACGATTACCTTATCGGAATGCTTCTGTACTTCCACCTTCTTGCCAACAAGCCTCTCCGGGACAGAGTAGCGATTAGTATCCAGGTTGACGTACCCCTCTACATCCACGACCCGATGGACTGTGTCATAGATAGGAGGCAGGTACGGTGGCAGCGGTTTTAGATGGGGCTTTTCCATCACGTACGCCTCATCAGGGCTCATGCCCAAAGAGCGTTTGGGCTTCTTGTTTGCTCTATCACAGCACCAGGCTAGTGCCTGGTCATTTAGATCGTGCCAATCGGTAAAAGTCCGGCCGGCGAGAAAATTCCTCTCCACGTAGAAAAAGGGGCGTTCGATCCTCCCCTTTCTGTTCGCATGGCCGATCCGGTGAGCGACAAAGGTGATCCCAAAGATCCTACCGAATGCCTCCATCTCCGGAGCCATCTCAGCATCAGGGCCGCTGCCGTGAGCAACGATCACGGATGTGTTGTCGATCACCACCCGATCGGTTACGCCGTCCATGAACGCGAACCCTTCGGATAGGAAGACCTTGGCCTCAAAGCGGGTGAAGCAGGGATAGTACCTGAATAAAAATCTTTCTTGAGTATGCCAGGATGATTGCTGCACATTGCGCGATGACCTGTTTTCCATCCATGATCACCTTGTGGGGAGAGGTATCGTGCTGCATCTCCTCCCCAGGACCAAAGGTGTATATTCCGGCCCTTGGCCTCGCAGGCTCCCTGAGACCCTGATCCCTGGCAATCCGGGTCAGGGTGCTGTATCCGATTCCTATTCCCTTCTCGGCAAGTACCTCTTGGACTCGAACCACGTTCCCCCGGCATTGGAGAAACGCCTCGTGCAACATGGGCAGCTCATTCTCATAGGATGTACCCGAGCCTCTCTTCTCAGGTCTAGTCCCCTTGAGGACCGTGCGTACCGTGTTGCGTGAGATGCCCAGTGTACGAGCGATCTGCCGGATCTTCATCCCCTTGGTCCGCATGCGGACAATAGCGTCTCTAGTCTCGTCGGATATCATTGACCCTCAATCTGAGCTATCTTCCGGTCGATCTCGTCCATCATTGCTTTTGCGTCTTGGAACGCACGAAGGAGGCGTATCCGGTCATCCGTATCCTGGCCGGGATAGATCACTGTGGGGAATTGGCGTACAAGTCGATGTGCCACACCCTTGATGACGTCGCAATTCTTGCTCCACTCTCCTTCCGGACCGCCTTGGAGTGCTTTGGTAGAGGTCTTATCGTCTTTGGCTTTTCTTGCCTTGATGAATAGGGATGGATCGGAGATCATCCTTTCCCGGATCTGCTTGTTTGAGGCTTCATAATGTTTGAATAACTCGGAAAGCTCCCGTGTGGAGAGAGGAGTGTGGGAAAGATGCGCTACGAGCTTTTCGGCATGGTCCCTGTTGGCGCGCGCCAACGGTACCAATACACGGGTCGCGGCATACGTAGAGACATGACCGGTACAAACCGACTTTAAAACCTCATCGGGGAGCCCATCGATGAGACTTAATCTCCTGGTGACCCAGCTCGTATCATACCCGATGCCACGTGCTATCTCGCGCAGCGAGCATCCAAAACGCTGATTAAGGTCGCGGATGATCCACGCCTGTTCCACTGCCTCCCATTGCCGTTGACCCGATTCTCCCAGAAGACGAAAAAGCGCCCCAATCTCGGGAATCTCATGTATGTCGGCCATGACAGTATCTCGTCCAAGCCTCTTGATCGCCCCTACTCGCACATAACCGTCAATGAGCACCAGATGTTCCTTTTCAGGGACGGTAAAGACCGGCGTAATCTGCCCGTAACGCTCAATGGACGTGGTGAGCATGTTCAAGAGCTTTGGCTTTGCCACTCTGGTATGGGCATATCGCAGATCCAAGCTCCCCAGTCCCACTTCCACCGGATTGTTTACTTTGGGTTGCATGCCGTCGCGGGTATCACAATTGAAGGGCTGAGCACTATATAGTCATCTCTTTGCAATCAGACC
>CAVSPC010000017.1:0-30427 GCA_963729795.1 uncultured delta proteobacterium | reverse complement strand
ACATGTCACATAGAAAGAGGTGCTTGCTTCAAGTCCTGGATACTCCATAAGTCACGTTGTAGGGGCTCTCTCAAACATATATCATTGTTGGAAATGCCATACACTTCGAGGGCGTGCGGAAGGGGGTAGGGGTATTTATCTGTTTATAATGGCTTTTAGCCAATCCCCCAGCAGCGTGCTTTTTTACACGACCGAGAAAATTTTGTGCTCGGTTTGCTTGCGGCCGCCGGTCGGCAACGTACAGAGGACACAGGTCTGGGAAGGCACCCGTAGCCTTGTCGGCCTGTACGCCAAAGCTGACATACACCCTTGATTGAGTGTGGCAGCGTGGCAATCCCTAGGTTCACAGAGGTACACCTCACTCTCTTTTTAGCGTGACACGACCGTGGAAGCCCCCTTAGTGCGGTCATATATGGCGTGCGTGATCTGGCTTACATGGAAATACCGACTTGTAGACGTTTGGCTAATTTCAATCAGTTTTGATATATTCTCTTCCGGGAACTCGGTAACCCGCATTTTTTGGAAGATATGGCATTAGGAGATATGGACACCCGAACAGACGAATCATGCAATGGCATGAAAAGATCTTTTGAGGTAGGCCTCCTTCGCCCTGAAGATGCTGAAGGCGTGGCTCATCTTTTCCGGTCAGTGCACGGCGAGGATTATCCCATCAAGATATTCTATGATCCGGCTCAACTCATCAGAGCCAATCAAGAGGGGGACTATTACAGCATTGTTGCGAGATCGACAGACGGAGAAATTGTCGGTATTCA
Source organism: uncultured delta proteobacterium (assembly GCA_963729795.1). Classification (GTDB taxonomy): domain Bacteria; phylum Desulfobacterota; class Desulfomonilia; order Desulfomonilales; family Desulfomonilaceae; genus CAWBBA01. The sequence continues at coordinate 29,654 of CAVSPC010000017.1, read as the reverse complement.
CAACCTCTTTCGCTCAGCCCCAAGTCGAGCCGTCTATGAATGGGGAGTTGGCTTGGTTTTGAAAGGATGGCGGAGTATGGGCGTCTCCGGAGCGATTGAGCGGTTCATGATTGACACTGTAGTTCCAGAATTAGGTATGCACACTGTCTTTGGTGAGCCGGTAACAATCCATTTACGGATGCAGAAGCACTCAGAAAATTATGGTTTTCAGCCTACTGCACTGGAAGTTGGCCTGATGCCTGGGGAGGCATATTCCGGTGAGGGGGTAATTTCCGATCGAGTGAGCACCTTGTCGAATTTTCGCGTTTATCGGAACATTCCCCAGAAGATCTTTTTGCCGGTTATCTACAATGAGGCCATGAGATTCATGTATGGAGATTTCTCATTGGGGCGCATCTTTTCTGAATCCATTGAGCCTATTCCCGTTTGCGCCGCTTCCGAAGCTAATATGGATCTCTTCGATTTTGCAAAGGTGGCTCGCATATCTTTTTATGAAACAGGTTCAGACTTTGCTGAATGCATATCGGACCTGGAGGTCGAAGCAGTAAAAAAAGGATCCATCGTCATTCAGGTATGGCTGAAACTCACGTCACCTTGCGTCGGGATGGCGGTCGATATTCTGCTCGCCAGTGGTTTTTTCTTGGGCGGGGTGCTCCCCCAATGGTTTGATGACGACGGTCTCTTGATGCAGAAGCTGTTGTTTGTTCCTGATTTTGAGTCAATCCAGCTTTATTCCGATCGTGCTTTGCGGATACGAGATCTTGTGAAAGCCGATTGGCGTCGATGTGCAGAGGGAGGATGGTCGGACCGCATTAAAGATCGCCCAAAAGAAGGGGCATGAGGAAATCGTAGAATTCCTCAAAGCCCACGGAGCGAAGGAATAGGGTCTCCAGGAGTCGTCAGCTTCTACCGGTTGTAAAGCACATTGATAATCAGTGTTGCCGCCTTTTCAAGATTCTTTGCCTGTCTCAATATGTCTAAGAATTTTCAGAATAAGTTCATTTTGCTGCGCCAGATGCATGAGTATCACCTCAATCTCTTTTTCTGCCCTAATGTTCACCTCAAAATCAGATTCTGCTCTTTTTTCGGCATGACGGCCTTGAAGATTTTGACCGATCATGATCAATGGCATCAAAAATATCTGAATCATGTTGGATACAAAAAGCCATAATACGAAGGCGGGAAAAGGATCGAACCGCAGATCCTGTGTCGCAAGAGTATTCCAGCCCAGCCATAACAGGGTCCAGAACAATATTATTATGAAAAACCCCATTGAGCCGACATGATCCGTAACCTTGACAGCAATTTTTTCTAATGCGCTAAGACTTTCCTCATGCCCAACATTAACATTACGTATTGGCTTGCGTAGGGTTTTTAATTCTTCATAAGCTTTCAGAAGCTTTCTTTGGTCCATCTTTCCTCCGATTAGCTAGGAGCCTCTCGCAGAACCTCACTCGTCAGCGCCATCTTGCCACGAATTCGGGAAAGTCCTGCGGGACGCGGGATTACGCAACAGCCCCCCAGTGTGGAGTCCACTAAATGACTTTCCGAATACGGTGACAACCATGACAACTGGAGCTGCCCTTCGGCCATTAACTTCTGAAAGCTATTTGAGGGACAGCACACTAGGATGTCTTGGCTTTGCCTTTCTCAGTCAATTCTTTTTGGTAGGCTTTCCAGCCCGGACACCACCCGGTGTGCCACCGCCAAATCCGAGCAAGTAATGAATTTGGCTTTCGCTCCGCATAGTTCCGAAACCTGCATCTTGCACATTTGGATTTCACTGTCGTAGTCTCCTCCATGATGCTCAGTTCGCCTTCTACAAGGCATCCGCATCCTAATTTTTGTTCAGATGGTTTCCGGACAAACACGCTCGCGGGTTTTGCTTTCAGATAATAGGCTGCTTCCATCTTCACGTAAACCTTTTCCATCAATGGATTAAAACGCCCTTTACAAAGGCATGTGCTCGCCTCGCACACATCGAAATTGTCCACTATCACCGTGCAAAGGAAAAAGACACGCTCGTAGAGGTAGAAATCCCAAGACAGGCGAGCCGATAGTCATTGATGCCCGGAGGGTTCTTACCTGGAAATACTCTCCGGTGCTGAAGGAAGCGGTGAATAGGACCGGTAAGTCGTAATAGTCAATCCGCGTGACCCTTCCCAACGACAAACTTGTGTGTGAAATACTTCTTCCTAATTTGCCCTGCTTCTTTCTGAATCCAGTGTTCCAGCCCAACCTTCTTTATGCGGCAGAGATTAAACACTTTGAAATTGTGTGGATATCTAGCGGCCTGGTCAGCCGTTGGCGCCAAGAAAGCACACGGGAAGTCGTTACAATTGCAGCACAAATCCACGCCCTTTGCTTTGACGCACTCCAGAGTTGCGCATCCGTTTGGAAGATGAAAATGCTTTCCGTCCTGTTGGCGGCAACCCTCGCACGCTATTTCTTCCTTCGGAACGCCCATTTTTATATGAATCCGCTCGGTAAGCTCATCTGTCAAATTATCTTCGTACAGTTCACAATTGAAGCAGTCGAGCCCACAAGGCGCTGTTGAGGCCTTTTTGTCTTTCATGGTTCCTCCTTATTACTATTGACCACGATTATACGGCGGTTTTGCTGTGCCCAGGAATTTGAAGCGGGAACGTCAATCGAATGGTTCAGTTGTCTCTAAGAGACCCTCAAGTCAGAGAAATTCCAGTCCACCACCAGGGCGGCAATGAACTGGATTGCCTGGATGCATTGCAACGAAGGGTGCATGATACCAGAACCGAGCGGGTCGGCCAATCGAAATTGACGCTTAGCAGAATGAACGGTACGCGATTTCCAGGGAGATTGAATGGTAAGGGGTGCGCGAGAGGGGGGCCGGGCTGTGCGCGCGGTGTTAAGCGAGAACAAGACCTCTTTTTTATATGAGGAAACAGAAGATTGCGATTGACCGAAGGGCCTATGGAGAGGTATGCTCAAAGCTTCATAACACCCGTTTTTGCAGGCAACATGACGATGGTCTTGTTTCAGTTGGGTCTTGTGAGCGGAGATAAGCGGGCTTTTTCGGGGTCTTGGGAACCGCCCAGCCGCCAGACTTTGGCCTAAACACCTCCGACACGGACAAACCGAGCAGAAGTTCTGAAGACGCGCGCTGGGAGGGGGACATGAAAGATCATGACGATCCGGGGCGACGATCAAGGAAAAGGATTGACAGCCCGATCAAGAACGGGTTGGAGAAAGAACCATCTGGGACAAGCAAACGCTTTTCCAAGGGAATTAATGAATATCGACCTTTTGAATTGAAAGCCAAGGATGATAGCGAAGAGCAGCCTATCGGCGAAGACCAGTTTACCGAAACCATCGATCTAACCTCACTCTTCAGCAAAGAATTATCTGCTACAGGAAGCTTCGACATTCGGGGCGAAATTTGGGAATCCACATTCGGCCAGGTCCTTCAGGCTCTGCCCATACCTGTGTTCTTGATTGACCAGGACAGCAAAATAATATTCGCCAACCAAGCCTGTTCAAAGATGAGCTCGGCCTATGAAGAAATCCAGGGAGTTCTTTTCCCTACTCTGTTTCCAGGTCCTGGCGTCTCCGGTAAAGTCGAATTGCTTTTGGAGGACGTGTTTTCAAGCAGAAAGACCAAGGTGGCCCAGGCATTCTTAAAAATAAAGGAAAACAGAATATGGGCTCGCTTCACTCTTAGATCGGTCAGGATTATGCGTGAGAGACAGATCCTGGCTCTAATCGAAGATCTTACCAGCGAAAAGAAGCAGATTCGACTCAAGGAAAAATTCAGCCTGGAACTGGAGCAGCGGGTTGCGGAACGAACCGCGGCCTTGTGGGAGGCCGAAGCCGCCTTACATGGGAGCGAGGAACGTTTCAAAGACCTTGTGGAAAGCACGAGCGATTGGATTTGGGAAAGGGATGCGAATGGGGTATATACCTATGCCAGCCCAAGGATAAAGGAATTGCTGGGCTACGAGCCCGAGGAAGTGCTCGGGAAAGTGCCGTCTGAGCTAATGCCCTCGGAGAAGATGTCTTTTCAGTTCGACTCTGAGCTCCAATCTGTCGTAAGAACAGGTAAAGCTTTCCGAAGCTGGGAGACAATTAGTGAGAGCAAGGACGGTCGATTGGTGGTTATCGAATCAAGTGGAGTTCCTTTCTTCGATTCTACGGGAAAGCTCCTTGGATACCGGGGTATAGACAGAGACATTACCCATCGGAAGCAAACGGAAGAAGCGCTCCACAAGAGTGAGGAAAAATACCGTCTAATGGCCGACAATACCTTGGACCTGATCTGGCAAACAGATCTAGATCTATGTCTCACCTATGTCAACCCTGCCATTTTTGCAGTTACCGGATACACCCCGGACGAAGTGATCGGCAGTAGGCTTTCGGATCATTGCGACGAAGAGAACTTTACGAAGATGGCTCAAGTGGCATCGGAGGAGATTTCAAAAGGATCTGAAAGTTCGGGAGCCATTTTTGAAGCAGTAGTGCTGAACAAAAACAAGGAACCGGTGCCAATTGAAATTCGGGGAAAGATCGTTCTTGACAAGAATGGCGCGCCTATAGCACTTCAGGGAGTTGCGAGAGACATCACTTACCGGAAGCAAGCGGAAGACGCCCTCCGCAACAGTGAGGAGATATTTCGCACCATCTTGGGAACCATTGCCGACGGGTACCACGAGACCGATCGCAGGGGAAACCTCACGCTGGTTAACGATTCACTGTGCGAAATACTCGGATATTCACGGGAAGAATTGATCGGTATCAACTATTGCCGTATCATGGATGAAGCCAGCGCAAAGCGCACGTATGAGGCGTACAACGAAGTCTACAGAACGGGCAAGGTTAACCTGGGTCTCGACATTAAGGTCCTGAGAAAGGACGGCATCAAGAGACAAGTATCGGCATCCATAGCTCCGAGACAGGATTCGGATCTGCGTATCAGCGGATTTCGCGGCGTCTTCCACGAGGTTGTTGAGCGCAGGCAGCTTGAAGAACAACTTTAGCGAGCCTTCGTGGTGGAGGGCTACCACTGTCCGGGCACAGGGTCGCCAGGGAAAGAATTCCTCGAATTTTAGGGACACCATACTTAATTGATGCCGGGGTCCCTCAAATTGTGTTTATTCCCTTTTTGCTTAAGTGCTGAGCCCAGTGCAGATAATTATAGCCGTACGTGAGAAGATCTCCTTCCGCTTTGTGAGTATGTCGAGCCTACGGATGACAAGATTCAAACCTAATTGCACGGAACTTATGAATTCCTCTTGAGAGCCGCCACGGAATTTGACACAAACTGCAATCGAATCCTGGATTCAGGCGCTCAAGGTTTCTATGCCACTAGCTTAACAAGTGGTATATGACATGGGGTCCGGGTACTTGGAAGAAGTCCGGAATCCACAAGGAATCCAAGAACGAGTTGATGTGGTAATTTCTCTTTTGATCTTGAGCAAAGGGAAGCTATTCTCAGATTCAAGATCTCGTGCGAGGCTCCATAGCTATGAACACTAACTTAAACCTAAGCCTGGAAGTATTTCTCAACCCAAAGTCGGTAGCAGTTGTCGGGGCTAGCCAGCGGCGTATGTCTTGGGGTTCATTTATCATGGAGGGCCTTCTTTCGGCAGGCTTTTCGGGCAGGATCTATCCTGTGAACCGCCATTCAGGAGAGGTCTTCGGTATCCCCACTCTGAATGACGTTTCAGAAATCAAAGAGCCGGTTGACCTTGCAATTCTTATCGTGCCGGACGGATTCGTTGAAGAGAGCGTTGCCGCCTGTGGTCGACATGGGATTAGGGGAATCACTATCGTGTCGGCAGGCTTTGGAGAAACGTCCGAACTCGGCAAAGAAAGAGAAGAATCGCTGGTACGACTTGCCAGCGGTTCTGGAATGCGAATTTTGGGGCCGAACGTGAGCGGATCGTTCAACTTCCATTCGGCATTCAATGCATCCCCGTACCATCCCGAACTCTCAACCCCAACTGCTCTAGCCGCTGTTTGCCAAGGCGGCTACGCCATGTACGACCTCCTCGCCTCAGGTGCCCATCGAGGCATGGGGGTAGGTCAATTCATTCACACAGGGAATGAGTGTGACTTGACGGTGACAGACTTCCTGGAGTATTTCGGCTCTGATTCGCACACTGAAGGTATTCTGGCCTACATTGAGGGAATCCGCGACGGAGCCCGCTTCATCAAGGTAGCCCGCGAGGTGACCAAAAGAAAGCCCGTAGTCATCTACAAAGCGGGACAGTCAACGGGTAGCGCACGGGCAGCTCGCAGCCATACCGGTGCACTTTCCGGCCAAAAAGAGATTTACGAGGGGATTTTTCGTCAAGTGGGCATCATTGTCTCGCCAACGATGGAGCTTCTACTGCCGATTGGGCATGCGTTGATAGAGCGACCCCGCTTGCGAGGTTCCAGGATCGGAATTGTCACGATGGGGGGATCATGGGGGGTAGCCCTTACAGATTCTCTTGAAAAGGCGGGACTATTGGTTCCTGAATTCAGCCCGAAGCTCCGAAAAGCGCTCGGATCAAGGGCTCTACCTGTTAGGGCCTCAACAAGAAACCCTGTCGATTGGGGTGCCTCAGGGCTTTTCGGGTCCGTGGACATCCTCCTCAGGCTTGTCCAAGACATTCTTGAATCGGGCGAAGTGGACGCTCTGGTTGTGCACGGGTTTGGTCGACCCGGACTTCACGATAAAGATACCCCAGTCGAAATGAAGGCATTTCTCGAAATTGAGAAGCAGATGATGAAGGGAGTTCAATCCTTGGAAAAGGAAATGGGGATTCCTGTCCTCATCGGCAGTCATCACAGTATATGGGAAAGTCAAGCGATATTCGAATTAAACCAACAAGGGATTCGGATCTACAATCGTCTAGATGAAATCGCGCAGCTACTTTCCTTAATGCTTGAGTATGGAACAAGAAACTGAGATTGCTCCTGAGTGACCTGGCTTTAAAATGGTCCAGGTTCTGGATTTGTGTGGGGTGATTTTCTGACTTGAAATGGAGATCATTGACATGGTAAATGTACCAATTGACCTGCAGGTACGAAGTCAAACGTGTCTGGAAATTCACCATGAGAGCGCCACGACGAAAACGGCCGTTACGCCGGAAGGTGACATCTCAGGTCACTATAGACGTTGCTAAAATCACAGAGCAAGTCAGTTACGTGGGAAGCCCTGAGCATAAAGATGCTCCATCGTTTGCTGGGTTTCAGAGACCAAGAAAAGATGCCTCTATCTGCGATAACGAGTTATCACAGGACGTGGTCACTGGGTGGCTAAAAAAAGCGATTCAGTGTGGGGCGATAGGCGAGATGTTGGAAGGTGATTTTCCGAGATACGTGTGGCATAAGGAAGGCGACATCGTTTATGAAGCGCGCCTCGTGAATCGAGAGCTAGGGCAATACAAGGGCTATCCCTTGAACAACACAGAATGGCCTGAAGGCTTGGATCTGATTTATGACTGAGTTTGTAATTAAATACGATTGGGAAGACCCATTGGATGCCAGAGGGTCGGAGCTTAGAGCAACGTGGGCTAGGCTCGAAATCCGTGTGAACGGAGAAGTGGTAACTCGGGTGTTCGATGAGACATCTAGATCTGTTCGAGATGCCGTCTATGTGCCGCTATATCCGCTTGCAGAGTGGTTGGCTACGCAATGGTGGCCTCTTTGGAATGAGTCGGCTGACCACCCTGGCTATGAATCTCGTCATTCTTTTGTCAGCGCTCGCGAGGGGTATGCTCTTCCTCCGCTTAAAATTGCACCCGCGGGATCTATTGTCATGCTCTCGTGGTTCCCAGAACGACTGCCATCTCATTATCGTGAGTTCATCGGGAGGGGTACCTTTTGGGCAGAAACAAAGACGGTAAAAAAGCAGATTTCTTCACTGATCAATGCTGTTATAAGCCGATTAGAAGAACAGAGCATTACTGAGAGTCTGCTTCAACAAGAATGGCAGGCTATTCTATCCGCTGATCGAGAAGAGAAAGAATTCTGTAAATGTGCGGGTTCGCTCGGATTAGACCCATACTCGTTGGACGGCAATCAGCAAGAAGAAATACTAGAAGCTGCAAATCGACTCCCCGAAGAGTTGGTCGCCGAATTCTTTCGAGCGGCTCGGAGCACGGAATTAATAGCAGAGGCAGAAGAGATACAAGATGCGGTCACTCACGTACAAAACAACACCGCAGACCTACCGTCACTCCGAGAGATTCGTTACCTGACGATGGGGTGGCTTGAACCTTCTGGCGCAATGCCTTGGGAACAGGGCTATTCCTTCGCACAAAAGCTTCGTGCCCACCTTGGGTTAGACGGAACGCCTCTAAAATCATTTGAGGATGTTGCACGCGCGATTGGAACAACCGAAGAAAGTCTTTCAGTCGTAAGGACAACATTTCGTAGTCGCGACACGCCCTTCGTCGCGCTGATGGGGACTAATGATAAGTCAAGTCCGGCATTTGTCCTTCGAGAGATGCCGGTCGTGGCGTCGAATCGGTTTTATTTCTGTCGAGCCCTTTTTGAATACCTGTGTTCACCAACCCAGCAAAGCGCGCTGATTACTGGGGCTAATACAGAGCAGCAGAAGCGAAATCGTGCGTTCGCTGCTGAGCTGCTAGCGCCCGCCTCGGCGTTACGAACTCTTGTCACAACTCCTAGTGTTACTTCAGACCAAATGGATGAAGTGGCAGAAGAATTCGGGGTCTCTCCTTTCATCATCCGCCACCAATTAGAAAATCATCATATCGCCTTCGTTCAGGATACACAGGATACACAGGATACACAGGATGCATAGGAGTTTGCTGTGGAGTGTATCTATAATATCTTTACAAGAAGTCCGCGCTTTTGATGGAATATTTGTAAAGTGAATAATTCCGAACATTTTTATAGCTTGTCAAAAAAACTGATATGTACAGCCAAGTTTGCCGAAAATTCCTCGCTGCAAGTCAGGTTGAAAGGGGTGCCGGCATTGCCATCGAAATTGCTTCGATTCAGCTTGGGAGACTTTTTTTCGTCCTGCGGAACCGCGAGTTTAAGGTGTTCGCACTTCGATTCAGGGCATTTCCGGCCATCCGGAGATCATTTCAATTGATCAAAGTTGAACTGCAGAAGCAGCATGTTTTCTTCGAGCCTTTTGTGAAGCACGTATGGTAGTCTCTCGAAGACCTTCATCATAGATCTATTGGACATCAAAACCTCAGCCCTAAATCCACCGATGCCACGTTCCTTGGCCACGTCTATCAGGTAGTGGAGCAACGCACTTGCTATCCCTCGGCCCCGGTAGTCTTCATGCACCATGAACGCCGCCTCAGGGTACGGGTCGCCCGGACCGATCATGTAGCGTGCTTCTGCAATAATCTTGCGGTTTTCTCTAGGACCAATCGTGACAACCAGCGAAAGCCCGTCTTCCTCTGTGACATTCACATATTGCTCGAGATTCTTATGGGGCATGCTTCGGCGGGGGGTGAAGTAACGGAAATATACCGATTCTTCGGAAAGGTTATAAAAGAGGTCCCGCAGCATGGATTCATCGGTGGACTTGATCACTCTTACATTGCCTTTGATGCCGCCCTTGAAAACCCGCTGAGTACGAACACGACGTCGCAATTCAGGTGAGCAAATTCTGTAATATATCTGATTCGGGTAGACGTACCCCATTTCGCGGGCCGACTTCATCAAACCCTCACGGTGATCCGGATGCGAGATCTCGACTAACGCCATGGCCCTCTCACGGATAGACCTGCCGCCCAAGTATGCGATGCCGTACTCGGTAATTATATAGTTGGCATCCCCTCGATTCATCATGACCGAAGCTTTGGGACCAAATGTAGGCACTATGTTGGACTTGCCGCTCTTGGGCGACGTGGATCGCATGCAAATGATTGACCGGCCCCCTTTGGACAGATTTGCGCCCCTCATGAAGTCACTCTCTCCGCCGGATCCTTCCACGGCTGTCCACGCTGGATTGCCTTGCCGAATTTGGCCTCGGAGGTCTACCTGCATAGCCACGTTGACTGCCACCATACGATCGTGAGAAGCTATCAAGCCGGGATCCAGGAGGGTATCGGATGGATAAAATTCCACAACCGGATTGTCGTGTACGAAATCGTACAGGCGCCGAGTTCCCATGCAGGAGGTTGCGAGGGATTTCCCCCGAAACAGTTTCTTCGTGCTATTGTCAAGAACTCCGGATTCAACAAGGTCAATGAGCGGATCGCTGAATATCTCAGTGTGAAGGCCGAGGTGTCGGTGATCCTTAAGAAAGTCCATGAGACCTCTCGAAATCCCAGCGAAGCCGAACTGCACAATAGAACCGTCCTCGATAAGTTCACTACAATAAGCGCTGATGGTCTTTTCTCGTTCTCCGAGCGGTTCTTCCGGCAACTCTCCCAGCGGCTCTGCTGCATCCACCAAATGATCTATTTGGTCTAGCTGGATGAACGTGTCTCCGTGGGTGCGTGGCATCAATGGATTGACCTGGGCTATGACCAAGCGAGCGGCTTCAACTGCGGCAACGGAGAAGTCCACCGAAATACCAAGGCTGAACCTGCCGAATCGGTCCGGCTCGGCCACCTGGATTATGGCAACATCGATTGGAATACGGCGATTTCGGAAGAAAAATGGAATCTGAGAGTGATAGAGCGGAACATAGTTGTACTCGGGCATCGCCCCGGAATCGGTTGTGCCGCCTCCCACGAAGAAGGTCTTAATCCTGAACCTCTCCCATCCACCTGCGGTCAATCGGGAAGCTTCGGAGCCCGCGATGAATTGCACGATTTCTACGTCCTGAACTGAGGATGCCTCCAGGGCTCGTATTATTGTCTTGGGTTCTGAGCATAGGCTGCCGAGGTATATTCTGTCTCCATTCTTGATCTTTTGGGCTGCCGCCGCCGCTGAGATAAGTTTAGCCGCATATTTGTCTTGCCAGCTATTCATCTGAACCACTCCTGACTAAATGTGCTTTAGATTCCTGTCCTGCCAGGCTCCCGGTTTGCTTAGCCATTGTCAAGGGTTTCGCTATGGCATCCGGCCTTTGTATAATACCGATTCGCTTTCAAATACAGGGCGAGAGTTGGACAAAATAGGAAGACCCTATCCCAGCAGTAAAAGTAGTATACCTCCAACTCAACAAATGGTACAAAACCGGAGTCAGGTCAATTACACGGGAGAGATATCAATGAGCAGGAGTGGCCTTCATGGATGCTGGTAATGTCGGGACTGTCCTGGTAGTCGGGGCCGGGGTCATGGGGCATTCCATTGCCCAGGTCTTTGCCCAGGCCGGTATTGAAGTGGATCTTACGGATCTGAACGAACAGGCGCTTACGCGTGCTATGACCCTCATAAGGACTAATTTGCACACCTTGGCCGAGTTCGGACGAGTACCCCAAAATGATATACCGGCGATCATGGCCCGTATACGTCCATCAACCGATCTGACAGCGTCCGCACGAAAAGCAGACTTTGTCCTGGAGGCCGTGAGCGAGGTGCCCGAAATCAAGAGAGCCGTGTTTGGGCAACTGGACGAAATCTGCCCTCAAGATACGGTTCTGGCCAGCAACACCTCATCGTTGAACATCTTCGAGATCGCCCGAGTAAAATCGCCGGAACGTCTAATTGTCGCCCACTGGTTCGCGCCGCCACATATCATCCCTTTGGTGGAGGTGGTGCCCGGACCGGACACCGATGCCAGGGTAGTCACATTTACGGCAGACCTGATGAGGAGGCTTGGTAAAAAGCCACTGATACTGGAAAAATTCGTTCCGTCCTTCATCGTCAATCGGATTCAAAACAGTATTGGAAAAGCAGTATGGGAGATGTTGGAGAACGAGTGGGCAACGCCCGAACAGATCGATTTGGCCGTCAAGGCCAGCCTCGGGATTAGACTTCCCATTGTAGGGGTGGTGCAATCCGTGGATTTCACGGGCCTCGACTTGGTGTCTGACATCATGAGGAGTCATGATCGAATCGTGCCTCTGGTGGAGGAAAAAGTGAAGCAAGGCCAACTTGGAGCGAAGACTTCCAAAGGCATTTACGATTATGGAGGCCGCACCGAAGAAGAAATCCTCATCAAGCGAGACAAGCAGTATCTCAAGATTCTTGAGCACTTGGAGAAGATACAGGCTTTTGATCCGGTATGAAATCTCGATATCCAGGTGAAAGAAGGTAACCGTTCAGCGAGAAAGCGGTTTACCGGGCATCAGGCTCAACCGGCAGGGACGCCGGCTCTACTATGATCCCGGTAGACCGGCCTCCGTGCCGGTTACAAAGTTCCCGGTGAAAGAAGTTCACAAAAAAACTGACTGTGAGTAGAGGAGACAGATATGGTAATACCAGACGATCAGACGAAGGCGGCAATTGCTTCGGACATCCGTCCGGGTGACGACCCTACGGACGTGTCCAAGAAACTGGTGGGCAGCACAAGAACTCAATTGCTCCATGAGCTGTTCGGGTACTTTGACATACCGTCGGATTTCATTAATCACGTGTTCGGAAATCTCTATGCGCGTGATGTGTTGACCCAGCGAGAGCGAGAACTCTGTGCAGTGGCAGCCTTGTGTGTGTTGAATCGAACCAATGAATTAAAAAGCCACATTATTGCTGCGATCCGCACCGGGGCCAGCAAGGCCGAAATAGCTGAAGTAGTCCTGCAAATGTCCACGTACGGCGGAATGCCGATTTGTATCGAGGGCCTCACCGTAGCCAGAGAGGTCTTTGAGAAAAATCCAGTAAAGCCTTAAGGGGCCGAGTAGGACCATTTTTAGGGAGAGGGAGTTCTATGGATGTATTCTTTCGCCCCAACTCCGTAGCGGTTGTTGGGGCTAGCAAGCGTAACATAGGAAGTTTTGTGGTCGGTAATCTGCTATCCGGTTTCAAAGGAGAAATTTATCCGGTAAACCGCAACTATAAGGAAATTGAAGGCATTCCTTGTTTTTCCTCCGTGGAAGACATCCCTGATCGTATCGACCTGGCAATCATCTTGGTGCCGGCAGCATCGGTCTGCTCCGTGCTCGAAGTCTGCGCTGAAAAAGGGATACGAAGAGTCATCATTGAAAGCGCAGGGTTCGCCGAGACCGGCGAAAACGGTCTAGCATTGCAGGAGCAGTGCGTCGCTATTGCAAAACGTGCAGGCATGCGAATTTGGGGACCGAACTGCATGGGAATAGTAGATGTTCACAAGGAGTATTTCTTTACGTTTATGCATCCAGGCGTGCGCAAAGAAGGCCTGCTTCCGGGCCCGATCTCTTTGATCGTTCAGAGCGGCATGATGTCTGCCATTTTCCTTACTGAGTTGGCCAGAAGGGGCATTGGAGTGGCAAAGGCTTGCTCTATCGGGAATAGGGCGGATGTGGATGAATGTGATCTGCTTGAGTACCTGCTGAAGGATCCTGACACGGATGTGATCGCGTTGTACCTGGAATCCATTCCTCGCGGAAGGCTCTTTGCCAAAATGGTGCAAAGATCGACCAAACCTATCGTGGTTCTAAAGGGCGGTAGAAGCAAAGCGGGAGCCGTCGCTGCCAAGAGCCATACGTTCAGCCTCGCTGGCAACTCCCGCCTATTGACCAGCGTCCTGGAAGGTTCCGGGGTCATCTTTGCCGACGAAATCTTTCAAATGATGGATGTGGCCGATGCTTTGGCCGGGATCCGCCGTCTCAATCCTGCCTGCCGTACAGCTATAGTTACTTTGAGCGGCGGAGCGGGCATTCTCGCCTGTGACGCGCTGGAAAAACGCGGACTCACTGTGGCCCAGCTTTCAGATGAAACAAGCAAAGCCCTAGGTGAGGTCTTTCCCGCCTGGATGCCTGTGTCCAATCCCGTAGACCTTTTTCCGGCAGTGTCCTCGCATGGCCGAGATACCGTCTTTGGCCGGGCGGTTTCGGCTGTCTTGAATGACCCAAACGTGGATGTGCTGCTCATCCACTTCGTAGCCGGCCTGGAAGGCGCCCCTGACCTTGCCGACTTGAAAAAAAGGGCTGATGAACGTGGAAAGCTTGTTTCGTTCTGGCTCATGGGGCTTGAAAAGGGATGCGAACGATTCCGTCGAGAGGCCCGGGCACTCGGCATTTTGGTTCACCAGGATGTCTCCCGGTTAGCCGATTGTCTGTGGGCTGCATCGAAGTTCTGGGCGAGTCGTTGCAAATCGATGGAGGAGTGACAGCCCTTCCTCTTGTAGAATCCCCAAACTTTTCGACTCTCTGTGAGACGCCAACTGACCAAAGGTGGGGTAGAATCATCATTGATCAAGCTCGAGCCACGAATATGAGCAAGCTAATCGAGATTTAGCCACTATTCAGTGGCATCATCATCACTGCCGACGATTCAAGATCGTATGGGTCTGTCATATAAATGAGGAGCAATCTATGCTATCTCGCGATGAAATTATAACCCGAGCCCGTGAATTGGGTTTCGAAGATGTAGGCTTCACCACAGCGGAGCCGTTTGAATCACAGAGAAAAATACTCAAGGAACGTGAGACGGAGTACGCCTGGACCACTGAGGCCGGACTGGACCTCGTGGCCGGCACAGATCCCAAGAACGTATTGCCGGAGGCGCGGAGCATCATAGTGCTCATCGAGGTATATTTCCGCGAGAGCTATCCGCGAAATCTGGAACCGTTTTTCGGTCGGTGCTATCTGGATGACGATAGAGTTACCCGGAACGGATTGGCTTTGCGCCTCAAGGCTTTCCGCTCTTTTTTGAGACAGAACGGCGTTAATTCCAAAGTGCCTTTTCACCTTCCTCATCGACTGGCCGCGGCGCGTGCCGGCTTGGGCACGTTCGGGAAGAACTGCCTCTTTTATTCGAACTCGGTGGCACGACAAAGTTCTTGGGTTTTGCCCATAGCGGTGGTCGTGGATGCAGAGTACGAGCCGGGTCAGCCCACGCTGGAAGTTGGCTGTCCTGGCTGGTGCAAGAATTCCTGCATCGCGTCGTGTCCTACGGGAGCGCTCAGAGGACCTCGACACATCGATCCCCGGCGTTGCATATCTTATCTCTCTTACTACGGCTCAGGTATTACCCCACGAGACTTACGGGAAGCCATGGGGCTGTACGTATACGGTTGTGATCGCTGTCAAAATGTGTGCCCGAGGAATGCTCCTTGGCTTGCTGCGGACCTGCCGGAGAATGAGCAGGTCGCCAGGAAAAGCTCTGATTTCAGATTAGACAAGCTGCTTCACATGGACCGTCTTTATTTCGAGGAACGCATTTGGCCGCACATGTTCTATATGCCTGTCGATGATATCTGGCGCTGGAAGATGAACGTAGCCCGTTGCATGGGTAATACGCGGGACACGAAGTACGTGGCGGAGCTGACCCGTGCCTTTGAAGAGAACGCTGACGAGCGAGTTCGGGCAATGTGTGTATGGGCGCTCGGCCGAATAGGTGGGAATAAAGCTCGCGGGCATCCTGGCATCTCTCCGACTGCCGGGCAACAGTATAATAAGTGAAGAAGTAGAATATGCACTAACCTTGTGCGGGTAAAGTTGTCTTATATTTGAAGGTTAACTGATGCTAACAAGCCGTGCGAGCTGCATACCGGGCCTTGATCTGTGCCTCTGTGGTGACAGTTTTCCGGAAGGAGTCCTGATGGGGCCATGCCTTGCGTTTTGCGGCAGAAGATCGCAGCATATATGGGATTCCATCACTCCGCCGTGAGCAGGATAATGCCGGGCGAAAGGAAAAAGTCAAGAAACAAGACTTGCCCCCTCATCTCATCTTATTTTCATGATACCAAGACGCTCCGACTTATCAAGCAAAAAGTTCACCATCACGAACAATGTCGCGAAGACGCTGTAAACGGCGAAAACTGTGTGATATCCGGGAATAACGTTTGATCATTCTGTACGTAGAATCTATTGCTAATCAACTCCTGACCAAATCCTTACGCCGCCAACCGGCTGGATAAAGGCGAAAGTGGTCGAAGACAGGGTCATCTGCTCCTAACTAACTGCGAAACGCGATACGTCGAAACGTGGTTCAATATGAGTCAAGAAGAGACCTGACCCCCTTACATAGTATTTACGCATAGCCTCTTCGAATGCTTGGGGATCATTATACCACTTCCGCAATCTTCCCCACCCGCAACTCCAGAGGTAGTTGAAACCCCATACCTGTAACACGAGTATTGGATTTAGTTGACCTTCTTCAGCAAGCCCCGCAAACTCGTACTATGGTATTCCTGCTGCCATAATCCTCTTCCTGTCTGACTCGGACATAATTGTGAGCGTTTCATTCACAAATTCTCCGCTGGCTATCTCGGATTCGGTGTGACCTCCTGTGTCATATTTTGTTGATCAGACTCCGAAATTCTCGCTGCGGTATCTATTTTGGTACCCACGCTCAATGCCCAAGGCAGAGCCCAGATCCATGTGCAGAGCGAAAAAATACTAATAGTATGCCAAAACCCGGCCCCAGGATAATGATGCGGTTCGTCTGGCAACCCGTTCACAAACAAGACCCAGAGTATCTCTGAAGAAAAGAAAAGAATCCATGGCATTCTGACCGGCGTATCCGCGAATTGAGGCTTACGCGCGTGGGACGAGGCATTATTCACTCTCGGGGACACGAGCCGAACGAGATCGGGGTCGATCCTCAGGCGTACTAACAAAAGGAAAGGCGCTAGAAAGCCAAGGATGTCGTTCACTATCACCTTATAGGAAAATGGGTGCCCGGGAATGTTGAATACAAGGGTGCCCCACGCCAGTGCCCAGATGGTGGTGTAAATCAACCGCTCGGCCGTTGGCTTGTTGAGCGCACGCGGAGAATCTGTTGGCCCGATTTCCCGCTCACGTTGAGTCCTGTAGTCGATCTTCAGGGACTTGTACCAGAAAAAGGGTGAGAGAATAACAAGAAACTTGACGAACACATTCCAGGGATAGTGTAACTCGCAAGGGATCGGGAGCACAAACCATACCCAGAGCACTACTGCAACAATGAAGTAGGCCCATTCTCTCCAGGTTGGGTTCTTTAGTTGACTTAAATTCATCGGAACCTCACGTCGCCACACAATGATGCATGGGTCGCCCATTAGAAGAGAAATCTAACCAAAAAGAGTAATCGCTAAGCGAAATGACCGGAGTAAAGAGCCAACAAGAACTTTCTCAGCATCCTCGGCATCCTTTGCGGTAAATCCGGATCGGTTCATGCTTCGCCCCAAGTGACCCCGGCTCGGGCGCAATGAAAAAACCTTTCGGTTGTTGAAAATACTCGTTGATCTACTTAAATCTGGAATGGATACCCCAACCCACTTGCATTAGCAAGAAGTGTTCCAAAACCCACATTTCGTAACCTCGTGCCATTGTTAAACAAATACATTAGGGCCAAAAGGGCCGAATCCCGGGAGTTTGACAAAATATGTCACTCCGTTTCCAGGCTCTGGATTTTCCTGATTTATATGGTGTCAACATCGTGGACACCATGACCCTTTTGTCTGCGAACCTCGGCCCATTGCAGAACTAGATTTGCGCTTTGAACCGCAGATGACGCAGATGAAATAACCAACCCCTCGTTTTGGCATGCAATGGGAAAAAAGAACAGCTCTGGCGGAGCCTGAAGAGATTTCGGATCTATTATGCAAAGACGATCCGACTTGTCAAGGAAAAAGTTCACTATCACGAACAATGCCGCGGAGACACTGTAAACGACGAAAACTGTGTGATATCCGGGAATAACGTTTGATCATTCTGTACGTAGAATCTATTGCTAATCAACTCCTGACCAAATCCTTACGCAGCCAACCGGCTGGAGAAAGGCGAAAGTGGTCGAAGAAAGGGTCATCTGCTCCTAACTAACTACGAAACGCGATACATCGAAACGTGGTTCAATATGGGCCAAGAAGAGACCTGACCCCTTTATTAAGGGAATTATATACTTGACTCCCTTTTCCGGTCTTCTCGTTGAATCTTTTGCCTCTCCAATTCTCGTTTTCGAGCCTTTTCCGTCTTTGACACAGGACGATAAGCCAAAACTAAATCCACAACCTTATTAAGAATTACAGGTGTCCGGGTCCCCTTGTAATTACCTGTTGACTTCTTCTTTGCGTTTCCGGTAGTTTTTCTATTAGTTTCCATCTTTGTCTCTTCTATTTCAAAAGAGAAGCGGGGTTTGTGCCCTGACCTTCTGTTGAAAGGGGATATAGCAGTGTGTATACAAGACCTCAACACGATTCTTTCGCTTGTATTCTCTGCGGTTGTATCAGTGGCCACCATAGTAATTGCTTGGGCGACACACAAATACATGAAACTCACCGCTTCACTTGTTGAAGAAACAAGGCTGGTAAGAAAAGCTCAAACCGAGCCTAAGATATCCATATATTTGCGCCCCCAAGAACAAGATCCCGTTATTGTTGAACTGATTCTTCGCAACTATAGTCAAGGACAGGCTCTTGATCTGACTTTTCAAATAGAGCCCGATATTTACTATTTTCAGAACCGAAGACTCTCTGATGTGGATTTTCTCCGGTCTCTTTCCTCTTTGCAACCTGACGAAGCTCGGATATTGCCAATGTGGACGGGTTATTGGAAACCAATCGACGACACAAAAAAAACAATTCCTGAAACCGTTACTGTTTCCGCTAAATATCACGACATCCTCGGCAATGAAAAAACGGAACGATTTCCACTTCCGTTTGGATCATATTCGCATGGAGAAACGTGGGATAAGGATAGTCCACTTGAAAAAATCGCCAAGTCTCTGGGCGAACTTGAAAAAGAAGTGAAACAATACCTGTGGCACATCCGCAAAAAGGAGTAGAAATTTGTCGTTGATAGAAATAACTGAACTTTTTCAAACATCTGATTACTTTATGTCGGGCACAATTACAATCGTGTCCAGATAACCATGCTCATAATGTCGATATACCTTCCATTCCTTTCTCGAAATCGGAAGGGCTAGCTACTCCATGATTTCGATAGGAATCTGTTTATTGGTCATGTTTATTAGATCCCTGACTAAGACTATGACAGGAAGTGTGAGGGGTTTAGGGTTCCCTTGAAGCATGTTTGCTACAATGGTTGACAAATTCTCTAGCAGTTCGATATCAATTTGCTTCGTAAGGTCAAGATCTGATAGCCGAGGGATTTCTGCCACCAATGTGTCCTCGTATTTTTCGTATTCCTGTCTAATCTTTTTTATAATGGGTTTCATGCCGTAAGCTCCCCGTAAGTGATTCTCTTCCCTACAACGGCATCAACGAAAGAATCTAAGCGATCTAGTGTGTGCCGCTTAACATTCCCTTCGTTCAATCGGAAAGCGAATTCATGAGCGTAGCGTCCAAGGTGTTTATCGTCGGCATGATGGTAAACTCCGTGCATTCCTCTCTTCATCACTGCCCACACGCTCTCAATGCTATTAACGTTCACTGGACCCCGGGCATACTCTTTAGAAGAGTGATTGATACTATCGTGCTGAAAAAAGAGGCTTTCACTAAAATCCTGGTAAGCTGAGTGTTCGTCTGTGTAAAAGGGTAGAGCCGACCTCGATATTGGCGTATATAGCATTCTGAATCGTTTTGACGGTTGTATTCTCAATCGGCATGGCGAGTGTACCGACCACCGCGCTCGCGCATCCCTATGATGGCCTTTTTCCCAGCTGTTCCGCGACCTTTCTTGAGCTTCTTTGATTCGTGCTTATTTTTCTCTAAGCCGCCAAAAAAACTTTCATCAATCTCAACAATTCCTTGCAATTTTTCGAGTTTATTCCCACAAGCCTCACGAAGTCGATGCAATACAAACCAAGCGGACTTCTGAGTAATTCCGATTTCTTTAGAAAGCTGAAGAGAAGAAATGCCCTTGCGAGCGGTGACAAGCAGATACATAGAATAAATCCACTTATGGAGCGGGACATGTGAACGTTCAAAGATGGTCCCCGTTCTGACAGTGAAATCTTCCTTGCAGGAGTTACAGCGGTAATAACCGTCTCTGCGCGCTGTGATGTTTTCGTTTGAACCACAGACAGGGCACTTAGCTCCCTCTGGCCATAACCTAGATTCGAGATATTTCCTCGCTGTCTCCTGATCTGGAAACATTTCAAATAGTTGCAAGAGGCTGATTGTTACTTTATCGTTCATTGTCTTTCCCCTCTTTTGTCATCTGTGGGGCATGTTATAAGATTTTAATGAGGGAGTCAAGTATATAATTACCTTTATTAAACCTAAAGTCAAGCTCGCAAAAAGAATTGAAGAAAGACGGAGCCGAGAATCGAGAGTACTGATCCGGTCAACATCAAGAAAGTGGACATGCTAGGCGACGGGATAATGAGGGAAAGGATGATTTTCAGCACATTTCGGCTCTTGTGACGGGCCGTACGTGCTTCCTAGTCTTCCTTCGGATACTTTCGTGAAAAAGACTTGACAGATAAGCTTCGTTTTTACTATACATACCTGTATGTATAGTAAAAACACGGGGCCCCAACCCCACCCAAGAAGTTGTGGCTCCGGGAAATGTTTGAAGAGGTTGAACCGAAACCGGATATGAAATCTGAGATGAAGCGAAGGGCTCCTGTCAGGACCAGCAAGGAAGAAATTCAGGAAAAGGCCATGGAATTGTTCCTGAGCAAGGGCTACCACGGGATGTCAACGACTGACATATGCAAAGGTTTGGGCATATCACGCCCAACCTTGTACCTGGTACTTCGAAGACAAGGAAGATATTCTGTTCTCTGTTCACAGGGATAGGCTAGAGAGCCGCATTCAACCCATCGTAGTCGGGATGAAAGAAATAGATGATCCGCTTGTAAGATTACATTTCTTTGTTCGAGAGTACACCCGGGCCGTATGCCTGTATCCAGACACGAAAGCTTTAATAAATGAAACTCCGTACCTGGCCCCGGAGCATTTAAAATGGGTGCGCGAGCATTGGGCGGATGTTCTGAAATCAATTCGCGAAACGATTCGTGAGCTCCAAGAGAAAGGCAAGGCCAAGAAACTTCCGGAGTCATTTGTTGCATTCACCCTTATCGGCATGGTCACTTGGCCGTACACTTGGTTCGATTACTCCAGACCGGAGGGAATCGACGACTTAGTTGACACAATAGAAGAGATGTTTTTCTCAGGGATTTTGAAGCCGGGAATTTCGTGGCGTTCCCATGTCTTTGGCAGCCAGCCGGGGAGCCGCTCCACGGGTCCGGAAGGACGACGTGTCAACGATCATGCAGTGGGCGAAGGCTGATGGGAAGAATCCCAACTTAGTATCCGCCGTACTATAAGGATATCAATCTTGAAGATCCCTCGGCCGTAGGGGCACCGCATGCGGTGCCCTGGGCGCAGCGTGCTGCGGCCCTACAATTGGCTTTAACACAGCCGAGATGCGATAACTTGTGGCAATCCCTTAGCTGCAAGCAGAGGGCTCAAAGAGCAGGCGGACTACGTGGAAGCAACGTATTTTTGTTGGTTAGAATATACAGACGTGTCTATATAGCGTCTCCAGTAGATCCCTGGCAACAACGGCGGGAGAGAATAAATGTGACTTCCAGGTCAATCATTTGTTCAAGTCAGCCCATTCTTCGCCTTGCCGGCAGCGGGTTTACCGGAGCCAACCCGACGAAATCTTGCAACGGAGCGAATTCTCGATTGCAAATGCACGATACATTCAGATTACGTGGAGGATGCCATGACAGTCTTCTATCGGAGGCTTCCCAAATTCGACTACGTTTCTCCTAAGAGCCTGTCGGAAGCCTGGGAGCTGATGAAGGATACCAACGGGATCGATTATCAGGTGTTTGCCGGCGGCACAGACGTGCTGCCGAAGCTCAAGCGGCGACAAGGCAAAGTTCCTAAGTGTCTTGTCGATCTCAAGGGTATCCGAGAACTGGATTATATCCGTTACGACGAAAATTCCGGACTGGCAATAGGCGCACTCGCCAGCGTTCATGCGGTAGCTCACTCGTGTCTGGTCAGAGAACGATATCCAGCTCTTGCCATCGCAGCCGGCAAGATCGGTGCCGCTCAGATCCAGCATCGGGCTACTGTCGCCGGCAACATTTGCAATGCGGCTCCTTCGGCCGATACTGCACCGGCCCTCCTTGCGCTCGATGCGACGGTCCGCTGCGCCTCCAGTTCGGGTGAGCGAATCATCCCTTTAAAAGATTTCTTCACTGGCCCCCTCCAGACGGCTCTCTCCCATGGCGAGATAGTCACGGAAATCTTGATTCCTCGGTCGAGCGCGGGGGCTCGCAGTTGCTACATAAAACTATCACCTAGAAGCAGGTTGGATCTGGCCGTTGTAGGTGTAGCTGCTTTTGTACAAGCAACTGACGAAAAATGCGCGGAAATTCGGATAGGACTCGGGGCAGTGGGACGGACGCCTCTTCGAGCATTTGCTGCTGAGTCGGCACTCCGGGGCAGACCGTTGACTAGTGACAACATAGATGCCGCAGCAGAAACGGCAGCTCAAGAGTGTTGGCCGAGGGACTCCATTAGAGGGTCGGCTGCATATCGCAGGGCAATGGTGCGTGTCTTGACGGCCAGGACAATCAGACAGTGTCTCTCGGGAAAACCGTTGGATATAAACTCCTATCCGGAAGAGGAATGCTCATGAAACAAATCCAATTTACCATAAACGGGAAGCAGGAGAGCCTCGATGTTGCGCCCTCGGAAACGCTCCTCGAGATGATTCGAGAGAGATTACATCTTACAGGCACCAAAGAAGGATGCGGAATGGGCGAGTGCGGGGCATGCACCGTCATCATGGATGGTGTCACGGTGAATAGCTGCCTCGTTTTGGCAGTCGAGGCACACGGAAAATCCATTGTTACGGTCGAGGGGGTCGGAACAAAAGAAAAACTACATCCGATTCAAGAAGCCTTCGTGAAGCATGGAGGGACCCAGTGCGGCTTCTGCACGCCTGGTATGATTGTCTCGGGCACATACTTGCTGAAGAAATACCCCCAACCGACAGAAGAAGAAATACGCGAGGGGATAGCCGGCAACTTCTGCCGATGCACGGGTTATACAAAAATCATCGAATCCATAGGATCTGCCGCCAAGATTATCAGCGAAGGAGGGGAATCGTGATGGAAGAATATTCAGTGATAGGAAAACCGATTCCCCGGGTCGATGCCCTTGATAAAGTCACAGGTGGCGCCAAGTACGCTGCTGACTTTTCTTTTCCCGGGATGCTCTGGTGCAAGATTTTGCGCAGCCCGTATCCCCACGCCAAAATCCTCAAAATTGATACAAGTCGGGCCGAGAGCCATTCAGGGGTGAAAGCAGTCTGTACTGGAGCGGATTTTCACGGATGGACTTGGGGTTTCATGCCTCAGACCCGAGACGAGCCACCGTTGGCTGTGGGCAAAGTTCGTTACCTGGGAGAAGCAGTGGCCGCTGTTGCGGCAGTGGACGAAGAAACCGCCGAAGAAGCCGCAGAGCTCATCCACGTGGATTATGAGGAACTCCCCGGGGTATTCGATCCCGAGGAGGCTATGAAACCGGGCGCTCCGGCCGTGCATGATTATGTGCAAAACAACCAGAGTTGGGAATTCCACATGGACTTCGGTGACGTGGAACAGGCATTCGCCGAATCGGACATTGTGCGCGAGGACCGTTTTGAAACAGGGAGAGTTCTTACGGGATATCTCGAACCTCCGGCTGCGGTTGCCTTGTACGACTCCAGCGGGATCACTCTTTGGGGTGCCAAACAGAGTCCTTACTTTGTCTATCGCCACATGGCAGCCTGTTTTCGTTTGCCCCTGAATAAGATACGAATTATTCAGCCGTTCGTCGGTGCAGGCTTCGGCGGCACTAAGAATGACTCCGTGGCCGGCGATTTCTGCTCGGTTCTCTTTTCCAAGTGGACCGGCAGACCGGTAAAATTCGTCTACAACATGGAGGAAGTGCTCAAGACTGCCCGTCGTAGACACAATTTCATCATCCACAGCAAGATGGGCATGAAGAAGGATGGCACTTTGCTCGCTCTTCAGCAAAAATCGATAGCAGAGGGCGGAGCATATACTGCCATAGGCCCGCTGACGCTTTACTTGAGCGGCGCAATGACGACACTCCCGTACAAGCTGCCCAATTTCAAGTACGACGCATACCGAATCTTCACAAACCATCCTGTCAGCGCAGCTATGCGCGGACATGGCGCAACCCACACCCGCTTTGCCGCGGAGGTCCAAATGGACATGATCGCTGAAGAACTCGGCATCGATCCGATGGATATTCGGCTGAAGAATGCCATCAAAGCCCCGTACGAGACCGTCAACGAGATCACCGTAAAAAGCTGCGGCCTCACGCAGGGCTTGGAGACGCTCAAGAAAACAGAAAACTGGAAGCGCCGGGGCAATGGAGCCAAAGCCGGCCGGGGAGTGGGTCTTTCGGCGGCGTCGTACCTCGGAGGCGCGAGGCAACTGGGTCATCAATCCTGCGCTGCCATTATCAGGCTTTGTGAGGACGGGACAGTGAACTACCTGACTGGAGCGACGGACTGCGGCCAGGGCTCTGACACGGTGCTGGTTCAGATCGTGGCAGAAGAGTTGGGCATCCGGATGGAGGACGTGAATATCAAAAGGGTAGATACAGCAGTAACCCCCTGTGACCCGGGTAGCTACGGAAGTCGCGTGACCATACTCGCGGGAATGGCGGCCCAGAGAGCTGCACAAGATGTTAAGAATCAACTTGCCCAATTTGCGGCAAAGGAATGGAAAACCCAGCCCGATGATATCGCTTTCCGAGAAGGAAAGGTATTCGTGAAAGGCCGTCCCGAGTTGTCCATGCCCTTTGGGAAACTCGCCAAAATAGCCTGCTATTCAGGGTCCGGGGCAGTAATTCTGGGGAGA
The DNA here is from genome assembly GCA_963729795.1 of uncultured delta proteobacterium. Taxonomy (GTDB): domain Bacteria; phylum Desulfobacterota; class Desulfomonilia; order Desulfomonilales; family Desulfomonilaceae; genus CAWBBA01. Next base: position 4,883 of record CAVSPC010000017.1, on the reverse strand, counting down.
GGATACTCGCAATACGGCATCGAGCGGTACGACTGGGACAAAGGACTTGGCAACCCGGGCACGTCGTACAGCTTCACTGCCCAATTGGCCGAGGTCCAGGTTGACCTTGAGACCGGAGTTGCCCGTTGCGAGAATACTATCCTTGCGCATGACTGCGGCCGCCCCTTGAATCCCCTGAACGTTCATGCCCAAAACCAGGGAGGTGCGGTTCAAGGGCTGGGCCAGACCCTTTATGAAGGATTCATCATGGACGAGGGAAGAAACGCGAAATGCGAGCCTTACCAATTACAAGATGCCTCTTTCGACAGATGTCCCGAACATAGAAATAGTAGACATCATCACCGAAGATCCTGACGGGCCCTACGGCGCCAAAGAAGCGAGTGAGGGCTGCATTGTGAGCACTCCAACCGCAATCGTGAGTGCTCTCAAGGATGCCACGGGAATCTGGTTCAAGACTCTCCCAGCAACCCCTGAGAAGATCTATTGGGCTTTGCAGGAGAAAAAAGAATGAATGGGTAATGAAATTCAATGCCTCACTAATTCCATCAACCAGAGCGTTCGCCTCTGACTTAATCAAACAAATTCAGAGCAAGCAATGGCCGTGGAATCCGACAATATTGACGAGGTAACCCGTTGGCAGCGTTATGCCAGACAGATGGTCCTTCCGGGCTTCGGGCTGGAAGGACAACAACGGCTGAGCCGTTCCCGTGTTCTCCTATTGGGAGCGGGCGGCCTGGGAAGTGTATGCTCGCAGTACCTTGTGCGGGCAGGGGTTGGACGACTCATGATAATCGATCATGGCAAAGTCGATCTCCCCGACCTCAATCGGCAACTGCTTTACACAACTGAAGATGTGGGTAAACCAAAGGCTCTTGTTGCAGAACAGCTCTTACGAAATATCAATTCCGAAGTTGAAACTGTCGGCATATACGAGGAAATTGACCAGGATAGCTTGCGCGAATATGTAGGTGAGGCTGATATCGTGATCGATGCTTTGGACAACTTTCCAGCACGACTGGCAGCAAACCGGGAATGCTGGAGACAAGGAAAGCTCCTCGTGCATGGCGGAGTTCTGGGTCTTAGAGGCATAGCCACCGTGGTGGCACCGGGCAAAGGCCCGTGCCTTCAATGCATTTACGAAGCCCACGATTTGACCCCACCCGAGTCTCCTTTTCCCGTGCTGGGCCCCACCCCGGGTGTCATCGGCTGCATCCAGGCGATGGAGACTCTCAACATCCTCGTCGGAGCCGCTCCATCACTGGTTGGAAGATTGATCCTCTTTAACGGTGAATCGATGAACTTCTCTTATCGCAAAGTAAATCAAAACTCGGATTGCCCCGTGTGCCGGGAAACTGATTCAACTTCAGATTACGGAGGAGGGTCTGAGCGATGATTAAGATTTCGGTCAAATCCAACTTTACCGGAACTAAATTGAAGACCGACAGCATACTTCTGGAGGACGAGAACCCAGGCCTTATGTCCGCCCTGGTAGCCATTGAGTCAGTCATGCAAGTGAAGCTCGTGAACGTTGAGCTTGGAGAGATTTATCCTGACATTACAGTGACAGTCAATGATGTGGATTCTAACTTTCTCCCGGAGAGGCTGGCCACCCGGCTAAGGGAAGGCGACATCTTGGGTGTATCTTTCATCACCATGGGAGGAGGCTGAGTCAAACTCAGCTTTGGATTTCAGAGGAAAAGCCAAAAGGTTTCTCTCCGGGTGCAATACAAGGGTAGAGAAGAAGGGAATGTGACATGGATCTCGGTTTGCCATGGGAAGCAGAAGAATTTCGCCGGCACGTCGCCCGGTTCGTACAGGAACGTCTAGCACCGATTGCTGAAGAGCTGGACAGGACAGGGGAACCGCCGCGACATCTCATCCGAGAAATGGGAGAACTGGGTTTTCTTGGGGTGAAGTTCCCTGAGGAGTACGGCGGAGCGGGCGTGGACCAGCCGAACACTTATCACTGCATTCTGGTGGAAGAGTTAGCCAGAGTATCGGCTGGATTTTCAGCGACGGTTGCAATGGCGTCGTCTGTTCCCCTTCTGTCCATCTATCACTTTGGTTCCGAGAATCTGAAGCAAAACTACCTGGTCCCGGCGCTGCGAGGAGAAAAGATCGGGGCATTTGCTTTAACCGAGCCTGGAGCGGGTTCCGACGCTGCTGCAATTCGCACTCGAGCCGTGCGTGACGGAGACTCGTACGTCCTCAATGGTACCAAAATTTTTACTTCCAACGGGACGATAGCGGACTTCATTGCCGTTGTTGCCAAGACAGACTTGGATAAAGGAATGAAGGGGATCTCAGTTTTCCTGGTCGATACTGCCATGAAAGGGTTTCGCGTGGGTAAGAGGTTGAGCAAGTTTACCACCCATTGTTCAGACACGGCGGAACTTATTTTTGAGGACCTCCTGATTCCAAAGGGCCATCTGCTCGGCAAAGAAAATACCGGTCTCCTCAGCGTGATGCCTCATCTCGAAGCCGACCGGATCATGACTGGAGCAACTTCCTTGGGGCTGGCCAAATCGGCATACGAGGCGGCGCTTAAATATTCCAAAGAACGAGAACAGTTTGGGAGGCCTATCAGCAAATTTCAGGCGGTAAGATTCCGACTCGCGGAGATGCTCGCTATGTTGGAGAGTGCCGAGCTCTACCTCTATTATGCCGCCCGGAAAGCTGATCGAGGAGAAAAGGTCTCGAAAGAGGCTGCACTAACTAAGATCATCGTCTGCGAGGCCGCTAACAAGATCTGCTCGATGGCATTGTCCATCTTCGGCGGATACGGACTTATGACGGAATATCCCATAGAGCGCTATCTTCGCGACTCCTATTTCCCCCTTATCGGTGGAGGAACTCCGGATATCATGCGTGTAGTAGTTGCACGGGAAATAGGCATTTAGGCAAGCAGACATGGTTGTGTGTTTGCAGACGTATTCCGCCTGTCACACTCGAATATATCTAAGTCTTCATTACAAAGGAGGATCGCATGAAAAAACTACTCGGATTGGCGGCTGTCTTTGTCTTGTCTGTTGGTTGGATGACTACATCAGCATTGGGAGTGGAACCGATCGTCATAGGAGTCCCAACTTCTCTGACGAGTATAGAAGGGAGAGAGTCTCTCAAAAGCGTACAAATGGCTGTTGAAGAGATTAACGCAAAAGGTGGGGTCAAGGTTGGAAATACCAAACGACCTCTTAAGGTTGAGACTATTGATTTGCGCGATTTCTCTCCCGGCGTCCCGGTGACAGACGCTCTACTTGGGATCGAGAAGATTATCACGGAAAAAAAACCTGCTGCTTTGGTGGTGGGGCCATTCCGGTCCGAGGCTATGCTTGCAGGCATGGATATCGTGTCGAAATACAAAGTGCCTTTGCTTGAAACCATCGCCATGTCACCCAAGTCGGGGGAAATGGTGAGGCAAGAACCGGAAAAGTACAAGTACATTTTCCGCGTTTCCTTTAATGCCAAATATATGGTGCAATATGTGGCGAGCACGCTGGGATTTCTGAAGGACCAGTTTGGATTTACCAAAGTGTTCAGTATGTATCAGGATGTACTCTGGGCCAGGGCCAGTGCGGAACACACGGTTAAAGCGGCAGCTGCGAAATTCGGCTGGCAACAGTTGGGAGCCGACGTGTACCCTACAGGGTCATCGGATTTTGCGGCAGGGCTCAGCAAGGCGAGAACCAAAGGGGCTCAGGTGATACTGGTGTATTTCGATATGCCCCAAGGAGGGATTCTGGTCAAGCAGGCTATCGCAATGAAGATTCCAGCACTGGTGGCTGGATCGATGGCTCCTATGTGCGGCACCGAGACCTGGAAAACTTTTGACGGCAAGATTGGCGGCCTGATAAATGTCGTCTACGAGTTGGGCAGCTCCATAGCCACAGACAAGTACCCTCCCTCCAAGAAATTCTATGACGCCTACAAGAAGAAGTACGGAGTTACCATCCAGGCATGTCACGGTCCTGCTCCATCATACGACTCGGTTTACATTCTGGCCGAGGCCATAGAACGAGCTAAATCACTGGATCCCGACAAGCTGGTGACAGAAATAAAGAAAACCGACCGATCTGGCGTTATCGGCAGGATCAAGTTCGACGACGGCAACCAGGTCATTTACGGCGACGACCCCACCAAAACAGCGGTTGGTTGTGTATTCCAATGGGCAGACAAGGGCAAGCGAGTAATTGTATTTCCTAAACCCATTGCGGAAGGTCCCATCAAGCTGCCGCCGTGGTTGAAGGCTGCAAAATAATTCCACGAGGAGAGGCTTTGGCAGGATCTCCAAGGCGCTCTCCTCACTAGAGCGAGCGAAACAAATTTTTTGGCTGAAATAAGGACAATTCTCAGTATAACCCAGTAGGATGCGGCGCCATAGCGCTTTATCCGCAGGCTGACCCGGGCCACACAGTTTCCTTTGACCGCTTGGTCAAAGAGTAGACTTTTCCTTGTTGATCGCCGAGGGAGTTGCTTTTTCGTTCAGCCATATAATCGTTTGATAGCTATTGTATCGTTTACGATCCGTTGAACAGCCCTGGAACAGGGCTATGAGCTTCTCAGGAGGGAAGTGCTTTTGAATGGCTCTTCGCTATTGTGTGTGGGTAACAGCAAGATTTAGCTTTCCGGCGATGAGGTAAACAATAGTGATCAGATTTCTGGTTGACCTGTAGCCTCTGGCCTTTGCCTTGGCGGCCTGTATCAGGCTGTTGATACCTTCGAGCACCCCGTTGGTGATTCCCGACTCAAACCAGCCGAGGACTCCGTCCCAGTGGCGCTTGATGGTCCGGGCCGCTGCGATCATGGGTTGGAGACGGCTGTGCGTGGCCCAGAAGTACCACCGCTTGAGGAACTCTTCTGCTTGCTCTCTGGTCTGTTCATAC